>NZ_JBLWYX010000013.1:0-127054 GCF_048266785.1 Marinobacter sp.
ATTGGCAACGAAGTCATCGTCTCCTTCCTCGACGGCGACCCGGACCAGCCCATCATCACCGGCCGCACCTACCACGCTACCAATACTCCGCCTTATGCGTTGCCGGAACACAAAACCCGCACCACCCTGAAAACCCAGACCCACAAGGGCGAGGGCAGCAACGAATTGCGGTTTGAAGACGAAGCCGATAAAGAACAGGTCTACATCCACGCCCAGAATGATCTGGACCTGCTCACCGAAAACAACCGCACGGAAGTCATCAACAACGACAGCCACCTGACCGTTGAGAATAATCGTTTCAGCTATGTAAAAAACAACGACCACACAACCATTGATGGCGAAAAACGGCAGACCGTTGGGGCTGATTGCAGCCGGAACATTGGTGGCACTCTGCACCAGAAATCCGGCAGCGCGACGCTGTGTGAGGCTGGCAATGAGGTTCACTACAAGGCTGGCGCCAAAGTCGTGCTGGACGCAGGTGTTGAACTCACCATTGTCGGCGGCGGCAGCTTTATAAAGTTGGATCCCAGCGGTGTGACGCTCAGTGGGCCGGGGATCAAGATTAATTCCGGGGGGAGCCCGGGGTGTGGTTCGGGGCAGGGGGCTGTTATACCGGAAATGCCGCAGTTGATTGATGGCGACCAGCCAGTCGCGCCGTCGAACGTGATGTTAGTGGGCGTAGGGCAGAGAGAAAACGCCCGGGCAATCAATGTAGAGTCCCAAGTGGCTGCGCTCAGGAAAGGCAATGCAATTTGCCCTCTCTGTGAGGCGAGTAACTCATGAATCCGGATGGCTTCCCGATTTCTGATTCGCCGTTTGATCACCTCCACTGGCCGGATCATTCCGCTGTTGGGCTTATCCTGGATGGTGTCGCTATCCCGGAGCTTGGCAAACAGATATACCAGTGGGCTGGCGATCAGCCGATCAGTGCAGAGTGCTTGTACGCTGCAACTCGCTGGGAGGTGATTTCGGACCTGTCCCCCTGGCTCGTTTGGTTAAGCGGGCCGGAGGACTCAGTGCTGAAGGGGTTTCTGGAGCAGGGACCTACACAAGAGCAAGGCTACTTGCTGGTTTCTGCCACAGATCGTACGACCTTTAGCCGCTGGATGCGGTCTCATCTGCAGATCAAAACGGCCCCCGAGTGTGAAGAGCTGATGCGTATTGCTCATCCGGCGCTGGCGCGGTTGGTTATCGGGAACAATTTGACCTGTCCTTCAAGTAGTATCGTGGATCGGCTGATCGTTCCGGATCTTGTCAGCGAGCAGTGGCAAACGATCAAGCCGCCAGCAGTTGCGCCACGCACTGGGATTGATCACATAAAAGAACTTACCGTTTCGCAGGAACTGAGGGGTGCTTTCGAAGCCTTTAATCGGCGCAAAGACGCGCTGCACATATGGAACAGCCTTGAGGAGCCAGTACGCAATCAGTTAGGTGGGCCTCAATTGCGTGAGGCCTATCCGGCACTCCGTAAAACACTGGATGAGGCACTTGGCAATGGATGCAGCAGCCTGCGAGAGGCTATGCAATTCCTGTTCGCTACACTGCCCAGCCAAGCAGCCGGAAAGGCCGCTATTGAACCCGCATTCCCGATGGATCGAGGATGAATGATGGCAAGGATACAACGCCCCGTTAATGACCGAACAAGCAGTGATCTGTTGTGCTGGGAACAGCCAGGCACGTCTATTGATGAGCCTGCCTCCTGTCCATTGCTGAAAACTGTTCACCTGCTGCCTGTTCGTTACGGCAGAGTGGAAATCGCACCCGTCGATACCGACCCAGGCTATCCATACTCGTTGAGCTCCCGGCCCATCGGTTATCGCCTTCCGCGGCATGGCTATATTTATGTATTGGATGCTGATTCAGAGGAGCTTCACGAATATCTGCATGAAGACGGAGATCTGACAGGGCATAACGGTGGCAGGCTCGAGTACCCTGCGTTTCACACGCTGTATGTCACTTTTTGTGAGATGGCGTGGACAGCGCGCAAAAAAGCGCAGGTACTGGATGACCCGAAAGAGCGTGATGCATTGTTACAGAAAATCGACCTCGCTAGCGCCTCACCGCTGAGTGGCGGAAAATTTCTTCTCACACCGGATCAGGCGAAAGCACGAGTAGCCGAATTTGCCGAAGACGATTCGCCGGAGTCAGTCGAAGGTGCCCATCCACAGGAAGGCGAACCCTATCACTGGGAAAATCAGCCCTATTACCACAGAAGCCGGTTCGGCAAGCTGATAAAGCAGCAAGACATCGACGATACCTCCAACTGCCTCTGCCTGGTTTTGAGAGACGATGTGGGCGTTATGCTGGATCTTGCTCAGCATCAGGACGATGTGGTTGGATGGATTGAGAGCTGGACAGAAGATGGAGACAGCGAACGAGATTACTTTCTTGGCACATTGATCGAATCCATGACCTTGCTGGATGAACAAGGCCTGGGTTCCATGATGGCAAACTCGGATCATCCTGCCATTGCGTCCATGCAGCAGGATCTGGATGCCATGTCTGAAAGCGATCGTTCAGGTACCCAGTCGGCCTTGCTGGCGGCCTTGAGACAATTGGAAGGCGAGAAGCGGCCCGGCCCTAACGACCCCTCGCTTCCAGCTGAGGTCAAAGTGAGAGTTGAAGCTATTCGGGGGACAGCCAACCGGACTAACGCTTACAGCATTATTCCAAAAATGCAGAGAGCGGTGGACGAGTGGTATCTGCGACAAGCCATGGAGGGGATGCCGCCGGATTTTGTGGACTCCCACATTGACGGCATTGCTGCTCTGGAGAAGAACTACCGCGACCACCTGAAGATGATTCTGGAAGGGCAAGGTTTCGGCCACCGTGGGGTCAATGATCTTATCGATCGTGACGCTATGGATCAGTTCATGGTTGCCCAGCGTACCAAGCTTGCTCGCTGGCAGGCGCTACTGACGGCTATAACCGATGACCGTGTCAAGCTTCTGACAGACAATCGCTATCACGATGCAGCGTGGTATTTTGACCCGGAAGACAAGGCGCAACTCGAGGCCGCCCTGGATCTGGAATACGCCTGCCTTAAAGACATCTGCCGTTCTGATGAGGCGAGTAAAGGCGTACTGGAGTGGCTGAAACAGAACCCTCAGTACAGTCGCCTATTGTTTCAGACCTTGCCAAAGAACGACCGGTCCGCAGATGGTGAACTGGCGAAAGCTTATATGGCAGTTGGTTCTGCCGGCTATGCGGTGGTAACTCGAGCGGCGGACTGGGTAAAGCGCATAAGAGCAGCAGAAAAGGATAAGCTCCCGGATTTTTCCAACTACTCGCGGTTAATTCAATATAAAGCAGAGGCAGTGGGGGATACCATCACTCCGGCTATTGCCCTGGCCAAGGGGCGCGCTATTGGCGAGCTGTACAAAGCGATCGAAAGCCAGACCTTGCCTGAGCTGGACGATCTCTTCCGGGATCTGCCGTATTTTTTCAAGCGAGGCATGCTGGATGCCATAGGCCAGGGTAAAGCGGAATTTCGCATCGCTTCGAGCACTGAGCTGGCGACGTTCCGGGAAAACCTCAGAAAGATGCTGCAGCTTGATCAACGGATGAAACAGCTGCAGAACGACCATGATGTTGCCAAATCAACACACGGCCATCGTTCCGAAAGAGCCATAGGGCTGGTGGCTGAATTCAAGGCCACCCGTGAAGAGCACCGTGAAATTGGTAAGCACGTAGCCGCTGCTATCAGCCCGGTTGAGGAAATCGACACCGGCCTGAAACTGGAAACAGCAACCACCGGCCGTGCCGGCCTGACGTTGATTTTGCCGGCATTGGATCAGCAGGAGCTGGGGCGCTTGGTCGGGCATTTCCGGCAGGGTCTGGCCTCGGCTCCCCGGGTGAATTTGATGGGGGATGGGCTTGGGTTTTTGGTGTTCGTAGCGCAACTGGTTAATCTTGTTGGTGCCGTTGGCGAGGCCAGGGCCCAAAATGTGGCTGAGCGTAGTTATGTTCGAGTTGCGGAAAGTGCCCTTGCTACATCAGGTGCAGGTTTCTTGGCCGCACAGGGCTTGATGGATACAGCGTACAACGCAAGGGTTAAGGTTCTAGCCAGTGCTTGGCAAAGTAGTGCTGTTGAGCGTGTTCATATGCGGATGGGTAAGTTGCACTTAGGGCTGGGCATTTTTGCTTTTGGAGCGGGGGCTTTCAGTTCAGCTCTTAGCACCTATAAACATCGAGAAAACTGGCTTCGAGCGGTTCAGACCGGCAATGCTGAAGCACAGACTGGTGCGGTGTTGGGTATGATCGGCAGCGGGGGACTGGCCGTTACAAATTTTTACGGATTTGTGCGCACCGCACGTTCGGGGCTCGCTGTCAGCCGCGCCAGTAAGGGAGTCGCTCGGGCAAAAGCCTGGGCGACTGCAGGCCGAACCTTGTCCGGCCTGTTTGCTCGTCTCAACGTGGCGGGACTAATATTCACGGTTTTTGAACTGGGCGGCACCTGGGTGTATAACCGTTACAATCTGAGCGAGCGGGATAAATGGCTGCAAACTACGCCTTGGTCTCGGGAGTCCGAGCAGATACACAAAGGGTCGCTTGAAGACTACGGAGAGGCTTTTGCCCGGATTGGCGACAGTGTCACTCTTGACGAAATACCAGGGGAAGATGAAGAACCTTCAAGGCTACAGTTAAACTGCTACGGCTTGCCTGCGGATAGCCTGCTGGATTCCCTGGTGGGTGAGCCGCTTCACCGGGTGTCGGTCGCCGCATGGCGAATCCAGCCAGGGCAGAGGGGGATGTTTTTCCTCCATCCAGAAACCTGGGTACCTTGTACCGGTGCGATCCTGGCTAACCTCGAACAGCCGGATGGTGTCGAGCATCTGCAACTGAATTTCAGGCCACCGGCCCATGAGAAAACTAAACATGGTATCCGAACCCGAGATCTCGGCCTGATGCTCAAGCTCGAGACTCTGCAACCAAGTGGGGCATACTCAGGTGTTGTGTATATGCTGAAGGCCACCCCAGACAATCGATATCCCCTGACACCCGTGCAAAACACACCGAAAGCTGAGATTTCCTGGTGGCAGCTCCGCCAGCCACTTCTAGTGATGGATAACCTTTAATGAACTCGAAAACCAATCCGTCAGAACAACTGCCACGTGCCGGTCGTTCCGAGCCTTTCCCAAGCGGGCGGCTGACTTTTTTATCACCCAGACCGCTGCCAACAGGCCTGCCGCCGTTGGATCATGGCCATGCGGTGGGGGAAGTTAATGATGGCTACCTGGACTTTGGAACGGCGGTGACGCCGGTGTTTGGTTTGCAAATAGTGTTGGGCGGACCTTTGGGATTGTTTTTGTTCACAGTTTTTATCATTCCCCTGATGTCCTTTTTGTTGTTTTATTGGTTAGGGAACGGTTGGCCTGATGGAGTCCATGCTTTCTGGGGCGTTTTTGACATCACTTTCCCACTTGCCATTTGGGGATGTAGTTTCTTCCTCTTGGTTGGTCTTGGTATCTGGCACCGAGAGCACCTGAAACATGAATCCGTAATCCCCACCCGCTTCAATCGCCAACGCCGTGAAGTATGTTTTGTACCTGAGGGCCAGAAAGAACCGATCTTCGTCCCTTGGGAAGACTTGGTCGCCTGGGTCACAGAAGCACAAGGCGCTACGGAATATGGCGTGCAACGCCAGTACGGCTTCGGCATTGGCTTCTATCACCCGGAAACGGGTGAGAAATATACCCTGGAGTTTGAAACCCCGGGCCTGCCGCTGGCCATCAGCAACTGGGAAGCGATCCGGGCGTACATGGAATATGAAGTGCACACCCTGAAAGAAATCCAGGACCCACTGGAACTTCAAGGCCCGGACGATCCGCCGTGGGAAGGCGTTCATGTCTTCCGCAACGCCCGCAAACGCCTCCATTGCGAATACAGGCAAGGCAAGCGGGGAATGTTCTACCTGATCGGCTGGTACCTATACCACCTTGTGACCTTCTGGACGATCCCGAACCGGCTGGTGGAATGGGAGGTCCAAAAGATCAAACGCGTGAGCCGAAAGACCTTGCCAAAGGCAATGTCTGATTGGTCTGAAGCACTCCCGGAAAACCAATGGGCGGTGCCGAGCGAGGAGCTGAAGCGCCAGAGCAGGCGTGTATTGGAGTTGCAAAAGATACATCCCGGCAAGTCCACCCTGGAAATTTTTGCACTCGTAAGCGACGAGGCCATCTCCAGGAGAGCGATGACGGCATGAGCAAAGAACAGGGCTTGCTTGAGCTCTTGGATGCATGATCTATTTGTGACAATTGTTGCAAAGCGCAACGCTCGTGGTAATCTGTAAATATTAAAGGCCAAGCCATTGGAGGTTCACATGACTATCGCCATTCGTCTGGATGATAATCTGGTCCGTCACGCCGCTGCCGAGGGGCAGGTCCACCGCCGCTCTACACCCAAACAGATCGAGTATTGGGCCGAGATAGGTCGTGTGGTTGCGGGGGAGGTAAGCGCGGAGGATTTAATTGCCATTCTTCAGGGCATTCGGCGCGTGAAGGTGGAGCCAGTGGTTCCGGAAACGGTCACGAGTGATGATTTGTGGGCAGAAGTGAATCAGGCCCGCGACAGCGGCGAATTGAGCCGCTCGATTGCTCGGGGGCGGACGGTTTATCAGGCCGCCGCTGACAAACCTGGGTACCTGGAAGCTATTTACCCCGATGGTATGCGCCAGATCGGCCAATTCCGCAATGGGCGGTTTGAAGCCGTGAGCGACCGCGACGATGCAGCCTGAGCTTTGGCTGCTCGTTGGTGGTAATGGTGCGGGCAAGTCTACGTTTTATGAGCGCTTTCTTGCCCGGCGCAGTATTCCTTTGGTCAATGCAGATAATATTGCGCGCAGCCTTTGGCCTGATTTTCCCGAAAAGCACAGTTACGAGGCGGCTCTGATTGCTGAGAAAGAGCGGTTCCGTCTTCTGAAAGAGCGCCAGAGTTTCTGTTTTGAAACGGTTTTTTCTCACCCTTCTAAAATAGATTTTTTGGGGGCTGCGAAGGCGGCAGGTTTCCGTATCCGAATGTTCTATTTTCATCTGGAAACCACCGCGCTGAACAAGGCCCGCGTCACCACTCGCGTACAGTCTGGTGGCCACAACGTGCCGGAGAAAAAAATAGAGAGCAGGATTCCGAGAACGTACGCCAACTTGCGTGAATGCGTCGGGCTGGCGGATGAGCTACATCTTGTTGATAATTCCAGCCTGGATCAGCCCTTTGTTCGTGTTGCCGTCTGGGAAAACGGCGAGTGGCAGAGCTACTGTGAGACGTTGCCCGCATGGGCGCGAGACTTGCTGGATGGATAAAGTTTTTGCGCAAGAGTCTTGGCAGGAATTTCAGGGCCAGGTTTCTGGCACCACAAACACCCGGTCGGTTTCGAGCCAGTTACCCGTTTGGCGATCTTCCCGCAGCACTGCGAACAGTTGCGGAACGGATTTGTTCTCGACACGCTTCAGAGCTTCCCGGGTATGCTCTGTCTCCGGCGGCTCACTCTGAAACCAGTTGCCAATCCAATGCGGTTTGTTTAGTACAACCCATTGAGACGTGTCTATCGCCCTCACGTCGTGGGCGTACATCCAGCACCCGCGAAGATGCCCTGCCGGAACATAATTCGGCGTTACCGCAGGCTGATCGTCGGGGTAGAAAAGATACCCTGGCATGAAAATTCGCGGGGTCAGCGGGCCTGCTATACGGGATTCCGCGAGCAGTGCGATTGTTTCGGGTAGTTGTGTGCGGCGGCTCTGTTGTTCGAGAAGGCTGGTTGTTTTCATATCAAGCCGATCACGGGCGTTGGGGCCGTACCAGAGTGTTGAAGCGGCGTACTCTGAAACACCGAGATAGAATTTGATCGCGATTTCATGGTGCTCAATGCGATTATCTTTCTTGTTGTGCACCACGAAGTCCAGTTCGCCGATGGTGCGCCCGCTTGACTGGATCTGTTGGTTTTTCAGCAGGATAGGCCAGCCAAGCAAGTCCTCGAGCAAAACCTGGTAGAGTCGCTCGAAATAGAAACCCAGCCGGCGTTGCGGTGGTTCACTCAGCAATGATGGTGCTGCCTCAATATCCTGATCCCAGGCTTTGAGGATATCGGCATAGTTTGAGGGCACATGTTGTGCGGGCTCAAATGTGATCGGCGAGCGCATCAGCTGCGGTGCCTGACACAACCATGCAAGGTGTCGTATCGCTGGCGTGTGGTAAGAATTAATCAGCTCAGAGGGAAGGTTTGCATTCATTCGCTCAGAATACCGTAAACTGTTACTTAATAAAGGCCAGGCGCACTTCGGGATGGTGGCTGAATCGCGGGTGCCTCCGGCACGATGAACCAAGAAGCGACAGGAGATGGCATGCAATATCTGCATACAATGATCCGTGTAAGTAATCTTGAGCAAACACTGCATTTTTTCTGCGATCTGCTCGGTATGGTCGAAATAGATCGTAAGAGCAGCGAAAAAGGCCGCTTTACCTTGGTGTTCCTTGCGGCGAGTGAGGATGAATTCCGTGCTCGTGAAGACAAAGCACCAATGCTTGAGTTGACCTACAACTGGGATCCGGAAGAGTATGCCGGTGGCCGAAACTTTGGTCATGTGGCCTACCGGGTGGATGATATTTATGCCTTGTGTGAGACCCTGCAGGCGAATGGCGTAACTATCAACCGCCCGCCTCGGGACGGCCATATGGCGTTTATCCGTTCGCCAGACAACATATCCGTGGAATTGCTTCAGAAAGGTGAAGCGCTGGCGCCCAAGGAGCCTTGGGTCAGTATGGAAAATACGGGAACCTGGTAAATAGCAAAATTACCGACTTAATTTCTACGGCATCAGGATGATGCAAAAAAACAGGGAGATGTTTCATGGAAGATTGGCAGGGATGCCTTACCCCTCAATGTCAGACTGCATTACTGAGCGCTCGCGATCATGTTGATCGCCGTGGCGGGGCAGTTATCACGGTAGAAGATTTCCTGCTTGCACTGCTGGATTCCAGCCCCTCCGCGAGCAACTTCCTGCGCGGCTCGGGTGTGGATATGGATGAGCTGACCCGCACCATCCAGTGCGAGCAGCCCATTGTGACCGAGGTGGGTGGTGAAGGCCTGCTTTCTTCCCAGTTGATCTATTGGTTGGCGGCCGCGCGTGAATTCTTTGGCACGCCCGCCTGGCTGGACTGGCCTCAACTCCTCGAGGTGCTTGCCCGGAGGGCAGAACGTTTGCAGGGAAAGGCTTATGTTGCGGTTCTTGAACAGGTTTCACGCTGGCCAGAAGCGGGTGACCCGGCTGTAGGCCCCGAGCAATCCGGCATTGAAGAACATGAAGCCGCGCCGATTGTTATTATCGACCCGGAATGGGCCGAGCTGGCGGACGATGTCGCCATCACACTTGCCGCAACGCCGAACTCTCTCGTATGGATCAGAGGTGAGCGCGGGGCAGGGAAGTCCTCCTGGCTGAGCTCGTTGCTGTCGTGGCTGACGCAACCCTATATTGAAATGGATCTGCGCCGTGAAGCTGAGCTTATGGCCAGCGATCTTGCCGTCATCCCGGCGGCTGCCAGAGCACCCTGGCCCGTTCTTGTGCTTGATAATATAACCCCGGCCGACCTGTTGGCTCTGATGGAGCGTCCTTTCGGCCTTGCCTCGGAGCTGATTCTGCGCTGGCAGGGACCGCTATTGCTTCTGGGGCCCGATACATCGGGCAGTGATGATAGCTGCGGCTTGTTGGAACAACGGCTGGGCCGGGCGCTGGAGACGTTCAACATGGGCCCTTCGAGTGTCGCGCAGCGTAAGGCCATTCTTGTCGCCCATCAGGCTGCTATTGAGCGCCGCTGGAACATTCAGTTGCCTTGCTCCGTTGCTCAGTTTGCGGCCTCCCGGCGTAGCCGGTGCGTCAGCACGCCAGGAGGTATGTTGCAATGGGTGGAGCGCGCTGCGGCGCGACTTGACCTGTTTGCCCGTCGCGGCCCGGCAAATTCGGTGGCGCTTTCTGGCCAGGCGAACACTCTCCGGCGCCAAAGCCTGGTTGCGCTGGCACGGCAGGAATCACTGAATGAAATTGAGCAGGCACTGGAAGAGGTAAGCCTGTTACGTGCCGCCACGGAAGTGGAATGGCACGAGCGCAAAGCTGCCGGAGCGCTGCGTCGGCTTACTCTGGAGGATCTGCGCCAGGAACTTGAGCGCTGGGTTGCAGCGCGGCGCGGGCCGGTTCACTATGTGCTCCATTGTGATCATCAGCATGGAGAATCTGCGGGTGCAGGATCTGGAAATCTACATTCGTGACCTTGAAGCAGGCGCGGTTAACCGTTGGCTGGAAAGCCATGTTGGGCAATTAATGCTTGATGACAGCGATGTTTCGTCGGTCATCAAAGGCTCTGCCAACTTTAATGAAGGCCAATTGAAAATAACGCTGTATCCGCAAGCTTTTGGTAAGCGGTATACGTCACTGATTATCGAAGGCGAACGGCTACCCTGGAGCAGTGATCTCGATTGTGCCCGAAGTGCATGGCGGGCTATGGATACGGAAGTCCGCTGCAGCCCGGGAGAGTGGAAAGAGGGTGAGCCTGCAGAAGATGAGAAGTGGTGGCGGTTGGACAGCCGGGGTGAGCAGCTCGTAGCCTGGAATTGAAATAACAGGGAACTGGATAGCGTTAAATTAAAAAGGCAGCCCGCAATGAGTTGAGGGCTGCCTTTTGTTTTACATCAACGAACGTTTTATTCGCTCAGAATAGAAACGTTGTCTGCCTGCAGGCCTTTGTCCGCATCAACCACGCTGAAGCGAACCAGTTGGCCCTGCCGCAGTACCCGACGACCACTTCCGCGAATAGCACGGAAGTGAACGAAGACTTCATCTCCGCTGTCACGAACGATAAAACCGAATCCCTTTTTAACGTTGAACCACTTTACAGTGCCTTCCTCGTCGCCTTCCGGGCTGTTGTCATCATAGTCGGCGTCATCATCATCGGCATAGTTCTGGGTAGAACCCTGATTCCGTGACGGCGAGCTTACACGCTGTGAAGCGCTGCGTGCAGGCTGGGGCCTGGCTGCAATGGCGACGGCCAGAAAACCGGCAACGCCGAAAACGATAAAGGTGATGATGTATGCGGCGATGCCACGAGTGCTGCCCAGAGCCTCTACAAATTCGCCTACGGCAATCAGGCGAAGTGGTGCGGGGGTAAATGATAGCAGCAGGGCAAGTACCAATGGTGCTGGAATCGCGATCAGGAGAGCAACAAGGATCGCTTTGGCTGGATTACGCATTGACTGAGAAATCTCCATTATTTATTAACGCTGACGATAAAAAACCGGATATCGGGTAAAATCGCACACCCGGCCAGTGAATACCGCCTGATTTCCGGAAAAACGGAAACTCTGGCGGCCAAAAGCGGCATGATAGCAGATTATCCGGACTGCTGACCAAATAGCCATTATATGTGACGGAGTTTCAGTACCCGATGAGCCATAACGATCTGCAAGCCAGACTGGACGAGCTTGAAACACGGCTCGCCTTTCAGGACGATATAATCAATACCCTGAGCGAGCAGGTAGCGAAACAGGAAATGGATATCCGCGAGCTCTGGAACGCAAAGCGGTTATTACACAACCAGTTGAAAGATGTTTCACCCTCCCACTTGAAGCGTGAAGAGGAAGAAACCCCTCCGCCCCATTACTGACGCTGTATAAAAAAATGCCGAAGCAACTGCCTCGGCATTTCGCGTACGCTATTCAGTCTGTAAAAAACCAGTCAAGCCAGCAATTCCACAAGTATCTGCTCATAGATCCGGGATAATGTATCCAGATCTTCAGCTTTCACGCACTCGTCTATCTTGTGAATGGTGGCGTTGATCGGGCCGAGCTCCACAACTTGCGCTCCAGTGGGTGCGATAAAGCGCCCGTCAGATGTGCCGCCTGATGTGGAAAGCTCCGTTTCACGCCCGGTCACGTCGCGAATGGCGCTTTGGCAGGCCGCGACCAGAGCGCCCTTGTCGGTCAGGAAGGGCCGGCCACTGAGGTGCCAGTGTAGATCGTACTTAAGATTGTGCCGGTCAAGAACGGCTACCACTCGCTCTTCCAGGCTTTCCGCCGTATTTTCAGTGCAGTAACGAAAGTTGAAGTGCACCAGGCACTCGCCTGGAATGATGTTGCTCCCGGTGCCGGCTTCGACTTTCGTGATCTGAAAGGTTGTTGGCGGAAAATAATCGTTGCCGTTATCCCAGAACTCGTTAGCCAGTGTATGCAGTGCTGGCGCAACGGCATGAACGGCGTTGTCCGCAAGGTGCGGATAGGCTACGTGGCCCTGAACCCCTTGAACGGTAAGATAACCGTGCAATGAGCCGCGCCGGCCATTTTTGATCACGTCTCCGACGTTCCGGGTGCTGGAGGGCTCGCCTATCAGGCACCAGTCCATCTTTTCCGAGCGGGCTTCCAGGGCTTCAATTACCTTCACGGTGCCGTTCTGGGCCGGGCCCTCTTCATCGCTTGTAATCAGCAAGGCTATAGAGCCGCGATGGTCCGGATGAGTACTGACAAAGCGCTCGCAGGCGGTGATGAAAGCCGCAAGACTGCCCTTCATGTCGGCGGCGCCACGCCCATGCAGATAACCGTCTTTGATAACGGGGTCAAACGGAGGGTGTGCCCATTTGCTTTCCGGCCCTGTGGGAACCACGTCGGTGTGCCCTGCAAAAGCCAGCACTGGCCCCTCAGAACCTTTGCGGGCCCAGAGGTTGTCCGTGTCGTCAAAGCGCATGTGTTCGCCAATAAAACCCAAAGGGGCCAGGCGAGACATCATCAGTTTCTGGCAGCCAGCGTCATCTGGCGTGACTGATGCCCGGCTGATCAGATCGGTAGCCAGTTCGAGTGTTTGAGAATCAGTTGTTTGCATGCAGTTCTTCGTTCAGCTCGATAGCGGATTTGTTGGTTTTGCACTCAACCGCGCCGGTCTGGCTGTTGCGACGGAACAACAAGTCTGGCTTGTTGGCCAGATCACGGGCTTTGATGATTTCTACGAGCTCATTGCTGTCATCCAGCAGGGCAACCTTGGTGCCGGCGGTTATGTACAGGCCGGCCTCAACCTTGCAACGGTCGCCCAGGGGGATGCCAATACCCGCATTGGCGCCGATCAGGCAGTTTTCACCAACGGAAATAACCATGTTGCCACCACCAGAGAGTGTGCCCATGGTGGAACAGCCGCCGCCAAGATCAGACCCTTTGCCAACCATAACGCCCGCCGATATGCGGCCTTCAATCATGCTGGTGCCTTCGGTACCGGCATTAAAGTTGATAAAGCCTTCGTGCATTACGGTTGTACCTTCACCCACATAGGCGCCAAGACGCACACGGGCTGTGTCTGCGATACGAACACCATTTGGTACCACGTAATCGGTCATCTGTGGGAACTTGTCGACGGATTTTATTTCCAGTGAGCGGCCTTCCAGGCGGGCTTTGAGCTGGCGCTCCGACAGTTCGTTCAGATCAATGGCGCCCTCGTTGGTCCAGGCCAGGTTCGGCAGCAGGCCGAAGATGCCATCGAGCTTGACGCCGTGAGGTTTGGCCTGGCGATGAGAGATCAGGTGCAGCTTAAGGTAAACCTCTGGCGTGCTGGAGGCGGTGTCATCCGTTTCCAGGATCGTGACGACCACCGGGCGTTTACTGCCGGCCGCTTTTTCCGCAAGTGAGGCCTGATCGCTCGCGCCGATCTGACGCAGCGCGTTGGCAAACTGCACAAGCTGCTCAGCGGTTGCCTGGATAGCCCGGTTGCCGCCTTTGTAGTCGAGGGCAGTTTCTACCACATCGATCAGCTCTTTTTCGGGTGTAATGATCGGCTGCTGGTAAAAAACCTCCAGCCATTCGCCCTGGTTGTTTTGGGTGCCGATACCGATACCGAATGCAAAGCTCATGTGGTGATTGCTCCTGTTTATTTGATCAGTGATGCCCAGTCGTTGGCGTTAAAGCCGACATAAACAGATCCTTCATACTCGACCACAGGCCGTTTAATGATGGAGGTGTTTTCAAGCATGATGCCATGGGCAGATTGGGCACTAATGGTATCACGAACCTCGTCGCTGAGCTTGCGCCAGGTAGTGCCTCTGCGGTTCAGAAGGAGCTCCCAACCAACCGCGTTTTCCCATTGGCTCAGTCGAGCCTCGTCGAGTCCGTCTTTTTTGAAGTCGTGAAATTCGTAGGAAATGCCCTGTTCATCAAGCCATTTACGGGCCTTTTTGACGGTGTCGCAGTTCCGGAGGCCATATAGCTTCATAGGTCAGTTTGCCTTTACAAATTCAACCATCCGCTTTGCAGCTTCCACACACTCTTCCAGTGGCGCAACCAGTGCCATGCGAACCCGGTTTTCTCCCGGGTTGTGACCGTCCACTTTACGGGACAAGTAGCGACCGGGCAGCACATGAACGTTCTGCTGTGCCGACAGCTCTTTCGCAAAGGTTTCGTCATCCATCGGAGTGACTGGCCAAAGGTAGAAGCCGGCATCGGGGAAATCCACGTCCATGACTTCACGAAGAATGGGTACCACAGCTTCAAACTTGGCGCGGTAAGCCGAGCGGTTGTCCCTCACATGGGTTTCGTCCTGCCAGGCAGCAATACTGGCCAACTGGTTGTGAACAGGCATGGCGCAACCATGATAGGTGCGGTAGTTGAGGTAGCCTTTTAATATGCTCGCATCGCCGGCGACAAAGCCCGATCTCAGGCCTGGCAAGTTGCTGCGTTTCGAAAGGCTGTGAAAAACCACGCAACGCGCGAAGTCATGCCGACCGATAGCTGCGCAGGTTTGTAGCAGCCCCTCGGGCGGATTGTTTTCATCAGGATAGAGCTCGGAGTAGCACTCGTCTGAAGCCACAATGAAGTCGTGCCTGTCTGCCAGTTCAATAACCTTCGTCAGGATTTCCCGAGGCATAACGGCGCCACTGGGATTGCCTGGGGAGCACAGGAACAGAACCTGACAATCGCGCCATACAGACTCAGGTGCAGCGTCAAAATCCGGAATAAAACCGTTGGAGCCATCGCAGGGCAGGTAAACTGGCGTAGCGCCTGCCAGAAATGCCGCACCTTCATACACTTGGTAGAACGGGTTCGGGCTAACAACCGTTGCAGACTTGCTCGCATCAACCACCGCCTGCACCAACGAAAATATAGCTTCCCGGGTGCCGTTCACCGGAACGATGTTGTGATCCGGGCTGAGGGATCCGGCTTGTAGTTTAAACCGCCGCGTGGCCCATTTGCTGATCGTCTGCCGCAGTTCGTCGAGGCCTTTGGTGGTGGGGTAGTTGGCCAGCCGGTCGAGGTTGGCGGCAATCACCTGTTTCACAAACTCAGGGGAAGGATGTTTGGGTTCACCGATGCCCAGGGAAATGGGGCGCAGATTGTCCGGCGTTGCTATACCAGCCTTTAATTTGGCGAGTTTTTCGAACGGGTAGGGGTGGAGCTTGTCCAGATTCGGATTCATTGAATGTCATCCAGCATTTTGCATAGGTCCTTCTGCAGGGCGAGGCACACGGCGGGATCACTGATAGGTTCGCCGTGTTCGTCGGTCACAAAGAACACGTCTTCCACCCGCTCACCCAAGGTAGCAATTTTGGCATTGCTCAGGCGTATACGATGGTCCAGCAGAACCTGCCCCACCCGCGCCAGAAGGCCGGGACGGTCGGGTGTTACCACTTCAATAACCGTGCGTTCGTTAATGGTGTCATTGGAGAACACTACCTCTGTCGGGAACGCGAAGTGCCTGAGGTGCCGTGGTGTGCGGCGGTGAATAATGTCCGGGTAGTCTTCCGGATCATCCAGCTCTTCGATCAGGCGCTTGCGCACCCGTTCCTTGCGGGCCGGGTCGACGCCCAGAGGTTGGCCTTTTTCATCCAGCACGACATATGAGCTGATGGTGTAGGGGCCTTCGTTTGAACTGATGCGTGCGTCCACAATGTTGAGGTTGAGCTGCTCCAGTACCGCAGTTGTGGCGGCAAACAGGGTTGCCCGGTCGTTCATGTAAATAATGATCTGGGAATAGCCGTCTGTCGGGCCACCGTGGGTATCCCGGATGAGTACCAGCGGTCCTGGCGTGTCGCCATGGTTAATAATGGCTGCAGTTTGCCAGGCGATATCAACCGTGGAGTCCTGCAAGAAGTAGTCTTCATCGACAGTATCCCAAATAGCGTCTATCTGCTCGTCGGTAATGTTCTGGGCGTGGAGAATTTCTCTTGCCTCAGACTTGGTTGCGCGCACCCACTCCTGCCGATCAACGGGAATCTCTGTGCCGCTCCGCAAGGCGCGTTTGGCTTCCATATACAACTGGCGCAGCAGGGACGCCCGCCAGGTGTTCCAGAGCTTCGGGTTGGTTGCGCTGATGTCGCACACTGTCAGGATGTACAGGTAATCCAGGTGCGCCTGGCTGGGCAGAGCCCGGGCAAATGACTGGATGATGTCCGGGTCAGAAATATCCTTGCGTTGGGCCGTCATGGACATCAGCAGATGGTTTTCCACCAGCCAGGATGCCAACTGGGTATCACGCTCCCCGAGATGATGACGTTTACAGAACGACTCTGCATCGATAGCGCCAAGCTCTGAATGATCTCCACCACGACCCTTGGCAATGTCGTGATACAGCCCGGCAATATAAAGAACCTCCCGTTTGGGAAGCCCGTGAATAAGCCGGGCTGCCAAGGGGTAGTCGTTCCGGGCGTCCGTGCCGTTCAACCGTACCATATTGCGTACAACCCGCATGGTGTGGGCGTCAACGGTGTAGATATGGAAAAGGTCGTGCTGCATCTGGCCGATAATCTGGCCGAACTCTGGCAGGTAGCGGCCTAGCACATTGTACTTTTTCATGGCTGAGAGGGTTTCATCCAGCGCATGGGGTGTCCGTAGCAATTCCATGAACAGGGATGTCACGGCAAGGTCAGCTCGGAAGGCATCGTCAATCAGGTGTCTGTGTGCCCGCAAAGACCGGATGGTAGTAGCCCGGATCCCTTTTATTTCAGGGTGCTGGGCCATCAGCACAAAAATTTCCATAATCGCGTAGGGCGAGTAGGCAAACACCTGGTTGTTTATCGCTTCTATATAGCTGTTGCGAATCTGGAAGCGTTTGTTGATAGGCTGAATGTTGTCTTCCGTGCCGGTGCCGAGAATCGCCTCATCGTAAAACTGGAGAATAACGTCGGCGAGCTCTGCCAGCGCCAACACAGTGCGATAATAGGATTGCATCATCAGCTCGACATCAAGCCGTTTGCCTTCATCCTTGTAGCCCAGCATCTGCGCCAGAGCGCGCTGATGGTCAAACAGCAGCCTGTTTTCGTTGCGGTCCGCGATCAGTTGGAGCCCGTAGCGCAATTGCCATAGGAGGGTTTCGCCCTGAACAAGAACCTGATGTTCCTCTTCTGTCAGGATGCTGAAGCGGGTCAGGTCGGCAATGCTCTGAAGGCCAAAGTGCCGCTTGGTTATCCAGCCGATGGTCTGAATGTCTCGCAGGGCACCGGGTGAGCTTTTCACATTGGGCTCAAGGTTGTACTCGGTGTCGCTGTACTTTTTGTGACGCCGCTGTTGTTCTTTACGCTTGGCAATAAAGTAGTCGCGGTCTGAGATGATATTGTCGGAGTAGGCTTGCTCGCTCAGTTCTTTGCGCAGCTCATCGGGGCCGGCGATGGTGCGTGTTTCCAACAGGTTGGTCAGAGTGGCTATATCGCCCCGCGCTGCAGCTTTGCTTTCTTCAATACTGCGAACGCTGTGGCCAATGTCGAGCTTGAGATCCCAAAGCAGAGTGACAAAGGCACCAAGCTCTTCCTGCCAGCCCGGGTCAATACCGTTGCGTGTCAGAATCAGCAGGTCAATATCCGAGTGTGGATGGAGTTCGCCTCGCCCGTAGCCGCCAACGGCAATGAGCGCAATATCGGTTGAGTCAGAGAAAGGGTAGCGATTCCAGATCAGCCTCAGTACGGTGTCGATGGTCTCGGCTCTGGAATGAACCAGAGCCCTCACATCGGCGCCCTGTCTAAAGGCTTCGGCATCGGCGTCATAGCGTTTTTTTAACAGCTCCCTGGCGGCCATCACAGGGGATGGGTCCCGGCTGATACTGGCCTCCAGTTCATCAAGGTTCACTTAGAAGGATTCCTCCGACCGTTTGGTCAGTACTTCATAACCATCGGCGGTGACAAGAATGGTGTGTTCCCACTGTGCCGAAAGCTTGTGGTCTTTGGTAACCACGGTCCATTGATCCGGTAGCAGCTTGGTGTGGTACTTACCTTGATTGATCATGGGTTCGATGGTGAAGGTCATGCCTTCTTGCAGTTCCATGCCAGTGCCCGGATTGCCGTAGTGCATAACCTGCGGCTCTTCATGGAATACTTTGCCAATGCCGTGGCCGCAGTAGTCCCGTACCACCGAATAGCGATGCTTTTCGGCGTGCTGCTGGATTACATGGCCAATGTCTCCCAGGCGAGCGCCTGGTTTAACCAACTCAATGCCTTTGTAGAGACATTCCTGAGTGATGGTGATCAAGCGCTCAGTACCGGGCTTTGGCTTTCCGACGATCCACATTTTACTGGTATCGCCGTGGTACTCATCTTTTATAACGGTAACGTCAATATTGACGATGTCACCGTCCTTCAGAATCTTTTTCTCTGAAGGTATGCCGTGGCAGATCACGTGGTTGACTGAAATGCATACCGACTTAGGAAAACCTTTGTAGTTCAGAGGAGCAGGAATCGCTTGTTGCTCGTTGACGATGTAGTCATGGCAGATCTGGTTGAGCTCTCCCGTTGAAACGCCAGGCTTCACGTGTTCCCCGATCATTTCGAGAACCTCAGCCGCCAGACGGCCTGCCACACGCATCTTTGCAATTTCTTCCGGAGTCTTGATCGATACTTGCATTAGGCTTCCCGTTAATTTGTATCAATTGCGTATTTTAAGGGGCTGGAGCTCTGGGTACAAGGAAGCCCCGGCGCAAAATTAATGGCGGGAGGCCTGCATTTTGTGATATAAACGCGCCCGCTGGAAACAAATCCGGCAAATTCGCACACGTGTCAGCACGTTGTCCCAGGGTGCCTGCTCCTGTTTAAGTGTTAACAGGAGCCTGGTTGGGGCAATCGGACGCGTGGAGGACTAACCCGAAGCTAAACTAAGGTAATATCATGGCTCAGGTAAATATGCGTGACCTGCTCAAGGCAGGTGCTCACTTCGGTCACCAGACTCGCTACTGGAATCCGAAAATGTCGAAGTTCATCTTCGGCGCCCGTAACAAGATTCACATCATCAACCTTGAGCAGACTGTTCCTGCCATGAATGAAGCGCTCGACTTCGTTCAGAAGCTGACAGAGAGCAAGAACAAGATCCTGTTCGTTGGCACCAAGCGCGCCGCGGCCAAGGTCATCAAGGAAGAAGCAGAGCGTTCCGGCCAGCCTTTTGTTAACCACCGCTGGCTCGGCGGCATGCTGACCAACTACAAAACCATCCGTCAGTCCATCCGTCGCTACCGTGATCTGGAAGCCCAGAGCAAAGACGGTACTTTCGACAAGCTGACCAAGAAAGAAGCTCTCGAGCGCACCCGTGAAATGGATAAGCTCGAGCGTTCTATTGGCGGTATCAAGGATATGGGCGGCCTGCCAGATGCGTTGTTCGTTATCGACGTTGATCACGAGCGCATTGCTATCAAAGAAGCCAACAAGCTGGGCATCCCCGTTATCGGTGTTGTTGATACCAACAGTAATCCGGACGGCGTAGATTTCGTGATTCCGGGCAACGACGATGCCATCCGTGCGATCCAGATCTATGTGAAAGCTGTTGCTGATACGTGCCTTGAATCAGCACAGGCTGGCGGCGCAGGCGCTGACGAGTTTGTAGAAGTCAGTGAAGAAACTGCAGGAACCGCTCCGACTGCTGAGTGATGCATAAGCGTCACGTTTAAGATGTAAGGCCCGCCCGGGGGAGTCTCCGGGTAGGCTTCCCCACCGAATTCGAACAAGTTAAGAGGATTGAACATGGCTGCAATTACCGCTGCAATGGTCAAGGAACTGCGTGAGCGCACTGGCCTTGGCATGATGGAGTGCAAAAAGGCTCTGGTTGAATCTGAAGGCAGTGTAGACGCCGCGATTGAAGAGTTGCGCAAGTCTTCCGGCCTCAAAGCCGCCAAGAAAGCCGGCCGCACAGCCGCTGAAGGTGTTTCGCTGATCAAGATTTCTGACGACAACACCGCTGCTTACATTGTTGAAGTGAACTCCGAGACCGATTTCGTTGCTCGCGACGACAACTTCATTAATTTTGCCAACGACGTTCTGAACGTTGCCTTCGAGAAAGGCGAGACCGACGTTGCCAAGCTGATGGCAGGCGATCTGGAAGCCAAGCGCGAAGCGCTGGTTCAGAAAATTGGTGAGAACATCACTGTGCGCCGTGTTGTTGAAATCAAAGGCCCTGTTGTTGGTGGCTATGTCCACAGCACCAATAAAATTGCCTCTGTTGTTGCTCTGACGGCTGGTGACGCCGAGCTGGCTCGCGATATCGCCATGCACGCTGCTGCGGTTAACCCGCGCGTTGCAAAGCCGGAAGATATGCCTGCTGAAGAGCTCGAGAAAGAGAAGGATGTCATCAAGGCGCAGCCGGATATGGCAGGCAAGCCAGCCGAAATCGTTGAAAAAATGATGGGTGGCCGGATCAAGAAGTTCCTCAAGGAACACAGCCTTGTAGAACAACCTTTCGTTAAAAACCCGGAACAGACCGTAGGTGAGCTGATCAAGTCCGCCGGCGGCGAGCTGGTTGGTTTCATTCGCCTGGAAGTGGGTGAAGGCATTGAAAGAGAAGAAGTAGACTTTGCTGCCGAGGTTGCTGCTGCAGCTGGCACAGGCAAGGCCTGATTTTTCTCGGCGCTGTAACGGCCAGTTACAGTGCCACCTGAGTCTGCCACGTTGGTTGGAATTTTCCGGCTCTCGTGGCGGGCTTGTATCTGAGATCCCCTTTTTTCAAGGAGTATGTCAGATGCAAGCCTGCAATGCGTATCACTCCGGATAGCAGTTAACAGACGAAAAGGGGACCAGTATGCCGACATCATCGAAAAACCAGCCCAGATACAATCGTGTTTTGCTCAAGCTCAGTGGCGAGGCCCTGATGGGGGAGCATGATTTCGGTATTGATCCCAAGGTTCTGGATCGGATGGCACTTGAAATCGGTGCCTTGATCGGCATCGGCATTCAGGTTGGCCTCGTTATTGGCGGCGGCAATCTGTTCCGGGGTGCATCTCTGAGTGAGGCTGGTATGGACCGGGTTACCGGTG
Source organism: Marinobacter sp. (assembly GCF_048266785.1). GTDB lineage: Bacteria > Pseudomonadota > Gammaproteobacteria > Pseudomonadales > Oleiphilaceae > Marinobacter. The sequence goes on from NZ_JBLWYX010000013.1 coordinate 21,234, forward strand.
ATCACATGGGCATGCTGGCAACGGTTATGAATGGCCTGGCTATGCGTGACGCCCTGGAGCGCTCAAACATCCGTACCCGCGTTATGTCTGCTATTCCCATGAGTGGTATTGTTGAGCATTATGATCGCCGCCGTGCTGTCCGTGATCTTAAAGACGGTGACGTTGTTATATTTTGCGCAGGTACCGGCAACCCCTTCTTCACAACGGACTCGGCAGCGTGTTTGCGTGGTATCGAGATTGAAGCAGATGCCGTACTGAAGGCAACCAAGGTGGATGGTGTTTACTCTGCAGATCCGCACCTTGACCCGACGGCGGAAAAGTACGACAAACTGACTTATGATCAGGTACTCGATAAAAAGCTGGGTGTGATGGACCTGACGGCCATCTGTCTGGCGCGTGATCACGGAATGCCACTGCGTGTGTTTGATATGAACCGTCCGGGCGCCCTCACGCGCATCGTGACTGGTGGGAAAGAAGGTACACTGATTGAATAACGGGTCTCAAAATAGCCCGACGAACGAATTGAGGAAAATCACGTGATTAATGACATAAAAGCTGAAGCCGAAAAGAAAATGGAAAAGAGCCTTGAGGCTCTGAACTCGGCCTTCAACAAAATCCGGACCGGCCGCGCTCATCCCTCCATCCTGGACAGTGTGATGGTTAACTACTACGGTCAGGAGACGCCGCTGAAGCAGGTCGCGAGCGTTAACGTGGAGGATAACCGTACGCTGGCTGTGTCCCCTTGGGAGAAGAATCTGGTACCGGTTATCGAGAAGGCCATTATGATGGCCGACCTCGGTCTGAACCCGGCAACCAGCGGTGATCTGATTCGTATACCGATGCCGATGTTGACCGAAGAAACCCGTAAAAACATGGTCAAGCAGTCGAAAGCGGACGCAGAGAATGGTCGTGTCTCTATCCGGAACGCCCGTCGCGATGCAAACAGCATGATGAAAGATCTGCTGAAAGACAAAGATATAAGCGAAGATGACATGCGCAGGGGTGAGGAAGAAATCCAGAAGCTTACAGATCGCTATATCGCTGAAGTTGAGAAGATGCTCAAAGCTAAAGAAGAGGATCTGATGGCGGTCTGATCGCCTCGGTTCACTTGTAAGCGAAACACGCGGCTGGCGGGGATTTTCTGCTGGCGGTACAGGGGATTTCATGACGGGAACAGTATCCGCAGAGATTCCGGTGTCGGCTGATAGCCGGCCCCGGCATGTGGCCATTATCATGGACGGTAATAACCGATGGGCCAAGGCGCGCCGGTTAAAAGGGGTGGCAGGGCACAAAGCCGGAGTGGATGCGGTGAAGTCTGTTGTTGAAACCTGTGCCCGGGAAGGGGTTGAGGTGCTCACACTGTTCGCTTTTTCAAGCGAAAACTGGCGTCGCCCAAAGGACGAAGTCTCCGCTCTGATGAAGCTGTTTGTTTTTGCCCTGGAGCGGGAAGTCAGAAAATTGCACCGCAATGACATATGCCTGCGCATTATCGGGGACCGCTCCGAGTTCAGCGCTACGTTACAGGAACTCATGGCCAAGGCGGAGGAGCTTACCTGTAACAATACCAGAATGACGCTCGTCATTGCCGCGAACTATGGCGGTCACTGGGATATTGCTCAAGCCGCAAGACAGCTTGCCGGGCAGGTGAAGGCGGGACAGCTTCAGCCATCCGACATTACTGACGATCTTATCCAGCAGCACCTGAGTATTGGTGACCTGCCCATGCCGGATCTTATGATTCGTACGGCAGGGGAGCAACGCATAAGCAATTTCATGCTTTGGCACCTGGCCTACACCGAGCTGTATTTTTCGCCTGTATTCTGGCCCGATTTTAAAGAAGACGAGATGCGCAAAGCGCTACAGGCCTATGCCGGACGCCAGCGCCGCTTTGGTCAGACGGATGACCAGATTACGGCCAAACCGTCACCACAATAACGAACCACGGCGACTCCTACTGTGCTCAAAACCCGGATCATAACCGCTCTTGTTCTTGCCCCCATCGCTATTGGCGGCACTTTTTTCCTGCCGCCCTTGGGTTTTGCGCTGTTTACCGCTGTGATTATCACATTGGGTGCCTGGGAGTGGGCCAACATGTCCGGTTTTGAGCAGCAGCCGGGCCGGATTGCCTATGCGATAGTGATCGCACTCGTTCTTTACGGCCTTCTGAGTGTGCCTGCTGTTGCAGTGCTTTGGCTTGCCCTTGTCTGGTGGATTGTCTGTTTTTTACTGGTTCGCAGCTATCCAGCAGGTTCAGAGCGTTGGGGCAGTGTGCCGGTGAGGGCGCTTATGGGCGTGCTGGTGCTGGTGCCCGCATGGGTTGGTCTGAACCATCTCCGGGCAGGCGGATTCCAGTTTGGCAGCACCGACAACAACCTGCTGCTCATTTTGTATGTGTTTTGCGTTGTGTGGGTGGCAGATATAGGTGCCTATTTTGCCGGCAGGGCCTTTGGTAAGGCCAAGCTTGCGCCGAGAGTCAGCCCTGGTAAGTCCTGGGCAGGCGTATGGGGCGGCTTGGCGGCCGTTGGCACCTTTGCCTTTATTGCCGGTGTTCTTGCTTCGGCCGGCGCATTTGAAACCGTTTTGCTGGTCATTGCGAGCCTGGTAACCGGCATGGTGTCGGTGATTGGAGATCTGCTTGAAAGCATGCTCAAACGCTTCAGAGGCATCAAGGACAGCAGTCGGTTGCTACCCGGACACGGCGGGATCATGGATCGCATCGACAGCCTTACTGCTGCGGTTCCGGTATTTGCGCTTATTATCACTCAACTCGGCTGGCTGACAGCGGTCGGGCACTTTTGAGTATGGCCGCTCGCTCCATTACGGTTCTTGGTGCCACGGGATCGATCGGGCTCTCCACTCTGGATGTTATTCGGCGCCACCCGGGGCGTTTTTCAGTGTATGCACTCACCGCCGGAACCCGTGCAGAAGAGCTTGCGGCGTTGTGCCGGGAGTTTCACCCCAGGGTTGCGGTGATGGCAGATGCTGGCGCAGCGCAAAAACTCGCTGAACTGTTGTCAGATTTCCCGGACATTTCTGTTCGAAGCGGAGAGGCCGGCTTATGTGAAGTCGCTTCCTCTCCGCAAGCCTGTACTGTTATGGCTGCTATTGTGGGGGCCGCCGGGCTGGCTCCCACGCTTGCCGCTGTCCACGCGGGTAAGCGTGTGTTACTTGCAAATAAAGAAGCGCTCGTTATGTCTGGCAAGCTGTTTATGGACGCTGTATCGGCTTCCGGCGCCGAGTTGCTGCCCATAGACTCCGAGCACAACGCGATCTTCCAGTGCTTGCCTGCAGGCAAGATTCGCGATCCGGATGGTGCCGGTATTACCCGGATTCTTCTGACGGCTTCCGGCGGGCCTTTTCGTGAGCATAGCGCTGAAGCCCTGCATTCTGTTACTCCGGCTCAAGCCTGTGCTCATCCGAACTGGTCCATGGGTCAGAAAATCTCTGTAGACTCGGCAACCTTGATGAACAAGGGGCTTGAGCTGATTGAGGCATGTTGGTTGTTTAACATCACGCCCGATCGGATAGAGGTCCACGTTCACCCGGAAAGTATTATCCACTCCATGGTAGAGTATGCCGACGGTTCTGTGCTGGCTCAGCTGGGCAGCCCGGATATGCGTACGCCCATTGCAAACGGGCTGGCTTGGCCGGAACGTATCGGTGCCGGGGTTGCGCCGCTCGATCTGTTCACGATAGGGCGGTTTCATTTTGAACGACCGGACCTGCTGCGCTTTCCCTGTTTGCGGTTAGCGGCCGAGGCCTTTAAAACAGGCGGTACAGCGCCTGCGGTGCTGAACGCTGCGAATGAGGTTGCAGTGGCCGAGTTCCTGAACGGGAACCTGGCTTTTACAGACATACCGATTGTTATTGAGAGAACTCTTGCGGCTACGCCGGTGGTGTCCGCAGACAGCTTTGATATCATATTCGCGAAAAACTCGGAAGCACGGCAGCGGGCGCGGGAACAGATCGGGCTGTTAACTGTCTGATATAAAATAAAGATTTTCGCCTGGCTTGGCGCCAATACCAGGAAAGCTATGCAGATTATTCAAACCCTACTTGCTCTTGCGCTTACCCTGGGCATACTCGTCACCCTCCATGAGTATGGCCACTTCTGGGTAGCGCGCCGCTGTGGTGTGAAAGTACTTCGTTTTTCGGTGGGTTTCGGCAAGCCGCTATTCTCTTGGTATGACCGCCATGGGACCGAGTTTGCCATAGCGGCTATTCCTCTGGGTGGCTATGTCAAAATGCTGGATGAGCGCGAAGGGCCGGTTCCTGAAGAGCTCAGAGACCAGGCATTTACCTCCAAGTCACCCTCCCAGCGGATTGCTATTGCAGCAGCAGGCCCGATTGCCAATTTTCTTTTCGCAATTTTTGCCTACTGGGTGCTCGGTGTGGTGGGTGTTACCCACGTTGCGCCGATTGTGGGCGACGTTGCCGGGAAGAGTGTTGCTGAGCGAGTCGGTCTGCAGGAAGGTATGGAGATTCATGCCGTTGACGGCCACCGGGTAAGCTCCTGGCGTGATGTGAACATGCGCATCCTCGAGCGTGCGGGAGAACAGGGTGAGATAACCCTGGACGTATCCAGCGGCGGAGCCCAGGGAGTCCTGAGTGGTGAACTCGGCGGCTGGGGTCTGAGTGAAGACACGCCCAACCCGCTTGCAGAATTCGGCATTACGCCGTGGCGGCCGGATGTGCCTGCTGTTCTTGGCCAGATTTCAGATGGCGGGGCTGCGCAGGGTGCAGGGCTTCAGGCAGGGGATCGCATTCTTGCGGTGAATGATCTACCAGTGGGTACCTGGTTTGATCTGGTAGATTTTATTCGCAATGCTCCCGGACAAACGCTGGCTCTTACCATTGAGCGCGCCGGCTCAGAGCGATTTGTTCAGATTACTCCGGAAGCAAAAAAACTGGATAATGGAGAGACAATCGGGTTTGTCGGTGCCGGTGTTGAAGCGGTTTCCTGGCCTGACAGTGTGATGCGAGACGTTCGCTACGGTCCTCTGGCGGCGATCCCTATTGCGTTGGATGAAACCTGGGCGGATACACGCCTTACCCTGGTTGCCATCAAGAAAATGGTTACAGGGCTGCTTTCGCCCAGTAACCTCAGTGGTCCGATTACAATTGCCCGGGTGGCCGAGGCCAGTGTCAGTTCGGGATTTGAAGATTTTGTTCGTTTTCTGGCTTATCTCAGTGTCAGCCTAGGTATTCTCAACCTGTTGCCAGTGCCGGTTCTGGATGGTGGTCACATAGTGTATTACACCATTGAGGCAATCCGCAGAAAACCGCTCTCGGACGAGGTTCAGGCGCTTGGGTTACGAATTGGTATGGCAATGATTCTCACATTAATGGTGTTTGCTCTTTACAACGACCTGATGCGGTTGTGAGAATTGCGGGCTCCTTACGCGCATTAACCAGGCGAAATAATTGAATGAGACGTTCTCTTCTAGGTCTAGCCGTTGGCCTCGCTGTTGCCGCAACCGGCATGAAGCCAGCTTTTGCAGATGAATTTACGGTTGCAGATATTGAGGTGGAAGGCTTGCAGCGTGTTTCTGCGGGTTCTGTGTTTTCCGCTTTCCCTGTCAATATTGGCGAGCAGATGGATGAAACCGAGCTGGCAGAGGCGATCAAGTCACTTTTCCGGACCGGGCTGTTCACGGACATAGATGCCAGCCGCGATGCCGGTACTCTCATCCTCACCGTGCGGGAGCGCCCTTCAATTACGTCGATCGACATTGAAGGCAACAAGAACATCGAAACTGACATGCTGATGGATGCTCTGGCCGGCGCCGGGCTTCAGGAAGGTCAGGTGTTCCGCCGGGCAACGCTGGAAAGGCTTGAGCTGGAGATTTTGCGCTCCTACATTGGTCAGGGCCGTTACAACGCCCGGGTAAAAGCAACGGCTGAAGAGCTGCCGCGCAACCGCGTAGCCATTCGACTGGATATTAATGAAGGTACCGTTGCCGCCATCCAGCACATCAACCTGGTAGGTAACCGCGACTTCAGCGACGAGGAACTGAGGGACCTCTTCGAGCTGCGGACCAGTAGCTGGTGGAACTCCCTTACGAATTCAGACAAATACGCGCGGGAACGCCTGAGCGGCGATCTGGAAACGCTGCGTTCTTTCTACCTCGACCGTGGTTACCTTGATTTCAATGTGGAATCCAGCCAGGTGTCCATTTCGCCAGATAAGCGGCAGGTCTTCATCGCGATCGCATTGAACGAAGGGTCTCAGTACACGATCTCCGAGATCCGGCTTCGCGGCAATCTCATTATTGATGAGGAGGAATTGCGGAAGCTGATTCCGGTAGATGAGGGGGATGTGTTCTCCCGTGCCCGCATGACGGCGATCTCGGAAACCCTGGCCTTCCGGCTGGGGAAGGAAGGTTATGCATTTGCCAGCGTGAATGCCGTGCCTGAGCCAAGCGATAACAACACTGCAGCCGTTACCTTTTTTGTTGAACCGGGTAAGCGAGCCTATGTTCGCCGCATCAACTTCGATGGCAACGTGTCCACCCGTGATGACGTCCTGCGACAGGAAATGACTCAGATGGAGGGTGGTATTGCCTCCTCGGACCGCATTGAGTTTTCCAAAACCCGCCTCGAACGGCTTGGCTTTTTCAAGGGGGTCAATGTTGAAACCGTCCCCGTGCCTGGTACGGACGACCTGGTAGATGTTAACTACTCCGTAGAAGAACAGCCAACGGGTAGCCTCTCTGCTTCTGTGGGCTTCTCTCAGGATTCCGGTGTTATTCTTGGTGCTAACGTCTCTGAAAATAACTTCTTCGGCACCGGCAAGCGCGTATCGTTTGGTGTGAATGTCAGTGATTCGGTCAAGAGTGCCAATATTGGTTACACCGACCCTTATTACACTGTAGATGGTGTTAGCCGGGGATTCAGCATTTTTGCCCGTGAAACCGACTTTGAAGAAGAGGATATTACTTCCTATCTCCTGGATGAGTATGGCGGACGTCTTACGTTTGGTTACCCTACGGACAACATCACGCGATTGAACTTCGGGGCGGGATATACGCTCTCCAAGGTCAACGGCGGCGTGTTCACTTCGCAGGAAGTGCGCGAATTTATAGATGAAGAAGGCGACACATTCAATAACTACTTCCTGTTTGGTGGTTGGCGCCGCAGCACACTCAACCGTGGTGTGTTGCCCTCAGACGGCTACAGCCACTCATTGTCACTCGATGTTGCGGTGCCTGGCAGTGATCTCACGTTCTACAAAGTGAGCCACAAAACCGACTTTTACTTCCCGCTCACAGATACCAATCGCTGGGTGCTGCGCACCAGAACAGACATTGGTTACGGGGATGGCTATGGCGACCGTTCAATCATGCCATTTTATGAACACTATTTTGCAGGTGGTTACGGCTCGGTCCGTGGCTATCAGGCGAACTCCCTCGGAAGGCGCGCCACCAACGCGCCCAACGATTTCTCTGACCCCGATCCTTTCGGTGGTAACCTTCTTACTGAGGGTTCACTGGAGCTGATATTCCCGACCCCGTTCGCCGGAGATAGCCGCTCGATGCGGACGGCGTTTTTCCTGGATGCCGGACAGGTATTCGATACGGACCGGGGATTTAGCCCAGAGCTGAAGGAGGTGCGCTTATCGGCCGGCGTCGGTTTCCAGTGGATTACAGCGGTAGGCCCATTGGCATTCAGTCTGGCCAAACCGCTTAACGACAAGCCTGGTGACGATACTCAGATATTCCAGTTCTCACTGGGTCAGACATTCTGAATCAGACACACAAGAAACAAGAACGAATGAAAAACAGGAGCCTTATTATGTTCAGAACTTTGCTGATGTTTGCCGCAGCTGTTTCACTGGCAATGCCTGCCGTGGCCGAGAGCCGTATTGGTGTTGTAGATCTGCGTCAGGCTTTGTTTTCGTCGGAGGATGCCAAGACGTTCAGTGAAAGTCTCCAGAAAGACTTTGCTGGCGACGAGGAGAAAGTCCGCGAAACTCAGGAGGCTGCCCGCAAACTGAAAGAGCGTCTGGAAAAAGACGGTGCGATGATGAACGAGAGCGAGCGTAACAAGCTTGCCGGTGAATTCCAGGAGAAGGTTAAAGAGTTCAACTTTCTCAAGCAGCGTCTCGACTCCACCGTTAACCAGCGGAAGCAGGCGTTTCTTGAAGAGGCTCGCCCGGAGGTAGATGCGGCGGTGAAAGAACTGCTCGAAGAGCACGACCTTGACCTGATTCTGCCTAGTGAAGCTGTCGTTTATGTGAAGCCGGAAATGAACCTTACCCCGCAGCTTCTGGATAAGCTGAACCGTTAAATCCTGCCGGAGAGCCTTCGGGTTCACGAGCGTGTTGTGGAGCGCGTGATGACAGAAACGTCTTACCGGCTATGCGAGATCGCAGAAGCTCTGGGGGCAGAGCTCCGGGGCGACCCTGAAACCCGGATTTCAGGCCTCGCGACTCTGGAGGCAGCTGGCCCGGATCAGCTCAGCTTTCTGGCAAACCCCGCTTACGCAAAGCACCTGTCTGATACCCGCGCTGCAGCTGTTATTCTATCGCCTGCGGCCGCGGTAGATCGTCCGACCAATCTCCTGTTACTCGATAATCCGTATCTGGGCTATGCTCGGCTCAGTCATTGGTTCGATCCTGCACCCGTCGCGCCGCCAGGCATTCATCCTTCGGCCGTGGTTGATGCCAGCGCGACAATAGCGGTCAGCGCCAGTATCGGCCCTAACGCCGTTATTGAAGCGAATGTTGTGATTGGCGAGCAAGTTGTCGTTGGGCCAGGGTGCATTATCGGAGCTCGAACCAGCATTGGCCCAGGCTCCATTATCCGTCCCAGAGTGACCCTGGCCCACGATGTCGTTGTGGGGCAGCGCTGCCATATCCTCAGCGGTGCGGTGATTGGTTCTGATGGATTTGGTTTTGCCAACGAGAAAGGCCAGTGGCATAGAATCGCGCAACTCGGGCGTGTTGTCCTGGGTGATGATGTTGAAGTTGGCGCGAATACAACGATTGACCGTGGCGCACTGGATGACACGGTTATCGGCAATGGCGTGAAACTCGACAATCTCATTCAGATTGCTCACAACGTTCGCGTTGGCGACCACACTGCCATGGCTGCTATGGTCGGGATTGCGGGTAGTACACGGATTGGCAGTCACTGTGTTTTTGGTGGAGCCGCCGGAGTGGCCGGGCATCTGGAAATTGCCAACCAGGTGCACCTTACCGGCATGACCCTGGTAACCGGAGATATTCGGGAACCGGGAGTCTATTCTTCTGGCACCAGCGCAGACACGAATCGGCAATGGCGCAAAAATGCTGTACGTTTCCGCCAGTTGGATACGCTGGCACGGCGGATAAAGGAACTGGAAAAGAAATCAAAGGGCTGAGGCCGATCAAAATGATGTACATCGATGAAATACTGGAATACCTGCCGCACCGCTATCCGTTTTTGCTGGTGGACCGGGTTACCGAGATTGAAAAGGCCAAGTCGATCAAAGGTTACAAGAACATCTCGTTTAACGAGCCATTCTTCGCCGGCCATTTTCCAGGCAACCCGATTATGCCGGGTGTGCTGATTATTGAGGCCATGGCGCAGCTTTCCGGCATTCTCGGTTTTGTGACGGTGGGGCGGAAACCTTCGGATGGGTTAGTCCAATATCTGGCCGGCTCCAGTAAGGCGCGTTTCAAACGCCCCGTGTTACCCGGAGACCGACTGTGTTTGGAGTCGGAGTTTATCTCGGGAAAACGCGGTATCTGGAAATTTGAGTGTCGCGCACTGGTCGATGGTGAGGTGGTTTGCGTGGCAGAGATACTGACCGCTGAGAGAGAAGTTTAATGGCGACAAATGACTGGTCGGGTATCCATCCTCAGGCGATTGTAGATCCATCAGCCAAGCTTGCGGACAACGTAACGGTCGGCCCATGGAGTTACATAGGCCCGAACGTTGAGATTGGCGAAGGCACAGAGATTCTTTCTCATGTGGTTGTGAAAGGACCAACGGTAATCGGCCGGAATAACCGGATTTTCCAGTTTTGCAGTATCGGTGAGGAATGCCAGGATAAAAAGTATGCAGGGGAACCAACCACATTAGTGGTCGGCGACAACAACGTTTTTCGCGAGAATTGCACCGTTCATCGGGGCACTGTGCAGGATAAGGGTGAAACCCGTATTGGCAGTAATAATCTGTTGATGGCTTATGTTCATGTGGCCCATGACTGTGTCATTGGCGACAGCATCATTCTTGCTAATTGCGCAACGCTTGCCGGCCATGTAACGGTGGGTGATTACGCCATTCTGGGCGGTGGCACCATGGTGCACCAGTTCTGTCATATTGGCTCGCACAGCATGGCGGCCGGTGGCAGTATCGTGCTCAAGGATATCCCGGCTTATGTTATGGCGGCTGGCCAGTCGGCTGAGCCTCACGGAATGAACGTTGAGGGCCTTAAACGTCGGGGCTTCGGCAAAGAGGTTTTAATGACTCTGCGCCGGTCTTACAAGATCATATACCGCCAGGGGCTTACAACAGAGCAGGCTGTTGAAGCGCTGGAAGATGCCTATGCCGATACGCCGGAAGTGCGTGTGCTTATCGACTCCCTGCGCGGAGCTCATCGCGGCATTATCCGCTGAGCTGGCAGGAGCCTTGTTTGATGGATCACCCCCGGGCTACGATTGCTAGTGATCGTAAAATAACCTTTGGAATTATTGCAGGTGAGGCGTCTGGGGACATTCTCGGCGCAGGCCTGATTCGGTCACTTCGCGCTCGGTACCCGAACGCCCGATTTGTCGGTATCGGGGGCGATGAGATGATCACTGAAGGTTTCCATTCTTTGGTGCCCATGGAACGCCTGTCCATTATGGGGCTGGTGGAAGTCCTTGGCCGCATCCGGGAGCTTTTCAGCATTCGGTCCCGGTTGCTGAGCTATTTTTTTGCCACACCACCTGATGTGGTCATTGGAATTGACTCACCTGATTTTACCCTTGCCATTGAGCGGCGTTGCCGTGAAGCGGGTATCCCGTCGGTCCATTATGTGAGCCCCTCCGTCTGGGCCTGGCGCCAAAAACGAATCTTCAAAATCGCCAAATCCGTAGACTTGATGCTCACCCTGCTGCCGTTTGAGGCCAGGTTTTATGAAGAGCATCAGGTACCCGTAGCATTTGTAGGACACCCGCTCGCAGACCGTATCCCTCTGGTCCCTGAAACGGGTAAAGCCCGTCAGGAACTGGGGCTTGATGACAACGTGCCATTGCTGGCGATACTGCCAGGAAGCAGAACCGGTGAAGTTGAGCGTCTGGGTACACTGTTCCTGAAAGCGGCGCGGTGGATACAGGCCAAGCGACCGGATATGCAGTTGGTCATCCCCTGTGTGAACCGTGAACGGGAAAAGCAGGTTCGCGATCTTATTGAAGCGCTCGAAGTAAAGCTGCAGGTGACTATAGTGAGAGGCCGCTCCCGCGAAGTGATGGCGGCGTCAGACGTCGTGTTGCTGGCCTCCGGAACAGCGACTCTCGAAGCCATGTTGCTGAAGAAACCCATGGTAGTGGGTTATCGGTTGAGCAACTTGAGCTACGCACTGATCTCCCGCCTGGTGAAAGTACCTCATGTGTCATTACCGAACCTGTTGGCAAAGCAGCCTCTGGTTCCAGAGCTTTTGCAGAACGACGCAACACCGGAATCACTTGGCTCTGCAGTGCTGGAACGCCTGGAAAACCAGCAGGAACGTGATCGACTGGTGGAAGCCTTTACAGAGCTGCACCTCACCTTGAGACAGGACGCCGACGAGAAGGCTGCCCAGGCAATCTCGCGGCTTATTGAGGCGAGAGTTCGCTGAATGGGTCGCACTCCAGCATTACCTCCGTTTGAATGTGCCTATCAGGGCCGGCTACTGGCCGGCGTTGATGAGGTAGGGCGTGGGCCACTCATCGGCGCGGTAGTGACCGCGGCGGTAATTCTTAATCCAGATCGGCCCATTGTAGGGCTGGCGGATTCAAAAAAGCTCACAGAAAAAAGGCGTAATGTGCTGTATGAAGAAATTATTGAGCACGCTACCGCCTGGTGTTTAGGGCGCTGCGAGGCCCATGAGATCGATCAGATCAACATTTACCAAGCCACAATGATTGCCATGGAGCGAGCCGTTGCCGGTCTTGGCATTGCACCTGAATACGTGCTGGTGGATGGGAACAAGTGCCCCAAGTGGCACTGGCCCTCCGAGCCGGTGGTAAAGGGAGACAGCCGGGTAGAAGCGATCAGTGCCGCATCCATACTCGCGAAAGTGACCCGTGACCGCGAAATGGAAGCGATGGAGCAGAAATATCCGGGTTACGGCCTTGCCAAACACAAAGGCTATCCGACACCCGTGCACATGGAAGCCTTGTTCCGGTTGGGCGTAACGCCAGAGCATCGCAAGTCATTTCGGCCCGTTCAGGAAGCGATGGAGCAGGTCGGATTCTTCAAGAAACCGGCGGCAACAGTGGCACAAGAACTTCATTACCCAACAGACCTCTTTGAAAACAGTAATTGACAATGCTCTCGCGAGTCCTTACTATACGCGCACGTTGATCGGGGCAACCCGGTAACAACCAGTTTGATGCGGGGTGGAGCAGTCTGGTAGCTCGTCGGGCTCATAACCCGAAGGTCGTAGGTTCGAATCCTGCCCCCGCTACCATATTAAAAGGCAAATCAGTAAGTTACTGATTTGCCTTTTTGCGTTCCAAGCCTCGAAACTCTTTTTTGTACCAAGCCAGTTATTTAATATTCGATTAACTTTGTTGTTGCTCGGTTGAAACCTGTCAGGAGTGACCAGCATCGGTGGCCAGTATGTTGGCTTGGCGCCGATGCTTCTTATTCTGCACGCGCTTGTCTACGCACTGTTGATCGTCGTTGAGTATGACTACGCACTCCAGGCATTGAATGCATTCATCATAATCAATTCGGCCATCCTTACGAATGGCGTTAATACCACAGGCATTTTTGCAATGCTGGCACGGGCTGCCGCACAACTCCACTCGATTCAGCCAGCTGAACAGCCTCAGGCGGCCAATAACTGCCAGTCCGGCGCCTAATGGGCAGAGATAACGGCAATAGAATTTGTGGATAAACATCCCGACAACCAGCAGCCCAACGGCATACACCACAAATGGCCAGTGGCGCACAAAAAGCAGGGTGATGCTGGTTTTGAAGGGTTCCACTTCCACCAGCTTTTCCGCCAATGCGAGCGAATAGAAAGCCGTACCCACCAAGCCGATCAGAATAGGATATTTAATAAGAATCAGGCGACGGTGCCAATACTCGGGTACTTTGATCTGACGCAGGCCAAGCTTTCCCCCCAGCCAGGCCGTCATCTCCTGAAGTGCACCGAACGGGCACAGCCAGCCACAGAACAGACCGCGCCCCCAAACGAACAGGCTGATAAATGTGTACAGCCATAAAATGAAAATAATGGGGTCGAGCAGGAAGACATTAAGTGAGAGGCCATCTGAGATCGCGAGGAAAATCGTGTATATATTGACCACTGATAACTGACCCTGAGCGAAAAAGCCGATAAAGAACAGGGTGAAGAACAGAAACCCCCAACGAAACCGATGAACCAGTTTTGGGTACCGGCTCAACGTTTTCTGGCGAGCAAAAAACACGGTCAACACAGCCAGCGCGGTTAGTAAAATCGCAATCTGCCACCAACGTTGCTTCCAAAGGCCAATCCATACAGGTTCGCGCTCATCCTGAAGCGACGCTGCCGGTTCCACTGCTTCAAACAAATCCGGGTTGAATCGAACAGGCACTTCGATAATGGCGCTGTCTTGCACCAGGTGGTTGCGGGAAAGTTCGATGTGGAAATTTAACGTGGCATCGGCACCTGGACTAAAACCAGCGCTTCCGCCCGTGCGAAAAAAGTTTTGGGCGGCCAGGTCGGGTATGCCGGCCGCCTGCAATTCCAAACCTTGGCCTGACAGGTTCAAATCCCGCATTTCCACAGCCAGCCCGTTCTGGCTCAGGCTCAGACGCTGCGGATTGCTGCCGGGTACAAAGCTCTCGGAGACGTGAGGAAAGGCTCCCCGCGACATCACGAGCATCACCTGAGCGCTTGGCGCCAGCCGCGCCATCAGCGTTTGGTAGCCACTTTCTCCCAACAGGTTACGACCCACCATCGGGGAATTGATGTACGTGAAGTACAGTTCGGTGAATGGTTCGTTGCCGGAGCCTTCAAAATCCTGAGGATAATCTGCCAAGGGTCGGCCGAGTTCAGACTCAATAGCCTCGCGGCTTAGACGCCACTGGCCAATGTAGCCACGATCGAGCAGCTGTTGCCACGTCAGTGGTTCAAAGAAGTCTGGTTTTGCTCTTGTTGGTGCGGCTTGCGCGAAGCCTGAGAGTTTGTTGCGAGCCACCTTTAAGGCGGATGAAAGAACCGTGTCGTTGATGATCAGAACGGAGACGGTGGCTTTGCTGACACCGTCAAAATACACTGAATTTCCGTCGGCGGTTCGCCCCTGGCTACCGGTGTTGGAAGTGTTAATGATGATCTGTTCACGTAGCGACCGCCCCTCGTATTGATCGACAAAGTCAAATAGCGGCTCTTCGCCCAAGCCGTGTAAAAACACCGGCTCGTGATGGTTTAGCACTTTTACCCCGGTAAAACGGCCTCGGATGTCCATACCGACCAGCATGCTGATGGGTTTGCCAGCGAATCCCTGAAGCCTGCTCAGATCAACGGACTCGTAGGCGTAGCCCAGTAACTCCTGAAGCTGGTAAACGGGATAAACCGGGAAGTCTTCCAGTTTCTCATCGATAATCGTCGCCGACGGAAATAATTCCTGGATCAGGGCTTTTTTCTGTTCAGAAAGCTCGGCCTGGGCTGCAGAATTACAAACAAACAAATACAGAAAAAAGAGCACGATGCGCCCGACCATGAGTTACTCCTGGTATTTTTCGGGTGGTTCCTTCCATGCTATTGAGTTTACGTTTTGACTCAATACGACCTCGGAGTCAGCCGCCTGCTACTTTATGGTTGATTTTGTCCATCTATTAAATAAGGCACTGATTTGGATGAGTGATTGGCCATGTGTGGCACAGGATTCCGATTGATGGCGCAAAACCGGATGAATGAATGTCTTAGTCCAAAAGTGCTATTTCTACTCCCTCCCAAATAAGCATAAAACCGGATCCCTCGGCCGATACCTCCGGTTTCTCTGGTAGCCGATTATAAAGTTCAGGCAACAGCTGTCGCTTGCGGCATTTGCTAAAGGTCGCCTGATCCTGAATGACGAACATACTGGGGTAATTATGAACAACAACAATATCAGAAGGTCGAGACTGTTCATCGCAATGGCAGCGGCGATGGGTGCCAGTGCTGGAGCAAATGCGGCGGTCGAATTGTATAACGAGGACGGCACAACGTTTTCTGTTGATGGCTATTTCAACGCATTTTATGTAAATCGCGACAATGATCTGAGTGACACCCGAGACTCCCGCATCAAGATGGGTTTTTTGCCCAACACCATCGGGTTTAATTTCAGCAAAGAAATGGGTGATCTGACTCTGGGAGGTCGCTCTTCATTCTGGACATCGATCAACGACAGCCTTGACTCGCCAATTGACACCGCTATTGACGTGCGCCAGTTTTACGCCACCGTAGACGGTAGCTTTGGCCAGGTATTGATCGGTAAGGATTTTGGTCTTTACGCGCGCTCCAATATATTTCTTGATGAAATTCTGATGGGCTTTGGTTCTCCGGGTACGGCCGGTGGGGTGTCTTTCGGCAACATCGGTGTTGGTTACCCGTACCCGACGCCTTCAGCCCAGATAACCTATCGCGCTCCGGAAATGTCCGGATTCAATATTGCTGTCGGTGTTCTTGATCCAGCAGATACGGTTACCGGGGCAAACGATGAGAATTCCGCTCCGCGGTTTGAGTCGGAGATAACCTATAGCACCGATGTGAACGGATTAGGGCTGACCGGTTGGCTAAACGGCCGTTATCAATCAGCTGAAAATGCCGGCACTACGGTTGATAGCAGCGGCCTTGGCTACGGTGTGAAAGCTTCGCTGGCGGGTTTGACTCTGGCAGCGTCTGGTTTTACCTCAAAGGGTGACAACCCGGTGCTGATTAGCAACAGCCCAGTCACTGAAGATGACGCTGATGGCTTTCTGGTTCAGGGTTCCTACGCCTTCGGGCCCAACCGCCTAGTGTTGTCTTATGGTGAGACTGACGCTGAAATTCTGAATCTTGAAACGGAAAGCACGACCCTGGGTTTCTTTCATGATGTGAACAGCAACTTCAAACTGGTTGCCGAGTACAACATGTTTGAGGGCGAAAATCGTACAACGGGCATGACCAACTCGGACATCAATACCATCGCGCTTGGGGCCGTTGTCACGTTCTAGACGTCGTATACTGCGGGCGGTTGGGTTTGCGCTCTATCGCTCGCGGCGTAATGATCTAGAACTAAAGTGCTGGTTTTCGGGTTATTGCATGCATCCAACTGCCAGGCTCTGACAATGGAGTAGTCTGATCAATGGCTTACGATCATTTCGGCGCACCGATAAAAAGCACTGAAGTCTCATTGGCGAAACCGGTCGAGCCCGTAGAATTATGGGGGCGTTCTTTTTTTGCGGAAGTATCTCCCATGCCGCCTGTAACCACAATGTTTGCTGTCCGTGTTGCCAGCACTTGCCTTCGCGAGCCGGTCCTGGCGGCAAATAATCTTGCCAGCCAACTTAACCATCCACACCTTGGGTGCGTTCTGTTCTTCTGCTCCGCCGAATACGATCTCGACGGGCTGGGCCCGGCTCTTGCGCAGGCCTTCCCGGATGTGCGCCTGTCGGGCTGTACGTCGGCGGGTGAAATTACCACCCGCGGCTATGATCGCGGGTGCATCACGGCTATTGGTTTTGACAGCCGGTTCTTCTCGATTGACTGTGCTCTGATCCGTGAAATGGATCGCTTTTCCCTGCAGGATGCGCAAAGCGTGATAGACGGCCTGCTGACGAATTGTCGCAATGCCCGAATTGCGCCCATCAAAGGTAATACCTTTGCCATCACCTTGCTGGACGGGCTGTCCAGCCGCGAAGAGCTGGTACTTGCGACACTGAATTCGGCACTTGGTAGTATTCCGCAGTTTGGCGGATCGGCAGGCGATGATGAGCGGCTTGCAAACACTCACGTATTTTACGACGGTCGTTTCCACGCCGGTGCAGCAATGGTTCTGTTGGTTAACACGCCATTGGATTTTCGCGTGTTTTCCAGTCACCACATGACTGAAGGTTACGAAAAGCTGGTTGTTACAAGCGCCTGTTCTGACAGCCGAACGGTTTATGAGTTGAATGCAGAGCCCGCCGCTGATGCGTACGCTCGAGCCGTGGGCGTTGAAGTCGATAAACTGGATCGCACGGTTTTTGCGCTGCAGCCATTGGGTGTAAAAGTCGGCGGCCATTATTTTGTGCGGTCGATACAGTGTGTCAATCCGGATAAAAGCCTGACTTTTTACTGCGCCGTGGAGACTGGCATCGTAATGACGGCTATGGCGCCCGAATCACTGTTGGACAGCGTGCGGGAGCAGCTCGAAATCTCCGAAGGCATGGTCGGGCCGCCGTTGATTACTATCGGTTGTGATTGTTTTCTACGTCGCCTGGAGGCGGAGCTGACCGGGGAAGTCGAGGCGGTGTCTGAATTTCTACGCCATCACAAGGTAGTGGGTTTTAACACCTACGGCGAGCAGTTCAACGGAATGCATATTAATCAAACATTCACGGGGGTGGTTATTGGCCAGCCTGATTCCAGTTCCCTGTAACTCTCAGTCGCAGCCGGATGCGTCTCTGCGGGAGCGTATCGCGGCGCTTGAAGCCGATAATGAACGACTGTGTAAAATTCGCGACGCATTAATTGTGCGGGTGGAATCCGGAATGGCCCATAAGCCGGAACCTTACGCGGCGTTTGAACACTCGGTAGTGCTGGCCGAACAGGTGAGGGAGCGCACAGAAGCACTTAACCAGGCAATGGAGGAGCTTCGCGGCAGCAATAAGGCATTGAATCGGGCGCGTGAAGAGGCGGAAACAACCCGTCAGCGCCTGAGTGATGCCATCGAGAGTATTGCTGATGGGTTTGTGCTGTTTGACCACCGCCACCAACTGGTGCAAAGCAATAGCCGTTTTCGCAGCTATTGGCGCCATGCCGGTGTTGCGATGCCAGCCCCAGGTACCAGTATTGAGAGCGTGCGAGAACTGGCTTTCGCGTCGGGTTTGATTGTGGAAGAACATCGCGAGCCGGACTCAGAAGGTGTCGTGTTTCTGCTTTCCAATGATCGTTGGGTGCAAATGACTGAGCGACCCACCCGTGAGGGTGGATTGGTGGTGTTGTATTCGGATATAACCGATGTAAAAAATAGCGAAATGGCCCGTCGCATCAAGGCGCTTGAAGAAAGCGAACACTGGATTCGTGTAGTCACTGACCACGTTCCGGCGTTGATTGCTTACGTTGGTGCGGACTTGAGCATTCAGTTTTGCAACCAGGTTTACGAAGCCTGGTATGGCCGCAACGGCGAGTCACCCCTGGGTATGCGCCTTGATCAGCTGCACTCGGCAGAACTGTATCAACGCCTGTTGCCACAGATGCAGGAAGTGTTGGCTGGCCATAGTGTGAACTTCGAGTTTGAAGAAACCGGTGAACAGGGGCTGGTGCGTTTCATGCTGCGCTCCTACGTGCCGAATTTTGATGAGCGTGGCGATGTGGTCGGGTTTTTTGTGCTCATTCGCGACATTACCGAGCGCCGCAAAACGGCCTTGGCGCTGGAGCAAGCTTATGACGATCTTGAACACCGGATCAAAGAGCGCACCTCGGCGCTGACGGAGGCCAACAGCCAGTTGCGTCAGGAAATCAGCGAGCGCGCTTCTGCAGAGGCGCGCTTGCAAGAGGCAAAATTGGAAGCCGAGCAGGCAAATCTGTCGAAAACAAAATTCCTGGCTGCTGTCAGTCATGATCTGCTGCAACCCCTGAATGCTGCCAGACTGTTCACCAGTGCTTTGTTAGAGCAATCGTTTGGCCCGAAAGCCGAAAGCCAGGTGCGTTCGGTCAGCGCCTCGCTGGATGACGTTGAGAGTCTGTTAGGCACCTTAGTGGACATTTCCAAACTGGATGCCGGTGTGATTAAGCCAGATGTCACCGCGTTTGATTTGCGTGATCTTCTCAATAACATCGCCCGCGAATGCCAGCAAATGGCTGTTGCGGAAGGCCTAAGGCTCGATTTTGTGGCGTCTTCGGCGATTGTGGAATCAGACTCTCAGTTATTGGCGCGGATTCTGCGCAACTTTTTAACCAACGCCATTCGCTATACTGGCAGTGGCCGGATTTTGCTGGGATGCCGGCGCCAGAAAGATCACATACTGCTTCAGGTCTGGGACACCGGGCCGGGTATTCCTCAGGACAAACTGAGCGAAATCTTTCAGGAATTCAAGCGTATCCGACCTGAGGGCTCGCGTCCTGACAAGGGGCTGGGCCTTGGCCTTGCCATCGTAGATAAAATTGCACGCATGTTGGGCCATGATGTTTCGGTGTCGTCGGTTGAAGGTAAAGGGTCGGTGTTTAGCGTGCGCGTACCGATGGGTCGACTTCAGCCCAAAGGCGTGGGTACTGCCGGCAAGGTGTTACATAATGCGATGGCAGATCAGGGCTTGGGCGGCGCAAGGGTCTGGGTGATTGATAACGATCACGCAATTTGTGCAGGTATGAAAACTCTGCTGGAAGGCTGGGATTGTCGGGTAACCGGTGCCACGTCGCTGGCGGATTTGGAGCGCCAGTTAGACCCGGTTGGAAGCCCGGTGGATTTGATCCTTGCCGACTACCATCTCGATAACGATGAGACTGGCGCAGATATTGTTGCCAGCATTAACGGGCGGCGTCTTCACCCGGCCCCAGTGGTAATGATTACCGCAAACTACACCAATGAACTCAAACAACACATTCGAGACCTTGGTTATGTGTTGATGAACAAACCGGTCAAGCCGCTGAAGCTCAAAAGTACGCTCAGTCATTTGATTAGTCTGCAACGGCGGAACCAGCGCTAAGTAGCCGCGCCCTCGCCGTATGCTTATGAACCTGGCTCAGGTGTTAACGCTTCAGGTATTCACTAAAATCCACATCGCTGGCGGACAGGATGGCTTGCACCCTGTTGTGCACACTGAGTTTGCGGAGAATAGCCGAAACGTGGGCCTTGACGGTGGTCTCGGCAATGTTGAGGTTGTAGGCAATTTGCTTGTTAGACTCTCCTTTGGACATCCGCTCCAGTACCAGTAATTGGCGTCGGGTCAGGGAATTAAGCAGTTCCGGAGAAATGGGGTTGTCGTCGTTACGTCTGCGCCGGCTGGCGCTTTCTTTGCCAGAACGGATGATATCCGAGGGCAGGTACACATTGCCGTTGAGGATTTGCTGGATAGCCTCGGTCATCTGCGCGCGCGGCGATGATTTGGTAATAAAACCCACTGCACCGTAAGTGATGGCTTGCAGCACCACCTGTTTTTCCTCTTCAGCCGAGACAATCACGACGGGAATGGTTGGCGCTTCGTTGCGCAAGGTGATCAGGCCATTCAGGCCATGCATTCCTGGCATATTCAGGTCCAGCAGGATCAGGTCAAGGTCATCGTTTTCCTGAGCGACCTTAAGCGCGCTGTCCAGATCGTCGGTTTCGATGATTTCGCTGCCTTCAAAGCCCGATGCGATGACGTTGCTGATGGCTTCCCGAAAAAGCGGGTGGTCGTCGGCGATCAGAATCTTGTACGCAGGTTCCATGGGGGTGTCTACCTGTCTATTTTCAGTATCGGGAACTTTCCCCGAATCGTGAGAGTGGGTTTCGGAACACAGTACAGCATTGAGTTGGTTAAGCACGGCAGCCCCCAGTTCAGAAGGTCGTTAGCTCGGCTGAATGACGCTAAGCTCCGGGTTATTATTGTGATGCTTCCATTACACGCCACCCCGGCCATTAGTTGAATGCGACCATCGCACCAAAAAACAGCCACCAAAGTACTATTCTTGCGCATCACCGGGGTTCGTATTGTGTAGGAATGAATTTACCACAACGAAAGTCGGGGCGGTCTGCACTTGCTGCGGTCGCTTTGCTGATTTTAGCTCAGTGCTATGGATTAGGTGCTCTGGCCGGGCCGGATAAGCCACAGCCAGAACTGCCGGAATTGTCCGTTAGTGTTTTGCAGTTTGGTACGGCGCACTGGGAGCTGGATCATATTGCACATCAGCAACTGGATCGCAAACATGGCTACCGCCTGGCACTGAGGGTGGTTGCTAATCTTTCGGCATCGCACCTTGCTGTGACCAGTGGCTCAGCGGACGGGGCTGTTGCAGATCTGCTGTGGGCTCAGTCAAGGTATCAGGCTGGTAGCCCCTATCTCTACATACCGTTCTCATCCCGGATTGGTGACATCGTGGTGCCAGAAAACTCTGGTGTGCATAGCCTGGCCGACCTTCAGGGGCTGCGTATCGGGGTTGCCGGGGGGCCAGACAGCAAAGGCTGGGTGTTGCTTCAGAAGGTGGCGTCACTTCAGGGTATCGACCTGGCAGACTCAACCGAGATTCAGTTTGCCGCACCCCCGTTGCTGAGCCAAGGGCTCAAACGCGGGCAAATGGATGCCATCGTCACCTACTGGCATTTTGCCGCTCGCTTGAAAGGGGAGGGTGGCTGGCGCTCGGCTTTTGGTATGGCCGACTTGCTTGTCGCCCTGAATCTGGACTCCAATCTACCTGTACTGGGGTATGTGTTTCCTGAAACATGGGCAAGCGCACACGCAGAACTCATCGACCGTTTTGCTGTTTCGGTGGCTGAAGCAAAAGCAGAGCTTTCAGCGAGACCGTCTGCCTGGGAGCGGTTACGGCCACTTCTACGGAATCCTGAGGACTCAGTGTTCAAGGCTTTGCGAGATGGTTTCGTTGCCGGAACTCCGAAACCGCTGACGGACCATCGTGTTGCGAACTTAAAGGAGCTGCAGATCCTGACAGGTGTAGACGCGGGTTTGCTTATGCCAGATCGCCTGTTCTATCGGAAACAACCATGACAAACGGCGGCGCTGCGAAACGAGGGCGACCGCCGGTCTGGATTTACTGGATTGTATTGCCGTCAGTGGTGATGGTGTGGGCTTTGATATCGTGGTTTGTCCAGTCAGCACTGCTACCTTCTCCGCTTGATGTGCTGGATACCCTGATGCGGGAAGCCAGTTCCGGCGATCTCTGGTATCACCTGTCTGCCACCCTGCGCCGTGTTGTACTGGCGTTTTTTCTGGCCATGTCGCTTGGCGCTTTGGTTGGCTTGGCAATGGGGCGGTCGACTGCCATCAATGCTCTTTTTGATCCGTTACTGGTTTTGCTGCTGAATCTGCCGGCACTGGTTACCATTATCCTGATGTACGTTTGGCTCGGCCTTGTTGAGTCGGCCGCAATTATGGCCGTGGTCATCAACAAGGTTCCCAACGTTGCTGTGACTGTTCGGGAAGGGGCTCGTAGCCTGGATTTCCGACTGGAGGATATGGCAACTGTCTATCGCTTCAGCCGTTGGCAGCGGTTTCGGGAGGTCTGGGTGCCGCAACTGTTTCCCTACCTGATGGCCGCCACGAGAGGTGGCTTGGCCCTGATCTGGAAAATCGTACTGGTGGTGGAATTGCTCGGCCGCTCCAGCGGGGTGGGATTCCAGCTCCAACTGGCCTTCCAGGTCTTCGACGTGGCCACCATTCTCGCCTACAGCCTGGCTTTCATCGCCGTGGTTCAACTGATAGAACTGGCTATTCTGCAGCCGTTGGAGCGCCGATCCAGCCGCTGGCGCCAGCCTGAGGAGACCCATGCTTGAGTTACGCATCGCAGGCCGCGATTTTGCACAGCCGGTGTTGGGAGGGATTGCCACTAAGGTGGATCCCGGTGATCGTATCTGTCTGCTTGGGCCCTCGGGCATAGGTAAAACCACCTTGCTGAACGCCATAGCCGGGCTGGATTCGAAAGTGCCGGCTAACGCCATCATTGGTCGTGAAGAGATTGGGGTAGGCTATCTGTTCCAGGAGCATCGTCTGTTGCCCTGGCGCAGCCTGAGAGCCAATATTCAGCTTGTGGGTGTCTCGGCGCCGGAGGCCGAGGAGTACCTTGTCGGGGTTGGCTTGGCCGGTTACGGCCACTACCTGCCTGACCAGATATCTCTGGGTATGGCCCGTCGTGCCGCCTTGGCTCGGTGCCTTGCGATAAAGCCGCAATTGTTGCTGCTGGACGAACCCTTTGCGTCCCTTGATCCTGTGATGGCTGGTGAGCTTAGACAGCTGATCGTGGCGATTCTCGAGGCCAATCCCGCTATGGCAATGATCTGCGTGACCCACGATGGCGGGGATGCCACTACTCTGGCCAATCGACTGTGGTATCTCGATGGCAAGCCGGCGCAGTTGCAGTGGGATGGTGCGGTTGAAGAGGCCGGTCTGGTCGAAAATCTGTTAGAAACATTGAGAAACCCTGAGCGAACGGACCAGAGACAAAGGTTCGGGTATTAGGCGTTGCTCGCGGGCTCCAGGTCAGCCCGGTTTGCTGCTTAGTATTTTGGTTCTTTGCGGCCGGAAGCCGGCAGTGGCCAAAACAACCAGAACCAACGTAACCCCGGTCATCACTCCCCAGGCCAAAGGATTCCACTCCAGATACAGCGAAAACCGAATGGCTTCTATTGCATGAGTAAAGGGGTTGAACTGGCATACCCAGTACAGCCAGGGGCTTGCCTCATTCATTTTCCAGAGCGGGTACAGCGCGGAGGACATAAAGAACATCGGGAAAATGACAAAGTTCATCACCCCGGCAAAGTTCTCCAGCTGCTTGATCCACATGGCAATTAACAGGCCCATCGCGCCAAGCATCAGGCTCGTCAGTATCAAAGCCGGTAGTACAGCCAGATACCCCCAAAGCGGCGGTTCCACACCTACAAGTAAAGCCAGCAAGAGGAAAACATAGACCTGGCCAACGGAAACCACACCCATCGCCAGCAATTTGCTTATCAGCAGGAAGGGGCGAGGCAACGGGCTCATCAATAGCACCCGCATACTGCCAAGTTCCCGGTCATAAACCATGGAGAGTGCGCCCTGCATGCTATTGAACAGAATGATCATGCCGCACAGTCCGGGTGCAATGTAGGTCTCGTAGGTAATATACGTTTGATAGGGCGGAATAATGGAAATGCCAAGGACAGCGCGAAAACCGGCGGCAAATACGACCAGCCAGAGCAGTGGGCGTACCAGCGCGCTGGCAAACCGGGTGCGTTGTTGCCAAAAGCGCAGCCATTCACGGAACTGGATGCCGACAAAACAATGCCAGTACTGAGCAGGTGTCATGGCGCGCCTCCCGTCAATGATTCAAACGTCTCGGCCAGGCTCTTGCTGCCGTCGGCAGAGCAAATTTCGAAGCCTTTAGCGTCTGCCAATAGCTGGCCCTGGTGCAGAATGAGCACCCGGTCTTGAGCGCGTACTTCTTCAATCAAATGGGTGGCCCAGAGTACCGTCAGACCATCTTTTTCGCAGAGCCTGCGCACGTGATCGTTAAGGGCCCTGCGGCTGGTAACATCCAGTCCGGCGGTAGGCTCGTCGAGCAAAAGCAGTGAAGGACGATGTAGCAAGGAGCGGGCAATTTCGACCCGGCGCCGATGACCGCCGTTAAGCTCGCGAACTGCATCGCCCGCCCGGTCAAGTAATCCAAACCGCTGCAGTTCCTGGTCGCCGCGGCTGCGAGCCTCTCTGCGCGAAAGTCCGTGAAGGGCGCCGTGATACATCAGGTTTTGCCGAACCGACAGATCCAGATCCAGCGCGTTCTGCTGGAATACCACACCTATTTGACGCATGGCATCAGCTGGCTGCTTCTTCAGGGACTGCCCGGCGAGCAGTATATCGCCTTGTTGCAGTGCCAGCAGCCGGGTCAGCAATCCGAACAGTGTGGATTTTCCTGCACCATTGGGGCCCAGCAACGCGTGGAACCCCCCGGAGGTCAGCGTAAAACCGACCTCCTGAAGCACAGGCTTGTTGCCATAGCGAAAGCTGATGTTACGGGCTTCGATAGTCATGAATTGGGATCGATGACCACGCCCCAAGGATAGCGGCCTACCTTGATGGATTTAATGACTTTCATAGCTTTTACATCAATAACCGATACATCCCCAGACACGCCGTTGGTAGTGTAGAGCTGAGTTTCGTCTTTATTCAAATCCAGTTGCCACACCCGGCTACCGACCAGCAGGTAATCCAGAACTTCGTAGGTTTTTGCGTTGACCACAGCCACGTGATTGGAGGGACCTAACGCAACAAAAGCGTATTTTCCGTCAGAGGTTAACTCGATACCTACGGGCTGAACTCTGTCCTGGTTGACGCCGGGCACTTTGAACGACATTTCGTGAATTTGTTCGAGTTTATCGACATCAATAATATGCACGGTGCCGCCAATTTCGGCTGAGGTCCATGCAACTTTACTGTCGTTGCTGAACTCCACATGGCGTGGCCGTTGGCCGATCACTATGTTCTTTTCAATTTCAAAACTTTCGGTATTTATCCAGTGCAGCATGCTGGTGGTTTCTGAGGTATTCACCGCCCATTTGCCGTCCGGGCTCACTGCCATGCCTTCTGGTTCGATGCCTACGTCGATCTGGGCCAGAACCTTTTTTGTGGTGACATCTACCACCGTGACGATCGCGTCGTCCTCATTGGCGATATAAAGATGCTTGTTGTTGGGATGCAGTGCGAATTGCTCGGGGTCTTCACCGGAGGGCAGGGTGTCGATAATCTTGCGGGTGGCCAGATCCAGCACCTGAACGGTGTCGTCGTCGCTGGCGCAGATGTACAGTTTGGTGAAGTCCTTTGACAACAAGATACCGCGCGGCCGTGCGCCAACGTCAATGGTGTCGATGACCTGCTGTGATTCCGTATCAATAATAGACAGGGTGTTGTCTTTTTCATTGGATACGTAAGCCAGACTTGCCATAGCCGGCGTGGACAGCCCTACCAGGGCAGCCAAAGCGGTTTGTCTGAGTAGCGATGTCATTGGAGAACTCCTTGTTATTCTGGATGGCGAACGCACAGGCGGTCAGCCGTTGATACGACAGGTGCTTTCTGGCTCATCGAGCCCGAGGGTGTCCATTTCCGTTTTCGGATGAATAAATCCTTCGATTGGCGCACTCGCCACCAAACCCCTTGGGTGCACCAGCGGAATGGGTTGACGTAGTTGGCCATTCCACAAGCGGTAGGTCAGCTGACGGCCTTTGAACGCCGCCAGCTGAAAGCGATCACTGAAAATAAAGCTGCGAAGACTCTTGGCGTCGGCTTTACCAAGCTGGGTAACGGCCGTTCCCAAAGAGCGAACCGCCGCCCACGCCGCGTAATCTTCGCTGGTCATGTTGCGGCTGGCCAAATTGTAAAAGCGGCTCTGTAGCTGTGCGGCGCCCCAGCTTTCTACAACGCGATGCCAGGCCACAGGCGACATGCCCTGTGTGCCAACCACCGGCCTTGGCAGCCAGGTGTTGAACGGCACGTATTCACCAAAATCACCGCGCACATCGGCCACCACCACCGCATCGTAATCGCTAGCCTGGGTGAACAATGGCAACTCTTTGGCCGCGGTGCGACGGAGATCCGCATCGAAGGTCCAAGGCTTGTCTTCCATAATTTTTACGCCGAAGCGTTTGGCTGAGCGGCGAAATGCGCTGGCCCACGCCTGGTCTGCTGCGGTTGGCCCCGTAATCAGAAAAACCCGACTCCAGCGCCGCATTTTCAACCACTGGCCCAGAGCGTCGGTGAGCATCGCGTAGCTTGGGAGAGTGTGCAGAAGGTTCGGGTTGCATTCGCTAGCGCGCAGCGCATCGTCTGGGCTACCGGAATTGAATACCAGCGTATCTGTGTCGGCTTTATCCAACATCGCTGTCAATGTGCTCGCAGGCGTATTGATGACAAAAAGATCAACCCCTTGTTGCTGCAGCGCCTCAAAGGCCTCTACCGCCGTCTGCTCTGATTCGGCCACTCTGGACGTGAGGGTGTACGTGTGGCCCATGAATTTCCCGGTGGTGCTGTTATCGCGAATCGCCAGTTCGGCGCCTCGCAGGCCGGCATCCTCGGGCTCGGGAAGCACGTTGGACAGCACCGGACCCTGGTCTGGCGCCCACTGTACATACCCTACCTTCACGGCGATCGTTTCAGAGGCATGGAGTGGCAGCGCGCTTAGAAGACTAAAAACGAGCGTGACGATCAAAGACGCGGGTCGGAACATGAGGCCCTCCGGGGTTTTTATTGTCTGACCAGCTTAGAGAAGGGAAAAAGTTCCGGGAATATTCAGAAAGTAGCAAACTGGCAGTACTAAAGGACTATTCCGGTCTGAAGCAGCCTCTTTAGCATGGTCGGTAGGGTTTCCAGTGTCCTTGAACGGATAAATCAATGACGGCCTTTCACAAAATTTTTCTGCTGATACCGCGCGAATTTCAGGTGAAGCGCTGAGGCTGTCATGCTTTGGCCTTTGCCCTGATTGCCTACGACTAAGGAACTAAGCTGAAGCCCCCAAAGTGGCATTCGGATTGGTCGCCGAGCTTTCTAGACTGGGTATCAACAACTGGCATTTCATGATTCCAATCGCCAGAGCACGAAGAATCAACAAAGGTAAGTGCAATGGAAATCTCCTTCTCACTCAAAGCGCTGACAACGGCGGCCCTGCTGGGAACAGCGGGCTTGGTGATGGCGCACGGCAATGTCACCCCACAACCAGTGGATACCGGTAATCTTCCAGTTCTCGGAGATGAAATCCTGGCAGAAAATCCGTTCCGAAAGGGTGGCTCACACGGCGATGCAAACGCTCTGGCGGTGGAGATTGGCGAAAGTGCTTATGCTGGCAACTGTGCCGGCTGCCACGGTATCAGAGCAATGTCTGGTGGGTTGACACCAGATTTGCGCGAGCTTACAGAATGGGACGACGAGTACTATATGGGCCGCGTTCAAAATGGCACCGATCGTGGTATGCCATCGTGGAAGAAAACCCTGGAGCAAAATGCCATTTGGGCAATCAGAACCTACATCGAATCCTTGCCAAAACCTGAGTAAATGGCACTGGTTTCGAAATTCAAGGGGCTGTTTTCGGGTCGGCTATATGCCGGCCTGTCGCCGTTGGGGGGAGTAACAATGAAAGCGCTGTTTCAAGTATTCGCATTGATGCTGCTGTTGCAAACGGGCTTTGCCCAGGAAGTGGATGACGGGAACGCGTTGCTGAACCGGCCTGCGGAGCGCAGTTACGACATTATTCTGGAGTCCGGTTATTTGAAGGTGGGTGTTTACCAGAATTTCCCACCATACTCTTACACCGTGAACGGTGCGCCTCAGGGCATTGATGTGGAGCTTGGCAAACGCATTGCGAAGGCCATGGGTGTGGATTTCAAAGTGCACTGGATCGTGCCGGATGAAAACCTGGGAGACGACCTGCGCAACAACGTCTGGAAGGGCCATTACCTGGCAAAACAACGTCTTGCAGATGTGATGATGCGGGTGCCTTACGACAAACAATACGCCTATATGCAGGATTCCACCGGCGAATACATGAACGAACAGGTGGTGCTGTTCGGGCCTTACCAGCAAGAAACCTGGCAAATTGCTTACAACCCGAAAAAGATGGACTCGGTGGAAACTGTCGCAATGTTCCAGTACCACCCGATTGGTGTGGAAATTGACACCTTGCCGGATTTCTATCTCTCTTCCGGGTTAAATGGTCGTTTGCGCGAACAGGTACGCCATTACGCAAACGTGGAGGACGCCTTCAGTGCCATGCGCGATGGTTGGGTGAGCGCCGTCATGGGCATGCGCGCAGAAATTGACTATCAATTGTCAAAAGTGGAAAACAGTGAGTTCAAGCACGCGAGTAATGGTTTTCCGGGTATCAACAAGCAGGTTTGGGATGTGGGTATGGCGATCAAGCACACACACCGACAACTGGGCTATGCCCTTGAGGAGATCGTTGGCAAGCTGGTGCAGTCTGGCGAGCTCAGCGAGCTATTTTCTCAGTTTAACCTGAGTTACAGCGTCCCCCAATATTATCGGGAGTTCCTGGGTGACGAAGCGATTGCACGAGCCGAGGGCCAGCCCTGAACTTGGTTGCGAGCGATTCACTTTCTTGAATTCGGACGAAGCCCACGCATTCAGCGTGGGCTTTTCTATTTGGGTCGTACGACCAAGTGATGAGAAAACCACTCCTCGGGAATCATTGTTGATTGGGCAGGCAAAGCGAAGAATCTGCAGAGAGGCGGGAAAACTTCCCGGTTCACCGAAAACCGACAACAAGAGACTCGGAGAGCGCAACCATGAGATTGAACAGATTCGGCATTCGCATTGCAGTCAGCACCCTTGCGGTGGCAGTGTCGTGCGGCGCCCAGGCCGTAACCGACGAAGATATCCTCAACGATGCCAATACGCCAGAAGACGTTGTCACCTATGGTATGGGTACTCAAGGGCAACGGTTCAGCACGCTTGAAGACTTGAACACAGATAATATCCAGTATTTGCAGCCTGCATGGGCATTTTCCTTCGGCAGCGAAAAGATGCGCGGCCAGGAATCCCAGCCCATGATAAAGGACGGCGTGATGTACGTGACCGCCTCCTACTCCCGCGTTTACGCAATTGACGCAAGAACCGGCGAAGAGCTTTGGCAGTACGATGCCCGCCTGCCCGACGGCATCATGCCTTGCTGTGATGTGGTTAACCGCGGCGTAGCCCTTTACGGCGACAAAGTATACTTCGGCACTCTGGATGCCAGGCTTGTGGCTCTGAACAAGGATACAGGCAAGCCTGAGTGGATTAAGAAGGTGGCGGACTACCAGGCAGGATACGCCATCACTGCCGCTCCAATTATTATAAAAGGCAAAATAATTACCGGGGTAGCCGGTGGCGAGTTCGGCGTTGTTGGCAAAGTGGAAGCTTACGATGCTGAAACCGGTGACTTGGCCTGGACGCGCCCCACGGTCGAAGGACACATGGGGTATGTGTACGAAGATGGCGAAAAAGTTGAAAATGGTATTTCTGGTGGCGAAGCCGGGCGCACCTGGCCCGGTGATATGTGGAAGACCGGCGGCGCAGCACCTTGGCTGGGCGGCACTTACGATCAGGATACCGATACGCTGTTTTTTGGTACCAGTAACCCATCGCCGTGGAACTCGCACCTGCGCCCGGGTGACAACCTGTTCTCATCCTCAAGACTGGCCATTGATCCGGACGATGGCAGCATCAAATGGCACTTTCAGACCACACCCCACGACGGCTGGGATTACGATGGTGTAAATGAGCTGATTTCGTTTAACTACGAGGAAAACGGAAAAACGGTGATGGCTGCGGCCACCGCCGATCGAAATGGCTTTTTCTATGTTTTGAACCGTGAAAACGGTGACTTCATTCGTGGCTTTCCGTTTGTAGATAAAATCACGTGGGCGACGGGGCTCGATCCCAAAACCGGCCGGCCGATTTATGCAGAGGGTGGCCGCCCCGGAGATCCTTCTGTCACTGATGGCACGAAAGGCGAAGCAGTTGTAGCGCAACCGGCGTTCCTCGGTGGCAAAAACTGGATGCCTATGGCTTACAGTCAGAAAACTGGCTTGTTCTATGTGCCCTCTAACGAGTGGTCCATGGATATCTGGAATGAGCCGGTTTCTTATAAAAGAGGCGGAGCATTTTTAGGCGCCGGTTTCACAATCAAGCCTGCCAACGACGATTACATTGGCGTTTTGCGCGCCATGGATCCGAAAACCGGTGAGGAAGTGTGGCGTTATGAAAATACCGCGCCTTTGTGGGGCGGCGTAATGACTACAGCGGGTGACCTGGTTTTCACTGGCACGCCAGAGGGCTACCTGAAAGCCTTTGATGCCAAGACGGGTGAAGAGCTCTACAAGTTCAATACCGGCTCCGGAGTGGTTGGCACCCCGGTTACGTGGCAGATGGACGGTGAGCAGTTTGTCTCAGTGGCTTCTGGCTGGGGTGGGGCGGTTCCGCTTTGGGGGGGTGAAGTGGCCAAAGTGGTCAAGCATTTTAACCAGGGTGGTACGGTCTGGACCTTTAAGCTACCAAAGGACCGAGTTGCAAGTCAGTAATCCCCGGATGCGATGAAATTGGGCGCCAGCAGGCCACGGGCAACATCGGTCGGCTGGCATCTACTACCAAGGGAGGAGTTTTTCGCCCCCATCGCAGCATTCAATGGGTGAGAGTTAGTGTCTACATTGGATGGGTAAACGCGATTGCCCCCCCGTTGGCGAGTGATAAATAAACATGAGGTCGAAGCCATGATCTACGCACAACCAGGAACAGAAGGTTCCGCCGTTTCTTTTAAATCCCGTTATGGAAATTACATTGGCGGTGAGTGGGTTGCCCCGGTAAAAGGGCAGTATTTTGATAACATTACCCCTGTAACGGGTGATGTTATCTGTGAAATCCCGCGGTCGTCTGCAGAAGATATCGAGCTGGCGCTCGACGCGGCGCACAAGGCAGCCCCCGCGTGGGGACGTACCTCGGCTCAAGAGCGCTCAAATATCCTTTTGAAAATTGCTGATCGCATTGAAGCCAATCTCGAAAAATTGGCGGTTGCGGAAACCTGGGATAATGGTAAAGCCGTCCGTGAAACCCTGAACGCCGACATTCCATTGGCCGCTGATCACTTCCGTTACTTTGCTGGTTGCATTCGCGCCCAGGAAGGCCATATGGGCGAAATTGATAACAACACCGTGGCGTACCACTTCCACGAGCCGTTAGGCGTGGTCGGGCAGATTATCCCCTGGAACTTCCCAATACTTATGGCTGCCTGGAAGCTAGGCCCATGCCTGGCGGCGGGTAACTGTACTGTGCTGAAGCCGGCCGAGCAGACACCTGCGAGCATACTGGTGTTGATGGAAGTCATCGGCGACCTGCTGCCGCCGGGTGTGCTCAACGTGGTTAACGGTTACGGCATTGAAGCTGGCCAAGCGCTGGCGACCAGTAAGCGTATTGCCAAAATCGCCTTTACCGGCTCAACACCGGTTGGGTCGCACATCCTTAAATGCGCGGCTGAAAATATCATCCCCTCTACCGTGGAACTGGGTGGCAAGTCACCGAATATTTACTTCTCTGACGTGATGAAGGCCGAGCCTGAATTCATCGACAAGTGTGTGGAAGGTCTGGTTCTGGCTTTCTTCAATCAGGGTGAAGTGTGTACCTGTCCGTCACGCGCGATAGTGCAGGAAGACATGTACGACGAATTTATAGAAAAAGTGGTCGCCCGCACCAAGGCAATCAAACGCGGCAACCCGCTGGACACCGATGTGCAGGTTGGCGCTCAGGCCAGCAAGGAACAGTTCGACAAGATCCTGTCGTACCTTGAAATTGGCAAGCAGGAAGGTGCTCAGGTGTTGACCGGCGGTGACCGAGAACAAATGGAAGGCGAGTTTGCTAACGGCTTCTACATCCAGCCCACGCTGTTTAAGGGCGATAACAAGATGCGCGTTTTCCAGGAGGAGATCTTCGGCCCGGTTGTGGGGGTAACCACCTTCAAAACCGAGGAAGAGGCGCTCGCCATCGCTAACGACACCGAGTTTGGTCTGGGTGCGGGGGTTTGGTCCCGTGACACCCATGTTGCCTATCGTATGGGTCGCCAGATCCAGGCCGGTCGGGTGTGGATGAACTGCTACCACGCGTACCCAGCCCACGCTGCCTTTGGTGGTTACAAGAAATCCGGTATTGGTCGCGAAACCCATAAGCTGGCGCTGGATCACTACCAGCAAACCAAATGCATGTTGACCAGTTACGACATTAATCCGCTGGGCTTTTTCTGATTGTAATGCTACCGGCCAGCTCCTCCACACAGGTTGGTTGGTAAACTGCACAGGGAATGTGCGCCTTCTTTCCCCGGCGTCTGTCGGGGAGTTTTTGTGGAGACCCTGGCATCTGTGTCGCTCTCTTTTGGCCCTTCGCGGGCCCTTTTTTTTCTCAGGATTGCTGTTGTATCGCTCTGCGCCCTTTAGTTGCTGCCAGACTGCAACTAAAGGCGACCTGAAAACAGTGCGAAAGTACCATGTTGGTGGCTTGCGGCTGCCTTTAGGATGGAGTTTGGGGATGCGGTGACCATCACCGAACGTTTCCTGATGCCCGAATAATCATGACAAAAGAGGTGAGCATTATGTGGACAAAGCCAGCTTATGAAGACCTGCGTATTGGTTTCGAAGTCACTATGTACTTCGCCAACCGCTGAAGACTGAAGCGGCCAGTGCCCAAGCGCCGGCCGCTTTACTTTCGGAGCTTCTGCTTATGTATCTTCAGGTTCTTGGTTCGGCGGCAGGTGGCGGTTTTCCTCAGTGGAACTGCAATTGCGCCAATTGCGATGGCTTGCGAAAGGGCACTATTAACGCTCGTGCACGCACACAGTCGTCCATAGCCGTCAGTCAAGACGGCGAGCGCTGGATTCTGTTCAATGCTTCCCCCGATATACGTGCTCAGTTGGCAATGTTTCCAGCTATGCAGCCGGCGCGCGCCCTGCGTGATACCGGTATTGAGGCCGTGGTGCTGATGGACAGCCAGGTGGATCATACGACGGGCCTGTTAACGCTGCGAGAAGGGCTACCACTTGATCTATGGTGTACGGCGCAGGTACACGAAGACCTCAGTTCCGGCTTTCCGCTGTTCCCGATGCTAGCGCACTGGAACGGTGGGTTGCGCTGGCAAGAAATCCCGCTTGATGACGGAGCGCCAGAAGCCTTTGTTGTTCCTTGCGCCCCGAATCTGAAACTGACGGCTATTCCCCTGTTGAGTAATGCGCCGCCGTATTCGCCGCGAAGGGATCAGCCCCACCCAGGCGATAATATTGGCATTTTTATCGAGGACACACGTACGGGTAACACTGTGCTATACGCTCCCGGGCTAGGTAAGCCCGATGCGAACATTCTGCAGTGGATGCGCAAAGCCGACGTTCTGATGGTGGATGGCACGGTGTGGCACAACGACGAAATGATCCGCCAGAAAGTAGGCACCAAAACCGGTCAGGCCATGGGCCATCTGGCCCAGAGTGGCCCGGGCGGGATGATTGAGGTACTGGATTCTGTGCCCGCCAAGTATAAGATTCTGATCCACATCAACAACACGAATCCGATTCTGAATGAAGACTCTGATGAGCGAGCGCAATTGATTCAGCACGGCATCGATGTGGCTTGGGACGGAATGCATATTGATCTGTCGGAGAAGCTATGAGCGCCATCGTCAATACTGCCATGAACGCGACAGAGTTTGAGCGAGTGCTGCGCAGCAAGGGGCAGTATTACCATATTCACCACCCGTATCACCGGGCCATGTATGGCGGACAATGCAGCCCTGAACAGGTCCGGGGCTGGGTAGCCAACCGGTATTATTACCAAATCATGATTCCGCGCAAAGACGCCGCCATCATGGCTAATTGCCCAGACGCCGAGGTTCGCCAACAGTGGTTGCAACGCATTCTTGATCACGACGGTCACCACGGAGATGCGGGCGGCATCGAAGCCTGGTTGTGCTTGGCGGAGGCTGTAGGGCTTACCCGAAAAGAGGTGATTGACCAGCGTCATGTGCTGCCAGGTGTGCGTTTTGCGGTAGATGCCTACCTGAACTTTGCGCGCCGCGCCAGCTGGCAGGAGGCAGCGTGTTCCTCCCTTACGGAACTGTTTGCACCGGAAATTCACCAGTCCCGCCTGGACAGTTGGCCGCAGCATTATCCGTGGATAGACGAGTCTGGTTACCACTATTTCCGCAAGCGCCTCTCGGAAGCCCGTCGCGATGTTGAGCACGGCCTGGCGATTACGCTTGAGCATTTCACCACCGCCCCCGAGCAGGCCAGAGCCCTTGATATCCTGCAGTTCAAGCTGGATATTTTGTGGAGCCTTCTGGACGCACTCACGATGGCTTACAGCCATAACACACCACCGTTTCACACGGTGACTGATCAGCAAATCTGGCATCGGGGGCTGTAATGGCAAATCTGGCAGAAAATGCGATCAAAACGACAGACACCCCTCGTTTTCGTCGCGGGTTTCGGTTCCAGTGGGAGCCTGCGCAGAACGGTTATGTGTTGCTGTACCCTGAGGGTATGGTGAAGCTTAATGAGAGCGCCGGTGCGATACTGGGCGAAATTGACGGCCAGCGTTGCGTGCAGGATATTGTGACTGCGCTAGAGGCAGCGTTTCCTCAAACCGGTGCTCTTGAAGGCGACGTGATCGAATTTCTGGACCACGCCAGGCAGCAACACTGGATTGAACTCTCATGACCTCTCTGACCTCCAGTTCGACTGGACAGAAGCCAGCCAGCATTGGCCCCCCGTTGTGGCTGCTCGCCGAGCTGACCTATCGTTGCCCTCTGCAATGTCCGTATTGCTCGAACCCTCTGGATTTTGCCCAGACCCAGAGTGAGCTCAGCACTGAGGCGTGGGTCAGGGTGCTGCGCCAGGGGCGTGAAATGGGCGCGGCACAACTGGGGTTTTCCGGGGGCGAGCCGCTGGTGCGCCAGGATCTGGGAGAACTGATTGCCGAGGCACGCCATCTGGGGTATTACAGCAACCTGATCACGTCTGGCTTAGGGCTGACCCAGGCCAAAGTTGAGTCGTTTGCCGAAGCCGGGCTGGATCATATTCAGGTTAGCTTCCAGGCATCAGATCCGGAATTGAATAATGCTGTTGCCGGCTCTCGCAAGGCGTTTGAGCAAAAGCTGGCGATGGCGCACGCGGTGAAAGAAGCCGGGTACCCCATGGTTCTCAACTTTGTGATTCACCGCCATAATATCCATCAGATGAATGACATAGTTGCATTGTGTGATCGCCTGGGCGCAGATTACGTCGAGCTGGCCACGTGTCAGTACTACGGCTGGGCTTTCAAGAATCGTGAAGGGCTGATGCCGTCGCGGGCACAGCTGGAAAAAGCCGAGCATGAAGTGAATCAGAATCGGGCCCGCCTGATGGACGAAGGCTCGGCCATGAAGCTGATTTTTGTTACCCCCGATTACTATGAAGAACGCCCAAAACCTTGCATGAATGGCTGGGGCAGTCTTTTTTTGACGGTGGCTCCAGACGGCACCGCCTTACCCTGCCACAGCGCTCGCCTGCTGCCGATCGACTTCCCCAATGTGCGCGATAAAAACTTGAAGCACATCTGGTACGAAAGCTCAGGTTTTAATCATTATCGTGGCGATAGCTGGATGCCAGAGCCGTGTCAGTCCTGTGATGAAAAGGAAAAGGATTTTGGTGGCTGTCGTTGCCAGGCATTTTTGCTTACCGGCAATGCCGATAACGCAGATCCGGTGTGCAGCAAGTCGCCCCATCACGATCGCATTCTGGCCGCCCGTCAAGCCGCTGACCATGCTACCGCAGGTATAGAGGAGCTGACCTATCGCAACGCCGGCAACTCCCGTTTATTCTTCCGCAGTTGAGTCGCCCGTCGGCTTATTGAGTGCGACTGAGGCGTGCGCTGGTTATATCCAACGCAGTGGCTTGGTCGCTTCGCAAGCCGGCGTATTCTGGCTGCAAAGTGACCCTGACAGTGGCGCGAATCAAGTTTGGCAGATACGTAACCAGACTTCGACCCCATTGGCTACGCCATACCTGAACATTCGCAGCCGGGTGAATGGGTATGGCGGCGGTGCTTTGGCGGCGGCTCCGGATGGCGCGTTTGTAGTCACTGGCGATCAGCACATCTGTTTTATTGCCAGCGAAGAAAGCAGCAGTCAGGTGCTGACCACCGATGCGGCGGCTTATGGCGGCCTGGTGTCAGACCCGTTGCGACAGCGTGTGCTGGCGGTACGTGAAACCGGTGAGGGAGTTGCAGAGGGTCGACAGCAACTGGTGGCGCTGGTGCGCACGGGTGAGTTGACGGTGCTGCATGAAGGTGAAGACTTTTACGGTGCGCCGGCACTCACAGCTGATGGTAAAAAAATTGCCTGGGTGACTTGGCAATTGCCTGATATGCCTTGGTTACGTACTCGCCTGTGGACAGCAAATGTTACTGAAAGCGGCACGTTAGAGCATGTTCAGAGTCATCCGCCGCCCAATGAAGGTTCTATTCAACAGCCTGTTTTTTTCGGTCAGGCATTGTGGGTTTTGTCTGACCATGAAGGTTGGTGGCAACCTTGGCAGGTGGATTATCAGAACGCAGAAAGTGGCTGGCTAAAAGCTGCGGCTGCGCCCGAACGAGACCACGCCAATGCGCCCTGGCAGCTCGGTGAAAGTCACCACTGCCCATTGCCTGGCGATTGTTGGGCCCGGGTCCGTTATCACGACGGATACGGTGAGTTGTGGCTCTCTGGTCCAGACTGCTCAGAACCGGTGCGCATTTCCCCGGATTTTAGCGATTTTCGCAGCTTGTGCACGACCAACGGCATTCTGTATGCGATCGCAAGATCGCCACATCGCCTCGATGCGGTTCTTCGTATCGATCCGCTCAGCGCCCAGGCCCATGTTATTGCGGGTGGGGAGCCCGCACTTCCCGGGCACACCCTGGTGCGTCCTGTAGCATTCAGAGTGCCGGCTGTCGGTGTGGAGCTGGAGCCTCCCCAGGGTTTTCTATATGCGCCACTGACGGCGGATAATCAACCACCAAAATTGATTCTCATAGCCCATGGTGGGCCTACCTCTGCAGCCTACCCGGTGTTCAACCCTCAGATACAATTCTGGTGCCAGCGGGGCTTTGCCGTAGCCGAGGTGAACTACCGCGGCAGCAGTGGATTCGGCCGTGCCTTCCGCTTAGCCTTGGCGGAACGGTGGGGTGAGTTGGATGTAGAGGACATGGCGCGCGCAGTGGATTGCCTGGTTGGCGCCGGGCGGGCAGACCCCGAGCGGGTATTTATCCAAGGTCGTAGTTCTGGTGGCTACACGGCTCTGATGGCATTGAGCACAGATCATCGCTACAGCGCCGGTGCCAGCCTGTTTGGCGTTACTGATCCGACCCGGTTGCGACGTATGACACACCGCTTTGAATCCGGCTATTTGGATTGGCTTTTAGGCGATCCCGAGGAACATCCACAGCGCTGGCAAATGCGCACGCCCAGGCTGCGCGCGGCCGCAATGGTTGCGCCGGTGATCTTTTTTCAGGGAGGGCAAGACAAGGTGGTTGTGCCGGAGCAAACCCGCGCCATGGTGTCAGCAATGCACAAAGCCGGACAGGACCCGGAGCTGCACTGGTTTCAGGACGAGGGCCATGGTTTTTTACAGCCGGCGAATCAGGCCGTCATGCTTGAGCGACTCTATCGTTTTTATCAAAGGCATAGCCGAAAGCCCAGTGAATGCACACAAAGCTTGAGTTAAACTCTCAACTATTACGATAAAAACAAATATAACGTTGAGTGCGTTTTCATGGGTCATGACATATCTGCATTAAGAAAGTTTGTCTCGCCAGAGATTGTATTTGGAGCCGGGTCGCGCAAGTCGGTTGCCAACTTCGCCAGTAATTTCGGTGGAAAGCATGTGTTTTTGGTGTCAGACCCAGGTGTTTCGGCAGCCGGCTGGGTGGGCGAAATCGTTACCTTACTGGCCGACGTAGGTATCCGCACTACGGTTTATACCGGGGTTTCTGCGAATCCCCGGGTTGATGAGGTCATGGCTGGCGCAGAGCTCTACAAATCCTCAGAGTGTGACGTGATTGTTGCTATAGGCGGCGGCAGCCCGATGGACTGCGCCAAAGGCATTGGCATTGTTGTCAGTGATGGTCGGCACATTCTGGATTTTGAGGGGGTGGATACCATCGACCACCCGCCGCCACCGATGATCCTGATTCCAACAACCGCCGGTACCTCAGCCGACGTGTCACAGTTTGCGATCATTTCTGACCCCAAACGTCGCTTCAAGTTTTCCATCATCAGCAAAGCGATCGTGCCGGATGTCTCGCTGATCGATCCGGAAGTGACCGAAACCATGAGTAGCTATCTGACCGCCTGCACCGGGGTAGATGCTCTGGTTCATGCCATAGAAGCCTACGTGTCAACCGGCAGTGGGCCACTGACAGACTCACATGCACTCGAAGCCATCCGTTTGATTAACCGTAATCTGGAGCCGTTGGTAGCAAATACCGCAGATCCGTATTTGCGTGAGCAAATCATGCTGGCTTCCATGCAGGCTGGCCTGGCATTCTCCAACGCAATCCTCGGGGCTGTTCATGCAATGTCACATAGCCTGGGAGGCTTTCTGGATTTGCCCCATGGCTTGTGCAACGCCATGCTGTTAGAGCACGTGGTGGCTTATAACTTCCGTTCTGCGGAGGAGCGTTTTCGCCGGGTTGCGGAGGCTATGGATATCGACACCCGCGGTATGGGCCGGTCAGAAATTCAGAAGCGACTGATGAACCGTATCATCCTGCTCAAACGCACCGTCGGCCTGGAAGCGAAGCTCTCTGAGTTGGGCGTCAGCGTGTCTGATATTCCGTCCCTTTCGGGATTTGCCTTACAGGATCCGTGCATTTTGACCAATCCCCGTAAGTCATCACTCAGAGACGTTCAGGTTGTTTATGAAGAAGCCCTCTGAGCGAACGGGTGACTATGGCATCAGCGACCTGCTGGGGCTTGGCAGTCAGTCTGCCCGCAAGAGCTACTATCCGGCACTGCTAAAGCAGATAGAGGAGTTGGAGCAGGAGCGAAACCGCTACAAGTGGCTTTTCGAAAGGGCGTTACACGGCATTTTCCAGGGTGATTTACGGGGCGGTTTTTTAGCCTGCAACCCGGCCATGGCCAAGATTTGCGGGTACTCAAGTCCTCAGGATCTGCAAGCCCGTGTTATTCGTTTGCGTGAGCAGCTTTTTTGCAGTGCCAGTGAGTTCGACACGCTGCGCCAGGAATTACTTGATAATGGCAGCATAAGTGCGCGCGAGATTCGCCTGTGTCGTGCCGACAATACTGCCGTTGACGTGGCGATCACCCTGTTAAGAAGGCCCGATTTAGGCCCAGAGGTGGTTGAGGCATTTGTGGCAGATATATCCGAGCGGGTTCAGGCGCGGAAAGAACTGGTGCAGATTAACGCCGATCTTGAATGCCGGGTAAAAGACCGCACTCAAGCGCTGCAAGAAGCCAACGTTGGATTGCATTTCCAGATCGCCGAACGCGAAAAGGCTGAGCGTGAGTTGGTGATTGCTGCAGAAGCTGCGGCGGATGCTGTTCGTAGCAAAGACAAATACCTGGCAGCGGCCAGCCATGACTTGCTGCAGCCTCTGAACGCGGCGCGCCTGACTATTTCGGCACTCCAGGACAGCGCACTGCCGGCAGAGGAGGCGAGGATGGTGCATCAGGTGCACCGCGCTCTGGAGGGGGCAGAGGATTTACTGGCAGACCTGTTGGATATATCGAAACTGGATCAGAAGGCAATGGTGCCGGACTTGGCCTTGACTGACATAGCTGCTTTGGCCAAGGGGCTGGGTCAGGAATTTGAATCCGTAGCGGCGAATGCCGGCATTGGGCTAAGTGTGCGCACAATTCCGGCGCTCGCGAAAACAGATCAGCGCATGCTCACGCGGATTCTTCGCAACTTGCTGAGTAATGCTTTCCGCTACACCCGCAGTGGACGTGTTCTGTTGGCTTTGCGGGCCCGCCACGATAGCCTGCGCATTGAAGTGTGGGATACCGGTGTAGGCATTGAAGAAAGCAAATTACAGGATATTTTCACAGAATTTCATCAGTTATTGCCACAGGGAACGGGCGGCCGCCAAGGTGCCGGGCTTGGTTTGGCCATTGTTGACCGTATGGTGTCGGTGTTGGGCTACCAGATGGACGTTGTGTCACGGCCGGGACGAGGCTCACGATTTTCGCTACAGTTACCGGTTGAGGTGCACACGGTTGCCAGCAAAATCGAACAGCCTTTAGCTGCTGCAGTGCCTGGTTTAGCTGGCACCCGGGTGTTGGTGATTGATAACGAACCAGCCGTGCTTGAGAGTATGAAACTGATATTGGAGCGTTGGGGCTGTTTAGTGATTGCCAGTCCTGACGAACGCCAGGCTTTGGAGTACCTGCAGCAATCAAAAGAGGTGCCGGCTGCGATGCTGGCCGACTATCATCTTGATGATGAAAAAACAGGCTGGCAGGCAATTGAGGCTGTACGCACGTTATTGGGTAAGCGATTGCCTGCGGCGCTGGTTACAGCAGACTGCAGCTATGAACTGCGCAAGCAGATGCGAGCGCATCATTTGCCTATCTTGAACAAACCGGTAAAGCCCAATCGCTTGCGGGCATTGCTGACAAGTTTACTTTCCGAGAATTAGCACAATGCCCTTGCCAGTAGGAGTCGCACTGTAAGCGAGGAAGCGTGGATTACCGGCCGCAGAAATCGACCAGCAAAAGAAGGCTGAACTCAATCCCAGTAGGGCGGATCGCCAAAATATCCATCGATAAAATCAACAAAACTCCGAACCTTGCTCGCCAAGAGCTGCCGGTGCGCATACACCGCGTAGAGCCCCATGGTTTCGGGTTCGTACTCCTGCAGGATAACCTGCAGCTTTCCTTCCTTGATTGCCGGGCCTGAGATAAACGTAGGCTGCAAGGCGATCCCTGCGCCGGCAATAGCGGCTTTAACCAGCACATCTCCGTTGTTGCTGGTCATACCGTTGCTGTCGTTCTGACCGTTGTTTTGCAGCCACCGATGTAAGGGTTGACCGGCATCCAGCTCGATGTAGCTGTAACGCAGGTAGCGGTGCCCCTGAAGATCTTCAAGGTGTTGCGGAGTGCCGTTTTGTTTGAGGTAGGCAGGTGAGGCGCACACCACCATCCGAATCGGTGCAATCCGTTTGGCGATCAGTGAAGAGCTTTTCAAGTGGCCGATCCGCAGGACTACGTCGAATCCCTCCTCAACCACGTCTACCTTCCGATCGTTCAGCTGCAAATCGATGCCTACGCCCGGGTGAGCCTTCTGAAACTCGCTCAGCAACGGCGCCATATGGCGGATAGCGAAGGATACGGGTGCACTGATCCTCAGTAGGCCGCGAGCTTCGGTTTGCAGGTCTCCAATCTGGCTCTCCATGTCATCAATATCGTTCAGCACCTGTTGCGCTCGCTGATGATAGCTGGTGCCCGCCTCAGTCAGGTGAATCTGCCGGGTAGTGCGGTTGAGCAAGCGCACACCCAGGTGTTGCTCAAGCTGGGAAACGTACTTGCTGACCAGCTGTGGGGACATGTCCAGCCTGTCGGCAGCGCGGGTGAAGGCGCCTTCATTCACCACCGTAACGAAGGCGCGCATGGCATCGATACGATCCATAATTTCATCCTGGCTCTCTGACGTGACTTTTGTCGATTATTAATGCTGTGTTGATAGTGAGGCAATGATTTCTATCTTATTCTTTCGATTAGGCGATAGTAAAGTAGGTTCATCATCTGGAGCGAGGCTTCAGGGGAAATCAACAAATCCATATTCGAGGAATTACGATGAG
The DNA here is from genome assembly GCF_048266785.1 of Marinobacter sp. GTDB lineage: Bacteria > Pseudomonadota > Gammaproteobacteria > Pseudomonadales > Oleiphilaceae > Marinobacter. The sequence continues at coordinate 63,589 of NZ_JBLWYX010000013.1, forward strand.
CTCCAAATTTACACAAGCATTGTTCGATTCCAACGGCGGTTACGCATCGCTGATTCTACGGGTACCGGTTGGTCTGACTTTGGCGGCACACGGCGCGCAGAAACTCTTCGGCTGGTTCGGCGGCTATGGTCTGGAAGGAACCGGTCAGTGGATGGCCAGCCTCGGCCTGGAGCCCGGCTATCTGATGGCCTTGATGGCCGGCGGTGCGGAGTTCTTCGGTGGACTGGCATTGGTTTTGGGGCTGCTGACACGCCCGGCTGCTGTGGTTGTAGCCTTCGCCATGCTGATTGCTATATTCGCGGTGCATATTGGCAACGGCCTGTTCATGGCCAACAACGGTTATGAGTTCGCCTTGACCTTGTTTGTGGTCTCTGTCGCCCTCGCTATCCAGGGTGCCGGGCGGTTCGCACTGGACCAGAAGCTTCTGGAACGTTTCGGTGGTGTTGGCCGATAACATAAACCCAATTATCGAGGTCGATTATGCAAGCCTTACAGTTCTCAGCAACCGGCTCACTCGATTCGTTGCAATTAAACGACCTGCCCACGCCTGTTCCTGGCGCCGAGGAGGTTCTGGTTGAGGTTCGGGCGGCGGGCCTGAACCCCAGCGATTTGAAGAATGTTCTCGGGCGTTTTCCCTACACCACTACGCCGCGCATTCCCGGCAGGGACTTTTCAGGTGTTGTTGTGGAGGGGCCGCCAGAGCTTCAGGGTAAGGCTGTCTGGGGCGGCACGGGTAAAGGCTTCAGCTTCACCCGTGACGGCTGTCACGCTCAGTATGTGGTTGTGCCGGCAAACGCAGTTGCGCCCAAGCCGGAATCGCTAACCTTTGCTCAGGCGGCTACCTTCGGCGTTCCGTACATCACTGCGTGGGATGCTCTGGAGCGAAGCCAGGTTCAAGCGGGCACCCGGTTCCTGATTATTGGTGCCGGTGCGGTGGCAAGAGCAGCGCAGGCACTTGCCAAGGCAAGGGGCGCCAATGTTGTACTGGGTGTACGCCGTGCCGAGGTCGTGCAAGATCTGGCAGCACAAGGTATCAGTGCTTTTCAGTTGCCGCAGGCGGATCAACTGCCAGAGCTGGCGCAAGAACGCTTTCAACAGCACTTGCCCGAAGTCATCTTTGATACCACTGGCTACTGGCTGCCAGCCGCGGTTAATGCGGTGGGTGCGTTCGGGCGTATCGCGGTAATTGCAGCACCGGTGGACGGGTTGATTAGCTTGCCCGTTCTCAACCTTTACCGCCGCGGCGGCTCGATCATCGGCGTCAACTCGCTGCTATACAGCCTGGAAGACTGCGCGAAGATGCTTGAGCGAATAGGCGCAGCGTTTGAGGGTGTTCTACCGATTCCGGACGAGTTTACGGAGCTGCCGCTCTCGGAAGCAGTTGCGGCCTACAACAAGGTAAATGAGGGTGGATCTGAAAAGATCGTCCTGATCCCTTAAGGCAATACGATCTTACCGTCACGATTTACACGAAACAGGAGTTCTTAAAATGATTGAACTTAGACCCCACAGTGAACTCGGCGGTGCCCACCATGGCTGGCTGGATACTCGCCACCATTTTTCGTTCGCCGAATATTACGACCCCAATCGCATGCACTGGGGAAATCTGAGAGTCTGGAATGACGACACCATTGCGCCGCGCTCGGGTTTTCCGCGCCATCCGCATCGCGACATGGAAATCATCACCTATGTGCGCAAAGGTGCCATTACGCACCAGGACAGTCTTGGCAATCGAGGCCGCACTGAGGCCGGCGATGTGCAGGTGATGAGTGCCGGAACAGGCATTGCTCACAGCGAGATGAACGAAGAAGACGAAGCTACACACATTTTCCAGATCTGGATCATGCCCAACGAAGCCGGCCTGCCACCAACCTGGGGCACCAAGCCGTTTCCAAAGGGCGAGCGCAGTGGATCTTTCGTTACCCTCGCCAGTGGTATTCCCGGCGATGATGAGGCCTTGCCGATCCGCACGGATGCCCGCATGGTGGCAGCAACCCTGGAAGCAGGTCAGAGCACCGAGTACCACATCGCTGCAGGGCGCAAGGTCTATCTGGTGCCAGCGACTGGCATGATTGAAATAAACGGAGTGACAGCTTCAGCCGGTGACGGCGTTGCGATCAACGACGAACGACTGCTGAAGGTCAGTGCCCGGGAAGACAGCGAAATCGTGCTGGTAGATGTGGCATAAGCAAACCAAGCAAAACCAAACCAAACTGAAAAGGGGACTCAAAATGACGAAAATTCTGGTTCTTTATTATTCGATGTACGGCCATATGGAAACCATGGCAAACGAAGTAGCCGAAGGCGCTCGCGGAGTCGCTGGAATAGAGGTAACAGTAAAGCGCGTGCCGGAAACCATGGATGCCGAAGCGTTCAAAGCGGCCGGTGGCAAGATTGATCAGAAAGCGCCAGTCGCCACGCCAACAGAGCTGGCAGACTACGATGCCATTATCGTTGGCACGCCCACCCGCTTCGGCAACATGGCCGGGCAGGTGCGTACCTTCTTCGACCAGACCGGTGGCCTTTGGGCGAAAGGTGCTCTGGCGGGCAAGGTAGCCAGTGTGTTCACGTCGACTGGCACTGGTGGTGGCCAGGAAATGACCATCACCTCCACCTGGACGACCCTTGCACACCACGGCATGGTCATCGTTCCAATCGGCTACACCACGCCAGCGCTGTTTGATGTCTCACAAGTGGGTGGCGGCACCCCTTATGGTGCATCAACGATTGCAGGCGGCGATGGTTCGCGCCAGCCAGACGAGCGTGAGCTCGGCATCGCCCGCCATCAGGGTGAGCATGTTGCAAAAATAGCAGCCAAGCTTAAGGGCTGAAAAAACCTGTCAGGCTAACCACCCCAGGATCTGGTCATGCACAACTTTGTTGTCGAGCAGGTCCAGGTGGTTCAGCTTTTCGAATACACGACAGTCTTCCGGGCGAATTGACAATTTTTTCAAATCATCAGAATGCTGCCCTTTGGCGCTATCCAGCCGAACCAGGAGATCCCCCAGCATCGTGCTGGGGAAATCCGACATATGTTTGCCAATCGCCGCGGCTATGAAATAGTGTCGAGTTCCCTCGCGCAGTGGAACCGGTTTGCGAGAGTCCGGGTGAAAGCCATCCTGATCGATGCCTTTCCAATCATCGTCGAGCAAATTTCCGTGTCGCAGATCCTTGATGCCGGCGCTGGTGTGCCTCCCGAGCGCGAACGGGCTGGCGTAGCGGAACTGCCCCATGACGAAGGTCAGCAGGTGCCCGGCCTTGGCCAGTACGGCGCCGTGGTGAGGTGAGCCAAGGTAAAGTGCATTTTTCAACCGCTTGGTCCAGCGCAAATCAAGCTCATTGCCGTACCAGCAGGCGCTGCGGATAACGAGCCCACCCATGCTGTGGCCAATCAGGGTCAGTTCCTCGACTTCAACCGGCCAGGTTTCAATCAGCCGTTGCAGTTGCTCGCTCAGCTCCTTGCCATTGCTGGAGATATGTCTGCCCGTGTTGTAATTGAGATACAGCGGAGTGAAACCATGGGCACTTTGTAGCTCCGTACCCAGATTCCCTTCGTTGTGTCCTTTCCAGTATTCATGTGAGAGGCATAAGCCGTGAACCAATACCACGATCCGAGGGCTTGCGTTCTGGATCATATCGCTGACATTTGCTGAGCCAGGCTGCAGTGTCTCGCCCTGACTGTTTCTGAAATGCATGCTGATTGCCAGAGGATTGTTGCTGGCTTCCAGATGATCTCCGCACACTCCGTTCAGTGCAGCAGTGACTTTCACGCTTTGTGGCGAGAGTGAGCGCTCTTCTTGCGTTGATAACCCATCAAGTGACCGGTGCAATCCCTGTTTTAGCAACGAGGTGGTCGACTGAATGATCTGGTAAGTGTAGCCACGTCGCACCTCAGGCGTCTTTCCTGCGATGTCTCGCAGCCGGTTCAGTGGATTTACTTCTCTCGCAATCGTGCGATGCATTTTTTCGACGATGTCAGTAACGCCACCGGTAACATCCAGAACCAGTTGAGCCGAACCGTGTAACGATTTGATTGATACCATTCTGTATTCCTCAGACAGTTCTGACTTATGGATACGGGTGGTCGCTCGGTGATGCATTACAACCTACTACAAATGTCGCATTTCTAAGGTTCAAGCGCATGTACAATCGGTGTCAATGTTATGGCGAGCCAGGTGGCTTTGTCCGTGAGCTATTCGCTGTATACTGCGTGCATCAAGAACGACCTGCCGTTAGGGGAAATCAGTTTGTCTGGCGAGACTGTAAGCTACGGATTGGAAAGCATCGTCCTGCACCATTCCTTCAAGCAAGTGAAGGGACGAACCATCAAAATCGACTGCCGTGAACGAACGCACCTGGGGGGTGTGAACGGAGCCGGCAAAACCTCTGTCCTTGCGCTTGTTCCCGCTTTTTTTGGCGAAGAGCCAGAGCGGATAGTAACCAAGGCGTCGGGCAAACTGTCCTTTCTGGACTATTACCTGCCGACGTTTCAAAGCCTGATCATTTTCGAGTACCGGCGCCATACGGGGCTTTATTGCTCCGTAATGTATCGTCACTCTCAGGGAAAGCCCTGCTACCGGTTTGTGGCCGGGTCCGCCGAGGAAACCTTCTTCTCGCCAGAAGTGAAGGAGCTTCTTCAAACCGGCGCCAGCGCAGATGACGTTTTCGCAGCCCTTCGGAGGCGCGGTACAACTGTCTCCAAAAATATCGATACAATTACCAACTACCGGGCAATTATCCAGCGCAATCAGAAGTTGCTGAAGCGGCTTCCTGCGGATGCCCGATCGCTGCGTGCGCTGGCTGCTGAATTCGGTCTGGGTGACAGCGACACCCAGATGACCAACATTGAGCGGCTGACGCACGTGGTGTTGAACAAGCACCGGCTCCTGAGCAGTTTCAAGGCGATGATCTGCGAAACGCAGTTTGAAAACATCCACCAGCACGCCAAGCCCCGGGCCATTGATCGTAAAGATCTGATTGCAGACATACAGAGCCTTTCTGCCTTTGCGGGCGAGGAAGAGAAAATTCGTGAATGCCTCAGAAAGGACGCCGAGCGCCGCGCGATTCTTGAGCAAGCGGATAAAACCGTCGCCAATTTGTTTGTGACTGTTGAGGAAGCGCGGGAAAAAGCGAGTGAGCTGGGCCAGCAAAAGGAACGGCTTGAGGCACAGAGAACAGACCGGCGAGCGGAGTTTGAGGATACAGATCGCCAGCTTGCCCGCCAGGTTACTGATCACAACGCCGACTTTGAAACTCTTGATGCACAAGTTGCGGCTCTGCACCAACAGAACGACAAGTACGAGGCCGATGGCCTGTCTGATCTGGCCCAGAGCTTTGACAACCTGCCCGATTATCGCCAGCGCCTGGCGACCGCACAGGCTGATTACGACAGTCTGACAGGTAAGGCGTCTGCCATTGAGAGCGAGTACGAGTTTGAGAAGCAGAATATCCAGCGCGAGCATGAAAAGCACCAGGCCCAGCGGCAGCAGCGATTGCGGGAGGCTGGTGACGCGCTTACCTCTGCGAAGCACGCATACGATCTGAAACTGAATTCCATCAAAACGAACCAGGTCACTGCGGTTTCTGAATACAAAGATACGCGGTCGGCAGAGCGGTCGGAGCTGACGAACGAACAAGCCCGCTTGTCGGCGCTCAAGGAAAGTCCGGGTCAGACGGACGCGGAGCAGCAGGAAATTGCCGTTGCGGAGCAGGCTTCCGAGGAAGCTTCCGAGCAGGTCGCGCAGGCGCACGAAAATCGTCTGGAAGCCAGCCGCAAAAGGGATCAGGCGGATCGTGACTGGAAATCGGCTCAGGAGCAGGTTCAGCACATGGATGTAAAAGTCCAGGAGCTGGAAGACAGGTTTAACGAGCTTCAGCGGCAGATCACACCGGAAGACGGTACATGGTTATCACAGTTGCGTGCGCAGGACCCGGAGTGGGGAAGCGGCTTGGCGAAAGTTGTTAATCCGCAGCTTCTGCACAGAAAAGACCTTACGCCTACCCGCGATCCTGATGCCAGTGGCACCGCTGTTATGGGCTGGCAACTTGCATTGGATGCTTTGCCAGTGCCGGATTTTGCCGCCTCCGAAGATGCGTTGCAGAAGCGTAGTCGAAGCATAGATACGGAACGCCAGACTGCTATCAAACAGCGGGCGGAAACCGAGCGCGAGGCTCAGCGCCGGCATGAAACCTACAAGGAACGCGCTGCAGCCGCCGATCGGCTGGAAACGGAGTTCTCGCTGGTTGAGCGCACTCGCAGCAACGCCCAGAACAAGCTCGCCAATGCGCGCCAGCGTGTTAAAGAGGCACAAACAGCTCGGATTGCAAAGATCACAAAAGATTTGGAGGCGGTTCAGCACACGCTTAAGGCCTTTGATGAGCAAACCGGCGAAGGCATTCGGGATGTCGAATCCGGCTTTCAGCAGCAGATGCTGGATATGCGAGGCCATTGGGCTGAGCAGGAATCTGAACTTCAAACCAGCATCGATCATCAGAAAGAGCTGATTGCGTCGGCAGAGTCCGACCACAAAATACGCCTCAAGAAAAAGCGCCAGATATACGATCAGCGCCTCTCTGAGGAAGGCATTGATCCCAAAGTGGTTCAGGACGCGAGAGAAGCGCTGGCAAAACTCACTGAGACAGTCGAAAAGATTGTTGCGTCGGAAGATCTTGTGCGCGGATATCGAAAATGGCGCAAACAGGAATGGCGCAAGGTTGAAGCGCTTACCGAGCAAGCCAATCAGGCGAAGATGCAGCGCGAGGCAGCGGCTCGAAAACGCGACGAAACAGAACGCTCGTGGAAGGAGCAAGACAGCAAGCTGAAAGTCTCGATTGTTGAGCACCAAAGCGCAATCAAGGCTTTACGGGATCAAACGGAAGCCGCAGAGGGCGTGCTCAAACACTTCCAGGGAAATACACTCGCTGAAGGCTTTCCGGGCAATATCGCCGATCTCACTCAGGAGCTTCAGGGTGCCTACCAGAAGCTGGAGCAGTTGCGTAAAGAGGTGGTAGGGACGTTTGATCAATCCACCGCCATCCTGAACCGGTATGACAACACCCAGATTCAGCAGGCCTGGCAGAAGCTTTCAGCACACAGGCGCGGCCAGATGACCGGCGACGTGCTGGATCATGAAGAAAGCTTCAAGTTGGCGCGGGTTCCGGATCTGCGTGAGCTATTGGATACCGACATACCCCAGCTGCGTGACGCGCTGATCGACCAGTTCGTCTCGGAGGCTGGAAGTCTGGTGAAGTATTTCGACAGCCTGGAAGTGATGGCCCGTGAGGTAAAGGCTGTTTCCAGCCTGCTGAAACGAAAGATCAACACGGACCAACAGATAGAAAGCCTCAGCGATATTCAGGTTGTGCTCGAACCCAGAATCTATGAGGACGAAGCCTGGCAGCCCCTGAAGGAGTTCGTGGCGCAGTGGCAAACCTGGATTCACATGAACCGCCGCTCACTGCCGAGCGATGCAGTTTTGAGGCGTTTCAAGCTGGTAACGGACACCCTGAGTGACGCCAAAGTGAAGGACAGTGTCGAATCGATGATCGACATGCGTCTGGAAATGAAAGAAAACGACCGGCAGGTGGTGATTCGCACCGATGCGGATTTCCTGTCAGCCAGTTCGACCGGTCTGACCTACCTGGCAATCATGACGGTGTTCATGGGGCTTACCCGCTACCTCTGTCCTGATCTGAATACCCGTATTACCTGGCCTATTGATGAACTCGCCACGCTCAGCCCCAATAACATCTCCCATCTGGCCGAGATGCTGGAAGCGAACAACCTGACCATGATCTCGGCCTGCCCGAAACTGGACAGAAGCCTGCGTAAGTTCTTTGAGAACAAGATCTCACTCAAACAGGGCCGGATTCATACCTATGAATCTTCCGAGCGCGATGGAACGCATGCGGAGATGTTCGCCAGCGTGAGCCACGGTGGGCAGGCAGCAGAGGAGGTGACAAGCCATGAGTAGTCCGTTATTCGAGCGAACCGTCACAGCCCTGCTTCAGGAGCGGGTTATCTGTGAAGTCAGTGATGACGAGCTTTATAACTACCTGCTATTGCCGGCCAATCAGGACTCCGTGAATCGCTTCCTGGGCCAGATCAACCGAACGCTTCGCCAGACCAGCGCTCATGACGCTTTTGTTTGCGCGTACCTTGATACTTCAGATGCCGACACCAAAGATGCGATCCGCCATCAGTTCCGGGACGTTGCCAACAACCTTGAAGCGTTTGTGCAGTTTCTTCGGCTTGTAATGATGCTGGAGGCAAATGACCGCCCCGTTTTGCCGGGAGACAAGTTGTCGGAAGGCGCCATACTCGACCGCATTGCGGCGGCCCCCGCACTGGAATCAAAGCTGCGGTCGCTGGCGGAAAAAAAGGTATTTCACACCAAGCGTTCGGATTCAGCAGGACAGATTCGCGCGGTGCTCTCCAGTCTGGAGAAAATGGGGTATCTGAAACCCATTGGCACGAGTGGGAGCCTTTACCGGGCTACCGGCCGGTGGAGCTGGTTGTACGATGCCATGACGTTTATCCAGACTCATGAAGGCATTCAGGGATCTGACAAAGCAGATTCTGAGCAAATGAGGCTGCACTGATGGCACGTGCTCAAGATGCTCATGGCACGCTCCGGGCCTTGGCCAAGTATGGCGAGGCGATTCTCGAGGCGCACCTTCGAAACGGCAACCGTATTCCGGATTCGGATGACAATCTCGGCTTGATTGAAACCCTTGAGCACCACCGCCTGGTGTGGCGCATTGGCGAATCAGAAGATCTGCAACTGAAAAAAGTGCTGGTTCAGTTTCTCGATCACATCACCGAGTCGGAGAGGCGGCGCTACGCGAGTGCCCAGGTACACATTCTCTGGCAGCAACTCAGTGAGCTGTTCCAGGAATACAAAGAGGCCAAGAAGCAGTCTGCTCTGAGCGACATCGATCGGCTGGAAGGTGAAATCAAGGAATGCCTGGCAGATGTGATTGAAGACATCCGGAATGCAACGGAAGCCTTCGCGACCTACATCAATACGGGCTTTGCCTACATTACAGACTTGAATCTGCGCATCCGTGAAAACGAGCGGGTTATTGAGCGAGCAGGTCGGCTGATCACCTTGTTCGAGAGCTTCCGCATTCCGGAACTGGCGGAGCAAGCAGGTTCCGATGCCTTTCTGAAGCGCCTGTTGCTGAGGCATCTGCCAGCTACTCTGGAATCCTCGCAGAAGAACCTCTCCTACGCACTTAACCAGTTGCGCAAGATGCTGGTACGCTTGCGCGAAGACCAGAGGCTGAGCCGGATGGTCGGCGCCTTTGAAGCGCATTTTATTAACAACCGGGGATTTGAGCCCTCCGTCGATCATCTGGATTTAAGGTACGTTCCGGACTCCCTTAATACGGTAGCCCCTTTCCAGATGCGCGGCTTTGGGGATATTTACGATTCATCTGACGATCTTGAGCTGATCGAGCTTGCTGCAAAGGCCCGAACCGTTCCCGTTGACATTGAAGACAAGCCTGTCCCGGATGATGTGGATACCGTTAGTTTTGACGTTGCGGGCGAAACCGAAGCTGAGGAAGCCGACCCGGTAGAAGAGGCCATCGAAGAGCTGATTCATTTGGTCGTAGACGGCGCCTTGGGTGCACGAACCATCCTTGCTTCCGAGGCACTTGCCAGTACAGGCTTGGGAATCGATAAAGCCGACTGGCTACAGGCCATCGTCTCAGAGATTGAATCTTTGCCGGACGGAGAGCAGAGATGTATTGAGGTGATCTACCATCAGATTTCACACCGGATTTACCCGGATAACCTAATGGTTTTTGATCTGACTCTGAGGCATTACAATGCGGGCTGAGATCGCTGCCATTGAACATCTGTTAAAGACGGCCAAGTTGAAGGTTAAACGCAGCCAGGTCTGGGAACAGATTTGCGCAGAGAATGGAGTAGGGCAGGTCATCGGCAGAGAGATCCACTTTACTGTCACTGAGAAGCAGCGCTTGAGAGAGTATGTCCAAGCCGAGCATGGGATAGACCCGCAATTCGATTCACGCGCCGGCGGCAGGATGGCTATGGCCCTTCAGAATGCCAGCGAAAAGCTCAGCAGTGATTCGGTTTTTGGTCACCTGATTGTATTGGCGACAGCCGGTACTGCGAAAGTGAGGGTGAACGGCGAAAACTTCCAAACGCCCCGGGGCAGCGTTTCCAGTGTGCTACCTGACTGTCTGGATACCGATCATCTTCAGTCCCAGAAACTGGTGATCATTGAAAACGGCGGCGTCATGCCCTTTTGGTCAGACCTTCAACTGCCGGACTCATGGAAGGATTCGGTGATTCTCTACCGTGGCCATCGAGAGAATGTTCGCTCTGTAGAGAAGATCGCCAGCAACCAGCCTGCAGACAAACTGGCCTGGTTCTTTGATTTCGATCCGGCTGGACTGGCGCTCGCGCATGATCAAGGCAAAGGGAGTACATTGGTGCCCGGTAAATGGCGCGAGCTCGGCAGGCATACACCGTTTAATCAGCCGAAAACCCATCGCAAGCAGTCCGTTGCTCTTAAAAGATTGAAAGACCGCGCTACTGGTGAGCTTCTCGCCATCGCTGAACACATGGCGAACGAGGAGTTGGCGCTGATGCAAGAGCATCTGGCACAACGACAAATGGCTTTAGCAGCTTTGCCTTTAGGGTTTTTGCCGGTATCACCTGAGAGCTTCATTAGTTGAACGTGAGTACTATGGCTCCCGAATCCGGTCAGTACCGCTTTTACCTCGAAATAAAACCCCGATAAATCATTTATTACTTTTTTCCTCTCCTCCAAGAGCCGCATTGCGCCTTTTTTCAAAAAAGTGTCCGAGTAATCAATGGCCCGCATGAATCTGGTCACTTTAATTATCATTTTCTGACGAAATATTGACGGTTTTTTAACTCTATAGTAGACAGGCCTCACATCGGTAATTGTCCGCGTTTTGTACTATTTAACAAATCCGACGATATATTGGTGTAAAAATAATATGAAGCGCGTCATTAAAGTGTCACAGGCATGGATCGCCGCGTTTTTTTTTGGAGTTCTACTTACGGGGTGTGGTGGTTCTGATTCTGCCAGTACTAGCACCGGCTCGGCCTCTGGCGGAATTGGCTCAGATATAGGTATCAGCCAGCCCAATCTTCCCGGGAGCGAGAAGTCCGCAGTTCTGAGTTGGAACGCACCTGACAGCCGGGTAAACGGCGATGGCATCAAGATGGCTGAGCTGGATAAGTACATTATCCGCTACGGCCAGGATGCCAATAACCTGGACCGGGAGGTTGTTGTTTCTGATGCTCAGGTGGAGGCCCGCATGACTCACAAGGTGAGCGGTCTGGACGTTGGAGTCTGGTACTTCACAATTCTGGTTCAGGATACCAATGGTTTGCTGAGTGCTCCATCCGCGGTCGTTGATAAGGAAATCAAATCCTGACAACGCGTTTTCAGAACCGGCGATGAGCCCCGTGTACAGGGGGCTTAAGGCATCGGATCTGTAATCGGAAGTTTAAGTGTAAAAGATGAGCCTTCCCCCGGGCTGGAGATCACGTAAATTTCACCCCGGTGTTTTTCTATCACCGTTTTCACAAATGAAAGTCCAAGCCCTGTGCCGTGAATGCCTGCCAGCTCACTGCTTTTCTGGCGGCGGTAACGGTCAAACAGGTGCGGCAGTTCGTCCGGGTCGATACCAGAACCGTCGTCTGCGATCGTCAGGCAGGCCTGATGCCCCGCACGGAAAACCTGAAGGCTCACGGCTGAGCCTGCCGGGCTGTATTGCACAGCATTGGTCAGCAAGTTGATAACCGCCCGCTCAAGTAGTTCTGCATTACCTCTTAACCACAGATCTTCCGTGCCTTGCAGTTGCAATGAAATGTGCTTTTCCACTGCTTGTTCACTCACACTATCACGGGCATTTTCAACAATGGCGAGAAATTCGCACTCATAAAAACGGGTCTCGGTCAGCTGCTCGGCGCGCGCCAGTTGAACGAATTCCTCGGCGAGATGGTAGCTTCGTCTTGCCAGTCGCCCCAGCTGTTCCAGTTGGCTTTGTTCAATGTGAGTTGGGTCACGCTTCAACTGTTCGATAAGTGCCAGTTGTGACACCAATGGCGAACGAACATCGTGGGAAATAAAGTCAATGGCTTCTCTGTGCTGACGCTGCTGCTCACGAAGCTCGGAGATATCGGATATGTTGGCAATAATGCCGTATTGATTGCTGTTGGGAAGAGCGAAGGGCGCGAAATGAATGAGGAAGTCCTTATCCCGGATGTTCAGATCCACCGTCCGGCTTTGCAGCAGCGTAAGGGTTTCGGAAACCGTTTCATGCCAGGGCGGAGTTTCGCGGGGGTCGTGACCTTCAAGAAGTCGTGTTAGAGGAAGCCCTCCCAGGCTGGGCATGGGCTCTCCGAACCATTCTTCAATATGGCCGTTGGCAAAACGGATAATGCCCAGCTCATCCGTCACGATGATGCCATCCGGCATGCGTTCAAAACTGCGGCGGATAAACTCCTGCATATGGTTCAGGCGTTCGGTGGCCAGTTTGACGCGCTCGATACGGGCTGAAATGTTTTCGCTTGGCCTGAGCGATTTTATTGCAAGGCCGGAGCTGGAAATTTTCAACCGGCGCAGGTAACGCTGTATGGCGTCCCTGCTCAGATCGTTGGGCAGAGTGAGGCCGAGCGTATAGCAACTGCTGCCACGCTTCAGCTGAATCCAGCTCTGGTTTCCATCATTTCGCCAGAGCCCCGGTTCCAGGTTAGCAGGAACATCGGCCGGCCCCAGATTGCGGCTAGTAAGAATGTCGTTGCCTTCCAGCAGTAACCAGCCCTGCGGTTGAAACAGCGCCTGAAAATGCTCGAGAAGTTGCCTCGGCGGGCGCTTTGACAGGTCCGGCAGAGCCACTCTGGGGCTGCGAACGAGAGCGTCCAGTTGGCGGTTGAGGAACTGGTTGGTCATAGCCAGCCGCAAGCCGCTGGCTATAGGGAACGCCAACAGGGGAATGATCAACGCACGGGCGACGGGAAGCCACACCTGAAATGCTGCCAGCATCACCATAGACAGACCAAGGAGAGTGGCCTCTGCCGCAGCGCACGCAAACAGCGTGCGAGCAGGGCGCATGCGTGGCAAAAGCACAGCCAGCGCCACGAGTGTGATAAGCGCCAAAACTATACCAGCCCATGCAGGGGCCGGTTTGACAAGAAGTCCTTGTTGATTCGCTGAAAATACATTGGCGTGGAATTCCACCCCGGACATCGGCCGACTCAGGCCAGAGAAAGCCGTTGGCAGAATGTCTCCCAGACCGGCTGCCGTGGCGCCGACAAAAACGGTTTTGCCGCCAAACATATCCAGTGCCAGAGGGGTGTTCAGCACATCGCTGTAGGAGTATGTGGGTAGCGCACCGGCCCCGCCCGCAAGGGGAACGATCCGATAGTCGTCCCGCACATTGATAAATGAAGGCAGACCACTCAGTTCGGGTTGTCTGGGGCTCACACCGGAGGCTGCGAGCGCGAGAGCAGGCCACAGATGGCGCGTCATGCCGTTGAAAAGATACAGCCCCCTTGCAAGGCCATCGTGATCCAGCTCAACGTGCGCATGACCGAGGGCTATAGCGGCCGTGATCAGGTCACTGGCAGGAAACTGTTCACTCAACATAAAACGCGAGCTTGGTGGCGACAGATACACTGGCAGAACAACCTTGCCATGGGCCTGCATGGCGTGTCTAAGCACAGCATCATCCGGAGAGGGTTCGGTAAACAGAACGTCGAATACGATGGTTTCGGCACCGGCCTGGTGCAGTTTACGGATAAGAGCGGCGTGGGTTCTTCGTGGCCAGGGCCAGCGGCCTTGTTGAGTCAGACTAAGATCATCAATAGCGACGATCGCTACGTCGCGGGATGCGATGGCTGGGCTGGCGAGCATGGCGGAATCGAGAAGCCAGTAATCAATCCGTTGTGGTAGCGCCGTCGCCTCTGCCAGCAGGAAGATCAACAGGAGTGTAAGGCCGAGCGTCCACGGAGTTGTTTTAATTGGCAGCCAATCCCGGGTCATGAGTCCTGCTGTAGGTGCTGATTGATCAAAGTGTTATTCCAGGTACAACTCCCTCCCTGGCCCCCAGCGGCTTTGCAACAGGCCGTCAGAAAGCGCTTTCAGGCGCACAAAATACCGCCTTCCGGGAATAAGACGCAAGGCCGCTGTGGTATCTGGCAGTGTAGCTTCCTTTATGATGTTGTTGAAGCCGGGTTCTTCCGCCAACTGCATCCGGTAATTGGCGGCCGTATCAACCTTCTCCCAGAACACACGCACCTGGCTGTCGACGTAATTGATACTAATGATGCGCACCGGCGGTAGCGTGCCGTTTACGATCAGTTTGCGTGGCTGCGTTGTTGCCACTGAATTTCCGCCAGCTTCTGTCACCACGCGCCAGAAATACTGGCCAGGACTCAGTGGGCGGGAAGGCAGGGCGGTTGTGCCCGGCGCCCATTCACTGGTCGTAACCAGATCCCGGAAGGATTCATCTTCGGCAATTTCTACCCGGGCTACTTCGTTCTCACCATTCAGAGTCCAGCGGAACTCCGGCATATCGTCGTTAACGCTCGCTTCGTTTTCTGGTTCCAGCAGGTTGGCGGTGCGGGCCTGCAAATCAACCTCTATCGGCAGTATGCCAGGCATTCCTGCCATTCCTTGCGCGTCAAACGCCGCGAGATGAATCTCATACTGGCCATTGTCCAGGCGGCTGATGTCGAAGCGGCTGTCGTTGATTTCACGGCTTTCAACCCAGCGCCCGCTCTCTGTTTCGAAGATATCCAGCCGATAGTTGACCGCAGGTTCTCGCTTCCAGGTCATCTCTGCCGGCAGTTGGGTAAGTACCGGGGGGAGTGGGTTGATTTCCGGTGCGGGTGGCATTCTGCGGATGCTTAGCTCGCTAGTGCTGTTACTGGCAACTGTTGCGCTGTAGCCGGCAGGAATTCGCTGGGTCCGGTTCGGCGCACCGAAATCAACCACACCTTCGGTAACCTGCAAACTGGTGCCCTCTGGCCCGGTTTGCAGTGAGAATGCGGTACCGCGAACGGCTGCAACGGCAGATGGGGTTTCAATTTCAAAGCGGGCGCCCCCTTCAATGACGGGCTTCACCCGCGTGTGCACTTCTCCCCGGTTAAGCCTCAATCGCGTGTCTATCATTCCTGACTTGCCGTACTGCGTCAGGCGGTTGAAGATCAGCCGGGAGTTCGGGGAGAGCCGTACTTCTGATCCATCGGCCAGGGTGATCGTTGCGGCCCCTTCCGCGGAAAGCACCTCATCGCCCACTCGTATCAACGTGGCTTTGGTTAGCGGCTTTTTGTGACCATCAACGCCGGATATCAGGTGAACGTTGCCAGAAACCGACGTGGCGCGTGCGGGGTCGGGCTGCCTCTTAAGCCAGGACAGCGGAATGCGAATACGATCGCCTTCTCCCAGCGTGGCGGAGTTGTCGATAGAGTTATATTGGAGCAGCCGTCCGGCGCTGACGTTTTTAGCCAGAAGGTCGCTGGCGATTTCCGAAAAACTCTCACCGGGTTTAAAGGTGTAGATCCACTCTGTCGCAGCATCGCGGGGGGAGCTTGCCATCGTTGTCGCCGAGCCGCGAGTAATGGAAAGTTCCGCACACACAGGCATCCCAAGTGCCAGGAGAACCAGCAACAGGAATGCTTTGATGACAAACGCTGTGCGGTGTTCAGTCATTTGATGTTTGCGTTTCCTGGTCTGCTGCCTGGATTTCCACCACTTCGTCGCTTGTGGATGTGGCTTGCATGGCCTCAAGACGATAACCGCGCTGGTAGATCGTTTTGATGCGGAAGCCGTTTTCCGGGTTCAGGCCCAATCTGCGTCGCAGGCGGCTCATGTGCGTGTCTACGGTTCGGGTGTTGATATCCCGGGTAAGCCCCCAGACTCGTTCCAGAAGTACTTCACGGGTTAGCAGACGACCCTGGTTCTGAAACAGGAACAGGGTCAGATCGAAGTCTTTGTCGGTCAAGGTAAGCGCTTCACCGTGGAGGGCAATGGTTCTGTGTTGGGTATTGATCTTGAAAGGGCCGTATGTAAGGACTTCTTTTTCGTTATTCGGGTTTGCGCGGCGTGCCAGAGCGTTGATGCGCGCTACCAGTTCTGCCGCTCGCGCAGGTTTCGCGAGAAAGTCGTCCGCGCCCGCGTCCAGGGCCTCGACAATGTCGGATTCGCTGTCGCGTTGGGTGAGAAATACCACGGGAATGGGCCAGTTGATCTGTGCTCTGACGCTTTTCAGCACATCAATCCCGGTCATATCCGGAATCTGCCAATCAAGAATCATCAAATCATAGCTGCGGTGCAGTGCTGCGCTGAGGAAACTCTGGCCAGTGGGGAAACTGTCGCAGTGATTGCCACACTCAGACAGAATGGACTGAATGTGCTGCGCCTGTTCTTGTTGGTCTTCAAGCAGAGCAATGCGCATTGCGCCTCTCCTGGAGTAAGTAGTGGGGGTGTGGCCCTGTTTCACGGTGCGTGAGAGGGGATTCCCTGCCATATCAGCCAATTATCACAAAATGCTGCCAGGCATTCCGTTTCGTTATGTAGACTTGCGTAAACGGGTTGCTGGCTTACCGTCGTTGTCATCCAGTGTTTGTCGGCAGGCAGGAAAATTGCTGCAGCCCCAGAACCAGCCTTTTTTGCCTTTTCGCCGGACCAGGGGCGAAAAACAGTGGGGGCAGGGAATGGGTTTTTGTTCAGTGCCGTCTTCTGGAACCGCATTTTCAATGGGACGTGTTCCACGACAGTCGGGATAGCGGGTGCAGGCGAAAAAACGGCCAAACTTGCCGTCTCTGTCGGTCATCGGAGCGCGACATTTCGGGCAATTTGGGGCGTTGCTTTGCGGCCCGATACCAGGCGCATCGGCAGTTGGGCCAATGAACCGGCGAATTTCCGCCTTGAGAGTTTCGAGGAATTTCCGGGGGTCGTCCTCGCCCCTGCGAATACTTTCCAGCGTTGCTTCCCAAACGGCCGTTCTGTCGGGCTTGCTGACAGACTCCGGCAGCGCACTGATCAGTGCTTTACCTTTATCGGTCGCTCGGATGTGGCGGCTGTCCCGATACAGGTAGTCCCGTTTGAACAGCGTGTCGATGATGTTCGCCCGCGTGGCTTCTGTGCCAAGACCGTCTGTATCCCGCAGGGTTTTTCGCAGCTCTGTATCGGTTACAAATCGGGCAATATTCGTCATCGCCGATAGCAGGGTGGCGTCGGTGAAGTGCAGGGGAGGTTGGGTTTTGCGCTCGTTTACGGTGCTGTCTTCGCAGACTACCGGTTCGCCCTTGTCCAGGCGTGGCAACGGCGGCTTTTCTGTCTCTTTGTTGCTGTCCCGGAGTTTCAGCTCCAGCGTTTTCCAGCCTCGCTCCAGGACGGCGGTTTCTGTGGCGCGGAATCTGTGCTCTGTTACCCGAATAGTAAGCCGGCCTTCGCGATGCACAGCGTCTGCCGAAAACTGCATCAGGTAATAGCGGCTGACAAGACCGTAGATTTTCTGTTCGGCGTCAGTGAGCTTGCCATTAGGTGCCGTGCGGCTGGTGGGAATAATGGCGTGGTGAGCATCAACTTTTTTGTCGTTCCACACAGCCGTTCTACGGCTGAAATCAGCTTTTCCGCATGCCCCTGCAAGCTCTGGCAAGACCCGGGCAATTGCACCCGTGACCTGCTCGCGCTGGGCAAAATGGCCTTCAGGCAGATACCGGGAGTCAGAACGGGGGTAGGTGATCAGTTGGTGACGTTCGTAAAGATTCTGCGCAGTGTCCAGTACGTCTTTTGCCCCCATGCGAAACAGGCGGCCAGCTTCGATCTGCAAGGCGGACAATGAAAACGGTAAAGGCGGGGCCTCGGGCCGGTCGCGGAAGCGGGATTCCACTACAGAGCCTGGCCGACTCTGAACGCTCGCGGCAATCTGCTCGGCGGTTGCGCGATCCAGAAGGCGGTTTTCTTCGTCCAGATAATCCTGAAACTGTTCGTCAGGAAGCCATCGCGCAATGAAGGATTGCTGGTCTGCTTCTTCTTCCTGTGCCTTGAAGCGGGCTTCTATACGGAAGTAGGGCTTGGGCTCGAAGTTCTCGATGATGTTGTCGCGCTCAACGACCAGCCCGAGCACCGGTGTTTGAACGCGACCGACGGAGTAAACACCCTTCTGCCCTTGTTGTTGATAGCTCAGGGTGTAAAAGCGGGTGAGGTTGATGCCATAGAGCCAGTCGGCCCGCTGCCGGGCGAGCGCGGAATGCGAAAGCCGGCGAAATTCCAGGTTGTCTCTGGGTTGCTGCAGGGCTTTGGCAATCGCCGCCGGAGTCAGGTCGTTGATGAGCACTCGCTTTACCGGCGCCTTGCTGTCGAAATAGCGTATGACTTCGTCAACCAGCAACTGACCTTCTCTGTCCGGGTCTCCGGCGTGAACGATGGCGTCTGCCTGCCTGATCAGGGGTTCCAGAACGTTGAGTTGCTGTCGTACGCTATCTTTGGGGGTAACCTGCCATTTGTCCGGGAACATGGGGAGGTCGTGCTGGCGCCATGTTTTCCAGGCCGGGTTGTAGCTGGCGGGTTCGGCCGGCTCCAGCAAGTGGCCTATGCACCAGCTTACGGTAGCGGCCTCACTGCCCTGGCCGCAGCGGATCCAACCTTGGCCTTTTTGATAGGGGCCGGGGAGGGCGGCGGCTATTGCTCTGCCGAGGCTGGGTTTTTCGGCGATGTACAGGAGCATGGTTTGGGTATGGTTTTGTCCGGAGTTGAGTGGGAGGGGAATGTGGCTGTTTGGTCGTTGGGTGTCAAGGTTCGGGGGTGCGCGCCTTCTGTAGTAGACTGTTGCTTTGGAGTTAGTGGGTGTGGGGCTGGCCTTTCCAAAACACGCCGTGAACCCATCCATGGGGGCTTGGTGTTGCCATCCTTGGCAACACACAGTTTTGGAAAGGCCAGCCCCACACCCACTTCGTGCTCCGAGGTATCGCCACTGCATATAGAGCGAGTTTTGGGAGTTAACAGGTTATGAAAATGCAGAATGCAATTGAAACCAAGTTGAACGAGGCGTTTGACGCCAGCATTCTCCTGGTTGAGAACGAAAGCCATAAGCACAGTGTGCCGCCAAACTCGGAAACGCACTTCAAGGTGACGATGGTGTCGCCGGCGTTTGCCGGGCAGATGAAAGTTAAGCGGCATCAGGCTGTTTATAAGCTGCTTTCCGAAGAACTGGAGATGGCTGGTGGCGTGCATGCGTTAGCGTTGCATCTATACTCTCCACAGGAATGGGAGGCCTCTGGGCAAGTTGCGCCCACTTCGCCGGATTGTATGGGCGGTTCCAAGGCGGATTCTCAGTTAGCGACTTCAGGCGCTCAAAATCAGAGCGGAGGGCATTCATGAGCCAGTTTTTTCAGATTCATCCAGAAAACCCGCAAAAGCGGTTGATCAAGCAGGCTGTTGAGATTCTTCGCAGTGGCGGTGTGGTTGTATATCCCACTGACTCCGGCTATGCCCTTGGTTGCCATTTGGGTGACAAGCCGGCTGCGGACAAGATCAAGCGGATTCGCAAGCTGGATGACAAGCATAACTTTACGCTGGTGTGTCGGGATCTCTCGGATATCGGGACCTATGCAAAGGTGGATAACACTCAATACCGGCTGCTGAAAACCTTCACGCCGGGGCCATATACGTTCATCCTTGATGCCACCACCGAAGTGCCTCGGCGGTTACAGCATCCCAAGCGGCGTACTATTGGCGTGCGGGTGCCGGACAATGCGATTGTTCAGGCACTGTTGGCTGAGCTTGGCGAGCCCATTATGAGCAGTACGTTGATCTTACCGGGCGAGTCCGACCCTATGACAGATCCCTATGACATCCGGGATACGCTGGAGCACGAGCTGGATCTGATCATTGATGGTGGTTTCTGCGGTATGGAGCCCACCACAGTGGTGAACTTTACCGGCGACGTGCCGGAGGTTACCCGAGTTGGCAAAGGCGACCCGGCACCGTTTGAGGCCTAACGTTCAGGCCCGGGTATTCAGGTTGAAAGCGTAGGCTCCCCGGTTCGCCGCAGCTTCGAAGGGGTCAGTTGGGGCTGAACGGCGCAGGGTGTCGTAGCGATGAACGAGATCCTGCAGGCCGTTAAACTGCTGGTTTTCACTGATCAGTGTATCCAGCAGTGAATTATTAACGCCGTAGGCCTGGTTGAGCTTCAGGGCATTGTCCATGAAATGCAATGTCGGTTCGTTGACGCTCAGCCGGTTGAAGGCATCCGTAAAGTTTTTGTTCACATTCAGATCATTTTCGATGCGGATGCGGGTTTCTTCCGCCAGATTGCCGCCCACTTCAACCTTCCCGCTATCGTTTTTATTAACGCTTATTGCCGAGGCCGGGTTCAGGTTGTATTCGGCAAGTTTGTGCCGCAGCGTTTCTCTGATAAAGGCAAGATCCTGCCCTACCGTTTGCTTGTAATCTGCCAGCGGTAATTTCTGTGATTTCAGTCGGCCTGTATCACCCAAAGTATCTCCCGATGGTGTGAAGCGATCATCGCCGGGTCCTGTGGGTTGCAATGCCTCTGCACTGCCAGCGCCTTTGGCTTTTTGTTCCTCGGCTCCCGTTGCCGGTCGCTTTTCCAGAGTCTGCTGGAAGCGAGTGCTCGCCTGAATCAGGGATGTCAGCAGTGACATGGTGTGAAGTCCTCCATTGGCTCGCAGCAGGCGTGCCAGAAAAATGCCCGTTAGAACGTTAAGAAGCACATTTCGGGCCACGTGAGGGAAATACGTCATTCTGATCTGCATCATTAAAAAATTGACGCAGATAGGTAAAGTTACCCGTCGCTTTGCCGTCATTAACAGGGAAGCCCTAAGGAACCCCGGTTTATTATGAAAAAACACTATTCCATCCGCTTTCTTTTACTCGCCGCCCTGGCAGCCGGGTTTTCACTCATTCTGGTATTTACCGTGCTTTACAGCGCGAGTGCCCAGCGTGATCACATGGAGGAGTTCAGTCACAAATACGTCGATGGCTTGGCCAAGTCGTATTTTGACGGCCTGAATACCATGATGGTGACCGGCACGATCAGCAATCGCGAGGTGCTGCGGGACAAGGTAATGGCTCCGGAGGATGTGCTGGACGTAAGGGTGATCCGGAGTGATCAGCTGAACCGGATGTTTGGCGGCGGTACTAAAGCGGAACAGGCGCGTGATCCAGCGGATAAGCAAGCCCTGGCGGGTGAACGGATCGAGCGCTATTCAAGCAACGATGATGGTCGCATCTACACGCTGATCGAGCCGGTTATTGCGCGGGAAGATTATCAAGGCGTTAATTGTCTGGGTTGTCATCAGGCACAGGAAGGTGATGTGTTAGGTGCGATTCGGGTGGATTACTCCCTTGCGGAGAGTGACGATCGCCTGCACCAGCAGTTGCTGGCCAGTGGTGGTATTCAGGTTGTTATTTTTATTGTGGTATTTTTCCTGACCGCGCTTGCGTTGAGCCGGTTGGTGTTCTCCCGGCTACGTCGGCTCCAGGTTCGAATGGATGAGATATCCGGAAACTCCGACCTGACGATTGAGCTGGATGTTTCCCGCAACGATGAGATTGGCTCGGTATCACTGGCCTTCAATCGCATGATGGCGAAAATCCGCAAAAGCATGCACACGGTGATGGATAACGCGGCCCAGGTTGAACAGGCAGCCCGGAGTATCTCAGCAAAAGCTGAAACCACCGGCCGTGAAGTGATGGCACAGAAGGACAATACGGATCAGGTTGCCAGCGCAACAACAGAAATGGCCGCATCGGCCGTTCAGGTGCGGGAAAACGCCAATCATACCACCCGCAAATCTGCAGAAACGGCAGAATCAGCCAATAGCGGTGAGCGCCTGGCACGCGATGCGGTGGAAGGTATCGAAGCTCTGAATACGGAAGTGCAGGGTGGTGCCAGACGAATCGAGGATCTTAACCAGCGCACCAGCCAGATGGCGAGCATGCTGGAAGAAATCTCCAATATTGCTGATCAGACGAACCTGCTGGCGCTCAATGCAGCCATAGAGGCCGCCAGGGCAGGGGAACAAGGGCGTGGCTTCTCGGTGGTTGCGGATGAAGTTCGTGCACTGGCCGCACGCACGCAGGTTTCTACTGAGGACATCCGCAAGACAATTAACGGGCTCAAAAGCGAAGTGGTTGATTGTGTGGCTATCATGCACCATGCCTCGGACATGACGGGGCATCAGGTAAAGGCCATTCTGAAAGTAGAGTCCGAGTTACAAAGCATTGCCTCGGCTGTGCGTGAAATCACCTCTCTCAACCAGGAGATGGAAAGCGCAGCAAACGAGCAGAGCGATGTGTCAGAGGCCATCAATCAGAACGTTATCGAGATCAGTCGCTCCGCAGAGCAGGCATCAACGGATGCGCAGGAAACGGCAGATATAGCGGGAGACTTGCTTGTGATGGCTGAAACGCTCAGAGAAACCATTGAGCAGTTCCGGTTGACCAGAAAAAACAGCTGACGGGACGGCCTCTAAAGGCCCGCCCCGTAACCGACACCCGCAGGTCAACCCTGTCGGGTGACGTTAATGATCTTGAGATGGATATTGTTACGGCCACGGATCGGCCACTCGATGGAATCGCCCACCGCAAGCCCGAGCAGAGCAGAGCCCGCCGGCGCCAGAATAGAAATCTTGCCTTCCCCGGTGCCCACCTCATGGGGGTATACCAGGGTCAGTTCCTGTTCCTGGCCGCTATCCTCATTCTGGAAGCGAACCTTCGAATTCATCGTTACCACGTGGTCAGGCATTTCCGCGAGCGGAACAAGTGTTGCCCGGCTCAGCTCATCGTCCAGGCCGTCCGCAATATCGGAATCACCCTGCTTTTCGATCAGGGTTGTCAAACGGTTGAAATCTTCTTCAGCAACCAATACGTCCGGCATATCAGCCATAGCAATCTCCAGAAAATAAATTAATAACTCGGAATTTCAGAATTCAGACGCCGAATCCGGCGGTTTAAAAGCGGATTCAGCGAGAAAAGAGAAAGGCGGACAACACACCAGCGGTGCCTGCCTGTTGGCGGGCACTGAAACGGTAGAAAGGAATGGTCTCTGAGAAAAGCGTTCTCACAGGCTCACCTGATGCGTCGTTTCTGATTAATTAACGGAAAAGCGGTAACTTGGCCGCTTTGATCAATTTATAAGCTTTTGCAGGGTTCCACAAGTGGGTGCGCGGAAAAGGTGAGAAATAAAGCGCATAACGCCAGATTTGTTAGACTGACACCATAGACGATTCATCCACACCCTGCATCAGGCAAGGAGCTACCTACCATGTCCAAACTGTTTCCGTCCGTCGACCCCGATGGGTTGCTGGAATATTCCGTGGTATTCAATGATCGCTCACTCAACCACATGTCTGCCCCCTTTCAGCAAGTAATGCGGGATATTTCTTCCACCCTGCGGCAGGTTTATAACGCCCAGGGCGCCGTTATTGTTCCCGGTGGTGGCAGTTTTGGTATGGAGGCTGTCGCTCGTCAGTTTGCCAATGGCGAACAGTGCCTTGTGGTTCGCAACGGCTGGTTCAGCTATCGCTGGTCGCAGATACTCGAAGCGGGCCGAATCACGGATAAAATAACCGTACTTCAGGCCAAGGCTCTGGACGATGCGCCTCAGGCAGCTTACGCACCGGTGCCAGCCAAAGAGGCCGCAGAGTGCATCCGGGCAGAAAAACCTGCCGTTGTGTTTGTCCCCCACGTGGAAACCGCTGCCGGTATTGTGTTGCCAGACGATTACTTGAGAATCATTGGCGAAGCCGTAAAGGACGTCAATGGCCTGTTTGTGCTGGACTGCGTAGCCTCCGGTGCATTATGGGTTGATACCAAAGCCTGCGGCGTGGACGTCCTTATCACCGCGCCTCAGAAAGGCTGGAGCGCTTCACCTTGCGCCGCTCTGATTACATTGAGTGAACGGGCCATGGCACGCATGGAAGAAACCACCAGCAGCAGCTTCGCGGCAGATTTGCGCAAATGGTCGCAGATCATGCAGGCCTATGATTCCGGTAGCCACGCATACCATGCCACTATGCCTACCGACGCTCTGGTCATACTTCGTGACGCCATGTTCGAAACGTTGAAAACCGGCCCGGATCTGCTTTACAAACGCCAGGAGGAACTTGGTAAACAGGTGCGAGAGCTGTTTTATAGTGCTGGTTTCAAAAGCGTCGCAGCTCCCGGCTTTGAGTCGCCCAGCGTGGTGGTTTTGCATACTGATGATATCAATATTCACAACACCAGCCTGTTCCGTGAGCAGGGGCTGCAGACGGCAGCTGGCGTGCCGTTGATGTGTGGTGAGCCGGAGGGTTTCCGGACTTTCCGCATGGGGCTGTTTGGCTTGGAGAAACTGAACAATGTGGACAGGACGGTGGCGAATCTGAGAGTGGCTTTGGAAGCGATTCAGGGCTGAGGATACGTCTGTAATTCCATCAAACTCATTGAACTCTGGGCTGCTGAAAGTAGCTCAATGACCAAGAGGAATACCTGTGTATCTTCCAAATTTCAGAACATGTCGAGTAAAGCTCCAATATAAAACTCTGGCTCCGAATAGAGCGTGTCGTGGGATTTCGCAATCACTGGTGCGGTGTTTTGCTATTGCGTTGATGTGTGTAACTGGTGCGGTTGCGGCGCAGGATCCGGTCGTGGTTTCTTCGAAAATCGACACGGAGGGAGGCGTCCTTGGCCAGATGATTCTGCAGCGCCTGGAGAGCGGAGGTATTCCGGTAGAAAACCGGCTACAGCTTGGCAGCACCAGCATTGTACGCAGTGCGATCAAGGCTGGAGAAATTGATCTGTATCCTGAGTACACCGGTAACGCGGCGTTCTTCTACGACAAGGCAGACAGCCCCGTATGGAAGGATGCCGCAAAGGCTTACGATATGGCGGCCGAGCTTGACCGCGAAGCTGAGGGCATTGTCTGGCTCACGCCTGCGAACGCCAACAACACCTGGGCCATGAGCGTGCGCGGTGATTTGGCGGAAAAGAACACCCTCAAAACGCTGGAAGATCTGGCGCATTATATAAACGCTGGCAAGCCCTTTAAATTTGCGGCCAGCGCTGAATTTGTGGAGTCGGCCAGCGCACTGCCAGCGTTCCAGAAAGCTTACGGCTTCCAGCTCACATCTGACCAGCTCCTGATTCTATCTGGCGGTAACACCGCAGCGACCCTGCGGGCGGCAGCGATCAATTCCAATGACGTTAACGGGGCCATGGCGTATGGCACCGATGGCGGTCTCAACGCATTGGGTCTTAAAGTGATGGAAGACACCAAAGGCGTGCAGCCGGTCTATCAACCGACACCGATTGTCAGAGGAAGCGTATTGAAGGAATACCCTGAAATACGCCCACTGCTCAAACCAGTTTTCGAATCGCTTGATCTGGAAACACTGCAAAAGCTGAATGCAAAGGTGGCGGTTGAAGGCGCTCCCGCAGATGCGGTGGCCCGGGACTATCTGGAAAGCCTTAGCCTGGACTAATCCGTGACGTCATCGACAACGCTGCCAAACCGTGTGCTATCAAACCGTGTAGTACTAGCGTTAGCATTGGCTGCGCTTGGATGCGTGTGGTTGCTGAATCTCGGTGTGGTTCAGCCCAACCGTATTGTGACCGGAACCGGGTACGGGCTTTATGCCGCAACCGGTTGGCTTGGTGCGGGCGTTGTTTCGTCTCTGCTGTTGGTTGTGGTTGTGCTCGCCACAAGGCCTATTCACAAACGTTTTTGGGTGCTGGCGGCATTGCTTACGGCCGCACTGATGGCCCTGCCGCTGCTGCTTGAGGTGTTTGCGCTGCGCAAGCTTCCAACGGACTCCGCATATGCCCGGATTGGCATAGGTGCAGGGTTCTGGTGTTTGGCGTTTTTTCTCGCCCTGATGCTTTTGGAAACACTGGGCCAACTCAAAGCTTCCCGCCGTTTTCAGTTATCAACAGTGCTTCTGATTGTCGCTGGTTGGTGGCTCTGCGCCAGCCGTGAGGGGTTGTCCAGCCTGTCGCTTATCCGCGAGTACACCAATCGGGCGGATCAGTTTTCCCAAGCGTTAACCGTACATTTGTCATTGTCGCTGGGTGCCGTGGCCATCAGTGCTGTGCTCGCTTTCGCGCTGGCGCTTGCCATGGTGAAGCGGGAACGGATGCGGCGACCGCTGCTGGGGCTGGTCAGTTTTATGCAGACCATCCCCAGTCTGGCGCTTTTCGGGCTGCTAATTGCGCCCTTGGGGGCATTGTCGGCAGCATTCCCGTTTCTTCAGACACTGGGCATCAGGGGAATTGGCTGGGCGCCGGCGCTGCTGGCGTTGATTGCCTATAGCCTGCTGCCGATGGTGCGCAATACCTATGTTGCCCTGATGGAAGTGCCTGAGTCTGTTGTTGACGCTGGGCGTGGTATGGGAATGAGCGAGCGACAGATATTTATGCAGGTGAAGCTTCCTCTCGCCCTGCCGGTCATTGTTGAAGGCGTGCGGATTACCACCATACAAGCCATTGGCCTGACCGCTGTCGCCGCGCTGATCGGCGCTGGAGGCTTCGGCACGTTTATTTTCCAGGGGCTGGGCCAAGCCGCCATGGACCTGGTACTGCTTGGTGCCTTGCCTACGGTCGTTCTGGCATTGGCGGCCGATGCCCTTCTGTCCGCATTGAAATTTCAGGAGACATCAAGGTGATTGAGCTGAAAGGCGTCACTCGACGGTTCGGTGATGCCGTGGCAGTTGATGATATTGATCTGACCGTAGAAACCGGCGAAGTCTGCGTTCTTGTGGGCAGTTCTGGCTGCGGAAAATCTACCACGCTACGGATGATCAACCGCCTTTTGCCTCGCACCAGCGGCGAAATTCTTGTGGATGGAGAGGATATCAACAAAGCAGACCCCGAGGTGCTGCGACTGAATATGGGCTACGCCATACAGAGCACCGGGTTGTTCCCCCACTGGACTGTCGCTCGTAATATTGGCGTGGTGCCCGATCTCCTCAAATGGCCAACCGGCAAACGCGATAAACGCGTAAATGAATTGCTAACCCTGCTTGGGCTGGACCCGGCAACCGACGCTGCCAAATATCCGCACCAGCTTTCCGGCGGCCAGGCCCAACGGGTAGGCGTGGCGCGGGCACTGGCGGGCGACCCGAATATTCTCCTGATGGACGAGCCTTTTGGCGCACTGGATGCCATCACGCGGGAAAATCTGCAGCAGGAAATGTTACGGATCCAGCGGCAACTCAATAAAACCACCGTGTTCGTGACCCACGATATCGATGAGGCCTTAAAATTGGCTACCCGTATCGCGGTAATGGATAAAGGACGAATTATTCAACACGATACGCCAGAGGCGATTCTTCGGCGCCCGGCATCCGCTTTCGTGGAAAACCTGATTGGCAAGGGTGATCGTGGCCTGAAACTATTGGCTTTGCGCACGGTGGGCGACCTGATGGAACCGCATCCTCAGCCCCGGCAATCCGAACCCGGTGCAGACGGCTTGAATGAGGCGGACAGTCTGAGAATTGCGCTATCCGTGATGGTCTGGAAAAACACGGCACAACTCCCGGTTTTTAGTAAGGTGGGTGAAGAGGTTGGCACCTTAACGCGCGAACAACTCCTGCAGGGCGGTGCCTGATGCGCGCGTGGTTGGCGCCGGTTGTCTGGATTGCGTCGTTGTGCGCATTAGCGGCCGCGCTTCCCACAATGACGCCGCTTTTTTCCTGGGTGCAACCTGGCACAGATAAACTGATTTACAACAGAGACAGTTTCTATGTGCTGTTGCAGAGCCACATCTGGCTCGTGCTGGCTTCCGCCACAATCGGCACGCTAGTGGCTGTGTCTGCCGGCATTTTTGCGACCCGCGCCGCCGGTCGCGACTTTCTGCCATTGGCCACCCAAATAGCCTCCATCGGCCAGACCGTGCCGCCCGTCGCTGTGCTGGCGCTGGCAGTGCCCGTTATGGGTTTTGGTGAAAAACCGACGCTGTTTGCGCTGGTGCTTTATGGTTTACTGCCCATTCTGCGGAATACCCTGGCAGGCCTGGACGGCATTAACCCGGCTGTGCTCGAATCCGCCAAAGGAATGGGCATGTCTTCCGCGCAAGTTTTGCTGAAGGTAGAACTCCCCCTGGCAGGGCGAGTGATACTGGCTGGAATTCGCACCTCAGTCACCATCAACATCGCCACCGCAGCGATCGGCTCAACCATTGGCGCCCGCACATTGGGCGATCCGGTAATTGCGGGGCTGGTTAACGGCAATACCGCCTACGTGTTACAAGGTGCCATACTGATTGGCATGCTGGCGCTGGCGACCGACAGCTTGTTTGAAGCTATAGAGCGCACCTGGGCTCGGGCTTTTTCAGTTTGAATTCAGGGCCAAGCTCCAGGTGTAAACGCTCGGGTACTTAAAGGAGCGTTGCCTTGGCAGCCCGCGCAGCATGCAGCTTCTTGTAGCTTTCAATCAGACGCAGATGCTTATCCAGGCCTTCCAGCTGCATGTTGGTCGGGGTTAGGCCGTAGAAGCGCACACTGCCATCTACCGAGCCTACCACGGCGTCCATGGTTTCTTCCCCAAACATACGCTTGAGATTAAACAGATAATCACTCAGCTCAAGTTCTTCATCGAGGGTGATTTCCAGAACCGCACTCATCGCACGGTAAAACAGTTGGCGCTCAACCGTGTTGTCGTTGAACTGAATAAACATTTCGACCCGTTCAAGGGCTTCTTCGTATTCTTGCAAAGCCAGATTAATCAGTAGCTTCAGCTCAAGAATGGTGAGCTGACCCCAAACCGTATTTTCATCGAACTCAATGCCGATCAGGGTAATGATATCCGTGTAGTCATCAATCTGACTGTCTTCCAGGCGTTCCGCCAGAGCGGACAGTTGCTCATCACTCAGGATGTGGAGGTTGAGAATGTCTTCACGGTAGTCCAGGGCCCGGTTGGTGTTGTCCCAGATCAGATCCTCTATCTGGTAGACCTCGGAGTAGCCCGGCACCAGCATACGGCAGACCGGTGCACCCAGGTCGTCATAAACGGTTGTGTACACTTCTTTGCCAATGTCTTTGAGAATTCCAAACAAGGACGCCGCTTCCTCTTCGTTGGTACCCGAGAAATCCCACTCATTAAACTCGTAATCGGCCTCGGCACTGAAGAAACGCCAGGAAACTACCCCGCTGGAATCAATAAAGTGTTCCACATAGTTGTTCGGCTCGGTGATCGCGAGGCTGTTGAACGTGGGTGGAGGCACATCGTTCAGGCCTTCAAAGCTGCGGCCCTGCATCAACTCCGTGAGGCTGCGCTCTAAAGCCACCTCAAGGCTGGGGTGCGCGCCAAAGGAGGCAAACACGCCGCAGGTTTTCGGGTTCATCAGGGTGACACAGGCCACGGGGAACTGGCCGCCCAAAGAAGCATCCTTAACCAGCACCGGAAACCCCTGCGCTTCCAATGCACGGACACCTTCAAGAATGTTCGGGTACTTTTCCAGTACGTGCAGCGGCACATCCGGAAGCGCAATCTCTTCCTGGATGATCTGCTTTTTTACCGCCCGCTCAAAAATCTCTGACAGGCACTGCACTTGGGCTTCGTAAAGGGTATTGCCCGCACTCATGCCATTGCTGAGGTACAGGTTCTCGATCAGGTTCGTGGGGAAGTACACCACCTCACCGTCGGAGTGCCGCTCAAGGGGCAAGGAGCAAATGCCGCGCTCCACTTTGCCGGAGTTGGTATCGATCAGGTTGGAACCGCACAGTTCATTCTCGGGGTTATAGATGGCCAGGCAGTAGTCATCCAGTATGCCCTGAGGCAGCTCGTCATTGGGCCCCGGTTTGAACCATCGTTCCCTTGGATAATGAACAAACTCGCTGTTGGCGATTTCCTCACCAAAAAACTGATCGTTGTAGAAGAAGTTACAGTTCAAGCGCTCAATAAACTCGCCCAGAGCCGAACACAGGGCGCTTTCTTTGGTGGAGCCTTTGCCATTGGTGAAACACATGGGCGAGGCCGCATCACGCATGTGCAGTGACCAAACGTGGGGCACGATATTGCGCCAGGATGCGATTTCAATCTTCATGCCCAGATCCGCCAGAATAGCGGTCATGTTGGCGATAGTCTGCTCCAGCGGCAGGTCTTTACCGGCAATATAGGTGCTGGTGTCGCCCTCCGGTTTCGCAATCAGCAGGGCCTGTGCGTCGGCATCCAGGCTATCCACCAGCTCTATCTGGAAATCCGGGCCGGTCTGTACGACTTTCTTGACCGTACAGCGGTCGATTGAACGCACAATGCCTTGGCGGTGTTTCTCGGGCAGATCCTCTGGTAACTCAACCTGAATCTTGAAAATCTGTTTGTAGCGGTTTTCAGGATCAACAATGTTGTTCTGGGACAGACGAATGTTATCGGTCGGAATATCCCTCGCCAGACAGTACACCTTCACAAAATAAGCCGCGCACAGGGCCGATGAAGCCAGAAAATAGTCGAAAGGGCCGGGCGCCGAGCCGTCGCCTTTGTAGCGGATGGGCTGGTCGGCAATCACCGAGAAGTCATCAAACTTGGCTTCAACTCGGAGGTTGTCGAGATAATTGACGTTGATTTCCATTGCGAGGGTACCCGGTTTGTAGAATTTGGCGCACGACGGCCTTGGATCGCGGCCATTATCCGTTTTTTGTTGCCGTTCGTCAGGTCAGTTTTTGGAAAGCTGTAAGGCTTTGATCTGTTTGGTTCCCGACATCAGGGGCTCTTGACGTACAGAACGCCTTTGTCCCGAACTGTAACCTCAAACAACTCAGTGGCCCGTATCAGGTCGCTCAGTTTTTTATAGCCGTAGTTCACTGGTGAGAACGAACTGTTGTTGGAAATATACTGCCCAACCCGACCAAGGTGGGCCCAGCCATCGTCATCTGCGGTTTGTTCCACCGCCGTTCGCATGGTCCGCACCAGAACCGAGTCTCCCCGCAGCTGCTTGCGGTCCCACTTGGTTTTGGCGGTCGGCTTTGGATTGTCGCCAGTGATGGCGCTGTCTGGTTCTTCGGTGTCTTCCCGCAGATTTTCAGTGTAAATAAACTGAGAGCAGGCATTAACGAAAGGCGTAGGAGTTTTGCGCTCGCCAAAACCGAAAACGGGTAGGCCGGCCTCCAAAATACGCATGACCAGCGGCGTGAAATCGCTATCGCTGGTCATCAGTGCAAAGGCATTAACGTTGCCGCTGTATAGCAGATCCATTGCATCGATGATCATTGATGCGTCTGTGGCGTTTTTACCGGTAGTGTAGGCGAACTGCTGAACCGGTCGAATAGCATTGGCATGCAGCTTTTCAATCCAGCCACCTAGCTGTGGTCCGTGCCAGTTACCGTGAGCATGGCGTACATTCACGGCACCAAATTTGGCCAAT
Organism: Marinobacter sp.; assembly: GCF_048266785.1. Classification (GTDB taxonomy): domain Bacteria; phylum Pseudomonadota; class Gammaproteobacteria; order Pseudomonadales; family Oleiphilaceae; genus Marinobacter. The sequence continues at coordinate 94,969 of NZ_JBLWYX010000013.1, forward strand.
TCCTGAAGCACACCCTCAATCGATTGGTGGCTGACATTGTCGCAGTCGATCAGGAGGGCGATTTTGTAGTTGGTATCCATAATTCCTGAGATTTCCTTCTCTGGAGTGAGATAATTAGCACTCTATCATGTCTTGTTTAGACCGATGAGGTACGACGCTAACGAGGATGATTTGTAGGGCGAGGACTGTAATTCTGAGGCTTGGGATTTGTCACCAGATCGAGCAGTATTGGACTCATTTTTGAGTACAAAATATGCTTTGGCAAGATGAGGTGTAGATCTCATCCCGGATGTACCCGCAGAGGATGTAAATTGGGCGGAATACTGTTTGGTGGTGCCCTCGGCAGGACTCACATTTCTCTTTAACTAACTGAACGGTATATGTATTTATATTTTTTTTTGGTGGATGTGCCCCAAAATATATCCCTATAGTCGTTTCTGTAAGCGAAAGCAGGTCTTGATGCCTAAATAGATTTCAGCCTAACTGTTAGCAAAGCAATTTTGGGTCGGTGGTCACTTGAGTGCATAGACTAAGGGTCGTACTTGCTTATCAAGGAGCGAATTCATGAGTCCGCCGACCCAATTGGACAGGAGCGGTCGTGCGATATATCGCTTGCCAGTTAATTGTCTGAACCATAGCAAGCTGGAGCTACGCCGGCCAGCTAAACGAATATGACGCCAGTTAACTGTCTTTCACTGAACTCATCGAAGGAGCTTTTTCGCTGTAGCATGCGTATTTGCCAGAGGTAGAATTCGCGCGATGGCCCGTCATCCGGCGCAATATCTTCGCGGTACCTTTTGCCTCGTGAGATGAGTGCAGTCCCACAATTTCCACCAAAATGTTTGGGCCTAGCTGGTCCCCACCCTGCATTCCAGTAACAAAAATCAGCAACGATCTGACTTCCTGCGCTGACCTGAAGTTGCCCTTCATGAGGAGTGATCTCAACACTTTGCGAACCAGGCATCGTTGGGAAATATAGCCTGGAAGGATAAAGGTCGTGCTGTAGGTACCCGATTCGTTCAAGATCGATTGTTGCAGCCAACGGCCAAGCTTTGGCGTCTCCGTTCATCAGTTCCGGGAGAGTAGGGGGCTTGATGATCGTGGTTGTACTCAGAGGTTCATTAGCATCGCTGGAGAGCACCGGACCATGCTTCCAAAAGCCATCTAGATAGCCGGCAAGATCCATATCGTCGACATTTCCACCTGTAGTCTGCGACCACCTTACTAAAGACACCTCGATACATCGCTCCGCCGACATCAGTACCGGCGAGTTGAACGCTATAAGTTCATCTCCGGGTCGGGTACAACTTAGGTGATCAAGGATGGTCCGAACGGCTGACTCTACTGCTTCGGTGCTGCCGTCGCAGTGGGCTGAAGAGAACCATCCGGGAGTCATGGGGCGAAGAAGGGCGAAAGTCGGATGAATCGGCAATGCTAAAAGTGACTCCTTGTTTGCTAATTCTACTGGCATGTTCCAAAACTGCTTCGCAACTTCCAGCGTCCGGAGATATGCAGAAATGGCTCGAAGCGCAGCTCGAGCCGAAAGACTGCTGCTTAGACCTTTGCCCCGTGACTGAGCGAAGTGCCACAGGTCACCCTGGTATGGAGCTTCAGGGTATGCTTCATGGCTCTGTGTCCACTCAAAGGCCATCTGCTTCACAAACGGAAGTCCAGTATGGTCCTCCAACCAGGCTAAGGATGTCCGAAAGATTCTCGGCAAGTCCACTCCTTGCACGCCTTCAAAATCATCAGGGATTTCGAAGTCCTCCGGTACTTCCCTCAAGTCAGCGCGGGCGGCTTGAATTGAGAGACCAAAATTTTCCATTAACAGGCCTGATAGCAATGAGGGCCTAGAGATGCCTTCAGCTAGTTCTGCAGTGGGCAAGTAGCCAAATTCCTGAACGGCCATCCAAAAGATGCAAAGAACCTCGACAACCTCTGCCTCAAGCTTCCGCGAACCCAATAACTCAAGCAGTGCTGCCTCGGTCTCAGTTTTTACAGCTGGCTTTCCAAGTCGAGCCGCCAGTTCCTGCATGGTCCACCAACGCGCTGACGTAGAAGGCCATCCAAGTCGTGCAATGAGTATTCGCAGGTCGTTCATTGAGAAACTGATCCGGATGTTTGGGTGAGCTCTGATTGCCAGCGAGGTGATTCCAAGGGTAGCGTCCGAGTATCTTCGATGACGCAATTTACCATCGTCTCCACGAAACTGATTGCTTCCGGAAAGCGTCCTTGTCTCATATAGAAGTAAGCCATGAGGTCATTGGGGGCCAAGCGTTGTGGCTCAGGTTCCTGGAACATGCTGTATGTTGTCTCGACCACAAATTCATCGCATCGCTGGGGGTAGTACTTCGCTACCATATCGAGCCTTTCACGGGTATTTGTTGGACTTTCCATGTATCCAATCCAGCCACCACTCAAGATATGCGCCTGGACTAGGTATTTCCAGGCTGCTTTCTTGCCGCTCAGCTTCCGCCTTGTATGAAATGCAAGTTCCGATAGAACCAGGATATCCCTTCGCCGTCCCTCCTGTGAGAAAAGCAGGTCTTCAAGTTCATCTAATAGTTCTCTACCTCGACCCTCGGATTCCCAGTGCTGATACCAGGCACGGAGAAGCTCGGTTCTATCATTGTGACTAACTGAAAGGCTATCGAGCAGGTCGTCTAATTGGTTGGGAGCAAAGCTACTGACGTCGCCCTCATAGGGAGTGTTATCGGTATCACTAGTGTAGGGCTCTGATTTTAATAGAACGCCGACATCCCACCCGTAGTGTTCTCGAAGAATGTGGAGCAATTCCGTGCCACCCGAGACGCCGTCCTGAACCAGTTGCTGAATCATCTCCTGGATTTCTGGTTGGAGGCCTGTTCGCATAAGCGCATTGAGTTGCCAACCCTCCCTCACTCCTTGCTGAACATACGACCGTAAGCTGTTCTCTGCTTGCCACCAGTCGCCTGCATGAGTATGTTCCTCATACTTAGTCACCAGTGCACTAGGCTCTAATTTCGCGAGCAATTGATCAGCCATTTCCAGTACATGCCTAGTACCTTTCCCGTCTGTGTACTGCAGGATATGGTGGATCTGCGGCGCGATTCGACCGAGCAGTTGCAGAGCATCTTTAGCCGTAACCTCGCTTAAGTACCCAATTGCGTTTACCGAGTCGTTTAAAGTTGGATCTTTGCGATGCCCAAAGCCGGTGGTCAGTTCCCACGTCTGTTGGCAGAGTTCACCTGCCTCTGCTGTCAAATTGTGGGAGGTTGCTACAGAACAGAGCTGCAGCGGTGTCTGAAGACGCACGCTAGTCTCCTCCCAGACCTCGCTATCAAATAATGAACGTTGAGACTCTACGAACGCAGCAGCCGCATCATCTGTCATTCTCGTAAGTGAATTGGATACGTATCGCTCACGAAAAGATGTACCGTCGAACCAGGCGGTCCGCATGGCGGCCTTTATTGACTCTTCGCTCAGGGTTGCATCTACAGAGTTGTCTATGAGGTTGCTGCCATGGCGGACATCGCAAGCGATGCGATGCAGTGCTCTCCTGAAGTCTTGGGCCGCTGAGCTTTGGTCGTGGTTTTGCCTGAACTGACGAAACTCCACCGGTTCTAGAAACATGAAAAGCTCATGGAAGTCCACAAACTTTCTCCTCCACCAGTGTTCCGCAACTTGAATGCCGATTGTAGTTAGAGAATCAAGGAAGTGGGTGATGTTTTCCCTGCCTTCAAAAATAGGGGCTGGCGCATAATCGAAAGCGGTCTGCCCCTCGGCAGCCATCCATAATCCCAGATGTACAGCACCAAAGAACCAGTGGTGCGTGAGGGCAGCCAAATCTTCCTTGCGTTCGTAGTAATCGCTGTTCAGCCAGTCCCAAGGTATCGGGTCGTAAAGCGGTTTAGGGGACTTGGTGAGGGCTGCATCCACTGCAGCGACGAAGGGAGTCTGATAAAGCTCCTTGAAATCATCTCGATCCACAATGCGTACACCTGCATTCGCGGCTGCTCGGACGCAAGCATCGCTAATTATCCTTTTGCGCTCTCCACAGGCGAGTGAGGTAGCGACTGACATCAAATCGTCGAGGTCGCCCTCAGCAACTAACATTTGTACTCGAGGCAACCAAACGATCGACCCGTTATTGGAAACGAGATTAATGAGCGCCTCAGAAGTGGAGCCGATGGTGCCGATTTGCGTTAATGCGCTAACGAGGAACTGGAGTTCATCCGAGCCAGCTCTCGAGTTATACCTGTCTGAAAATCGGCTCAGCCCCCTGAATCGACGAAGTGCTTCGTCGCCGCAAATTTGTGCGAGAACTTGATCTCCTCGAGAATGCAAGGCCAGACCAAGCGCTGCTAAACGCAAGATATCGGATTCATGTCTTGAGGCAAAGGCTTCCCGTACGACGCTTTCCTCCTTAGTTAGCGTCAGAGTGAGGGAGGTAAGTCTGGCTAAGTCGTCATTCTGCATTTGGAAGTCGCTGCCGCCCACCATACGAGCCTTCAGGTGCTCCAAGCGGTAAGCATCCGCGAACGCATTGTTCTCGAGTGCCGTAACCAGGGCCTCCGAGAGCAGCACGTCAAACAGTGACTCTGGATACCCCTCTTCAAGGCGAAGCATTATCCAGTCGCGAGTGAGGCCCTTGATGAGGTTTTTAGGATCGCCGAGCCTCGCTTGAACCGTCCACAGCCAGTTTGTCCTGAGGGAAGGTGGCGCTGAGCTCTCTAGCCAACTTGCAACTGTCGGCATCAGTTCCTTAATGCGGCCTTCGTAGCCTGGTGTCGCGCGAACAAATACCGCAAGGCTCTCGTGGAAGACCTTTAAACCTGCAGAAGACGAGTAGAGCAAGTGCTCGACTTTCTCGATTTCAGGAATGGAAGCCTGGATCTCTGCAGCAATCTCAGCGAACGCAGTCCTTGGCCAGAAGAATGGGAAAGCACAGACGAGCCGCAACGTGTCTTGCAGGCTCGGAAGAAGGCTGTGCCACAGTGATGCATAGTAAAACTCTGCGTCTTTGCTCAGATCTCCCTTCAACTGAGCAACATCCCAACTCGACAGCCTGCGACGTGCGTGCTCAAGCTCGGCAGTGGCGTAGATAACGTGGAGAGGGTGGCCGTTGGTTCTTGAATGAAGCGCGGATGCTGCATCCTGTAATTCGTTCTCGGCCTGCTTCCTGCGGTCGAAGGTAGTTGTGAACCTTCCTTCTTTAACCGCTTTACCCAAGTAAGATAGGACCGCGTTTTCTGACATCGCCGGTAAGGTTCGCCAGTCAGCTTTGGGCGCGACAGCGAGTAGGTCTGTGGGTAACTGAGCATCATCTACAGGTTGAGTGCCTACAAGCAGTACCATATTTTCGGGACAAGGGGTTACCTGAGCGAAAAGGTCATCCAGAGGGCGTTTGTCCTTTGCGTTTACGCGCCAAACATGATCGAGTCCATCGAGAACAAACACGAACGGCTTGCCAATATCTCCACAGTAGGAAGCACAGGCATCCAGGAGCGAGCGTAGGCTCCCTGCCGTTACTGAGGCACCCTCGTGAAATTGTTTGATCTGAGCTCTAATGGCTTGCTCGATGACGTAGCTGTTCACCCGGTCCCGGCCACGCTCTGTCGAAGAGAGGAAGTAATGATGGCGAACGGTCGGGATGTCCCGCTCTGCAAGCTTGTCGCACAAGAAGCTGAGATAGGTGCTCTTGCCACGGCCTGGAGGCCCTGTCAGAACAATCGTTTTTCCCGTGGCGCCGAGTGCGTCTTGGAAAAACTCTTGGTGAAACGTTGCGTCTGGCACCTCATACCCTTTGGGCACTACGAAATCTTCGGGCAGCGGTGCCGGCGGGGACGCCTGCAGGATAGAACGAACCTCATCGATCGTGATCCAGCCGTTTGGGAGAGGGTAGTTTCTTTGAGTCGCCCAGTTCAGGGCAACGTTTTTGAGTATGGCGATGCCCTCAGGGGTGCCATGCGTCCGGAGGCGCGCATCGACCTCGTGCTCCAAAGTGCTGTATCCCTTATCGCTGTGCCGAATGCGTAACTGATCGAAGAAAGTCTTGCAGTCTTCAGAACTGCCTAGCTCATTGATTACCTCCGAGCGTGTGGGCTCTGGAATCTTTGCAAAAGAAATCATGTCAGCATTCAAACAGGCCTCGATGCTTGCATCAGGCCGGCGGTTTGTCGTGAGCGAGATTTCGCCAATTAGGGCTGGGTCGAGCTTTTTGAATGCGTCGAACCACTTTCGCAGCATAGACCTAGACCGTGCCGTCTTTCCGCTCTTCTCAAGCAGCCATTCCCAGGACAGCAGGTGTTTATCCGGGTTCGGAGTGAACTTGACCTGTTGAAGGTCAACGAGACCATCGCTCCGCTCGACGACAATGTCGTCCAATGCTTGTGGGGCCTCCTTTTCGTTGTCGCACTCGAATTTCACCCGTCTATAGCGCACTGGGGAGTCGAGCCAATCACAAAGGACTTTCAGACCTTGCCGATTTTGGTATACGTAGCCGGCTGCAGTAATCGCAGTGTTTTTGATGTTTTCAGACATAGTTGCTCGGTGTGACCAGCTCGGTCTTGATCCAGTTGTCCAGCGTGTCTATTCGAACGAACTGGGTAGGCACAGGGTAAGGCGGATGAACCATCCAATAGTAAACGTCGCGACTGACGTAAAGCTCCAGATTGTTCGGCGGCTCGGTTTCGGATTTTGGCCACTCGAGAAGCTCAATCAATTGTGAGCGATTCTGTTCAAGGAATCGCCTTCTGCCAAGGATTCGACTGAACTGTCCACCTCTATCATCCTCGGACTTCCCGAAAATTTTGTCACGAAGTCGACGGCCATCTTTGATCGTGTAGGGTGGTTGATTGTACTTGCATTCAACAGTTACGAGCAGATTGATGCCTGGCCAGTAAGCAAGTAGGTCGAAGTCACCAACATCGTCGAACCCTTCTTCACGGAACTTCCTGAAAAAATCGACACCTCGTTTAACGAATGGAGTGTGCTTTTGAAATATCTCCTCCGTACGAGTTTCCAGACGTTTCTCGATACTTGCTTTGATCTTTCGAATGACTGGTCGAACATGCGGCCAATCGAAATCCGCCGGGAGGTAACCATCCCGCACCGTTGACATCCAGTTATGCATTGCCCGACTGGTCACCTCCGCCCCCCAACGTAAGTCTGGACCGTCGACAATCAGTGGCCTGATCGCGTATCGATGGGTTCGTTTATTATGCTCCCAAAACGGGACATCAGATTCATCAACATCCCTCCCGGGCAGCCTGCGCACGCCGAGCTCAGAGAGCGTGAGGAATGCTACAATCCTCTCGGCCTCTGCAAAATCAAGGTTTTCAATGTTATCTGCCAGTCTTTGTGCAACCAGATTAGGGGCAGCGGCATACGAGAGAGCGAGTCTGTCGCCAAAGCCATACCTGTGAGCTTGTGATAAAACCGCAAGGGCCGTGACCATGCGCTGAAAGTCAAATTCTAAATCAGCTGTGAACGCGCTTCGTAGACTATCTGAGGAAAGCAGTTCTTCTGGCTCGCCCTCCACGGCATCTTCGCTGTTTGCTCCAAGACCCAATCGTGACTTTGCATACTCACGCGCGAACTCAGCCTCTCGATCTTCATAACCATCTGAGTAGAAAACTTCTGGAATGTACGAGTCGTCGATGACAACACCGCCAACATCTATGCCGTTGTGAAGGACGTCGCTAGCACCGGTAAGAACCATATACCAATCAACCAGTCCCACCAGCTCTCTAAGTACTCGATTGTTAACCTCTCCGGTGCCACTTGGAGGCGAGCTGACCACCTTTTCTAGTAGATATCGATAATGACGAGCTACAGAACCATATTCTTTCCGAGCTTGTTCAATTGCATCCAGCCTGTCGTAATCGACTTGATGCGCTAGGCTTTGACGGGTTCGTTGAACCTTCATTCTCTCGCTAACTAGGAGTGCATCATGTTGCTCAATGCATGCCCGCAGCATTTGATGCCGATCGAGTGAAGCTAGCTTATTCTCAATGTACAGACGCAAGCGGCCGCTTCCAGAATCAATCCTTGTCTTGGCCTCCGACAGTTCATATCGCCCAGGAGACAGATCGAGCGCCATGAATTCTGAAGCCAATTGCTTCCGTGCAAGCTTGTAATCGGTAGGTGTGGGGACGACGGGGTTCACATAGTCCGGAACATCAACGTTTCGGGGAACAACTTTCAGGTGGTAACGGGCTTGCTCTTTCGCCATGCTGCCGAGCCGATCTCCAAAATGGTCGGGCAATTCCCATCCGCTTGCAGTTTGACTTCTTTTGAGTGTTTCCAGCAAGCAACGAACCTCGAACGATGCGTCTTTAGCCGCGTTTAATCCAGCAAGTACTGCTCTTGGGTCAACGCTCAAATGAAAGAGTCCTTTGCGAACGACGTCCTCTTCAACTGAAATTACTACATGGACGAATTCCTCTATTGGCTTAGGGGCTTCCTCTGCCTCGACAGAGCAGGAGGGGGCTGGAACGCAGTTAAACAGGACATGAGGCGCGCTGAAAAGCTGGATGTCTGATATCTGGTCGCGGCTCCGGTATATGCTGTCCGCGAGGAGCTGAGCAAAGAGATCTATGAGACGAGCATCCTCAGGTTTTAGCGCTTCAGATAGTTCTACTTGTGTTTGAACCGTGCATGACGCGACTGATGTGGAGTACGCAATCGCTGTATGATGTCGCGATTCGAGTTCGCTGACGCCATCGGTTCCGGAAGTCACCCGCCAGCCCGAAGAGCCGTCCGGAAATATTCGCGGTGCACGTGACCAAAAACTGGCAAGCGAATTGAAACGCCAGGACGTTCCCCAATGAGGGTCCAATCCAATAAAGGTCGGCGAAGTTGCTCCATCTATGAGGACACCGTGTGTGTCTTTGTATGATGCAAAAAGATCTGCGGGCCCACTAGAGAACAAGCTGAGAGAAGCTCTCTGAACGTCAACGAACTCCCAGTAGCTCTCCAGTTCGTCTAGATCTCTGAGGCTATCGAAAATAGTGATGAAGTCTGCTAGCGGCAATAAACGCGCGGGTCTTTCGGGAACATTTATCGAGCCGAACGAAGTGCCCGCTTGGGTTACCACAATGACGATTCGGAGCTCGTCGGCATTTGGCCCAGAGGACCCATTCTTGTGCAACATGAGTCCGCGTCCGTCAGCGAGACGAAAGTGGATCGCCGCGCCGCGCCTTATCTTGGCGTACGTTTTTTTTGCACAGTTTGACATCCGCTTATTCGATGCGTGGTCGCATGTGCATATAAGGTATACACGAGAGTTGGCTGAGATGATGCAACTGATAGGGAGGTCTTCACAGATGGCATCATCGATGAACATCGTTAGGGGGCCCGCGACCGTCTCTGGGAACCGCTCGGCAACGAACCGAGCAAGACTGCGATGCGTCTGAGCGTTGACCCCATCCGTTTCTTTGTTGGCCCAGTGGTCAATGACGACTGCTGGGGCGCTACGGACTGACATCGGCACCCACGTGCTGTCGCTTTCGACCGCTAAAAAGGGGAGGGCCATTCCTTGCATTACAGCGTCCCCGAAAGCATTCGATGCCAATGGGGCCTTGAATGTGCCAAAGGGAGTGTCGAGGGCGTTGCCCGCCTTTTCTCGCCACTCAGCAATATCGGTACCGATTTTTTTAAGCGTTTGCCTACAAGCCTGCCAGAATTCTTTTGGAGGCACCTCGACGTGGGCGTGTGGTGCTTCTCCGGCGGTAGAGGCACCTAGGTCCGACATCGATTCGATGATTCGCGCTTGCAACGCAACGGCGAGGTCCATTTGTGCTTGGGCTTCAGGAACGTGAGCGTAAGTGATGCGGAAGGCTTCTACGAAGTCGGGGGTGCGTTCAAGGCAGCTACCGTAGAACATCGGGACGAAGGCCCCTCCGAGGCGCATCTTGATTTGCCCCCAGTCGGCCTCGGGAGAGAAATCCTCCAGCATCGGGAACTCGGGCCATGCCTCGTAAAGTGCTTCAGAAAATGCCTTGAAGTCTGCGTAGTTAGCGATCGCTACTCCGCTTTCCTCATCCTTTGGAAGGCTTATCAGGACAGCCCAAGCGAAAATGTGTTTGATAGGGCTGCCGGCGTTAGCCGGCCAAAGCTCGGAGACGCCTAAAGCAATTGCTGCGTCGAGGCCCTCATATTTTCGGAGCACCCTCCGTGTCGCCTCGAGATGCTCTTGAAACGGATTGACCTGATCCCTAGTGTCGGCTTCTTGTCGATGAGATTTGAGCATCTCATTCAACAGGGCCGAAGGGTCGGCTCTCATTCGTGCAATTCTGCGCTCGCGTTTCTTGCGGGACTTCTTTCCCATGCAATCCTCTCCCTATCGGCACCCGCTTTCACAATTGCCAAATCCTAATTGCAAGATCTTCGGTGTCATGAAGTGTGACCCGTTTAAGTTCTGACCGGTACATTGACATATCACCAGCGGAACATGAACCGAACCATTCAGTTTTCCGGCGAACTCAGCCATGGATCAGATCGATACCCACCATCCGCTTCGTTGTCACGTGTGAGGCGGCTAACTCCATTGAAACGATCTGAAACCAAGATTTTTCAAACCTATATCACCTCTATGAACCAGGGCACTGACAGTGCCTTTCCTCCCCATTCACAGAGGTAATTCCCAATGTCTGAACAATGCCCCAATTGCCTGTCCCGGCGGATTGGCAAGAACAACTACGGCAAGAAAGCCGCTGGTGTAGTCGGTGCGTCTGCCGGTACCTACGGAGGCTATGCCGCTGCCACGGCGGGTGCCCAAGCGGGTGCAGCTCTCGGAGTCGTCGCTGGTCCTGTCGGCGCGACCGTGGGCGGTATCGGCGGTGCTGTCATTGGTGCGCTACTGGGTGGTGCTACCGGCGCTTCCGCTGGCGTGATTCTTGGCGACGTCCTGGATGACCGGGTGCTGGACAACCTGCGCTGCCTTGACTGTGGCTATGCCTTCAGTACCGGTCCCGACTCCCGGGACGATATCCGCTAATTCCCTTGGCGCATTTCAAAGGAGAACAACCATGGCTCATCTCATCGAGCAAATGGCCTACGTTGGCCAAACCCCTTGGCATGGCCTGGGGAATGAACTGACTTCGAATCAGCCCCTGGAGGTCTGGGCAAAGCAAGCCGGACTGGACTGGCAGATTAAGGAAAGCCCGGTACGTTACGTCAACAACTCTGGAGGCACCCTGGGCGAGATCTTGTCCTATCCGGATTCCAAAGTGCTTTACCGCTCAGATACACGGGCACCGCTATCGGTGGTTGGTAACCGTTTCAAAGTGGTCCAGCCAGAAGAAATCCTGGAGTTCTACCGGGATCTGACCGAGGTTTCCGGTTTTGAACTGGAGACAGCGGGTGTCCTGAAAGGCGGTCGCAAGATGTGGGCGCTGGCCCGCACCGGCCAATCCGGCATGCTTAAGGGTAACGATCAAACCAATGCCTACGTGCTGCTGGCTACCGCCTGTGACGGCACCATGGCCACGACTGCTCAGTTCACCAGTATCCGCGTGGTGTGCAACAACACTCTCGCGGTTGCCCTGAAAGGCTCCACGACCAATGCCGTCAAGGTGAAGCACAGCACCGCCTTCGATGCGGACCTGGTAAAGAAACAGCTTGGAATCTCAGTCAGTGCGTGGGACGACTTCATGTACCGACTGAGGACCCTGAGTGAGCGAAAAGTGAAGACCACAGAGGCCAGGAACTACTTCCTGAAGGTGTTCACCGATGATTCCGGAAGTGGTGTCGGGAAGACCAACGAGCGATCCATGGCCAAAGCGCTGTCACTCTATGAAGGCGAGGGCATGGGCGCCACGTTGGCTTCATCTGACGGCACGGCATACGGCCTGCTGAATGCCGTTACTGAGTTCATCGATCACCAACGCCGGGCCAAAACCGTGGACCACCGCCTGGATTCCGCCTGGTTCGGTACCGGTGCTGCCATGAAGAGCCGTGCATTAGAGCAGGCCATGTCACTTGTGGCCTGAGCCACCCCCACAAATCTCGAAAACGCCATAAAGCCCACCGGAGCCTGATGCTCTGGTGGGCTTTTTTTATGTCTGGAGGAAAACACCATGGGCATGAGTGCAAACACAATTCAGAAACAGCGACCGGCGTTGCGCCTGGTCTCCACCAAGGGCCTCAGCCGGGACGAATGGTTGAAGGTACGGAAGCAGGGCATTGGCAGTAGCGATGCGGCTGCAGCCGTGGGCATGAACCCTTACCAGTCCCAGTTGGAGCTCTGGATGGTCAAGACTGGCAGAGATGCTGGCTTACCAAAACCGGATTCAGACGATCCCGCTTCACCGGTCTACTGGGGGCATATCCTGGAACCGATTGTGGCGGAACAGTACAGCCAGCAGACGGGCCGCAAGGTGCGAAGGGTGAATGCGGTCCTGCAACACCCAGATCCCGAAAAGCACTGGATGCTGGCCAACCTGGATTACTCCGTGGTGGCCGATGACGACGTGCAGATCCTTGAGTGCAAGACGGCAGGGGAGTTCGGCTCACGACTCTGGAAAGAGGGCGTGCCGGACTACATTCAGTGCCAGGTCCAGCACCAACTGGCCGTTACCGGCAAACAGTCCGCAGACGTGTGCGTGTTGCTGTGTGGCCAGGAGCTGAGGATCTATCGCGTTGAACGGAACAAGGAACTCATCGATGCGCTGTATGTACTGGAGCGCCAGTTCTGGGATTTCGTGGAGACGGATACGCCGCCACCTGTGGACGGCACGGATTCTGCCGAACGCGCCCTGCGCCATCTGTATCCAGTGGACAGAGGGGAGACCCTGGACTTCAGCCAAAGCAAAGAACTGTCGGATGCGTTCGACGAGCTATTGGCTATTCGTTCGGACATGGAATGCCTCAAATCCACCGAATCCCACCTGAAACAGCGAATCGAAAGCCAGATGGGCGAAGCCTCAAAAGCAACCTTCCCCAGTGGCAGCGTCAGCTGGAAGCGGAACAAGGATTCCGTGGGGCTCAACGTGAAGCAACTGCTGAAGGATCAGCCAGAGCTTCTGGATCAATACCCACTAACCAAGCCGGGCAGTCGGCGGTTTCTCATTCAGGCATAAAACCCCCATTGGCCACGCGGGCGTGACGAGTGCCCCGTGGTCCTTTTTCTAAGGAGAGACATCATGATTAAAGGTTTAGCCATCACGCCTCCCGTACTGGGGCGTATCAGCATTGGTCGGGTCGTTGAAAAGAACGGCATCCGCCTACCGCAGAAAGACGACCAATTCACCATCACTTCCCAGATCCAGGAGAGGGACGCCGGGTGGCTTTTACACCCCATGGACGAAGAGCTCAGAAAGGATGCGCCAAACGGCAAGCTGCGAACCATCCCGGTACGTATGTTGTTCAATGATGCGGATCTCAATCTGCGGGCTGAGTACACCATGTTCGACCGCAAAAGTGGACGGCCAATGTGTGTCGGTAACGGCGACATCTGTAAGCGCCTGACGCAATCAGGAGTGCAATCTTTGCCATGCCCGGGACCGACGCTCTGTGAGTTTGGCAAAGGTGGTCTGTGCAAGCCCTATGGCCGTCTGAACGTCAAGGTCGGTGGTGACGATGATCTCGGCACCTTCATCTTCCGCACGACCGGCTACAACAGCATCCGGACGCTTGCGGCCAGGCTGAGCTACTACCAGGCAGTCTCTGGTGGTCTATTGGCCTACATGCCGTTGGAATTGAAGCTGAGAGGGAAGAGCACGACTCAGAGCCACCGGACGCCTATCTACTATGTTGATCTGGTTATCAAGGAAGGGGTGTTACTGCAGCAGGCGGTGGCCGAGGCAATGGAACAAGCAAGGCAGCTAAAGGAGGAGGGCGTTGACCAGGATGCATTGGATGCGGCTGCAGCGAAGGGCTTCGGCAATGCGCTGTTTGAATATGATGAAGATGAGGCGACTCTGGTGGAGGAGTTCTTTCCGGCAGCAGAGACAGGAAACGTATCGAATGACTCTTCAGTGGTGTCGAAACTGAAAGGGAACTTGCCTCCGGCGAAGTCCGTTGCTGAGTGATGGAAGACGAGTGGCCAAATCACGGCCACTCTATTCGATTCTCTGGGTCCTTTTTAATTAACAAGCCGTACGGTCGCGAGATAGCAGTACTTGATATTCCCGATCCAGCTGGCCATTCGCTGCGTCGATATCAAGCGAACCAGTCGCGTACCATGCTCTCGTTTCCTTGATAGCGAGAAATCCGAATCTTGCCCAGGCAAGCACGTTCGCACGCAACATGAATTGCACCATGTTCCCGCCGGATCGGAGACCGGCATCTACGCCGTCAACCATACACAACGAACCATGGGCGACAAGCAGCATGCGTCTTAGCTCGGGATTCGCTCCTACTGGTATGCAGTCACTCCAATCTTTGCCGTGGTATAGGTTCTGCTTAAAACTCCACGCCATTCTCGTGAATAGCTCGGCAATCATCACCGGTACCGCAAGCGCCATTCCGTGTCGCAGGTCATATCCTTGCTCAAATACCTTCACAGCGACTTTTGCGAACGTGTCTTTATGTTGACCGAATGAACCAAAATTTAAGAATTGAAGCATTGAATAGAAGGGCATCGGTATGCCAGTACCACGACCTGATGAGCCGGAGGAGCCTCCCATATCCGAGGCAAGGTGACCCAGCCAGTTGCAGAATCCAGAAAAAACTTTGGCGGGAAAGTTGTTACCCTGAAGCTCGTAGCTATCCGTATCGATTGTTATCAGCCGCCCATCATCGACAAATGTCGACGTGTTGTTGAACTGGTTGATGATAGAAAATAACAGACCGATCAGGTCAGGGGAGTGACCCAAGTTTTTCACATGGTGGTTTGTTGGGGTCAGATGCTTAACCTTTCCTCCAGTGCCTTTGGAGCCCGGCGCATTGCCATGAGTCTGATCGTAGTTAACCTTAAAATTTCTCTCCAAATAACCGATGGCACTTGCCTTTGGGTCGCTGCCCGCTCTGGGGCCTGACCATCCAAGCAGTTTCGCCGTATTAACAATGACACCATCCATAGCTTGGTCTGCTGTCTCGCCGATTTTCCCCTTGCCAGGCACACCCACGAAAAGAATATCTACTAGTCCGGCGAGCAAGCCACAGGTTCCCGCCAGCATGTAATCATATTTATCGCACTGTGCATTTTTGTAGGTAAGGTCTTCATCAATGCGTTTTTCAATTGCAATCCTTTGGGATTCCGTCAGCAAAGCACTGAACGGATCACCCGTGAGATCTAGGTCGTTCCGGTACGCATAACACTCAACTGAAGCCAGGTATTGGCTCCAGCCTGACTCGTCCTCAAGCTCTATCACTTCTAAGAGTGATATTTTTCTCGCGGCGTTACGATCTCCATGATTAGACTCCAGCAGCGCCTGGATTTCCGTATCCACAAAGCTATCGTCTGGATCGAACTCAATGCCTACTCCCTCTAAAAGCGCGTCCAACTCGGCGTCCAGATCGTTAAAAGTCTGAATGTTTTCATCCCGGAGGCCGTTGAGGGCCTCAACACCGGACTTAATCTCACCCATTTTTTTCTGAGCTGCGGATTGCTGATGCTTTTGGGCCAGCAAGGCATAGGCTTCCGTTCTATGCTTTGTCATTATTCAAAAATCCCTTGAGTTTGCCCTTAATAGCAGCCTGCGTGCTCTCATAACCCAGAATCTCAAAGATTTGTCCAAGCTGCTCCAATTCTTCGGAATCTCGACGTTGAGACAGCCTGTACACCTTTGACTCAACAATCTCGCCGTCTTTCTCTTCCTTAAGTTGGGCTTCTTCGTAAAAGCTCAGAACCATGTCGTAATATTTTTTCTTGTCCTGATCCTGCGTCAGCGCTCCTAGACGATCAATATCAAGAAATTCCGGAGATTTTAATCGTGCTCTGTCTGCTTCGGCCTGCTCAACTTTATTTCCTAGGACCTTTGAGGCGCGGGAATACTGGGAAAGCTTTGCTCTGATTTTATCGAATTGGGCTTTCGTAACGCTTTCCTGAGCTAGGGCATCGGAGAGCTCAGTTGATAAGTGATTGATGTCCTCAATAACCATATTCAGCGTGCGCTGACTCTGACGAATGACATCCTGCAACATGATTTCGCGGCGTTTGTCGCCCTCATCCACACCAGAGCCGGTGAGATGTTTGACCCCCCTGTATGCAACCACACCAAGGATAATAGCGGCACCCACGCCAGTAGCCATACTAGAAAGACCGAGAGCCCCGCCCATCCCGAGAGTGGCCAATCCGGATGTCATGCCTGCTGCAGATAAGCCCACGACAGAGCCGGAGAGGTATACAGCACCCAGAGGTACTCCAACTGCTCCGGCTTTGGCGCTGAGATCCTTAAGGCTTTTGGTGATTGCCTTGTCGGTATATTTTCTGTCGAGGATCTTTCGATCATTGGCAATCGCCATTTGAGCCAGTTCAATTTCCTCGTCACTAATGGCAAAGGCGCTTCTGTGTTTTTCAAGAAAACTGAAATTGGCGGTGTCATGCCCGGTCATCGAGGAGTGTGCGCTGATGAGATCTTTCACTAGTGAGATGTGCAACGATTTCTTCATGCCATCTGGCGAGTAAGAATCAACGATCTTTACCAGATCTGGGACAGGTGCCAGGTTGTTGATGTCGCTGATATAGCCGCGTATTGCGTGTCGTGAGTCAACCTTCAGTTTTAGCCTTGTCATCAGCTGTAGAATTTCTGCAAATTCAGCATCATCCACATTGTCATCATCATCAAATGCCAGATTGACGATGACTTTCACATAAGCTGTCTTCAGTTCCTCGGACAAATCCTCGATCGGTTGCAGCTGTTTCTGTTCACCAAAATTCTCAAATTCGCTCAGTGCACCAGACACAATATCGGCCAACTTTTCGCGATTAACCAGGCTGCAGTTCTTTATTTCCTGAGTTTCTCCATCTTTTTGTTTTATAACCATGAACTCGGTTTTCTTTTCTTTACCCTTCGCGTTAGTTTCAACGTGAACCTGATATTCAATCGACTCGATATCTTCATACGGGAAAACGACAGGGTCCTCAAAAACCTCCTTATAAATAATCTTGGCGCCTGTAAGTAAAAATCCCTCTTTGGCGCTTCCTAACGTCGTGTTGTCGCAAATGCCAATTACTGATTCAGGGTCACCGTCGTATTTAAATGACTTGATAGCATTGCTCAGCTTTTTGTCGGGTATATCAGAAACTATCCAAGTTCGCCCGCCCATCTCCGGAAGTCTTTCCTTCAAGTACTGATTTATTCCTGACATTATTTTTTTCTCCCTCAATTCAGCTGCATCCAAGGCACTGATTTCCGTTTTTCCTAAAGTCATCTCACTCATGGCGTGAGCTCAGTCAGAATGCTGTCATGCCGGCCATGCCAGTTCTAGTAGTAAAATGTAAGCAAAAGATACAGGTTGAAGTTAGCGGATATTTGGTTAATTTCCGACCAATCATCAATTCTTGAAAGTACCCGTTTGGAGCTGGGATTTGGGATTTGGGGTTTCGGTTTCGTTCTGCCTGGGCTGATCGCCTGGCCCGCTGTATGTTTATTTTTTAGTTGCGAGGGGATGACTCTAGAGGAAAAGGCGAGCAACTGGTCAGATCAGATGGTATCGAACTATTGTTTGGTCTAGCCTCCGAATTAATTGAATGGAGTTTCAACGTTTTGGAGTTCGACGGGAAGATAGATTTGCTGTAAGTGTCAGACAGAGAGGAATGCCGTGGATAACGAGTTGCACGAAATTCTTTCGGCGGCAAAAGATGTCGCTGTTCGTTTTAAAAAGCTGACCGGCAAACCACTGGGAATTACTGGTGAGATTGCAGAGTTCACCGCCGCTAAGCTACTCGACTTAAAGCTAGCCGAGGCAAGGCAAGCTGGTTACGACGCAACTGATCTCGCGGGACGAAAGGTTCAAATCAAGGGCCGTTGTTTGCCGGAAAACCCCGGGGCTGGCCAGAGGCTGGGATCGATTCGCCTTGACCACGAATGGGACACCGTCCTGTTGGTTTTGCTGGACGACAGGTTTGAAGTAATCGAAATGTGGGAGGCGGAACGCCCAGTGGTTCAGGAGGCAATCCTGGCGCCAGGTTCGAAAGCCCGAAATGAGCGTGGTGCTTTGGCGGTAAAGAAGTTCAAATCAATAGGAACCAAAGTATGGCCGGTGAATGAGCCTTGAAAACCGGTGACGATTCTCATAGAGCCCAATAACACTGTGGGACCCCCTTGGCCTCGTACCGCAAAAAGGCCGGAAAAGATAAGTCGTAACTTTACAGAGAAAAATCATGGACCCAGTTCTTGCTGAGCTTCTCAATTCTATTGGCCTGGAGGCCATCAAAATTGTTGGACCGGCCGCTATTGCAGCGTTCGCGGCTTATAAGGCCGCGTCTTTACAATTTAAAGCTACGCTCGCTCAACTACGGGAGGCGAACGAATTTTCAGCAAGACAGCACCTCTTTGATTACTACAAGGAGCGACAGAAGCGGTTGTTGGAGAGCCATAACGAGCTTACAACCTCATTAGGGCAGGTGCTTGGGGTGAGCGCAGCAGTACGTGAAGATGATTCGGATTTTGGCGTTCAAAAAATGGTCGACACTTTCGATTCTATTGCCCGTTTATATCTCGGCGCAGCGCCGTTCGAGATAAGTCTGACGGTGCGCGATATGAAGGCGAAAGGCTTGGATGATTTGGAAGAGTACGCGGAGCTCGAATCGACGAAACAGGCTCTTGAAGGGCTGAAACTGGGGCCAAATTTTGACTCGAAGAAGAACGCTGTGATTGCTCTCCTCGGAGTCTATGGACAACTGGAACGTTGCAACCAGTTGCTTCTCGAGAAGGAGATGGACTCGCTTTTCTCTAAATATGTGAGTCGCGCATAAAAAATCACCTCGATTCGTCGCGGCCTCGGCGAATCAGAATCAGGAACTAGCTATGTCTAAATCCCTCAATCTAACTCCGCACATGGCAGCCGCAGTTCGATCCTCGTTGGTCGCGGTTGAGTTCGAGAAGGGTAATGTTCAAATTGATTTCGACCCCATTGATGTTTTTGTGTCGGATGAAGGCTGGATCACTGTGCGTGACGGTCCGCACGGATTTGAAGAACACGAGGATCTTCGCGCTTTCGAGTCTGCCTACAAACTCCAAGACCCAGACCCTGACCTCCTTGCGCTCGCCTACGAAATGGAGGCAATGTATGAAGGCTTTCTGCTCAACGCGGACGAGGAAGGCAACGACTTGGCTCGGAGTATTTGGTGCAAACGGCGTGACAGATG
This sequence comes from Marinobacter sp., assembly GCF_048266785.1. GTDB lineage: Bacteria > Pseudomonadota > Gammaproteobacteria > Pseudomonadales > Oleiphilaceae > Marinobacter. The sequence goes on from NZ_JBLWYX010000013.1 coordinate 114,209, forward strand.
TCGCTCTGCAATTGCGAAGAGCATCGCCAAACCCGAGTGAATGGTTTTCAGATTGGATGAAGTAGCTCGAAATGGGCGGTTTTGTGGATTACCACGAACGAAATAAAGGAGTTTGCTGGCAATGAAATTTATCGAGCTTATTCGAATGATCTTGCGTCAAAGGCCAGAAGGGGCAACTCCGCAACAGTTGCGCGATCAGATCAAAGCCGACTATACGGATTGGTATGGAACAGCGGCCCACCGAAGAAACGTCGATAAAGGCCACTATAACAATCTAGATCACGCCCTTCTGGCTGAAATTTATATTGCCACACGACAGGCATCGGATATCTACGCCGACAAATCAACTCGGCCAATGACCCTGGCCATGGAGTCCCCGTCTTCGTTTGCCGACGAGAGTGACATCGAAGCGGTGGATCTAATAGATTCGGAGAATTTGCAGCGCTTGGAGCAAGGAGTTGGCACTGTCTATGTCCTTGGTACTGGGCTATTCACAAAAACGGGTGTGGAAATTGTAAAGATTGGTATTACGACAGGAGATGTTTCTGTCCGCATTCGGCAGCTTTACACGACTGGGGTCCCAACTAAATTCCGAGTGATTGAAACCTTCGATGTTCAAAATTACGCGGAGCTGGAGCAAGCGCTTCATAAGATGCTTGACCCCTTTCGCATCAACAGGGCCCGAGAATTTTTTACAGAGTATTGTCTGCCTTACATCGAAAAGATATTGAGTATCCATGTCGAAATTCAAGGCGCAAAGAGCAACAATCTGGACAGTGACGTCCAATGAGGTGCTGGAGCGCAAATTCCACTCAGCGACTCCGGGTCGTGAGAGCTGCAGCTGAACTTGATAATAAAGGCGACAGGCAATGTCGTTTCCGAGTAATAAGCTGAGCAAAAATGACTAAAAGGAAGAGAGATGTCGAATTTTGATCCAAATTTTGAAAGCGTCCGCCTGGCTATGCTCGCTCAACAGCACCCAGATATTTTAGATGTAAAAGGTGAGGTAGTGTTCAGAGCCGAAGACAATGAAGACCGTCTAAGCGGCACGTCTTGGACGCTTGAAAAGGATATATTCGATCAGGTCACGGAATCCGGTTTTAAACTGCATTTGATTGAGCTCCTCGACAATTTCGTCGCGTATCGCGGGCAGTGTTATGAAACACCAAGAAAAGAGGGGGTCGTTCGTTTTGGTGATGGTGCACTGAATATCGAGTGGCTACCGGATGGGTCAACGCATCTCTCAGATCATCCGAAGATGGGGGAGTGATTTTGATTACTAAGGACGACTTGTACCCCCTCGTAAATGGGTTTGAACGACTTCCACGCCAAATCAATGAGTTATCAGAGGGTTCATTTGAAAAAGTTTATGGGTCAGCTGAGGCTTCAAAGGCAAAAGGCATAATCTATTTCTTTTTGTCTTCGATGCCAGTCCCTCGGCTTCATGGCGAAAGCCGTATTCTCTACATTGGTCAAACAAAGAACGATTTCAGATCAAGATATCTTCGTCATGCGAAACTGCATGCAACCTCAAAAGCCAATTCACTGAAATTCGGAGCAATATTGCGTGAATATGGACCGATAGAAGTTGCTGTTTGTGATTACCGTAGATTTGGAGAAACCCTGATCAAAGCTGAAGGGCAATTCCTTTGGTGGTACTTTCAGAATCATTGCGAGTATCCGCCGATAAACTACACAAGGACCAACGTCAGAACAGATGCGGTGGATGCATAGGGGGGGGCCACGTTGCCTTTAAAACAGAAGCAGTGAGAGCGTGCAGGGCGTCCTGCGTGAGTGAACCACCACACTGCCCAGCAAACAACCTTTTAGAAGGCAGTCCTTAGCAGCGAATTCTGAGAACCCAATGAGTAATTATTACGTCTACGTTTACATCGACCCCCGAAATTTTGAAGAGTTTTATTACGGAAAGGGAAAGGGCTCCCGGAAGTACGCCCATGTGAATGATGAATCGGACAGCGAGAAAACCAGGCGGATCAAGGCGATTAAGAAAGAGTGGCTGGAGCCAATTATCCGGGTGATTGCTCGCAACTTATCGGAGCATGATGCGCTGCTGGTCGAGAAAACGCTGCTTTGGAAACTCGGTAAGCAGCTGACAAACGTCTCATCTGGTCACTACGCAGATAATTTCCGGCCTCACGATTCGTTGCACAAGTATCTTTCTGGGTTCGATTTTCAGAATGGGCTTTACTATTACAACGTTGGCGAAGGCTTTCATCGCAACTGGGATGATTATGTCGAGTACGGATTTATCTCGGCAGGTCAGGCGCCGCGCTTTCGGGATGCTATTCAGGGGCTTCAAGTCGGGGACTTTGTGGCGGCTTATTTGAAAGGTCATGGATTCGTTGGGATAGGGCAAGTTACCCAGTGTGCTAAACCGGTTCGCGATGTCTTGGTTAGAAACATTCCGCTTCTACAGAAAGAACTTGTCTGCCCAAATATCGCTGAGAATTCGAATGATCTGGACAATTCGGAGTATGTCGCGCTCGTTGATTGGGTGAGGGCTGTCCCTCGAAGTGATGCGAAGTGGAAGTCAAAGAGTGGGTTGTTTACCTCTCAGTTGGTCAGGGCTTCGCTGGATGGCCAGCCACAAACGGTAAAATATTTAGAGCAGGAGTTTGATGTCGATTTCGCCGAACTCCTGCAATAAAACTGAGTGAGGGATGGGGGCTGGCGCACCGCCAAGCGATATGGCGCCCCCCAGCCGCTTTTCAGCGGATACCCTCATCGACCAGCGTTTCTTTCCAGTCCTTCTCCATCACCATCCTGAAGCTCAGGGGCTCGTCCTGCCCCTCAAGTGCGAGCTGCCCAATTGACGCTGTCACGTCCGCGTATCGGGTAAACAGATCAAACAGCTTCTGCTTGTATTCAGTGTCGTCGTTACCCTTCAGATGGTCCCCCTTTGTTTCAAGAACGGAGAATCGAAACTTCCCGTTCTCAACCCCGTGCACGCAGGCTAGGAGATCCGGGTAAACCCGATGGCGCTGCCAACCCTGTAACCCGTAGGAGCGCTGGTTGACGGCAATGCGGTGCCACCAATAAATGCACTTGCTCTCATCCAGGTACCAGGCGGTGCTCTTCTCCAGGTCGTTCAGCTCACTCTGGTAAACCTTCTCGAACAGGCTTTTTTCCAGCGGGTCACCATTCTTTCGATGCAGCAATGGGTCCACATCAGAAACGTTGATTTCAAGAGTCTCGGCGATTTTCCAGTTCAGTGCAGGGTCATTGGACGATACCAGGCGCAGGCTGATCTCCCCGCTGTCTAGTTTGTCTCGGAACAGGTTCTCAGCCATCGCGTTGACTTGTGCGCGCAAGTCGACCTTCATCGTCTGAATCAAGTCGAGCCGGTTTGCGTATATCTGGGCCTCAGTTACGTCCCTTTTTCTCAGAGCAGTGAGTGTTTCCTCAAGCAGACGCATGCCTTGCCAAGGATTCGGCACCACATCCAACAGCTGACGCACCAGGTAGGGCGTATCCAATCCTTCCTCTGGCACGGAGTACACTGCTTCTTGTTCAAGCGCGAATGATGTTTGTCCGGCTTCCTTTGTGTTTCGGTCTATCGTCACCCGAGCCACGGTGCGTTCGAGCTTGTCGGTATCCATGGTGGCTTTGTCAGCGCCAAGAAACTGCAAGGCTTCCCAATCCAACGCACCCAGAACATCTCTTTCATAATCCAGTGGCCGGTAGCCCTCCGGCGCGCTGGCGTCTCGATGTAGCACGCGGGGCAGGAAAATCGGTGGTAAACCCGCAAACTCATCTCGTCTATGGATGGTCTCACGGCGCATATTCCGTGTTTTTCCAGTACCAGGGTCCACCGACGTTACGCTTGAGGCCAGATCTGCCATGCCTTCGTCTTCCAGGCCTTTTCGCACACCATTAATGGCCGCCGTTACGTCCTGATCGAACGTGAAGACATAACACTCGTCCAGGGCGGAAATGCCTGTTGCTTTGGCATGAGGTTGGCGCAGCACTCGGCCGATCATTTGCGTCAGTGCGGTGGTTGCCGTCGTGCGTGACAGTACTGCCAGCGCGTAGGCGAATGGGCAGTCCCAACCCTCGCGCAGCGCGTCCTTGGTGATGATGAACCGCACGGAAGAGGTGGGTGAAAGGAGGTCCTCGTCAGCGAGCTCATCATTACTGGAGGTTTTGAGGCGGATGTGTTCTTCCTTTACTCCCAGCTGATCCCGCAGGTATTCCCGAGCGTCTTCTGCGTGAATCAGCCCGGCATCACGCTGCTCTTTCCCGGTACGTTCCACCCGCACCAGGACAATAGGCCGAATATAGCGCCCTGTATCGTTCTGGAAGGCGAGTGCCGCTTGCTCCAGTTCCTGCTGCTTGGCGTGCGCCAGAGAGAGGGTATGTTTCCAGCCACCTTTGCCTTCGTTGATCACGTTGATGGGCAGCTTGATCATTTCCTCATCTTTGAGGTCAGCCCCTGGCACGTTTACCAGAACATTAGACTGGTGCTTGCCATTGGTGTTGGGCGTGGCGGATAGCTCCATAATAAAACGGGGGTTGAAGCCAGCGATGGTACCTCGTGCTGTGTCGGAATAGGCCTTGTGGCCCTCATCAATTACGACAACTGGGCGCACTAATCGCAAGACATTACCCAGGCTTTGTTTGACTGAAACGGAGTCTGGCAAGATCCCATCAGCGAACCCAAGATCAACCAGATCGTTCTGGTCCAGGTTTGGCACTTTATCCAGAAGGGCGCGGTTAGCCTCGCTGTCATCTTCTACCGGAAAGAAGGAGGTGAAACGCCCACTGTCGCGAAAAAGGCGCAGCGTCTCTTTTGATTTGCGGGCGGCAGAGGGAAGCATCAGTAACATTACGCACAACTGGCTTTCAACGTCACGGCGGGTGAAGGCGTCGCCTTTTTCCAGCATTTTGACCCGGCCACCGGAAGCACGCTCCAACATTTGCCGGTAGGGGTGCTCACGGTTTGCCAATTGCTTCCAGGTCTGCCGGTAGATAGCTTCGGAGGGCACCACCCACAGAATTAATCCAAGCTGGCGTTTGAAGTAGTCGGTTTGTATCCGCTCCAAAGCGGCAGTGGCTAAAAGCGTTTTGCCGCCGCCAGTAGGCACCTTTAAACAAATGTTGGGTATGGACAGACCGACACCATCATGGCGAGACAGGTGGGGAGCCACGACTGCCTGGCCGCTATGGTAAAGGTAAGGCAACAAACGCTCGGAGTTTAGCTGGTCCCAAGTCTCGCGACAGTAATCGCTTAGGGTTGCTGTTTTGCCTTTGCTTTTCTGGAATTCGACAAAGTCCTCAGCTTCTTCTTGCTGTTCTGCCAAAACCGTCAGATACCGATCCAGCTTGCTCAATACACCTTGCTGGTATTCCTTTAGTTCCATGGTTAGGTCCCCAGTATCCGATGGACGGCGTAGGGGAGTTGGCAGAATTCAATGCGTCGGGCCGTCAGTTCTTTCTGGCTCATAAATTTGGCTACGGCAAACACAATGGCACGCTTACCGCCTTTACGGTTCTGTTCGATAGCCTCCACCCGCTCTGCATTCAGCGCAGCACTATTGGAGCGCAACCAATCTTTTTCAGGCTGGTAAAAAAGGTGTACCCGGAACAAATCAGTCTCGCCAATAAAGCCATCTGGTGCGGGCTCGCCGACCTTCTCTAGCGACTGGCCGGTGGCCGTATAGAACACGTAACGGGCGAGGGCTTCGAAGCTGGGCAGTCCCTTTCCAGTGAGCAGGCTTTCAATATCGATGGGCTCGCCAAGGGTGCAGTAGGTAAAGCTTCCTCCAAGCCCCGGTGCAGTTTCTTTTACCTTGCGCTCACCGGTGACGGTAAGCACACCGTCCCTAATTTGCTTACGGATTTTGTCGTATTCGTGACCTTGCAGGTTTTCTATGGATGCAACGTGTTCCAGCACTTTGGATTGCTTCTTCTCGAACGTGCTCCAGGTGATGGTTTCCCGGTGCAATTCTTCGCGTTGGGTGCCGGTATAAGGGTAGCCATTAATTACCCTTCGCACGCGCTCGGCTGTGAGGGTGTCGGCGTAATCTTCGCATTCGATTAGAATGAAGCGGCGATTTCCCTCATCTTTTTTGTTGGCTTCTAGTACTGCATGTCCAGTCGTGGCTGACCCGGCAAAAGAGTCGAGGACTACCGAATTTTCGTTAGCAGCAATTTCTAGAATTCGATGAAGCAGTCGAGTCGGTTTGGGGGTTATGAAAAGGTCACCACCGGATTCAATATTCAAAATTCTTGAGAGTTCTTGCTTCGAATTTCTTGTGCTGCCCACTTCTGACCAATTCCATATTGTTTGCGGCACGACACCAGATTTCACTTCGGAAAGAAAGCGCTTGATTCCCGGCCTGTTATCACCTTTTTCACCCCACTACACTCTTCCATCTGCTTCCAGATCGTCAAACTTTTCTTTGCTGACGCGCCAGAAACTCCCCGCTGGTGGCCCCGAGATAACTCTCCCGCTTGGGGTTGTTATCTCGTAAAGTCCCAAGCTATAGGAGTTTCTAGCGGCCATGTCACTCAATAGCCAAGGACCGCGAGGGTCATTGTCAGGGTTTTTATACCGATCTACCATGGCTTCGCTTCTCTCTACGAGGCCAGGTCGCCAGTCGCTTCCTTTTTTTGCATAAACTAGCAGGTAATCATGGTCTTCGCTGAATTGAATAGCTGTGTTTTTCGGGCTATCCATTTTGTGCCAAATGCAACATGCAACGAAGTTCTGCTCACCAAATATTTCATCCATCACCGAGCGAAAACGGTGAATTTCGTTATCATCGAGGGTGATCCAAATGCTCCCATTTTCTGATAGTAATTCATGAAGAAGATTTAGCCGTGGCCACATCATGCACAGCCATTTGTCGTGCCGCTCCAGGTCTTCTTTGTCGACCGGGTTGGCAGACTTTTTCAACCACTCCTGCATTAGCGGAGAGCGCACATTGTCGTTGTAGCACCAACCCTCGTTTCCGGTGTTGTAGGGCGGGTCAATAAATATACAGTCTACCTTTCCAGCGTGGGTTGGGAGCAGAGCCTTGAGCGCTTCCAGGTTATCGCCGTGGATGATCAGGTTGTCGTCCAATGAGGGCTTTTGGCCCTTAGCTGGCAGGGACTTGTCTGCGATAACCTTGAGCTCACGGAATGGCACACCAAGGTGGTGGGAGTAGACAAATTGCTTGCCCTTGAATTCAAGCGTTGGCATTAAAAACTCCTGATCCAGTCAAAACACGCCTTGAAGGCGGGCATCTGTTGTTCAATCTCGGCTGCGCTTAGCCCTCGAAGTGTATCTTCTTGTTCTGCAATGGCGTCTTCACCCTTATGGTCAGCTTTCGTGACTTGTTCGATACAGCCCTCTAGCCAGACCCATACGCCGCCGTACTTTAATGTTTCATGGCTGCTTAGGGCAATTGCTTGGCCGTCTCTGTCCACTGCGTAGCAAGCCCAAGCGTCGGCAGCCGACCACCCAGATCGGTTGTCATTCTGAGGTAGTCCATTACCGCTAAGTGTGAAACCTTGCTCCTGTTTCAAGCGATCCAGAACTTGTTTTGCTGCCTGGATGTCCTCACCGTCCCGTTCAAGAAGCCCGCTCTTTCGAGCGTGTGTGTAGGCAAAGTCCAAGTCGGCAACTGCACAGGCCTGAATTCCCATTGCTGATAGAACAGTCAGTGCCTTTGGGATGTCCGCACAGGAACCCAGCGATACAAAAGCAATGTGATCAAGCTCTGGTGCTTGCCTATAAATCCGCTCGTAGGCAAGTGGGAGTAATCGCCGGTCCGTTTTGCCTTCACAAATGACCACCCGATCCGCAAAATAGATTTCAGTCAGGTTGCCCAGCTCGAACAGTGTGCGTGATTGGCTTTTTCCTCCTTCGAGGGCTTCCTCCACAGCCTGGCGGAGGGGCTTGCGAACCTTCACGCCGGTCTCTGCAGTTTTCCCAACAATCACGGTATCTGCTGCGTTGTCTCGGCTTAGCATCATTGGAGAGTGGGTGGAAAAAACAATTTGAAAACCAGCACCCGATAGGTGCGACAACGCTTGCCGCAATCGCCGCACTCCTTGTGGATGTAAATAGAGTTCGGGCTCGTCGATCAGGAGTAACCGGCGCGATGGGCTATCGTCATTACCTTTACGGGTATCTGCCAAATAGCGAATCAGGGCCATTTGGATGGCTCGTTGCGTGCCTGTCCCCATTTGATCGAAGCGTCGTCTATCCCCGGTGATCTTGTCTGTGACGTGAAGATCGCCAGCTTTGAAAAACTCTTTTACGTCAACAGCTTGAAGATCAAGATCAAGAGCTAGACCGGGGAAGAAATGTGCCAGTGCATCGGTTGCGTCGGAATCGAACTGCTGCAGGTGATCCGATCGGTTGTCGCCGTCTGAGGTTAGAACATGGCGGATCGTGTTCAGTGCGGCACTAAGTTCAGCATGGGCTTCGAGTAGAGGCCCCATAATCTCATCTAGCAGACTTTTGATCGTTGTGCCTGCCTTGGCCTTGCCAAGATCCTCGCCGATGTCATGCATTGCCTGGACAACCAGCGGCTCCGGTAGGAGAGCCGACACGGCCTGTGGTAGCCCAGTTGGGTAATTGCGCCAGTGATCGGGATTACCAGCGTCCGCACATTGCTCTGCATCCCAAACCTGTTTCTCGATTGACTTTGCTGATGTTCCGGAAGCAATTACGCGAATCCACAAGCGGCCACCTTGGCAATATGGGGCGATTGCTTTGCGGTGTTTCTCCTCTGGGATTCGATTTAGAATAGCTTCGCTGATTCCGTCGATGCATGCTGAGATTTCGACGGGCTGGTCGGGGTTGTAGAAGTCGTGCTTTGAAAGTGTCGTTGGTTTTAAAACCCATTCAATGGCCTTGAGGATGGTAGACTTCCCAGTGTTGTTCTGGCCCACCAACGGGGTATAGCCCTCAAGAGGCAGAGCGACGTTCTGGCATGCCCGGAAGTTCTTGATTGTTAGGTGGCTTAGGCGGTGCATACAGATCCTTTGTCTATTCGCAGTCAGGAACTGCGGTCTTGGTGTGTGCCCGGCGGGCAGTTGCGGACAATTCACGCGAGAGGCTGCTAGGCCTTCTGTTCCTTTAAAGGATGAAATCCCGAATTGTCGCCTGCCAGGTGCTGCCTTGTTTAACCCTGCGCAATAATACCCGATAGGTAAGTGGCCGAATAGCGAGCAGAAAAATAGCCTTCGAAACCGGGTAGTGCAAAGTCTCATGAGTAAAGGTGGTTTGGTTGAAGAATCTAGGCATTGATAAGGATACTGGGGACATTTACGTCGGCAGTCGAGACCGTCGTCCAGAACGACCGCAGCAGGTTTCGGTTTTTCCAGTTCAAGTTTGGGGAGAGCTGTCTGACGCTATTTCTGGGCCGGAGATAGATTCCTTTATTGTTTCTGAGTATGTGTTCGAGGAGGTCTCATTTGACCCTGTGTCTCAGATACGGCGCGGTTACGTGTGGCGCAGAATGGACTCGCAACCTCAGTATTGGGGGCATCCTCCATGGCAAGAAGCCAGGTTGATTACTTTCCAGTATCAGGGGTTCCTGGGTATTTTGGGCGGTAAGTTACCCAGCCAAGTTATGTTCACCTTTGGCAGCCTGTCGAATTTCACGATTGGTGAGCTGGTGCATTTTGAGCCGGACGCCATTGGTCAGGAGCTGCTAACGATAAAGATGAGACCGCAATTCGGGTTTCTCCCGCGTATAAAGGAGGGCGTTCTCAGCGCTGAGGAGCTAGGACGTGTTGAGTCGGCCTTGAACGACGTTGTTCAGGGTTACCGTTCTTCTCCACCAGCCTCAGTTATCGACCGATGCAGAGACGCCTTGACCATAATCTTGTCGATAGAGCTCAAGATGACTGGTAAAGACTTGGGGCATTTAATCAAGAAGTATGATGCTACAACCCAGGCAAGAACGGTAGTGGCCAATCTTGCTCACACGGTTGGCAGATTGCACGCAAGGGCAAAGCCAGCTGAGTCGAATTTCCCGCCTGTTTCAGACCGACAAGCAGAGCTGGCTGTGGGGGCAGTATCAGAGGTTTTGGTATCGCTCGGTTGGGCAACATGGTCTCAGGTGGCACGATAAGATCCTTATGAGGTCTCTGACGGGGCTCAGAGGCCAGATGAGCTGCGGTAGTTCAAGAAGGTATTGCTTCTACAGCTTTTGTTTCTTTCTTTCCTGATGACCTGTTATGACGTTCACGGGGATCTACCAGCGTCCATTGTGTTCCCTGAATAGATCGGAGGCCCGATACTACGCCTCCTCACGGTCTTCAAGTGATACAGCGTTCAATCCGCTTTTTCGTCGCAGAGCATACTTACGAATCAGCCTGAAGAGCGCGAATGTGCGCTCTCTCCTTGCACGAGAGCACCCAGTTCATCAAATGGGTCAAGGTGCCGTTCTCCACAGATTTCCGAATAGCTTGCAATGTAGGCTGGCAAACGGTCGATTTTGGACACGAGAAAATCAATATAGATCTGCCTGTTCCGTTCCTCAGATTCAATGCCGTTCAGGTCAAGGTAGAGTGATTCGATGGAGCTAGTATTTCGCAGCCAGGATGGTGTTCTACCGGCTTGAACAATAAAGTGAACGGCTTTGACTTCAGAGATGCTGAGCTGGTTCAGTAAATGCTTTAGGGAAGCTTTCGAGCCTCCCGCAGGTTCCGTTTCACTGACCGTATCTCTGACAATGGCTTCCACGCTGTCGACGATCATTTTGAGAGAAGCAGCTGCGGATTCCGATTGGCTTTCGTGGTTCACGAGTTCGACCCTTTCTATTCGTTGAGTTGAACTAGCATGATGCCACAAAATTGCCTTGCGTTTCGCAGGCTGGGCCCTGTCTGGCATCCACTGACTGCCACTGACGTCCATTGGGCCCACCGAAATACCTAGAGGCTCCAGCCTCTCATTGCTCCATGGGTCATATCACGTTCGACTTGCTTTTCCAGCAGCCATTCGTGCACCTCGGAATCAATCCAGCCGACGGCTCTGCCGCCAAGGTAGATAGGCCGTGGAAACGCGCCCGCATCAACATATTTGTACAGTGTGGACCTGGCCAGTCCGGTTTTATCTTGCACTTCCGCCAGTCTGAGCACTCTCATAGATTTTCCTCCTCCAATTGCTCAGAGTATTTGTCGGCGAGTTCAAGCGGTTATGCCGCGCGGCTCAGTGTCCACATCAAGCTAGGCGTTATCGACGTCGACTCAGAGCCCAGAATTCAAAGGCGTGCTCTGATATAAACGAGGCCGCCCACGACGCGGTCCGTCCTGACTGCGCGGTTTTCGGCTCGTCTGAAAGGTCCTGCCGTTAACCAACATGGCGGCGTATTCGTCGATCTTGGTCAGGTATTTGGCGAGCTTGAACAGCCCTCGTTGTTTTTCGGCGTCATGGTAGTCGATGCATCCCATGGAGTTGTAGTGATAGGTTTTACCGGCATTGAGATTGCAATTCCAGTAACGGCCTTGCCCACCGGCGATGGTTTGCTCCCACATCTCGCCAATCAGACGAGCTTGGGTGATGTCCTCCTGGCATTGATGACCGTCGAAGAAGAAGATGAAGTGGTAATGGAAGCCCTTCTTGGGTTGCCATTCCAGTTTCCAGGCGTACCCCAACAGATGGTTGAACAGGGAGTGGGTGTTAAATGCTTGGCAGAGTTGCTCTCGGTGGTAACGAGCCGTTTCGTAGTCGATGTAGGGACTGTCGCACTCGCTGTAGCCTAGGTCGACCCTCACTACCATAAGGCGACTATGGCACAGAAAGAGGGCTTCCATGAGTTCGCACAGCCGCTTGTAATTTTCGCGGCTGTTACGTCGGTTACGACTGCACTCGTAGGCAAAATTTGGCTGAATCATGCTCTGATACCAGGCTTCCAGGCGTTGATTGAGATCTGTGACCACCTGCTCTGCAGCCTGACGGCTCATTGTTGGTGGTTGACGGAATCCCGCCTCATGCAGATATCCACACTGACCAAAGGCCCAGAGGAAACGCCTCGCGTAGGGGCTTGGTCGATAATGCTGCCCAATATCGGTCTCATGAAACATGGTCACTAATACAGTGAAAACTGTGGTCAGTGTCCCCAACAAAGGATCTGGAGCCAACACCACCGTCTCTGCGCCGAAGGCCTCTGGCTGGATGAGTCGCTGGTGATCAAGGAAAGGCCGCGCATTGCCCATAGCTTTCAGCTGTTGGTCGACCCGAATGAGATCGTTGCGCCAGTGGTGATCTGAGGGCATCGTGATTGGCTGGCCCGCTGCATTGGTCATGATTTCACCGCCGTGTAATCCGCCCAGCCAGTCCAGCATCTCTTCGTCACTCGGGGTATCGTGGTAAGTGTATTGGTCCATTGTCAGTCTCCGGTTTAGATTGGATGAGCGTTGTGCTCGTACCATTACTCGAGTCTGTAAAAAGTGATCTGTCTTCCTGAACGTACCCTCGGTTAAGTCCCTTTGATGCTCTTATGGGTTGCTTAGTGCGGTTCATCGCTACCTTTCGGTAATGCATTACTTGAAGGCTATGGTTCTTTCAATGCCGCTTTAACCGCCACCTGTACCGGTGTGGGCTTTCACTACGTGAGCCCATGTCCTCTATGCTGTTATAGCCATTGATAAGGAACACTTTTTTAATCAATAACATACAAACCCAAAAGAGCGTGGTTGACTCAGCAAGGAAAGTCGCGGGCGTTGTATGCTGGATCTGGGGCAGGGCTGGAGGATCGATCGATCGGTTGCTGAAAGAATTAGTGTCGGTAGCGGGTTTAGCTAGAGGTGTAGTGGTTCAATGATTCCGGACACCAACGTAGGTGGTAATATCGCCACCATAAGTGAGGTGTCTGATGACCA
>NZ_JBLWYX010000014.1:0-106993 GCF_048266785.1 Marinobacter sp.
AAACACCCTCAGGGTAAGCTGGTGCGGGTAACCCATGGCGAAGTATTTGATGTGGCGGTAGACCTGCGCACCAATTCACCCACCTTTGGCCAGTGGGTAGGGGAATACCTTTCGGAAGACAACAAGCGCATGTTGTGGGTGCCGCCGGGGTTTGCCCACGGCTTTCTGGTAACCAGTGAAACGGCGGATTTTCAGTACAAGTGCACGGATTTCTATGCGCCGGAGTATGAACGTTCTATCCGGTGGGATGACCCGGATATCGCAGTAGATTGGGGGGGCGTGACAGCCGAGCAAGTGTTACTTTCTGAAAAAGACAGGCTGAGCTTAAGGTTTGAGGCAGCTCTACCCGAGCTTAAAGCTTCCATTGTTGGCTTGCCTGTTTAGCCGCTTGAGCGACTTTTTCGGACGGTCGCATAAAGATCCAGATATTGCTGAACAATGACCGATCGGCTGAAGTGCTGCCAGTAGTGTTGGCTGGCATTCTGGACAAGTCGTTGTGACTCCACGGGGTTGTCCAGCAGTTCCCGAATGGCGCTGGCTAGCGCGTCCGCTTCGTCCACGGGGGTGATAATACCGGTGTGGCCAGATTCAATAAGCTCTCCAGGCCCCTGGGAGTCTGTGGCGATAATCGGGCACTCGTGAGCCCAGGACTCCATCACGATGGAGCCTAAACCTTCGTGTCGGGAGGGGCATACAAACAGGTCTGCCGTTTTCATCAAGGTTGTTACATCGTTGCGCCATCCCAGGAAACGAACCCGCTGGTCAAGCCCAAGTTCTGTGCACTGCTGTTTTAGCGCCTGTTCTTCCGGTCCGCTGCCGGCCAACCAGAGGGTGGCCCCTGGCACCTGTTTGAGCGCCTGTAGCAGGATGTCGAAGCCTTTGTTTTTATGCAGTCGTCCGGCCGCGAGAATCAATGGGCTGTCTGCGGGCGTCTCAAAGCTGTCCCGGGGTAGAGGCTTTACCGGCGTCTCGTCGGCAAAGTTGGGTATGTAGAATACCCGTTTTGCCGGCATGCCACCTTGGATAAGATGATCGCAGATGCCATGAGATATGCCAATCCAGTAATCGGCGTGCCGATAGTACTTCAGGTTATAGTAGTGCCCCAGGCGACTTATCAGGGAGTAGTCGCCTGGAGGTGTTGCTATAGATGCGCGGTTCATCCAGGTCATGACGATATCCGGGTGAAACTGCCGCAGGGCGCGACGGAAACGCAGGCCGCCAATGGGGTTAAACTTGCCGCCAAATCGGAAACCATCACTCGCAACACCGGCCGCCTCAAGCGAATCCAGGCGGTGGCGATGAGCGCGAATGAAGGCGTGCTGATCCACCTGGTTAGTGTCCTGAAGGCCCTTGACCAAACGCACAAAGAAATTTTCGGCGCCCCCTTGTTTGGCTCCGGCGAGAACCTGGGCGATGCGAGGCTTATCCATTATAGGCTTCCGGAATGACTGGGTTCTGTGAGATTAGCTTTTTGGTGTTCGTTTACGAGTTTTGTGAAGAGTGCCTTGTACTGAACCATAATCACGTCTTTTGAAAACCGCTCCCTAAAAACATCATAACCATTTTTAGCTAGCTCACTGGCGAGTTCGGGGTTATCCAGCAATCGGTTGACCGCTTGAGCACACCCTGCAGCAGAATCGATTTCGAATAGCAGGCCGTCTTTTTCGTGGGTGATGAGCCACGATGGCCCTTGGCTCGCAGCGGCCACGATGGGAGTATGCGTTGCCCAGGCTTCCAATACAACGTTGCCTAATGGCTCAAAACGTGAGGGAAACACGCAGATATCAGCTAGGTCGAATAACTCCTGAACATCTTTCCTGAGGCCCAGAAATTTTACGCGACTGTTCACTCCGCACTGCTTTGCCAAGTCCTCCAACTCTTCCTGTAGTTGGCCGGTACCAGCAATAAGCAGCGTGGTGTCCGGGATGTCCGGGAGTGCCCTAATGAGCGTGTCATGCGCCTTCTTTTTATGCAATCGTCCAAGAGCCAGCAGTACCCGGTGCCCTTCCGGGATATCCGGTTTTGGCGACGGCATGCTTAGGCGTGATGGCAGTTCGCCACAGTTGCTGATCATGCTGACATAATCAGCAGACCAGCCGTTCTCAATGACATGCCTGACTAGGTCGTGGGTATTCACAATCAAGTGATCACACTTCTGGTAATTTTTAAGGTTATAGTAGCCCCCCAGCCTGCCAACAACGATAGCGTCGGTTGGAGGGCATTTCCGGGAGGCCCGGTTTACCCAAGTGACGATGATATCAGGAGCGAAATCACGAACAATGGATTTGAGCTTCCGGTTATACAGCAGTGGTTTGGCCACTTTCCCCATGGGAAGTGTGAAATAATCAACACCGGCTTTTGTCAGGCGCTGTTCCCTCGGGGGCAACGCCTCAATGACAACCTTTTGGGTGATGGATGGGTCCAGAGCTAACGCAGCAGTAACTTTTTCAAAATAGGTTTCTGCTCCAGCCTGTGATTGGGATAGAAGTATTTGCATTAACCGCATGATTTAATCTTCCTCTCGTGTACTTGGCAGAGGTCCATCGAATGATGTTAGGTCATCCCTGTGGTCGAGAAAGCCGACCCTGCTGGGCATTACTCCCTGACTCCTCTTGTATACAGCTTCTTCGATCTTGTCTTGCAGGTGCCGGATACGCTCATTCACTTTTTGAGTCTTGATGGGACTGGATAGCCAGTGCCAGGGGACAAGGTTGGGAGATCCAAGTCCGTCAATCACAACCAATCGCTTTAAATCGCCGTCAGAGGATTGTTGAGCCATAATGTTATGGATAAGTAATCTGCGGGAGGGAATCTGGTGGCGAACCCAAAAGTTAGATAGAGCCTCGACTGCCTGTTTACAACTCTCGGTGTACCCATGTTCCCAAATGTATTGTTTCAGTGACAGGGAGATCAAGCCCGAATCGTCCCGGATGAGTTCACACTCCAGACCCGGGCCGAGGTCAGTGTCGATAAATCCGTAGCAGTGATAAATATGCTGAAAAGCCTCCGCACCAATTTTTCTGGTGATGTCATCAATTACCCGATACTCCTCAAGATTATCGTCAAAACTCTTAAGGGGTCTCAGGTTTTTTGGAAAGCCTTTTGATTTCCGTAAGTCTTCAAGAGTAAAGTCCGGCCGTCGTACCTTTATGCAGTGCTGGTCATTTTCCGGATGAACAAAGCATAATCGATGTCCGCCTTTGGCGAAGGGCTTCTGATCTGACAGCGTTAGGGTCATTTCTGGCTGCCGTCCAGATTGATGTCTTGTGCCCACACGTAATCGTGAGTGAAGGGCTGCATCAGCGATGCTTCAACAATGTACTGGGCATTGAGGCGGGAGTTGATTTCGGTCTGGAAAAACTCTCTTGCCCGATTCGCCCAGAGCCGGCGCTTGGCGTCGTCGTGGTGGAATTCCCGGATTTTTGCCAGCAGATCTTCCTGGTCGTTGAAGTAAACGATGCTTTCCGGAGGCATGAGCTCATCAAAACGGGGCCCGCTGTGGGTAAATTGCAGGATGCCGTTACCGGCAAGCTGTGCCATGCGGGCCGAGGAATACCAGTAATGGCCTTCCTGGCGGTTCAGGTTCAGGCCCATGCGGGTTCGCGCCAGCGCCCGATCATAATCGCGCCCCCACACCGGAGCTTCACCAAAGCTGCCGTACGTTTTGAAGTTGAGTTCATCACCGAGCTGATCCTTGAGCCATTTGACCCTTTCCAGCCGCTTGGTGAAGTTGGTGCTGTTGCTGCAGAACAGAAGGTCTATATCGAGATCTGTGCGTTCGTCGTTGCGCATGCTCTCGATGGCGGGATCCACCGGGTTGGGCATGTGATAGACCCGCGCGCCGATGTCTTCAAAAATGCCCAGTTCGCGCCGACCGGTGGATACAAATATGGCATCGACCACCGCGGCCCGATGTTTGATCCGTTCCACGTTCTCCGGAACGAACAGTGGATCGTTGTTGCAGTGAGCAAGGGTGACAGACGGGTGCCGTTTGCGGATCTGCGCCAGGGTATCGTTGGTGATAATGTCGCAGTGCCCTGCAATCACCAGATCCGGCTCGACAGCATCAACGGTTTCCAGCAGTTTCCGGTTGGCCTTGTTTTTACCCAGATCACGAATACCCAGTGGTGCTTCGAACGCCGCCACATCCCGATCACTGAAGACCGACACGAAGTGATCGTTTTTGATGAGACCATTGGTCAGCTTCTGTGCCCAGCTTACCCGGGTCTGGCCATAGCGGCGCAGTTGCTGATAGGCAATATGCAGTACTCGCATGTCTGGCACTTCCTCTGAGTTTAAACGCAATATTGTAGCAGCCGGCGGGGCCGGGGTCTTCAGGCGTCCGTCATGGCCTTTCGGTAGACCTCCAGTGTGGCCTGGACCTGGTGCTCAAGTTTGAATTCAGGGTGAACCTGAATGTGCGCTTGCTGGTTCAGCAGTTGGTGTACGCGTTCAGCGAAGGCGGGGAGATCATCCGGCGGCACCAGGCCCGCCGGGAAGCAGGCGGAAAGCGACTCGGCCGCGCCGCCCCGATCAAAAGCGACAACCGGTGTGCCCACGGCGAGCGCTTCGGTCAAGGTGCGACCGAAAGGTTCGGGTTTGCTGGACATGTGGCAGACCACATCGGCCAGGCGATAAAACTCGACAATGTCCGAGCGGTGGCCGGTAAACGTGACGTGTTGTTTCAGGCCAAGCTCCGCGGTTCTGGACTCCAGCTCCGCAAGGTACCCCTCCTTGCTTTTCTCGGCCCCGCCAACGACAACGCCATGGGCTTCGGGATCCCGCTGGATCAGCTCGCTCATCATAGCCAGGAAGGCTTCCTGGCCTTTCCAGCGCGTCAGGCGCCCAGGCATCAGGATCAGTTTTTTGCCCTGTAGCTGTGGATAGTCTCGGTACAGCTGTTGCAGCCAGTGGGGTTCGGGTGGCGCCGGTGAAAACGCCCGAGTATCCACACCGCGCTGAATGATGGTGATGCGTTCGGGGGCCACCTTGTAGTTGCTCAGTATGTACTGCTCGACACACTGGGAAATCGCGATCAGGTGGTGCGGTTTGGCCATGATAGCGCTGTAGGCGTTGACTGAGTACATGCCGTGGAAGGTGCTGACCAGAGCAGGTCGGCTGGCCTCAGGTAAACCGCGCCAGGCGAGCCAGATAATCCAGGCCGGCAGTCTGGAACGAACGTGAATGACATCGGGCCGAAGCTCCTGGAGCAGCCGTCGTACCGGTCGTATCTGGCCAAAGGAGGCGAGCGCCTTGCGGTGAATGGGCATGGTTACGTGGCGGGAACCTTCGGCTTTCAGTTGCTCAACCAGCCGACCGCCGGACGACAGCACGATGGATTCATGGCCCTGGTTGACCAGTTCGCGGGCCAACTCCACGCTGCCACGCTCCACGCCGCCACTGTTCAGCGCCGGCAGAACCTGCAATACCCGCATCAACGAAGCTCCCTGTATTTTGTCATTAGCCAGTCTGCTGCGCGGTCTGCCTCCCAAAGCCGGGGGCTTTGATCAGGACGTGTATTCATCAGGCGCTCCCGGTCCCCCCAGCCTGTTACAAGCACCTCGGTTTTCAGGGATTCCAGACCTTTGACGACGCGGCTGCCGCTACGGGCCGCCAGGTTCAGCAATCCGGTCGGGGTGCCGGCAGTCAGGGCTTCATAAACCATCGAAACGCTGTCCGGTGACACCCAGACGGCCCTGGAGGTGCTCAAGGTTTCGGGCAGCCATTCGGGGCCGGTGTCGCGATGATGGTAAAAGGTCAGGTTTTCCTGCTGGAGGCTTGCCAGCGTGTTGAGCAATGGCGCTGGCGTTCGGCGTGAGGACGTTAGTTTCCAGTGCCACTGGGGGTATTCCTCTGCCAGTGTGTTCACTTGGTGCAGAATGGCATCGCTGTCCCAGTCATAGTGCTCGGAGGGTCCGCCGAGCAAGAGCAATCCGTTGCGTTGTTCTACTGCTTGCGGTTGCGGCGTTATCGCATTAAGTACGCCCCGGGTGATCAGAACGTTCGGTCGCTCGGGTGGGTTATCGTGGGCTGGAATGATGGCCAGATCAGGTTGCGGCAGGGGCAAAACCGGGCGCATGAGTACAACGGTAACTGCGTTATAGCGTTTGCGGCAGGCAAGCAGGAGTCTCTGGGTCTGGCTGCCTGCAGCCACAATAATGTCGGGTGAGGGCTGCTGGATATCGGGCGCCAGCCCGAGCACGGCCTGAATCCAGGAAACCGGGTGCCGCTGTGCATCAATCCAGAGGACATGAACATCGGCTCGGGCTGACAGCCGGTCGCCAAGTCCCCGCAGTTGGTTCTTGTGGCCAGGCTTGTTGTCGGTCAGTAACCAGACGACCGGTGTGCTCGTTGCTACGGTCGCCATGTCAGCGTTTTCCGTTGTGTTTGTAGGGGTTGGGTCGGCCTTCCGGCTGGTGCCGCAGGCGCTTGTATTCCCACTGGTACTGCTCGGGAATACGCCGGACTACCTTTTCGATCGACTGGTTCAGGGCCGTGGCCGCCGCTGTCGGATCTTTGTCGTCCAGGCCGGGCGCGGCTTCGGTGACCACAAGACGAAAACCCTGATGGTGAGGCAGCCTTTCGGCATAGCTTACCAGAGCCTTGGCGCCGGTTTTCTGCAATAGTTTGCTAGCCAGGGTCATGGTGCGGACTTCAATGCCAAAAAACGGTGCGTAGGCGTTGGTTTTGCCTCGGGGGGACTGGTCTGGAAGAATTCCGGCAATGCCGCCTTCCTTCAGGAGGTTCATCAGCCTGGAAAGTCCCTTGCGATCTCCGCGAACCAGCTCACAGCCCAGCCGGCTCCGTACCCGAATCATGTACTCCTCGAATTCCGGGACAGGGGGCGGGCTGTACAGGACGGCCATTTTGTAGCGCGCGGAAAAATACAACCCTGCCAGTTCCCAGTTGCCCAGGTGTGGCGCCACAAGGATCAGGCCTTTGCCGGAAGCCAGCGCTGCGTCCACCAGCTCGATACCTTCCGTCTCTCGAATCAGGCCCAAGCATTTCTCTACTGGCCATTCCCATATCAGGGGAATTTCCAGGGCGGTGATGCCGGTGTGCATCATGGACTTACGCGAGAGTTCACGTTGTTGTTGCACCGACAGTTCAGGGAGGCACAACCTTATGTTGGTTTCTGTGACACTTCGGGAGTTGGTTCCCAGTTTCCATGCCAGTAGTCCCGCCCACATCCCGATACGCTGAGCCAGGCTCAATGACAGGGCGCCGACAGCTCGAAATGGGCTGGTAATCAGGTAATACTTCAAATTGCTCATAATCTTTCGCATCGATCCTCAAAACGTATAATGTCATCTTCGCCCGGGTCTGGTCGGGTGCTTTGCGAATTTCCTGCTCTAATAAGGGCGTTGATGCGGGAGGCATCCTCCAGGCCGTCTACCACCTGGTGTGGAGACAGCCGGAATAATTGGTATTTCCGGGAAACTTGCGGTACTTATTCTTCAAAATCGCAGATCCTACATCGACAAACGGTCTGTTCGCGGGCAAGATGCCCGGCAAAAGAATGACCGCACCATGATAACGCATCGTTTTGCCGGGAGTCCCGCGTGTTGCCGTTCATTTATTCTCAACTTATCAGAATCGCCCTGCCGTTTATCATGATCCGTCTGTGGTGGCGTGGCCGAAATGTCCCCGCCCGCCGCAAAAACTGGCTGCATCGTCTTGGCATTGTGCCGGAAATGTCCGGGCCAGTCATTTGGGTGCACGCCGTGTCCGTGGGTGAAACCATTGCCGCTGCGCCAATGGTAAGACGGTTGTTGGCACGGAATCCTGATGTCGCGATCCTTATGACCGCCATGACAGACACCGGTCTCGCTCAGGCTCGGAAGATGTTTGGTGACAGGGTAGCCTATGCCTACGCCCCATACGACACGCCGGGCGCAATTCGGCGTTTTCTTGATCGCGTCAATCCCCGGATTCTGGTTATCCTCGAAACTGAAATCTGGCCCAATATGATCGGCCAGTGCCGACAACGTAATGTGCCAGTGTTTCTTATTAATGCCCGGTTGTCGGAACGCTCTGCCCGTGGCTACGAGCGGGTGGGAAAACTGCTGGCCCCGATCATGCAGAGCATTACCTGGGTGGCGGCGCAGGCCGAGCGGGATGCCGAACGATTTCGGCGTATTGGTGTTGCAACATCGCACGTTGAGGTTACCGGTAGCGTGAAATTTGATGTCGATATGCCCGAGGATGTCCGTGAGGCCTCCGCAAGCTTGCGACAGCAGTTTGGGCGGCGGCCGGTCTGGATTGCGGGTAGTACGCACAGTGGTGAGGATGTGCAGCTTCTGGAAGCCCAGCGATGCGTACTCGAATGCCACCCTACGGCGTTATTGGTTCTTGTGCCTCGCCATCCGGAGCGCTTTGATTCGGTATCTGAAATGGCGACAAGTAAGGGCTTCAAGGTGGTTCGGCGTTCATCTGGCCAGAATCCGGAAACTGCCCAGGTCTATGTTGGCGATACCATGGGCGAGTTGATGATGCTTTACGGTGCCAGCGATATCGCGTTCGTGGGCGGTTCACTGGTTGCGCGCGGCGGGCACAATCCTCTGGAGCCGGCGGCGTGGGGCATTCCGGTGTTTTCCGGCCCCCATGTGTTCAATTTCGAGACGATTTACGAGCACCTGGAATGTGATCACGGAGCACAAAGGGTCCAGAGCAGTCAGGAGCTGGCGCAGGCGGTCAGCCATCTGATATCGAACCCGAAAGAACGGCTAGCCTTTGGTCAGCGGGCGCAGGTCGTGGTCAGCAAGAACCGTGGGGCTCTTGATAAGGTGGTGGAAGGCATTATCGAGAGGCTGTGATTCCGGCCCTGTCTGTCGCCACGCCTGGGTTTTGGCAGTTCCGGAAGGCAAATAGAGAGGTTGATGTCGGTAACCTCACGAGGTTTTGCGGGCAGCTTCCACATAAACAAGCCGACCAGCTTGGTCATTTTCTACCGTACCGGTCTTCGTATCTGACAATGTCATCCTCTCCAAGATAGGAGCCGGATTGCACTTCGATCAGCTCCAGATCGATAACTCCCGGGTTTTCCAGAGAGTGCACTTGTCCTATTGGAATGTATGTGGACTGATTTTCGGTGACCAGATAGGTTTTTTCGCCGTTGGTCACCCGTGCTGTGCCGCTAACGACAATCCAGTGCTCAGCCCGATGATGATGCATCTGAACAGAAAGCTTTGCTCCGGGTTTTACAGTGATTCGCTTCACCTGGTAGCGCGGACCGCTATCTATAGAGTCGTAGATACCCCAGGGCCGATAGACCTCACGATGATTCATATGCTCGTGCCGGCCATCGCTGCGGATTTGCTCAACCACCGCTTTTATATCCTGAACTTTGTCTTTGTGAGCAACAAGAACGGCATCCTTGGTCTCGATGATGACAAGATCATTGAGACCAATGGTCGCAACGAGGCGGCTGTCTGCGCGAACAAGCGTACTTCGGGTTTGGTGCGCTATGACGTCGCCGCTGAGGCTGTTTCCATCCGGGTCTTTGTCGCTGACATCCCAAAGGGCGGACCAGGATCCGATATCACTCCACCCGGCATCCAGAGAGACAACCGCAGCGTGATCGGTTTTCTCCATAACGGCATAGTCCACGGATTCAGAAGGGCAGTTCGCGAACAGCGCCGAACTCACCCTGATAAAGTGCAAGTCCTCGCTGGTATCCGTCATCGCGGCACGGCAGACAGACAGAATATCAGGGCGGTGTAACTCCAGCTCTGCCAGGTATTGCCGGGCGCCAAACAGGAACATGCCGCTGTTCCAGAGGTACTCTCCAGACGCAAGATAGGTTTTAGCGGTCTCAATATCAGGCTTTTCCACAAAGCCATCAACGGAGTAGCAATCAGCGGCCAGTGCACTGCCGCGATGTATATAGCCGTACCCGGTTTCAGGTTGGTGGGGAACAATTCCGAAGGTGACAAGTTTGCCTTCTTTTGCCAGGGGTACAGCCTTTGCCACGCCTGCCTGGAACACCTGCACATCCTTGATCAGATGATCGGCGGCAAGAACCAGCATCAGCGGGTCATCGCCATCGGCGCTCTCGCACAGTTGCAGTGCCGCCAGCGCAATGGCAGGCGCGGTGTTGCGACCGCAGGGCTCCAGGATGATGCAGCTATCCTCATGGCCGGACTGCCGCATTTGCTCCGCTGCCAGAAAACGGTGCTCCTCATTGCAGATCAGGAGTGGTTTTTGCGCGTCCATTCCGTCAAGCCTGGCCACCGTCGATTGCAGCATCGAGAGCGGGCCGTCTGTCAGTTTAAGAAACTGTTTCGGGTTCAGTTGTCGTGACAGAGGCCACAGTCGCGAGCCGGTACCGCCAGCCATAATGACGGGATGAATCATGAGTTTACTCCGGGCTTGAGTTTGTGAGCGCTTTCCTGAGCATCAGGTTCAAGTGCGGATGTTACCATACGCATTGAGCATCAACATCGCGCTGTCTTGCCGGCGCCCGGGGAAAGCCAGCGATGGATAACCCACTGCGCGGCCCGGTCCGCTTCCCAGAGAGGTTTCTCCTGGCCGGTTTTGCCACCCATTACCGTAGCGTGATCGCTCCAGCGGGCCCAGGCATTTCAGTTGATTCCGATGCCGGGTTTGTTGTCTGTGAGCAACCATATTACGGGTGCTTTTAATGCTTTATATGCCGCCATAAAAACCCGGATCGTCTCTGTCCGGACGCGTTTTGAAACGCCGATGCATCCAAAGGTACTGGTCTGGAGCGCGCCGGATCTCCCGCTCCAGAATCTGATTGATCAAGGTCGCATCCTGCAAGTCATCTCCGCTGGGGAATGGTTCCAGCGGAGGGTGAAAATAAATGTCGTAACCGGGCTTGTCGTCTCGCCGGAAATGGCTGAAAGGAACCACCTTGCATTTACTGCGTGCCACAATGCGTGAAGTTGCTGTTATGGTGCCGGTTGGTATGCCAAAGAAGGGCGCAAATACGATATCTTTGCGCCCATAGTCCTGATCGGCGGCGTACCACACGGTGCGATTATTGCGCAGGCTCCGGAACAAGCCCCTGAGGTCCCGTGCACTGAGAACGGTTTCATACCGGCGCTCCCTTGCCCGTGTCATGATGGCATTCATCAGCGGATTGTTGTGGTCCCGCTGCATTACATCCGCTTCAATGTACTCGGTAATGAGGCTGCCACCGAGATCCAGAGTGCTGTAATGGCCTCCCAACAGCAGAACACCTTTGCCCTCGGCCAGTGCGGTATCGAGGTACTCCTTGCCGTGAACTTCCGTTATGCCGGTAAGCCTTGCAGGGTTTCGGAACCATGCTATGCCCAGCTCGATCAGGCCAATTCCATTGGCAATAAAGGTATTTCGAACCAACGCAGCCTGTTGCGACTGATTGAAC
The DNA here is from genome assembly GCF_048266785.1 of Marinobacter sp. Classification (GTDB taxonomy): domain Bacteria; phylum Pseudomonadota; class Gammaproteobacteria; order Pseudomonadales; family Oleiphilaceae; genus Marinobacter. The sequence continues at coordinate 11,372 of NZ_JBLWYX010000014.1, forward strand.
TCCGGGAAGCATAGCCGGACGTTTACTTCGGCTATGTGGCGGCGCCTGCCGGCAAAACGCCAAGCCAGAAGGCCGACCCGTTTGCCGAGCCACCACTGAAAACGGATGGGAAGCTGGGCCACACACCACATTACAATAATCCCGGCCCAGGTCGACCACCAGCGAGGGTGGAGGTAGGCGGAGTAGTCAGTGTTGCGTGGCTGCCTGCGGTATTTCTTTTTCACGTGAAACAGATCCCGGGGGTCGGTGGGTTGCTGGGCAGACTATGAGACTATGGTGCCCGGCTGGGTGAGCCGGAAGCAAATCAATAGGCTTTGCGATATGATAGCGCACTGGTTTGCCGGGAGTCCTGCGTGCTTCAATTTATCTATTCACAGCTTATACGGTTGCTGCTTCCATTTATTCTTTTACGTTTGTGGTGGCAAGGCCGGCAGGCCCCGGAGCTGCGCCGTAATTGGCAGCAGCGTCTGGGCTTCGTGCCCCCGATCAGCGCACAGTGGTATGGGTGCATGCTGTGTCGGTTGGCGAAACCATTGCTGCGGGGCCTATGGTGGGGCGCCTGCTCGCTCGCAACGGTCACAACCCGCTGGAGCCAGCAGGTTGGGGAATCCCGGTAATCTCCGGGCCCATGTGTTCAATTTTGAAACCATTTACCAGAGGCTTCTCGACGACGGAGGCGTTACGATGGTCGGAGGTGCCGATGAGCTGTCCCGTTGCCTGCTGCCTCTGTTCAGTGATGCTGGCGAACGCCAGGCCAGTGGCCAACGTGCATTGTCCGTGGTCAATAAAAACAAGGGTGCACTGGACAGAGTGGTTGACGGGATTATTGAAAGGGTTTGATGTATGGCAGAGTGAGGAGTTTGCACTCCCTACTCTGCCTCCACAGGACTTTGCCGGGGCTTAGCGCTTGGCCTAACGAGCAGGGTCGTTCAGAGTTTCCTGATCGTTGGCCAGAGCTTCAATGCCCGGGGCATTGGCGCTAAGCCAGTTGTTCAGATCAATAAGGTCTCTTGGGCTGAGTGTGCCGGCGGCCTGCTTTAACTGAAGCGTGTTGTTCACGTAGTCATAACGGGCGTTAGCGTAGTCTCTCAGCGCCACATAGTAGGCCCGCTCCGCATCCAGTACCTCGACAATGTTCCGGGTCCCCACATCATAGCCTGCACGAGTGGCATCCAGTGCGCTGCGGCGTGAAATAATCGTGCGCTCCAGAGCAGACGCAGTTTCAACGTTATTATTAATGGTCAGGAACAGGCTGCGGGTATTTACCCGCACGTCGCGGCGCACGGTATTCAGCGACTGTTCGGCTACGGTAACCAGAGAGCGCTGCTGACGCACGCCGGCCTGTGTTCCACCGCCAGAGTACAAGGGGACGTTGAGGCTAAGCCCGATAATACCCTGGGTGCTGACGCCGTCACGCTGGATGCTTAGCGAGTTTTGGTCAATGCCGTCAACATCGGATTTGCCGTAAGACGCATTCAGGTCAACGGTCGGATAATGACCCGCTTTGGCGACTTTCAGCCCGGACTCACTGGCGCTCAGATCGTAAATTGCGGACTGAATAGACCAGTTTTGTTCCAGTGCCGTCATTTCCCACGCGGTCGGATCCATTGGCTCAGGCCGTCCCAGAGGGAAGTTCTGACGCAGATTCTCCAGATCCTCCGAATATTCACCGGTCAGCCGGGCCAGTTGTTCCCTGGCAATGTTGGTCTGGTTCTCCGCGGCAATGCGCTGGCTTCTGCTGTCGTCATAGCTGGCGCGGGCTTCATACACTTCTGTAATGGCAATCAGGCCGACATCAAAGCGCTCCTGAGCCTGCTCGTACTGGCGTTGGATCGCAGCCTCGGTAGCCCGGGCGGTTGTTACCGTATCCTGAGCCCGCAAAACGTCAAAATAAGCGGTTGCAACATCCAGGATCAGTTGCTGCTGCGCCAGGTTGTATTGCGCTCGGGCAGATTCTGTCTGGAACTGGCTGGCGTCGTATTGAAACCACGCGTCCGCACGGAACAATGGCTGTGTCAGTTGCACGCCATAGTTAAATTCTCGGTAGCTGCTGTCCTGGCTAGCGCTGGGGCCGTCCGAATCAATATGGCTAGCATCACCATAGGCGTCAATCTGTGGCAGCAGGGCGCTCCGGGTGACATCGCTGGCCGCTTGCTGGGATTCAAACCTGGCCTGAGCTGCAGCAATGCCAGAGTCGTAGGAGAGTGCTTTCTCATAGGTCTCGACCAGGTCCAGGGAAAGAGCGGGATGTGCCGCCAAGAGGCCAACTAGCCCGGAAAACAATCGTTTCTTCATTGTTACTCCTGAGTACATATACGCGTCTGCGCCCTCTCGGGGCGCTTATAAGGGAATGCCGGACCTTTGCGGAAAATATGGGAGCGGCATCAATAGTGACATGAAAAATCGAACCGGCCTGCAAAGACCCATCATTATGGACAATAATTGCTCTCAGCTCTACACTTGCAAATCGCACTCACTTTGAGTGCTATGCATTATAGACTCGCGTCTTGACGGGGTGCTGGCTACCTGATTTGTTTGGGTAGCCGGCTGAGATTGCAGCGCAGAACCCGCGACCTGATCCGGATAATACCGGCGTAGGGATTGAGACCAGACCATCGAAGAGCCAGCGCTGCCTGTGAAATAAAGGCGTAGCAGCTCTCTCCGTCATACGCGACCCGAATACCAAAGCCAAATTCCGGGAGCGAATGATGACAGATCTGCCAACCTACCTCAGTGATTCCGCCCGCGTAGATTCCGCCGCGATACAACCGTTGCCAGGATCGCGCAAAGTATACGTACAGGGTAGCCGTTCCGACCTGCGCGTGCCTATGCGGGAAATTACAGTACAGGATACACCCACGGAATTGGGCGGCGAGAAAAACCCGCCTGTGATGGTGTACGACACATCCGGTCTTTACATGGACCCAGACGCAACCATCGACTTGCGCAAGGGGCTACCGGCTATTCGAGCCGCCTGGATAGCCGAACGCAATGATACCGTGGTGTTGCCAAGCTATACATCGGAGTTCACCCGCCGTCGTATGAAGGATCCGCAGCTTGATCCGCTCAGGTTCATGGATGAGCGTAAGCCTTTACGCGCGCAAGCGGATAAAAACGTCACCCAAATGCATTATGCGCGTCAGGGTATTGTTACGCCGGAAATGGAATTCATCGCGATACGCGAAAACATGAAGCTGCAGGAAGCCCGGGAAAAGGGGCTATTGAAAGATCAGCACCCAGGCCAGTCATTTGGGGCCAGTCTGCCGCCGGAAATTACCCCCGAGTTCGTGCGCGACGAAGTTGCGCGGGGCAGGGCAATTATCCCCGCCAACATTAACCACCCGGAATCTGAGCCGATGATCATCGGCCGCAACTTCCTGGTGAAAATCAACGGCAACATCGGCAACTCTGCGGTTACTTCCTCCATTGAGGAAGAAGTGGAGAAACTCACCTGGGGCATTCGCTGGGGCTCCGACACCATTATGGATCTCTCCACGGGCAAAAACATTCACGAAACCCGCGAATGGCTCATCCGCAACTCACCGGTTCCCATTGGTACAGTGCCTATTTATCAAGCGCTGGAAAAAGTAGGCGGAGTCGCCGAAGATCTGACTTGGGAAATCTTCCGGGACACCCTGATCGAGCAGGCAGAGCAGGGCGTGGACTACTTCACCATCCATGCCGGCGTGCGCTTGCACCACGTGCCCATGACCGCCAAACGCACCACCGGTATCGTCTCCCGCGGCGGCTCCATCATGGCGAAATGGTGCCTGGCTCACCACCAGGAAAGCTTCCTGTACGAGCACTTTGAAGACATCTGCGAAATCATGAAAGCCTACGATGTCTCCTTCAGCCTAGGCGATGGCCTGCGCCCCGGCTCCATAGCCGACGCCAACGACGCCGCCCAGTTCGGCGAGTTGGAAACCCTGGGTGAACTGACCAAGATTGCCTGGAAGCACGATGTACAAGTTATGATAGAAGGCCCCGGCCACGTGCCCATGCACCTGGTGAAAGAGAACATGGATAAACAGCTGGAATGCTGCGATGAAGCACCGTTCTATACCCTCGGTCCACTGGTCACCGACATAGCGCCCGGCTACGACCATATAACCTCTGGTATTGGGGCTGCCATGATCGGCTGGTACGGCTGCGCCATGCTTTGCTACGTCACCCCCAAAGAGCACCTGGGCCTGCCCAACAAAGATGATGTAAAAACCGGCATCATCACCTACAAAATCTCCGCCCACGCAGCCGACCTGGCCAAAGGGCACCCGGGCGCTCAGATACGCGACAACGCCCTCTCCAAAGCCCGGTTCGAATTCCGCTGGGAAGATCAGTTCAACCTCGGCCTGGATCCAGACACCGCTCGCGCCTTCCACGACGAAACCCTACCCAAGGAATCCGCGAAGGTGGCGCACTTCTGCTCTATGTGTGGTCCAAAGTTCTGCTCCATGAAAATCTCCCAGGAAGTCCGCGACTACGCAAAAGAACACGGCTTGGACGAGATCTCAGCGGTGGACGCCGGTATGCAGGAGAAATCCAAGGAATTTATTGACGCTGGCAGTAAGCTCTACGATAAGGTCTGAGTTTCCCGGAAGCTGGCGGCCGGCGTAATAGGAGCTCGCGACTGCCAGCGTATAGCTCATGAGTCTGGGGCGGGGATGGAGAGGGCGTTCCAAAACTGTGCGGAGCCATGGATGGCGGAGCCCAAGCGTCACATGGATGTGCCGCAAGGAGCGTGTTTTGATAAGCCCTCTCGATCCCTGTCTTGCACCCAAGCAAGCACCAAGAAGGCTTGCAATACCCCACAGCCTGAGTCTATCGTTCAAAGTCGATTCCACTGCAGGGTAAACCATGACCGAGCCGTTCCAGTTTAAAGCCAGCGACGTCACCATCGAAAAACGTGAAACCGTTTTCCAAGGCTTTTTTCGCATGGACAAGCTGTGGCTGACACATCCGCGCTTCGATGGCCGGAGTATGCCTCGGTTTACCCGCGAACTCTTTCTTCGCGGCGATGCCACCTGCGTGCTCCCCTACGATCCCGGTCGCGACGAAGTGGTTCTGCTTGAGCAATTTCGCTTGGGCGCAATCGGGCGCGACCAGTCGCCATGGTTGCTGGAACTGGTCGCTGGAATGAACGAAAACGGTGAAAGCAGCGAAGACGTTGCTCAGAGAGAAGGTCAGGAAGAGGCCGGGCTCAGTTTCACCAGGCTCGAAAAAATCTGTGATTATCTTGTTTCACCGGGTGGCACTACTGAGATGGTTTACCTGTACTGCGGCAAAGTCAGCACCGAATCAGCGGGCGGCCTGTATGGGCTCGAAGACGAGCACGAAGACATACGAGCCCACGTAGTTTCCGCCGACGAAGCCATAGACATGATCCGTGACGGTCGCATCAATAACGCTGCCGCAATTATCGCGATACAATGGCTCCAGCTCAACAGGGCCAGACTGCAGGCAGGGTGGTAGTAATGGGTGAGTGGACGATGAAGCCCAAGCGGTATGTGCCTGACCTGCGCCAGCTGGGCGCCTTGTGTGAAGGTAACTACCAGCGCCTTCGCAGGCTACGCCAGCTCAGGGTGGACGATCAGCCAGTGTGTGAAATTGAGCTGCACCGGGAAAGTGAGTACCTGGGCCGCGTTCGGATCCAGGTGCTGCAAACCGCCCGGTATACGGAAACTCTCTTGCTCGAGCAGATCCACAACAGCGGACGTTGGCTCAATAATCCACAGATGACCGTTCGGGTATACCACGATGCTGCCATGGCGGAGGTCATCAGTTGCTATCGTGACACGCAGATTGCGCCTGTTAATGACTATCCCAACCGCTTTATGCACCATCCGGATGAAAAAGTTCAGGTCAACGGATTTCTTGCAGACTGGCTCGAATACTGTCTCAGATTCGGCCACTTGCCGCTCGAGTATGCGGCCTGGTCTGCTGGCGAAAGTGCGGATTGAAACTGGTTCTGGAGACCGGCATTATTGTTAAACACTGCAATATTTTGGACGCGCTGATCCAGAATGTGACGCCGGTTCCAATCAATAGTGATAAATCCCGAGGCTGACGACGTACACTTGTTTTGAGGTCATGGGAGCTAGTCTGAATTAGCAGCCTGTGAATCCGTTCCCCAAGCGCTGACCAAGAGCATCATGACGTCAATGGAAGCCACCCGCCCACTTCGGGTATTGCAGTTAACGGATCCGCACCTGATGGCCAGCGTTGATGGTGCGCTGCTCGGTGTAAATACCCGCGACAGCCTCAATGCAGTTATAGCAGAGGTGCTCAAATCCCGCGGGCAACCTGATTTGATCCTTGCCACGGGCGACCTCGCCCAGGATGGCTCGGAAGAAGCCTATCGTGTTTTAGGTGACCGCCTTGGCGTTTTTGACTGTGGGTCGGCGTGGCTTGCCGGAAACCATGATCACGTTGAACCTCTGACAAAAGCGGCAGCGCGACATGGCGCAGACCGCAGGCAAATTATTCAGGGCGGCTGGCAGTTTATTCTTCTGGATTCCTCAGTGCCTGGAAAAGTGTTCGGGGAACTGTCTGAGTCCGAGTTGGATTTTTTGGCCCAGGCGTTGGCACAGCACCCGGATTTGCCGGCACTTGTCACGCTGCACCATCACCCGGTAGATATCGGTGCTGACTGGATGAGGGAAATTGGCCTCAGGAATCGTGAAGATTTCTGGCAGGTGATTGATCGCTTCCCGCAGGTAAAGATTGTGTTGTGGGGCCACATTCACCAGACTCACGAGCAGCAGAGAAACGGCGTGCAGCTGCTAGCCACGCCTTCCACCTGCATTCAGTTTGCGTCCGGTTCGCGCAAGTTCTCCGTGGAAGATCTGGCGCCTGGGTACCGTTGGTTTGAACTCCAGGCCTCCGGCAACTTCACAACGGAAGTCGGCCGGGCCCTGGATTTCGAGTTTGAGCTTGATCAGAACAGCTCGGGTTACTGAGCCGCTGCCGCGAGCTTTCGTGCCACAATCCTATTTCCCGCGCTTTGCGCTCGCAGTTCGCCGGCTGCAGCTACCATAGCCTTGAGGGCGGGGATCACCTCTTCCCAGCGACGGGTCTTCAAGCCGCAATCCGGATTTACCCACAAACGCTCCGCCGGAACCCGCTCTGCTGCTTTTCTCATTAAATCCGTCATCTGTTCCTGTAGTGGAATATTTGGCGAGTGGATGTCATAAACGCCCGGACCGATATCATTGGGATATTCAAAGCCTTTGAAAGCATCCAGCAACTCCATGGCAGAGCGGGATGTTTCGATGGTGATCACGTCCGCATCCATACGGGCGATGGCCCCGATGATATCGTTGAACTCCGAATAGCACATGTGGGTGTGAATCTGGGTGTCATCCTGCACGCCGTTGGCGCTGATGCGGAAGGCGTCGATAGCCCACTCCAGATAGTTGTTCCAGTCGGACTGGCGCAGCGGCAGGCCTTCGCGCAATGCGGCCTCGTCAATCTGGACAATTCCCACGCCGGCTTTCTCCAGATCCCGCACTTCTTCACGTACGGCCAGGGCCAACTGAAGGCAGGTATCTTTGCGTGACTGATCATCACGCACGAATGACCAATTCAGAAGGGTTACAGGCCCGGTTAGCATGCCTTTCAAAGGCTTGTCCGTCAGGGATTGGGCGTATTTGGTCCAGTTTAGGGTCATGGCGTGGGGGCGGGTGATGTCTCCAAACAGAATAGGCGGTTTCACGCATCGTGAGCCATAGGATTGCACCCAACCAAAGCCGCTGAACACGTAACCTTCCAGTTGCTCACCAAAATACTCCACCATATCGTTGCGTTCGGCTTCGCCGTGCACCAGTACATCCAGGCCAAGCGCTTCCTGTTGCTCGATGCAGTAGGCAATTTCTTCGTGAATCCGCGCGGTGTAGTCCTGCTGGCTCAGATTTCCTTGACGGAACTCTTTACGAACCTCGCGTATTTTCGGGGTTTGCGGGAAGGAGCCAATCGTTGTTGTTGGATAGACGGGTAGCTTGAATCGTTCCTGTTGCAGCTTGGCCCTGATGCTGAACGGACTCTTGCGCTCGCCATGCTCTGGTGTAATGGCTGACAGGGCTTTTGCAACTGCCTGGTTATGAACGCGTGATGACTGCCGGCGGCTCTCGATGGCTTTCTGGTTGATATTCAGCTCTTGCGCGACAGACTCGCGGCCATCATCAAGCGCCTTCGCCAGTGTGCTCAATTCCAGCAGCTTCTGCCGTGCAAAGGCTAACCAGTTGCCGATTTCAGCATCCAGCATGGTTTCGCTCTCCAGATCAACGGGCACATGCAGAAGAGAGCAGGAAGGCGCGAGCCAGAGGCGCTCACCCAGCTTTTCATTCAATGGCTCCAGCAGATCCAGCGTGGCGCTCAGGTCGGTTTTCCAGATATTGCGGCCGTTGATAACACCGAGCGATAACACCTTGTGAGCTGGTAGCCAGTCGGCCAGCCGCGCAACTTCGCCGTGTGCGCTGATGGCATCCAGGTGAATGCCCGCTACCGGTAGCTCGCAAGCAAGTTGCAGGTTTTCCCGTAGTTCCCCGAAATAAGTCGTCAGCAGCAGTTTTACGGGTGCTGTTTTCAGCTCGTGATAGGCAAGTATGAACGCGTGTCGCCAGTCAGCATTGAGTTCCGTGACCAGTGCAGGCTCGTCAATCTGCACCCATTCGGCGCCCGCTGCGGCAAGCTTTGCCAGCAACTCCGTGTAGACCGGCAGCAGCTTGTCCAGAAGATTCAGGCGGTCGGAATCGTCTTTGGTCTTGCCCAGCCAGAGATAAGTAACCGGGCCGATGATGACCGGTTTGGTGGTTACACCCTGCCTACAGGCTTCGGCCAGTTGCTCGAGAATGCGCTCTGCATTAAGGCTAAAGCTCGTATCCGCACTGAATTCGGGCACTATGTAGTGGTAGTTGGTGTCGAACCATTTGGTCATTTCACCTGCATGCACACTGCAGCATGCGCTGTCGCTGGGGGAGCGGCCCCGAGCGACACGAAAATACTTATCCAGCGTAGAGCCGTCATGGGCCATTACCCGTTCAGGCAGATTGCCGAGCGTGGCACTCATGTCCAGCACCTGATCGTACAGCGAAAAATCGCCCACAGGTGTCAGGGAAAGGCCAGCCTGCTCTTGCCAGTTCTGTGCGCGCAACTCAGCGGCCGTTTCCTGCAGGGCTTGTTCACTGGACTTACCATGCCAGAGGGCTTCCAGAGCAAATTTAAGTTCCCGCCGGGCGCCAATGCGCGGGTAACCGAGGTTGTGTGTAGTGGTCATCCGGAACTCCTGATTCTGTGTTTAGTGGGGTGTTGATAGGAGCTGTCAGATTAGCGTTCCGGGTTAATGAAAAATAATGGTATTATTTCAGGGTTCCATTAATTTAATTCATGGGTTGCCGAATGATTGAGCGTAGCCATCTGGAAGTGCTTCGGGCTGTCGAAGCGGAAGGTTCCCTGACGGCAGCGGCCAGCCGTCTACACCTGACACAGTCAGCGCTCAGCCACTCCGTTCGCAAACTCGAGCAGCAGTTAGGAACGCCACTTTGGCTGCGGGAAGGGCGCCAGCTTCGGTTGACCCAAGCCGGTGGCCACCTGCTTGCTCTGGCAAATCGTCTGCTGCCGCAGTTCGAACATGCGGAAATGCTCATCGACCAGTTCGCCAGAGGGCAGGCCGGCACTCTTCGCATCGGAATGGAATGCCACCCGTGTTATCAGTGGCTGTTGAAAGTTGTTGGCCCCTACCTTGAACAGTGGCCGTCGGTGGATGTAGACGTAAAGCAGAAATTCCAGTTCGGCGGCATTGGCGCACTGTTTGGCCACGATATCGACATGCTGGTCACTCCCGACCCGTTGCACAGGCCCGGTTTGGTGTTTGAACCGGTATTTGATTACGAACAGGTGCTGGTGGTCGCGGCCAACCACCGCCTGGCAGACAAGCCTTGGGCAGAGGCTGTGGATCTGGAGCCGGAAACCCTGATTACCTATCCCGTGGCGATCGAGCGACTGGATGTGTTCAATTATTTACTGGTCCCCGCTAACACGCGCCCTGCCCGCCATAAAACCATCGAGACCACGGATATCATGCTGCAAATGGTCGCAGCAGGTCGTGGGGTGGCGGCGCTACCCCGCTGGCTGGTAACGGAATACAGCGAGCGGCTAGCCATCGTTCCGGTAAAACTGGGTAAAGAGGGCATCTCCAAACAGATTTTCCTGGGCTGCCGCGAGCGAGATGTCGGTGTGCAATATATGGATTCATTCATGAAGCTGGCGCGGGAGGTTCGCTGGCGCTGACGTTTCGGTTACACTGCGCAAAAATCTGCCAGGAACTACCCTTATGAGCGAAACACCTCCCGATTTGAAATACATTGAAACTCACCAATGGGTGCGCGTAGATGCCGATGGCACGGCTACTGTTGGTATTACCGACTTCGCCCAGGAGCAGTTGGGCGATGTGGTGTATATCGGCGTCCCCGAGGTGGGTGAGACGGTGACCGGTGGTGAGGAAGCCGGTGTTGCCGAATCCGTGAAATCCGCTTCCGATGTGTTCAGCCCGGTAACGGGTGAAGTTCTTGAAATAAACGAATCTCTTGAAGATGAACCTGAAAAGGTTAATGAAGACCCTTACGGTGATGGCTGGATGTTTAAAGTAAAGCTTGCTGACAAGGGTGAACTTGATGGGCTTATGGATGCGGATGCTTACGCTGAGCATGTAGCGTCCGCCGAATAAGTCTGGCAGGAACCGTCGGGCAAGGCTGTCCAAAACTGTGCGGAGCCATGGATGGCGGAGCCAAGCGTACACGGACGTATTCACAGCGTGTTTTGGACAGCCTTGCCCGACGGTTCCCTCCGCCCAAGCTTGGGTGTAGTGGTCGTCAGTTAATGTATAATCCCGCCCTGATTTTCTCCCCCTAGGTGGTCACAATGAATTTCCCGGTTTTATATCTACGCAAAGGCGCCGAGCGCAGGCTCCGTGCTGGCCATCTTTGGGTTTACAGCAACGAAGTGGATATTCAGCGATCGCCTCTGACACAGTTCGAAGCCGGCACCCAGGCTGAGTTGCGGGCATCGAACGACAAACCACTTGGTGTGGTTTTCGTGAACCCCCACGCCCTCATATGCGGCCGCCTGATCAGCCGTGATGCTGCCCAAGGCATGACACCAAACCGGCTGACTCAGCGCATGGAAACAGCGCTGGTGCTGCGGGACAGGTTGTTCGATAAGCCTTTCTATCGCTGGGTGTTTGGTGACAGCGACGGGCTGTCCGGGTTAGTGGTGGACCGCTTTGGAGACACGGTAGTGGTGCAAATCTCCACTGCCGGCATGGAACAGTTGAAGGAATCGATTATCCGGGCGGTTCAGCGCTTGGCGCATCCGAAAGCCATCATCCTCAAGAACGATGGCAAGATGCGCAGCGTTGAAGGGCTGCACACCTACATTGAACAGGCCCATGGCCCGGAAGCGACTCTGCTCAAGGTTGAAGAAAACGGTGTTCGCTTCGAAGTGCCGCTTGAAGGCGGCCAGAAAACCGGTTGGTTTTACGATCACCGCATGAACCGTCAGCGCCTGCAGGCCTATGCGCCCGGCAAGCGGGTGCTGGATGTGTTCAGTTACGTGGGTGGCTGGGGTATTCAGGCCGCGTGTGCGGGTGCAACGCAAGTGACCTGTGTGGACAGCTCTTCCACCGCTATAGATTCGGTGCATCACAATGCCAAGCTCAACGGCCTCGACAACGTGGAAACCCTTGAAGGGGATGCATTCGAGGCGCTGAAAGCGCTGGCGGACGAGAAAGAGAAATTCGATATCGTTGTGCTGGATCCGCCGGCTTTTATTCCTCGCCGTCGCGACCAGAAAGCCGGCGAGCAGGCTTATGCACGGTTGAATCAGTTAGGTTTGCGACTGTTGGAACGGGATGGGGTACTGGTTTCAGCCTCATGCTCCATGCACCTCTCCCAAGAAAAACTGGTTGATATTATTCGTGGTAGCGGGCGCAAGATTGATCGCTTCGTACAACTGCTGGAGCAGGGGCATCAGGCGCCGGATCACCCGATTATTCCCGGAATTCCGGAGACGGACTACATCAAATCCTGCTTTGTGCGGTCCCTTACCGGGTTTATGTGACGCCAGAGCTGAACCCGCTCTTCAAAAGAGGGCGGGTTCAGTGCTTCTTTGGTGACTGTCAATCGCGAAGTGTCATAACATTCCAGCCCTTATTTCTGGCGAACGCTTCCAGCTTTGAATCCGGATCAACCGCAACCGGATTATCTACTTTCTCTAGCAGCGGCAAGTCATTGTGTGAGTCACTGTAGAACCAGGCGCCGTCCAGTCTTTCATTGTGAGCTTCCAGCCAGTCATTCAGCCGGGTGACCTTGCCTTCCTGAAAGCTGGGGATGCCCGCCACTTCACCCGTATAGTGTCCGTTGACCATCTCGGGCTCGGTGGCAATCAGGTGCTCAATACCCAGGATGTCGGCAATGGGTTCGGTCACAAACCGGTTGGTGGCCGTGATAATCATCAGGGTATGGCCGCGCTGCCGGTGGCTGTTCAAAAGCACGCTGGCCTTTTTCTGCAGCATGGGGCGCACTTTTTTATCCGTGAACCTGGCTCGCCAATCCAGCAGTTCTTCCATGCTATGGATTGAGAGGGGCTGAAGTGCAAACCCAAGGTAATTCAGTATGTCCATCTCGCCGTTCAGGTACTCCTGATAGAAGCGGTCATTGGCCTTGCGATAGGCCTCGGCATCAACAATGCCTTCCTCTACCAGAAACTCACCCCAGGCATGATCGCTGTCACCAGCGAGCAGGGTGTTGTCGAGATCAAAAATTGCGAGCGTCAAGCGATTACCTCCAGGGAAACAGGGCGTGCGAAAGCGGGTATGTTACCACGGGTGGTGGAGTGCAACTGCGTTTGCCGAAGTCTTGGGATTCTGTAAGAATGAGCGCAACTTGGAAAAAATCCGGCCGGTAAATATCTCACCGGCCTGCCGACTCTATCAAGAGGACTGTACCGTGATCGATTCAGACGGTTTCAGACCCAACGTCGGAATCATTCTGGCCAACCACCGGGGAGAAGTTCTCTGGGCAAGACGAATAGGGCAGGACTCCTGGCAGTTTCCCCAAGGCGGTATTAATCATGAAGAATCGCCGGAAGATGCACTGTATCGGGAGCTTGGAGAGGAAGTTGGCCTGGGCGCCGATGATGTTGAAATCATCAGTTGTACCCGGGGGTGGCTGAGGTATCGCCTACCCAGAAGGATGGTACGGCACAACTCACACCCCGTCTGCGTGGGGCAAAAACAGAAATGGTTCCTGTTGAGGATGTTATCACCCGATGCGCAAGTACGCGTTGACGGTACGGATTCACCGGAGTTTGATGGTTGGCAGTGGGTAAGCTACTGGTATCCGTTGGGTCAGGTGGTTTCCTTCAAGCGTGAAGTGTATCGACGTGCGCTGAGAGAACTTGCGCCAAGACTGTTCTATAACATGGAGCAGTGGCACCGGAGCGAGCATAACCGGCGTTTAAAGGAACAGGCGAAATGACGGACTGACACCCCTATGCTGAGCATTCTGCGAAGTCTTGTACAAGAGGTAAACAGTGCCCGGGATCTTCATGAGGCGCTGGGTATAATTGTATCTCGTGTGCAGAAAGCCATGGGGACCGAAGTTTGTTCGGTTTATCTGCTGGATCCGGCCTCTAACCGCTACATTCTGATGGCTACCGAAGGCCTGTACCTTAAAGCCGTAGGTAAAGTGAGCCTTGCGCATTCCGAAGGGCTTGTCGGCCTTGTGGGTTCCCGGGAAGAGCCAATCAATCTTGAAGACGCACCGTCCCACCCCCGTTATCGCTATTTTCCTGAAACCGGCGAAGAGCGTTTTCGCTCATTTCTTGGTGTTCCCATTATTCACCATCGCCGGGTGCTCGGCGTTCTCGTGGTTCAGCAGCGGGAGAGTTCCCGGTGTTTTGACGAAGGCGAAGAGGCGTTTCTGGTCACGGTTTCCGCTCAGCTAGCGGGCGTTATTGCCCACAGTGAAGCGACCGGTGCCATCAGTGGACTTTCTCTGACCGGTGAAGAGGCCCGTGATGTCAGCTTCAACGGTGTGCCTGGGGCGCCAGGTGTGGCAATAGGTCATGGTGTTGTAGTCTATCCGGCCGCCGACCTGGATGTGGTTCCCGACAGGCAGGCGGAGGACGTTGATCTCGAGCTGGAGTTATTCCGGTTGGCTGTGCAAGCGGTCTGTGAGGACATCGAGCAGGTTGCAAAGCGGCTGACTTCAACGCTTCGCCCGGAAGAGTTGGCACTGTTTGATGTGTATCTCCGCATGCTGAGCGATGAAGCCTTGCCCGGTGAGGTTAACAACCGAATTCGTGAGGGTGTCTGGGCTCAGGGTGCGCTCAAACAGGTGGTTCAACATTACGTTCGTCATTTCGAAATGATGGACGACCATTATCTCCGGGAAAGAGCGGTCGATATCCGTGACCTTGGTCGGCGCCTGCTTTCCTATTTGCAGGAAGGCGAGCAGAAGGATCTGAATTACCCTGCGCGTACGGTTCTGGTCAGTGAAGAGCTGACACCGTCCATGCTCGGAGAGGTGCCCCGGGGCCAGTTGGTCGGCCTGGTGTCGGTCAAGGGCTCCAGTAACTCCCACGTGGCCATTCTTGCCCGCGCGATGGGCGTGCCCACCGTTATGGGGCTGGTGGATATTCCCGTTAACCAGCTCGATGGCAAGGAGCTGATCGTCGATGGCTTTGAGGGGCAGATTTTCGCTTCCCCTTCTTCAGATCTCAGGGCGTTCTTTCAAGCCATCTGTGAAGAAGAGGACGAGCTTGACCGCGGGCTGGAAGCGCTTCGAGACAAGCCCTGTGTGACAACGGATGGTCATCGGGTTCCTTTGCTGGTTAATACCGGGCTGATGACCGATGTCGTGCGCTCGCTGTCTCACGGAGCTGAAGGCATAGGACTCTACCGCACCGAAGTGCCGTTCATGATCAAGGATCGGTTTCCGTCGGAACAGGAGCAGCGGCAGTATTACCGCGAGCAGCTGGAAGCCTTTGCGCCCAATCCGGTGACCATGCGCACTCTGGATATCGGCGGTGACAAGGCGTTGACGTATTTCCCGATTGAGGAAGAGAACCCGTTCCTGGGCTGGCGGGGTATCCGGGTGACACTGGATCATCCTGAAATATTTCTGGTTCAGGTTCGGGCCATGCTCAAGGCGAGTGAAGGCCTCAACAACCTCCAGATCATGTTGCCGATGATCAGCAACATTTCAGAAGTTGAGGAATCCCTGCACCTGATTTACCGGGTTTACCACGAGGTGAGGGAAGAAGGTTTTGACATCCACATGCCCAAGGTGGGCGTAATGGTAGAGATACCGGCAGCGGTTTACCAGATTCGCGAGCTGGCTGACCGTGTCGATTTTCTCTCGGTGGGTTCCAACGATCTGACCCAGTACCTGCTTGCGGTAGATCGCAACAACCCCCGCGTTGCCCAACTCTACCACTCATATCACCCGGCTGTTCTGCAGGCGCTGGTGCGAATTGCCCAGGATGCCCACGCCGTCGGTAAGCCGGTAGGTATCTGCGGCGAGCTGGCGGGGGATCCCGGTGGTGCACTGCTGTTGATGGCCATGGGCTACGATTCCCTCTCCATGAACGCGGCCAGTTTGCCAAAAGTGAAATCCGTGATTCGCAGCGTCAGCCGGGAGTGGGCGGTGACGTTATTGAAAGACGTGCTATTGCTGGATTCTCCCCACGTTATCAAGAGTTGTGTGGATCTTGCGTTGCGCAATGCCGGCTTTGGTCGCTATCTCCGGCCTGGTAAGTCCACGTCGGCAGCCCTGGCTGAACAGGCGGCTTCCTGAAAGCGCGCTTGAAACTAGGGTGCGCGCTCTAAACCGGGTTGCTACCGTGCCAGATATACAGTGCCGAGAGTCCGTTCTGGCTCTTTATCCGGAAAAGGAACAGCTATGAAAGCGCCAACCGATCTGAAACCTTCTCCGCGCATTGGGCTCGCGCTCGGTGGCGGCGGCCCTTTGGGTGGTATATACGAAATTGGCGCACTTCGGGCGCTTGATGAAGCGCTGGATGGGCTGGACTTCAATAACCTCGACGTTTATGTAGGCGTTAACGCCGGTTCGTTTGTTGCAGCCAACCTGGCTAACCAGATGACCACAGCGCAGCTGTGCCGGATCTTTGTCCGGAACGAAGCCGAAGTTCACCCGTTTCACCCGGACGTGTTCTTCCGCCCGGCTTTCAAGGAAATAGGGAGCCGGATGCTGGCGATGCCAAGGCTGTTTTCTACCGCCTTGCGTCGTTTTATCAATAATCCCTACGACCAGAGCTTGCTCGAGGCTCTTACCCTGATGGCGCAGGCGATTCCAGCCGGACTTTTCGATAATGAAGGGCTGCATGAGTATCTCAAGCGGGCTTTTTCCATGCTGGGGCGATCAAACGATTTCCGGCAGTTGAAGCACAGCCTCTACATTGTTGCCGCCGACGTTGAAAGCACTGAAGCCGTATGTTTTGGTGCTCCCGGGTTTGACCATGTGCCGATTTCCAGAGCCATTCAGGCGAGCACAGCGTCGCCGGGCTTGTATGTGCCTGTCGATATAGATGGTCGGTATTACGTGGACGGAACACTGCGCAAAGGCCTGCATGCTTCGGTAGCGTTTGAAGACGGTGCTGATCTGGTTTTCGCGGTAAATCCCCAGGTACCGATTGACGCCAGTGCTGCGGTGAGGGCCGGAACCATGGCGCCAG
Organism: Marinobacter sp.; assembly: GCF_048266785.1. Lineage (GTDB taxonomy): Bacteria > Pseudomonadota > Gammaproteobacteria > Pseudomonadales > Oleiphilaceae > Marinobacter. The sequence continues at coordinate 28,121 of NZ_JBLWYX010000014.1, forward strand.
GGGAGTTGACCCGTTCAGGCATGCCGAACCTGCTATCACAGATGTTCCGTACCATGGTGTATTCCCGTATGAAGTCGGGAATCGCACACTACGCGACGGATTATCCGGATAAAGATATTTTGTTGTTCGAACCGACCAGAGATGACGCCAAGCTCTTTTTCTCAAACGTGTTCAGCTTCCAGTCACGCAGAATGGTTTGCGAGCACGCTTATCAAATGACACGTCGGGATCTGCTGAACCGGGCAGGCGAGCTGGAACCAAAGTTGGCGAAATACGGCATCAGGCTGCGTCGGGACAGGCTGGAAGATGAGCAGCGCACGATAAGCACCAGTCTTTATGGCGAAATGCTGCCATTGTATGTTGCCAAGAGCAGGCAGAAAAAGGCGACGGGGAAAGGCAAGCTGGTGGCCGGGCTGGAAAATGTCACCCAGTTGTTTTCAAAAGCAGAATAACTGACCGGACCAAGGGCATACAACACCCCTGATCCGGCAGTTTCCGATCCGCGTGTGCGGATCCGCTCTGATCAGAGTATATAGCGGCTCAGATCCTCGTCTTCCGACAGCTCTCCAAGCTTTTCATTCACGTAGTCTGCAGTCACTTCAAACATCTCCGTTACGCCATCTCCGGCATCGAACGACAAGCTCTCGAGCAACCGTTCCAACACAGTATGGAGGCGTCTGGCACCGATGTTCTCGGTGGTCTCGTTCACCTTCCAGGCAATCTCGGCAATGCGGGCGATGGCATCTTCGCTGAACGTCAGCTTAACACCTTCGGTGGCCATCAGCGCTTCGTATTGTTGAACCAGCGATGCGTCCGGTTCTGTGAGAATGCGCTTGAAATCGTCGGGGCTGAGAGCCTGAAGCTCCACCCGGATTGGCAGGCGGCCCTGAAGCTCCGGAATCAGATCCGATGGCTTGGACAGGTGGAACGCGCCGGAGGCAATAAACAGAATATGATCTGTGCGCACCGAGCCGTATTTTGTGCTCACAGTGCTGCCCTCAATCAGCGGCAAAAGATCCCGCTGAACCCCTTCCCGCGAAACATCTGAAGAGGTGTTTTCCGAGCGCTTGGCCACCTTGTCAATTTCATCGAGAAACACAATGCCATTTTGTTCCACTGCAAGTATTGCTTTGTGTTTGATCGATTCTTCATTGACCAGCTTGGCGGCCTCTTCTTCCTTCACCCGTTTGAGGGCATCCGCCACCTTCATTTTCCGGGGCTTGGATTTGTCCGCAGCCATGTTGGAAAACATGCTCTGCAGCTGGTTCGTCATCTCCTCCATACCCGGAGGCGCCATGATCTCAACGCCGGCAGTCGAGCTACGAAGATCAATTTCGATTTCCTTGTCGTCGAGCTCACCTTCCCGCAGTTTTTTCCGGAACAGTTGGCGCGTGGAAGAATCCTCCGAGGTTTTCTGGCTGTCTTCGTTAAAACTGCGGGGCGGTGGAATGAGGGCGTCCAGAATGCGGTCTTCGGCAGCGTCCAGGGCTCTTTCTTCGTGGCGCTTCATTTCCTGAACGCGCAGCATTTTAACCGCCATGTCGGCCAGATCACGGATAATGGATTCCACGTCGCGCCCAACATAGCCCACCTCGGTAAATTTGGTGGCTTCCACTTTCAGGAAGGGCGCATCAGCCAGCTTGGCCAGGCGGCGGGCAATTTCAGTTTTACCCACGCCAGTGGGGCCAATCATCAAAATGTTCTTGGGTGTAACCTCATCGCGAAGGGTGCTGTCCAGCTGCATCCGGCGCCAGCGGTTCCTGAGGGCAATCGCTACGGCCCGCTTGGCATCTTGCTGGCCCACGATGTGTTTATTGAGCTCGTGAACAATCTCACGGGGAGTCATTGCAGGCATGGTTACTCCGGATCGGTCGTTTTGGAGGAGGCTTCTTTGGAGAGCAATTCGATCGTGCAATTGTGATTGGTGTAAATGCAGATATCCGCCGCTATATCCAGACCCTTCTCCACAATCTCATGGGCGGAAAGCTGGGTATTTTCAAGCAGTGCGCGTGCAGACGCCTGCGCGAACGGACCACCAGAACCAATAGCGATCAACCCCTGCTCGGGCTCGATCACGTCGCCATTCCCGGTGATAATCAGAGACGCTGTTTTATCTGCCACCGCCAGAAGCGCTTCCAGTCGCCGCAAGGCTCTGTCTGTACGCCAGTCTTTGGCAAGCTCAACAGCTGCTCTCGTGAGGTTCCCGTTGTGTTTCTCAAGCTGGGCTTCAAATCGCTCAAACAGAGTAAAGGCATCCGCAGTGCCGCCTGCAAAACCCGCAATCACCTGGCCATTATAAAGACGGCGAACCTTGCGGGCGTTACCTTTCATCACGGTATTCCCCAGAGAAACCTGGCCGTCGCCACCCATGGCAACTTCGTCATCGCGTCTGACGGAAAGTATGGTAGTCATTAGGGCTCCAATTGCCTGATAAAAATCGGTATTGGCCAGTTATGGAGGCGGGAAGGGAGAATTCAAGAGGAAGCTTGCGTTAGGCACGAATACAGCTATGAGGCGTGTTTCAGGAACCCTCGCCTGAAACACGCTTTCTCCAAAGGACGCAGGCCCGGCCTTATCCCTGTTTGGGAACCTTCCGAATAAGTGGCTGGATGTTAATCGAAACAAGCTTGTCGATCGCCGAACTCATCTGGCTGCGGGACGAGAATGGCCCCACGTTTACGCGGTACCAGACAGAGCCGCTATCCAGCTCTATTCGCTGCACGCCAGCCCTGAGCCCCTGGAAGGCAATCTGCGCGCGCTGGCGCTCGGCGTCTTCCTTGCTGCGGAACGAGCCGGACTGCACCAGGTAGTCGAAGTTCTGCTTGGTCGGGCCCGGGGTGTATTCCTCAACCTTCGAGGGAATAACTTCTGATTCCGGAAGCATCTCATAAAACCGGAAGCCCGGTTTTTTTTCGACCTGTTTAGTCGTTTTGGCCGCGGGAGGCTGCGCCGGTTTTTCGATTGCCGGTCGCGGTTGCGGCCCACCGCTGGTCGGCACGGAGTTCAGGTAAACAATAAACCCAATAAACCCGCCAACCGTCGCTAATGACAGAATCCATTTCAAAGACAAGCCTCCACGTTGGGATCGAGCTGGTGCTGCCGGTTTGGTGCGCTTCTTCTGGGCGCGGACAGGTTTGGCCGATTTTCTCTTGGCGGTGGCTGAGGGTGAGCCTGACCGGTTTTTGCGAGCGTAGTCTCGGGACATTTTTGTTACTTACATCTCTTCTGGTGCGCTGACGCCCAGCAGATCAAGCCCGTTTGCAATTACCTGGCGTACCGCGAGGTAGAGGCTAATACGGGCATCGCGCACTGCTGTGTCTTCAATCAACACTTTATGGGCGTTGTAATAAGTGTGGAACTGTCCTGCTAGATCCCTCAGGTAGTGCGTGAGGTGATGAGGTTCGCGTTGGGCGGCGGAGTTGGCGACCAGTTCCGGGTACTTGGCCAGTTGGTTTGCCAGCTCTTTTTCTTCATCCAGCGTGAGTAACGACAGGTCACCCACGCATTCGTTAAGCCCCCGCTCGACACCTTCTGTAGCCAGTTTCCGCAGCACGCTGCAGATACGGGCATGGGCATATTGAATGTAATAGACCGGGTTTTCATTGGTCTGGGAGCGGGCCAGGTCGATATCGAAGGTCAACTGGGAATCAACCCGCCTTGCCGCGAGGAAAAAGCGGGTAGCATCCCGGCCCACTTCGTCGATCAGGTCCCGTATGGTGACGTAACTGCCGGCGCGCTTGGAAATTTTTACTTCCTGCCCGGAGCGGGTGACCATGACCATCTGGTGCAGAACATAATCCGGCCAGCCTTGGGGAATACCCGCGTTCAATGCCTGCAGACCCGCACGAACACGCGTGATCGTGGAATGATGGTCGGCGCCCTGTTCGTTGATGACGGTGGTAAAGCCGCGCTGCCATTTATCCATATGGTAGGCCACATCGGGCAGGAAGTAGGTGTAGCCACCGTCTTTCTTGCGCATGACCCGGTCTTTATCGTCGCCGAACTCTGTGGTTTTCAGCCACAGCGCGCCGCCGTCTTCGTAGGTATAACCGTTGTCCTGGAGACGTTTTACAGCCGCTTCCACTTTGCCGTCCTGGTACAGGGACGATTCGAGGAAATACACATCAAACTCAACGCCGAATGCCTTCAGGTCCAGATCCTGCTCCCGGCGCAGATAAGCCACGGCAAATTCCTGAATGGCTGACCTGTCTTCGGGATCCGCGCAGGCGGTTACTTCACGGTCATCGGCGGTTACGGTGTCGCCCGCCAGATAGGCCTTGGCAACATCGCTTATGTAGTCGCCGCGGTAGCCGTCTTCCGGCCAGCTTTCGTCCTCGGGTGTCAGCCCTTTGACACGTGCCTGTACCGAGAGTGCGAGATTGTTGATCTGGGCACCAGCGTCGTTGTAGTAGAACTCGCGGGTAACTTCGTAGCCGTTGGCTTCCAGCAGTCGGCAAAGGCAGTCGCCAATGGCCGCGCCCCGTCCATGGCCGACATGCAGCGGGCCGGTTGGGTTGGCGGAGACAAATTCCACCTGAACTTTTTCGCCCTTGCCACTTTTGTTGCGGCCAAACTGGTCAGCCTCATTCAGAACGGCATCAACAATCTCAAACGCACTGGCCGTGCTCATAAAAAAGTTGATAAAACCGGGGCCTGCAATCTCCACTTTCTCCACAGCACTGCTCTCGGGTAGTTTCCCGATCAGCATTTCGGCCAGTTGGCGTGGTGCACACCCCGCCGTTTTCGCGGCGACCAGAGCAATGTTGCAGGCGTAATCCCCGTGGGATTTATCCTTGGTGTTGTCCACTTGCGGTATATAGGTCTGGTCGGCAGGCAGCGTGCCTTCTGACTGAAGGGTGGCCAGGGCAGACTGGAGCAGGTCGGAAACGGTCTCTTTCATGCTGTGAGGTAACTCGGTTTACTTGAAGAATTAATCAGGCAGGGCGCCCGTTGAAGACTGAAGGCCGGTATTATCGCGGAAAGTCCTGCCGCAAGCAAAAGGCTCGGTACTGTTTAGCCGGTTTCCTGAGGATCGACATCAATCATCCATTTGGCGCCTTTGGAAAATCTTTGCCCCTCAAGTGTCTGACAAATGCCGGTCAGCAACATGTTTAGCCGCTTCCGGTTATCGGTGTTCAGAACGAGTTGCGCGCGATGCCTGTCAGCCCGACGGGCAATCAGCGCGGGGAGTGGGCCCCAGATCTCGATGCCGGGCGCGTTAGCGAGAGGTTTTATGCTGTCGAGTATTTGCAGGCTCTGTTCCATCGTATTGGCTTCGGCCCGGAAAATCGCCATGGCGCGGAAAGGCGGGAACTGGCCGGCCTCGCGCTCTTCAAGAAGTTGGTCCGCCATGTCCAGGTAACGACCGTGGCAGAGCGTCTTGAGAAGTGGGTGGTCGCTATGGCAGGTTTGTACGATCACTTTTCCTGATTTCGAACCTCGTCCGGCCCGGCCGCTTACCTGAAGCAGTGTTTGGATCAGTTGTTCGGGGGCTCTGAAATCGACGCTGAAGAGCCCGCCGTCGGCATTGATCACAATCACCAGGGTCACATTGGGGAAGTCGTGGCCCTTGGCCAGCATCTGAGTTCCAACAAGGATGCAGGGCTTGCCGCTGTTGACCTGTTTCAGAATGCTCTGAATGCTGCCTTTGCGCTGGGTGCTGTCGCGATCGACACGCACGATGGGCGTATCCGGAAAGCTGGCGGCGAGAATATCTTCTGTTTGCTCTGTGCCTTGGCCAACCGGTTTGAAAGCGTCACTTTTGCATTGCGGGCAGGTTTCGGTCGCCGGTGCCTGGTAATCGCAGTGATGGCATCGCATCGCCCGGTCACGGCGATGGTAGGTCAGGCGAGTGTCGCAGCGCGGGCACTCAACCATATAGCCGCAATCAAAACACATCATGACAGGTGCAAAACCACGACGGTTTACGAAGACCAATGCCTGGTTGCCGCTGTCCAGAGTTTGCCGGAGCGCCTGCAGGACAGGGCGGGAGAGTCCTCCTTCGAGCGGTCGGCTGCGTATATCCAGCAGGCTGATTGATGGTGGCAGCGCTTTACCTGCGCGCTCTTCAAGCCGAATGAGCTGATACTTGCCGCCAAGAGCGTTGTGGTATGACTCCAGCGAGGGCGTAGCTGAGCCCAGAATAACCGGGCAGCGATTCAAATGTGCGCGATAAACCGCGACGTCACGGCCCGAATAACGAAAACCCTCCCCCTGTTTGTAAGAGCTGTCATGTTCTTCGTCAACGATCAGCGTTTTCAGTGAGGTAAAGGGCAGGAGCACAGCCGAGCGTGTGCCAATGAGAATAACCGGCTCGCCGTTGCGAATTTTCAGCCAGGCGCTCAGGCGTTGGCTGTCGTTGAGAGCCGAGTGCCATACCAGGATGCGCTCGCCAAAATAGCGTTGAAACCGCGCGACGGTTTGCGGTGTCAGGTTTATTTCCGGAACCAGCACCAGTGCCTGATCTTTGGCGGTCAGGTTCTGTTTTAGATAGTGCAGATAGATTTCTGTCTTGCCGCTCCCCGTAATGCCATATAGAAGGGACGCGCTGAAACCGTCCCCCGGCAGTGGTAGCTGAGAAGCAGCTTCGCGTTGCGCGTCTGATAACTTCGGGGCGGTTATGGTTTCGGTGTGCTGGCTTACGGAGATGTCTTTCGTGGGTGTTGCAGCCCGGATCAGGTCCTTGTTACATAGTGCTTTCAGCTGCGGGCGGGAGAATCCGGCCTTTATGATGTCGCTGGTTTTGGCGCCCTGTTTGTATTGTGCGATCCAGTCCAGCAGGATTTTTTGCTTGTGCGCGTTTGCTGGCAGTGCGGCGCTGCTGCTGCAGGCTTGCCACCAGTCCTCGGCCTTCTCCATGGCGGGCCGGCCCTTTCGCAACGCGGGTGGCAGTGCTGTGAACAGACATTCTCCCAGTGGGTGCTGGTAGTAGTCGCTGGCCCAGCTCAAAAGTTGAAAGGTTTCGTCCGGAAGTGCGGGCCATTCTTCCAAAGCATTGTGGAGAGGCTTTAGGGTGATCCCTTCTGGTGGCTCAATGTTGGTTTCCACGACCAGGCCAATCGCCTGTTGACGCCCGAAAGGAATTTTCACGCGTTGGCCGGGAGTTACGGTGAGCCCCTCAGGCACGAGATAGTCAAAAAGCCTTCTGAGCGGCCGGTTCAGTGCAATGCGAGCTGTGGATGGCACTGAGTGCTCCCTGATGGTAAGGCTTGCCTGCCGGGATAATTGCAAGTAAGATTCGCGGTCTGTTTCCGGCAGGGCATGATTGTGCCCCGTCTTCTCCATTGATTCAAACATGCGGTGCCTGGCACCAGGGCTTTAGAAATTGCCCCGTGATCAGGTAGCGGCATGACCCACAGAGGTTCGCCATGAAAGAAGGTATTCACCCCAAGTACGAAGATATCACCGCAACCTGTTCCTGCGGTAATGTGATCAAGACCCGCTCTACTATCGGTCACGATCTGCAGCTTGACGTCTGCTCACAGTGCCACCCTTTCTACACTGGCAAGCAGAAAGTTATGGATACCGGTGGTCGTATCGACAAGTTCCAGAAGCGTTTTGGTGGTCGTATTGCAGGCAAAAAAGACTGATACAGTCACAGAGTTTAAAAAAAGCGCCTGAGGGCGCTTTTTTTTGTGGCGGCTAAAATAACTGTATTGTTTTTGATCGTACGCAATTGGCCGTATTGACTGATCAGATTTTGTTCGACGCGCCCTTGTCGTTTCGGGGCAGGCGAGCCATAATGGCGCGCTCCTTCAGGCTGGCTCTTGCCGTCTGGAGGCTATTACCTTTAAACGTGACAAACGGAACAGTGGCAATGTCTCAAGATCTGAAAGAAGCAGCCCTTGAATATCACGCCAAGCCGCGGCCTGGAAAGATTAGTGTAGAAATCTCCAAGCCGACAGCGACCGCCCGCGACCTTGCTTTGGCATACAGCCCAGGCGTTGCCGAGCCGGTTCGCGAGATCGCGAAGGACCCGGAGAACGCCTACAAGTACACTGCCAAGGGCAACCTTGTGGCGGTTATCTCCGACGGTACGGCGATTCTTGGTCTGGGTAACCTGGGTCCGCTGGCAAGCAAGCCGGTAATGGAAGGCAAAGGCGTACTGTTCAAGCGCTTTGCCGGAATTGACGTGTTCGATATCGAGGTCAACTCCGAAAGCCCGCAGGCGTTCATTGAAACCGTTGAGCGTATTGCTGACACCTTTGGCGGTATTAACCTTGAAGACATCAAGGCGCCAGAGTGTTTCGAAATTGAGCGCGCTCTGATCGAGCGGTGCAATGTGCCTGTCTTCCACGATGATCAGCACGGCACAGCGATTGTTACAGCGGCCGGCATGATCAACGCCCTTGAACTGCAGGGCAAGAAAATTGAAGAAGCGAAAGTGGTTTGCCTGGGTGCTGGTGCTGCTGCAATCGCTTGTATGAAGCTGTTGATCAGCTGCGGTATTCGCTCTGAAAACATCTTCATGCTTGATCGTAAGGGTGTGATTCACTCAGGTCGCGATGATCTCAACCAGTACAAGGCGATGTTCGCTAACGATACTGACAAACGCACTCTGGACGATGCGGTGGACGGTGCTGATGTGTTTGTCGGCCTGTCAGGTCCAGACCTGCTGAGCGGTGAGCAGCTCAAGAAGATGGCGCCGAACCCTATTGTGTTTGCCTGCTCCAACCCGGATCCGGAAATTGATCCTGCGCTGGCTCACTCGGTTCGTGACGATTTGATCATGGCTACCGGCCGTTCGGACTACCCGAACCAGGTGAACAACGTTCTTGGCTTCCCGTTCATTTTCCGTGGTGCGCTTGATGTTCGCGCAACCTGCATAAACGAAGAAATGAAAGTGGCTGCTGTAACGGCTATCCGTGAACTGGCTAAAGAGCCCGTGCCGCAGGAAATCTGCGATGCTTACGGCGCTGACAGCTTTGAGTTCGGGAGAGAATACATTATTCCCAAGCCCATGGATGTTCGTCTCCTGGAAGTTGTACCGGCTGCTGTAGCCCGTGCTGCGGTGGATTCAGGTGTTGCTCGTAAAGGGTACCCAGCGCACTATCCTCTGATGAGCATGGATGACATCATCTGATCGATGACGTTATGAGACCACAAAAAACCGGCGGTAATCCCGCCGGTTTTTTGTGGTTGCTTTTTGTTTTGCGCTGCGGCTAGAAAATCTGGCGCGAGAGTCCGTTTCCGTCTGCGCCACCCGGGCCGATGTCATCTGCTGCCATTGGCGCTGGCGCATCCTCTTCCTTGAATATCTCGAAAACGCCTTCCTCTCCGGGCCTTGCGCGCTTGCCGGTTTCGGGATTGATGCGAATGTTAACGATACCGTTGGGTCGCGGCATGAATGCCGAAGGCATTCCGTCCAGCGCTACTTTCATATAATCGACCCAGATGGGCAGGGCAGTGCTTGCGCCGAACTCTCTGCGGCCGAGAGGGGCTGGCTGATCAAACCCTACCCATACGGTGGTGGCAAGGTTGTGATTGAAGCCGGCAAACCAGGTGTCTCGCTGTTCGTTGGTCGTTCCCGTTTTGCCTGCAATGTCATCGCGCCCAAGCGCCAAAGCACGACGTCCGGTTCCGCGCTTGACGACATCCCGAAGCATTGAGTGCAGGATATAAACCGAGCGCTCATCCGCAAGTCGTCGCATGACACGCGTTTCCGGTGCAGCTTCCGCTGTGGTGGCCGGAGATTTATCGGTTTCGTCATCGGGGTTCACCGGCGCAGTTTCAATCGTGTCGCAGTCCCGGTCACAAAGGGCGACGTTCGGGGCTTTGTAAATTGTTTCGCCGTTAACATCCGTAATGCTCTGAATCAGAAATGGTTCCACGTCGTAGCCGCCGTTGGCTATAACAGCGAGTCCTCGGGCTAACTCCATGGGGGAGAGCTGGCCACTGCCCAGAGAGAGGGACAGGTCTTTGGGCATGTTATCAACGGGAACCTTGAGCTGCTTGAGATAGTCCAGTGTCTGCGGGATGCCGACATCTCTGAGTAGCCTGATGGAAACCAGGTTCCGTGAGCGGTATAGCGCCTCGCGAAGCGGAGTGGGGCCGTAGAACTGCCCCGAGGAGTTCTGCGGGCGCCATGCGGTCTCGAGTTCCGAGTCGTCAAACACGATGGGGGCGTCATTGTAGATGGTTGCGGGTGTCATGCCGCTTTCCAGAGCTGCCAGGTACAGGAATGGTTTGAAAGTAGAGCCTGGTTGCCGTTTTGCTTGTATGGCTCGGTTGTATTTGCTTTGTCCGAAGCTGTAACCGCCGGCGAGCGCTTCAATGGCGCCCGTTTCCGCCTCAAGGGAGATCAGCGCTCCTTCGGCTTTGGGTACCTGCACGAGTGAAACCCGGACTGGCTGGTCAATTCCGGATGCTGCTGCTTCCTCCACCGGTTCGCCGTCTTCGGGCGCTGTTGGGGCTTGCGGCAGCTCGTCTACACGAACGTAAACAACGTCACCTATGGCTAAAACGTCTGACGGCTTTTCTGGCTTGGGGCCGGTCAGATTTTCTGTTTTGTAGCGGCTGGCCCACTGCATTGATTCGAATGGCATAACAGCAGGGCCGAACCGGCGCACGTGAGCCAGTGCCTGGTTTTTGTCATCATTGACGGCGGTAATAACCGCAGGCATCAGGGACTCTATTCTCGGGTAATTCAGTATGACGTTGGAAAGGTTGCCGCTGGCCAGCGTTTCGGCGTCGAGCTGGCCGATGGCGCCCCGATACCCGTGCCGGCGATCATAGGCTTCAAGACCGCTTCTGAGCGCGTCCGTTGCCATCTGCTGGTCTTTGCCGTCGACGGTCAGTGTAACAGTGTATCCGTCGGTATAGGCCTCCTCGCCAAACCGCCGGACCATCTCGGCGCGAGCCATTTCAGCGACATAGTCGGCGTCGACCTCTGTCTCTGTTGCATTGTAGGTAGCGGTGAGGGGGGCCTGGATAGCAAGCTCGTAAGCATCCGGGGTGATAAATCCGAGTTCTTTCATCCGGCCCAGGATCCAGTCTCTACGCTGCATGGCGCGCTGAGGATTGGCGAGGGGGTTATAGGCAGAGGGTGCCTTGGGCAGGCCCGCCAGCATGGCCATCTGTGCGAGAGAGAGTTCGTTGACCGGTTTGTTGTAATAAACGCGGGCCGCGGCAGCGATACCGTAGGCTCGATTCCCCAGGTAGATCTTGTTCAGGTACAGCTCGAAAATCCGGTTTTTGTCCAGTTCACGCTCTATCTGAACTGCCAGAAGTATCTCGTTGAACTTGCGAATAAATGTCCGATCACGTGACAAAAAGTAATTTTTTGCAACCTGCATTGTGATGGTGCTGCCGCCAGACTGGATCGAGCCAGTAGAGACGAGTTCGATTGCAGCCCGCGCCAATCCTTTGATGTCGACCCCGAAGTGCTCGTAAAATCGCGAGTCTTCAGCCGCCAAAAAGGCTTGTAACTGAATTGTTGGGATCTGTTCGATTGTGATCGGTGTCCTTCTCTTTTCACCGAATTCTGCTATTAATCTGTTGTCTTTGCTATATACCCGTAACGGCGTCTGGAGTTTTATATCCAGAAGCTGTTCGACAGGGGGGAGGCCGGGACGGAGGTAAAGATAGAAGCCTGAGCCTACGATAACGGCGACACTCAGACCGGTGAGAAATAACCATGCAAAAAGGCGAGATGTACGCAACAAATGAGACATTTTTTTCTGACAACTGTTGGATATAGGTCTATCATTTGAGAAATTGCTTTAGGAAGGATGAGTCGCTTCACCGTTGCAATTGTTCCCAGCTGAATGAGAGCGGGTATTGTAAACGGAATAATGAAGAAATTCTCTTAAATAAAAAACACATAACACATGTAACCGGGTGCATCTAGCCAGGTTTAGGGTGAGCGCGTGTTCGGATTGTTCGGAAAGAAATCCAGTGCAGTATTGGGCGTAGATGTGAGCTCAAGCTCCGTTAAGCTCCTTGAGCTGTCGAAGCAGGGCGACCGTTACAAGGTCGAGAGCTACGCAGTTGAGCCGTTGCCGGCCAACGCGGTTGTTGAAAAAAACATCACGGATGTTGAAGCGGTTGGTGAAGTCCTGAAAAGGGTGGCTTCCAAATCCCGTACCAGCGTCAAGCAGGTGGCTATTGCGGTATCTGGTTCGGCGGTCATTACCAAAGTCATCCAGTTGGACGGAGGGCTCAACGAGTTTGAGATGGAAGATCAGATTGCTCTTGAGGCGGATCAGTATATCCCATACCCGCTTGACGAAGTTGCGATTGACTTCGAGGTGCAAGGCGCCTCGGAAACCAACCCGGATCAGGTAGATGTGCTCCTTGCGGCATGCCGTAAAGAGAACGTTGATATCCGTGAAGACGCACTCGAGATTGCCTCCCTTAACACAAAAATTGTCGATGTTGAAGCATACGCGCTTGAACGTGCATACGCGTTGATTGAGTCACAGCTGGACTCCCAAGGTGAAGATCTTGTCGTTGCCATCGTCGATGTGGGTGCCACCATGACCACGTTGAGCGTTCTGGCTGAAGGCAAGACGGTTTACACCCGGGAACAGATCTTCGGCGGAAAACAACTTACCGAAGAGATTCAGCGCCGTTACGGCCTGTCTGTTGAAGAGGCCGGGCTTGCCAAGAAGCAGGGTGGCCTGCCTGATGATTATGAATCCGAAGTGCTTACACCCTTCCGGGAAGCTGTTGTTCAGCAGGTTGCGCGCGCGCTCCAGTTCTTTTTTGGAGCCAGTCAGTACAACGCGGTGGACTACGTGGTGCTCGCCGGCGGTACTGCTTCGATTCAGGGGCTGACAGAAATGGTGGAAGAGAAAACAGGCACACCGACACTGGTCGCGAATCCTTTTGCGGAAATGGCGGTCGGTTCGCGGGTTAACGCATCTGCCCTGAGCAACGATGCTCCTTCGCTGATGATTGCCTGTGGACTGGCAATGAGGAGCTTCGACTGATGGCAAAGATTAACCTCAGGCCCTGGCGCGAAGAGTTCCGGGCAGAGAAGCAGAAACAGTTTGTTGTGATGGTTGTGGGTGCTGCGATTATTGCAGGTGGCCTCACATTCCTCTGGAGCACAGATCTCGACAGCAGCATTGCGTATCAGCAATCCCGGAATGCTTATATTGAATCTGCTGCCAAGAAGCTGGATGAACAGATCCGTGAAATTGAAAGCCTTAAACGCAAGCGCGACGAACTGCTTGCCCGCATGAAGGTTATTCAGGATCTTCAGGGTAAGCGCCCTGTGATTGTTCGAGCTTTTGATGAGTTGGTTCGTACCTTGCCCGATGGCTTGTTTTACACAGACCTGAAAAAGGCGGGTGACCAGGTGAGCATTGTAGGTATGGCTGAATCGAACAGCCGTGTCTCGACGCTTATGCGGCAGTTTGAGGAATCTGACTGGTTTACCAGTCCGAAACTCTCCAATGTGTCTTCGGCTGACAGCCGGCGAGCGGGGTATAGCCAGTTCACTATGACTGTTAATCAAAAAACACCTGAGCCCGAAGGGGAGGATAAGTAATGAGCCTCGCGGACTCGCTGAAAAGCCTGAATGAATTTGATATCAACGATCTTGATATAAACAATGCCGGTATCTGGCCGGCACCTGTCAAGGCCATCGTTGTCCTGATTGTTTTCGGCCTTATTCTGGGCGGTGGCTACTGGTTCTTTATCAAGGATCAGTACGTGCAACTCGACCGGGTTGAGAAAACCGAGCAGGACCTGCGCAAAAAGTACGAAGAGAAAGCCTATCAGGTAGCGAATCTGGAGGTTTTCAAAGCGCAGATGGTTGAGATGGAAGAAACCTTTGGCGCGCTTGTGCGACAGCTTCCAAGCGAGACGGAAGTGCCGGGGCTTCTCGAAGATATTACCAACACGGCTCTGGGCAGCGGTTTGGCGCTTCAGGAAGTGAAGCTTCAGGCTGAGCAGAAACGCGATTTCTACTCTGAATTGCCGATCAATATCCGTGTTTCAGGTTCCTATCACGAGCTGGCATCTTTTGTGAGCAGCGTTGCAAGCCTTCCACGGATTGTAACACTGCATGATTTAACCATTAAACCAACTGGCGGAGACGGTGAGCGACTTGATATGCAGGTTGTTGCACGTACCTACCGCTACCGGGCTGGAGAATGAGCATGGCAGCAAAGCATGCGGGAAAAGCCTGGCTGGGTGTTTGTCTGGTATCACTCCTGACGGCCTGCTCCCAGGGCAGCGGATTTTCCGATCTGGACAAGTTTATGGCAGACACCCGGGCCAAGCCTCGAGGACATGTCGAGCCATTGCCGGAATTCAACGCATACGAGGCGTTCAGCTACTCAGCGGCAGATCGGCGCGCGCCATTTGAGCCGCCAATGGATGTCCAACTGACCATGGTTGATGAAAAGCCGGTCAGTGATGTTGAACCAAACCTGGATCGGCCAAACGAAGTGCTTGAGAACTTTGATATCAAGGATCTCGGGATGGTGGGTACGCTTCAGGGCGTGTCGGGAGGTCTATTTGCGCTGATTCGGGACAACGCGGGTGGTATTCACCGGGTTCGTGCCGGGAACTACATGGGTCAGAATTATGGCCGCGTTATCGGAGTTAGTGAAACCCGGATCGAGCTTATCGAGATCGTTCCCAATGGCCGGGGTGGTTGGGTAGAGCGTCCTCGCTCTCTGACCCTCAACGAAGACGCAGGCTAAGGAGCGGCGGGATGAAAGTTGAAAGAAAAATGCATATACAAAAAAGTTCGGGGTCGAGGCTAGCGATGTTAAGAAAACTCAATGTATACGTCAGCGTGATTACTTTTGGGTTGTTATCCGGCCTGGCCAGTGCGGTCACGCTGGAAGACGTGTCGTTTTCGTCGCTACCGGGAGAACGCCTGGAAGTGACACTCAAATTTGATGGTCAGCCACCCGAGCCATCGGGGTACACCATTGAGCGCCCGGCGCGCATTGCGGTGGACCTGCGCGACACGACCAGTGGTCTGAATAGCCGTAGTATTTCTCTCGGGTCGGGAAATGCCCAGAGCATGACAGTCGTAGAAACCAAGGATCGTACCCGCCTGATTTTCAATCTGGTTGAACTGGCACCCTACGACACGGTTCGCAAAGATAATTCTCTTGTGATGACCATTGGCGGAGAGTCCGGCGGCGGGTCGGTAACGGCCAGCACATCGATGAGCCCTTCGTCTGCAAAATCTTCCGCATCTCCGGATACGCTTGCCGGCGTTGATTTCCGTCGCGGCAAGGATGGCGAAGGCCGCGTTATCGTCGATCTCGGTAGCTCCGGCACCCAGGTAGATCTGTCTGAGCTTGGCGGAAAAATTCGCCTTACCATGGACGGGATCGCTGTGCCCGCAGACTTGCGCCGCCGGCTTGATGTAACGGACTTCGCGACGCCCGTCAGCCGCATTGATACCTTCGTTGAAGATGGAAACGCGGTGGTCGAGATTCGCCCTGAAGGCAACTATGACTACATTGCCTATCAATCGGGCAACCAATTCACGGTCAGTGTTGAAAAGCTGAGCGAAGAAGAGGCCGAGTCCCGCCGCGAAGAAAAATTCCCGTACACCGGCGAAAAGCTGTCGTTGAACTTCCAGGATATTGAAGTTCGCTCGGTGCTGCAGTTGATTGCCGATTTCACAGGCTTGAACCTGGTGGCGAGTGACACGGTTGGTGGCAGCATCACTCTGCGCCTGCAGAATGTTCCCTGGGATCAGGCTCTGGATCTTATCCTGAAAACCAAAGGCCTGGACAAGCGTCAGATCGGTAATGTCTTACTGGTTGCCCCTGCTGATGAGATCGCCGCCCGGGAAAAGCTCGAGCTTGAAACTACGAAGCAGATCGCAGAGCTGGCACCGGTTCGCCTGGATATCGTTCAGGTCAATTATGCCAAGGCAGGCGATATTGTTGCCCTGATCAAGGCGGACAAAGAGCTGATTACTGATCGCGGCTTCGTATCTTCAGATGTGCGAACCAACACCATCAGTGTCCGTGAGTCGTCGGAAAAGTTGGAAGAAATACGGCGCCTGGTTTCTACCTGGGACGTGCCTGTTCGCCAGGTTTCGATAGAGGCCCGTATAGTGCGCGCCCAAAACAATGTTGCTGAGGAACTTGGCGTACGTTGGGGGGCAGCCGCTCGAGGTGACGCGAATGGCGGATCAAATAACGTTGTGGGAGGGGGTTCTCAGGGTGGCTTGGCAGGTATTGCCGGCAGCAGTATCCTTGGATTCCCGTCTGATTTGAACGTCAATTTGGGAACAACTCGTCCACCAGCTGGTTCCGTGGCCTTCGGTTATATCGGTACGGATTTCCTGATTGATATGGAGCTGTCTGCATACGAAAGTGATGGTCAGGCCGAGGTAGTTTCGCAGCCACGCGTGGTGACTGCAGATCGCCAGACTGCTTCTATCAAGTCGGGTGAAGAGATTCCTTATCAGGAAGCCTCGTCAAGTGGTGCGACCTCGGTATCCTTTAAAGAAGCAGTGTTGTCTCTGGAAGTAACTCCGCAGATCACGCCGGATGACAAGATTATTATGGATCTGGTGGTGAATCAGGATTCCCGTGGCGAAGTTACCGAGGGCATTCCTTCGATCAACACCAACGAAGTGACAACTCAGGTGCTGGTTGGCAACGGTGAAACGGTCGTGCTGGGTGGGATCTTCCAGTCCGAAGTTGCCACTACCGTGATCAAAACTCCGGTTCTGGGTGACATTCCCTATCTTGGCCGCTTGTTCAAGCGCACGGAGCGGATCAACGAGCGCAGTGAGTTGCTGATCTTCATCACACCCAAGATCCTCAAGAACGACCTGATTCAGTAAACCGAACGGGTAAAAAAGCCGCCGCGATAAACCGGCGGCTTTTTTGTGTCTGCAGAATGTTCGGTGCTCAATCCGAAGCTTATGCAATCTACAGCCCTGTGATATTCTCACCCGCCTGAACACTATTGAGCGGAAGTTATGTCTTTGCCCAAACGCGTAGTCCTGGTTGGCCCCATGGGCGCCGGTAAAAGTACGATTGGCCGGATGCTTGCCCGTGAGTTGGGGTACCGATTCCTTGATTCCGATCGGATTATTGAAGAGCGTTGTGGGGCAAATATTCCCTGGATATTCGATGTTGAGGGCGAAGACGGATTCCGGCAGCGTGAAACTGCCATGCTTGCAGAGTTGTCTGCTGAGTGTCAGACGGTTCTGGCCACAGGTGGCGGTGCCGTTATGCGTGCTGAAAATCATGCAATGCTAAAAAAAGACGCTGTGGTGGTTTACCTTAGAACCTCAATAGAGCAACAGGTGGAGCGTACCCGTAAGGATCGCAATCGACCATTGCTGCAGAATGATGACCCTGAAGGCGTTTTACGCCATCTGTTTGCCGTCAGGGACCCGCTATACACCGAACTTGCCGACATTATTATGCATACGGATCGCAAGAGTCCCCGGCTTGTGGTGCGACAGCTTGTGAATCGTATAAATCCCAAAACTCCGCGACAGCAAAGACAGGTGCGAAAGGAAGGCCGCAATCATGTATAACCTGCTTCACGAACTTCTGGTTGATCTGGGAGAGCGCAGTTATCCCATCATAATCGGCGAAGGCCTGTTGGGTGACTACGACCTTTCCGGTTACGTTGCTGGTTCTCAGGTAATGATCGTTACCAATGATGTCGTTGGTCCCTTGTATCTGGAACAGGCCAAGGCCTGCTTTCCTGGCAAGAGTGTGGACACAGTTGTGCTGCCGGATGGTGAAAAGCACAAAGACTGGCAGACGCTGAACCTGATTTTTGATGCTTTGCTGGAAAAGCGGCACACCCGAAAAACCACGTTGGTCGCTTTGGGTGGTGGTGTTGTTGGCGATATGACAGGATTTGCTGCGGCGTCTTACCAACGCGGTGTCCCGTTCCTGCAAATTCCAACCACACTTTTGTCTCAGGTAGATTCCTCAGTTGGAGGCAAAACCGGCATTAATCATCCGCTGGGGAAGAACATGGTTGGCGCTTTTCATCAGCCTGAAGCGGTACTGATTGATACTGATACGCTTCAATCTCTCCCGCCGAGAGAAATTTCTGCGGGGCTTGCGGAAGTCATCAAGTACGGCCTGATTCGGGACGTGGCGTTTCTTGAATGGTTAGAACAGGCTATCGATCAACTGATAGCATGCGACAGCAAAGCTCTGGCGGAAGCGATATTTCGCTCTTGTGCCTGTAAGGCGGACGTTGTAGCTCAGGATGAACGCGAGAGCGGGCTCAGAGCTACGTTGAATCTTGGCCACACCTTTGGTCATGCCATTGAGACCTTCGTTGGCTATGGCAACTGGTTGCATGGGGAAGCGGTGGGCACCGGCATGATAATGGCTGCCGATCTGTCTGCGCGCGAAGGCTCAATCAGCCAGGATGATTATGGCCGCATTGTGCGAATCGTCAGCCGGGCCAGCTTGCCTGCTTCGCCTCCGGCGGATATGACGCCAGACGACTTTATGAACCTCATGGCCGTTGACAAAAAGAACGTTGATGGCCGGTTAACGCTGGTATTGCTTCGTTCTGTTGGGGATGCGGTCGTGACAGCTGGCGCCTCCCCGGAAAATCTTGCGGCAACGCTGAAGACCTTCTGTCGGCAGGAAGGCTGAGCCGAGGTTGTAACAATGAACAGCGGGGATCCCTTGTGACTGACGACAGCTTCAACAGCCTTGATGGCGGAGGGTTGTTCCCCAGATTACAGCAGCGATACGGTTTGAGAGAGAACCCGCTGGAAATGGAAACGCCGTTTTTTCCCGATGCTATGCGCTACCATGCCCTGGAAACGCTTCGCCACCTCTGTGGCTTTGGCGATATGGCACTGCTGCTTACCGGCGCACCGGGTTCGGGTAAGAGCAGGTTGCTGGCCGAGCTGGTGCGCAGCGAGTCCTCACGACTAGGCTTTCATCGCCTGTCCGCCGCCGCCATGACAAGCCCAAACGCGTTGGCAAGAGACCTGAAGCAGGTTGCTCGCTCGGGCGCTAGCCCGGATGAGAATCCGCGTGAAACCGTTTATCGCTTTTTTCGGTGGTCTGAGGACAAGGTCGCCAAGGGGCAGCGAATGGTGCTGCTTATAGATGATGCTGATCGAGCATCTCCAGAGCTTCTCCGGTTGATCCTTGACGGTTTTCTGGCAACCGATCGTGCCAAGGCTGCGGTTCCAGTGTTTGCTGGTGAGGACCATCTCGTCACGCTGCTGGGCCTTGAGGATGCATCGGTATCTGTGCACCAGATCCACTTGCGCCCGCTTACCAGGGAAGAGCTGTTTTCCTACCTTGAGCCACGTGTTCACAAAGCGGGCGGTAAGGTAGATGAACTTTTGAGCCCCGCCCGGCTAGCAAGAATACAGGATCTCAGTCAGGGCAGCTTTTCCCGACTGAAAAGAGTAACGCCTGGTATATGGCTGGATATCGTGTCTGATGCTTCGAAATCGAAGCGCTCACGGAGTATTGATTTAAAGCAGCTCCGCCTGCCAGCGCTGGCTCTCCTGCTTTTGGCTGGTTCCTGGTGGTTTGTATCCCGGCAGTATGAAGAGACGGTCGCTCTGGAGCATGAGGCGGTTTCTGAGCCTGACCGGATACGCAAGAGTATTACTGTCGGCCCCCATATGCCAGATGAAGAGATGCCGAAAGATGAAACACCAGATGAACTGCCTCTAGCGTTGACAGAGCCTCCGCCGCTGCCAGACCCTGTTGCTGAGCCTGAGCCTGAGCCTGAGCCTGAGCCTGAGCCTGAGCCTGAGCCTGAGCCTGAGCCTGAGCCTGACTTCATTCCAGAAAACGCCAGCAGGTATGTGGCCATTGAGCAATTGCGCAGCCGCGGCAAAGGCTGGACGATTCAGCTGGTAGCCGGAAACCAGGAGCAGACAGCGCTGAACGTAATTTCCCGCTACCCATCTCTTGATGAGATGGTTTATACGTTGGGCGAGCGCAAGAACAAGCCATGGTTCATGGTGTTCTATGGGAACTATTCGTCCTGGGAGTTAGCCCAAAAAGCGGCATCCCGGCTCCCTGATTCACTGGTTTCACGCTCTCCCTGGGTGCGTGCAACCGAGGGCTTGTGACAGGATCAAAAATGCGCGGTAACCCCATGTTCCGTATCGGGCAAAGCACTGAAACAACGCAACCTTACTCGAGAAATATTGCCAAATCTGTTTGAGTACGTATTTCTACGTGTGTAGAATGATCAGCCCATTTTTTTAATGTTGGCTGGTTTTTGCACTATATTGGTGCATAAGTCGCTGATTAAAAAGCATTTGCATGCGAGAGAGCGCTTATGAAGTCAGGTATGTATCATCCCGACGAATTCAAAGATAACTGCGGATTTGGACTGATTGCCCACATGAAAGGCGAGGTCTCTCACAAGCTGTTGCAGACGGCCATTGAGTCGCTCACCTGCATGACTCACCGGGGTGGTATCGCCGCAGATGGAAAAACCGGAGATGGTTGCGGCCTGCTTATTCAAAGCCCCGAAGCGTTCCTTAAAAAAGCTGCCGAAACAGCCTTTGGAAAAGCGCCCGATGGGCTATTTGCGGTGGGCCAGGTGTTCCTGAGCCCGGAGCCAGAAAAGGCCGCCGATGGGCGCGCCGCGCTCGAAAAACGACTGGTTGAACAAGGGCTGGAAGTCATGGGCTGGCGAGAAGTGCCGGTAGATGACAGTTGCCTGGGCCCAATGGCGCTGGACTGCATGCCCCGCATTGAACAGGTGTTTGTAACGCCAGCGGCCAAGTCGGAACAGGAATTTGCCATCAGTCTGTTTGTCGGTCGCCGCCATGCAGAGCGCGATATGGCAGATGATCCGGAGTTCTACATCTGCAGTCTTTCCCACCGCACGCTGGCCTACAAGGGCCTGATGATGCCGGCGGATCTGGCGAATTTCTACAAAGATCTGGGGGATCCTGATTTTGCCACTGCCATTTGCGTGTTCCACCAGCGCTTTTCCACCAATACCATGCCGCGCTGGCCTTTGGCCCAACCGTTCCGCTATCTGGCGCATAACGGCGAAATCAACACCATTGATGGCAACCGTAACTGGGCCATTGCCCGGGCGGCGAAATTCAACGCTCCGGATCTGCCTGACCTGCAAACCTTGCAGCCCCTCGTAAACCTGGCAGGCTCTGACTCTTCAAGCATGGATAACATGCTGGAAATCCTGTTGGCCGGCGGCGTGGATCTGTTCCGCGCCGCGCGGATGATGATTCCACCGGCCTGGCAGAATGTCGACACCATGGATTCCGAGCTTCGAGCGTTCTACGAATACAATTCCATGCACATGGAACCCTGGGATGGTCCCGCAGGCCTGGTTATGTCGGATGGCCGTTACGCGGTGTGCATGCTGGACCGCAACGGCTTGCGACCGGCGCGCTGGGTGGTTACCAAGGATGATTTCATTACTTTGGCGTCCGAGATAGGCACCTACAGCTATCAGCCGGCGGACGTGGTCGCAAAGGGCCGTGTCGGGCCGGGGCAAATGCTGGCTATTGATACCGAAACCGGTGAGGTGTTGCATACCCGGGATATCGATCAGCGCCTCAAAACAGCAAAGCCCTACAAGCGCTGGCTGCGTGAAAATGCGTTGCGAGTGGAAACAACGCTGAACCAGGATACGCCGGAATTCCGGCTGATGGATACGGATGAGCTGCTGGTGCACCAGAAGATGTTCATGGTGTCCTACGAGGAGCGTGACCAGATCCTGCGTCCCCTCGCGGAAAATGCCCAAGAGGCTGTAGGCTCAATGGGCGACGACACGCCCATGGCCGTGCTGTCCAGCAAGGTGCGACATGTGGCGGACTATTTCCGTCAGAAGTTTGCTCAGGTAACCAATCCACCGATCGACCCGCTGCGGGAAGCGATTGTGATGTCGCTGGAAACCTGTCTGGGAGCGGAGCGTAACGTCTTCGAGGAAACCGCAGAGCACGCTGACAGGATCATCTTGACCACACCGGTTCTGTCGCCAGCAAAATTCCTCCGGATTTCCAACAATGAGCGTCCGGGTTTTTCTGCAGCGCGAATTTCCATGAGCTACCTTCCGGAGCAGGGGCTTGAACAAGCCATTCGTCGCGTTTGTGATGAGGCCGAGCAAGCCGTTCGCAACGGTAAAGTACTGCTGATCCTCTCAGACAAGGACTTGAAACAGGGTGAGCTACCTGTGAGCTCGCTGATGGCGACCGGAGCCGTTCACCATCATTTGGTGGCAAAAGGTTTGCGTTGCGATTCCAACATTATCGTGGAGACAGGCTGGGCCAGGGACCCTCACCATTTTGCAGTGCTGTTTGGCTTTGGCGCGACGGCGGTCTATCCCTATCTGGCCTATCAGGTGTTGAACGATCTGATTCGGACGGGCGAATTGCTGATAGACCCTATCGAAGCGAAGAATAACTACCGCAAAGGGATCAATAAGGGGCTGCTGAAAATTCTGTCTAAAATGGGCATCGCGACTATCGCGTCTTATCGTGGCGCTCAGCTTTTCGAGGCCATTGGCCTTGCCGATGATGTTGCGAACCTGTGCTTTAACGGTGTGCCTTGTCGCATACAGGGTGCAGGCTTTTTCGATTTCCAGCAGGATCAGGAACAACTGGCGACCACTGCCTGGAAGCCGCGCAAGCCGATTACCCCAGGCGGCTTGCTGAAATATATCCATGGACAGGAATACCATGCCTTTAATCCGGATGTGGTTGGCAAGCTGCAAGAGGCGGTGACCTCGGGTGATTATGGCCATTACAAGGAATACGCGGCACTGGTCAACGAACGCCCGGTGGCCACGCTCAGGGATTTGTTTGGTTTCCGTGAAGGTATAGAAGCCATAGGGATTTCCGAGGTTGAGCCGGTCGAGCAGATCTTTACCCGCTTCGATTCGGCGGCCATGTCTCTTGGTGCTCTGTCGCCGGAGGCTCATGAGGCGCTGGCAGTAGCGATGAACACGCTTGGTGGCCGCTCCAACTCCGGCGAGGGTGGTGAAGACCCGGCCCGTCATGGCACCGAAAAACGATCCAAAATCAAACAGATCGCCTCGGGCCGCTTTGGTGTAACCGCTGAGTACCTGCGCAGTGCCGACGTCATGCAGATCAAGGTCGCCCAGGGTGCCAAGCCAGGTGAGGGTGGCCAGCTACCCGGTGGTAAGGTAAATGAGCTGATCGCTCGCCTGCGTTACTCGGTGCCGGGTGTAACTCTGATTTCGCCGCCGCCGCACCACGATATCTACTCGATTGAAGATCTGGCGCAGCTGATCTTCGATCTCAAACAGGTCAACCCGCAAGCGCTGGTTTCGGTAAAGTTGGTCTCTGAGCCCGGTGTCGGCACGATTGCGGCGGGTGTCGCAAAGGCTTATGCCGATCTGATTACCGTCTCCGGCTACGATGGCGGCACAGCGGCAAGCCCGCTGGCATCCATTCGCTACGCAGGCTCGCCCTGGGAGCTCGGATTGACCGAAACACAGCAGGCGTTGCGCGCAAATGACTTGCGTGGAAAGATCCGCCTGCAAACGGATGGCGGCATCAAAACCGGTCTGGATGTGGTGAAAGCCGCTATTCTTGGTGCCGAGAGTTTTGGTTTTGGCACCACCCCCATGGTCGCGCTGGGCTGTAAGTACCTGCGTATTTGCCATCTGAACAACTGCGCAACCGGTATCGCAACCCAGAACGAGCACCTCCGTGAAGAGCACTTTAAAGGCACGGTGGAAATGGCCATGAACTTCTTCCGTTTTGTGGCGGAAGAAACCCGGGAATGGATGGCCAAGTTGGGGGTCCGTAGCCTGGAAGAGCTCGTCGGGCGTGTCGACCTTCTCGTTCGCCTGCCGGGTGACACGGAGCGCCAGAAAAAACTGGATCTGACGCGGCTGTTGTCTAACGATCATATTCCGGCTGACAAGCCTCAGACCTGCCAGGTTGAGCGCAATCTGCCGTTCGATAAAGGTTTGCTGGCGGAAGAAATGCTCAAGGCAATTGCGCCTGCGATTGAGGGCAAGACCGGAGGCGCGTGGAATTACAGGGTGACCAACTGTGATCGCTCAATCGGTGCCCGTCTCTCTGGTGAAATTGCCGCGAAGCATGGAAACCAGGGCATGGCCGATGCACCAATCACGCTGGGCCTGGTAGGCACTGCCGGCCAGAGTTTTGGTGTCTGGAACGTCGGTGGGTTGAACCTTATTCTCGAAGGCGATGCCAACGACTATGTCGGCAAGGGCATGACTGGTGGCAAGCTGGTGGTCAGGCCGCCCCGTGGCAGTGCCTTCAAAACCCAGGAAACCGCGATTATCGGCAACACCTGCCTTTACGGAGCCACCGGCGGCAAGTTGTTTGCGGCCGGCACGGCCGGCGAGCGCTTCGCTGTTCGCAACTCCGGTGCCCATTCGGTTGTTGAAGGCGCTGGCGATCACTG
This sequence comes from Marinobacter sp., assembly GCF_048266785.1. Lineage (GTDB taxonomy): Bacteria > Pseudomonadota > Gammaproteobacteria > Pseudomonadales > Oleiphilaceae > Marinobacter. The sequence continues at coordinate 52,456 of NZ_JBLWYX010000014.1, forward strand.
TTGTGAGTACATGACCGGCGGGCTGGTGACTGTGCTGGGTTCTACTGGTCCCAACTTTGGGGCCGGTATGACCGGAGGGTTCGCCTATGTGCTGGATATGGACAATACCTTTGTTGATAAATACAACCACGAATTGGTGGAAATCCAGCGCATTTCCCGTGAAGAAATGGAGGCTTATCGCAACCTTCTGCGTAGCGTGATTCGAGAGCATATCTCGGAGACCGGTAGCGCCTGGGCTGAGCATATCCTTGAAGATTTCGACGACTACATCGGTCGCTTCTGGCTGGTGAAACCCAAAGCTGCGAATTTGCGCAGCCTGTTGGCAAGTACCCGTGCGCGTCCTGAATAGGCTCAGGGCGTTGAGTCTGGTTACTTGTGAGGGTTCCGGGTTGCCGAAATGGGCAGTCCGTGTCGATATTGAGCTGATGAGAGCGTCAACATGAAAGAACGACTTGGTAACGATTTCCAGTTTGTGGAAGTAGGGCGGGTAGACCCAAAGAAAGTGCCCGCGAAAAAGCGTAAAAAAGAGTTTGGTGAGATCTATCGACCGTTTACCGCCGATAGCGCAGCGTCCCAGTCCCACCGCTGCCTGGAGTGCGGTAACCCCTATTGCGAATGGAAGTGTCCGGTACACAACTACATTCCCAACTGGTTGAAGTTGGTTTCCGAAGGCAACATCATGAAAGCCGTCGAGCTGTGTCATCAGACCAACTCGCTGCCTGAAGTGTGTGGGCGTGTTTGCCCACAGGACCGCTTGTGTGAAGGTGCCTGTACGCTGAACGATGGCTTCGGCGCGGTTACCATTGGTTCGGTTGAGAAATACATTACGGATACGGCCTTCGCTCTTGGCTGGAAGCCGGACATGTCAGCGGTAAAATGGACGGATAAAAAAGTGGCTGTTATCGGCGCCGGCCCTGCGGGCCTGGGCTGTGCCGACGTATTGGTTCGCAACGGCGTTAAGCCGGTGGTGTTTGATATCTATCCGGAGATCGGCGGTCTGCTCACGTTCGGCATCCCGGAATTCAAGCTGGAAAAATCCGTGATGACCCGGCGGCGCCAGGTGTTCGAGGAAATGGGCGTCGAATTCCGTTTGTCCACCGAGGTGGGTAAAGACGTCCAGTTAGAGGATATTCTCGAAGAGTACGATGCCGTGTTCATGGGCATGGGAACCTATACCTACATGAAGGGCGGTTTCCCGGGTGAAGATCTGCCAGGGGTTTACGACGCACTGCCGTTCCTGGTGTCCAACGTGAATCGACGTCTTGGCTTTGAGAAAGATGCAGCGGATTTCATTGATATGAAAGGCAAGCGCGTCGTGGTGCTGGGTGGCGGTGATACCGCCATGGACTGTAATCGCACCTCCATTCGCCAGCAGGCAGAAAGTGTGAGTTGCGCCTATCGCCGTGACCAGGCCAACATGCCGGGCTCGCGCCGCGAGGTGTCGAATGCCAAGGAAGAGGGCGTGACATTCCTGTTCAACCGACAGCCCATAGCCATCATCGGTGAGGATCAGGTTGAAGGTGTGAAAGTGGTGTCAACTCAGCTTGGTGAGCCAGATGAAAACGGGCGTCGCCGGCCAGAGGTGGTGCCTGGCAGCGAGGAAGTCATACCCGCCGATGCCGTGCTGGTTGCCTTTGGTTTCCGCCCGAGCCCGGCCGACTGGTTTGACGAGCTTTCGATCAACACCGACGATTCTGGCCGGGTAACTGCGCCGGAAGACGCGGAATGCGGCTTTCAGACCAGCAATCCGAAGATCTTTGCGGGTGGCGATATGGTTCGGGGCTCGGATCTCGTAGTAACCGCCATCTGGGAAGGCCGCCAGGCTGCCGAGGGCATTATGGATTATCTGGATATCTGACAAACCCTTTGACCCGGATCAGAAGGCCGGCTTACTAAGGGTATGCCGGCCTTTTTTATTATGGCAAACGGGGTATCATTGCTCCCATTCCGTGTAGACCACCTGAAAGAGACAACGTTGGAATCCTTATGACCGAGTTGAAGAATGACCGCTTCTTGCGCGCCCTTATGCGCCAGCCTGTTGATCGTACCCCGGTATGGATGATGCGCCAGGCCGGCCGTTATCTGCCCGAGTATCGCGCTACTCGGGAGAAAGCAGGTGACTTCCTCAGCTTGTGCAAGAATACGCCTCTGGCCTGTGAGGTAACCCTCCAGCCGCTTGAGCGCTTTCCGCTGGATGCCGCGATTCTGTTCTCGGATATTCTCACCATTCCGGATGCCCTGGGTCTCGGGTTGTATTTTGAAACCGGCGAAGGCCCCAAGTTCAAGCACACCATTCGCTCCCAGGCAGATGTGGATGCAATGCCGAAGATCAAGGCCGAAACCGATCTTGATTATGTGATGAACGCCGTTTCCACCATCCGGGGCGCGCTCAATGGTCGCGTTCCCCTGATTGGCTTCTCCGGCAGCCCCTGGACGCTGGCAACCTATATGGTGGAGGGGGGTTCCTCCAAGGACTTCCGTGAGGCCAAGAAGCTCATGTACAGTCAGCCAGAGGTCATGCACCAACTGCTGGATCACCTCGCGGATGCGGTCATCGATTACCTCAACGGCCAGATCAAAGCCGGTGCCCAGGCGGTTCAGATTTTCGATACCTGGGGCGGCGTGCTGAGCAGCTGGGCGTACGAGGAGTTTTCTCTGCGCTACATGAAGAAGATCGTTGATAACCTGATTCGCGAAAATGACGGGCGCTATATCCCGGTGATTCTGTTCACCAAAAACGGTGGCCAGTGGCTTGAATCCATTGCAGATTCAGGGGCTGATGCCGTTGGTCTGGATTGGACCACGGACATCGGCGACGCTCGAGCTCGCGTGGGCGATCGTGTGGCTCTGCAGGGTAATATGGATCCCACCATGCTCTATGCGCCTAAAAAGCGTATTCGCGAGGAAGTGGGCGACATCCTGCGTCGCTACGGCTCCGGCCCTGGTCACATATTCAACCTCGGCCACGGCATTACGCCGGATGTGGATCCCGAGCACGCCAAGGCGTTCATCGAGGCGGTTGTTGAATTGAGTCCTGAGTACCACCGCTGATTGTTGTCCTTGCTTTCTGGCCTGTTAGCGCCGGGAAGCGGGGGTTGAGTCACCGATTCCAAAAACCGCTACAAGCACATCCCTGTGGCTTGTCTCCGGCCGTCCATGGCCTCCGACATTTTTGGAATCGGTGACTCAACCCCCGCATCTATGTTCTCAGCACGTCTTCTCTTAGTGCCCCCCCCTGAAGTAGAACTCCTCTGGATCGGCAACCCCACCCGGTCTATAGTCGTACCAGATGATATCGACAATAAAGGAGCAGCCCCTTGCCCACCAAAACGTCCGAAAAACGGAAGTTTCACCGCATCAGCTTTGACGCCCCTTGTGAACTGCATGCCTTTGAGAGCGTGTGGACAACGGAGGTACTGGATATTTCCCTGAAAGGTGTTCTGGTCAAGCGGCCAGAGGGTTGGGACATACCTTTGAGTCAGCCCTGTGAGGTGATTGTTCATCTTGATGGACAGCAGGCAGGGATTGTTATGGCTGTCGAATTAAAACACGTTGAACCAAATAGGCTTGGCTTCAGTTGCCAGTACATCGATCTGGAAAGCGCCACCCATCTGAAGCGTTTGGTTGAGTTGAACCTTGGCGATCAGGTTCTTCTTGAGCGGGAGTTTTCTCACCTCATTGATTAGTTAATTATCGAGTTTTTGTTGGAGGGCGAATTGCGAATTTTGCAGGCGGAAGTGGGGAAGCCTTTCCAAAAATGTCGTAGGCCAAGGACGGCCGGAGACAAGCGCACATGGATGTGCTCGTAGCGGTTTTTGGAAAGGCTTCCCCACTTTCGCCATACCGCTAAAGCCGGCAGTCTGGGGGTAGGGCTTAAAGCTCCTCCAATGCCGTAATAGCCTCACTAAGCTTGGTCACAGGAATCACCTTCATGCCCGCTATAGCCTTACGTGGCGCATTAGCTTTAGGAACAAGAGCACGGGTAAATCCATGCTTGGCGGCTTCATTAATCCGCTCCTGCCCGCTGGGCACCGGCCGAATCTCGCCCGACAACCCGACTTCCCCGAAAATGACCAGGTCCTGGGGCAGCGCCCGATCACGGAATGACGAAACAATCGCAGCCAACAACGCCAAATCCGCGCTGGTCTCGTTAACCTTCACGCCACCCACAACGTTCACAAACACATCCTGATCCGACACATGCAAGCCGCCATGGCGGTGCAACACAGCCAGAAGCATGGCAAGCCGGTTCTGATCCAGGCCAACCGCGACACGCCGTGGGTATCCGCCCTGGGCCATGTCCACCAGCGCCTGAATTTCCACCAGCATGGGCCGGGTGCCTTCCCATACCACCATAACCACGCTGCCCGGCGCCGCTTCTTCGCCACGGTTCAGAAAAATCGCACTGGGGTTCTTTACTTCCTTCAGACCCTGCTCGAGCATGGCAAACACGCCCAGCTCATTCACCGCCCCAAAGCGGTTCTTGATGCCGCGCAGGGTGCGGTAACGGCTGTCACTGGAGCCTTCCAGAAGGATGGAGCAGTCGATCATGTGCTCCAAAACCTTGGGGCCGGCAAGACTGCCGTCCTTGGTGACGTGGCCTACCAGGAACAGAATGGTGCCTGTCTGTTTGGCAAAGCGGGTCAGAAACGCTGCGCTTTCACGCACCTGGGAAACCGAGCCGGGGGCGGATTCCGTGTCCGCCACGTGCATCACCTGAATACTGTCCACCACCAGAATCCGTGGCTTTTCCGCCTCCGCCACCTGCATGACCCGCTCGACGCTGGTCTCGGAGAGCATTTTCAGATCTTTGGTGGGCAGGCCAAGACGTTTCGCGCGCATGGCGACCTGCTGCAGGGACTCCTCACCGGTCACGTAAAGCGCGGGAACACTGGCGGCCAGATGGCACACGGCCTGTAGCAGCAGAGTGCTCTTGCCTGCGCCGGGATGGCCGCCCATCAGCACGGCGGAGCCCTCCACCAGCCCGCCACCCAGAACCCGGTCAAACTCCTGCATGCCGGTGCTGATGCGCTCCTGCTCGGAGAGGCTTACGTCGTTCAGGCTCTGGACGGCCGACAGGCTGCCGGCAAAACCTTCAAAGCGAACGCCGCGAGCGCCTTTGGCATTGTTGCTGACGCCACGGACTTCGCTAATGGTATTCCAGGTCTGGCAGGCCGTGCATTGGCCCTGCCATTTGGAATAATCTGCACCGCATTCAGTGCAGACATACGCGGTTTTGGCTTTTGCCATCAGGCCAGCTTCTTGTACTTCATGCGCTGGGGCACCATGGCGGAATCCCCTTTGCGTTTTTTGTGGTCTTCGTCGTATTCGGCGAAGTTACCCTCGAAGTACACCACCTCACCGTCATCCTCGAACGCCAGAATGTGCGTGGCTACGCGGTCAAGAAACCAGCGGTCATGCGAGATAACCATGGCGGAGCCCGGGAAATTCAACAGAGCTTCTTCCAGAGCGCGCAGGGTTTCTACGTCCAGGTCGTTGGTAGGTTCGTCCAGCAGCAACACGTTGCCACCTTCTTTCAGCAGCGCAGCCAAGTGCAGACGGTTGCGTTCACCGCCAGACAAGTCGCCTACGCGCTTTTGTTGGTCAGAGCCTTTGAAGTTGAAGCGGCCGGCATAGGCCCTCGACGGCGTTTCATAATTGCCGACCTTGATGATGTCCTGGCCTTCACTGAGCAGTTCCCAGACAGTTTTGGACCCGTCGAGATCACGGTTCTGATCTACATAGGCCAGCTTGACCGTTTCACCCACGGTGATGGTGCCGGAATTGGGCTGATCGTGACCTGCGATCATGCGGAACAGTGTGGATTTACCAGCGCCGTTACCACCGATGATGCCGACGATGGCGCCCGGCGGTACAGAGAATGAAACATTTTCGTAGAGCAGGCGGTCACCAAAAGCTTTGCTGATACCTTCCACTTCGATGACCTTGTCGCCAAGGCGGGGTCCGGGTGGGATATAGATTTCGTTGGTTTCGTTGCGTTTCTGGAAATCCTGCGAGCTCATTTCTTCGAAACGGGCAAGGCGGGCTTTGCTCTTCGACTGCCGGCCTTTGGCGTTGCTACGCACCCACTCCAGCTCCTGCTTGATGGCTTTCTGGCGCGAGGCTTCCTGTTTGGCTTCGGTGCCCAGGCGCTTTTCCTTGTTTTCCAGCCACTGGCTATAGTTGCCTTCAAACGGGATGCCCTGGCCCCTATCGAGTTCCAGAATCCAGCCTGCTACGTTGTCGAGGAAGTAGCGGTCGTGGGTAATCGCAACCACTGTGCCTTCATACTCGTGCAGAAAACGTTCCAGCCAGGCGACGGATTCTGCGTCCAGATGGTTGGTGGGCTCATCCAGCAGAAGCATGTCCGGACCCGAGAGTAACAGGCGACACAGGGCTACACGGCGGCGCTCACCACCGGAGAGATTCTTTACCGGCTGATCCCAGGCTGGCAGGCGCAGAGCGTCTGCGGCAACTTCCATTTTGCGCTCGATGTCATGGCCGTCAGTCGCCTGAATCAGCGCTTCCAGTTGGCCCTGTTTTTTGGCCAGCGCGTCGAAATCCGCGTCTGGTTCAGCGTAGTCGGCGTAAACCTGGTCGAGCTCGGCCAAGGCGTTGTGAACGTCGGCAACCGCTTCATCAACAATTTCTTTAACAGTTTTGCTGTCGTCCAGCTCGGGTTCCTGAGGCAGGTAACCCACATTGATGCCGGGCTGAGGCCGGGCTTCGCCAATGTAATCCTGATCCACGCCCGCCATAATGCGTAAGAGAGTAGATTTACCTGATCCGTTGAGGCCCAGTACGCCGATTTTGGCGCCCGGGAAGAAGCTCAGGGAAATATCCTTGAGAATTTCGCGTTTGGGCGGAACCACTTTGCCCACTCGGTTCATGCTGTATACGTACTGGGCCATAAAGGCATTACCCTCTTGGAAAAGGAGATGTGACAGGGTGTCTGAGGCGCTTCGAGCCCCCACCTTACGGAACTTGCTAATTGGGTTTGCTAATTGGGTTTGTAAGGTATCGAAACCCGGGAGCTATAGCAATTTCACGAAAACAGGTGATATCGGCATGACGGTATCTGCGAACTGCATAAAGGGTGATTTTCAACCCGATAATAGGCTAGAATAGCGGCCCAAATTTTAAGGGATTCCGGGGGCTATTTCCAAGACTCTCCGGGCCAGCCAAGCACACAGGGGCAGCGCATCGATGTTTAATCGTGATATGAAAATCGCCGGATTCGACGATGAACTCTGGAACGCCATGCAGGCGGAAAGCAAGCGCCAGGAAGCTCATATTGAGCTGATCGCATCCGAGAACTATACCAGCCCGCGGGTTATGGAAGCCCAGGGCAGCGATCTTACCAACAAGTACGCTGAGGGTTATCCCGGCAAGCGTTACTACGGCGGCTGTGAGTTTGTCGATATCGCCGAGCAACTGGCCATTGATCGTGCCAAAGAGCTGTTTGGCGCCGCTTACGCGAACGTGCAGCCGCACTCGGGCTCACAGGCTAACTCAGCCGTCTTCATGGCGCTGGTTAACCCGGGCGATACCGTTCTGGGGATGAGCCTGGCTCACGGTGGCCACCTGACCCACGGTGCCAGCGTAAACTTTTCCGGCAAGATCTATAACGCCGTGCAGTACGGCATTAACACTGATACCGGGTTGATTGATTACGATGAGCTGGAGGCCCTGGCGGTTGAGCACAAGCCGAAGATGATCATTGCCGGCTTCTCTGCTTATTCGCAGGAACTGGACTTTGCCCGTTTCCGCGCCATTGCCGACAAGGTGGGTGCCTACCTGTTTGTAGACATGGCTCATGTTGCTGGCCTGGTTGCCGCCGGTGTTTATCCCGACCCGATGCCCCACGCGCACGTGGTCACAACCACCACTCACAAAACCCTGCGTGGACCCCGTGGCGGCCTGATTCTGGCCTGCGACGATGAAGCCCTGCACAAGAGGCTGAACTCCGCGGTTTTCCCGGGTGGCCAGGGCGGCCCGTTGATGCATGTGATTGCCGCCAAGGCGATCTGCTTCAAAGAAGCCATGAGCGACGAGTTCAAAACGTATCAGCAGCAGGTGGTCAAGAATGCTTCCGCCATGGCAAACGTGTTTGTTGATCGCGGCTACGATGTGGTTTCCGGCGGTACCAAGAACCACCTGTTCCTGGTAAGCCTGATCAAACAGGACATCACCGGTAAAGATGCAGACGCTGCTCTGGGTCGTGCGCACATTACTGTTAACAAGAACGCGGTTCCCAACGACCCGCGCTCGCCGTTCGTAACCTCCGGCCTGCGCCTTGGCACACCTGCCGTCACCACCCGTGGTTTTGGTGAAGCTGAGTGCCGTGAACTGGCAGGGTGGATCTGCGATATTCTTGATAACCTGGAAGACGAAGCCGTAAGCAACCGTGTCCGCGAGCAGGTTGAAGCCCTGTGCGCGCGCTTCCCGGTGTACAGCTAAGCATCTGGCAAGACCTGCCGGGCAGGGCGCGTATAGCCGCGCTGCCCGGCTTTCTCTTCGGAGTTCCTGACTATGCACTGTCCTTTCTGTGGTGAAGCAGATACCAAGGTTATTGACTCGCGTCTCGTGACCGAGGGTGATCAGGTGCGCCGTCGCAGAGAATGCCTTTCCTGCCGTGAGCGCTTTACCACGTTCGAGTCAGCTGAACTGGTAATGCCCAGAGTCGTCAAGCAGGATGGCATTCGTCAGCCTTTTGACGAAGAGAAGCTGCGCTCGGGGATTATGAAAGCTCTGGAGAAGCGCCCGGTCAGTATTGAACAGATTGATGCTGCGCTGAATCGCATCCGATATCGCCTGCGCGCGACCGGAGAGCGCGAGGTGAAATCCATGCAGCTGGGTGAAGAGGTGATGACAGAGCTTAGGCAACTCGACAAGGTGGCCTATGTCCGGTTTGCCTCTGTTTATCGCAGCTTTCAGGACATCAATGAGTTCAAGGAAGAAATTGAGCGGCTTTCGGCCTCCAACGGTGACGCGGCTGTGGATGTTGCGAAAGCGCTGGCGGATAACCACTCTCCTGAAGGAAAAAAATGACCGAGCTCCGGGAACGGTCCATGATGGCCCGGGCCGTGCAGCTTGCATGGCGGGGCCGCTATTCAACGCATCCCAATCCCCGGGTTGGTTGCGTGATAGCCCGTGGTGACAAGATTCTGGGTGAAGGCTGGCATGAACGGGCCGGCGAAGCTCATGCGGAAACCCGTGCGCTCAGTCAGGCCGGCCCGGCTGCTCGTGGCGCGACGGCCTATGTCACGCTCGAACCCTGCAGTCATTTTGGCCGCACGCCACCCTGCGCACGTGCATTGATTGATGCAGGTGTGTCTCGGGTTTTTGCAGCCACTAAAGACCCGAACCCGTCGGTATCCGGAAGGGGGCTGGAAATGCTCCGCGAGGCCGGTATCCGTGTCAGTGAAGGGCTTTTGGCGGATGAGGCGGCGCGCCTGAACCCTGGGTTCATGAAACGCATGAATACAGGTCGCCCCTGGGTTCGGCTGAAGATGGCGGCCAGCCTGGATGGTCGCACCGCTATGGCCTCAGGTGAAAGCCAGTGGATTACCGGTGATGAAGCCCGCCGTGATGTTCAGCGGCTCAGGGCTGTCAGTGACGCTATTCTTACGGGTGTAGGAACGGTGCTCGCGGACGACCCTTCACTAACCGTTCGCCGTGAAGAGCTCGGGGATATAGGCGATGCCACTGAGCCCTCCCGGCAGCCATTACGCGTGATCGCCGACAGGGATGCCAGAACACCGCCTTCCGCAACGATTTTGCGCGGTGGCAAGGTTCAGATATTTTGTGCTTCGTCTACGCTTGCGACGGCGCCTGCACAGGACCTTGCAGCACTGGGGATTCGCCTGAAAGGCGTCACCTGGAAAGACAACGGCATTGATGTATCCGAGCTTTTGGATTCGCTGGGGGGAATGGGCATAAATGAGCTACTGGTGGAAGCCGGCCCCACACTGGCAGGCACGTTTATCAGCGAACAGCTGGTCGACGAGCTCTGGCTCTACCAGGCCCCGGTATTTCTGGGCAGTAACGGCCGGCCGACGGCACATCTTCCGCTGGAGACTATGGCCGACAAGATTGAATGGGTCGTACAAGACCGGCGACAGGTAGGAGACGACCAGCGCCTGATCCTGGTACGCCGCTAAACGTTTAAATTCACAATGTATCCCAAAGTTGCTGTCTGAGGCTGTGATGGGTGCATTGAAAGGGTGCAAAAGAGTATGGCACTGAACAGCGTTGAAGAAATTATCGAAGATATCCGCCAGGGCAAGATGGTTATCCTGATGGATGACGAAGACCGGGAGAACGAAGGTGACCTGGTGATGGCGGCTGAGCACTGCTCCGCTGACGACATCAACTTCATGGCCCGTTTTGGCCGTGGCCTTATTTGCATGCCCATGACCCGCGATCGATGTGAACAGTTGGGGCTGCCGTTAATGGTTCAGCAGAACGCCTCGGGTTTTGGCACCAAGTTTACGCTTTCCATTGAAGCGGCCACGGGCGTGACCACAGGCATCTCGGCGGCAGACCGTGCCCGCACTGTGCAGGCTGCAGTAGCCCGCAATGCCAAGGTGTCGGATCTGGTTCAGCCCGGGCATATTTTCCCTCTGATGTCTGATCCTGGCGGCGTGCTTAGCCGGGCTGGCCACACAGAGGCATCCTGTGACCTGGCTGCATTAGCCGGTTGCGAGCCTGCGGGCGTTATCTGTGAAATCATGAATGACGACGGTTCCATGGCGCGTCGGGAAGATCTTGAGCGCTTTGCAGAAATACATAATCTGAAGATCGGCACCATTGCGGATCTGATTCACTACCGCACCCTTCATGAACGTACCGTTGAGTGTGTCGAAGAGAACCAGCTCGATACTGAGTACGGCGTGTTCAAGCTACGCACTTACAAAGATGTTATTCAGGGCTCGACACACCTGGCCATGATATTTGGTGAGATTTCCGTAGATGAGCCCGTGTTGGTGCGCGTTCATATTACCGATACGCTCAGGGACCTGCTGGGTGCCCGCCGTAAGGATTCCCGCAGCTGGCCGCTGCACCACGCGCTTGAGAAAGTCGCAGCGGAAGGACGTGGCGTTGTGGTTCTGCTGAACAGTGCAGAAGACAGTTACGATCTCGAAGACCGCATTCAGGAGTTCTTTGATCAGGGACAAGCTTCTGCTGGCAAGGGTAGCTCAGGTGTGTATTTCACCATAGGCACCGGCTCCCAGATTCTGCGGGATCTTGGCGTAAGCAAAATGCGCCTGCTAAGCCCCTCTGTTAAATACTCGGCGATTTCCGGATTTGATCTGGAAGTGGTTGAGTACATTCCCTACACCCCGGACTGACACGCCAGGTTGCAGCATTGTGGCTGCGACCCGAGAAGGAGCCACCGATGGCAGATATCAAAGTAATTGAAGGTGATTTTACCCAGTGCAGCGGTCGCTATGCGCTGGTGGTTGGCCGTTTTAACGGCTTTGTGGTGGAAAGTCTGGTAAGCGGTGCGATAGATACCCTGCGTCGCCATGGTATTGCCGACAGTGACATCACTCTGGTTCGAGTACCCGGGGCCTATGAAATGCCATTGGCCGTGAAGCGCGTTGCTGAAACCGGCGGCTACGACGCCATTATTGCTTTGGGCGCCGTTATTCGTGGTGGAACCCCGCACTTTGAATATGTGGCGGGCGAAGCTGCCAGTGGTCTCGGTGCGGTAAGCCTGGAAACAGACGTGCCGGTAACCTTTGGTGTATTGACCGTTGATTCTATCGAACAGGCAATCGAGCGCTCCGGCACCAAGGCCGGCAACAAGGGCGCTGAGGCGGCCATCACGGCGCTGGAAATGGTCAGCCTGTTCAACAAGCTGGGTGAGTAATGAGCAATACTGAAGATACAACACCCCGCCCGGCGCCGTCCGACCAGCCAAAAGCTGGTGATCGCCGCCGCGCCCGGATTCTGGCAATGCAGGCGCTTTACCAGCGGCACTTTGCCAAGAGTCCGATTTCGGATATTGAAGCCGAGTTCATGGTCGACAACGACATGGCCAAGGTCGATATCTTGTACTTCCGTGACGTCCTGCGTGGTGTCCATCGCGAACAGGCAGAACTGGACAAGCTGATTGAGCCATTTCTCGATCGCCCGCTGCAAGAGGTAGATCCGGTGGAGCTGGCCATTTGTCGGGTCGGAGCCTATGAGCTGCGGCATCGACTGGATGTGCCATACAAGGTGGTGATCAACGAAGGCATTGAGCTTGCGAAGAAGTTCGGTGGCACAGAAGGACACAAGTTCGTCAATAGCGTGTTGGACAAGCTAGGCCGGCGTTTGCGCCTGGCCGAGACTCGTTCGCGCTGATCAATGGGCGAATTTGAACTGATACGGCGGTATTTCATGCCGCTGTCCCGTTTGCACGGCTCCCGGTCTATCGTTTTGGGGCCGGGCGACGACTGTGCCATTCAGCGTGTTCCCTCCGGTTCTGATCTGGTTTTTTCCATCGATACGATAGTTGAGGGGGTGCACTTTCCCCTCAACTATCGTCCTGACTATCTCGGTTGGAGAGCACTTGCGGTTGCTGCCAGTGATCTTGCCGCCATGGGCGCCGACCCCACCTGCTTTACCCTTGCGTTGACTCTGCCCGAGGCTGATGAGACCTGGTTGCGCGACTTTGCGTTCGGGCTAGGCAAGGCAGCCGAATCATTCGGAATGGTGCTTGCAGGTGGCGACACGACGCGCGGTCCCCTGGTTTTGAGTTTGCAAGTACACGGCCAGGTTCCCGTCGGAGCGGCAATCTGCCGCTCTGGTGCCGGGCCGGGTGATCTGGTTGTGGTTTCCGGCACTCTTGGTGATGCCGGCGCCGCCCTGGACTATCTTGACGCGCAGAGCCCCTCCAAAGATGAAGAGTTTGTTCTTGAGCGTTACCATCACCCCGAGCCGAGGCTGGCGCTGGGTGCAGCCCTGAGAAGCATCGCTACGGCTGCTGTTGATGTGTCCGACGGTTTGCTCGCGGATCTTGGCCATATTCTTGAAGCTTCTTCGGTCGGCGCCAGTATTGAGTGTGCCCGTGTGCCGGTATCGCCTGCACTCACCCGCCTGAAAGGCTCGGAGGCACTGGATTATGCGTTGCGCTCCGGCGATGACTACGAGCTTTGCGCGACCATTCCTGAGGCAAAATGGACCGATGCACCATCATCATTGAAGCAGCAGCTCACGGTTATCGGCGTGATTGAGCAAGCGCCGGGTTTGCGCCTTGATGGGACTGCTGTAGTGTCGGAATCTGATGCCGTGGGTTTTGACCATTTCAGGAGAAAAGCATGAGCCAGGAAGATCAGTGGCCAGAACCGGATTTGCCCCAGGCGATTCTGCCGCCGGGGTTTCTCAAAAACCCGGTGCACCTGCTAGCTTTCGGGTTTGGTAGCGGGGCCGCGCCCCGCGCTCCGGGAACCTGGGGTAGCCTTGCAGCGATTCCCCTATGGTATGGGTTTGCCTGGATTCCACCGGTCGCCTATTGGCTTGTCGTTTTACTGGCCTTCCTGGTGGGTATCTGGCTATGCGGAAAAACAGCAGCCGATTTGAAGGTACACGACCACGGCGGGATAGTGTGGGACGAATTTGTCGGGATGTGGATTGCCCTTGGGCTCTTTCCTGACCAGATTTACGGTGTAATGCTGGCGTTCTTGATTTTCAGGTTCTTCGATGTACTCAAGCCTTGGCCCATTAACTGGCTGGATGAGCGGTTGCCCGGTGGGCTGGGGATCATGGTGGACGACGTGGTTGCCGGGGGCATGGCACTGCTTTGCCTGCTCGCGATCGACGTCTGGCTGATGCCTTACATTCTTTAACAGATGCTCACTTCAGTGCACCTGCTGTTCTTCCGGAAGGAGTTTCACCACATGCAAGAAACGCTTCAGCCCGATCTCAGCTCGCTCTCTGGAAGCGAAAGGGCCGCTGTCGAAGCCTTCCCGGGTCGTGAAATACCACTTGCTCCCGACACAGAAAAACCGACTGCTACGAAAGGCGATGCGCCCCTCTTCTCCTGATCTGACCTGAGTATTCATGGCCGGCTCCTGTGCGCCTGATCTGTGTCTGTATTCCGGGCGCCGTGTGAAGGGTAAGGGTCTGTTTAAAATTAATACAAATCCGGGAAAATTCAACATTTTTTGACAATTATGTAGATCATATCTACGGACTGACTACTCGTCGTACTCTTTTTGTATCTGGTTGCCCTCTGCCGCCGCTGTGTTCAGAATACACTTTAGCAGGCCGCATCCTTCGCTCGCCCAAGCTTCACTCGAATCGTCAAGGAGATAAAATGAGCATCAGTCACGTTTTATGTGTTAGCAAGTTCAAGTTGAGCTATTCCCCTCGTTGGTTACAGATGGTTCGGGCGTTACTTCCTGTTGCGTTCCTTTCTGCCCTGGTTGGTTGTTCGTCGGCGGTTACCAAGCTTGAGACTTGGGAAGGTAACCCGACCACTGCGGTGAACGCGGCTACGCTGAAGGCGCCCGGTGCCATCCACGTCAGCCGGGTTAATGGGCACTCGATGACCAACTATCTGATGGATGATCTGGCGTTGGACTATGCGCTGCTTCCGGGTGAGAACCAGGTGGTATTCACTTATAAAACCATATGGGCCAAATCCGGCGTGGTGAGAGATGGTGAGTCGAAGGTTCATGTGATCAAAAGTGGGCCGCAGGTCGTGCGCTTTGAGGCCAGTCCCAATGAGACGTATCGATTCGAGTTCGACAAGCCGGAATCCCGCCGGCAAGCGGAGCAGATGATGCCTGAGTTCTCTGCGGCAATTGTAGGGGCAAACGGTAAGGTTCTGGCCCAATCTGCAAGCTGGTCGCCTTCAGACACCACGTCGAGAGCGCGAACGCCTTTGTCGGGTGGTCAGGCGATGGATGGTGAGATGTTGGCCAGCGATGGTATGAGTTCGCTGGACCGCTTGAAGGCTGTCTGGGAAACCGCATCTGACGACGATAAGAAAGCCTTCCTGCGCTGGGCGTTTGAGTAAGCGCTCAATGCTTCGCCAGCCGTTATCGCCTGAAGCGGCCCACGAGCCTCTTCAGGCCACTTTCCAGTAAGCCCATTGCAGTGTATGCCAGGGACTGACGTCGGGTCTCTGTGAGCGGAATATGCATTTCCTCCGGGTCCAGTTCGCCGGCGGCGCCCTCAATGGCTGCAAGGCTGTCACAGGCGTGGTTCCGGAGCGAATCGCCCTGGGGCACCACATCGGGGCAGATGGTGAAGTTGAGTGTCAGGTCGCCCTGATAGCTTACGGCAACAATAACCAGCCCCATGCTGTCGAAAAGTGGCGCAGCATTGTACTGCTGCACCAGTTTTGCGCCCTGAAGATACAGGGGTATCTGAGGCCCGGGCACGTTGGTAATGGGCAGGTTAAATGCAGGCCGATAGCGTTGGGCAATCTGCAGCTCCGAATACAACCGTGCCGACAACGCCAGCATGCTGGAGGGCAAAAGCTCTGTGAGCCGATCCGCCGCGATGGCTTCCCGGTATGGCTCTGAGGCCACGGCATTCCAGTGAATCCTGCGAATACGCCGGGCCGGGTCGGGTTCGTTGGTGGCAAGATCCAGAAGCATGGCGGACATCTGGTTTCCAGTGGTCCTGCGCAGCGTACTTGAGCGCACCGAAATGGGCGTCATGGCAATCAGAGACTGACCTGCGTCAGCTCCCTGGTCGCCAAGGTATCGGCGCAGTGTTTCCGCGCAAAGCCCTAAAACCACATCGTTCAGCGTGACATCGCCCAGCGCTGCCTTGATTGCTTTGAGGCGGGATAATTCAACCTTTGCGGATACGATTTGGCGGTTGGCCGTGATCTGCTGGTTGAATGGGCTGTGGGGCGCCGAAAACAAGGGGAATGGCAGGCGGATTTTTCGTAGCTGCTTCTGTATCAATCCTCGGGTAGTGGCTTCCGCTGCATCGACTGCCAATGAGGCGAATCGCCAGGGTGTGCGCAGAATATTGGCGCCCGCCCGGATCATTACCCGCCCTTCCGAGGGCTCAGGGCGTGGTTGCCAGGGTCTTGGAGAGCTGATGAGTTGTGGCTCGGGCGTATATTCCAGCAGCTTGCCCATGATTTCCTCACCGCTGAACGCATCGATGGCGGCGTGGTGCAGTTTTACAATGAGTGCAAGGCCCGCCTTGCCTTCTTTCTCGCCACCCAGTCGGAAACCGTCCACGAAGGTTATATGCCAAAGGGGGCGGTCCCGCTTCAGAGGCTCTTCCAGAATCCTGGAGGCAAGCGTCATCAGGCTTGCCTCCCGGCTGTTTTCGCCGAGGCTTACATAGGCCAGATGTCGCTCAATACTGAAGTCAGGATCATCAATCCAGTATGGGCGGCCCAGGCGTAGGGGGATCTCCTTGAGACGCTGGCGGAAAACCGGCACGACGTGAAGGCGGCTGCGCAGGTAAGCAACGAAGGTGCTGAATGCCAGGGGCGTATCGCGCTCGCTGGCATCGAAGAGGTAGATGCTACCGATATGCATCGGCGCGTTCGCAGATTCAAGGTACAGGAAGGAAGCGTCCAGTTCTGATAGCTGCCGCATCAATGGGCTCCAGTCGTCGTTAAAGTTCGTCGCAGTATAGATGAAACGGTTGTTGATCTTGTTGACTTATTTGCCTGCCAGAATTCTGCGGCGGAGCCATTTTGGTCTCAGCCTGTGCCGGGGCTTCAGCTATCGAGCCAGTCTGTTATGGTCGCGTCTTTGGTCAGTCTGTGCCAGAACCACATCAACGCTTTGCCTTTATCGTCTGCGTGCCTTGCGGCCTGAAGCGCTATGGGTTGTCTTGGTTCGCCTACAGATTTTTCGATGAGTTGGCCGGAAGCAAGAAGCGCCTTCACCCGGGCGCGTGGTAACCAGCCTACGCCAAGCCCGGCCTTCTGCATGGCGATTTTGTGGTCGATAGTTGCGCCTGTCAGAGTACGTTGTTGGTGAAAGATGCCTGCATGTCCAGCGGGCAGAGCGCGTGATGAGTCTGCGGCAACGGCGGCCGGAAAGCGGCGGATATCTTCTTTGCTTAACGGTTCTTCTGCAGTTGCCAATGGGTGGTCGGGCGCGACGGCAAAAACAAAGGCCATGTTGCCAAGAATAAGACTGGTAAAGTTCCCCGCGGGCTTGCTGATGTCGTCGGCACCAATAACAAGGTCCACCCTGCGGCTTTGAAGCGCATCCCAAGTGCCGGCAAACACCTCTTCGGTGATCTGAACGTCAACCGGAACACCCAATGCGTAGAATTCTTTTATCGCCGGAAACAGGCACTCCGCTGGCAACAGTGAATTGAATCCGATGCGTAGCCGGGTTTCCCAGCCCTGAGCAACTTGCCGGGTTGAGTGTGCGAGGTTATCGGCTGCATCAAGCAGGGTTCGACCTTCTTCGAGCAGGTAAAGGCCAGCGGGCGTGAGCACGGCCCGGTGCCCGCTTCGGTCAAACAGAACTACGTTCAGGTCTTCCTCGAGCTTTTGCACCGTATAGCTGATCGCAGATGGCACCCGGAAGAGCTCGCCAGCAGCGCCGGCGAAGCTGCCTTTGCGGTCGATGGCGTCGAGGACTTTCAGGGCGTCTATAGTGATGGCTGTGTGCATGTTCGAATTATCTGAGGTAGTTGGCCAGAATTGGTTGCTTGAGAGGGTAGCAGGGTCGCCGTTATTGTGCTTGGGTCATCAGTATATTTATTGGAGTTGGATATGGGTCTTCTCGTCGACGGCAAGTGGCACGATCAGTGGTATGACACCAGCAAAACCGGGGGCAAATTTGAGCGTGAAGCCGCGCGGTTTAGGAACTGGGTGACGGCGGATGGCTCGCCGGGGCCGGCGGGTGAGGGCGGTTTCAGGGCTGAGTCGGGGCGTTATCATTTGTACGTTTCGCTGGCCTGCCCCTGGGCTCATCGCACGTTGATTTTCCGCAAGCTGAAAGGGCTTGAGGCCCATATTTCCGTATCTGTTGTGCATCCGGATATGGTGGAGAATGGCTGGGAGTTCCGGCCCGGTGCGAGCGCACACACGGATGATTTGCACGATTTTCGATTTATGCATCAGGTGTATACCAAAGCAGCACCGGAGTATACGGGGCGAGTGACAGTTCCGGTGTTGTGGGATAAACGCCAGAACACTATTGCCAGCAATGAGTCGGCGGATATTATCCGTATGTTCAACTCGGCGTTTGATGGTCTGGACGACGTGAACACTAATCTGGACTTCTATCCGGAGGTGCTGCGGGCGGAAATTGATGCAGTGAATGAGCGGGTTTACGACACGGTTAACAACGGTGTCTACAAGGCAGGTTTTGCCACGGCTCAGGCGCAGTATGAAAAAGCCTACTCTGCGTTGTTTGATTCGCTGGATTGGCTGGAAGCCAAGCTGTCGGGGCAGCGTTATCTGGCGGGGAGTACTTTAACGGAAGCAGATTGGCGACTGTTCACGACGCTGGTGCGGTTTGATGCGGTTTACTACAGTCACTTCAAGTGCAATCGTCAGCGCATCAGTGATTTTCCGGCGCTTTCAGGTTATCTGAGGGAGTTGTATCAGGTGCCTGGTGTGGTCGGTACCGTGAATATTGATCAGATCAAGCGCCACTACTATGTGAGCCAGCGTACTATCAACCCCATGCAAGTTGTGCCGGTGGGGCCGTTGCTGGATTTCACAACGCCCCACGGTCGCGATGGTCTTAGCTGACTCGCACTACGGCGACCTGAGTCAACAGCTCCAGGGCGTCTTTGTGGGGAGAGTCAGGAAGGGTGCTCAGGGTGTCAGAAGCTTTTGCAGCTTCGGCCCTGGCTCGCTCCATGGTGTATTCCAGCGCACCTGAGGCTTCAACAAGTTCGAGAACCTTTGGCAAGTCATCCAGCCCGCCTTTGCGTATGGCCTGGCGTATGAGTTGGCGGTCTTCTTCGCTGCTGTGAATCATGGCGTGGATCAGGGGTAGGGTGGTTTTACCTTCCGCAAGGTCGTCGCCGACGTTCTTGCCCATGGCTTCGGCATCGCCGCGATAATCGAGAACGTCGTCCACCAGTTGGAAGGCCAGCCCAAGGTGTTTGCCGTAGTTTTTCAGTGCCTGCTCCTGTGCATCATCTGCATTGGCGAGCAAGGCGCCGGAATGGGAGGCGGCTTCAAAAAGCATGGCGGTCTTGTTGTGGATCACGGTCATGTACTGATCTTCGGTGAGGTCCGGGTTCTTCACATTCATCAACTGCATGACTTCGCCTTGGGCGATTACCGCCGTGGCGTGAGACAGGATTTCCATAATAGGAAGGCTTTTCAACTCAACCATCATCTCGAATGCGCGGGCGTAGAGGAAATCACCTACTAACACACTGGGAGCATTCCCCCAGTTAGCATTTGCTGTGCTTCGGCCCCGGCGCATGTCCGATGTATCCACAACATCGTCATGGAGCAGTGTCGCGGTATGCAGGAATTCGATCACCACGGCCAGCTTGAGATGCTCATCCTTGCTATAACCTGCAGCCCGGCTGGAAAGCAAAACCAGTAAGGGCCTCAAGCGCTTACCGCCGCTTTCAATAATGTACTGGGCTATTTTCTCTACCAGAGGTACATCAGAGGAAAGTCGCCGGATGATCAGGTCATTAACGCGGCTGAAGTCGTCTGCCACGGTGTCGTAAATGCGCTGGGCTGTCATGCGGCTTGTGGGTCCCTTGCTGATGTCGTAGTTGTGTCGCTGCCTAGTATGCTGATAATACAGGCAGAACGCGGCAATGCTAGGTATTGAAGCGGTAAGTGTCAACTTGGCTTGTATTGCTGAGCGCCTTTTCGTACAATCACGCGCCCAACTCATCCCAACCTGCGCTCCCTGCTATAGGGTTGCCAAAGCGCTTCCCTTAGAACCAGGTGGATAAGAGCAGGGATGGGTCAATCGCGGAGAACGTTAATGTACGCAGTTATTGTTAGCGGTGGTAAACAGCACCGTGTTAAGGAAGGCGAAACGCTGAAGCTTGAGAAGCTCGAAGTGGAAACTGGCGGCAACGTCGAGTTTGATCGCGTTCTGCTGATCGCTGATGGCGACAACTTCAAAGTTGGCGCGCCGGTAGTTGATGGTGCCAAAGTGACTGCCGAGGTGGTTAGCCACGGTCGTCACGACAAGATCAACATCATCAAATTCCGTCGTCGTAAGCACTCAATGAAGCGTCAGGGCCACCGTCAGTGGTTTACTGAAGTCAAGATCACGGGTATTCAGGGCTAACACCCGGAAAAAAACCCCTTAATCAGGAGGCTTGTCATGGCTCACAAAAAAGCAGCAGGTAGTACCCGTAACGGTCGCGATTCCGAGTCGAAACGACTTGGTGTGAAGCGCTACGGCGGCGAATCAGTATCTGCAGGCAGCATTATCGTTCGTCAGCGCGGAACCCGTTTCCACGCAGGCGTCAATGTTGGCTTGGGTAAAGACCACACGTTGTTCGCAAAAGCAGACGGCCAGGTCAAGTTCGAAGTGAAAGGTCCGCAGAACCGTAAGTTCGTAAGCATCGTTCCAGCTGCTGCGTAAGCAGCGGCGATCCGGTTCTGTCGAACCTTGGGTAGCCCTGATATTCTGCTGTTATAGTCAGAAGTCAGAGCCACCCGGAGCCCCGCAAAGCTTCCATAGAGGCTGCGGGGCTTTTTAGTTTATGCGCTACGCGCAAAGGGTTGATTCATGAAATTCGTAGACGAAGCCACAATCATCGTTGAAGCCGGCAACGGCGGGCACGGCTGCCTCAGTTTTCGACGTGAAAAATACGTTCCCAGGGGTGGTCCCGACGGTGGCGATGGCGGCGATGGTGGCTCCGTGTATCTCGAGGCGAGCGATTCGCTTAATACGCTGGTCGATTACCAGTTTCAGCGTAAGCACAAAGCCCCGGGCGGTGAACAGGGTTCCGGGCGGAATTGCACCGGCACCAAAGGTGAAGATCTGGTGCTGCCGGTACCGGTTGGCACCACGGTGGTTGATGTTGACACCCACGAAGTGCTTGGCGACCTGACCCGTATTGGTCAGCAGTTGAAGGTAGCTCAGGGCGGGTTCCACGGCTTGGGCAATACCCGATTTAAATCATCAATCAACCGCGCGCCCCGCCAAACATCCAAAGGCTCTGAAGGTGAGCTCAGGAATCTGCGTCTGGAGCTGAAAGTTCTGGCAGATGTGGGCCTTCTGGGGTTGCCCAACGCAGGTAAGTCTACGTTTATACGGTCTGTATCAGCCGCGACGCCCAAGGTTGCGGATTATCCGTTTACGACGCTGGTGCCGAATCTGGGTGTCGTGAGCGTGCAAATGCACCAGAGCTTTGTTATTGCGGATATCCCCGGTCTGATTGAGGGTGCTGCGGAAGGTGCGGGCCTTGGTGTTCGTTTTCTGAAACATCTGGTGCGCACCCGTTTGCTGTTGCACCTGGTCGATGTGGCCCCCTACGATGGTTCATCGCCGGCCCACGCAGTTAACGTGATTGCTCACGAGCTGGAAAAGTTCAGTGAAACCCTGGCTAATCGAGAGCGCTGGCTGGTGTTGAACAAGGTCGATATGGTGCCGGAAGAAGATCGTGAAGCTCATTGCCAGGCGATTGTTGATGAGCTTGATTGGCAGGGGCCGGTATTCCGCGTTTCTGCGCTTAGCGGTGAGGGCACCAAGCCGTTGACGCAGGCGGTGATGCGTTGGATCGAAGAGCGTGCCGAGGAAGAGGCGGAGAATCCAGAGGCCGCCGAGCAAGAGGCCTTGAAGCGCCAGCGGATGGATGAAGAAGCTCGAGCGGGCATCGAGGAAGAGAAGCAGGCCCGCCGCGCGGCTCGTGAGGAAGATGACGATGGCTTTGACGAAGACGACGACGATGATTACGACGTTGAAGTGGTTTATGTGAAGGATTAGATTTCGGATTTGATGCCTGAGTTATCCCGTTAGTTCGAGAGAGGCGAAGCCCATATCATGACGCAACGCGCCCAGCTGCATCAGGCACGCCGCCTGGTGGTGAAAATCGGAAGTGCCCTCCTGACCAATGATGGCCGTGGCCTGGATGTGTCAGCGCTTGGGCTTTGGGTGGATCAGATGGCGGCGCTGGTCAAGCAAGGCGTTGAGCTGGTTGTGGTTTCTTCCGGCTCAGTGGCTGAGGGGATGAGTCGCCTGGGGTGGAAAAAACGCCCGGAGCAGTTGCATGAGTTGCAGGCCGCCGCTGCTGTAGGTCAGATGGGGCTGGTGCAGACCTGGGAGGCAGAGTTCAAGCGCCACGGTATTCATACCGCCCAGATTCTGCTGACCCACGATGACCTTTCTGATCGCAAGCGTTATCTGAACGGTCGCAGCACGCTCAGGGCTCTGCTGGATTTTGGTGTTGTGCCTATCGTGAACGAGAACGACACGGTGGTTACCGATGAGATCCGCTTTGGTGATAACGACACCCTGGGCGCTCTGGTTACTAATGTGGTTGAGGCAGACGGCCTGATTATTCTCACCGACCAGCTTGGCCTGTTTGATAAAGATCCACGCAAGAACCCGGATGCCAGTCTGGTGACCGAACGGCTCGCCAGTGATCGCGAGTTGGATGCCATGGCCGGCGGCAGCGCCGGAGTTCTGGGTCGCGGAGGCATGCAGACCAAACTCCGTGCCGCGCGCCTTGCAGCGCGATCCGGAGCCTTCACGGTGGTTGTGGGTGGCCGCATTGAGGGTGTTCTTACCCGGCTGCACCAGGGGGATGTTCTGGGTACTTTACTGCTTCCTGAGCAGGGGCGGATTGCGGCGCGTAAGCAGTGGCTGGCAAGCCATCTGCAGACTCGCGGCAAGTTGACGCTCGATGATGGCGCGGTGAAAGTGCTTCGTCAGGGTGGACGCAGCCTTCTCCCTGTCGGAGTCAAAAGCGTTGCCGGTCAGTTTCGCCGTGGCGAGATGGTGTCCTGTGTTGATCAAAAAGGTATTGAGGTTGCTCGCGGGCTGGTGAATTACGATGCAAGTGAAGCGGGTGCAATAGCCGGTCGTTCAAGCAGTAGCATTACAGAAATTCTGGGCTATATTTCCGACGAAGAGATAATTCATCGGGACAACATGATAATTGTCTGAAAAAAGGTCATTGTTTGAAAAAGTAATTATCTGAACAAAAAAACCGGCTGCGAGCCGGTTTTTTTATAACAACAAGAGCTTTTAGTTAGCGCAAGGCGCTATCAGGCGCTCTTCAGCGCTTTGATCTTGGTGCTCATGCGACTCTTCTGGCGAGCCACCTTATTCTTGGTGAAGATGCCCTTGTTGACCATGCTGTCCATAATAGGCTGGGCAGTCTGGAATGCGGCCTGAGCTTCTTCGTAGTTGCCAGACTCAATTTTGGTCTGCACTTTTTTCATGTAAGTGCGGGTCATGGAGCGCAGGCTTGCGTTGTGCTTGCGGTTTTTCTCGTTCTGACGTGCGCGCTTTTTGGCTTGCGGGGTATTTGCCACCGTAAAACTCCTGAAAGTACTGAAAATTCGTTACTGAATGATTCGTACGGAAAACTCTGGGCAAAATATCATCCAGAGGATCCCTGAAATCGCGGGCGCGCCCATAACCAGCGCGTCGAAATAAATGACGCGGAACTATGCCGCCCAAACCCGTAAATGTCAATACCAAACCCCATTTGATCCCATGATTCAAAAGGGCTGTGGTAAACTCCCGGCTCGCCGGATACGGGTTCAGCGGGGAAGCAGGTAATTCCCGAAATACCCGGCCAAAATGAGTGTGCAACCGGACTAAAGCCCGAATGTCATCGCAACCTGAACCTTTGCCGAAGAAACAACCGGAAAAAAAGCCGCCTGCCAAAGTGCCCGGCCTGCTCAGGTCTTCCGGTTTGGTAGGTATGATGACCATGCTGTCCCGGGTGCTGGGTCTGGTGCGGGATATGGTGATTGCGCGCTATTTTGGCGCCGGTGCCGGTGCAGACGCTTTCTTTGTTGCGTTCAAAATCCCCAACTTTTTACGCCGGCTTTTTGCCGAAGGTGCTTTTTCACAGGCGTTTGTGCCGGTGTTGTCATCCTATCGCGAGAACCGCCCGGTTTCGGATGTAAAACGCCTGGTAGATGCGGTAGCAGGCTCTCTCGGGCTTGTTCTGCTAGGCATTACCCTGGTGGCCATGCTTGGCGCGCCACTTTTGACCGCCGTCTTTGCCCCCGGCTTTCTGGATGATGACGTCAAATTTGCGCTGACCAGCGACATGCTGCGCATCACCTTTCCGTACTTATTGATGATTTCCCTGACGGCATTTGCCGGCGGTATTCTCAACAGCTACGACCGTTTCGCGGTGCCGGCTTTTACGCCGGTTTTGCTCAATCTGGCGATGATCGGTGCGGCTGTCTATCTTACGCCGCTGATGCGCGAGCCGGTTATGGCTCTGGCCTGGGGTGTGTTCATCGCCGGCGCACTTCAGCTGTTTTTCCAGCTGCCGTTCCTGATGCGCCTGGGACTTATGCCCCGGCCGCGGGTTGATTATCGACACGAAGGTGTCAGCCGCATCCTCAAGCTGATGGTGCCGGCGTTGTTCGGGGTGTCGGTCAGCCAGATCAATCTTCTGCTGGATACGGTTCTGGCATCGTTCCTGCAAACCGGCAGCGTATCCTGGCTGTATTATTCAGACCGGCTTTCCGAGCTGCCCTTGGGGGTATTCGGTATTGCTATTGCTACGGTGATTCTGCCAAGCCTGTCGCGCAAGCACTCCGCAGCCTCCACAGATCAGTTTGCCGCTACATTGGACTGGGCCGTGCGTGCGGTGCTGATTATCGGGGTGCCTTCGGCGCTGGCGCTGGGGTTGTTGGCCGAACCCTTGATCGCAACCCTGTTTCATTATGGTGAGGTTACCGACAGGGATGTGGTCATGTCGGCCCAGAGCTTACGGGCCTATTCTGCCGGATTGCTCGCCTTCATGGTGATCAAGGTTCTGGCGCCGGGATTTTTCGCGCGACAAGACACCCGTACGCCGGTGAAAATCGGGATCATTGCCATGGTCGCCAACATGGTTTTCAATCTGGCGCTTATCGTACCTTTGGCCCACGCAGGCCTGGCGTTGGCAACGTCGCTGTCGGCCTGGCTTAATGCGGTTCTGCTCTGGCGTGGGCTCAAGCGGCAGGGTGCCTGGCAAAGCCAGCCCGGCTGGGGGAAATATTTTTTGCAGATCGGCCTCGCGAACGCTGCCATGGTTGCCGTTATACTCTGGCTGAACATGCCAGTCGAGCGCTGGCTGTCAGCAGACGGCATTGAGCGTTCGCTTTATATGGGAATGATGGTGGTGGCCGCCAGTGGTGCCTATTTCCTTGTTCTGGCTCTGGCAGGGGTGCGGGTAAGACATTTCCGCCAGAGGTAAGGTATAATCGCGCGTTTTCTCGCCAGCGTCTTGCACACACCGGCAAGCGCTGAAAGCCAACTGGCAAATGAAGGTTCGCACAGCATGCGTCTCATCCGAAGCCTGACCAACCT
This sequence comes from Marinobacter sp., assembly GCF_048266785.1. GTDB lineage: Bacteria > Pseudomonadota > Gammaproteobacteria > Pseudomonadales > Oleiphilaceae > Marinobacter. Next base: position 77,874 of record NZ_JBLWYX010000014.1, read on the forward strand.
GAAAATGCTTTCCAGGCAGGTGGATTCTCCGCTGGCGGAGGGCTGTGTTGCCACGATCGGCAACTTTGACGGCGTTCATCTGGGCCATCAAACGATTATTGATCAGGTAAAAAGCAAAGCCCGCGCATTGAATCTACCCTCGGTTGTCATGGTTTTTGAGCCTCTGCCAAGGGAGTTCTTCCAGGGTATGGACGCGCCTCCCCGGTTAATGGGGTTTCGACAGAAACTGGAAACTCTGCTGGCAGCGGGCATTGATATCGTGCTTTGTCTGAAGTTCGATGAGAACTTTCGCAGTTACTCCGCTATGGGCTTTATAGACGATGTTCTTATTGACGGGCTGGCGGTGCGCCACCTTGTTGTGGGCGACGATTTTCGCTTTGGCTGCGATCGGGCCGGGGACTTTGCGTTGTTGGAAAGGGTAGGCAAAACCGCGGGCTTCTCCGTAGAGAACACCCGTACCGTGACCGTTGCAGGCGAGCGAATCAGTAGCACCCGAATCCGCAACCTGCTGCTGGATAACCAGCTCGAACAGGCCGAGTCTTTGCTTGGGCGCCCGTATCGCATCCGGGGCCGTGTTGTTTATGGCCGGCAGCTGGGACGACGTATCGGATCGCCCACGGCGAATATTCTGTTCCGGCAGATGCCGGCCTTGCGCGGCGTGTACGTTGTTAGCGTGACGCTGGAAGACGGAAGCACTCGAGACGGCATCGCCAACATTGGCCTGCGCCCGACCGTTGATGGCAAGCAGCCGGCACTGGAAGTGCACCTGTTTGACTTTACTGGCACACTTTACGGTCAGCATATTGATGTTGTTTTCCGCCACGGTCTGCGGGATGAAGAAAAGTTTGAATCCATCGACGCGCTTAAAGCGCAGATAGCCAGAGATTTCGATGCCGCAAGAGCGTGGCTGACACAACAGCGCTGAGCCGAATTGACTAAATAAGCTGACCAAACATACTGACCAAAAGAGTACGCACACAAACCATGAGCGACTATAAGCACACTCTGAATCTGCCGGAAACCGCGTTTCCCATGCGCGGCAACCTGGCCAAGCGCGAGCCCGAGATGCTCAAGCGTTGGCAGGATCTGGACGTTTACGCCAATCTGCGCCAGCAGCGCGAAGGGCGTGACAAGTTCATCCTTCATGATGGCCCTCCCTACGCCAACGGCAGCATTCACATTGGTCACGCGGTTAACAAGATTCTGAAGGATATGATCGTTAAATCCCGAGGCTTTATGGGCTTTGATGCGCCCTACGTGCCGGGCTGGGATTGCCACGGTCTGCCGATTGAACACAAGGTTGAGCAGGAAATCGGCAAGGCCGGTGTTAAGGTCGACTATAAAACCTTCCGCCAGGCTTGCCGTGATTACGCCACCAAGCAGATCGCCGGCCAGAAAGCTGACTTTATCCGCCTTGGCATCATGGGTGAGTGGGACAAACCCTACCTCACCATGGACCCAAAAGTGGAAGCTGGCATTGTGCGGGCTCTGGGCAAGATCGTCGCCAAAGGGCACGTGGTTCGTGGTTTCAAACCGGTTTACTGGAGTGTGGTGGGTCAGTCCGCGCTGGCAGAGGCCGAAGTGGAGTACCAGGACAAAACCTCGACGCAGATCGATGTGCGCTTCACTGCCGTCGATCAAGCCAAAGCCCTGTCGCTGTTCGGAACTGACAAAGGCGAAGGCGACGTTTCCGTGGTTATCTGGACCACCACGCCCTGGACCATCCCCGCCAACCAGGCAGTATCTCTCAACGCTGATCTGGACTATGCGCTGGTTCAGGTTGACGCGGGCAACGGCCCCGAGCGTATGATTCTGGCGGCGGCCATGGTCGAAGGCGTTATGGCGCGCTGGGATATTCCGGATTTTGAAGTGCTGGGCACTTGCCTGGGCGCGGATCTTGAAAACCTGCCCTTGCATCACCCGATCTACGATAAGCAGGTTCCTGCGATTCTGGGTGATCACGTATCAATCGAGGCGGGTACCGGCGCCGTTCACACTGCGCCTGATCACGGTATGGAAGACTTTGTGGTCGGCAAAACCTACGGTATTGGCACGCTGAACATGGTTCAGGCCGACGGTACCTACACCAGCGCTACCGGTGAGTTTGCAGGCATTCATGTCTACAAGGCCGACGAGCCTGTGTGCGACGCTCTGGCGCGTGAAGGCAAGCTTGTTCGCAAGGAAAAATTCCGCCACAGCTTCCCACATTGCTGGCGCACCAAAACACCGCTGATCTACCGCGCTACGCCGCAGTGGTTTATCAGCATGGAGAAAGAAAATCTCCGCGCGGACGCACTGGAAGCCATCAAAGGTGTGCGTTGGGTGCCGGCCTGGGGTCAGAATCGTATTGAAGCCATGGTCCAGCAGTCTCCGGACTGGTGCGTCTCACGCCAGCGCACCTGGGGCGTGCCGATCACACTGTTTATCCACAAAGAAACTCAGGAACTGCACCCGGATACCCAGAGCCTGATTGAAAAAGTGGCTCAGGTTATCGAAACCGGTGGCATTGACGCCTGGTACGAGATCGATACCCGCGAATTTCTGGGCGACGATGCCGATCACTACGAAAAAGTTCTGGATACACTGGATGTTTGGTTCGATTCCGGTGTTACCCATGAGTCTGTGTTGCGCGTCCGCCCGGAACTGGGCCAGTTTCCGGCTGATATGTACCTGGAAGGCTCTGACCAGCACCGTGGCTGGTTCCAGTCCTCGCTGAAAACCTCCATTGCCATGAACGGTGTGGCGCCCTATAAACAGGTGCTGACCCATGGTTTTACCGTGGATGGTAAAGGCCTCAAGATGTCCAAGTCTCTGGGCAACGTGATTGCACCCCAGGAAGTGATGAACGAACTGGGTGCCGATATTCTCCGCCTGTGGGTTTCGGCAACCGATTACAGCGGTGAAATGACGGTTTCCAAGGATATCCTGCGACAAACTGCTGATGGGTATCGTCGTATCCGTAACACTTCGCGCTTCCTGTTGAGCAACCTCACAGGCTTTGATCCGAAGCAGCACATGGTTGCGCCGGAAGACATGATTGCCCTGGATCGCTGGATGGTCGACCGTGCTCTGCAGCTACAGAATGAGTTGCACGAGGACTACCAGAATTACGCCTTCCTGCGGATCTACCAGAAGGTGTACAGTTTCTGTGAAGCGACGCTGGGCGGCTTTTACCTCGATATTATCAAGGACCGCCAGTACACCACTCAGGCGGACAGCCTGGCGCGGCGTTCCTGTCAGACTGCGCTTTATCACGTGGCAGAAGCCCTGGTGCGTTGGATTGCACCCATTCTGAGCTTCACCGCGGATGAAATCTGGCAGCACCTGCCGGGAGAGCGCGGCGAGACTGTTTTCTATGAAACCTGGTATGAAGGCCTTACAGAATTGCCTGAAAATGCCGAGCTGGGTCGCAACTACTGGCGCCGGATTTTCAGCGTGAAAGAGGCAGTAAACAAGCGCCTGGAAGAAGCCCGTGCCCGAGGCGAGATCAAAGGATCGCTGAGCGCCGAAGTCACGCTATATTGTGATGGCGAGCTGGCGGCGGATCTGGAATTTCTTGGAGAAGAGCTCCGCTTTGTGCTGATCACCTCGGAAGCAACCGTAAGGCCGACATCGGAAGCGGACGGCGCTGAGATGACCAGTTACGAAGGCCTGCGTGTAAAGGCAACTCCGGCTACCCATACGAAATGCGAGCGCTGCTGGCACCACCGCGCAGATGTGGGTGCCAACGCCGACTATGAAGAGCTGTGTGGCCGTTGTATCACCAACGTGGAAGGGCCGGGCGAAACACGCTCGTTTGCCTGATGGAACTGGCAATGAATGAGCAGGTAACCGGAAGCAAACTGAAGTGGCTCTGGCTGGCGGTACTGGTGGTCGCGCTTGATCTCGGCACCAAGGCCATGGCCACTGCCATGCTGACCTACGGCAACCCGTTACCGGTGATCCCCATGTTTAACCTGACGCTGTTGCACAATACCGGCGCAGCGTTCAGTTTCCTCGCCGGAGCGGCAGGCTGGCAGCGTTGGTTCTTTGTGACCTTGGCTCTTGTGGTCAGCGTAGTATTGGTCGGCTGGCTGAGAAATCTGCGGCGGCATGAAACCTGGTCGGCCATTGCCATCGTACTGATTCTTGGCGGTGCGCTGGGTAATGTATACGACCGGGTTGTGCACGGCTATGTCGTCGACTTCCTGCATTTCTATTGGCAGGACTGGCACTTTCCCGCATTCAATCTGGCCGATACTGCCATTACCATAGGTGCCGCCATGATGATCCTTGATATGTTTCGCAAGCCTGCTGATTCCGGTACGCCTGCGAACGGGAGCGAATAAAGCCCATGAAAGAACTGCCTGTAGATAAAGGAACGCGCGTAACCTTGCATTTTGCGCTCAAATTCGAGAGCGGCGAAGTGATTGATACCACTTTCGACAAAGATGCGGCGACTCTGGAAATCGGTGATGAAAGCCTGCCGGAGAATTTCGAAGCCTACCTGATGGGCATGAAAGCCGGCGACAAAGCCAGCCACCAGGTGCCGCCGGAAAAGGCCTTTGGCCAGCGCAACCCCAATAATTTGCAGACCTTCAAACGACATGAATTCAGTGCGGATATGGTGTTGGAGCCGGGCGTGATGATCTCCTTTGCGGATGCGCGGCAGCAAGAGCTGCCTGGGGTAGTCAGCCGCGTGGAGGGCGATGAAGTGGAAGTGGACTTCAATCATCCGTTGTCCGGGCGTACACTGACTTTCGATATAGAAGTTATTGACGTAGAACCGGCAGGGCAGACCCACTGACTATGCAAATAAGACTGGCAAACCCCCGTGGCTTTTGTGCTGGCGTGGATCGCGCCATCGAGATCGTAAATCGCGCCCTGGATGTATTCGGTGCGCCCATTTACGTGCGCCACGAGGTAGTGCACAACAAATTCGTGGTCGACAATCTCCGCAATCGCGGCGCCATTTTTGTAGACGAACTGGATGAAGTGCCAGACGACAAGTTGGTCATTTTCAGCGCCCATGGCGTATCCCAGGCCGTGCAGAACGAAGCCGCCCGTCGTGGCCTCAAAGTGTTCGACGCCACCTGCCCGCTGGTCACCAAAGTACACCTGGAAGTCATGCGCTACAGCCGCGACGGACGCGAGTGCGTGCTGATAGGGCACCACGGCCATCCGGAAGTGGAGGGCACCATGGGCCAGTACGATCACAGTACCGGGGGCGATATTTATCTGGTTGAGAACGAAGAAGACGTCTCACGCCTCGAAGTGAACGACCCGGCACACGTTTCCTACGTTACCCAAACCACTCTCTCCATGGACGACACCGCCCGCGTAATCGACGCCTTGCGGGAAAGGTTCCCCAAAATCGAAGGTCCTCGCAAAGACGACATCTGCTACGCCACCCAGAATCGACAGGATGCGGTAAAGCAACTGGCCGGCGACTGCGACCTGATGCTGGTGGTTGGCTCACCCAACAGCTCCAACTCCAATCGACTGCGCGAACTCGCCGAGCGTATGGGCACCCCCGCCTACCTGATTGACGAAGCCGCCCAGATTGATCCGCAATGGCTGGAGGGCAAAGAATCAATCGGCGTTACCGCTGGCGCTTCCGCCCCGGAAGTGTTGGTTAATGACGTGATTGCTCGCCTGCGGGATCTTGGCGGCAGCGTGCCGGAAGAGATTGCCGGGCGTGAGGAGAATATTGTGTTCTCTATGCCGAAGGAGCTTAGGATTGACGCGATTGACGTGACCCAAGTCCCGGTAAGTTAGTCACCGGTTTTGAAGGACGCTATTCAGGGCGCTCAGGGTGAGCGCCGACCACGATTTAGAGACTAAAGTCACAAAATCAACTCTTCGCTTCCGTTTGTCTTGCTCAGTTGACCGCTCGTCGGATATAGCTAGAGCCCCCTCCCCGGACCTTTTAAGTTAAGACCAGTGCAATTTGGAAAGTTCTTATGTTCACTCGAAAGCAAAGTCTTGGTTTTACGCTCATTGAACTCATGGTCACCCTTGCGTTGGTTGCTGTGATCGCAGCTTTTGCTATCCCATCCTTTACCACGATGATAGCCAATAGTCGTCTTGTGAGCACTTCTAACGACATCGTTGGAGCCTTGAGCTACGCGCGAAGTGAAGCGATTAAAACAGGGCGCAGAGTGTCTGTGAACCCCACAGACGGTGCCAACTGGGCTAACGGCATGAGCGTTTGGATTGACAACAATTCAAATGGTTCCATGCAAGATTCAGAAGAGCTCCGCAGGACAACCGGCGCGGCAGGAGCGGTCACCATAACGTCCTCTTCCAACTTCGCCTTCAGCGGAGGCGGGCTTTTGTCCAATAGCTCGGCGGAGGTAACTATCCAAGTCTGTGATAATCGCAGTGGAGAGTCAGGCAGTAAAATAATTGTAACTCTCGGTGGAGGCATTCGCTCAAAGGATCACACATGCGGATAACGAAAGCCTTTAGTCAGGGGGCGTATCGTGAACGGGGTTTCACGATGATTGAGGTTCTTGTTGCAATGGTGATCTTAGCCATTGGCTTGCTGGGAGTGGCCGGAATGCAGGCGTTGTCGCTGAAGCAGAGCGGTAATTCAGGTGTTCGCTCCCTTGTAACCATGCACGCGTACGATTTGTCAGAGAGGATGCGAGCGGAGTCAGATGACATAGCCGTCTTTGAGAAGGCGACATCCTCTGCCTGCACCGGATGTAACGCCAAGTTAAGCGCTTGGCAAACCCGTTTGCTTGAGGATGTTCCTACCGCCACCACTGCAGTGGATGTTACGACAAACACTAACCTTGCTTTTGCGGAGATCACGGTGACCTGGTCAGAGAGGGGTATAGGCAATGACGCGCTTGCCCAAAGTTACACGCTGTATGTGAGGCTTAGATGATGTCACCGATTAGTCGTCAAAAAGGGTTATCCATCGTTGAGCTCATGGTGGCCTTGACCTTGGGGCTGATATTAACAGCCGGCCTGGTGCAGATTTTCAGTGGCAACCAACGCACGTTTATTGTGGGTGAGGCAAGTAACCGGGTTCAGGAAACCGGCCGGATGACAACTGAATTTCTCAGTAGGGCGGTGCGTAATGCCGACTATTGGGGGTGTATTCCCCGGGACAATGTTGCCAATAAACTCGATAGCACGCACGAAGTCTATCAGGCTTCTGAGGATCTGTTCAGTTTCTCCGATGGCTTTATGGCCTATCAGAGTGACGGTACGACTCTTGGGCTAACGGGTACGGATGCACTGATACTGCGAGGGGTGGGCGGCGCCGGCGCTGTCCAGATTACGACCGTAATGCCTAACTCCTCGGCGAACCTCAAGGTCGACACCGTTGACGGTATCGATGACTCCGACATCCTGCTGATCAGCGATTGTATCGCCGGTGATATCTTTCAGGTAACCGGTACACAGACTGGCGCCAATCCGGGAATAAACCACAATGGGGGTAACTCCGTAGAGCCGGGTAATAGTAGTCCGAGCGACGGCGTGGACGTAACGGTTGATAACAACTGTCCCGGTGACCCTACAAAATGCCTCTCCAAGCAATATGATGAGTCGGCCCAGATATACACTCCTTACTACCACCAGTTCTTTCTGAATGCCGATGCGGATGGTCGCCGGGCTTTGTTCCGTCAAAACAAGGCGGAAGACGCTCAGGAAGTTATGGATGGAGTCTGGGATCTCCAAATGCGTGTAGGCATCGACTCAGGCTTATCCAATGGCGAAGTAACCCAATGGATAGATATCGATGGGCCAACCGCCCTTTCAACAGCCGCCGCAGCGAATGTGGTCGCGGTACAGCTATCCCTCCTCGGTCGGTCGCCGGAAAACAACATCGTCGATGCCCCCATGGAGCTGTGTTATCCCTCTTGGGCGGACTGTTCTGGTGGCCCGAATTACGACGTAGCGACCGAAGTGGCAGCCGATTCGAAACATCTTTATCGCGTATTCACAACCACGGCTACCATCCGGAACCGGATTTTAAAGGTTGAACAAAATGAAGGATAAACAAAGCAGCTCGCCAGAGCTTCAGCAGGGTGCCGTTCTGCTCACCAGTTTGCTGATTCTTTTGATTCTGAGCTTGCTGGCGGTTTCCAGTATGCAAAATAGCAGTATGCAGGAGCGGATGGTCTCTGCCCAACGCGAGGGCTATATGGCGATGGAGGGGGCCGAATTGGCCCTGCGCGAAGCCGAACAGGCCATTGAGGTCCTGGCAAGTCCTTCGGGCTTCGACACGCTGGATGGGTTTTATGAAAAAGGCTCAGCGCCACGCGGATCTGGAGTGTTCACTGCCGGTATATGGGCTGGCGGCAACTCGATCGCTGTAACTGTGCCTACAGTCAACGGAGAACCGCTTTTTCCTGAGGCACCGAGGTACTTGGTGGAGTTTGTTGGCGACGCTCAGCTAGAAGTTGGCAATGAATCTGCCAATGTAAACATGACGAATTACACTCACGAGACCGGAGCTACGGTTGCTAAGGCATTTCGGATCGTGGCGAGAGGTACCGGCGCGACCGGTGATGGCCAGCGAATTCTTGAAGAATATTACCGGCGCGAATTTTAAGTGCTGGCAGGAGGCGTTTAGATGAAGGATTTATACAGTCGAGTATTTCATGGCCTGGTTGGGATGTGTGTCTGCTTGCCAGCCGCAAGCTATGGGAGCGTGCCTTTCTCTGACACGCCGCTTTTCTTATCCGGGACGGTTAAGCCAAATGTCATCTATGCAGTTGATGACTCGGGTAGTATGGATTTCGAAACTGTAAGTAGTTATTCCTCAGGCGGAAATCGCTATTTGTTCAATAGTGGAGCTATTAGCAGCGATAATATTGGCGGGTGGCTCACGAACACCAGCGGTAAAGGGCAGGTCCCTTTTACCCGTCGATACTATTTTCTGCGATCATCTGACTACAATGCGGCGTATTACAATCCGGATTCGGTGTACAAACCCTGGCCGGACTCCACCAATCTGACGTTGACTAATGCCGATGAAACGAATGCGCCTTTTGAACCGACGTCCGCAAGCAGTCGAAAACTCGATTTAACGGAGGACACCACAGATACCAGTGGCAATACTTTTTATCCTGCCACCTACTATTTGAAGGTTGCCGACGGTACCCTCTCATTTATCCGCAATGGTGTCTCATACAGCTGTGGTGCGGGTAACGATTACAGTAATTGGATAAGCGATCCGGGAAGCTTCACTTTTGATAATGGTGTCGTAGGCTTTGGCCCGGATAACTCCTGCCTCAAAGAAGTCAAGATATCTGCCGGCACCGACGAAATGCAGAACTTCGCTAACTGGTTCAGCTATTATCGCCGGTTACACCATGCAACGCGAGGGGCAATTGGCGAATCGCTCGAAGGTCTCTCGGGAATTCGAGTTGGCACATTCTGGATCCACAATCGCCGTGAGATTCCCATGGAGGATCTTGATACCGAAAGAAAGGACTTCCTCGAAGACACATACAAACGTTTCGGATCTGGATACAGTGGAGGTGGTACACCTCTCAGGCGCACGCTTGTCCACGCTGGGAATCAGTTTGATACCAATTCAGACTTGATCCAGGCGGAATGCCAGAAAAACTTTACTCTGCTTTTCACCGACGGGTTTAACAACGCTAGCGTTTCGAGTATTGGAAATGCTGATGGCGACGATGGCTCCCCCTATGCGGATACCGTCTCCAATACCCTTGCGGATATTGCAATGAGTTACTACGAAAAGCAGCTTCGTAGTGGCGATTATTCTGCAGGTAAAGTTAGACTTCCTGAAGGTTGCTATAAGCAGGAAAATGACCCTGGGTACAGTAGCTTGACGCAGAAGCGAGTCGAGACAACGGATCCCTCTTACGATGCGTCCGTGGATTGTAACAGCAACCTGCACATGAACACCTACACGGTTGGGTTTGGTGCGACGGGCGAGGAATTTGTTGGCAACGGCTATTCCAGCGTTCAGGATGTATACGACACTCCGCCGGACTGGAGTCAACTTGAGGATGTTGATGACTGGGATGAAGATCAGGTAGACGACCTACTCCACGCAGCAGTCAATGGTCGTGGCGAATTCTACAATGCGAGCAGTGTGGACCAGTTGAGGTCAGCTATATCGACCGCAATTCGTGATATTGTCCGCTCAACCGGAAGTGCAACCAACGTGACCTTTAATACTGCCACTCTGGAGCAGGGCAGTGAAGTGTATACGGCGTCATTCAACAGCGGTGACTGGAGCGGATCCGTCGCAGCAAAATCGCTGAATCCGGTAACCGGTGCTATTGGCAGCACCTTGTGGGATGCAGCCGACGAGTTAAAGAATAAGCTGCCCGATGATCGGTTCATCGTGACGAGCAATGGTGGTGGCGTTCTCTTCGAATGGGATGAGTTATCTGCATGGCAGCAGGACGATCTTAACGGGCCTGACGACGACGCTCTCGGTCCCGACAGGCTAGCCTATATTCGTGGGGACCAGTCGAAGGAAGGGGGTACTTTCCGGAAGCGCTCGACGCCTCTGAGTGATGTTGTGAATTCATCACCTGTGTATGTAGGCGCACCTGCGAGTGGTTGGCCTGACCGCGACCCGTTTGGAGTAGCTTCCACCGGTCGCTACTCGACGTTTAAGCAAAATAAATCTGGCCGCACGCCCATTGTTTATGCGGGGGCAAACGACGGCATGCTTCATGGCTTCAGTGCGGAGACTGGAGAAGAGTTGATTGCTTATATCCCGAGTTTCGTATACTCGGATGCTGAAAAGTCGGGGCTCAGTTATCTCAGTGATCCCAGCTATAACCACCGTTTTTATGTCGATCTGTCTCCGGCTGTGTCGGATATTTATATCGATGATGCGGCAGGCAGTAACGCAGACTGGCGTACGGTAATGGTTGGCGGTTTACGCTCAGGTGGACGAGGTCTGTTTGCCCTAAATCTCACCGACCCATCCAGCTTTGATGGGACGTCTACTGCCGCTCAAGATCTTGTGATGTGGGAGTTCTCTCATCCAGAACTCGGTTACATTACCGAGCCTCCAATGATATCACTCGTGAAATGGGCGAATAACGATTATCGCTGGAGTGCTTTGGTACCTAACGGATATAACAGTGATAACGGAAAAACAGGTCTTTTTGTACTCGACATCCAGGGCGGCCAGAATGGCTGGGTTGAAGGTACAGATTACAAGTTCATTGAGCTTGAGGTATCTGGTGGAACCGGGCTTTCTCCACTTCGCGCGGTCGATTATAAGGACGAGTCCGGTGCTGCTGTCCGGGACGGTATTGTTGATCGGGTTTATGCAGGTGACCTGAATGGCAATATGTGGGCGGTGGACCTTTCAACTGGGACTGCCAACACATGGGGAAGTGTTTACCGTTCCGGTAACGGTGCGAACGCGACCAATCAGCCTCTGTTTGTCGCAGAAGACTCTTCCAGTAACACGCAACCGATTACCTCTGCGCCAGTTATGGGGAGAAATATCTACAATACACAAGGGGGGCAGCCAAATCTCTTTGTTTTCTTCGGTACCGGGCGATACTTGACCGATACTGATCCGGCTAGCACGGCAACTCAAAGTTTCTATGGGGTATGGGATGAGGGAGGGGCTGTTGCAAGGTCTCAGCTGGCGACTCGAACCATCACTGAATCTACAGCATCCGGCCAGGAAGTGAGAACGGTCAGCGGGGCGTCGGTTGACTGGACAGATACGTTATCAACAGCGAAAAAAGGCTGGGTTGTTGACTTTACTACTGAGGTGGGTGAAAGGGTGATCGAAAGCCCTCTAGTGAGAGGGGAGTACGTGCTTTTCAATACTGTTACACCAACTCAGAGCCTTTGCCAGAGTGGTGGAACTAGCTGGACGATGGCATTGCGATTCGACGGCACAACTCCGACCCAATCTGTATTTGATCTCAATAATGACGGTAGGGTTGACGCGAATGACGCAATTGTTGGTGGGGTAAGATACGGTGATGCGATGATTCTCAATTCGAACATCTTGGGAGATAACCTTTATCGGCAAGCGTCTGACGGTGAGATTGATCAGACTAAAGTGGATTTAGGTGGGGGCAAAACGCTTGGTCGTTCAGGTTGGCAGGAGGTTTACGAAGAATGAACAATAAAGATCTAGGTATGGCTGAACGAACATGTCGAACTCAAAGTGAGTGGGGATTTACATTGATTGAGCTGATGATCGTTGTCGCGATCATCGGCATCATCGCGGCCATCGCATATCCGAGCTATCTGGAGCAGGTAAAGAGTACGCGCCGTACAGATACTCAAGGGGCACTTGTCTCGTTTGCCAATGCGATGGAGCGCTTTTATACACAAAGCAACTCCTACATTGGCGCCGATGGCGGCACGTCTGTCATTAGTAATACTTTGACTGCGCCGGATGCTTCTGTATTCGCCAGTGTGTCGCCAACCGATGGTAATACCGTATACAACCTCCGAATCTACAACCTTACCGCAAACAGTTATGAGCTAAGGGCTGTCCCCATCGCGGGAGGACCCCAAGCCGGCGACGGGTTTATTCAGTTACGATCTAACGGCGTTCGGGGCTGGGATGCGGATAATTCCGGCGGGCTCTCCGGCGCAGAGCAAACCTGGTCTAGATAATCTATTTAGCTAGGTACATTGAACTGGGTTACCGTAGGCATCTTCGACTATGCCGTCGTTATCAGAATCCTTTGAAACAAAAGGGCGCCCTCCCATATTGATCCGGATTTGGGCAGCATAGCGGTTGTCGTGATCCTCGGGGCACCAGACGATGTTGCCGATGGCCTCCTCGGCAAGTCCCGAAGGGCGAAACCTAAAGTAATTTCTGATACCTGTTTTGCCAGCCATGTGACCGGCAACGTTGAGCTGGACGACTCGTAAAATCTGGCTCTCGTTTGTTATTGATTTCGTGCGATCGGGGTCGCGAAAAGCGACAAGAGGTCTATTCCAGTCTGATCCGCATTTTTTTATGGGGGTCAATGGACACAGAGTCACCGTTTTCTGTTCCTGAATAGCTGAATTCCGCGCGAAGTTTATTAGAGATACGAGTTCACTAAGAGCGGATTGTTGTCGAGCCCTTTTCAGGGTCGTGTCAAAGGTAGCCGAAGCGAAAGTGGCGATCACAGCCACAATAAATAGAACAATTATCAATTCCAAGAGCGAGAATCCTCTCGCTATACGAAGGTGTTTCATCCTTGAAGCTCCAATTCGGGTGAATTTGCGCTTCCTGCGCAAATACTAATCCTACGCGAACACAAATTATTTTGTAGTGGCGCAGCTTATATCGTTACCCATAATTTTGTTCGATGTCACTCCATTCCCAACTTCTTCAACCGATACCGCAACGCCCGAAAGCTGATCCCCAGCCTCTTGGCCGCTGCCGTTTTATTCCAGCGGGTCGCCTCCAGCGCTTTTTCAATAGCTTGGCGCTCGATGGATTCCAGGTAACCCTCCAGGTCAATATCACCCTCTGGCACCGGAGCCGGGCTTGCGTCTGCATTTGCGCCGACGTTGATATCGCTCGCCCCGGCACCAAGGCCATTGCCGAGATGCAGGTCAGAGGCGCTGATCTTTTCGGCGTCGCAGAGAGTAAAGGCGCGTTCAAGAATATTCTCCAGCTCACGCACGTTGCCCGGGAAGTCATGCTCTTTCAGCCGGTCTACTGCGTCTTGAGACAGTGTTGCCGCATCGCATTCGTATTCCCGGGCGATGCGTTCAAGTATGTGGTTCGCGAGAAGCGCGATATCGTCTGTTCGATCTCTTAGGGGAGGAACAGCCAGTTCGATCACGTTAATCCGGTAAAACAGATCCTGCCGGAAGCTTCCATCCTGAACCAGTTCTGCCAGGTTTTTGTGCGTGGCGCTCAGTAAACGTATATCGACAGGTATTTCTTTGGTATCACCTACCGGGCGCACGGCTTTTTCCTGAATGGCGCGCAACAATTTAACCTGCATGGCAAGGGGCAGGTCGGCTACCTCGTCCAGAAACAGTGTGCCGCCGTCGGCAGAACGGAAGAGGCCATCTTTGTTTTCAACGGCGCCTGTAAAGCTACCTTTTTTGTGCCCGAAAAACTCACTTTCCATCAGTTCTGAAGGAATTGCACCGCAGTTGACGGCGGTGAAGGGTGCAGCACTGCGCGGCCCCTGAAGGTGAATCATCCGCGCCACCAGCTCTTTACCACTGCCGGATTCACCGCTGATAAAAACCGGTGCCTGGCTTCTGGCGAGCTTGCGGGTCTGATTGCGTAGCTTTTTGATTTGCGCGGAGTTGCCAAGCAGAAGGCCAGGCTCATCGGTGGCGTCATCAATAGCAGGGCTTGGCTCCGATAGCCTCAGGGCACTATTCACCAGTTCCCGGAGCCTGGAGAGTTCAACCGGTTTGGAGACGAAATCAAACGCGCCGGCTTTCAGGGATTCAATCGCCGTATCCATGCTTCCGTATGCCGTGATAACGGCAACGGGCATGTCCGGCCGGTGCTGTTGAATCCACTGCACCAATTCGATGCCGTTACCATCTGGCAGGTTCATGTCTGTCAGGCATAGCTGTGGAGTGTGCTGCTCCAGCAGTTTGAATGCGCTGGTAAGGTCTGGAGCGGTGAGGGTTTTTATGCCCATCCGCGAAAGAGTAATTTCGAGAAGATCCCGAATGTCGGGTTCGTCGTCAACAATCAGCGCTGTGTGAGTGGTCATCTTGTTTTGTCGGTTCCATTTTTGTCGGTTCCACGTCAGATCATTCGCCCTGGGGGAGCAAAGGTAATGCGGAAACAGCAGCCGGGTTTGTCGTCTTCCACGAGGGACAAATGGGCCTGATTAGACTCGCACAGTTCTCTCGCCAGATAAAGCCCAAGGCCCGTGCCACCTTTGTCGGTGGTGTAAAATGGCTCGAAAACCAAATGATTTGAGCCCGGGGCTACACCCTGGCCAAAATCTCTTACATCTACGTAAGCTCGCTCGCCATCTGCCGTAGCGCCAGCGTTCAGTTCGATTCTGCGTACTCCGGTATGCTGGTGACTGTAGCGCAAGCCATTATCACACAGGTTCACCAGCACCTGTTCGATCTGGCTTTTATCAAATCGCGCTTCGGGCATGTTCGCGATGGTGTTTAATCTCACTTCAGTGGCGGGTATGGCGTTGTCCTGGGTTTGGAGGAAGTCAGTTCTGAATTCCTTCAGCCAGTTGCCTAAATCAACCAGATCGGCATGGGCTGATTTGCGCCGGGAAAGGCTGAGCACGTTCTCGATAATGCCATTTGCGCGTCGCGAATGGCGCCGGATAATTCCCAGCATTTGCTGGTCTCCGGTATCGAGATGAGGCGACTCTTCCATCAGTTGGGCTGCGTGGCTGATAGCCCCAAGCGGGTTGCGGATTTCATGGGCAATACCGGCAGTCAGCCGGCCGAGCGAGGCCAGTTTCATCTGCTGGGCCTGTTGCGTCATTTTGCTCATGTCTTCGATAAATACCAGAATCTGGTCTCCGCGCTCCTGGTCAAGCTGGGTGAAATTGGCTTGCAGGAGCGGAGAGGTGGGTGCCGATTGAAACGGTTTCGTGCGCTTTGCAGGGTTCTTGAGCCACGCTTCCAGGCCAGACTTGAGTGGCTGGGGTAGGGCTTTGGGTCGAGTTGGGGGCGTTCCCTTATCGGTTGGAATGCCAAACAGCAGTTCTTCGGCAGCCGCATTCGCAAGGCGTATTTGGCCATGTCGGTCAAGCACAAGAATACCGGTTCGCATGCGCTGAATGATCTGCTGGTTGATTTGTTCCAGTTCTACAATGCTTTGTGCACGACTGCTGGCCAGAGCTTCACTGCGCATCATTCGCCGAGAAATGTTTTGCAGGACAAACGCAGTAGCAAAATACAGGATGCCAAGTGAACCGGCACGCACAATATCGTCGGCGGGCCCGTCGAGTGTCAGCACCGCCCAGCCCGAAATGCTGAGTGAACAGATGGTCGCAAGAGCCGCATAGAAAGTTCCCATGCGGCTGGGGTTAAGAATATTGCCTGCGGCTACGGAAACAATGACGAGATTGGCAAGCCCGTTAGTGATGCCGGTGCTGGCAAATAGCAGCCCGTGCATGATCAGGATATCCAGCAGTATTGATAAGGTGATGTGCCGCTTTCCGGGCTCAAGGCCAGCCAGCATGATCAGTGCGATAAAACTGTTCAGCGCGAGATAGCCCACTACGCCAAACTGGTAATAATCCAATAACCGAAAGCGGACGTCGAAATTGACAGGGTCAACAAACAGCAGAGCCACCAGCACAAGGCTGATCACCACCCTGTAATGATTGTATATGCGAAACAACTTGGCTTGCTGAAAGCCGGCTGTTCGTTTGTTGGTAATGACTACCGACACTGTATCTGTCGTCATGGTTTTTCAAAAATCCGTTGCTGGGCGGAAGAAATCAGGGCCTATAGGGGGGTATAATAGCCTTTTCGTGGCAATGAGTTACAGGAGCCTGTCTATGTCCGTTTCCGGGAGCGCCCCGCTTTCCAATACGTCCCACCATAAGTTGCGGGTGGTAATGGCGCAGATGGATTTTCTGGTGGGGGATATTCCCGGTAACACCGGGCTGGTTATTGAGGCTGCGAAGCGTGCTCGTTCGAGGCACGGGGCAGATATTGTTGTTTTCCCGGAGCTTTGCATCACCGGATACCCGCCGGAAGACTTGTTGCTGCGCCCCAGTATGGATCTCAGAGTGAGTGAGGCGCTTGAGCGGCTGCAAAGTGCGGAGATTGGCGCCGCGATCGTTATCGGCGCGCCGCTTCGAAGTGCCGGCCGGCTTTACAACGCGGCTGTGGTGATCGAAAGCGGCACAATCACCGGTCGTTACTTCAAGCGGTTTCCACCCAATTACCAGGTTTTCGATGAAAAACGTTATTTTGCGGATGGCACGGGCCCGACGGTGCTTGAGATCTGCGGCGTGCCGGTGGGTCTGACGGTTTGCGAAGATATCTGGGCGGATGGCCCCGTTGAAGACTCCGTGGCTGCAGGGGCCCGGTTGATCATCAACCTGAATGCGTCGCCCTATGATATTGATAAACAGGCACGGAGAAAGGCGCTGCTCGAGCGCAAGTCACGTGAGAATCAGGTGAGTATTATCTATACCAATCTGGTGGGGGCCCAGGACGAACTGGTGTTCGACGGCGGCTCTATGGTTTACGACCATTCGGGCGCTCTTGCTGTGGAGGTGTCGCAGTTTACCGACGGACTGTTTCCTGTAGATTTTGTGTGTGATCGCCATTGCCAGCCAATCTCGCAATCATTGCCCCCGGAGCCGTCGCTAGAGGCGAATGTTTACAGCGCACTGGTTACCGGTGTTCGCGACTATGTGAACAAAAATGGTTTCAAATCGGTGGTGCTTGGTCTTTCCGGCGGTATAGATTCTGCCCTGGCTCTGGCTGTGGCAGCCGATGCACTGGGGCCGGAGCGTGTCCGTGCTGTGATGATGCCGTTCCGCTACACGTCGGATATGAGCCTTGAAGATGCAGAGGCTCAGGCGGTGGCCATGGGCGTTCAGTACGATGTGTACTCCATAGAACCCATGTACGAATCCTTTATGGCGACGCTGGCTACCCCTTTCGAGGGCACATCCCCGGATACAACCGAGGAAAATCTGCAGGCTCGTATCCGGGGTGTTGTGCTGATGTCACTGTCCAACAAGTTTCGCTCGCTGGTGCTCACAACTGGCAATAAGAGCGAGCTGGCCGTGGGGTATTCGACCCTTTATGGCGATATGGCTGGCGGTTTCGATGTGCTGAAGGATGTTCCCAAAACTCTTGTTTTCCGCCTCGCAAGGTGCCGTAATTCCGTGTCTCCGGTGATTCCTGAGCGCGTAATCACGCGGCCGCCTTCGGCGGAGCTGGCTCCGGATCAGAAAGATGAAGATAACCTTCCGGGCTATGACGTGCTGGATCAGATTCTGAATCTGTATGTAGAGCGGGATTTCAGCTCAGATGCGATTGTTGCAGAAGGCTTTAACGAGGCAGACGTTCGTCGTGTTATTCGCTTGGTGGATATCAACGAATACAAGCGCCGGCAGTCGCCGATCGGGATTCGGATCACCGAGCGCGGTTTTGGTAAGGATCGCCGCTATCCCATTACCAGTGGCTGGAAAAGCGGCAATTGACAGGGCAGAAGTTATTCGTCGTCCATAAGCCCAAAGGTAACGACGCTGGAGAGTGAGCGATTCTCACGCTTCAGCAGGCCTGCCTGAAACTCACCCTCGCTGTTGAATGCATCGCTTTTCGGGAAGTTCTGGCGAAGTAGCGCGATCGCATCCTGAGAGCCTTTTTTGAATTTCAGGAAATCGAACGTCTCTGCCAGGATGATGATCGCTTCTTCAACGGCCGGTGATGTTGGGAAGTTCTCTACGATGTAACGCGCCCTGTTATTGGCGGCCACGAAGGCTTCGCGTTTGATGTAATAGCGAGCGGCGTGAAGTTCCAGCTCTGCCATTCGGTTGCGCACTGCAATCATGCGCTGACGAGCGTCAGCAGCGTATTCGCTCTGTGGATAGCGGTTCAATAGTTCGCTGAAATCACGGAATGCCTGCTGCTGTTCTCCGGCGTCCCGGGCGGCAACATCGATCGGGAAATAGCGTGCAGCCAAGCCGATATCAAGGTTGTAGGAGGCGAGTCCGCGCATATACAGTGCGTAATCCGCATGATCGCTCTGTGGGTTCAGGCGCAGGAAGCGGTCTGCTGCAGCCCGGGAGCCCTCAAGATCGAGATTCTGGTAGCGGGCATAAATGAGATCAAGCTGCGCCTGTTCAGCGTATCGACCAAACGGGTAGTAGGTCTCCAGCGAATCCAGATTCTGCTCGGCTTCGTTGAAGTTGCCGGCATTCATTGCCTGCCGGGCGTTGTCGTAATAGGTCTTTTCCGGTAGCACTTCCTCCTGCTTGTTGGACGCACAGGCACTGATCAGCACAATCAGTGTGGAAAGTAGCAGTAAACGAAAACCTGATCTCATGCCGGAATCCCGTATAATGTCGATAAATTCGGTTGCGGTATTGTAGCGGGGAACTCGCCTTATGTGCAGAGTGCATTCCGCCAGTTTCAAATATTCTGACCGAAACGTAACACACACAGGCCCTGGGGGCTTAATGTCATCTGAAAACCGAATAACTGCCAGTTTTGCTATACCGCCTGCGTTGAGTGACCGGCGTCTTGATCAGGCTGCCGCAGAACTCATGCCAGAGCATTCGCGTTCGCGCCTGCAGTCCTGGATTCGCAGCGGCGCTTTAACGGTGAACGGAGAAGCTCGTAGGCCGAAAGACAAAGTAATGCTGAGCGACCGCCTTGAGCTTGATGCCGAGCCCGAAGCTCAGGTGACCTGGCAGGCCGAAGCGATCAGCCTGGATATTGTTTATGAAGATGAGCATCTGCTTGTCATCAACAAGCCCGCTGGCCTGGTGGTTCATCCAGCGGCAGGTCACGCCGACGGCACTTTGGTGAACGCGTTGCTTAACTATGCCCCGGAGGTTGAGAACCTGCCCCGTGCCGGTATTGTCCACCGTCTTGATAAAGACACCTCGGGTATCATGGTGGTCGCTCGCAGTCTGATTGCACACACCTCTCTGGTTGGCCAGTTACAGACCCGAACCATGGGGCGCGAGTACGAGGCCGTTGTGGTGGGTACTCTGACGGGTGGTGCTACGGTGGATGCGCCCATCGGCCGTCACCCCCATGAGCGCAAGAAAATGGGTGTGGTGAAAAACGGTAAGCCCGCAGTAACCCATTATCGCCTGATTGAGCGCTTTGCTGCCCACACCCATGTACGCTGCAAACTGGAAAGCGGTCGTACACACCAGATTCGGGTGCACATGGCCCATGTAAAGCATCCTCTGGTTGGTGACCCGCTCTATGGTGGCCGGTTGCGCTTACCAAAAGGTACAACGGAGGAGTTGCGCGAAGTACTCTCGGCATTTCATCGGCAGGCACTGCATGCACGTCAGCTCACGTTGGAACATCCGGAAACCGGAGAAATTCTGAGTTGGGATGTGCCGCTACCGGAGGATTTCATGGGCTTGCTCGCGGCTTTACGTAAGCATATTCAGGAACTTGAGAGCAATGAGTTCTGAAGCTGCTCCTTTACTAACGCTTATCCACCCGGATTGGCCAGCGCCTGCGAACATCCGCGCGGTGTGCACAATCCGCGCAGGTGGTGTCAGTCAGTCCCCATGGGCCAGCCTGAATCTGGGTGGTCATGTGGGTGATGAACCCGCGCACGTGATGCAAAATCGCAAAAGACTTGCAGTTGCCTGTGGTCTTTTGCCAGGCGCATTTGGTTGGCTGAACCAGATTCATGGCACCGAAGTTGCCGATTTGTCTGCCGGGGACATCACTGGTACTCCTGAAGCCGACGCCAGTTTTACCCGGGCAACCGGAAGAGCTTGTGTCATTCTCACTGCAGACTGTTTACCTGTCATTCTCTGTGACCGAAATGGAACCACGGTAGCCTCTGCTCACGCCGGCTGGCGCAGCCTCTGTGGTGGGGTGCTGGAAAACCTGGTGGTCAGTATGGGGTTGCCGGGCAATACGCTGATGGCCTGGCTCGGGCCAGCCATAGGGCCAAAAGCGTTTGAGGTTGGGCCAGACGTCAGGGCGGCTTTTATAGCGCAAGATCCACAGACAGAGGCTGCTTTCAGCCCGTTGGGCGCCCGCGAGGGCCATTATATGGCTGACATATATAGCCTTGCCCGACTGCGGCTCGAGGCGCTGGGGGTTGAACATATTTCTGGTGGTGACTTTTGTACGGTTGCAGATAGTCAGCGTTTCTACTCTTATCGCCGCGATGGCCAGACTGGTCGCATGGCAACGGTTATCTGGAAAACCTGAGGTGCGTCAATTTTCTGACAGATGCCCCTGCGTTGACCTTGAACTTCCCTCGATTGCCCCTACATTAGTTCCCAAAGCAAACCGAATGCGCAATAACTGATCGCATTTGCCGAACGAATCGGGGAAACGAATCCATGAGAATCGACAAGCTCACCAGTCTTTTGCAAACCGCACTGGCCGACGCCCAGTCATTGGCCGTTGGCAAGGACCATAACTTTATTGAGCCTTTGCACCTTATGCAGGCAATGCTTGACCAGCAGGGCAGCTCTATCAAACCGCTCCTTAAACAGTCAGGGGCAGAGCCCGGTCGGGTGCGCCAGGCTGTGGCACAGGAAATCGAGAACCTGCCGGAAGTAAGCGGCAGCGCAGGCGATGTTGCCATGTCCAACGATATGGGCCGCCTGTTCAATATTGCCGACAAATTGGCACAGAAGCGCAAAGACCAATTTATCTCCAGCGAACTTATGCTGCTGGCTGCCTTGGAAGATCGTGGCACGCTTGGTCGTGTTCTACGTGAGCAGGGTGTGGATAAAGGGGCGCTGGAAAAAGCCATTAGTGCCGTGCGTGGCGGTGAGACTGTAGATGATGCCGGTGCCGAGGAAAACCGCCGGGCGCTGTCCAAGTACACCATCGATCTGACCGAGCGGGCGGAAGCCGGCAAGCTCGATCCGGTGATCGGGCGTGATGACGAGATTCGTCGCACGATTCAGGTGTTGCAGCGCCGACGTAAAAACAACCCGGTACTGATCGGTGAGCCCGGCGTCGGTAAAACCGCCATTGCGGAAGGCTTGGCCCAGCGAATTGTAAACGGCGAAGTGCCTGAGGGGCTTAAGAATAAACGGGTTTTGTCTCTGGATATGGGCTCGCTTATTGCCGGTGCCAAGTTCCGGGGTGAGTTTGAGGAGCGCCTGAAAGCGGTACTGAACGAGCTCGCCAAACAGGAAGGCCAGATCATCCTGTTCATCGATGAAATTCACACAGTTGTGGGCGCGGGTAAAGCTGAGGGCTCCATGGATGCGGGCAATATGCTCAAGCCGGCACTGGCCCGTGGTGAGCTGCATTGCGTAGGCGCCACCACACTGAATGAATACCGAGAGAACATTGAGAAGGACGCTGCTCTGGAGCGCCGCTTCCAGAAAGTACTGGTGAATGAGCCGAATGAAGAGGACACCATCGCGATCCTCCGCGGCCTTAAAGAGCGTTACGAAGTACACCACGGTGTAGAGGTGACCGACGGAGCGATTATTGCGGCTGCCAAGTTGTCCCAAAGGTACATTACTGATCGTCAGTTGCCCGATAAAGCCATTGATCTGATCGATGAAGCTGCCAGCCAGATTCGCATGGAGATGGACTCCAAGCCAGAGCCTCTGGATCGGCTGGAACGTCGCCTGATCCAGCTCAAAATTGAGCGGGAAGCACTGAAAAAAGAGACTGATGCGGCTTCGAAAAAGCGGCTTGAGGAGCTTTCAGGTGTTATTCAGGGTGTGGAGCGGGAATACGCTGATCTTGAAGAAGTCTGGAATACCGAGAAGGCCGCTTTGCACGGTTCCCAGAAGATAAAGAGCCAGCTTGAGCAGGCCCGCATCGATCTGGAAACCGCCCGCCGTGCAGGCGATTTGGGCAAGATGTCCGAGTTACAGTATGGCCGCATTCCGGAGCTGGAGCGTCAGCTCGATATGGCGAGCCAGGCGGAAATGATGGAAATGAAGCTCCTGCGTAATCGCGTTACCGACGAGGAAATCGCGGAGGTTGTTTCCAAGTGGACGGGCATTCCGGTATCCAAAATGCTCGAAGGCGAACGCGGCAAACTGATGCGCATGGAAGATGAGCTGCATACCCGGGTTATTGGTCAGGACGAAGCTGTAGAGGCTGTGGCGAATGCCGTTCGCCGCTCACGGTCGGGCCTGGCAGATCCTCACAGGCCTAACGGCTCGTTCCTGTTTCTTGGGCCAACTGGTGTGGGTAAAACCGAGCTGTGTAAAGCGCTGGCTTCGTTCCTTTTCGACACCGATGACGCCATGGTGCGTATCGATATGTCGGAGTTTATGGAGAAGCACTCTGTTGCCCGCCTGATTGGTGCGCCGCCGGGTTACGTCGGTTATGAAGAGGGTGGATACCTCACTGAAGCTGTTCGTCGTCGCCCATACTCCGTGCTGTTGCTCGACGAAGTTGAAAAGGCGCACCCGGATGTATTCAACATACTGCTCCAGGTGCTTGATGATGGTCGCCTCACGGACGGCCAGGGGCGTACAGTGGATTTCCGTAATACGGTCATCGTTATGACGTCAAACCTGGGTTCTGACATTATTCAGCAGAAGGCTGGCGAAGAGAATTACGAAGCCATGAAGAGCGCTGTCATGGAGGTGGTGGGAACACACTTCCGCCCTGAATTTATTAACCGTGTGGACGAAGTGGTTGTATTCCACCCATTGGCGGGAGCCCAAATTCATGGCATCGCCAAAATCCAGATAGAGATTCTCGGCAGGCGCTTGCAAGAACAGGATATGAAGCTGGAGCTGGACGAGGCTGCCATGGACTTGCTCGCAGAAGTCGGGTACGACCCGGTGTACGGTGCGCGGCCACTCAAGCGGGCTATTCAGCGGATGATTGAAAACCCACTGGCGCAAAGGCTGTTGCAGGGTGACTTTGTCGCTGGCGACATAATTCTCGCCACTGTGGATGGAGGCAAGCTGGAGTTCAAAAAGGCTTGATCGGAGTTGATAGTAAAAAAGGTGAGGGCTTCGGCTCTCACCTTTTTTTTAGCTGTTACGACTGATCTTCTGGCTCGCAGTTTTCAGTCGCAATTTCTTCCAGCTTTTCCCGTTGCTCGGCGACCTCTTCCGGGCTCAGATAGCGCAGTTCGCCGTTTTCTTCTATGCGAATACGCGCGTTGCTATCGATGACTTTCAGGTTTGAGCGTGCGCTTTCACAGTTGGCCACGCGCTGCTTTCGGCGGGCTGCCTCGACGGCGGTCTCCTTTTCACGGTCAGCTTCTTTCTGTTGTTGCTCCTGAAATTCGCCCAGGCGTTTTTGCGGACTGGGTCGGTTGGCGGCTGCGGAAGAAGACGTGCCCGAGCGAACGTTGACGGTTTCAGAGTTGGCACCCACAGGCTGACGGTCACCGAAATGGGTTATGCCGTTTTCGTCCGTCCATTTATACACCGAGGCGCTCATTGCCATGCCGGGTGCTACGGCTATCAATAATGTCAGCATCAGGATTTTTCTGTTCATGGCTCTACTCGCGGTGTGTTCGCTGTTCCCGGGCTAATCAGTAACCTGAAAAACCGGGCCCGTTACATTGATTTATATTGGTCTATCATGCCATTAGTGCGAAGCATTTTCTTCCGCCTGGTTCAAATCTCTGTATCTGAGTTGTGGATAATTATGGCAGACCTTTAGTCAGTAAGGGCGCAGAAAGCAACGGTTGCTATTGACAGGGAGTTTCGCGCTGTCAGAATTACCGATTGCCTGAAGACTGGGGCTACTACGGCAGGCAACCCGTGCGAGTATTCCCCTTTATTTACCACACTGAGCGTGCCGCGCATCTGCCGCGGAATGGTTGTTGCTTACGTGCAACCCGTTGATTGGCCGTTCTCCGCAACCCTCAGGAGGGCGGCTGGCCAAGAGACAACCTCTTAACAAGGTGTGGAGCAGCCGGTTCCGCTTTCAAAAGAAGCAGGGAAACCGTGAACCCAGGCAACCGGGCGTGTGCCCGGCTCATTCACTCGTAGAAGAGGGTAGAACATCGTGGAGTTATTGTCTGGCGCCGATATGCTGATCCGCTCCCTGCAGGATCAGGGGATCGAATACATATATGGCTATCCGGGTGGCGCAGCCCTTCATATTTATGATGCGCTGTTCAGGCAGGACAAGGTCAAGCATATTCTGGTGAGACACGAACAGGCTGCAGTGCATATGGCTGATGGCTATGCACGTGCGACTGGTTTGCCGGGAACCGTGCTTGTGACCTCTGGCCCTGGAGCCACCAACACCATTACCGGTATTGCTACCGCGTTCATGGACTCCATTCCCATGGTGGTTCTGTGCGGACAGGTCGCGTCTACCCTGATTGGCGAAGATGCCTTCCAGGAAACCGACATGATGGGGGTTTCCCGGCCTGTCGTTAAACACAACCTCAGTGTACGTCACCCTTCGGAGATTCCGGAAATTATCCGCAAGGCGTATTACATCGCCTCAACCGGTCGTCCCGGGCCTGTCGTTGTGGATATTCCCAAGGATATGACCGCACCGAACGAACGTTTTGAATATGCTTACCCGAAAAAGGTCAAGCTGCGTTCCTACAACCCGGCCATACGTGGCCACGCTGGTCAAATCAAAAAAGCGGTAGATATGATGCTGGCGGCGCGCCGTCCCATTATATATGCGGGTGGTGGCGTCATTCTGGGTAAGGCTTCCGGGCAGCTGACCGAGCTGGTGCGTAAACTGGGGTATCCGATTACCAATACCCTGATGGGTATCGGCTGTTATCCGGCCAGCGACAAGCAGCACCTTGGCTGGCTTGGCATGCACGGAACCTACGAAGCCAACATGGCAATGCACCATTCGGATCTTATTCTGGCGGTCGGTGCGCGCTTTGATGACCGCGTAACCAATGCAACGGAAAAGTTCTGCCCCGGGGCCCGTATCATTCATATTGATATTGACCCTGCGTCCATTTCCAAAACCATCGACGCCGACGTGCCAATCGTCGGGCCGGTTGATGCGGTTCTCAAGGAAATGCTTGCCCTGGTAAAAGAGAGCAAGGAAAAGCCGGATGCAGACGCTCTTGCATCCTGGTGGAAACAAATCGACGAATGGCGCGCGTTCCATGGTATGCGTTACGAAACCAGTCCGGATGTGATCAAGCCTCAGGAAGTTGTGGAGATGCTTTGGCGCCTGACGAACGGAGATGCGTTTGTTACCTCGGATGTTGGGCAGCATCAGATGTTCGCAGCCCAGTATTACAAGTTTGACAAGCCTAACCGATGGATCAACTCTGGTGGCCTCGGCACTATGGGCTTCGGCTTGCCGGCGGCTATGGGTATCAAGCTGACTCACCCGGATGATGAAGTGCTTTGCATTACCGGTGAAGGCAGCATTCAGATGAATATTCAGGAGCTTTCTACCTGCAATCAGTACAAGCTGCCGGTAAAAATCATCAATCTTAACAATCAGTCGCTGGGCATGGTAAGGCAGTGGCAGGACATGAACTATGAGTCCCGTCACTCCCAGTCGTATATGGAATCGCTGCCAGACTTCATCAAGCTTGCGGAAGCCTATGGCCATGTTGGTGTCCGTATTGACAAGAAAGAAGATCTGGAACCGAAGCTGAAGGAAGCGCTGGCTATGAAAGACAAACTTGTCTTTGTAGATATCCAGGTTGACCGCTTTGAGCACGTGTACCCGATGCAAGTGGCACGTGGCTGCATGAAAGATATGTGGCTCAGCAAGACGGAGAGGGTGTGATCATGCGTCGAATCATTTCTGTGTTGCTTGAAAACGAACCGGGGGCACTATCCCGCGTAGTCGGGCTGTTTTCGCAGCGGAACTACAACATTGAGACCTTGACGGTTGCGCCTACCGAGGATGAGACTCTATCTCGTCTTACAGTGACAACGACTGGCTCAGACCGGGTTATTGAGCAGATTACCAAGCAGCTTAACAAGCTCGTTGAGGTGGTTAAACTGGTGGATCTGACTGAGGGGCCTCACATCGAGCGGGAGCTGATGCTGATCAAGCTAAAAGCAACAGGTTCTCAACGTGCCGAAATAAAGCGCACTGTGGATATTTTCCGGGGCCAGATCGTTGATGTCACCAGCTCGGTTTACACTGTTCAGTTGGCGGGCGCTAGCGACAAGCTGGACGGCTTTGTTCAGGCGATCGGCACTTCGGGCGTGCTCGAAGTAGTGCGCTCGGGGGTTTCCGGGATCGCTCGGGGCGAAAAGGTTTTGAGCCTTTAAACGATTTCACATATTACGAACGCTTTGGCCTCCTGAAAGGCCATCACAAATCATAGGGGTTAGTCATGCAGGTTTATTACGATAAGGATTGCGATCTTTCCATCATTCAGGGCAAGAAAGTTGCCATCATCGGTTTTGGCTCACAGGGGCACGCTCACGCGTGTAACCTGAAAGAGTCCGGTGTTGATGTGACCGTAGGTCTGCGCCCAGGGTCTTCTTCTATCGCCAAGGCAGAAGCCTATGGCCTGAAAACCAGCGACGTGCCATCTGCGGTTGCGGCAGCTGATGTGGTTATGGTTCTGACTCCGGATGAGTTCCAGTCCCAGCTATACAAGGCTGAGATTGAGCCAAACCTGAAGCAAGGCGCCACTCTGGCTTTTGCTCACGGCTTCGCAATTCACTACAACCAGATTGTTCCGCGCAAAGATCTGGACGTTATCATGATTGCTCCCAAGGCTCCGGGCCACACCGTTCGCACCGAGTTTGCGAATGGCGGCGGTATCCCCGATCTGATTGCCATCTTCCAGGATGCCTCTGGCAACGCCAAGGACCTGTCTCTGTCATACGCCAGCGGCATCGGTGGTGGGCGCACTGGCATCATCGAGACTACCTTCAAGGATGAAACCGAAACCGACCTGTTCGGTGAGCAAGCGGTTCTGTGCGGTGGCGCTGTTGAGCTGGTAAAAGCGGGTTTTGAGACCCTGACCGAGGCAGGCTATGCTCCGGAAATGGCGTACTTTGAGTGCCTGCATGAGCTCAAGCTTATTGTAGACCTGATGTACGAAGGCGGTATTGCCAACATGAACTACTCCATCTCCAATAACGCAGAGTATGGTGAGTATGTGACAGGCCCCGAGATTATCAACGAACAGTCTCGCGAAGCCATGCGCAACGCGCTCAAGCGTATCCAGAGTGGTGAATACGCGAAGATGTTCATCTCTGAGGGTGCTCTTAACTATCCATCAATGACTGCGCGCCGTCGTCAGAACGCCGCTCACGAGATTGAAGTGACAGGTGAGAAATTGCGCGGAATGATGCCGTGGATTTCTGCCAACAAGATCGTGGATAAGGATAAAAACTAAGCGGAGTTTCGCTTGGTTAATGAAACGCGGCCCGGGTGGTCGCGTTTTTCGTATATACTTCGCCAAAATACTTTCCGGAGTAATGGGAATGACTGACGAAAAAAAAGATGCTCAATTAAGTTCCGGGGCCAGCGAGCCTGAGAATCCTTCCAGTGCTGCGACAGAGTGTGAAATAGAGCCGGGCGAGGTGATAGAAGAAGAGCTGGTCGAAGGTGCACCGGTGCGCAGGAAGGGCATATACCTTTTGCCTAATGCGCTGACAACTGCCTCATTGTTCTCTGGCTTCTATGCCATTGTGTCGGCGGCGGGTGGTGTTTTTGATAACGCTGCTATTGCGATTTTTGTGTCAATGATTCTGGACGGTCTTGATGGGCGCGTTGCTCGCATGACCAATACCCAAAGCAAGTTCGGTGAAGAATACGACAGTCTCGCAGACATGGTTGCGTTTGGTGTTGCGCCCGGGTTTGTCGCGTTCTTCTGGTCCCTGAACGGCCTCGATAAAATTGGTTGGGCGATTACATTTATATACGTGGCAGGTGCCGCGCTTCGCCTGGCGCGATTCAACACGCAAATTGGCTCTGTGGATAAGAAATTTTTCGTTGGCCTTCCAAGCCCTGCAGCTGCGGCATGCGTTGCTGGCCTTGTTTGGTGCTTTCAGTCGTTTGAGTCGTCAGCCTGGTTAACCTTCCTGACCATGGTGGTTGTAGGTGGTGCAGGCGTGCTGATGGTCAGCAACGTGCTGTACCGCAGTTTCAAGGATCTTGATCTGCGAGGGCGTGTGCCTTTCGCTGCGATTCTGCTAGTGGTACTGATTTTCGTAGTAATTGCGCTGGATCCGGCGACAGTGCTATTCACCGGGTTCCTGATCTACGCTTTGTCTGGGCCGGCTCGCGCATTGTTTCGCGGAAAACTGCGTCGGTCTGCGAGTGCAGATAAGTAAAGCACTGAGCGTCCTGCAAAAGTAGTACGGTTTTTGATCGGTTTCCACCTTGTTTTGCTGTATTCATAGGTGGAAACCGAAGTTCTGCAGAATTAATTGAAGATGGCCGTTGACAGATCTGCGGGTGTCTGTAGAATGCGCATCTCCTTCGAGGGACACACCGCTGAGGCGGGGTGTATTGAGAAGGGCAACTGTTTGAAAGTATTAAAGAAAACGAGTTTGAAGTTTCTTTAATTAAACGGTTGACAAGGCGGCGAGACGATGTAGAATACGCCACCTTGATTGAGCAACGGCTCAACCGCTCTTTAACAAATTGACCAAGTAATTCGTGTGGGC
>NZ_JBLWYX010000015.1:0-103051 GCF_048266785.1 Marinobacter sp.
CACACTCTGCCGGACACCGGTATAATCCGGCCAAATTTCCCCGTACCAGCAGAGGCATTCCATGGGTTTTAACTGCGGCATCGTCGGCCTACCTAACGTCGGCAAATCCACCCTGTTCAACGCATTGACTAAGGCAGGCATAGGCGCGGAAAACTTCCCGTTCTGCACCATTGAGCCTAACGCAGGTGTGGTCGCCATGCCGGATCCCCGGCTTGATAAACTGTCGGAAATCGTTAAACCGCAACGCACAGTGCCCACGACCATGGAATTTGTGGATATCGCTGGTCTGGTCGCAGGCGCATCCAAAGGCGAAGGCCTGGGCAACCAGTTTCTGGCCAACATTCGCCAAACCGAAGCCATCGCTCACGTAGTGCGCTGCTTTGATGACCCCAACGTTATCCACGTTGCCAATAAAATTGATCCTGCAGCCGACATTGAGATCATCAATACCGAGCTTGCACTGGCAGACATGGATACCGTTGAAAAGGCCATCAAGCGCGTTCAGCGGATTGCCAAAGGCGGGGACAAAGAAGCCAAGGCCCAGATCGAGATCTTTGAGCGCTTGTTGCCCGTACTGAACGAAGGCAAACCTGTGCGCAGCATGGGGCTGGATAAAGACGAACTGTTACTGATCCGCGAACTGTGCCTGCTAACCATCAAGCCAACCATGTACATTGCCAACGTCAGCGAAGACGGCTTCGAAAATAACCCGTACCTGGATACCGTGCGCGAGATTGCAGAAACCGAGAACGCGGTTGTCGTTCCCATCTGTAACAAAATCGAGTCTGAAATTTCAGAACTGGAAGACGACGAAAAAAGCATGTTCCTGGGTGAAATGGGCATGGATGAGCCAGGGCTTGATCGCGTTATCCGCGCCGGCTACAGCTTGCTGGGTCTGCAGACCTATTTCACCGCAGGTGTGAAAGAAGTGCGGGCCTGGACTGTGAAAATCGGCGCTACTGCACCCCAAGCCGCCGCCGTCATCCACACTGACTTCGAGCGCGGCTTCATCCGCGCGGAAATCATCGGGTACGACGACTTCGTGAAATACAACGGCGAAGCTGGATCCAAAGAAGCTGGAAAATGGCGTTTGGAAGGCAAGGAGTACATCGTTAAAGACGGCGACGTTATCCACTTCCGATTTAACGTTTAATTAGTCCCGCACCCTCCTTTCAGTGAAAGGAGGGGTAACCATCAACGCCCTGCTCTTCCCCATTCCAAGCCCAGCCAGAGAAATATCCCCGACAGAAACCCGATGAAGTGCCAACACTTCGTTCTGAAAAAAGCCAAACATGCGTTTAACCTGGTGATACTTGCCCTCAACCAGTGAGAGCCTGGCGGTGTAGTCGGAGAGTATTTCCAAACATGCGGGCTGAGTTGTAATGTTTTCGTAGGCAAAATAAATGCCCTGTTGAAACACAGCAACATATTCATCACTCAACGGCTTAGACAAGGTAACCTCGTAGGTCTTTGCGAGCTTTGTCTCAGGCAAACTGATCTTGCGCGACCAAGCCCCGTCATTGGTTAATAACACCAGCCCCGTGGTATTAAGGTCCAGGCGCCCGACAATATGCAGTTCGTTTTTCCGGGGGTGCTGAATAAGGTCCAAAACAGTTGGGTGCTCAAGGTCTTTGGTCGCGCTAACAACACCCTTGGGTTTGTTCAGCATAAGATAAACGGGCTTGTTATCTTTTAAGCAGTGACCATCCAATACAACATGAGTGAATTCTGTCACTTTTTGTTGGATTGAATACGCCCCACAGCCATCCACAAGAATCCGCTTTTGAGCAATCAAAAGGCGCGTGTCTGAAATCGAAAAATCACTATTCTGACTGATAAAACGATCGAGTCGGCTGGTTTTGGACTTCATGAGAGAATCATAATCACGGTATGGCACACCATTCAGCGACAGAGTGAACCTGCCCTATTTTGCACTATTGAATTTCACGCCTTCGTGCAACGTAACTGATCGTGCACCTGACCTTTCTATGGTTTTTACGATTGCAGACTGGACAGTTTCATCCTCGCGGATATCACTTTCCGTGGAAAACTTTTCGGTTAGCGGCTCCGCTCCTTCTTCCAGAACGAATTCAAGGGCAACCTCAGTCGCCAAATCAGCATTAGGCCCAGAGTAGCAGATACCAAGTGTTGGGTAGCCCTGAAATCCCATTTTCACTTTCTTGGCTATTCTCTTTTTAGATTTTTCCAATTGCATGAGGGCATGTTCCTTAGGTGCGCGATGCTTGCGTTCAAGCCGCGTTGTCTGCATTCACGATAGCAAAATATTCTTCGCAAAGGCGGATTCGGTGTCCGCAGCCCTGTCGATGACGGTTTCTAGCTTTCCCAGTTGCTCGCCGGTATCCGCTTCAGGTGGATATGCCTGATCAGCCGGATGGTGGGGCGAACCAGAAACTGGAAACTGCCAATGATGAACATCCAGATGGCCGCTTTTTCATATTCCGGGTACAGGAACAGGATGCTGCCAATAAGAAACCAGATGGCAATGAAAAAGTCGTTAACGATGCTGATCACCTCGTAGCGGCGGCGAATGATCAGTTCCTCATGCCCAAACTTCAAGGTCAGGGGGATGTCGGTGCGGTCTTCAACCATGGTAAGTCCTATTTCCTTCAGGGGGCGACTTGAAATCCCGAAAACGCTTCAACACTATGTTTCAAAAGCATTTAAAGAAAGATAACACACATACGAAAGGCATTGCGCGATGAGATTTACAGGCCAGCTCTTGACACTCCGGCGCTCCGTACATAATATACGCGCCGCTTCCTTTGGTGAAGCAATGGCAAGGTAGCTCAGTTGGTTAGAGCACAGCACTCATAATGCTGGGGTCGGCGGTTCAACTCCGCCCCTTGCTACCAGTATTCGAAAAAGGCCGCGATTCACGTCGCGGCCTTTTTTTATTTCCGGGCAACGAAACTCTCTATGCCCCGCCTCTGCGGAGACACCTCATGAGAACCACCGGCGACAGAATCCGGCAAGCGGTTTCCTTTGAAGTTATCGGTTTGCTGATTTCCGTTCCCCTTGCGGCCTTTGCCTTCGGCTACTCACTCGAAAAAACCGGTGTGCTCGGGCTCATTGGCGCTACGTTGGCCACGGTGTGGAACTACATCTTCAATCTGGGCTTTGACCACACGCTAAAACGGTTGACTGGCTCAACCCGAAAATCCATCAAGCTTCGTTTCCTGCACGCATTCAGTTTTGAGCTGGGGCTGCTAATGGCCTTCCTTCCGATTATTGCCTGGTGGATGGAGATCGAATTGCTGGAGGCGCTTTTTGTGGATATTTCGTTTGCACTGTTTTATCTGGTGTACGCCTTTGTGTTCACCTGGTGTTACGACACGGTTTTTCCAGACACCGATGCAGCCGCTCTTCCTGAGCAGTAATTGCCTGCTTTCAATCGCATCGTATTTTCCCGCATGTCACGATTGCATAGCGTTATAAACCCCGCTAAATCTATATGGCATACTGATGTCCGAACCGAATAACACCAACTATTATCCATTCGCAAGGAAGTTAACATGAAATTCGAGACGCTCGCCCTCCACGCCGGCTTCAAAGGCGATCCGACCACCAAGGCGGCCACTACACCGATCTACCAGACTACGTCCTACACGTTTGATGACACCCAGCATGGTGCAGACTTGTTCAACCTGAAGGTCGCGGGCAACATTTACACCCGGATCATGAACCCGACCAACTCGGTGCTTGAAGAACGCATGACAGCCCTTGAAGGCGGCGTGGGCTCTCTGGCGGTTGCCTCCGGCATGTCTGCCATTACTTATGCCCTGCAAACCATCTGCCGGGTTGGCAATAATATTGTCAGCACCAGCCAACTGTATGGCGGCACCTACAACCTGTTTGCCCACTCATTGCCCAACCAGGGAATTGAGTGCCGCATGGTTCGCCACGATGATTTTGATGCAATCGAAAAAGCCATCGATGATCAGACCCGCGCGCTCTTCTGCGAATCCATTGGCAACCCTGCCGGCAACGTAGTGGATATTGCCCGCTGGGCTGAAGTCGCCCACAAGCACGGTATTCCGCTGATTGTGGACAACACTGTGGCAACGCCCTATATCTGCCGCCCATTCGAGCACGGCGCCGATATCGTTGTGCACTCCCTAACCAAATACATTGGCGGCCACGGCACCACCGTAGCTGGCATCGTTGTGGATTCCGGCAAGTTCGACTGGAAAGCCAACGGCGCAAAATTCCCAATGATGAACGAGCCAGATCCGTCCTATCACGGCGTGGTTTACACCGAAGCCCTGGGCGCTGCAGCCTTTATCGGTCGCTGCCGCGTTGTGCCGCTGCGTAACACCGGTTCTGCCCTCTCGCCGTTCAACTCGTTCCTGATCATGCAGGGTCTGGAAACTTTGGGGCTGCGTATGGAGCGCCACTGTGAAAACGCCGAGAAGGTTGCCAACTTCCTTCAGGATCACCCTGCGGTAGAGTGGGTAAACTACGCGGCTCTGGCGAACAGCCCGTTTAAAGCCACCTGTGAGAAAATCTGCGGCGGCAAAGCATCTGGCATTGTAAGCTTCGGCATTAAGGGCGGACTCGAAGCCGGCGCCAGGTTTATTGATGCGCTGGATTTGATCTACCGTCTGGTGAACATTGGTGATGCGAAATCATTGGCCTGTCACCCGGCAACCACCACGCATCGCCAGCTGAACCCGGAGGAACTCAAGAACGCAGGCGTCAGTGAAGACCTGGTGCGCCTGTCTATCGGGATTGAGCATATAGACGACATACTGGCCGACATTACTCAGGCGCTGGCAAAAGCCCAGGCTTGACTGCTCTCACGCTGACTACTCTCAACCGGGTACGACGAATGTCGTACCCGGTAACCCCGTCCAGCACCCCGTGATTGCCCCTATCTGCCTTGTAACTCCCCCGCTAGCCGATTATTCTCTAGGATTCCCCTTAGTCTCAATGAGAGTCCGGTTGCAATGAGCGAAAGCGCAAAGCCCCGCGTCACCAGTGGTTCCAAATTCCGCAACGAGCATGGCTTTTCGGCTATCAAGGATGGCGTGAAGCGCTCAGCAAATCAGGAGTCGGTACCGGTTGACCGCAAGCCCAAATGGCTGAGAGCGCGGATGCCGGGGGGTGAACGCTTTGAAGCCGTGCGCAAAAACGTCACCGAAAACCGGGTAAGCACCGTATGCCAGGAATCTCACTGCCCCAACATTGGCGAGTGCTGGACCGCTGGCACCGCAACCATTATGGTGATGGGTTCGGTGTGCACTCGCGCCTGTCGTTTCTGCGCGGTGGATACAGGCAATCCCAATGGATGGCTGGATAAAGACGAGCCGGAAAACACCGCTAAATCCGTCGAGCTCATGGGGCTGCGCTATATCGTGCTTACCTCTGTAGACCGGGATGACCTGGATGATGGCGGTGCAGCCCATTACGCCGCCTGCGTTTCCGCGATCAAAAAGCGCACACCCGAAGTTGCCGTGGAAGCACTGACGCCAGACTTCGATGCGGTGATGTCCGATGTAGAAAAGGTGCTGGATTCCGGCCTTGAGGTGTTTGCCCAGAACGTGGAAACCGTGGAAAGGCTTACGCGCCGTGTACGTGACCCCCGCGCCGGCTACCACAAAACGCTGAGCGTGCTGGCTCATGCCAAGCAATACCGCCCCAACGTGCTCACCAAAACCAGCCTGATGCTGGGCCTGGGCGAGACAGAAGAAGAAATACTTGCCACGATGGACGACCTGCGTGCCATCGGCGTGGACATTCTGACTCTGGGCCAGTACCTGCGACCAACACCAAACCATTTACCGGTAGAGCAGTACGTAACACCGGAAGCATTCAACCGGTATCGCGAGATCGGTCTTGAGAAGGGTTTTATGGAAGTGCCTTCCGGCCCTATGGTTCGCTCAAGCTATCGCGCCGACAGAGTATTCGACAAGAACAACCTGGGGCTCGCGGTGCCCGAGGTGCCTGCCGCCTCCAACGCCTTGCAGATCCCCGTAAAAACCCTGGACTGAGTCGCCATGCTAACGCTGCTGAGAAACGCCCGGCTGAAGTACAAGTTCTGGCTGCTTAACATCCTTGTGCTTATCGTTCTTTGCTTGCTGGCGTTTTACGCCATGCACAGCATTGCCAACCACACCGGGGAAAGCCTCGCTAACGTATTCCGCGATACCGCAGGAGGCTTTGCTCTCGTAGTCGCCGTGCTCATGGCCGTGGAAATGGCGGGCTCCCAGCTATTGATTTCCTTTATTGAGCGGCATATCAACCGCCTGAAAGACACCATGGTGCAGGTTCAAAGCAGTGGCAACCTGAGCCAACGGGCAGATATAAACTCCAGCGACGAAATCGGCGAAATGGCACAGGCGTTCAATGCCATGCAGGATCGCACCGTCGGTGTCGTGCGGAGTATGAAGCAGGCCACCGAACGGCTGAACAACGAGGCTCAAGCCCTGGCAACGGCCGCCGAGGCACGACGCGATGATCTGAACCGGCAGCAGGCGAACGCCGATCGTTCCACAGAAGTAATCGAGCAGATGCTGCAGAGCTTTATCGGGATCGCAGCGCAGGCGGATATCGCCAAAACGCTTTCCCATGAGGCTCGGGAAACGGCAATGTCCGGCAGTGAACGTGTTGGCCGCAGCGCCGACAGCATCCGCACGCTGGCGACAGCCGTTCGCAACTCCGCAAGCAGCGTCGAGGTTCTGGCGGAAAACAGCCATGAAATCGGGAAAGCTGTTACCGAGATCCGTGGCATTGCCGAGCAGACCAACCTGCTGGCGCTAAATGCGGCTATAGAAGCCGCAAGAGCCGGCGAGCAGGGGCGGGGCTTTGCCGTAGTGGCTGATGAAGTTCGCAACCTGGCCCAAAGAACTCAAGACTCCACTGGCCAGATTCAGGACACGATAGATCGCCTGCTAAAAGCCATGGAAGCCGCCGTCGAGCAGATGACCGGCAGCTCCGTTGAAGCAAGCCGTTGCGTGGAAGAGTCGGAAGAAGGTCGCAACGCGTTGGAAGCGATTAACACGGTGGTAGGACGGATTGACCAGACGAACGAAGAAATTGCCAACGTCTCCGCGAAGCAGGCCGCAGGAACGGACGATGTGCTTGCTAACGTGCAGGGTATCCGTGAGGCCACCCAGAGCATGGTTGTTCAACTGGGAGAGAGTGCTGACATGAGCCAGCGCCTGAAGCACCTTATCGACTCCCTGGAAGAAGCCGCCTCGAACGTCACAGTGGACTGAGGCGGCCACTTTACAGAGCTGTTAAAGCCTCAGAGAACTTATTGTCCCTGCTGCATTTGACGCTGTTGCTGCATTTGCTGGCGCATCTGTTGCATCTTTTTGTCCAGCTCGTCGCGTTGCTCCTGAGTAAACACGTTGTCTACTTTGGCCTGCATCAGAGTTGAAAGCGCGGCGATCTCACCGGTCACATCACCCAGATCTTCGCCGTGTTCACGGATGGCATCTTCATCATAATCCGCTTTGATTTCACTCTGCATTTGCTGCTGCAGGCCGCGGGCCTCTTCACGCAGCGTTTGGATCTCGCCCTGCATTTCATCAAGAATGCCGCGAATCTCTTTCTGCTGATCCTCCGAAAGCCCTACCATCTGTGCAAGCTGGGTAACCTGATCCGGCTGAGCAGCGCCTGCTTGCTGGGCCAATGCCGGGGCCGACAGGCTCAATGCAACAAGAGCGGTACCGAACAGTTTTGCGAGTTTCATAGAAATCTCCGTTAACGATTTAATTGAACGATTTGATTGAGCTATAAGACGTGGGCAGATATCTGAAGTGACACCCTAAAACATCCCGCATCTGTTTTTCACCCCGGTACCCCTTCTTTTTGTACATGTTGTGCGCCTTTTCCTCCCGGAACCCGCCACACGAGTGCATTGAAACAAATGTGAAAGTTTAGTCATTCCCCTTCATAATGATGCGGTTAAAACACCGCTGGAGCGTAAACGATGGCTATTAACTGGTTTCCAGGGCACATGCACAAAGCCCGCAAGGAGATCAAAAAGATCATGCCTCAGATGGATCTCATCATCGAGGTACTTGATGCACGCATTCCTTTCAGCAGCGAAAACCCGTTGGTGCCCGAGCTGCGCGGGGAAACTCCGCTGCTCAGAGTCCTTAACAAGCGCGACCTGGCCGATCCGGAGATTACCGCAAAGTGGCAGGCATGGCTGGAGAAAGAGCGCGGTGTAAGAACCATCACTCTTACCCATAACCAACGCGGTGAAGCACTGGGCATCCTGCGGCTGGCTGGTGAAATGACGCCGAACCACGATCGTCAGAAAAGCGCTCTGCGGGTTATGATTTTGGGAATACCCAACGTTGGCAAGTCCACTCTGATCAACACCCTGGCCGGGCGCCCTGCCACCAAAACCGGCAACGAACCGGCCGTGACCAAATCACAGCAAACCATCAAGCTGCCGGACAACATCCTTCTTTACGATACCCCCGGTTTTCTGTGGCCGAAGCTCTCACCCGAAGCTTGCGGCTACCGGCTGGCGATCACCGGAGCCATTCGCAGCTCCGTGCTGGATTTCGAAGATATCGCCCTGTTTGAGGCCGACTACCTGCGAGAAGCCTATCCGGAATTGATAAAAGCGCGTTACGGTTTTGACGAACTACCTGTGGATGGCTTGGCGGTGATGGATGGCATCGCGGCCAAGCGCCATTTCCTCGGCCGTGGTGGCGTACCCGACCTGAACAAGGTCTCTGAAGTACTGCTCAATGAGTTTCGTGCCGGCACCCTGGGGCGGATTTCTCTTGAAACACCAGAGATGGTTGAACAGGAAATTGTGGAAGCCGCTAAGGCCGACGCCGAAAAAGAGTCTAAACTCAGAGAGAAGAAGGCCGCCTCCAAAGCAATCCATTCTGGCCGCCGCCACTAAAGGAGAACACTATGAGACGAGTCGTCGTCACTGGCATGGGCATTATTTCGTGCCTCGGAAACTCTCTTGATGAGGTGCATGCAAGCCTCAGGAACGGAACCTCAGGCATCCGCTTCAACGAAACCTACAAAGAAATGGGATTTCGCAGCCTGGTTTCCGGTTCTCCGACCGTCGATACCACGGTTATTGACCGTAAAATGCGACGGTTCATGGGCCCCTCTGCCATGTACAGCTATCTCGCCATGGAGCAGGCGATTGCCCAGGCGGGCCTGAGCGAAGAACATATCTCCAACGATCGCACGGGGCTGATTGCCGGTTCTGGCGGCTCCTCCTGTTCAAGCCAGGTGGAAGCGACCGACATCATGCGGGCAAAAGGTGTGAAACGCATCGGCCCTTACATGGTGCCACGTATCATGACCAGCACGGTGTCAGCTTGCCTGGCCACGGCTTATAAAATCCGGGGTGTGAACTACTCAATGTCCTCTGCCTGCGCTACGAGTGCGCACTGCATTGGTCACGCCATGGAGCAGATCCAGAACGGCAAGCAGGATATTGTTTTCGCCGGTGGTGGTGAGGAGGAAGACTGGAGCCTCACCATGATGTTTGATGCCATGGGCGCGCTTTCCACCAAGTACAACGATGCGCCTGAAACCGCATCTCGCCCCTTCGATTCCGGTCGGGATGGCTTTGTGATCGCCGGTGGCGGCGGCATGGTGGTGCTTGAAGAACTGGAACATGCGAAAAAGCGTGGTGCCAACATTCTTGCAGAACTCACCGGTTACGGTGCTACCTCAGATGGTTACGACATGGTGGCGCCCTCTGGCGAAGGTGCCGAGCGCTGTATGAAGCAGGCCATGGCGACCATTCGCGGGAAAATTGATTACATCAACGCCCACGGCACCAGTACTCCGGTAGGCGATTTAGCCGAGATGGGCGCTGTGCAGAAAACGTTCGGTGCAGATATTCCCGCCATTTCTTCCACCAAGTCTCTCTCAGGGCATTCCCTCGGCGCGGCAGGCGTTCATGAGGCCATTTACTCCCTGCTGATGCTACAACACGGCTTTATTTCCGGCACCGCCAACCTTTCCTCCCTAGATGAAGCCATTGGCAGCATGCCTCTGGTGGGCCCTCAGAGCCGGGACGCGAAGCTTGATACTGTTATGTCCAACAGCTTCGGCTTTGGCGGAACAAACGCGTCGCTGGTGTTCGAGAGACTGCCGGTCTAAAGGCTATAAAGGCGGGGTTTGGCTCTGGGCAACCCCGCCTTTTATTTCTACTAAATGCACATATCCTTAAGTTTGGTCATTGGCAAAGTGGCGCTCGCGTATTAAAGTAGCTATTTGACTTGCATCAAATCGGACGGTTATGCCCAATGGCCCAAGCACTCAGATTCCGCCAGGCTTCTTCTCCTCTGAAAGCTTCCTGTCATCAATGCAGCCTGAGCAACCTGTGTTTGCCACTCGCTGTTCAGGATAACGATCTGGACAGTCTGGAAGACATCGTTCAACAGGGGCGCATCTACAATCGCGGCGAACACATTTTTGATCAGAGCACGCAGTTTCGTTCGTGTTTTGCTGTGAAGAGCGGTTCAATCAAGACATCAATTATTACCGAAAGCGGTGAAGAGCAGGTCACAGGCTTCTTTATGCCTGGTGAAATTGTCGGCCTGGACAGCATGAGCGGTGAAACGTATGCCTGCACAGCCAAGGCACTGGAGCGCACCAGCGTGTGCGAGTTCCCGGTAGAAAAGCTGGAAGAACTCACTGGCAAGCTGCCGGATCTGCAGCACCACATGTACCGCCTGATGAGCCAGGAAATTCAGAACAGTCATCAGCTCGCGATGCTGTTGAGCAAAAACACAGCCGAGGAGCGCATTGCGTCTCTGCTTCTGTCGCTGTCGAGCCGCTTCCAGCGCCGGCGCATGTCACCCACGAACTTCAGCCTGCCCATGGCAAGAAATGACATAGCCAACTTCTTGGGACTCGCTGTTGAAACCGTCAGCCGTGTTTTTACCCGCTTCCAGAACCAGGGCATTATCCGTGCGCGGGGCCGGGAAGTAGAACTGCTGGATGTTGAAGCACTGCAACTGGTAACCCGGGAGTTTTCCCGCCAAGGCTGCCAGTAATAGATTGGATTTTCCGAAACCGCCCGCCGCTATGCGGTCGGCGTTCGGGCCCCTACCTGCTTCGCCTCGCTCCTCAGTATTGCCAACTCCTCAACCAGCCCGGAGCGCCAGGGAAACTGTTTGATGCCAAACGTATTGCGGATTTTTGTGCAGATGAGCGTGGTATTTGGCGGTTCCAAAGCTCCCCATGCCGGCATGTCGTCCACCACATGAAGACTTTCCGGAATTCCCGGTAAGCCGGCAATCGCCAGACCCAGCTCATACAAACTGATTTCCTCGGCGCCGGCATACTGGAATGTCCCCCACACTTCCGCACCACAATCCAACTGCTGTATAACCGCAGTCATTACCCGCGCGAGATCCCTCACAGACACAGGCTGGCCCACACACCGCCCAGGCAAAGCCAAAGCCTTGGCAGAGGCCGTGCTGGCCTGAACCTTCCGAATAAAACGGCTCAGGCTCCAGCCGGTGCGCAAAATGATGTGCCGGGGCAAGAGCGTGCGCAACGCCTGCTCGCACTCCCACTGCCAGTTGCCCAATTCATTTACCGGCTGGCCGGGGTTGGAAGCGATATAACCACTCTGTTTGCGGCCATCAAACACATAACACGAAGACAACTGGAACAACGCAATATCTCTGTCGCGGGCAAACTCCGCGATGGCCACCGGCAAGGAAAACGCAGCTCTGTGAGTGCCTTCCGGGTCCATTTCGGCAGCTTCGGGATCTGCCAGCCATAGCGCATTGACGATCAGATCGGTGTCTTCCGGGATCCAGCTTTCCAGCGCACTGAGGTTGGCGCTTGCAGGGTCACTGACCAGCAAGGGGCTGACATGCAGAGATGTCTCCCTGAGCCGCTCAAGCAGAACTTTTCCCAAGGGACCATAATCGTGAACGACAAGTACATGCACTAGGGTCAATGCCTCCGAATATTACTGATATGACATGCCTTGGGATTCGGCCGGCCAATGGCTTCCCGCTATTGTTGACCGACGCAGGCCTGGATTTCTTTTTCCTGGAGCCACTTCGGCGTCTTAGAGCCAGCAACATGATGCTGGGCATGGCCAGAGTGGGCATCAGCAGCATGCTCAAAGGCAGTAAAATGGTCGTCCACAAAGTGCTTAAAAAACTCGATGACCGCAGTCTGGCCTCTATTCTCGATTTCATCGAGGACATCATTCATCAACCTGAAGATGTCTGAGTAAACTATCGGCAGATGCGAGGAACCCTGCTGGTGATGCCCGTCAGCAACTCATAAGAAATGGTGCCAGCACAGCTGGCTACCTCATCCACTCCAACGGTGCGTCCCCAGAGCTCAACCAGATCGCCTTCCCGGGCCTCCGGCGCATTACTCAGATCCACCGCCAGCATATCCATGGACACCCTGCCAATCAGCCGGATACGGCGACCACCAATTGCGGCCGGTGTGTCCGTGCCAGCATGGCGGGGATAGCCGTCTCCGTAGCCAATCGCCACCATACCCATCCGGGTGTCGCGCTCCGCGACCCAGGCAGCCCCATAACCGACGCTCTCACCTGCCCTGACAGTCCGAGTGGTTATCAAAGGCGCCTCAAGGGTCATTACAGGCTCAAGGCCCAGCTCGGGGCCTGTCTTGCCGACTATGGGTGAGCCGCCGTAAAGCATGATGCCCGGACGACTCCAGTCAAACAGTGGTTGGCCAGGAATAAAATGGGCCGCAGAATTGCCCACGCTTTTCATCAGCGAGGGCCAAGGCGAGGTTGCCGTTTCAAAGGTGGCTGTCTGGGCAGACGTCATTGTGCTGCCGGCATCGTCGGCGCAAGCAAAGTGGCTGACAAAGCCCTGAAGCCGCGCAAAAGCGCTCATTTTCTCAAGCCTGGCCATAACAGCCGGGACGTCCTCGGACCGAAAGCCCAAGCGGTTCATGCCGGTGTTAATCTTCAGCCAGAAGTCCGGCAGGTGGTGACCCTGCGCCATCCACTCCACCTGGTGTTCACCGTGCAGCACTGGCTCGAACTGACTTCCTACGCAGTCCGCCAGGTCATCCGCAGCATGCACACCCTGGAGCAATACCACCGGCTGAGGATGGCCTGCCGCACGAATAGCAAAAGCTTCTTCAATGCAGGCAACGGCATATTTGGGCGCAATGTCTGCCAGGGCGGATGCAATCCGGGCAATACCGTGGCCATAACCATCAGCCTTAACAACAGCCATAACCCTGGCACTGCCCGCACGCTCACAAGCTGTGCGGTAATTGGTACGCAGGGCATCCAGATCAATGTGGGCAGTTGTGCTGCGCGGCATCAGTATTCACCACCATAGTCGTTGTAGTCACCGTGGGCCAGATCTTCAAACTTAGTGTATTTGCCGATAAACGCCAGACGAATCGTCCCAATTGGACCGTTACGCTGCTTACCAATAATGATCTCGGCAACACCTTTATCCGATGTATCCTCGTTGTATACCTCATCACGATACACAAACATGATAACGTCGGCATCCTGCTCAATCGCACCCGATTCCCGCAGGTCGGAGTTGATTGGGCGTTTGTTCGGGCGTTGTTCAAGGCTCCGGTTAAGCTGCGAAAGCGCTACAACAGGGCAACTAAGTTCTTTCGCAATGCCCTTCAAAGACCGGGAAATCTCGGAGATCTCTGCGGTCCGGCCTTCGGTGTTACCTGGCACCCGCATCAACTGCAGATAGTCCACCATAATCAGGCCGATTTTACCGTCGTTCTCACGCGCAATTCTTCGCGCCCGGGAGCGCAGTTCAGTAGGGCTGAGACCGGGCGTATCATCAATATACAACGGTTTGTCTTTGAGCAGGCTGACGGCAGAAGTCAGCCTGGGCCAGTCATCTTCCTCCAGCTTGCCGCCTCGAACCTTGCTTTGATCAATACGCCCAAGGGATGAAAGCATACGCATGGCAAGCGCATCTGCCGGCATCTCCATACTGAAGACCAGAACCGGAGTGCCCGTGCTGATCAGCGCATTCTCGACAATGTTCATGGCGAATGTGGTTTTGCCCATAGAGGGTCGACCGGCCACGATGATAAGATCGGCCGGCTGCATACCGGACGTCTGTTCATCCAGATCTCTGAACCCGGTGGTAAGACCCGTTGTCTGCTCACCAGACTCGAACAACTCCTCGATGCGACTCAGAGTTTTGGTCAGTATCGGGTTGATGGACTGAGGGCCTGAACCCTCTTTAACCCTGGATTCAGCGATCTGGAATACGTTTCGCTCAGCTTCATCCAGAATCTCATTGCTATTGCGGCCTTGGGGATTAAAAGCGGAATCTGAAATTTTCCCGGAAACTTCCACAAGCTGCCTCAGAATCGAGCGCTCGCGGACAATCTCGGCATAGGCACGGATATTGGCAGCGCCCGGAGTTTTTTCCGCCAGTGCAGCAAGATAAGACAACCCACCAGCATCTTCTATATCACCGGCCCGCTCCAGAAACTCAGCCAGGGTGACCACGTCCAGCGGCTCGTTCTCGCTGGCAAGACGCTCTACCGCGCCAAAAATCAGCCTGTGATCCTGGCGATAGAAATCCACTGCGGAGATTATCTCGGTGATTTCATCAAACCGCCGGTTGTCCAGCATCAGGCCGCCCAGCACCGCCTGCTCCGCCTCAACGGAATGAGGGGGCACCTTGATTCGGCTGGTTTCTGGA
Organism: Marinobacter sp.; assembly: GCF_048266785.1. Taxonomy (GTDB): domain Bacteria; phylum Pseudomonadota; class Gammaproteobacteria; order Pseudomonadales; family Oleiphilaceae; genus Marinobacter. Next base: position 14,670 of record NZ_JBLWYX010000015.1, read on the forward strand.
TCAGTACTAGCGGGCTTCAGATTAGGCTTGGCCATGAACATATCTTCAGTTAAGCATCATCACCACGACAGTGTATGTGGAATGTCGCAGCGATGGGAGGGGGTTACTGGATGCTGACAGCATACCAGAAAGCAACAGGCCCGAAAGCCGTATAAACGGTTCGGGCCTGTCGGTTTGGCTGGCAATGAACCCCAAAAGGCCTCACTGCAAGCCACCAGCGTGTTACAGAGTAAGAAGCTTACTCGGCAACAACCGCCAGCTTAACAGTCACTTCAACGTCAGAGTGCAGGTGAAGTTCGATTTCGTACTCACCGGTCGCCCGCAATGGGCCTTCCGGTAGACGAACTTCACTCTTCTCTACTTCAGTGCCCGCAGCAGTAATTACGTCTGCAATATCGCGAACACCGATGGAGCCGAACAACTTGCCTTCATCACCCGCTTTGGAGGTAACTGTGAAGGATGCACCTTCCAGAGCCTCAGCGCGAACCTGAGCCGTTGCCAGCTTTTCGGCCGCAGCTTTCTCAAGCTCAGCGCGACGCTCTTCGAACGCCTTCAGGTTTGCTTCAGTGGCAGGCGCAGCCTTACCGTACGGAAGCAGGTAATTACGGCCGTAACCGGATTTAACTTTTACCTTGTCGCCCAGGGAGCCAAGGTTTGCAACTTTCTCGAGCAGAATAACTTCCATCTCGTTAACCTCTTCGTGCTTTATTCAGCCGGCCCGGCAGGCTTTATTCGCCCCCGGATATCCAGCCAGCTATCCACAAATGCCAGAACCACTAACAGAATCATCAGGCTTGGGCCCAGAAGAACCAGCGCAACGTAGAACATTGCAAGCCATTGGCCACTCAGTTTTTTAAGCCCGACAATGCCATGAATCAGTGCAAGACCCGCCAAAAACATCGGCGTTCCAGCTACCCAGACCAGTAACATGGAGTTCAGCCCGAGAAACGGACCTACAACCATGGTGACGGCAAAGACCGCAGCAATAGCAGGAGACAATTTCAGACCATGGAATTCCGTACGGAAACCGCCGGGATTATACAATCCCGCCTGCCATGATCTGGCCAGCATTGTCATGCCCACGCCTACTGCCAAGTAACTGCCCGCCATACTGGCGTTCATTGTGTCCCGTATCACCGTCTCAAGATCACTCCCGAGCGAACGAGCCACTTCAGCATTGTACTGTTCGTAAAAACTGACCCCGGCGCGAACGAGTTCGTCCAGCAAACCGGGATACATCATGGGCAACGTAAGCCCCATGACGATCGCCAAAAAGCTCCCTCCCAGAAGGGCTCTTTCCCAGGACAGCGTTGTTCTGAGCAATGACGCCATCAGCATCACTTGCAGCAAAACCGCCAAGGCTGTCGGATCACCTCCAAACACACCCCAGCCAAGCGCTGGAAGCAATGCCCAGAGTCCAATAGTAAGCCCCTGACTGATGCCAAGCCTGAGAATAACCAGGCCGACAACCGCTGCGCCAATCCAGAACAGCAAGGGTACCGCAGTTGCAACTGCTGCTACTCCGCTGGCCTGAAGGGGACCGCGCATTACAAATTGTGCCAGTGCACGCATGGTCCCAAGTCCTGTCTATCTGTTACTTAGTTATCGTGGCTGTCCGAGTACGGCAGCAGTGCCAGAAAGCGGGCCCGCTTGATAGCGGTTGCCAACTGACGCTGATAACGTGCTTTGGTGCCAGTGATACGGCTGGGCACGATTTTGCCGGTTTCAGTGATGTAGCCTTTCAGGGTGTCCAGATCCTTGTAATCGATCTCTTTAACACCTTCCGCCGTGAAACGGCAGAACTTGCGACGTCTGAAAAAACGAGCCATAACGTAACTCCTCAACTCCGGTTAATTACTCTTCTTCGTCCTGGGTTTCAGCTTTCTGATTATCATCTTGACTGTCGTCTTGACGCTCATCAGATTCAGCTGAACGACGCGGGCGATCCTCTCCGCCGGAACGACGGTCCTCACGGGACTCAGCGGCTTTCATCGGAGAGATATCAGCAACGGCTTCATCGCGACGCAGAATCAAGTCGCGAATGATGGCATCGTTGAACCGGAAGTTGTGAGTCAGCTCGTCCATCGCTGCCTGTGAACATTCTACGTTCATCAGCACATAGTGAGCTTTGTGAATCTTGTTGATCGGGTAAGCCATATGACGACGGCCCCAATCTTCCAGGCGATGTACCTTGCCGCCATCTTCAGTGATGACGCTGGTATAACGCTCGATCATCGCGGGCACTTGCTCGCTTTGATCCGGGTGTACCATAAACACGATTTCGTAGTGACGCATGAGTTCTCCCTACGGATTGAACAGCTTTCCTTAATTCGCGGACTGGCCGGGAAGCAAGAAAGCAAGGAGGTGGCAGCCTGGGCCGCCGGTTTTTTGCTTTATCAATAAGACCTTACAAGAAAAGCCCGATCAAAAGCGAGACTATGCATGCCTGATTAAAAGCAATACAAAACCTCCCCCTTGGAAAAGGGGTGACGCATTCTAGGCGGACACAGCCTTCTGTGCAAGAGTTAACCAAGACGCTGGCGCAATGCTTCGTACAGACAGACACCGGTCGCGACGGAAACGTTGAGACTGTCTACATGCCCCAACATGGGAATATTGATGAGCTGATCGCAGTGCTCCCGCGTGAGCCGGCGCATGCCCGTGCCTTCGGCACCCATAACCAACGCAACCGGGCCCTTGAAGTCTGCCTGATACAACGTGGCCTCGGCTTCACCAGCGGTACCGATCAGCCATACCCCCTGGTCTTTCAGGGTGCGAAGAAACCGCGCCAGATTGGTCACGCGAACAAAAGGCACAGTCTCCGCAGCGCCGCAGGCAACCTTTCGAGCCACCGCTGTCAGCGACGCCGATTTATCTTTCGGCACGATAACAGCCTGAATACCAACTGCATCACAGGTGCGCATGCATGCGCCCAGGTTGTGCGGGTCGGTTACGCCATCCAGTACAAGCAAAAAAGGGGGTTTGTCACTTGTCGCAAGCTGGGTTAGAAGATCGTCTTCCGTCCATTCGCGGCTTTCAGTAACCGCAGCAACCACACCCTGGTGGACTCCGCCAACGCGCTCATCCAGCTCCCGACGATGGACAACAGCCCACTTAACCCCCAACTCATCCAGAGAATCGGTGATGGTTTTTACTCGCTTGTCCTGCCGGCCAGTCTGAATCCAGACCTGCTGCAACCTTCCTGGCTCGCGCTTGAGGACAGCCTCAACCGCGTGCCAGCCAAATACAAATTCTTCGGACACTGGTTCGGCTTCCTGTTATTTGTCTATCTTGCGCGGCTTCCGCGGCTTGCTGGCACCGGCTGGCTTGCCAGGGCCTTTTTTCGGTTTTTTGCTGGCCTCACGGGCGGCTTCAGCGGCCAGCTGCGCTTTCGCACTGGCTGGCTTACCTGCTTTTTCAGTTTTTACGGCCTTTCCAGTTTTTGCGCCTTTTGCAGACTTGCCAGCGCCGGTTGAACCACTCCGGCTCCGGCTTTTATCCGTGCGCTTGCCATTCTTCCCACGAGTGTCACGCTTGGCCACATCCAGAGCATCCCGATCCGCTTGCCGACGCTTCGGCTCACTGACCAACTCCAGATCGATCTTGCGGTCTTCCATACCAACCCGCGTCACTCGAACTCTTAGCTCGTCACCCAGGCGGAAGCTGACCGCTGTGCGCTCGCCAATCAGGCGGTGTTTAGCCGAATCATGGTGGAAGTAATCACCGCTGAGGGTCGAAACATGCACCAAGCCTTCGATATACACACCAGACAACTCGACAAAGAACCCGAACGGCACAACGGCGGCGATAACCCCGTCAAACTCTTCTCCGACGTGATCACTGAGAAACTCGCATTTGAGCCACGCCATGACATCACGAGTGGCGTCATCGGCGCGCCGCTCAGTCATCGACACGTGCTCGCCCAACTGCTCCATGCGGGCATAATCGTAAGGATATTGCACCAGCTCCGGATCAAAGACGCGCGGTGACACAACGTCCTTTGAAACTTCGGGGTTATGAATCCGCGATTTGATAGCCCGGTGCACCACCAGATCCGGGTAGCGTCGAATCGGGGAGGTAAAGTGGGCGTAACTCGGAAAGCCAAGGCCAAAGTGACCACTTTCTTCCGGGCTATAGACCGCCTGACTCAGCGACCGCAACATAACCGTCTGGATCACATTGGCATCTGGCCTGTCTGTTATCTGGGCTAACAGCGCCTGATAATCTGCCGAAGTCGGCTTGTCTCCGCCACCCAGCTGCAGCCCAAGCTCACCCAGGAACAAACGCACCGAATTGAGCCGCTCTTCCGAGGGGCCATCGTGCACGCGGTAGAGTGCTGGCATTTTATGTTTCTTCAGGAAGCGCGCCGCGGCCACGTTGGCACACAGCATGCTCTCTTCCACAATCTTGTGAGCATCGTTACGGTGCACCGGCACAATTTCTTCGATTTTGCGCTCGGCATCGAAAACAATTTGGGTTTCCGTGGTTTCAAAATCAATAGCACCACGTTCCGTTCGCGCTTTACGCAGCAGCTTATAAAGATCGTACAGGTTATGCAGATGCGGAAGCACATCCGCGTACTGGGCAGACAACCGATAACCCGGCTCTGAATCTGGCCGCTCAAGCATGTCGCTGACTTTGTTATAGGTCAGCCGCGCATGACTGCGCATCACCGCCTGATAGAAAGTGTACCCACTGATATTGCCAGCAGCGCTGATGGTCATATCTGCCACCATGCACAGGCGATCAACGTCCGGGTTCAGGGAACACAGGCCATTGGAAAGCTTCTCCGGAAGCATGGGCACCACGTGGTCCGGGAAGTACACCGAGTTGCCCCGGCGCAGGGCCTCTTCATCCAGAGGCGAGCCGGTGCGTACGTAATGGGATACATCGGCTATTGCCACGACCAGGCGATAGGCACCACGGCCCCTCGGTTCACAATATATGGCGTCGTCGAAATCCCGCGCAGTCTCGCCATCGATCGTCACCAATCGCATATTGCGGATATCCACACGATTGGCTTTGTCTTTCTCTTCCACTTCCCCTGGAATAGCCGCTGCCTGGGCGCCCACCTCCGTTGGCCAGCTATGGGGAATATCGTAAGAGCGGATAGCCACATCAATTTCCATACCCGGGGCCATATGCTCCCCCAGAATCTCAGCAATCTTGCCCGTGGGCTTGCTGCGCATTGTGGGCTGGCGCAAAATATCCACAACGACATACTGACCGTGATAAGCCTCACCAATATGCTCTTCCGGCACCAGCACTTCGTGGTTGATCCTGGCATTCTCGGGTACCACGTAGGCGATACCGCTTTCATTAAAAAAGCGCCCGACGGTCTGGTGTGTGCGATGTTCTATAACATCAACGATAACGCCTTCACGCCGACCACGATCATCAACCTTGTCTACCCGTGCGGCAACCCTGTCACCGTGAAACACCATGCGCATCTGGCGTGCGGTAAGAAACAGATCAGACCCACCATCATCCGGCACCAGAAAGCCGAAGCCATCTCTGTGACCAATAACCCGACCGCTGACCAGATCGGCTTCCTCAATCGGAAGGAACGCGTCGCGACGGTTACAAATAAGCTGACCATCCCGGCACATGGCAATCAGGCGCCGCCTGAGTGCTTCGATACCTTCCGGAGTTGTCTGGCCAAGCTCGGAACACAACGTCTCGTGTGTTGCCGGCGCCCCACGGTCTTTCAGGTGCGCGAGAATGAATTCCCTACTTTGAATCGGGTTATCATAGTTTTGAGCCTCACGGCCCGCGTGGGGGTCTTTGTGTTTTTTATTCCTGGAAACCATTAAAATCCTTGCTAAATGCGGCGCCACAGCGGCGCTGTTCATATTCGTTTGCGATATAGTATACGTTGGTACGGATCGACTGCCTAACAACCCACCCTTTATAAGCACAAATACGTGCCGCCCAATTACTGAAAAAACGTTTGACAGCTACAGTCGGAATTATTAAAGTACGCGCCATCTGATGAAGTATACCTTCATATTTGGCAGAAACGCCTAGTTTTCAACAAACTAACGGTAAATCTGCAAATCACCTGCCGAGGTGGTGAAATTGGTAGACACGCTAGCTTCAGGTGCTAGTGCTCGCAAGGGCGTGGAGGTTCAAGTCCTCTCCTCGGCACCATTTCTCTTCCTGAGAAATGCTGAATTGTCATCTGAATCATAACTTTTCCGTGATGGAAAATTTATTGTTCTCGGACAGTACCAATGGACTGACCACGAATCACTGTCACCCCGGCGCAGTTCATTGAATGTCATCTGAATTCGCTCACTTACAGCACTTGCCCCCTTTCGGAAAAGTTATGCTTCCACACCTACCACCCTCAAATCTCGATAATTGAGGAAATTTTATGGTTCATAATCTGGGCCAAAAAAGTTCATCGCATTCGACCTGTAAGCTCAAGCCAACGTCTGAAAAGAATTCAGGAAAAGCATTCTCTTAAAGTCTTCACTTAACGAGCCCCAGCTTCCTCTTGGCCTTTTGGGCACTTGCTTGGTAACGGCCGGAGAAAACGTCCGGGATTGCCTCCTTCCGAATCCTAGCGATCTCCGTCATCGAAAAACGCTTTTGCAGATCCTCCGAGAGGTAGACACCGACGTTACTCCAGCTTGGGGCCTCTCCGTCCTCATAGACCATTTGAAGCGACACATAAATTTCAGCCTTCAGGAGCTCGGTTCTTGATACGCTCAAGTCATCCAAGTACTTCTTGTAGATCTCTGAGATTGTTTTGACCTTTTGGCCGAACAAGGACTCAAGATAACCAGAGGAGACGCCCAGCGTGGAGGCGATTTTTGCGCGCGAATAGGGCTTTACTTTGCCGGAAATAATTTGATCGAGGTAACGATCAATCCGTTCAATTGCAGCAGCGCTCCTGACCTTCCTTGCACAGGGCTGATCGTCATGAAGTATTTCTCCATCAACCACTCGTAGCTCTCTTTCAGAGTCCAGCTCTCTGCGAGCCCATTGGATTTTCGATCGACTTCGTTTGTTTGATTCGATGATTTCAGATGCGCTCATACGCCTCATCAGAACATCTGCCCAGGGCACCTTTAGTTTGCCACAAACGCGCTGAACACTTTTGAAAGCTGGTTTCGTTTCCCCCGTCATCCAGCGCTCTACACAATGCCTGTCCATTTTAAGGAACTCAGCAAATCGCGGGATTCCTTCAGCGGAGAACATATAGGCAATTTGCCGCAATATGGACTCAAGGCTTTCAGTTTCAGCGTTAGCTTGATCGACAATTCCCAGTACGAGGGAGGAATAAACCTCACTTTCTTTGCAGTCGACATCCGCTCGTTTCGATAGAACGCTCTCCGTTAGTGATTGCTCACAGTGATGACAGAATCCCACCTTACATTTGGTGGAGAGGTAGGGCTGAGCTTTTAAGCAATGCTGGCAATAATCCCTGAGCTTGCATCGGTGCTTCACACAATGCGAGACGCCTTGCAAGCTCCAGGCGAGGCGATCGTACTGGCCTCCATTCGAATGATCTTCGTGATAGCAAACGGGACACCACTGCTTGGCCTTTCTGATGAATCCGCGCGCGCTATGATCAATCTGATCATGAAGATGGACAAAGGTCATAGCCGCGACCAAATGACTGGCAAGGCCTGCCTGCGTCGCGACACTTTCTACGATGGCGGCCGTTTTGGGAGTCAGTGAATTAAAGCTCGTCGCTATTTCATGATTCAGAAATCCAGCGGACTTTCCGGGGTCCATCAAACTACTGATCAGCAAAGAGGGCTTAACCGAGTGGTGCCAGGCGAGACGCCCGATGTATGACGTCAGGGACTCGATGTGTTCTCCCTCTCCTCTAATCACAATCGGCCGGAGCGTGCTACGCGCAGCTGAACTGAGATACTCTTCATGATGCATTGATCGGATCCCTTTTTGGCTTCCTGACACCAGGATGGGAAGGGGAAGTTCCGGCCTTTTTTTCTTTCACTGGGCTTGAGGGTGCGGGACTGCGCATTCCAATGAATTCACTCTTCAACTCATCAATATCGGGCTGATAGAAGCTCGCTTCACCCTCTTTGATTTCCTCGATAATCCTCTGAATATCCCTGATATGGGTGATTTTATCGAGCGACCCTTAAGAGAGGCAGTGGCGGCCTATCATCGAGTGAAAGAGGGCGCTTCTGAAAAGATTGTCCTGATTCCCTGACCAACAGGATCTAGGTTGGTCGAACTGGGACCCGATCCTGATCGCTCAGTACGTGTATTGGATTCCGATGGGGTTCTGCTACCGACACTTATCGTCGACCTTGGCTGTATCCGGCCATTGGAGAAGGCAACAACTCCCAAGCGAACGGTTCATGAGGCTTGCAGCGCACGTTCCTCCTTGCGATGACGCAGAGGCGGGGTGCCGAAGCAACGCTTGTAGTCACGACTGAACTGGGAAACGCTGTGATAGCCGACCGCCTCGGCAATCTGATTCACGTTGTGAGCTTCCTGAACAAGCAGTTGCTGCGCCTTGATCAGACGCAGCCGCTTGAGATATTGCAGTGGAGAGGCCTGGGTGACCTGCTTGAAGTGCTTGTGAAAAGCCGAGGGACTCATGTTGGCCTGGTGAGCCAGAGCTTCTATCGAGACCTCCTCCGCGTAGCGGGCATGCAACTGTGACAGCACCTGGACGATTTGCGAATAGTGGCCCTGGTGATGCACCAAGGCGCGAAGGGCGGCCCCTTGCTGTCCCTTCAAGGCCTCGAATAGCACGTCGCGCTCCCGCTGCGATCCCATGGCCGCGATCTCAAAGGGATCATGCAGTGTCTGCAACAGTCGGACCACAGCGCCGTGCATGCCGTGGGTCATCGACACCGAGTCCATGGGTACAGGCGATTCCTCATCCTTAACGTCGCGCTCTCCCATGGCCGTGACCAGTTCCACCAGCAGCGCCGGATCGAGGCGTATCGATACGCCCAGTAGCGGCGACTCGGGCGACGCATGGGTCTCGCATTCGAAAGGTAGCGGCAGCGTCTGTACCAGATATTGCCCTGGACCGTAGTGAATCTCGTGATTGCCGAGGTAGCCGATCTTGTAGCCCTGGGCGATGATATTCAGGCTTGGTTCGTATATCAGTGGCGTTCGTGGGATGGGTCGACGTAGCGCCATCAGCGTCACCGATGGCAGTGATGTCCTGATGTAGCCGTCATGCTCGATCAGCGGCGCGATCAACTCGATCAGGACATCGGTCGATGGGGAGGCAGGCATCTTGAACTCCTTGATTCAGCACGGGACGATTATGCTAATTATACCCTCATTAATCCTTGGGGGCGCCTTGATTTAGTAGAAACGTGCAAAAATCCCGCAGGAATGTTGATGCCATTCGCTGGCTGCATTTCCTATAATGCTTGTCATTGTTCTGGCATTCACACCAATCGAAGAGACCTGCTATGAGTCAGACCCGTGCTTATGCGGCGCATGCCGCCGACCAACTTCTGGCGCCCTTCAATTTCGAGCGTTGCCAGCCGCGCGAAGACGACGTCGCCATTGAAATCCTCTATTGCGGCGTTTGCCACAGCGACCTGCATTTTGCCCGCAACGACTGGGGCGTGACACACTTTCCCATCGTGCCGGGACCGGTCATCAATTTCCCTATTCGGGGTGTGCAATCATGAACAAGCAATCCACGACGTTGTGTGTCGCCGGCGGCAGCGGCTTCGTCGGCTCGAACATCGTCAAGACGGCGCTCGCAGCCGGTTACCGCGTCAACGCCACGCTGCGCGATGCCAGCGACGACAGCAAAACGCGTCACCTCCAGGCGCTCCCCGGTGCGTCTGAGCGGCTGACGTTGTTCTCGGCCGAGATGACCGACACCCACAGCTTCGATGAGGCCATGGCAGGCGCAGACGGCGTATTCATCGCCAGCCTCGCGCCGCGCCATAGCGGGCCGGACGGCACCCCGGCCAGCGAAATGGACGACGAGCAGGGCTGGCGCGACATCATCCGACCGACCGCTGACGGTTGTCTGGCAATCATGCAGGCCGCAGCGCGTGCCGGCACCGCGAACGTGGTGATCTGCAGCAGTACCAGCAGCACCAATCCGCCCGAGCCGATAGCGGTGAAAAACGAGCTGGACGCCGTATCGGATGCCGAAGAGCAGATGAGCCGCAAAAAATACACGGCCGCCGAAAAGACCGTGATGGAACGCGAGGCCAAGGCCTTCGCCGCCGATAACTGCCAGCGGCTGGCGATTCTGCTACCCACGTTCATGCTCGGCCCAACGGTGCTGCCGCAGCATCTCGAACGCAGCTTGCATGCCAGCCTGGCTTCAATGGTCGAGGGACGAAAAGGCCAGCACGAAACGGTGCCCAGTGGCTCCATTTCCATGGCCCATATCGACGACGTGGCCACACTGTTTCTCGCCGCCTATGAACAGTCGGCTGCCGAAGGGCGTTATTTCGCGGTCTACGACAGCTGGACCTGGGCCGACATCTACTCCGCCCTGGCGCCGCACGTGCCCGAAGCTGGTCTACCGGCGCCATTGACGGGCTCGGCAGAAGAGCCGACACAGTTCGATTTCACCCGGCGCGACAGCTTGGGTGTCACTTTCCGCGATATACCCACGACGCTCGCCCAGACCGTCGACTGGATAAAACAACGGCCGTTTGGTTAAGTGCGAAGCAGGGCGACGGACCCTGCGCACCCTGACTCCAAAACTTACGTCAGAACCCCGTTCCAGACGGGTTCTATGAACCATTGCAAAAAAGGATGAATGACATGGCAAAGACACATCAGACCATCAATCCGGCCACCGGCGAGACCATCGCCACCTATGAAACGCTCAGCGACGACCAGGCATTACAAGCGCTCAAGGAATCCCATCAGGCTTTTCTTGAATGGCGCAAGACCAGCTTAGAGGAGCGCGGCAACATCCTGCGTGAAATCGCCAAGCGCCTGCGGGCCAACAAGGATGAGTACGCCGCGTTGATGACCCGGGAAATGGGCAAGCCGATTTCCCAGGGCGGCGGTGAGATCGAGCTGTGCGCCGCCATCTGCGAATACAGCGCCGACACTGCGCCCAAGGCGCTGGCCGACGAGGAACGCGAACTTGAAGGCGGCCGTGCACTGGTCAGCTATCTGCCCACCGGTGTGATTCTAGGTATCCAGCCCTGGAACTTCCCGTTCTATCAGGTAATTCGTTACAGCATCGCCAACATCATGGCGGGCAACACCGTGCTGCTCAAGCACGCCCCCAATGTTTGGGGGTCGGCGGTGGAGATCGAGAAGGTCTTCCGCGAAGCCGGTCTGCCGGAGAACGTGTTCCGCAATCTGCTCATCGACGCGGACCAGGTCGGTCAGCTCATCGAGCACGAATACGTGCGCGGTGTAACTCTCACCGGCAGCCCGAAGGCGGGCGGCGCCGTGGCAGCCAAGGCAGGTGAGTGCCTGAAGAAGACCGTACTGGAGTTAGGCAGCAACGATGCCTTTATGGTGCTGGCCGATGCGGACATCGATCTCGCGGTCGAGACTTGCGTCCAGGGCCGTATCTACAATAACGGCGAAACCTGTGTGGCGGCTAAGCGCTTCATCGTGGTGGATGCGGTCTATCAGGAATTCCGCGACAAGTTCGTCGAGAAGATGAGCCAGGTCGAATACGGTGACCCGACCAACGAGAACACCAAGCTTGGCCCGATCGCCCGTGACGATTTGCGCGAAACCCTGCACGACTTGGTCAAGCGCTCCATCGACGCCGGTGCGACTTGCGTATTGGGCGGTGAAATCCCCGACGGTCCAGGCTACTTCTACCCCAGCACCGTGCTGGAAGACTTGAAGCCAGGAATGCCTGCCTATGACGAAGAGCTGTTCGGCCCGGTGGCGTCGTTGATTCGTGTGAAGGACGAGGACGAGGCCATTCGCGTCGCCAACGATTCCCGCTACGGCCTGGGTGGCGGCATCTTCTCCAAGGACGAAAAGCGTGCCATCCATATTGCTCGCAACCTGTTCGAGACCGGCATGGTTAACATCAACGGCTATAATATTGCCCAGCCGCAGCTGCCCTTCGGCGGTGTCAAGGACAGCGGTTACGGCCGTGAGCACGGCGGTTTCGGCATGAAGGAGTTCGTTAACGTCAAGTCGATAATGATCGTGGAGTGATTCTCCTAACACTCGTGCTTGCAAGCTAGTGCACGAGAGACCCCCAGTACGCCCGCGCCCGTAGAGCGCGGGCGTACTGGTATCCGTCCTCAACATTCAGTTAGCACCAATTAACGCTCGCCATCAATTGTTTGCCCGACGCTTCCTATACCAGCCGATCACGCCAGATTCTCCACGACGACGCGTATGCCCGAGAATTGCATGCCAGGATTGATGAACCGACGGTTTCGGATCGATTCGTTTCTTGTCAGAGACAGGCGACTGTGCGTTTCATTGTATTCTGCCAACGCTAGCGGGTAGATAGAGCGCACCATGTCTGGCTTCGCCAACATAGAACGCCGACGAGGTTCCCGGGAACGCCCAGAACGGCGTCATTTCAGAGGACGGAAAAACATTGGGGAAGCGCTGGTCGCGCAGCGATGGCCCGGCAATGGTTTTTTCCTGAACCATGGAAATGTACTGGTCGATGGAGTTTTCAAGCGTATTGCCGTTGATGATTACCTCGGTGCCGATGGTTTTGGCATAGGTCGCGACGCCACTGGCTGTAGAAAGTTGAGGGGCGTAGGAATCCACGCTGACACCGTTTTCACTGGTCACCCAAAGTCCTTCATCGGTATGTACCACGATGGAATGATTCCCCTCAGTGTGGCCAGGTGTGTGAACCAGTGCGACACCATCGCCCAGCATGATGGAGCCGTCGAATTTGATGATTCTGTCATCCCTGATCCCTGCGATGCCGTTGGGGCAGTACCAGTCCGCCTGATACGGGTTCAGATCCAAAGCTGACTCCCATTCACGCCAATGCACCAGAAGCTTGGCATTCGGAAATAACGCCGGTTCCTGATCGGTCCCGAGCCACCGTCGCACATCCTGGGTGTGCAGGTGGTCGTAGGTGATGTAGTCGATGTCTTCCGGCTTCAGGCCGATGCTGGCGATGATCTCCGGAACGGTGCTTTGCCGCTGGGTGATCAATTTGGTGAGAAAGTCCGGGTTTTTGTCCTGCAGGCGTCGGAAGAACGGCGTTTCCCCGCCCCTTTCGTGGTCGGAGGGTGAGACCAGAAGAGTCTTTACGCCGTCGGGGGTGTCGAACTGCACCACAAACAGCCGATTCTGGATGTGCATAAATCCCACCCACTTTTCCCGGGAAAAGGCGTTGCGCAGGCCGAAACGGGACGGGTAAGGAACCTTAATCAGATCAAAAGAGCGAAAGTAGCGAGCCTTGGGCCCGGCCAGCATGGCGGCACGGAACGTTTCAGCTGCAGCGCGTGTGTCTCCCACCCGGGCCTGCTGGCCGTGAGCGTCGCGCGACTGGTCAAAATCGGTGATTTGCTTGAACGTGGTCATGTTTATTTCCTCGCTGCGTTCATCAGAAGTTGTCGGAACTGAAATTCTTGCGGCCGCGGTTAAAGGCGCGTCGGGTCATGTATAAAAAGAGGCCGGGCATGAGGTTGCAAATCTTACCCACGATGCCTTCATGCCAAGGTAAGAAACACTCCAGCGGGCGTTTCGCGAGTACCGGGCCCAGGATTGTTTCAGCCACTTCTTGCGTGGTGAGGGCCCGTAGCCCGGAAAAGGTCAACGCGGCGTTGTCGTCGCCCCGCTGTTGTTCCAGCATGCCAGTTTTGACCGGGCCAGGGCCTACCAGGGAGACCGCAATGCCATGGGGGCGAAGATCGCCGGCGGCAGCAATGCTGAACCCCCGCACCGCAAACTTGCTGGCGGCGTAGATAGTAGTGCCTGATGTGGCATACAGAGAGGCGATAGAGCCGACATTGATAATGTGGCCTTTGATGCCATGGGCGATCATGTGTGCGGCAGCGGCGTTGGCACCCAGAATGGCACCCTGCACATTCACGTCCAGCATCAGGTGAACGTCCTCACCCTTAAGGTTGCCCGTACGCCCGCTGCGCAATACGCCGGCTACGTTTGCCAGTACGTCAATTGTTTGGCCTTCGCTCTCAAGCTTTCGGATCAGGCTGCGCCATTGCCCTTCGTCGCGCACATCCAGGGCTTCGCTGCGCACGGACGGCTGGTTTTCCCAGCGCTGCTTCAGCGCCGTAATATCTAGATCGGTCGCGATAACCTTGTGCCCTTGTTGAGTGGCCAGCTCTGTAACGCTGGCACCGATCCCGTTGGCTGCGCCGGTAACCAATAGCTGCATGTTTTCATCCTCGGAACTTATTTGTAGTCGGGCTACTTTGGCTAAATGGTGAACCGGTTGCTTGACATGGGCTGCCATCGATTTAACATCTTGCGCCAAAGCGGTTGCCTGACATCGAGATGATAATGAGTGCTCCACATCGACGCCGTGTGCCGGCCAGTTTTGCTCTTGCTCTTTACGAGCACCTGGACGCAAAGCGGCTGAACAGCGACGCATTGCTGCCACATCCCAGGCCGCCGGCAGACACTGCCTTGAATGCCGATTTGCCGATCGATGACTGGCGTGCGCTGCTGGACTGTGCAGCGAGCCACCTGAATGACCCACTGCTCGGGCTCCATCTGGGACAGACCCTGAGCCTCCGCCACGTCGGTGTGCTGGGCTACATGATCATGGCCTCGCGGAATCTGAGAGAGGCGTTGAGTCGCCTGAACCGCTATCAACGGCTGGTTTATGACGTAACCCCTATGGAAATTCGGGCGAACGGTGATGGCGTAGCGCTTGTATGGGATGCCGAGCATGGTAGGCCGGGCCCCTTGGTTGATGAAACCGCGATAACGGCTTTGGTGCACCTGTGTCGGGGGCTGACACGCCGGGAATTTGCCCCGACCTATGTTTCTTTCATCAACCCAACGCCCACCAGTATTCGGGAATATAGGAATTTTTTCGGCTGTCCTGTGGATTTTGAACAAGTCGATACGGTGATACACCTGGATGCACAGACCCTGCTGGAACCTCTTCAGAGTGCGGACCCGGCCATGCTCGCCATGCTGGAAGAGCAGGCGGAATCACTGCTTGCGCGCTTGCCTGACCAGTCGCCGCTGATTGATGAGGTGCGTCGTCGCGTTGGAAGGCTATTGCCGGAAGCCAATCCGGAGATTGCCTCGGTTGCAGAAAGCATGGACCTGTCCGTTCGCACCCTGCAACGACAACTGACGGCGGCCGGCACCAGCTTTCTAAAAGAGGTGGCGGCAGTGCGACAGGAAATAGCTGAACGCTACCTGCGCGAGACCAGGCTGGGGTTAGTGGATATTGCGTTACTACTGGGCTATTCGGAGCACAGTGCGTTTACCCGAAGCTTTATTCGCTGGACGGGGATAACACCACAGGCTTACCGGCAGCGGAATGCCTTGCGATAAGCGGAGGCATGTATCTTTAGAGAGGCCTTACCAATGTTCGCTTTTGTTTAAGGCGTGCGTTTTGAGCCCGCAGTATTCAGGAACGTGCCTCACCAAAATCTGGGCGCTCGCGCCAGACTATAGTTGCGTCATTATTAACCGTGAGTTGGCTCTGTAGTGGAAAATTTATGCTTCAAAATTTGGAAAAGTTATGGGTAAAACCACATGAATCTCCAAAATCCGTTTCTCCCGAACTTACCCCAGATGAGACCAGGAATTACAGCCGATTCCTTGCCTGCCTGCAGTCTCCGGGGCTCTTGCGGAATGCAACTTAAAATGCCCGCGCAACGATCTCTTTCATGATTTCGTTGGTTCCGCCGTAGATACGCTGAACCCGCGAATCAGCCCAGGCGCGGGCAATCGGGTATTCCCACATGTAGCCGTAGCCTCCATGCAACTGCACGCACTCATCCATCACCCGGCACTGCAGATCCGTCGTGTATTGCTTCAGCATCGCGGCGGTTGGTATGTCGAGCTTTTTCTCCAGGTGAAGCTCCAGACAACGGTCGGTGAACACCCGGGCGGCGGTGATTTCTGCTTTCATCTCAGCCATTTTGAAACGGGTATTCTGGAATTTGATCACCGGCTTGCCGAAGGCTTTGCGCTCTTTGACGTAATCAAGCGTCCACTGCCAGGCCGCTTCTGCGGCGGCGATTGCGGTAAGGCCAATCTGCAGGCGCTCTGCAGGAAGCTCCTGCATCAGTTGCATAAAGCCCTGCCCTTCCATGGAACCAAGCAGATGAGTGACCGGGACTTTTACGTCCTGGAAAAAAAGCTCGGAAGTATCCTGAGCCTTCATACCGACTTTGTTCAGGTTCTGGCCTTTTTCAAAACCTTCCCATGCGGCTTCAACCAGTAGCAGGCTGATGCCTTTTGCGCCTTCTTTCGGATCGGTTTTGGCAACAACGATCACCAGGTCGGCCATCTGGCCGTTGGTTATAAAGGTTTTGGAACCGTTTAAAGTGTAGTGGTCGCCATTCTTTATTGCCGTGGTTTTCACACCCTGAAGATCAGAACCGGCACCCGGCTCGCTCATGGCAATTGCGGTGATAATTTCACCAGAGGCCATTTTGGGCAGGTAATGCGTTTTCTGCTCTTCCGAGCCGTACTTGAGAATGTAGGGTGCAACAATATCGGAATGCAGAGTCCAGCCGATACCGGAAAGCCCGGCCCGCGAGACCTCTTCCATCACAACCGCGCTGTAACGGAAGTCAGCGCCAACACCGCCGTATTCCTCGGGCATGGTCGGGCACAAAAAACCCAGTTCGCCGGCCTTCTGCCACAACTCGCGGCTGACCTGGCCATCCTTCTCCCACTGCTCGTGGTATGGCGCAGCTTCCTGCTCAAGGAATTTCCGAACGGAATCCCGAAAACCGTCAAGGTCAGCGTCGAAGAGCGTACGTGGAATCATGGTGAACCTCAGTCAGTGAACAATATTGTTATTGGCGTTCACCAAGTCTCTGCCGACAGGCGGGTTTGCTCAATGGTTAAAACCATCAATCGTGCTGGCCAAAACCATCGATGCGATCCACTTTGGCGCTAACCCGGGCCTCGCCCCATCGGGGTATCAGATCCTGAGGCAGGCCCAGATGGTCGAGAATACGGGCGACAATAAAGTCCACAATATCCTGCACCGACTCAGGCCTATGGTAGAACCCCGGGCTGGCCGGCATGATGACAGCGCCCATGCGAGTGAGCTTCAACATGTTTTCCAGGTGCACTTCGGAGTATGGCGCTTCGCGGGGCACCAGAATCAGTTGGCGCCGCTCTTTAAGTGCTACATCGCCGGCGCGCTCAATCAGGTTGTTACTGGCACCGGTGGCCAGCGCGGAGAGGGTTCCGGTACTGCAAGGGCAAACCACCAGAGGTGCTTTTTCGCCAGACCCGGAAGCGGGGGGAGAAAACCAGTCTTCGCGGCCAAATACCAGCACCTGGCCGGGCTCGGCAGAGGCGTATTCAGACAAGGTTTTTTGCATGGCCGGCGGAGTTCCCGGCAGCTTCAGGTCGGTTTCTGTCGCAATGACAATCTGCGCGGCCTTACTGATCATCACGTTAACCCGGCAGCCCGCAGCCACCAGACACTGCAGAAGGCGCAGGCCGTACTGGGCACCGGAGGCGCCGGTGAATGCCAGATTGACTGTTCGCCTTTTCGACTGATTGTTCGTCATGGTTTCCGTCATCTTTATGGTTCCCTGAGTGCCGGATCAGCCATGGATACGTTCAAGTTCTGCGACGAGCTTACCGTGAATGCCACCAAAACCGCCGTTGCTCATGATAACAATGTGGCAGGGACTTGGCAGGCTTGCCATCACCCGGTCAGTCAGCGCCTCTGTGGTCGATTCAACACTGTGTTGCCCGGATTCCGGATTATCCGATTGCCACGCTGACACCAGCTCCGGCAACCAGTCCATGTTGTTCAGATTGGCCCAATAGACCCTGTCTGCCAAAGCTGCACTTGGCAGTAACGTATGCTGATGAACACCCTGCTTCATCGTGTTGGAACGGGGTTCGATGAGGGCGATAATCGGCTCCTCCCCCACCTGATTACGCAAGCCGTCCAGCGTGGTCGCTATTGCCGTGGGGTGGTGGGCAAAATCGTCGTAGACACGCACCCCGCCGATATCCGCAAGCAGTTCCATACGGCGCTTTACACCAGAGAACCGGCACAGCGCGGCTACCGCATGGTCCGGCGTTACGCCCACGTGCCTTGCCGCCGCAATAGCTGCCAAAGCGTTGCGAACGTTATGCATACCGGTCTGGCTCCACTTCACGACAGCAACTGGTTGCTCATGGTGGATAACCATAAACCGGCTACCATCCTCAGACAGCAGTTCGGCGCGCCAGTCGGCGGCACCCGCTATCTCGCTACCAATCGCTATACCCTGAACCGGGCTCCAGCATCCCATAGCCAGCGCTTTATCCAGGTGCGCATCCAGGCTCGGGCGGATTATCAGCCCCTGAGACGGAACCGTGCGAACCAGATGATGGAACTGACGCTCAATCGCTTCGACGTTGTCAAAGATGTCGGCGTGATCAAACTCAAGGTTGTTCAGAATCAAAGTATGCGGGCGGTAATGGATGAACTTGGAGCGTTTGTCGAAGAAGGCACTGTCGTACTCATCCGCTTCAATGACGAAAAAGTCACTGTTCCCGAGGCTGGCCGATACCGAAAAGTCTTTGGGTACACCACCCACCAGGTAACCCGGCGCAAGCCCTGCCTGATCAAGAATCCAGAGCAGCATAGCGGTGGTAGTGGTTTTACCGTGGGTGCCCGCCACAGCCATAACCCAGCGATGCCTGAGCACTTCCCGGGCCAACCACTCGGGGCCGGACATATAATCAATGTTGTGATTCAGTACCGCCTCTACCTCGGGGTTACCCCGGGACATGGCGTTGCCAATCAGCACCAGGTCGGGCTTCGGCTGCAGATGCTCAGCACGGAAACCGTCCATCAGGCTGATACCCTGCGCCTCTAACTGGGTACTCATGGGCGGATAGACACCCTGATCAGAGCCTGTAACCGTATGGCCAAGCTCCCTTGCCAGAACAGCCAGGCTGCCCATAAATGTGCCACAAATCCCCAGGATATGAATATGCATTCGCCGACTGTCCTCTGCGTTTAAACCCGACAAGCCTCCCGTATCCACCTCACTCCGTCAAGACGTCAAGAACAAAGCCCTCCGCATTTCTTGCCATGAAAATCGTCAGCATTTGGCGTATCATCTGCGCCATTATTGAAACTGCAGGAGACTCCACCCCGAGATGGCCATCAAGAACGCATTCTACGCTCAGTCCGGCGGTGTTACCGCCGTCATCAATGCCAGTGCCTGCGGGGTTATCCAGACCGCCCGCCAGCATCCGGACAAAATTGGCAAAGTCTTTGCCGGGCGCAACGGCATTCTGGGCGCACTGAACGAGGAACTGATTGATACCAGTCTCGAAAGTGATAAATCCATTCAGGAGCTGATCCACACTCCGGGCGGTGCTTTCGGCTCTTGCCGCCATAAACTGAAAAACTTTTCAGAAAACCGCCGCGAATACGAGCGTCTTATCGAGGTGTTCCGCGCCCACGATATTGGCTACTTCTTCTACAACGGTGGTGGTGACTCCCAGGATACAGCCTACAAAGTCTCACAGATGGGCGAGAAGATGGGCTACCCCATTACCTGTATTGGTGTTCCCAAAACCGTAGATAACGACCTGCCGTTTACGGACTGCTGCCCGGGTTTTGGCTCTGTCGCCAAGTACATTGCCACCTCTACACTGGAAGCCAGCCTGGATATCCAATCCATGTGCGAAACCTCCACCAAGGTGTTCATTCTTGAAGTGATGGGTCGCCACGCCGGCTGGATTGCCGCTTCTGGCGGCCTGGCTGGTCAGAGCGAAGGCGAGCCGCCCCATATTATCCTGTTCCCGGAAATTCCGTTTAACCGCGAAGCGTTTCTGGCGCGAGTTGAGTTCTGCGTGAAAGAATATGGTTACTGCGTGGTGGTGGCCTCGGAAGGTGCTCAGTACGAAGACGGCCGGTTTCTGGCAGATGCCGGCGCGAAAGATGCCTTTGGGCACACGCAGCTGGGCGGCGTAGCACCAGCACTGGCCAACATGGTCAAACAGGCACTCGGGCACAAATACCACTGGGCGGTAGCAGATTACCTGCAGCGCAGCGCGCGTCACATCGCTTCTGCAACGGACGTTGAGCAAGCTTACGCCGTTGGCAAGGCTGCCGTGGAAATGGCCTTGGCTGGCAAACAGGCCGTTATGCCCACCATCGTGCGTGTGCAGGCAAAGCCCTACATCTGGAAAATTGGCGAAGCCCCCCTCAGTGAGGTGGCCAACCAGGAAAAGAAAATGCCGATCCATTACATCACTGATGATGGCTTCGGTATTACAAAAGACTGCCGGGATTACCTTGAGCCGCTGATTGCCGGTGAGAGCTTCCCTCCGTTTGACAACGGTTTACCCCGGGTTGCGAAGCTGAAAAACACTTTGACAGAAAAGAAACTGAAAACCGACTTTCAGTTCTGAGCAATACTCCATCGCCCACTGCATTTTGGGCCATCCGAAAAAGGCCCTGCAGCGGTTTTTCTGCAGGGCCTTTTTACATCTTCAAAACGTGGCTCAGTGAGCTTTTTCCGCTTCCAGTGCACGCACGTAAGCGGAAAACTCGTCATAACCGCCAATGTACCTGTCACCCACAAGAATTTGGGGAACGGTATGGACAGGGCGGCCAATCTTGTCAGCAATGTCTGCCTTCGTCATATCATGTTCGATCATGTCGACCCAGGTATACGGCATGTTGCGAGACTCGCACAGGCTCTTTGCGCGCACGCAGAACCCGCAACTTGAACGGCCGTAAATCGTTACCTGCTCCATAAAACCTCCCGAATAGTTGTCCCGGAGCGATTCCCGGGAGTGTAAAAAGGGTTGTGCAAAAGGGGTGTTAAAAATCTTTGAATCATGATGACATGTTTACGGACTATTAAAAATTGATGCTTTGAATGGCCGCCATAGTACCGGATCATACATAGAGCCTTTTCGCTTACCGAAAGGAGCAAATCCCCATCACCACAAGGAGAACTTCGTGGTCTACCTGACACTGTTTCTGACCTCTTTTGCCGCAGCCACGCTGCTGCCGGCGTATTCGGAAATACTGACAGGCACGCTGGTTGTTCAGGGATACCCTATGCTGTGGCTGTGGTTCTGGGCCACGCTTGGTAACACTCTGGGGTCTGTGGTTAATGGCGTCATTGGCAGGCAGGTGGACCGCTTCAAACACAAACGCTGGTTTCCCCTGAGCGAGACACAGCTGCATAAAGCCAGGAACAGCTTCAACCGTTACGGCCAGTGGTCTTTGCTTCTGGGCTGGCTGCCCCTGGGTGGCGACGCGCTGACACTGGTCGGCGGAATCATGCGCGTGCCTTGGCTGAACTTCATTGTGCTTGTGGGTATCGGTAAAGGGCTGCGCTATGCCTTTGTGATCTGGCTGGTCGCTGAAGCATCAGGCATATCATCGCCCTCACCGTAAAGGTACTTGCGCAGCAAGGGTTCGCCATTGAACTCCGAGTAAAGCACGGCAATAAAGGTATACACCCCAATGAGTTTGCGGTTGAGAAATACAAATTCACTGGGCGGCACCCGGAAGTAGCGGCTTATGGCTGACCGAGCCGCCTGCCGGGCCACTCTCGATGGCAGATCACTTTGCTTCCAGCGGTACTGACCTTTACTGTTTACAGCGTAGTCTGGCCAGCTTCCGTGATCACTGGACAAGGGCTCCAGAACAGACATACACACCTGCCCAAACGTTTCCAGCACCTCCTTCGGCCAGTCTGTGCTCATGAAACGCAGTTTCACCCCTCCGTCGATCACGGCATCAAGATCATCCTCGTAAGAGCCCTTGATCATCTGGATTACCGGGTCAAGAAACTCTCTTGAGTAGATCTGTACCGCGCCGAAGTCCAGCAGCACGATGCGATCATGCTCCGCGCCTTTACCGTCTTCTCCGGCAATCCGAATGCGGTAGTTCCCGAAGTTGGGGTCTGTCTGGATCTCGCCCCAAACGAACAACTCCCGGAAAAAAAGCTCCAGAGCCGCCTTGCCCAGATCGCTGCGGCGCTCAAGCGACAAGTCACGCACCAGGACAGAATTGACAGAGTGGCCATGTTCGTAAGTCGAGGCGATCACCTGGGCAGAGGAATACTCCGGCAGCACCCGGGGAACTATAAAACGTGGATCATCTAAGAGCATCTGGCGAAACTTCTCGGTGGTGCGCGCTTCCAGGCGATAATCGACCTCTCTGTGCATCATCTGCCTGACTTCTTCCAGCCAGTCTTCAAACTCAGGCCCAAAACTCACCAATCGCGCCACTCTGAGCAATTGCGCCACCGCATTCAGATCGCTGTCTACAGCATCTGCAACACCGGGGTACTGAACCTTGAGCACGAGTTCCAGGCCATCGCTGCGCCGAACGGCGCGATGTACCTGCCCGAGGGAGGCTGCCCCGATTGGCTCTATATCTATATCCAGCTCTGCCAGTTGCTCGCTGCCCAGCTCTGCCTTGAGCACACGCTCTATGGCAGACCACTCAAGGGATGTGGTCTGGTCTTCCAGGGTATGCAATGCTTCAGTGACTTCTTCAGGCAGGAAATGTTCACCGTAAAGCGCCATTACCTGGCCGATTTTGACCACACTGCCTTTCAGCTTGCCCAACTCATGTACCAGAAAACGGGCCTGTTTGGAGAGCATGGCACGGTGGCGCTCATCCCGGGCTTCCTTGCTGCTGAACCAGTTGGTGGCCATGTGCGAAGCCATTCGTGTTCCTGCAAAGAGCCCTGCGCGAGTCAGGCTCAGCCGACGTTCGAAGCTGCCGGTCTTGATGCGGGAGACTGATTTACCTGGGCGTCTGGAAGACATGTATAACCTGTCTGAATCGGAGAATTTAACCACCCTGAATGAATCGCTGATTTGATCCCTTTAACGTAACAGCACCAGGCGGCTTCGACCATTATACGGACACTGTAACTACCTGACCTACCGGATTCGACCGGTATTTCCCGGCCAAGCGGCCATTGCTTATTAACCGCAGCCAGTTTATATCTGCTCCACGCATCCAGAAATGCCCTGATTACTATCAAAAGAACCCGTTCAACCTATGTCGAATACCGCACCTGATATCCCGGCCCAAGAGCAATCGCAGTTTCGGGTCAAGGGCGACATACCCATCCCTGTTCTGATTAACTGGCTGAGCATTGCCGCCGTGCCGCTACTGGCATTTTTCGCATGGCGTTCACTCGGTCGGGGAGAAGCCCGTGCATTGCACGGTAAGCACTGGAGTGGCAATTATCAGAGGATCAGAATCTGTCGACAAGCTGCTTCAACGTTCAGATGAAGCTCTGTATCGTGCAAAAACTCTCGGGCACAACCGTGTTTGCGCGCATCGGGATGGCGCGTCCGCTTAATTCCCCCAGCCCTCACGATAACTTACTGCGATATCGCCCAGACCCACAACCAGTTGGGCCGCCAGGCGCTTTTCAATATCATCAATGGGCGCAGTGGCAACAAAATCGCTGACTTGGCACATGGCCAAGCCGGCATAGCCACAGGGGTTGATCCTTCGAAAGGGTTCCATATCCATGTGGACATTCAGCGCCAGACCATGAAAGGAGCATCCACGCCGTACCCTAAGCCCGAGGGACGCGATTTTCGCGTCACCGACGTAAACGCCCGGCGCGTCTGGCCGGGGTTCCGCGGTAATGCCGAGCTCGGCCAACGTGCCAACAAGAGACTGCTCAATAACATCAACCAGCGCCCTCACCCCCATCCTGCGGCGAGACAGGTTGATCATCAGATAAACTACCAACTGCCCTGGGCCGTGGTAAGTTACCTGCCCCCCCCGGTCCACCGGAATCACCGGAATGTCGCCGGGCGCCAGAATATGTTCGGCTTTGCCCGCCTGACCCTGCGTATACACCCGCGGGTGTTCAAGGCACCAGAGCTCATCGGTTGTGCTGTCGCCTCTGTCCGCCGTGAAGCTTTTCATAGCCTCCCAGGTTTCCAGATAGGGCTGCTGCCCCAGTGACCTCACTATCAGTTCAGACATCAGGCTTACAACACCATGTGCACGCGGCCACTGGCCTTGAGGTCTTCGAACAAGGCTTTTAATTGCGGCTCGCCGGTGGCTGCGATGGTCAGCCGGATCGAGCAGAACCGCCCCCTGCTGCTGTCGTTAACCGTAATATCGGCTTCACAGACTCCTGGTGCGTGCTGCTCAATAATCCCCAGGACAACCTCCCGGAAATCCGGTGCGGAATCACCGATCACCTTGATGGCATAGTCGCAGGGAAATTCAATTTTTGGTGCTTTCGGCTCACTCATGCCGTTTCACTCCCGGGCCAGTTCGCCCTCACTAAAATAACTGAATAAAAAACAGCTTGATAGCATCCCAGATGCGTTTGAACAGGCCACCCTCGGGGACGTCTGTCAGCGCCAGCACAGGCTGGTCTATCAGCACCTCGCCGTTAAACGATACCTTCACACGCCCGAGCTCATCACCGGCCTGAACCGGCGCCTTGATCACCGCATCCAGATCCACCGTGGACTCCAGGCTGTCACGGGATCCGCGGGGAATGGTTACAAAAGCGTCTTCAAGCATGCCTACAGAGAGCTGATCTGACTGACCGCCCCATACCTCGGCTTCTATCAGTTCCTGGCCGGCGCGGAACAACCGCTCGCTCTCGAAGTAGCGGAACCCGTAGTTCAGCATTTTCTGAATTTCCTGGGACCGCGACTGTGAACTGCTGGTGCCCATAACCGTGGCGATGAAGCGGGTATCGTTGCGTTTCGCAGAAGCAACAAGGCAATACCCGGCTTCTTCCGTATGGCCGGTTTTCAGGCCATCAACACTGTCATCGCGCCACAGCAAGCTGTTGCGGTTAGGCTGCCGGATATTGTTGTAAGTAAAGTGTTTCTCCGCGTAGATCGGATAGTTTTCCGGGTAGTCGTTAATAATTGCACGGGCCAGAACGGCCAGATCATACGCGGTGGAAAAGTGATCAGGAGCAGGCAGGCCCGTGGCGTTCTCGAAGTGGGTGTCCTTCATGCCCAGTAGCTGAGCCTGCTGGTTCATGATATCAACGAACGCTCCCTCACTGCCGGCAACAAATTCCGCCAGCGCAACCGATGCATCGTTACCGGACTGGATGATGACGCCTTTGAGAAGATCCTCTACGGATACGCTGGTGCCTTCTTTGACAAACGTACGGGAACCTTCTGTTTTCCAGGCCTTTACGCTGATGGGGACCATGTCGGACATGTTGATCCGCCCCTCGTCCAGCTCACGCTCGACAATATAGGCCGTCATCATTTTGGTCAGACTGGCCGGTGGCAGCCGCTCGTTACTGTTCTGCTCCATAATAATGCGACCACTTTTCGGATCCATGAGCACGTAAGAACTGCCAGCAATCTGTGGCGGAGACGGAATCAGCACTGTCTGGGACATGGCGTTGGTTGATACTGAAAGCATCAACACAAACGCGAGAGACGCTGAGATAAAGGAGAGCGAGCGAAAAACTGATTTTAGTGCCATGGGTCCATTCATTCGTCGTTAAGTGTGTTTTTTATGTCTGGCCTGACGCTCAGTGAGAGTCGGTCATTACAATTGACTGCGAAAACCCTCGTGCTTCCAGCAGGCTCTGGGTCTTGCGCGCACTGCCCTCATCCTGAAACGGCCCAACCTGTACCCGGTGAAAACGCCCGGAAGCGGTGTCTACGGAACGCACCCGCACGGGGTTATCTAGAGAGCTGTTGAGCACGCTACTGGCTCGAACCTGCAGTTTCTCTGCGGGGTCACGACTGCTGAACGAACCCAGCTGGACAAACAGGCCGCCGTTGGCATCCTGCCGATCGTTTGCGGCCACAGCATCGTCGGTCCCTGGAACGGGCTGAACAGTCGGCTGCCCATCGGGCGCAAAGGGCTGGCCAGCAATGAACATACTGCCATCAGGCTTGACCGTAATCGATGCTACCTCTACCCGGGCGGTTCCGCGCGACTGATAACCCAGTTTCTTGGCGGCCGCATAGGACAAGTCGATCAATCGATCTCCATGAAACGGCCCTCGATCATTAACCCGAACGATCACTGTGCGGCCATTATCCAGATTGGTCACTCTTGCGTATCCCGGAATCCTCAGGGATTTATGGGCGGCAGACATCTCATACATGTCGAAGATCTCGCCGTTAGACGTTTTGTGGCCATGAAACTTTTCGCCATACCAGCTTGCAGTGCCGCGGGCGACATAACCGTCGTTACTGTCCATTACGTTATAATGTTTGCCCCAAACCGTATAAGACGATTTATTTCCGGCCCTGACCGGCGCCTGGTATACGGGTACGGCATCTGACAACCCGGATACATCAAAGTTTCCCGTGGGCGCTCTGTCCTGGGTAATCGTATAACGCGATGAATGATCGGTTCCGGCCGGCGCCGATGTCGGAGACGATGCGCAACCGGTCAGTACCGAAGCTGCCGATACCATCAGCCATAAATGTAAATAATTTGATACCACTGTCGGGACGTCCTCTGAAATACGTGCCGCCAGATACATGAAACATCGCGACACATACCATTGTAACGGGTTCGCTATAGGTATCACCATTACCGGCCTGACATCAGGCCGTGATCATCCTGCGATGGGTGTGTATGGACATTAATATGCCAAAGGCCGCCATCAGCGTGACGGTTGAGGTACCGCCGTAGGAAACCAGTGGCAAGGGCACGCCGACAACAGGCAGCAGCCCGCTCACCATGCCGACATTTACAAACACATAAATGAAAAAAGTCATGGTCAGTGCGCCGGCTACCAGCCTGCTGAATGAATCCTGAGCGGTGACCGCAATAAAGAGACATCGCAGAATAATCAGAAAGTACACGCTGAGCAGCACCAGAATACCGATAAACCCGAACTCTTCCGCCAATACAGCTACGATAAAATCCGTATGGCTTTCAGGAAGAAATTCAAGATGCGACTGAGTGCCTTGAAGCCACCCCTTGCCATCAAAACCACCGGAGCCAATGGCAGTTTTGGACTGGATAATATTCCAGCCAGCACCCAATGGATCACTTTGGGGGTCAAGCATTGTCAGCACACGCTGCTTTTGATAGTCCCGCATTCCAAAAAACCACATTACCGGCGCTGCGACGGAAACCATCACAAAAAAGGCACTGATCAGCTTCCAGCTCATGCCCGCAAAAAACACTACGAACAACCCGGCCATACCCACCAGAAGCGACGTTCCGAGATCCGGCTGTTTCACAATCAGGACCATGGGGAGCAGCACAATCGCCAGACCCACACCGATGCGGGACAGTCTCGGCGGCAAAAAATACCGCGACAGATACCAGGCAGCCATCATGGGCACGGCCAGCTTCATAAACTCTGACGGCTGAAACCGTGGCAGCCCAGGCAGCGCCAGCCAGCGCTGCGCACCTTTAGCGCCAACACCAACAAACAATACAGCGATCAAACCGAGCAGGCCCAGACCATACAGCCAAGGCGCCCAGCGCCGGAATACAGAGGGATCGAGCTGGGCGAAAACCAGCATCACCATGAAGGCAACGCCAAAACGCACACCTTGTGCCTTAACCACATCAAAATTGCGGTCTGCGCCACTGTAAAGTACAAACAATCCGCCAGAGACCAGCGCGAGAAGCAGGAAAAGCAGAATAGGATCCAGGTGCAGGGCCGACCACAATCCTCTCGGGCGACCGAGGGGGTTGCTGGCAGTTGAACTGAACACTTCCCGGGTGGCCATCAGCGCGCCTCGTTCTCAAAATCGGTTTTGCTAACCAGCGCGCCGTCGCCAGTCGCAGAAAATTCCAGTAACCAGGCATCGAAAAGGGCCCGGGCAACAGGGGCTGCGGTACTGCTGCCGCCGCCTCCGTTCTCAACAATCACCGCAACGGCGATCTGCGGGTTCTCCAAAGGCGCGAAGCCGACAAACAGGGCGTGGTCGCGCAACCGCTCCCGAACCTCTTCGGCATCGTATTCTTCATCTTCTGCAAGGCTGAATACCTGGGCCGTGCCGGTTTTCCCGGCCATTCGATAAGACGCGCCCCGGGCAGCGGCACGTGCGGTGCCCTTCACGCCATGCATCACTTCGGCCATGGCATCTGCAATAAATTCCCAGTTGCTGGGATCTTTAAGCTTCAGAGGCTCGTGAGTTTCGTCCGGCAAAAATTCATCTGGCGTGCGGTCTCCCTGAATATCTTTCAGCAGTCGCGGCTCAACCCACTCTCCCCGATTGGCGATCAGCGCTGTCGCCGTGGCGAGCTGCAGTGGCGTAGACAGCATAAACCCCTGACCGATCCCGAGATTAACGGTGTCGCCGGGGTACCAGGGTTCGTTCCGCGTTGCCCTCTTCCAGTCCGGAGACGGCAGAAGGCCACTCAAGGCCCCGGACACATCCAGAGTTGCATCTTCGCCAAACCCGAAGTGAGCCAAATAGTTGACCATGGTGTCCACGCCCATTTCCACAGCCGCTTCATAGAAATAGACGTCACAGGACTGAGCCATTGCATAGGTCAAATCAACCCAGCCGTGCCCTCCTCGCTTCCAGTCCCTCCAACGGCGACCCGCAGAGTTGATCTGGAAGTATCCCGGGTCCCAAATGCTGTGGTCCCTGGTCACAGCACCGCTATCAAGCGCCGCAATGGCCAGCATGGGCTTGAGCGTGGAGCCCGGAGGATACTGCCCCCGCAAAGCCCGATTAAACAGAGGCTTGTCTTTACTCTCACTTAATTCGCGGTAGTCCGGCACGCTGATGCCGGTCACAAATTTGTTGGCGTCAAAACCAGGGACGCTGGCAAGGGCGAGTATCCCGCCCGTTGCGGGCTCAATGGCAACGATGGCACCCCGGCGCCCATCAAGTAACTCGTGCGCCCGGTTCTGCAGGCGCAGGTCGATGTGCAGCTCCAGATCCTCACCCGGCACCGGGTTTTCCCGCTCGAGAACCCTCAAGGTACGGCCCCGCGCGTTGGTTTCTACGTGCTGATAACCGACCTTTCCATGCAGCAGCTCTTCATAAAACCGTTCGACACCGGATTTACCGATGTAGTTGGTACCCGCGTAGTTGACCGGATCAATCCGCTGCAACTCATCACGGTTAATACGGCTGACAAACCCCAGCGCGTGCGCTGTCAGCTCGCTGTGGGGATAATAGCGGACCAGCTCTGCTTCCACTTCCACACCGGGCAATTCGTGCCGGTGCACAGCCAGCCGCGCAATCTCGTCTTCGGTGAGGTCATAGCGTAGCGGAATCTCCTGGAAGGGCCGTCGGGGCTCGCGAAGACGGCGCTGAAAACGCTCCATATCTTCGTCGGAAACATCGAGAATGCTGACCAGCTGTTCCAGCGTCGCATCCATGCCGCCAACCCTCTCCGGCACAACGGTCACACTGAACACCGGGCGATTTTCCGCCAGCAACACGTGATTCCGATCGTAAACCAGCCCGCGCGGAGGCGGCACAGACTGAACCTGAACCCGGTTTTTATCAGAGAGAGTGGTGTAAATGTCGTGTTCTACCACTTGAAGCTGGTACATCCGCGCGATTAGCCCTGCCAAAAGCAGAAACACAATGACCAGCATAACGACAGCGCGACGCTGGAATAGCCTGCGCTCGGCGGCAGTATCCTTGAATTCACCCCACGGCATGGATGTTTCCTAGGCCCGGTGGTACGGGTGGTTGCGGGTAATCGACCAGGCTCTGTAAAGCTGCTCCGCCAAAAGGATACGCACCAGAGGATGGGGCAAGGTAAGAGGAGAAAGTGACCACTGCTGGTCGGCGCGTTGGCGGCAAGGTTCGGCCAGACCGTCTGGCCCGCCTACGAGAAAGCTCACGTCACGGCCGTCTTGCTGCCAGCTTTCGAGCTGACTGGCCAGCGTTTCAGTAGACCAGGGACGGCCATTAACCTCAAGTGCCACAACCCTGTCCTTGGGCCCCGCGGCGGCCAGCACTGCCTCGCTTTCGCGCTGCATGAGCCTCGGAATATCAGGATTTTTACCACGATGAGGCATGGCAATTTCTACCAGATCAAGAGGCATTTCCGGAGGCATACGACGCGCGTAATCGTCGTAGCCTTTACTGACCCAGTCGGGCATTTTCTGCCCCACACAGATCAGACGCAACCGCACGGTTACTCGCTGCCCGCAGCACCGACATCCGGTGCATCGCGCCAGAAGCGCTCCAGATCGTAAAACTCACGGGCCGCCGGCAACATTACATGAACAATAACGTCTCCCATGTCCACAAGAATCCAGTCGCTGCCGCCACTGCCTTCCACACTGCCGACACGAACGCCTTGCTCTTTTGCGTCAATAACAACGGAGTCCGCGAGGGATTTAACGTGGCGATTGGATGTTCCGGATGCCAGAACCATGAAGTCGGTGACGCTGGTACGATCCCGCACATCAATAACGCTGATGTCTTTTGCTTTTACATCTTCAAGTGCGTTCACTATCAGATCTTTGAGTTGCTCTGCCTGCATAATTACCCTGTTGTCCGGGTGCCGGCCGGAATGGCCACCCGAAAAGTCATATTCGAACGCGATTGTAACACTAAAAGTTCGTCACAGGGCATGCCCCATAAAGCCCCATACGCTGAATCTCCGCCAAGACCGTCTCGGGCATCAGATAACGGGGTGACCGGCCGCTGCCAATACGCTCGCGAATGCCAGTTGCGGAGATATCAAGCCAGGGCGGGTCCAACTCAAGAATAAGGCCTGAAGCCTGGCCAGAAAGAGCCCCTGCACCATCTACTTCACTTTCAATTCCACGTTCTGCCACCAGGCGCGCAGGCTCGCCTTGCGGATCCAGCGCGGTACCGGGGCGGCGCACAACAATTATGTGCGCGAGGCCGGGAATCTGCTGCCACTCCTTCCAGCGGTCAAAACCAGCAAACGCGTCCGTACCTACCACCATCACCAGCGGCACATCCGCACCCAGCTCGTTGCGCAGTTGGCGTAGCGTATCCGCTGTATAAGACGCGCCTTCACGGCGCAGTTCGCGGTCATCAATACGCAGGCGAGCTTCACCGGCAATCGCCAGCTCCAGCAAGCGCAGCCGTTGCGCAGCCGTTGCTCCAGTCTCACCACGGTGCGGCGGAACATGGCAAGGCACCAGACTGACCGTCACGTGTCCGAGCCGTTCGCTAACCTCCAGCGCAAGCCGCAGATGGCCATGATGCACCGGGTCGAAGGTTCCGCCATAAATCACATGCATCGGCATCAGGCCCTAATGTGCCCGTCGCCAAACACTACGTATTTCTGCGAGGTCAGCCCCTCGAGCCCAACCGGGCCGCGGGCGTGTATTTTGTCGGTAGAGATGCCAATCTCGGCGCCAAGCCCATACTCGAAGCCGTCTGCAAAGCGGGTCGATGCGTTGACCATGACCGAGCTCGAATCAACCTCGGTAATGAAGCGTCTGGCTCGGGTGTAGTTTTCCGTGATGATACTGTCGGTATGTCGGGAGCTGTAACGGTTGATGTGCTCGATAGCTCCCTCCAGCCCGTCAACCACGCGAATAGCCAGCACTGGCGCCAGGTATTCTTCCTCCCAGTCTGCGTCAGTGGCAGCGTTTATATCTGCGAGGATTTCCCGGGTCTGCTCGCAGCCACGCAGCTCAACACCTTTTTCGATAAAAGCCGGGCCCAGCAGCGCCAGCATGTCAACTGCGATTTCCTTGTCCACCAGAAGGGTTTCCATGGTGTTGCAGGTGCCGTATCGCTGGGTTTTGGAATTCACGGCAACGTTCAATGCCTTTTCAGGATCGGCATGGCTGTCGATATAAACATGGCATACGCCATCAAGATGCTTGATAACGGGTACCCGCGCGTCCCGGCTGATTCGTTCGATCAGCCCCTTGCCGCCTCTGGGAACAATCACATCTACGTATTCCGGCATGGTAATCAGTTCGCCGACGGCAGCCCGGTCGGTGGTTTTGACAACCTGCACGGCCGATGCCGGCAAGCCTGCGTCAGCCAGGCCTCGTGCCAAACACAAAGCAATAGCCTGATTGGAATGAATAGACTCGGAGCCACCGCGCAAGATCGTTGCGTTGCCGGACTTGAGGCAGAGGCTTGCAGCCTCAACGGTCACATTGGGACGGGATTCATAGATAATGCCTATAACCCCCAGGGGCACGCGCATTTTTCCTACCTGAATTCCGGAGGGGCGATAGGTCATATCGGTAATTGCTCCGATGGGGTCGGGCAAAGACGCTACCTGGCGAAGCCCTTCAATCATCGTATCAACACGCTCAGGTGTAAGCTCGAGCCGGTCCAGCATGGCGGCATCCAACCCGCTTTCCTTGCCGCTGGCAAGATCGCGGGCATTTGCCGCGGCCAACTCACTGCGGGCGGCATCCAGCGCCTCGGCGGTGGCCAGCAGCGCGCGGTTCCGGGTTTCTGTCGTAGAGCGGGCTACGAGCGTTGCCGCTGCACGGGCTTGCTGACCGACCTCGGTCATATAGGCTGCAATATCCATCCCTTTACCTTATGTGTTTTCAGTCAGAATTCAGGATTAAGAGGCTAACTTTACCTTTCCGGTTTCAAGTACGCACCCCAAACAGATATTATACCGCTGCGGTACAATGGGAACCCCCGAAAAGGACGAATACCATGGCCCAAACGGCCGAAAAATTTTTGCTGAACCGGTTATCACGCGCCAGCCTCGCTTTTTTTCTGGTTGTTGTCGCTCTGTGCGCCGTGCTTGGTGAGCCGCTCACCGCGGCCAGCGCCGCAGCTGTCGCCGGTATCATTGTAAGCGGTCGCAGCTTCCATCCCGGGCGCGGAGTCCGCCCTTGGCCAGCCATCCAGAAACTGTTTTTCGCAGCGTTGATACTATTGCTGATGACCAGCTTCTGGACTGGCCCCTGGGCACTCAGCCATTGGCTTTACGGGCTTGTACTGGTTGCATTTGCACTGGTGCCCCGCGGAATCGCAACCCTGGTAACCGTATTCATGGTGATTCTGGCCCTGGCCGCCGCTCACTGGGCAGAAGGCATTGCAGATCGCCACCAGATGATCAGTGCGTTTTTGCTAACCATTCTTCTTTCAGCCGTGCTGATATTTCTGCGCGAATACAAAACCCGCCAGTTGGCGCCCCTGAGGCGTACAGACGAACTTACTCAGGCCGCCAGCCGCGAATATCTCTCTGCAGACTTGCATAAGGAAATCCAGCGCAGCGAGCGCGAAGGAACGGATATGTCCATCATCATGATCGGTCTCGACGCACATGCCAGTGACAATGACCCGGACGAAGATATCCGCTCGATCCTTCCCAGAATCGGCCGTTTTCTGCACTCCCAGATCCGGGATTTTGACACCTATTACCGGGCGGCAGACCTGCAGTTTCTGGTTATTTTACCGGGCATAGCCACCCATGAAGCCATCGCCCGGGCTGAAACTATCCGTAAAGGACTTTGCACCCTACTCGAAGCCCACGGCTTGAACCTGACCATCAGCACCGGCATCGCCGGGCTGAATATTGGCGATGATGCCGACAGCCTCCAGCAAAGCGCCGCCAACGCACTGCGTCGCGCTCAACAACAAGGAGGCAACCGGACTCAGGCCTACAGCGCCTGGACACCAACCACTCCCCCAATCCAGCCCCGTGCGGAAGGATCTGCGCCATGACAGAAACCCGGCTGAGAACCTGGACACACGGCGTTAGCTACGGTCTTGCCACGCTGTTTATTTTTACATTGGCCCTGCAAAACCTTCGCTATGGTTTTTACGAGCTTTTCTACCTGGCTACCGGCATGGCCATACTGACGCTTGCGGGCGTTGCTTATACGCTCCTGAGCCGTCGCCACCAACTTTCCGCACCCGGCCACCTGGTTATTCTCTCCGGCCTGAACAGCGGCCTTCTGGCGGCCATGCTGACAATGAACAGCACCGGCATTACGCACTGGGCCATGCCGCTACTGGTGCTTAATTTGCTGATCCTGCCGCTCCGGCATGCGCTTATGTTGTCGCTGCTTCTGCTTACACCCATGGCAATTCTGTTGTTCGTTAAGCAACCCCCCGCAGATGCCATCACAGCCGTCAGTGGTCTGCTCATTGTTCTGACTGTCGCGGCACTTTATATATGGCACTACGATCACATGGCACAGTCTGCCGAAGATCTTGCCATTACCGATCCGGTAACGGGGGCACACAACGCGCGCTTTCTCGACGAGACATTGCAGAAAGAAATCAGTCGTGCAATTGCCACCGGTCACGCGCTCTCGGTGATCAACCTGACCATCGATTATGCCGACGAGGCGGCCGACCTCCACGGCAAACCTGGCATACAGGGATTGTTTTGCAACATGACCCAGCACCTGTTTGGCGTGATTCGTGCCGGAGACACACTGTATACACTGCATGATTCGGAATTCTTTCTGATCCTGCCTTTCACCCCGGAGGAAGGCGTGCGCGTGATTGCTGAACGTATCAGACGCACCATTTCCGAAAACCACTGGCCGGTGATCGGCAAAGCGACGGTAAGCCTGGGCTGCACAACGCGGGGCAGCGGTGACACGCGCACTGATACTCTGCGCAACCGTGCGCATCAGGCCATGCTTGAAGCCCGTCGGCGTGGCGCGGACTCGGCGTGGTTCAGCCCGGGAGAAACATTCGGTTCATGAGCGGCGACTGGCTTACGGACCTGACCGCGTGGCTGAGCGCCAACCCGGGATGGTTATCACTGGCGCTGTTCAGTACCGCATTTATTGAGTCCCTGGCAATTGCGGGCATTCTTGTACCGGGCGTAGCGTTTCTTTTCACCTTTGCCGCCATGGCGGCCCAGATAGGCATGCCGCTGATGCCCGTGCTGGCGTGGGCTGGCTTGGGTGCAATCGCCGGGGACACAGTGAGTTTTGCGATCGGCAGGCTTTTTCAGGGCCGACTGACCAGCGTGTGGCCACTGAACCATTACCCCAAGCTGATCCACAAGGGCGAGCGCTTCTTTCATAGTCACGGTGGTAAAAGCGTTATTATCGGGCGTTTCGTAGGGCCCGTACGCCCGGTAATACCCTTGATCGCCGGTGCACTTCTGATGCCCTGGCGGCGTTTCCTGGCATTCAACATCGGGTCAGCCATTGGCTGGGCGCCTGTCTATGTTCTGCCAGGATTTCTGGTGGGCAGCGCGATGGCGAGTGATGTACAGCCTCCGGCGCACGTTTACCTGGTTACCGGTGTCAGCATCGCAATACTGGCACTTATCTACCTGATCATTTTTCGATTCCAACTTGGCCTTGGCGACCAGAGCCGCCTCTACCTCTGGCTTCAGCGGCAAATGGCCCAGTATGAGACCACTCATCGTTTCTGGCGCCTTTACACCAACGAGCGACCTGCACAAGAGGGGGAATTTCCGCTGGCCTCGCTAATGCTTGCCTTGGGTGCCCTTGCGCTGTTTATACTCTGGGGCCAGTTGGCGACCATGACGGACGTGATTGTCCCTTTCGATCAACTGGCCCTGCAGTGGTTCAGCGACTTACGCCAACCGTTACTTGACGCGCCGGCTCTTGCCGCCACGCTTCTGGGCGACCCTCCATTGCTCATTGCTGCAGCGGTGCTGGCATGTCTGGCACTGGCATTCCGGGGGCACTACGCTGCTGCCGCTCATGTTCTGCTGGCTGCCATGATGACCATTGTGTTGGTGTGGAGCTTGAAAGCCGCCTTTGGCGTTGCTCGGCCGGATCAGATTATAAACCCACCCTCATCCGGTGCGTTTCCCAGCGGCCATACAACAGGCATTACGGTGCTTGTCACCCTACTGGCCAGTTTTGTGGCTGCTGAGACCCGCAATCGCAAGCGTTGGCAGACCTACATTTTGTTCTCGTTGCCACTGATTCCCGTAGCCCTTAGCCGGCTTTATCTGGGCGTACACTGGTTCAGCGATATTGTAGGGGGGTTATTACTGGGATTGGCGATCACCGGCGCAACAAGAGCCAGCTTCAGCAGGTTCGACAGGGTTCCTATCGCTCCGGATACCGTAACCATCTCGGCAGCACTTACCTGGTTAGCAATCTGCGCATGCTACATCTGGCACTCGTGGCCAGATGTCATACGGCACTACGCACCGGCATTCTGAAACAATCAGCCCTCTTCGAGGGCCTCAAGCAATCCCTGCAAACGGTTCAACCGCTCCAAAGGATCCTGTATCTCCATGAGATGCTGTTTTTCCTGTTTGTCCAAGGGTAGCAGTTCAGTCAGCCGCCAGCCGACCTCCCGGGCATCCTCATAATCCACGCTCATCCCCAGGTCCCGGATAACCGGGTGTCGGAAAAGCGCACGCAAAACCGATGGCAGCTCATGGAAAGCGACAGGAATGCTGCCTGGAGCTTCCGCCGGAAGAAACTCCATCTCACAAAGATTCAAACCGTCATCCTGCTGCCAGGAGCGGGCAATGGAAACTTTGGTTTCGCCCTCCACGGTAATTCCCAGCAGCCCGTTGTCCAGTTGCTGAAAATCAATAATGCGCACGTATGTGCCAGTCTCGTAAAAAGACGCCACCCGACCGGCCTCAGCGCCATCACGCAACAAGGTTATGACAAAACCCTCATCACTCTTCAAGCAGCGGGTCAGCATATCGATGTAGCGTGGTTCGAACAGCTGCAGTGGTATCCTGCCACCGGGCAACACAACCGAATTGAGCGGAAAGACCGGAACCTTCATCGGACAGACAGCAACTGTTGAACTTCATCCACCCGCGCCCGTGCTTCTGTCAGAAGTTCCAGGCTCCGTGAGGCGTTGAGCTCAAGATTACCAAGCCTGCGATAGGCCGGCACCTCATCGAATGACGGCAAACCTTCATTCTGGCTGGAGCCAATCATGGCGTGAAGTTGCGCCACAATCACAACATCCACCAGCTGCGGCTCCGGCTCCCGGCTCTCATAACTCCAATTTTCGGCGTACCGCACGGCATCAACGAAAGGCGGCGGGAACGACCAGCTCTCCAGGACAGCGGTGCCGACATCAACCCGGAGTTCACTGATGGCATTCTGTAGATTTGTGTCGTTGGCAAACAGGTTTACGTGGTGCTCCGCTTGCACCAGAACCGGAACTACGCCTATGTCATGAAGCAGACCCGCCAGCAATGCTTCTTCGGGGTTCAGACGGGTAGCGTGGTCCGCCAGCACCCAGCAAAGTGCCGCCACTTCGCGAGAATGTCGCCAGAGTTTTTCTATTTCCTGCTGCAGCGACGGGTGTCGGCTTTTGAACACTTCCCGCATGGAGAACACAGTTACAAGCTGGCGAGTCGTCTTCATACCCAGCCGAATAACCGATTCGCGAACATTGCGCACGTCGCTGAAACCACGGTAAAGCGGGCTATTACAGGCCCGCACCAGCTTGGCTGCCATGGCCGGGTCCGCCGACACAGCGCTGGCCACCTGGTCTGCCGTCGTATCGTCCCGACCCACCATGCGCCGCACTTTCCACGCTACGTCGGGAACACTGGGTAGTTTGAGCTGGTTCGAGCGGAGCTCAGCATAGAATTTCATCAGAAGGTGGTGCTCTTCGCTCTCACCGCTGTCGTGGCTTTCGCCTGAGTCCATCTCTACCTGTGCAACCGGGGCCGCCCGAAGAAGCTGATTGAGAACATCCTGTTCCACGACAAGAAATTCGCATGGCTTTACCGCCGTCACTTCGTACATTCTTGGCTGTAGCCTGGCGATGGGGTTCAGAGCTTTATCGGTTTCAGCTTCGATAACCGTTTTGCGCCCATCAACGGATTCCAACTCGACCTTGCCGGTTACCAGGAAATAGTCCAGACCATCACGCACACCGCGCTCCAGCACCCGCTGGCCCGGGCCATGAGATCTGCGTTCGGCGCGACTGGCTAGCAATACCAACTGGTCATCGGTCAGCCGGTTCAGCGGCTGAAATTCTTTCAGACGACGAAGCGGCAGGCTTTCCTGGCTAGCCATAGGCAATCTCCTGAGTGAGCTCAAGGCGGGCAGCTGATTTGTGATATCTGTTAATCATTGTAACCATGGAGCAGGAAAACAACCATGCGCCGAGAGCCCAATCTGGTAGACTTTGTCATTTAATCAAAGCTATTACCAAGTATTCCTACAGAGAGACCAGAGCACCATGCCTCAGTATCGTTCGCGGACTTCCACCGCAGGCCGTAATATGGCCGGCGCCCGCGCCCTCTGGCGCGCCACCGGCATGAAAGACGATGATTTCGGCAAGCCGATTATTGCCGTTGTTAACTCCTTTACCCAGTTTGTACCTGGGCACGTCCACCTCAAGGATCTGGGGCAGCTTGTATGCCGCGAAATCGAGGCAGCCGGCGGCGTTGCCAAAGAATTCAACACCATCGCGGTGGATGACGGCATCGCCATGGGCCACGACGGCATGCTTTATTCCCTGCCTTCACGGGAACTCATTGCTGATTCTGTCGAGTATATGGTGAATGCCCACTGTGCCGATGCGATGGTGTGCATATCCAACTGCGATAAAATCACACCGGGCATGCTGATGGCCGCCATGCGCCTGAACATTCCCGCTATTTTCGTTTCCGGCGGCCCTATGGAAGCCGGCAAAACCAAGCTGTCAGAGCACAAGCTGGACCTGGTCGATGCCATGGTCATAGCCGCAGATCCAGCTGCCGATGATGAAATGGTCGCGGAATACGAACGCAGTGCCTGCCCAACCTGTGGTTCCTGCTCCGGCATGTTTACCGCCAACTCCATGAACTGCCTGGCCGAAGCCATAGGCTTGGCGCTCCCCGGCAACGGCTCCATGCTGGCGACCCACGCCGACCGGGAGCAGCTGTTCCTGAAAGCCGGTCGCCAAATTGTGGCGAATGCAAAGCGTTATTACGAGCAGGACGACGCCAGTGTTCTGCCCCGGAGCATCGCCTCCATGGCGGCATTTGAAAACGCCATGATTATGGATATCGCCATGGGCGGATCCACTAACACCATTCTTCATCTGTTGGCAGCCGCTCAGGAAGGTGGGGTCCCGTTCACTCTGAACGAGATTGACCAGCTTTCCCGCCGCGTGCCCCAGTTGTGCAAAGTGGCTCCAAATTCTCCAAAATATCATATGGAAGACGTGCATCGCGCCGGTGGCATCATGGGCATTATGGGAGAGCTGGAACGTGGCGGCCTGATCAATACTGACCTGCCCACGGTACACAGCAAAACCATGAAGGAAGCTCTGGAAACCTGGGACATCATGCGCTCTCCGACCCCTGAGGTTGTTGAGTTCTACAAAGCCGGACCGGCGGGCATCCCTACCCAAACGGCCTTCAGCCAGAGCACCCGCTGGCCAAGCCTGGACGGCGACCGCGAGACAGGCTGCATCCGTTCTGCTGAGCACGCCTACAGCTCCGAGGGCGGCCTGGCGGTTCTGTATGGCAACATCGCTGTCGACGGCTGTGTAGTAAAAACCGCCGGTGTGGATGAAAGCATTTTCGTATTTGAAGGCAAAGCCAGGGTATTTGAAAGCCAGGACGCTGCCGTAGCCGGCATTCTGGATGACAAGGTCAAGCCCGGCGACGTGGTGATTATCCGCTACGAAGGCCCCAAGGGTGGCCCTGGTATGCAGGAAATGCTTTACCCCACCAGCTATCTCAAATCCAAAGGATTGGGCGCAGCCTGCGCACTGCTGACCGACGGCCGCTTCTCGGGCGGAACTTCCGGACTGTCCATCGGTCACGCTTCACCTGAAGCTGCAGCCGGTGGCGCGATCGGGCTTATCGAAAACGGTGATCCGATCCTTATCGACATTCCCCAGCGATCCATCAATGTGCAGTTGGATCAACAGCAGCTCGATCGTCGCCGCGAAGCCCGGGACGCGAAAGGCTGGAAACCCGAATTGCCCAGAGCGCGTGCGGTATCAGCTGCGCTGAAAGCCTACGCCCTGCTGGCAACCAGCGCTGACAAAGGTGCAGTAAGGGATCTGGAGAAGCTTGGCTGATTCAGGCTCTGGTACAAAAAAGCCCGCACAGATGATCTGTGCGGGCTTTTTCGTATTGCGTCCTGGACACCTGCAAAACCGAAAAGGGCCCCCCGATCAGAACAGGGACCAGCCACCGTCTCCTTCTTCCTCAATGGCGTCTTCTTCGACAGGCTCGGGGTTGCTGACGGCTGCAGGCTGGGACACTACCGGCCTGGAAGCTGTTGCGACTGCCGCAACCTGAACACTGATCATGCCCAGCGCTTTTTTGGTTGCCTCATCCAGAATTCCGCTCGCCTGAAGCCCGTTGTCCTTCTGAAAGCGGGACAATTCAGACCGGGTGGCATCATCCATTCTGGAACTGACATTCGTAATATTGTACCCGGCGCCATACAGGGCATTCTTCAGCGCAACCGTTTCATCGGCGAATGCGGTGGGCGCGAAACCCAACACTGCAGCTGCGCCTGCTGCAAGCGCAAAGAGGCCCATACGGGTGGTCGCGTTTTTAATGATACTCACCTGCTTTACTCCTGATATCTCAGCGATATCCGTTTCTTTCTTGTTGTGTGGTGCCAATCTCCACGGACTGGGGCTAGCTGGCAAAATCCTAACATACTTTTGTCTCATGTCGCCTAAACCGACATCACAGTCTTGACCTCAGACCCTCTGAGACTCCTCGCTGAATTCCCGGATGAAGATCCCCCAGAACGCCATGAACAATGCGGCGACCAGCGGGCCCATCACAAAACCGTTAACGCCAAACATGGCAAGGCCGCCCAAAGTCGAAAGCAGCACAATGTAATCAGGGAGTTTTGTATCCCGCCCGACCAGAATCGGTCGTAAAACGTTATCGGCAAGCCCTATCACTACCACGCCGAATATCGTAAGCACTATGGACTCAACGACATCACCCACGGCGGCCAGATAAATCGCAGCCGGCACCCAAACCAGCGCCGCGCCCACAGCAGGCAGCAGCGAGAATATGGCCATGACCACGCCCCAAAGTAATGCCCCACCGATGCCCAGAATCCAGAAAATAATGCCTCCCAAGGCGCCCTGAATGATGGCTATCAGCAGGTTGCCTTTGACCGTTGCACGGGTTACTTCTGCAAACTTGGCAAACAGCAATCGTTCGCGCTCATCCCCCAGAGGAAGGGCGCGAATCAACAGTTCAACCAGCTTTCTGCCGTCGCGCAGCAGAAAGAAGGCCAGGTACACCATAAGCGCCAGCCCGAGAAAAAACTGGAAGGTGTTCTGGCCTATACCCAGAGCCTGCTTCGCCAGGAACTGGCTACCGCCCACGAACACGCTGACCACGCGATCACGGATTTCACTGAAGCTGACATCAAACTGCGCCAGAAATGACTGAATAGCCGGGAAGGACTGGTTTACCTGATCAATATACTCACCGGGCTTTATTTCTCCGTCCTGAATCTGCTGATAGATCCCCACCCCTTCAGCTGCCAGGGACGTCACCAGAACCAGCACGGGGATCACCACAATCAACATGCAAACCGTTAACGTAATCAACGCATTCACGTTTGGTCGGTCACCGAGTCGGCGCACCAGAAACATCTGGAACGGATGAAAAATCAGCGCGATAGCTATTGCCCAGAAGATAGGCCCGAAAAAAGGCTTCATGAGAAGCACGAAAGCCAGGGATACCCCGACCAACATGGCAAGAAAGGTTCGTGTCTCAAGTTTTGCGTACATAATTCCGTTTTATCCCAGTCAGGTTCAGACGCGCATTAGCCTACCACGACCAAATGGCCACTGGCGCCTGCTTCAGGTTATAGTGAAACGTTATTGGTCAGCTATTAAACAGGTCACGGCGTTGGAACTGGAAATCTTTACCACGGAAACTGCTCTGGATGCTGCGACGGAACTGCGCCGGGTGCTGGCCGCCAGAACCCATCGCCGGAAGGTTCTGGGCCAGGAGGTTCGGGTGCCGGGCCAACTGGGCGAGGCTCTGCAACTGCCGCGCATTATTAATCGCCTGCAGAGCAAACAACAGCGTTTTCGCGAACAGGGGCTGGACGATTTTCAGGAGCTCTGGCCCACGCTGTCAATGACCACACGTGAGAAGGTACTTAACGCTATCGGCTGGTACGACCCGAAAGATCTGAACTGGGAAGACAAGCGTTCCAACCGGCGGCCAACAATTGATCCTGACAACGCCTGATTCAAAGCCACAACGCTCTGTTACGCAACTCAAACACATGAAATCGCTAACTGACTTATCCTGAGCTCGCAACCAATCAGTCAGGACAGTCGATGGCATGCGTATTCTGAGAACGGATGAAGACCGCTTTGCAGGTCTCCCGGACTACCCTTTTATTCCTCATTATCTGGATGTCGAGCCTGGCCTCCGGATGCACTATGTCGACGAGGGCCCAGCTACTGCGTCGCCCGTTCTTATGCTCCACGGAGAGCCCTCCTGGTCGTACCTGTACCGCCACATGATTCCTCTGGTCGCTGATGCCGGCCACCGGGTACTGGCACCGGATCTTATAGGCTTTGGCAAGTCTGACAAACCGGCAGATATAGATGACTACAGTTATGACCGCCACATGGCATGGCTGACTCATTGGCTGGAAGCTTTGGATCTCAGGAATATCACACTGGTATGTCAGAACTGGGGCTCGTTGCTGGGCCTTAGACTTGCCGCTGAACTTCCTGACAGGTTCCAACGGATCATCGTCGGCAATGGCATGCTGCCAACCGGCGAAACCCGCGCGCCTGCGACATTCAGCGTATGGAAGGCATTTGCTACACACAGCCCCTGGTTTCCCGTTGGCCGCATTGTGCAACTGGGCACCGAGCGGACACTCAACAAACACGAGCTGGCGGCCTACGAGGCGCCTTTCCCCTCAACGGAATACAAAGCAGGCGCACGAGCATTCCCCAAGCTGGTACCTGTCTCACCTGAAGACCCGGCAAGCGATGCCAACAAGGCCGCATGGAAAGTCCTGGAAAAATGGCGCAAGCCTTTTATTACCTGCTTCAGCAGCGGCGACCCCATAACGCGCGGAGGAGACCGCCACATGCAGCGCCGTATCCCCGGTGCACTCGGGCAGCCCCACATTATCCTGCGGGGCGGGCACTTCCTGCAGGAAGATTCCCCCGAAGACTTTGCGCGGATCATTATTGACGCGTTAAAAGCAGAAATGGCGGCCTGAGCCGCCATTTTTTCGAGGAGTCCCTGAAACCGTTAACCGAATACAGCAGCGGTCTGGCGACTGACCGCCAGCAACTCCCCTCGCGGCGTCCAGATTCGGGCATCGAAATGACAATATCCATCCCCTGCCTGATCAATTGTCGCCTTGTACAGAAGCCAGTCATCAGCCTCCAAAGCGGGCCTTGGGTGGATGATATCAAACGCCCAGGACAGCGAACTGGCCGGCACACGCGATTTGAAATGCTGGATGATTGGCGCAGGCCAGGCGTCAATCAACGCCACAATGTGGGCATCGGTCAAAACGTCGGGCACTTCCCGGAACCGCATCCATCCACCCATTTCACGACCGCTTCCGCCCGAGAACGGCAGACTTCCGTATGCCCAGCGCATCTCAATATGACCAATAAACCCCGGGGTCACACCTTCAATAAACGGCAGCCCCTGGCATTGATCGATTGGCTTTGCGTACGGGGCTGGCACTCCCTCAATCCGCACAACTGACTCTCGTCCACCCGCAAAAGCGCCAATACAGACCACCCGGGGCTCTCCGTTCTGGATAATTCGTCCTTCTACCTGACTAACCGACCCGCCCTCGCGCAGAATCTGCGCATCAAAAACAGCGGGAACATCTGCCTCTACCGGCCCAACAAACGACACGTGCATGGATCGCACCGGCCTGTTATCAGCAACCACCCGCTCCATACGATCGAATAGCAGACCCGTTACGAGGCCGCCAAACGTTGCGCGCCCCTGAGACCAGTTTGGGGGCATCACCAGCTCTTTACTGGCGCGGCCAGCGGCAATCAATTCATCAAAGGTCATAATACTATCCTGTTAGCAACCTATCAGCAGAAAAAGAGATTGCCCAAAAGTCGCGAGCAATGCAACGACGCCGCCCCGGCAACTACCTACAGATCACAATAGATTTGACGTATTAAATCCAGCAAAAAGCGGTTATAATATCGCCACATAATGCATTGCCCGGCAATGCTCTACCTTCCGAATACCGAGTAAATCAATGTCTGAATTGTCTTTTGCCGAACTGGGGCTTGATCCAGCCGTACTTGAAGCTGTATCTGCTATTGGCTATGAAACCCCGACGCCCATCCAGGCCCAGTGCATACCCGCCCTGCTCGCTGGCAAACATTTGTTGGGCGTTGCCCAGACCGGCACGGGTAAAACCGCCGCCTTTGCACTGCCGCTATTAAGCCGGGTTGATGCAACTGTCACTGAGCCTCAGATTCTGGTTCTGGCACCTACACGGGAACTGGCCATTCAGGTCGCTGAAGCCTTCACTTCCTATGCCTCAAAATTTCGCAACTTTCACGTGCTGCCTATCTACGGTGGCCAGGATTTTTATCCTCAGATCAAAGGCCTCAGGCGTGGTGCGCAGGTTATTGTGGGCACCCCTGGCCGTATGCTCGACCATCTTCGCAAAGGCA
The DNA here is from genome assembly GCF_048266785.1 of Marinobacter sp. Lineage (GTDB taxonomy): Bacteria > Pseudomonadota > Gammaproteobacteria > Pseudomonadales > Oleiphilaceae > Marinobacter. The sequence goes on from NZ_JBLWYX010000015.1 coordinate 59,193, forward strand.
CGCTGAGACTTGGCAACCTGAAGGCGCTGGTGTTGGACGAAGCTGATGAAATGCTGCGCATGGGCTTTATTGATGACGTTGAGGCCATTCTCGCCAAGACCCCGGAAAACTGTCAGCGTGCGCTGTTCTCAGCCACCATGCCACCGCAAATCAAGAAGGTAGCTCAAACCTACCTGCGCGATGCGGTCGAAGTGAAAATCGAAAGCGAAACCCGCACCGTTGAGCGTATTTCGCAGTTTGTTCTGCCGGTTTATGCAGAGCGCAAGCTGGATGCGCTGACCCGCATTCTGGAAGTGGAGCCTATCGAAGGTGCCATTATCTTTGTCCGCACCAAGGCCGAAACCACCCTGTTGGCCGAGAAGCTTAGCGCCCGTGGACACGCCGTGGCGCCCCTGAACGGCGATCTGAACCAGCGCCAGCGCGAACAGACCGTTGAGGATCTCAAGCGCGGTAAGAAAGACATTATCGTTGCTACTGACGTAGCCGCCCGTGGCCTGGACGTTCCGAGAATCACGCACGTTATCAACTACGATGTACCCTACGACACCGAAGCCTACATCCACCGGATTGGACGTACTGGCCGCGCAGGGCGCGAAGGAAAAGCCATTCTTCTGGTAACACCCCGTGAGCGGAGCTGGCTGCGCACTCTTGAACGCGCCACCAACTCGCCCATGGGAGCCTACGAACTGCCTTCGCCTGTTGAACTGAAGAAAATGCGCGAAGAGCAATTTGAAACCCAGCTTTTGGGCTTTGCCGAAGATAAAAAGCTTGCGAAGTCGATGGCGTTGCTGGATGAGATCGCTGAACGCAACGAAATGGACATCGCCATGGTTGCCGGTGCTCTCGCCTGCTGGATGGAAGCCATGCAGCCTGGCTCACTGCCTTTGGAGCAGCCTGAAGCCCTGCCAGTAGTATCTTCGGCTCCGCCTCCGCGCCGTGATCGTAAAGGCGGTCGCCCTGGCGAGTTCCGCAAGGGACCACCGAAAGGCGGTTTCAATAAGGGTCGTAGCGGCCCCGGCGGCGCTGGTGCTCGCGGCAAACCGCCTGGCAAAGGTGGCAAGCCAGCCGGTAAGCGGCCTCCTCGTCAGTCAGACGCCAAGCGCTGATAGACGACGAAGCTGTAGTCGTAAGGATTGTTATCGGACGCGGAGAAATCCTCCCGTCCGATTTCTTCCCACTCATCCCAGTTCACTTCCGGAAAATACGCATCGCCATCGACCTCGGCGTGCACCTGAGTGATGTATATGCGATCTACCTTGGGTAGCGCTTCCGTATAGATTTGCCCTCCCCCGATAATCATTACTTCGTCACCACCATCGAGTTCGGCCTGTGCTTCTGCTTTTATCAGAGCCTCTTCCAGCGATTGGGCGCCAACGGTTCCTGCGGGTGATTCTCGCTCTGCATCACGGGAAATAACAACGTTCATTCGGCCCGGTAGGGGTCTGCCAATGGAGTCCCAGGTTTTTCGGCCCATGATGATGGGCTTGCCCATGGTGGCTTGTTTGAAGTACTTCAGGTCGCCTGGCAGGTACCAAGGTAGATTGTTATTTTTGCCGATTACCCGGTTTCGGGACATGGCTACTATGAGGGCTTTACGCATGATAGGGTTCCTTTGACTCGGGCTTTGGCTTCGGGGGCTGCAAGGATGCGAAAAAGGCTCTCCGGAAACCGCTGTAAATACGTCCGTGTACGCTTGGCTCCGCCATCCATGGCTCCGCACATTTCCGGAGAGCCTTTTCCGCATCCTTGCGGTCGAACCCCGGAGGAAGCCTGCCAGTTTTATATTGCTATAGGTGCTTTAATGCCGGGATAAGGGTCGTAGCCTTCGAATTCGAAGTCTTCCAGCTCGTAATCAAAGATTGAGTCTGGTTTACGCTTGATAACGAGTTCCGGGAGCGCTTTTGGCTCACGCTTCAACTGTTCAAAAACGATGTCATCAGTGAGGTGGTTTTGATACAGGTGGCAATCACCAAAGGTATGCACGAACTCGCCAACTTGAAGATCACACTGCTGGGCAATCATGTGGGTTAGTAGCGCATAGGATGCAATGTTGAACGGCACACCAAGGAACAAATCAGCGCTGCGCTGATACAGCTGGCAGGAGAGCTTGCCGTCAAGCACGTAGAACTGGAACAGGCAGTGGCAAGGGGCCAGTGCCATGCGGCCTTCGCGGGCGTTGTCCTGGGGGCCGACGGATTCGTCCGGGAGTTCTGCCGGGTTCCAGGCGGATACTATCAGGCGGCGGGAGTTTGGCTTGTTGCGAATCTGCTCAATGACTTCGCTGATCTGGTCCACCACGCGGCCATCCGGACACTGCCAGCTGCGCCATTGCTTGCCGTAGATAGGCCCGAGGTCACCGTTTTCCAGCGCCCATTCATTCCAGATGGAAACCTTTCGTTCTTTCAGCCAGTTGTTGTCTGTGGAGCCCTTCAGGAACCAGAGCAGTTCATAAATAATGCTGCGCAGGTGTACTTTCTTGGTGGTGACCAGAGGGAAGCCATCCTGGAGGTTAAAGCGGATCTGGCGCCCGAAGACAGAACGGGTGCCTACGCCGGTGCGATCGCCTTTGTCGAACCCGTTATCGACTACGTCCCGCATCAGATCTAGATAGGCTTTCATTCCGCGTTTCTCCGGTAAGCAATAAACATCAGGACCAACCCGGCCACAAGCATCGGGAAGGAAAGCACCTGCCCCATGGTGAGCCAGTCAAAAGCCAAGTAACCCAGCTGCGCATCCGGCTGGCGCACAAACTCCACCAGAAAGCGGAAGATTCCGTAACAAACCAGGAACAGTCCGGAGACCGCCATTCTTGGGCGCGGTTTGGACGAGAACCACCAGAGAATGATGAAAAACACCACGCCTTCAAGGGCGAACTGGTAAAGCTGGGATGGATGTCGTGCCAGCGCATCCGGCGCTTGGCGAAACACCATGCCCCATGGCACGTCCGTGGGCTTGCCCCATAGTTCGCCATTGATAAAGTTGCCAATTCGCCCTGCCCCAAGGCCTACCGGCACCAGAGGCGCGACGAAATCGGCAAGGCGCCAGAATCCTGTTCCGATCTTGCGTCCGTACCACCACATGGCAAACATGACGCCTAGCAGCCCGCCATGGAAGGACATTCCGCCTTCCCATACCCGCAGGAGCCACAGAGGGTCCGCCAGAAAAGCATCAAAGTTGTAGAAAATGACATAGCCAAAACGACCGCCAAGAATAACGCCGAGCGCCAGGTAGAAGAGGAGATCGCCCATCTGCTCTTCGGTAATCGGAGATCCGGGTTTGCGGGCACGCAGGCGACCCAACCACCAGCCGGCGACGAAGCCCACCAGGTAAGTCAGTCCGTACCAGTAAATCTTGAGTGGCCCGATGGCAATAGCAACGGGATCTATCTGTGGATGCTGAAGCATCAATAACCTCTCAACTCAAAAGAAAACGAAGACCAACAAGCAAGAGCATGATGGCAAAAACGCGCTTGAGCACTTTGGCGTTAAGCCGGTGCGCCAAGTTAGCCCCTACACGCGCAAACAGGACACTGGTAAGAATGATCCCGATCAGGGCAGGAAAATAGATAAAACCAAGGCTGTATTCCGGCAACGCCGGCTGACCCCATCCGGTCCAGGCATTGCCAACAGCGCCTGCAATCGCAATCGGCAGGCCGCACGCCGCAGAGGTGCCTACGGCCTGCTGCATCCGGACGTTGCTCCAGCTCAAATAGGGCACGGTGAGCGTTCCACCGCCTATACCGAAAATGGCGGAGGCCCAGCCAATGCCTGCGCCGGTCGTCGCAAGTCCTGGCTTACCCGCAACGTTCCTGCCTGGCGAGGGGTTGACGTCGAACAGCATTTTGAGGCCCACCAGAATGACAAATAGTCCGATAATCAGTTCCAGTGCCGCACCACTCAACAGTGCCGCTGTCCAGGCGCCGATGAGGGCGCCGACTATGATGCCGAAGGCCATCGGCCGGAAAATATCCCAGCGGATCGCGCCGTGACCGTGGTGCGAGCGGATGGAGCTGAGGGATGTGAAAACGATGGTCGCCAGCGAAGTCCCAACGGCCATATGAGCAGTAATCTCAGGGCTGAAGCCCTGAGCCCCGAAGCTGAAAATCAGCACCGGCACAATAATAAGACCACCGCCAATGCCAAACAGGCCAGCAAGGGTGCCGGCAAAGGCTCCAAGCACCATATAAATGGCAAATACAGACAACAGGGACATAGTCGCTCACACATCCGGGAAAACAAGGCTGGTATGATACACACCGGCAGTGGCAACTTCACCACTGAGGATTGCCCCCATTAGCTCCGGAGATTGACTTCGCATGTGCCTGATTGCATTTTCCCTCGGCCAAAGCGCCCGATTCCCCCTGGTGGTCGCTGCCAACCGGGATGAATTTTATCGAAGACCCACCACGCCACTCGATTGGTGGACAACAGAATCGGGCCACCGGGTGCTTTCCGGCAGAGATCTGCAATCCGGAGGCACGTGGCTGGCGATTTCACCGGAAGGCCGGGTCGCCGCTGTGACCAATGTTCGCGAGGGTACTCCTGAAGCAGGCAAGATAAGCCGTGGCGAGCTGCCCCTGCGGGCGCTCTCGGAATCCGGAGCACACTTGCAGAAGAGCCTGGCAACGTCAGCTGCCCAATACGCCGGGTTCAACCTTGTCAGCCTCTCTGAGACGGCGGGCTGGTATTTCAGCAACCGTGACGCCCACCCGGGGCGCACTATTCATCGCGGCATATACGGCCTGAGCAACCATTTGCTTCAGACCCCCTGGCCAAAACTGATACGCCTCAGGGAAGCGGTGGGCCAAACCGTAAAATCCGCAAGAGGTGATGCTGCGGATTTGCACAGCAATCTCGGCATACTGTTGCAAGACAGAACACCAGCGCCGGATCACCTGCTGCCTGATACTGGCGTAAATCGTGAGACCGAGCGGTTTCTTTCGTCTCCGTTTATAACCGGACCCGAATACGGCACCCGCGCCACCACGGTGATCAGCCTCTCTCACGCCGGTGAAATCCATGTTACCGAACAGAGCTGGGCAGCCCGAGGTGAGGCAGAAGGATACCGGGAGTTCCACTGGCAGCGATAGCGCTCTGCCTCTGATATAATCCGCGAAATTCGTTCACCCGATCGGAGGACCGCCGATGGCCGGTCAACAAGACGCCACTTCCATTGCTGATTTCGAGAAATCTCTTGATGAGCTGGAAACGCTGGTACGTAACCTGGAGCAGGGAGAGCTGTCCCTTGAGCAATCGCTTACAGCCTTCGAGCGAGGTGTTAAGTTGACCCGCGCATGCCAGCAGGCTCTCAAAATCGCCGAACAACGGGTTGAGCAATTGGTGCAGAACGACGATGGCACTCTGGAAACCCGACCATTTTCACCGGATGACGCCGACTAATGCAAAACGGGGCCCCGTCTACCATGGATTTTCTGGAAACCTGCCGCCGCCGCGTGGACGCGGAACTGGATCGCCGCCTTAAATCCGGCTCTGCCTCTGAGCAACTTCAGGAAGCCATGCGTTACAGCGTGCTTGGCGGCGGCAAACGTATCCGCCCCGCGCTGGCCATTGCGGCCGCAGGTGCCCTGGGACAGAGCCTGGATGCAGCGCTGGTTCCAGCCTGTGCAGTGGAACTGATTCACGCCTACTCGCTTGTTCATGACGATCTCCCGGCGATGGATAACGACGAGTTGCGCAGGGGCCGGCCAACCGCACACATTGCCTTTGATGAAGCTACGGCTATTCTGGCCGGCGACGCCATTCAGGCGCTGGCGTTTGGGTGGCTGGCCGAGGCTCCCGGCGTTGAGATATCTGCTCGGCTCGCCATGATTCAGGAGCTCGCTCATGCAAGTGGGCACCGCGGCATGGTGGGTGGTCAGGCGATTGATCTGGAGTCAGTAGGCAAGAGCCTGACTCTGGCCCAGCTCGAAACCATGCACCGGCATAAAACCGGCGCCCTGATTGAAGCCAGCGTGCGCATTGGCGCATTGACCGCGCCCGGCGTCAGTGAAGGCTCTATGGATGCTCTGACGCGCTACGCCAAAGCACTTGGGCTGGCGTTTCAGGTTCAGGATGATCTCCTCGACATTGAGGGAGACACAGAAACTATCGGCAAACCCCAAGGCTCCGATGTCGCCCGGGCCAAACCGACTTACCCTGCTCTGTTGGGGCTCAAAGGCGCAAGGGAGCACCTTTCTACACTGCTCAGCAGTGCTCTGGAGAGCCTGCAGGACTTCGGGCCGGAAGCCGATGCGCTCAGGGCCATGGCGGATTATGTAGTGGCAAGAACGCATTGAGCCTTCTGTTAACCAAGTACAATTTCGTAACATATGGCTCCAAATGTGAAACAGGCACCTCTGTTCCTCTATAATGGCAGCCAGTTACCGAACATTCCGGAAAAGACCCGAGTAGATGCAGGACACTTATATTTTCAAGGAAATCCCGTCGCAGCGTCCAAATACGCCGTTGCTGGACAGGGTTGACGTACCCGCCCAATTGCGGGAACTGCCGCCTGAGCAGCTTGTTCAGTTTGCCAGAGAGCTGAGAGCGTTCTTGTTGTGGTCTGTCGGGCAAACCGGCGGCCATTTTGGCGCCGGGCTTGGTGTACTCGAACTCACGGTGGCGCTGCACTATGTTTTCAATACACCGGAAGACCGTCTGGTATGGGATGTGGGCCACCAGGCCTACCCCCACAAGATCCTCACAGGCCGCCGTGAACAGATGGGCGGCATCCGGCGCAAGAACGGCCTGGCCGGCTTCCCGAAGCGCGCTGAGAGTGAGTACGATACCTTCGGTGTAGGCCATTCCAGCACCTCTATCAGCGCAGCGCTCGGCATGGCCGTGGCCGCCCGTCAGCAGAGTACCGGTCGCAAGAGCATTGCCGTTATCGGTGATGGTGCCATGACTGCTGGTATGGCGTTTGAAGCACTCAACCACGCCGGCCACCTGCACGCCGATATGCTGGTAATCCTGAACGATAACGACATGTCGATATCGCGCAATGTCGGTGGTCTGTCCAACTATTTCGCCAAACTGCTTTCAAGCCGCACCTACAACCAGGTTCGCGACAGCAGCAAGAAAGTCCTTCAGGGCGCGCCGCATCTGATGGCACTGGCAAAGAAAACCGAAGAGCACTTCAAGGGCATGATTGTGCCGGGCACCCTGTTTGAGGAGCTGGGCTTCAATTACATAGGCCCCATTGATGGACACGACCTGCCCTTGCTGGTTGAGACCCTGGAAAATATCCGCGAGCTGGAAGGTCCGCAGTTTCTGCATGTGGTCACGACAAAAGGTAAAGGCTTCGCGCCTGCCGAAGCGGACCCCATTGGCTATCATGCCATTAACAAGATTGAACCTGTGCCCGCCAGCAAACCGGAGCCAGTCAAGCCAGTAGCATCGAAACAGAAGTACGCCAACGTGTTCGGGCAATGGCTGTGTGACGCCGCGGAGCTGGACGAGCGCGTAAACGGCATTACCCCCGCTATGTGCGAAGGCTCTGACCTGCTGGAATTCTCCGAGCGCTTCCCGGAGCGCTATTTCGACGTTGCGATTGCCGAGCAGCATGCCGTAACGCTTGCGGCTGGCATGGCCTGTGACGGCGCAAAACCCGTGGTTGCGATTTACTCCACGTTTTTGCAGCGAGCCTACGATCAGCTCATACACGATGTCGCCATCCAGAATCTGGATGTGCTTTTTGCTATCGATCGGGCGGGCCTGGTTGGCGAAGATGGCCCTACCCATGCGGGGGCCTTTGATATCAGTTATCTGCGCTGCATTCCGAACATGGTGCTGATGACACCATCTGACGAAAATGAAACGCGTCAGCTGCTTCATACCGGCCTGCTGTTTGAGGGCCCGGCCGCCGTTCGGTATCCGAGAGGAACCGGACCCGGGGCGGAGATCCAGAAAGAACTTACCCCGCTGGAGATTGGCAAGGGACGCAAAGTTCGTGAAGGCGGTGGCATCGCCATTCTCAATTTTGGCACCTTGCTTACCCCGGCTCTGGACGCTGCAGAAAAGCTGGGAGCAACAGTGGTCGACATGCGCTTCGTCAAACCGCTGGACGAGGCTCTGGTTCTCGAACTCGCAGAGCAGCACGATCTGCTGGTCACGCTGGAAGAGAACGCTGTTGCCGGCGGCGCAGGAAGCGCTGTTACGGAATTCCTGAACAGGCAAGAGGTTTCAATGCCCGTGCTTCAACTCGGGCTACCGGATACCTTCATTGATCACGGCAAGCACGAAGAGCTACTCAAGGAGTGCGGGCTGGATGCTCATGGCATATTCTCTGCCATAAGCACCCGCATGGAGCGACTTCAGCACCAACGACTTAAAGCGGTCAAATAACGCGGTCGTTAAAGCCTGCATGCAAAAAGCCCGCTCAGGTGGGCTTTTTTGTGTTTGCGTATCTACAGACTGCACCTACTGCTGGGGATCATCGTCCTGATGGGTTTCCAGCCAATGCCCAAGCTTGCTCTGCTTGGTATCCAAATAGTGCTCGTTATGGGGATTACGGCCGACGTGCAGCGGAACACGCTCGGTAATTTCAATGCCATAAGAAGTGAGCGCCTTCACCTTGCGGGGATTGTTGGTCATCAGGCGCAGGCTTTTGATGCCCAGATGCTCAAGCATATCCTTGCACATGCTGTAATCACGCAGGTCTGCAGCAAACCCCAGGCGTTCATTAGCCTCCACAGTATCCGCACCCTGATCCTGAAGATGGTAGGCGCGGATCTTGTTAAGCAGACCAATACCCCGACCCTCCTGGCGCAGGTACATCAGAATACCCCGCCCTTCACGCGCAATGTTGCGCAGTGCTTCTTCCAGCTGGTAGCCGCAATCACAGCGCATGCTGTAAAGGGCATCGCCAGTGAGACACTCGGAGTGCGTGCGGGCCAACATGGGTTCGTCACTGTCCAGGGACCCCAACGTGAGGGCAACGTGCTCCTTTCCTGTATCCGGCTCCTCAAAGCCATGCATATCGAATACCCCGAACGGGGTAGGCAACCGACAGCTTTGGATGTAACGAACAGCCACAGTGTTTCCTCGTGGTTCAGTAAATCGGGGCGCACATTCTACCATGGGCCGGCGATGAGGCGTAATTGCGGAACATATCTACGAGCCATGGCGCAGTGCAGATCCTGCATCACTGATTGTCAGCAACCCAGTGCCCACTGCGCCCGCCTTTTTTCTCCAACAGGCGCACTCCACTGATCTCCATACCCTTGTCGACGGCCTTGCACATGTCGTAAAGCGTCAGTGCGGCGACGCTGGCTGCGGTCAGCGCTTCCATTTCGACACCCGTCTGACCGGAAAGCTTGCAGTGGGTCATTACATGCACCGATGCGCCATCTTCGCCCGGAGTGAGTTCAACCTTCACCGAAGTCAGATTCAGGGCGTGGCATAACGGAATCAGGTCATGCGTTCTTTTGGCCGCCATGATTCCGGCAATACGGGCGACTGCCAGCACGTCGCCCTTCGGATGCGCGCCTTCGGTGATCATCCGAAGGGTTTCAACTTTCATGTGAATTCGTGCCTCTGCGCGGGCTTCACGCTCCGTTAAGGCCTTATCCGTAACGTCCACCATGCGGGCTTCGCCCTTGTCGTCGAGATGGGTCAGTTTGCTCACGGTGTCTCCCGGGGTTCAGATTCAATAAATGATCAAAAATATTGTGATATAAACAAGAAACGAGCCAGCGAGCATATCAGAAATGCCCTCCGGCACTTATGATCATCCTCAGCTTTGTGGCCACCAGTAACGGATTCCGGCCATGCCCTGGCCGCCCGCCTGCTGTACGTCATCGAGGTCAGTTGGTTCCAGCCCGCCCAGCCCGAAAACCGGTATCGGCGCGCAAGAAACCAGGTCACGGAACTTTGCCCAGCCCAACACCGGGGCTCCGGGGTGCGTTGCCGTCGGTTTTACCGGGCCCAGGGTCACGTAATCGGAACCAATGGCTACAGCGTGATCTATTTGTTGAGCATTGTGACAGGACACACCGAGCCAGACACCCTCCGGAACGGGCCTCGCCTCAAGTTGTTCGGCTTCACGCCAAGGCAGATGCAGCCCCGCCGCATCCGGGTTGTCATCAAACACGTCAGTTGGCCCGTGAAGCACAAGGCCGACACCAGCGGCCTCGCACAGCTCCAACGCAGCCTCAGCCAAGGAACCATAGCCCTCCGCGCCCAAAATCGGCGCGCGCAGCACTACCAGCGGCAAGCGATCACTTGCTGGCAACCGCACAAGTGCCTTGCGCAGTTGCTCAATGCCAATGTCACCAGCGCTAATATCACCAGTTATCGCCAGCAATGAAGGCAATTTCAGCGCCCGGATAATCGGTCGGTTTGCCGCTGGAAAGTCTTCATCCCGCAAGCTTTCAGGGCTCAGCCAGTCTATGGATTGCCCTTCACGTCCGTGGGCTTCGCCCTGCGCCTGATCTGTTCTCCAGACATCCAGAAATACGTGCTTGTCACCGTAATCGTGGCGGACACCAATCACAGGCCGCAATGTGCCCAGTGGTATCTCTAACCCTGTCTCTTCCGCGATCTCACGGATCAGCGCAGCCTGTACAGCTTCTTCCGACTCAACTTTGCCGCCCGGAAACTCCAGCAAGCCACCCTGATGAACATGATCCGGGCGGCGGGCAATAAGCACGCGCCCCTCGCGGACAATAACACCGACCGCGACATGCACCTCTCGGACATCGTTTTTTGCTGTGGCCATGCTTAGCTGCGGTAGTCTGCGTTGATAGTGACATAATCGTGAGAAAAGTCGCAGGTCCAGACCGTTTCGCTTATACCACCCCGTTTAAGGTCAATAGCGATGGTGATCTCTTCCTGATCCATGACTGCCTGCCCACGAGCCTCGGAATAATCCTCGGCGCGGCCACCATCCCTTACGAGACAAACATCCCCAAGGTGGATTTCCAGCGCATTGACGTCCAGATCAACAACGCCAGCCCGCCCGACAGCCGCCAGAATCCGACCCCAGTTGGGATCCGACGCAAACAGCGCCGTTTTCACCAGAGGCGAGTGGGCTACCGCATACGCCACATCCAACGCTTCTTGTTGGACCGCCGCACCACTGACATGAATAGTGACAAACTTGGTCGCGCCCTCGCCATCGCGCACAATAGCGTGAGCGAGATCCAGATAAATCTTTCTCAGCGCATCCCGAAGGGTCGGCAGCTGAGGACTATCCAGAGTAATTTCAGGGCCGCCATACTGGCCGCTGGCTATCAACGTGCAGGCATCGTTGGTGGAAGTATCCCCGTCGATAGTGATCCGATTGAAAGACTGCTCCCCAAGTTCCGATGCCAATGCCTGCAGCGCATCCGGCGCAATCAGGGCGTCGGTGGCAATAAAACCCAGCATGGTGGCCATGTTGGGGCGAATCATACCCGCGCCCTTACTGATGCCGGAAATGGTGACGGTATGGCCACCCAGATCAACCTGAGCCGATGCGCCCTTTGGGCGTGTGTCCGTTGTCATTATGCCGTTCGCGGCTTCCGCCCAACGATTATCCGCGGTGCTTGCCAGCGCATCTGGCAGAGCACTGACGATTTTCTGAACCGGTAAAGGTTCACCAATCACACCCGTCGAGAATGGCAGCACTTCGGCAGCACTGACACCCGCCTGCTGCGCCAACGCCTGGCAGCAGGCAAGCGCATCTTCCATACCATGCTTGCCAGTACCGGCGTTGGCATTTCCTGTGTTAATCAAAAGGTAACGTGGCGCCTTCTCAGCCAGATGCTTGCGGCTCAGGGTAACCGGTGCAGCACAGAACTGGTTACGGGTGAACAAACCGGCAACCCGGCTACCCGGTGCCAGCTCAAACACCACCAAATCTTTACGCCCGGGCTTTTTGATGCCGGCGCTGGCAATTCCCAGCCTGACACCTGCTACCGGGAAAAATTCGGGTAAGGTTCCTGGTCCAACCGCCATCCTGCTACTCCTTCTGATTCTGGAATAAATAAGCCTGAAAACGAAAAGCCCGCAGTCTGCCAGTCAACTGGTCGATTGCGGGCTCCGTACTTTGCGTTCTGTCAGCGCAGTGTGGTCAGCTCACCTTGCCGCAACACTGCTTGAATTTTTTACCGGATCCGCATGGGCAAGGCTCGTTGCGACCCACCTTACGCTCCTGTCGCACGAAGGTTTCAGGCATGGTTTGCCGGGAATCTCCAGCGCCACTGTTGCCCGCTCGCTCAGCTTCACTCTGTGCGGTCGCGCTGGTCTCATCGTGGCGCAAGCGAGCTTTGGCAAGCTCCTGCTCAAGCTCTTCCTTGCGACGCCGCTCAACCTCGTCCATTTCTTCCCGGCTCTGAACCCGAACGTGGCACAGCACGCGGGTTACATCACGCTTCATGGTATCAAGCATGCTCTCAAACAGATTAAACGCTTCGCGCTTGTATTCCTGCTTGGGGTTTTTCTGAGCGTAACCACGCAAATGAATACCACGACGCAGATGATCCATGTTGGAGAGGTGTTCTTTCCACAGAGTATCCAGAACCTGCAGGAACACCTGCTTTTCGAACTTGCGCATGGACTCGGCGCCCGCCACCTCTTCCTTGGCCCGGTATGCCGCAACAATTTCGTCCAGAATTTTCTGGCGCAGGTTGTCCTCGAAAAGCTTCTTGTCTTCTTCCAGCCAAGCCTGGATCGGCAGATCGATCGACATCTCAGATTGTAGCTGAGTCTCGAGCCCCGCCACATCCCACTGCTCGGGCATGCTCTGGGGTGGTATATGTTCGCTGATCAACGCATCGACAACGTCCTCACGGATGGTATCAACCATCTCCGAAACGTCTTCGGAAGACATCACCTCATTACGTTGATCATAGATAACGGTACGCTGATCGTTGGCAACGTCATCGTACTCAAGCAGCGTTTTACGCATGTCGAAGTTGCGGCCTTCGACCTTGCGCTGAGACTTTTCGATGGCGTTGGTGACCATACGGTGCTCAATCGCCTCGCCCTTCTTCATGCCCATGGCTTGCATCAGGCTTTTCACCCGATCCGGCGCAAAAATCCGCATCAGGTTATCTTCCAGTGACAGGAAGAAGCGGGAAGAACCCGGATCACCCTGACGGCCGGCCCGGCCGCGCAACTGGTTATCTATCCGACGGGATTCGTGGCGTTCGGTGCCGACAATGTGCAGGCCACCGGCTTCCAGTACCTGATTGTGGCGCTCCGTCCATTCTGCCTTGAGGCGAGCAACCTCTTCCTCAGAGGCACTATCCAGGACAGCAGCTTCGTGCTCCCAATTGCCACCCAGCACAATATCTGTGCCCCGACCAGCCATGTTGGTAGCAATGGTAACAGCGCCCGGACGGCCGGCTTGAGCAATGATCTGGGCTTCCGATTCGTGCTGCTTGGCGTTGAGAATCTTGTGCTCTATACGCGCCTTTTTCAGCAGCATGGAGAGCAGCTCAGATGCCTCGATAGACGCCGTACCCACAAGGATTGGCCGCCCCTCACCTGTCACATCCTTGATCTCATCAATGATGGCGTGGAATTTTTCATCCTGAGTCAGGTAAACAAGGTCGTTGAAATCAACTCGCTGGATCGGCTTGTTGGGCGGTATGACCACCACATCGAGGCCGTAAATCTGCCGAAACTCGAAAGCTTCTGTATCAGCAGTACCGGTCATACCGGCAAGCTTTTCATAAAGCCTGAAATAGTTCTGGAAGGTCGTCGAAGCCAACGTCTGGCTCTCGGCCTGGATTTTCAAGCCTTCTTTGGCTTCCATCGCCTGGTGCAGACCCTCACTCCAGCGTCTGCCCGGCATGGTTCGGCCGGTATGCTCATCAACAATGACGACCTGGCCACCCTGAACAATGTAGTCCACATCTTTCTGGAACAGGTGATGGGCCCGGAGCGCAGAATGCACGTGATGCAGCAGGCTGAGGTTTGCTGCGGAGTATAGACTCTCGCCGTCCTCCAGAAGTTGGCGGCTCAGCAGCAGTTCTTCAACCCGCTCATGGCCCGCCTCGGTAAGTTCGACCTGGCGCGACTTTTCATCAATGGTAAAATCGCCGGTGGATTCACCCTCCTCACTGACTTCACCTTTTTGCAGATTGGGGATCAGTTCGTTAATAGCCAGATAAGCTTTCGAGCTGTCTTCAGCTGCGCCTGAAATAATCAAAGGGGTGCGGGCTTCGTCGATAAGGATCGAGTCGACTTCGTCCACAATCGCATAGTGGAGGCCACGCTGCACCTTGTCATCGGTGCTGAACGCCATGTTGTCACGCAGGTAATCAAAGCCAAATTCATTGTTCGTGCCGTAGGTAATATCGGCCTGGTACGCGGCTCGCTTTTGCTCCGGTGCCTGACCGGCAACGACCACGCCTACCTGCATGCCAAGGAAGCGATACAGTTTGCCCATCCATTCGGCATCACGGCTGGCCAGATAATCGTTAACGGTTACAACATGCACGCCTTTGCCAGGCAAGGCATTGAGATAAACAGCAGCGGTCGCGACCAGCGTTTTACCCTCACCGGTCTTCATCTCCGCAATCCGACCCTCATGCAGGGTAATACCGCCAACCAACTGTACATCGTAGTGGCGCATGCCCATAACACGCCGCCCGGCTTCACGGACCGTCGCAAAAGCCTCGGGCAAAAGCGCATCCAGACTCTCGCCTTCCTCGAGCCGGCGACGGAACTCGGCCGTCTTGCCCTGCAACTCGGAGTCCGCCAGATTACCAAACTGCTCCTCAAGCTCATTAACGCGCAAGGCTGTTTTGCGCATTCTCTTGATTTCTCTGGCATTTTTACTGCCGAACATCTTGGTTGCAAACTTTGAGAACATAGACCACTGCTTCTTTAGATTAAACGGAGGAAGCCGGCATTCTAACCTTATTTTGTAACAGTAAAAAGGCAGGGCCCTCATAGCCAAAGTTCCACGGCTATGCTGTGCCAAATACCGGGGGTAACGAACCTGATGAAACTGGCGGGAACTGGGTAAACGTCAGGCTAAACCTGAAATCCTAGCGACTGGCTCTCTTGATGTAGGTTTCCGGATTCTCGCTTTTTCCGTTACGAATAACCTCGAAGTGAACGTGGGGCCCGGTGGAGCGACCCGTGCTCCCCATCAACGCCAACACCTGTCCCTTCTGGATGACATCACCCACATTAACCTTGATCGTTTTGCAGTGAGCGTAGCGGGTAATCAGGCCATCGCCGTGATCAATCTCCACCAGATTGCCGTAGCCATGACGCTCACCTGCGTAGGATACAACGCCACCCGCTACAGAGATGATATCGCTGCCGTCCTTTCCCGCAAGATCAACGCCGGCATGCCAGGTACGCTTTCCGGTGAACGGATCAGAACGGTAACCATAACGAGAAGATAACCAGCCCCAGGTGATCGGGCGGCCTTCCAGGTACAATTCGTCTTCCAGCTTCTGCCGGGAGGAGACCTGATCCAGCAGGCGCAGTTGTTGCTCGCGATCCTGTATCTTGTGCTCCAGCTCGTCTATCATCCGGGTCAACTCGGGTGCTGAGAAGGAATCTGCAAGCAGTGAATCTTCGGGGCCACCAACCGCTGCCGGTTGGTTAAAATCGAATTCATCACTGGCAACCAGGCCGGACTCTACAAAGCGCTGACCCAGCGCATCAAGACGCAGCAAACGGCCTTGAATTTCTCCAAGACGCAGTGTCAGGGCATCTACCTGATCCTGCACATTCTGCTGCAGCCCGGCAAGCTCAGCTTTTTGTTCGCTAAGTTTGCTCTGCCACTCTGCTACGAGTTCGGAGTCTGAAGGCTCGACGGCCTCTGCCTGGCTTACCGCCACGCTGTATCCGCCCCAGCCTGCTGCTGCAATCAATGCAGCGGCGGCAAGCGCCAGTGCAAAAGCAACCGTGCCATTCAGCGCCAGCACACGGGACTTGCCGTGGCTTTTGCCTACAAGAATGATATTCATATTGTCTTCTGGTTTCATCGACGAGCTGCAACCGTGTCCTGTAGTGTTTCAGCCCTGAATGTTCCAAGTGGGTCAGCCATCCTTGACAACAACTACGTACTGATAAATCGCAGCGCCCGGTAGACATACTCAATTACAACAAGGTAAAACAAGAGCAGCTTTGGCACTACGCACAAAACGTGCCGAAGTGTAACCAATCGTTATCGTGGCCGTCGAGAAGAAAACGCCTTATGAAACGAAAAAATGATCAAAAAATGACCTTCGACAACTTGGGAAGGACACCGGTTCTTCGAGAGTTGGTGGCAAAAGCCGATATGCACCACCAGGCGGAAGAACAGGTTATGGCCTCATTACCGCCTGCGCTTGTGACTGGCACCCGGTTTGTTTGCTGCCACGAGGGAGAGCTCACCTTATCTGCGGAGAATGCAGGCAACGCCAGCCAGATTCGTTTCCGACAGCACGAGATTATGGAAAAACTCCGTGAAAACGACCTGTTCCGTTTTGTCTGGAAACTCAAGGTAAAAGTGGCTCCTCCAAGGTTTAGTGAAAAGCCGCCGGCTAAAAAAATACCTCTGAGCAAAGAAAATGCCCGACTCCTCAAAGAGGAAGCCGGGCACACGAAGGATAAAAAACTACGCGAGGTTCTCGAAAAACTCGCAAGCCACGTCCGGGATTAAGGCATCCAGCCCTAAGCCGGCACCGCCAGCACAGGCTTCATGTAGGAGATAGGCGCGGTTTCTTCATTATCAAACGTCACCACCTCCCATGCATCCTCTTCTGCCCTGAGCTTGCGCAGCAGCTTATTATTCAGATCGTGACCGGACTTGATGCCACGAAACTCACCAATCAGGCTATTGCCTAGCAGGTACAGATCCCCGATTGCGTCCAGTACTTTGTGTTTGACGAACTCGTCCTCGTAACGAAGACCGTCTTCGTTCAGAATCTTGTAGTCGTCTACCACAATGGCGTTATCCACACTGCCGCCCAGCGCCAGATTCATCGCCCGCAGCTTTTCAATATCACGCATAAAACCGAAAGTCCGTGCGCGGCTGACTTCCTTCACGAAAGACGTGCTTGAAAAATCGACGGTCGCGGTCTGGGCACGGCCTTTGAACACAGGATGATCAAAGTCGATGCCAAAGCTCACTTTGAAGCCTTCAAACGGCAGGAAGGTAGCCTTCTTGTCGCCTTCTTCAATGGTTACTTCGCGCTTGATGCGAATGAATCGCTTGGCAGCTTCCTGCTCAGCGATGCCGGCAGACTGCAGCAGAAAGACGAACGGGCCGGCAGAGCCGTCCATGATCGGCACTTCTGCAGCGCTCAATTCAACAAAGCAGTTATCGATACCGAGACCAGCCATGGCAGATAGCAAATGCTCAATCGTCGCCACACGGACACCGTTTTTTACCAGCGTCGTTGACAGCATGGTCTCACCCACATTTTCAGCGCAGGCCAGAATCTCAACCGCTGGGTCAAGATCGGTGCGCCGGAAAATGATTCCCGAATCTACTGGCGCCGGCTTCAGGGTAAGGTAAACCTTTTCCCCCGAGTGCAGCCCGATGCCGGTAGCACGGATCGTGTTTTTTAGTGTCCGTTGTCTGATCATCAGTTCGTTATTCCGTAAAATGGCGATATTCCAAACAAAAATCTGGGCGCAGAATATCAAAAAATAAGACTGAGTACCATTTGCCCCGCCCGACATTGCCTGAAATTCATGCAACATCAGCCCTTGGCTGTCAGCGTTTTGTTATCCGGCGTTGCGTCCTGACTGCGCAAATATGAACCCTAACCGGATGTCAGTTGCAACAGGTTATCAGTCCGCCTGCCTGCGAAGGAATGCGGGAATATCGAGATAGTCGACGCCCTGCTCCTCGCTTTCTTTGCTCTGGTCAACCGCCACATTACCGTGCGATACGGCACGACGACGCAGGATTGCAGGGCGGTCCAGCTGGTTGTAATCCGTTTTGCCATCCAGAGTACGGGTGTTATCAACTACTTTGGTAGGCTTTTCACGATCCCCACCAAGCCCTGTCGCAACGACCGTGACTTTCAGCTCTTCGGTCATTTCCGGATCGATGACGGTACCGACTACAACGGTGGCAGAATCGGACGCAAACTCACGCACAATATCGCCAACCTCGGAGAATTCGCCCAGATTCAGGTCCATACCTGCGGTAATGTTGACCAGAATACCTTTGGCACCCTGCAAGTTTACATCTTCCAGCAGGGGGCTGCGAATGGCTGCTTCTGCAGCTTCCCGTGCGCGGTTCTCGCCGGTCGCGGTCGCTGTGCCCATCATGGCCATACCCATCTCGGACATAACCGTCTTAACGTCAGCGAAGTCGACGTTGATCATGCCATTGCGGGTAATCAGATCAGCAATACCCTGAACCGCACCGAGCAGAACATCATTCGCAGCAGCGAAGGCGTCCAGCAGGCTGGTCTTTTTACCCAGCACGGCGAGCAGCTTTTCGTTGGGAATGGTGATCAGCGAGTCAACGCATTCTTCGAGCTCTTTGAGCCCCACGTCGGCCAGGCTCATCCGTTTGCCACCTTCAAAATTGAAAGGTTTGGTAACCACGGCAACGGTCAGTATGCCCATTTCCCGCGCAACTTCGGCAACTACCGGTGCGGCACCAGTGCCGGTACCGCCGCCCATGCCAGCGGTGATAAACACCATATCCGCGCCTTTGATGGCTTCGGCGATACGATCGCGGTCTTCAAGAGCGGACTGACGGCCGATCTCCGGGTTTGCTCCTGCTCCCAGTCCTTTCGTAATGTTTCCACCCAACTGAATAATCTGGCGGGCATCCATACCAGCCAGTGCCTGGGCGTCTGTGTTGGCGCAGATGAAATCCACACCCTCAACGTCACTGTTCAGCATGTGGCGCACCGCGTTACCGCCGCCGCCGCCAACACCGATTACTTTAATGACAGCGTTTTGTTGGACATTATCGACTAGTTCAAACATTCCCCTTCTCCTTCGTGCTGTTTTCAGCCTTTTCCAGGCTGTTAATTCAAGAGTGTATTTTTCGAGATACCTTCGTTACTGCCTTCCCGGCACCGTCAGAAATGACCGGTGAACCAGGCCTTCATGCGCTCAAACAGCGTGGGTGCATCTTCACCCTTGAGCACCGGTGCCCGGCCAAGATCCATCTGCCGGAAACCATGAATCAACAACCCGACGCCGGTGGCGTAGATGGGGTTATTAACAACTTCTGTCATACCGGAGACTGCATGCGGACACGCCAGCCGTACCGGCATATGGAAGATTTCTTCCGCCAGCTCCACTACACCTTCCATGGTGGAGGCGCCGCCTGTAATAACGATGCCCGCCGGAACCAGATCCTCAAAACCTGAACGGCGCAGCTCCGACTGCACGAGGGTAAACAGCTCCTCGTACCGTGGTTCAACAACCTCTGCCAGCGCCTGGCGTGAAAGATCACGGGGCGCACGGTCGCCAACGCTCGGAACCTTGATGGTTTCGTCAGCGCCAGCCAGTTGCGTCAAGGCACAGGCGTATTTGATCTTGATCTCTTCAGCGTTCTGCGTAGGCGTACGCAGAGCCATAGCAATGTCGTTAGTGACCTGGTCACCGGCAATGGGAATAACCGCAGTGTGGCGGATAGCACCGCCAGTAAACACGGCGATGTCCGTGGTACCGCCTCCCATATCCACAACGCAGACACCCAGTTCCTTTTCGTCCTCGGTGAGGATCGCGTGACTGGAAGCCAGCTGTTCCAGGATGATGTCGTCGGCCTCCAGACCGCAGCGGCGAATGCATTTTTCAATGTTCTGAGCTGCGTTGACGGCACAGGTCACCAGATGCACCTTCGCCTCCAGGCGTACACCGGACATACCCATGGGCTCCTTGATCCCTTCCTGATTATCAATCACAAATTCCTGCGGCAGTATGTGCAGGATTTTCTGATCCGCAGGAATGGCGACAGCCTGCGCCGCATCAATGACCCGGTCGATATCCGCCTGAGTTACTTCCCGATCTCGGATGGCAACGATGCCGTGTGAATTGAGGCTTTTTATATGGCTGCCGGCAATCCCCGCATACACCGAGTGAATGCGGCAACCCGCCATCAGCTCGGCTTCCTCAACCGCGCGCTGGATCGCCTGAACCGTGGTTTCGATATTGACCACCACACCCCGCTTCAGCCCCCGGGACGGATGGGAACCAATACCCACCACCTCAATGGTTCCGTCCATCTTGCGCTTGCCAACGATCGCAACCACCTTTGAGGTTCCGATATCGAGGCCGACAATCATGTTTTCCGTTTCAACCGATGACATGTATTCCACCAAACCGTAGGTCTGAATTTACTGTTTCTATGTTTTCGGGCCGGAAGCAGCCTGTGCTGGCTTCCACTGAACCGCTACACCATTCGTGTAGCGGGCATCTACCCGGCTAACTTCGTCCGACCGTGATATAAGCCGGTTTTCATAAACCGTTATAAAACGTTCAAAGCGCTTCGCGACCTGATCCCGGCCCAGCACCACTTCAATTCCATTTGAGAGACGAAGAGTCCAGGCCCCTCGCCGCTCCAGTGTCAGCCCGGAAAACCCCAGGCCATGCCCCACCAGCTTGTCACTCATGGTCCGCGCCATGGCGATCACATCACGGACCCGCCCATCAGGCCCGGAAAGCTGCGGCAAGCGCCCGGCCACGTCGGGGTTAGGCGGCATAAACAGCTCGCCAGTGCGACTGACCAGGCGACCATCGGTCCAGTAGGCCAGCGGCTTTTTCTCCCGGATGTTGATTTCCAGGCGATCCGGCCACACCCGGCGTACCGCAACTGTCTCAACCCAGGGCCGCTTCTCGAGATCGGCCTTGATGTCGGCGAGATCGGTCGAGAAATAGCTCTTACCGATCCAGTTCCCCGCCTGACGTTCAATGGCTACGCGAGTGTCTCCGACAAACTCACCGTTCACATCAATTGCCAGTATTTGCTGATCCATAGCCCCCAGTACTTTGCCGGTTGCCCAAGGCACCAGGCCCGCTGCAAACAGAATCGCAATACCCATACCGGCCTGCAGCCAAGGCACCGCTGCCAGCACCGCCCTCAGCACGCCAAACCGGTCCTTCTCCGGCCCGAGGGAGGTTGCTCCCCGGCGCCGGGGAGGGTCGGACGGTATCGCCCGACTCCGGATCAGCAGTGTTTCAAGCATTGGCACCCTCCAGCGTGTCGCGAAGAATCCGTACGACCAACTCTTCAAAGCTGATACCGGCCGCTTTCGCAGACATAGGTACAAGGCTGTGATCGGTCATGCCCGGTACCGTATTCACTTCCAGCAACCAGAATTCACCCTCTGCATCCTGCATGATGTCTACACGGCCCCAGGTGCGGCAGCCCACTACCCGAAAAGCCTCGAGAGCAAGATTCTGCAGCTTCACTTCGTCCTGGGGCGACAGGCCGCATGGAATTCTGTAACGGGTGTCATCCGCCAGGTATTTCGCGTCATAGTCGTAGAACACGTGATCTGTGCTAAGCCCTATTGCCGGGAGTGCACTGTCCTGCAGCAGGCTGACGGTAAACTCGGGGCCTTCGATCCATTCTTCAATCAGCACCAGGGTATCCAGCGCTGTTGCGGCTTCGTACGCCTCAACCAGTTCGGCAACGGTGTTCACCTTGCGGATGCCGATGCTGGAACCTTCACGGGAAGGCTTGACGCTCAGCGGCGGGCGTAATTCCCGGACAATCTGTTCGGCATCATCAACTGATGTCATGGTTCTGAATTTCGGTGTCGGCAAATCGCAACCCGCGAACACGTACTTGGTACGCAGCTTGTCCATCGCCAGGGCAGACGCCATCACTTCACTGCCGGTGTAAGGAATACCAGCCTGAGACAGGATCGCCTGCAGCGTTCCGTCTTCCCCACCGCGGCCGTGCAACGCTATAAAAACCCGATCAAACGCGGGGTTTTCTACGGTTTTCAACAGGCAGCCTTGAACATCCACGCCAAACGCATCAACGCCGGCAGATACCAGGGCAGCAAGAACTGCCTTACCGCTTTTGAGCGAGACGTCACGTTCAGCAGAGTCTCCCCCCATAAAAACAGCCACACGCCCCAGCGCCCGGACCAATTCCGGCTCGGCCTGATACGCTGGTATCCTGGGATGCTGTATATCACTCACCTGAAATTACTCCTGCTGCTGCCAGCCGACTCGCCACACCACCGATGTCGCCAGCACCCTGTGTAATCAAAAGATCACCGTCCCGAAGCACGCTTTCCAGCAAGCTCTCGATCTTGCGGTTATCGTCTACAAACACGGGTTCCACTTTGCCGCGCTGCCGTATGCTTCGACACAATGCACGGCCGTCCGCGCCAGGAATAGCTGGTTCGCCAGCGGAGTAAACATCCATCAGCAACAAGCCATCGACCTCAGACAAAACCCGCACAAAATCCTCATACAGATCGCGAGTACGGGTGAATCTGTGGGGCTGGTACAACATCACCAGCCGCCGTCCCGGCCAGGCATCGTGAGCTGCACGAATCACAGCCTCCACCTCAGTCGGGTGGTGGCCATAGTCATCCACCAGGGTGACCGTGCCCTTCGGTGTTTTATAATCGCCATTGACCTGAAAACGCCGCCCGACACCCGCAAAAGCTGCCAGCCCCTGGCAAATGGCTTCGTCAGCAACGCCTTCATCTGTTGCAACCGCAATCACCGCAAGTGAGTTCAGCACGTTGTGGCGCCCGGGCATCTTCAGGTCGACCGTCAGATCACTGCGCCCGCCGGGGCGTTTCACAACAAAATGGGTTCTCAGACCGTCTGTTACAATATTCTCGGCGCGATAATCGGCGTCGGGATTGTCGATGCCATAGGTGATAATCGCGCGGGAGATACGCGGAATAATTTCCTGCACATAGTCATCATCGACGCACATTACTGCCACGCCGTAAAAGGGCAGGTTGTGGAGGAAGTCCACAAAGGTCTGCTTGAGCTTTTCGACGTCGCCGTCGTAGGTATCCATGTGGTCCGCTTCGATGTTCGTGACCACAGAGATCACCGGTGTCAGGTGAAGGAACGACGCATCGCTTTCATCTGCTTCTGCAACCAGATAACGAGAACCGCCCAGCTTGGCGTTGGTGCCCGCGCTGTTCAATTTGCCGCCGATCACAAAGGTAGGATCAAGCCCTGCCTCACCAAACACTGAAGCAATCAGGCTGGTGGTGGTGGTTTTCCCATGGGTTCCGGCGACAGCAATGCCATGGCGGTAACGCATAATCTCCGCCAGCATCTCCGCACGGGGCACGATGGGCACCCGCCGACTGCGGGCCGAAGCCACCTCGGGATTATCTGAACCTACCGCCGAAGACACCACAACCACATCGGCTCTGGCGCTGTTCTCTTGGCGGTGGCCGATCTGAACCTCAATACCCATGGCCTTGAGACGGCTGGTAACGACACCTTCTTTCAGGTCTGATCCCGACACTTCATAGCCCTGGTTTTTCAGGACTTCAGCAATACCGCTCATACCTGCGCCGCCGATACCCACAAAGTGAATGTGACGAATCCGGCGCATTTCCGGTACCTGAAAAACAAGCGGCGGATTGGTTGTATCAACCATTTGCGGCCTCCAGACAATAATTCACGACTCTCTCCGTTGCATCGGGGCGAGCCAGCGTGCGTGCAGCCTCTGCCATATCCATAACCCGGGCGCGATTGTTCGCGAGATCGCCCAGGGTCTCAGCCAGTATCGCCGGCGTAAGCTGTGACTGTGGTATCAGCACGGCCGCACCGACATTCACCATTTGCTGACCGTTTTTCGTTTGGTGGTCGTCTACCGCGTGAGGAAATGGCACCAACACTGCACCAATGCCTGCCGCACACAGTTCTGAAACCGTCAGTGCACCCGCTCGGCATAACACGATATCCGCCCAGCTGTAGGCCTCTGCCATATCTTTAATGAACGGCTCCACATCGGCATCGACACCGTGCTGCTCATAAGAAGCACGCGCAGCTTCGAGGTGCGTTTCACCGCACTGATGGCGAACCTGCGGCCTCTTCTGTTCGGGCAGCATTGCCAAGGCTTCTGGTAGCTGCTGGTTGAACACCTGAGCTCCCAGACTGCCGCCCACCACCAGAATACGCAGCGGGTTGTTCTGCTCACCGTGTTCGCTCGAACGCCCGGCCATTCTCTGTTCCGGTTCTGGCAGAGTTGCAAGATCTTCGCGCACTGGATTGCCTGTGCACCGGGTGATGACGTCTTTGCCAAAACTTCCGGGAAAGGCTTCCAGCACGGTTTTCGAAAACCGGACCAGAATGCGATTGGTCATTCCGGCAACGGCGTTCTGCTCGTGAATAACCAAGGGCGTTCGTGTCAGCCATGCAGCCAGACCGCCGGGGCCTGTCACAAAGCCACCCATGCCAACCACGCAGTCCGGGCGGATGCGACGCATGATGGTGAAGGCTTCCCCCAATGCCCGCATCAGGCGGAAAGGCGCCATGATGAGAGCCAGCTTGCCTTTACCCCTGAGCCCGGAGATGTGAATAAGCGACAGCGGAATGCCCGTGTCGGCAATCAACCTCTCCTCCATGCCTCCCGTGGCGCCCAGCCAGTACAATTCGTGCCCCTTCGCTTCAAGCGCCCGGGCAGTCGCAAGTGCCGGGAACACGTGGCCTCCGGTACCTCCCGCCATCATCAAAAACCGGCGCGACTCAGTCATAACGCGCTCCTCCCCGCTTACGGGAACCGGTCTTTTCCGTAGCCTGTTTTTCCTTGTCGAGCCGTTCCATTTCAACCCTTGCCAGAATCCCGATACAAACGCAGCTGATCATCAGGCTGGAGCCGCCGTAGCTCACCAGAGGCAAGGTCAGCCCCTTGGTGGGTAGCAATCCGGTGCTGACCGCCATATTGATACCGGCCTGCAGCCCGATCAGCAGGGTAATGCCATAGGCGAAGCAGGCACCGAACGGCATATGCGCCTTTTCGGCTCGACGGGCTATCACGAAACCGGTTACAACAAGCACGGTAAACAGCCCAAGCACAATCAATGAACCCAACAACCCGAACTCTTCCGCAATAATCGCGAAAATAAAGTCGGTATGCGCTTCGGGTAAGAAAAACAGCTTCTGTATCGAGTTACCCAAACCAACGCCACCCCACTCACCACGCCCGAAGGCAATCAGCGACTGGGTTAACTGATAGCCGGTATCAAACTGATCTTTCCAGGGATCGAGATAACTCACTACGCGCTTCAGGCGGTAGGGTTGGGTCAGGATCAATACGGCGCCGATAACCACCAGTGTCGCAATCAATGGCACAAACCGGCTCAAACGCACGCCGCTCAGGAAAATCATGCCGGCCGCCGCCGTAACCAGAACCACCGTGGCCCCGAAGTCTGGCTGGATAACCAGCAGCGCAGAAGCCACACCCAGGACCGCCAGAGGCTTCAGAAAACCAGCCCAGGTATTCAGTAATTCATCGCGCCGACGGACGACGTATCCAGCCAGATAGGCAATCAGACAAAGCTTTGCCACTTCCGAGACCTGCACGTTGAACAAACCAAACGGAATCCAGCGGGTTGATCCATTAACCGTGCGACCCAGAGGCGTAAGAACCAGCACCAACACCAACAAACCGATACCAAGCAATAACCAGCCACTGCGCTCCCACCAGGCCACCGGGACGTTGACCGCTACCAGTGCAAGCATGCAGCCCATGGCGGCGAATATAAGCTGGCGAATGACGTAGTGATAACCATTGCCCATCACCTCGACAGCCATATCCATGGACGCTGAAGAAATCATCACAACGCCGATGATCAGCAGAGCAACCGAGGTGATCACCAGTACCGCCAAAGGCTGAATCTCACCCACCCACTGAGTCCGTGCGGGTGCTGCCGATAGTCCTGCCTGCATCACAGCACCTCCCCGAGAGACTGCACCAGTGTGCGGAACTGATCACCGCGATCAATATAATCCCGGAACATATCGAAGCTTGCGCAGGCAGGGGAAAACAGAATCCTGTCGCCTTCCAAAGCAAGCGCTTCAGACTTTTTCACGGCCTCCGCCAGAGAGGCGACCCGATATACCGGCAGATCCGACCCTAGCGTTTCAGCAATGCGATCTGCGTCCGTTCCGATCAATACGACCGCCCTGCATCCGGTTCTGATCGGCCCCGCCAACGGGGAAAATTCTGCGCCTTTACCTTCACCGCCTGCGATCAGAACTATTTGTCCGTCGCCCTCAGGGGTGAGACTTTCTATCGCTGCGACGGTGGCTCCGACATTCGTACCTTTGGAATCGTTGATATAATCGACACCGTTGACCCGGCGGACAAACTCGCACCGGTGCGGCAATCCGTTAAATTCGCGGGCCGCCTTCTGCATGGCTTCCATCGGCAACCCAGCCGCCTGACCCAGCGCCAGCGCCGCCATTACGTTGCTGAGGTTGTGCCGGCCCATCAGCTTGAGCTCGCTGGCGTTCAAAACGTTATCGAACCCGAAGGTTAGCCAGAGACCCTGATCGTCTTCCCGGGTGCTGAACGTTTGCGGATTGACCCGATGGAATCCGAAGCAGATAAAGCGCAGATTATCCCGTGCCATGGGTGTGCTCAGAGCGTCGTCCAGATTCACAATGGCGTTCTGGCATCCATGAAAAATTCTCTGTTTGGCTTGGAAATACGTCAGTTTGTCCGGATAACGATCCAGATGATCGTCACTGACGTTCAATACCGTTGCCGCCAGTGCATTCAGTTCCGCAGTGGTTTCCAGCTGAAAACTGGAGAGCTCAAGCACGTACAAATCAGCGCACCGGCCCAGCAAATCCAGTGCAGGAGTACCAATATTTCCGCCAACTTCAACTTTGCGACCAGCAGCCCTGGCCATCTCGCCCAGCAGTGTGGTGACAGTGGTTTTGCCGTTGGAGCCAGTTATGGCCACCACAGGCGCGTCGGCAGCCTCTGCAAACAAATCGATATCGCCCCGGATGCGCGCGCCCTGCTCAGCAGCCCGTGCGATAGCGGGCTCGGCTATGTTAATTCCGGGGCTCACAATCAGCTCGTTAAAGCCAGCAAACAGGTCCTGATCAAACTGACCCAGGTAAACCGGAATATCCGGCCACCCGGTACGCAGGTCATCCAGCCCTGGGGGTGCTTCGCGGTTATCCGCCACCGCAATGTCCCGCCCCTGAGCAGACAGATAGCGCACGCAGGAGAGCCCGGTTTTACCGAGCCCTACTACCAGTGTGCGACGATCTGACGTGATGACACTCATAATCAGTCCGGTTTCCTATCGCAACTTCAGACTGGCCAAGCCAATCAGAACGAGAATTACAGTGATCACCCAGAAGCGCACAATCACCCGCGGTTCCGGCCAGCCTTTGAGTTCAAAATGGTGGTGCAATGGCGCCATCCGGAAAATCCGGCGACCGGTCAGCCGGAAGGAAGCCACCTGCAAAATCACAGACACGGTCTCCATCACGAACACGCCGCCCATGATGAAAAGAATGATTTCCTGGCGCACGATCACCGCCACCACACCCAGGGCTGCACCCAGTGCAAGCGCGCCAACGTCGCCCATGAACACCTGAGCGGGATAGGTGTTAAACCAGAGAAAGCCTAGCCCGGCCCCAACCAGGGCCCCGCAAAACACAATGAGCTCGCCAGTTCCAGGCAAGTGTGGGATCAACAGATAGTTAGCGAACTGAACGTTGCCGGATACGTACGCGAAAATGCCGAGAGCGCCGGCGACCATAACCGTAGGCATGATTGCGAGACCATCCAGACCGTCTGTCAGGTTCACCGCATTGCTGCTCCCGACGATCACAAAATACGTCAGCAGTATGAAAAGCACCGGCCCGAGGGTCAGTGACACGTTTTTGACAAACGGCAGGTACAGTGATGTTTCCTGAGGCAGCGCGGAGCTGAAATACAGCACGATGGCTGCAGCGGCACCAATCAGCGACTGCCAGAAATACTTCCAGCGCGCAGGCAGGCCGCGAGGGTTACGCTCAACTACCTTGCGGTAATCATCAACCCAGCCAACCGCACCAAATAATAGGGTAACCAGCAAAGTGACCCACACATAACGATTGGACAGATCCGCCCACAGTACTGTGGTGATGCCGATAGATACCAGAATCAGAGCACCACCCATGGTTGGGGTGCCTGCTTTGCTAAGGTGCGTCTGCGGCCCGTCATCACGGATGGCTTGGCCAATCTGATACTGACTCAGCTTGCGGATCATCAACGGCCCGATAACCAGCGAGATCAGGAGCGCAGTCAATGTTCCCAGAATCCCGCGCACGGTGAGGTACTGAAACACCGTCAGCGCCGAAAAATATTGTGATAGAACCTCTGTCAGCCAGAGCAGCATGCGTTATTCACCTTGTTTTTTATCCCTTCCACCACGAGGTCCATGGCGGAACTTCTGGACCCTTTCACCAGCACGGTCATAGGCGGTTCAAGAGTGCGAACGATGGCCTGCACGGCTTCGTCGTGTGTTTGATACATCTCGGTTGCGGCACCAAAACCATCGGCATAGCCTTCGCAACCAACGCCTACCGTCAGAAGGCGGTTAATACCCAGCTCGAAGGCAAAGGCGCCGACTTCACGGTGCAACTCATGAGCAGTGGGCCCGAGCTCGCCCATGGCACCCAAAACCGCAACGCGCTTGCCTTCGCGTTTTACAAGAACGTTCAGCGCCGCTTTCATGGAGGCAGGATTGGCGTTGTAACTGTCATCGATCACCGACAACTTGCCCGGCAAGTTGACCATCTGCAGACGCCCGCTTACCGGTTGCACGCTGGCCAAACCTTCAACAATGGCCGTATCCGGCGCACCCAGTTCACGCGTGGCCGCAATCGCTAACAGCGCGTTGGTTATATTGTGTTCGCCTTCCAGAGGCAGCTTGAATGTGCAAGACCAACTGCCAGGCCCCGCAACCGCAATTTGCGGCTTCTCGGTATGCGGCTTTTTTAAATCAGCGCGGTAGTCCGCATCCGGGTGATCAAAACGGCTGACACTGACAACCCGACGCTTGCCAGCTCGGGCAAGCCACTGATCGAACGCAGGATCGTCCCGGTTCAGAACCACCAAGCCGCTTTCGGTAACGCCTTCAATAATCTCGCCCTTGGCCTGAACAATATTCTCGTAACTGCCAAACCCTTCGAGGTGCGCCTGGCCCGCGTTCGTGAGAATCACGACCTGAGGCTTTGTGACTGTTACGGTGCGAGCAATTTCACCAGGACCGCTGGCACCCAACTCGATAACGCCATACCGGTGTGCCGGTTTCAGGCCAAACAGAGTCAGCGGCACACCAATGTGATTATTCAGATTGCCGCGGGTCGCCAGGGTATCGCCCATACGCACCAGAATGGCTGCAGTCAGCTCTTTCACGGTGGTTTTACCACTGCTACCAGTGATGGCAATCAGCTTCGCATCACTCTCGCTCCGGTTGCCCGCCGCCAGATCGGCCAGCGCCTGAACGGTGCTGGCCACGACCAACTGAGGCATATCGAGACTGCTGTCGAACGCATCAACCACCGCAGCACACGCCCCAAGTTCCTGCGCAGTCGGCAAAAACTTGTGACCATCAAAATTCTCGCCGCGCAGAGCAACAAACAGATCACCCCGCTTCAAAAACCGTGTATCCGTGGAAACACTCTCAAACTGGATCTCGTCCAACCCTTGGATTTCGCAGGTTGCGCCAGTGAAGCGCAAAGCCTCGGTGAGGGAGAAAGCACGCATCATGCGACACCTCCTTCGAGCTTCAGCCAATGGCGAACCTGGGCAGCGTCGCTGAACGGAAGCTTCTGACCCGCGATCTCCTGCCAGGATTCGTGGCCTTTTCCTGCGATAAGAACAAGATCGTCCGGCCCGGCCATATTGATAGCAAAACGAATCGCCTCAGCCCGGTCGTGAATGACCGTTGCAGCGTCCGGGCGGGAGAAGCCAGCCAGAATACCCTGCACAATCGCCACCGGGCTTTCCGTTCGTGGGTTGTCGTCTGTAACGACGATGACATCCGCGCACTGTTCTGCTTCCCTCGCCATTTCCGGGCGCTTTCCGCTGTCACGGTCGCCTCCGCAACCGAACACACAGATCAGCCTGCCCGTTACGTGCGGTCGTAACGCAGCCAGAGCATTCGCCAGGGCATCCGGTGTATGGGCGTAATCCACAACGACACGAACACCGTCTGCGCCAGAGAAGCGCTCAAGTCGGCCAGGAGGCGGCGTCAGTTGCTTCACCGCCTGCTGAACCTGCTCTACCGTCACCCCCAGTGTCATAACTGTTGCAATTGCTGCGAGCACATTACTGGCGTTGAAACTGCCCATAAGAGGCGCCGAGAACTCAAAACTGCCCCATTCCCCGTCGACTGTTGCATCAAAGCCCTCGTCCGTAGGGTGGAACTCCTTTAGCCACAACTCCATCTCGGATTCGTGAAGGCTATAGCGAACGCGATCACACTTGCCTTCAAGCTTTTCGTATAACTGACGACCGAAAGGATCATCAAAGTTGATCACCGAGAAGTGCACGTCCTCACGCTCAAACAGTCGGGCCTTGGTTGCACCATAGGCGTCCATGGAACCGTGGTAATCGAGATGATCCCGCGTCAGATTGGTAAAGACAGCTGCGGTTATGGTCAGCCCATCCACACGCCCCTGATCCAGGCCATGAGATGACACTTCCATCGCCGCAGCACGCCCGCCCTTGGCAATAATCCCCGACAATGCCCGATTGATCTGAACCACGTCTGGCGTAGTGTGCGTGGATTTTTTCAAGGCACCTGGCATGCCATAACCGAGGGTTCCCAGAATGCCGCAAGGCGTGCCGGCCTGGCTCATTAGCTGGGCCACATAATGGCTAACTGAGGTCTTTCCGTTAGTACCGGTAACACCTATCAGCCGCAGCCTCCGGGAAGGGTGCTCGTAGAAGCGGGCTGCAATTTTGCCAGTCAACTGCTTGAGCCCGACAACTGGCACTATCAGCGCACCGTGGTGCTCCGAACACTCCAGCTCTTCGTCAGATTCCAGCAGCACAACCGTCGCCCCGGCGGCTATGGCTTTATCGACGTATTGGTTCGCCGGCGTCGCGGCGCCAGCCAAGGCCACAAACGCGTCGCCGGGGCTGATTTCACGGCTATCGGTTTGTAGACCATGAATCGTTACATCGAAAACCGAAGGCACTGAAACAATACCCTGCAACAAGGTACTGAGAGATGTCATGCTCATAGGCTTACCCCCTCTCCCCTGTCTGTCCCGTTTGCGAGCCCGCTGTGCCCACTTCAAGCTCCGGTTTCACATTAAGCAGCCGGAGGGCGTCACTCATCACCCGTGAAAACACCGGCGCGGCAACTTCGCCACCGTAGTATTCGCCGGACTGGGGCGCATCCACCGCCACAACCGTTACAATTCTCGGATTATCAATAGGCGCCATTCCGGCAAAAATTGCCTTGTACTGGCTGTCTTCATAACCCTGGGAGCCGACCAGGTGAACGGTTCCGGTTTTGCCTCCAGCGCTATAGAAACCTGGCTGAGCACGCTTACCAGACCCCCTGGCAACCACTTCTCCAAGCATGGTTCTTACATCGCTTGTTACCTGCTCGGAGAGCACCCTCTCGCCAATGGGCTTTTCATTCAGCTTCATCAAACTTAGCGGATACCGCACACCGCCATTGGCAATAACCATATAGGCCTGGGCCAACTGAAGTGCATTCACACTCATCCCGTAACCGTATGAGAGCGTTGCTTCTTCCGAAGGGCGCCACTTTGGTGGTGCGGGTAACACACCCACAGCCTCTCCCGGGAATCCGATACCGGTTGGCTGGCCAAATCCAAGCCGAGCGTACAGGTTGCGAATCGTATCGCCACCCAACTCGGTGGCGATTTTGCTGATACCTACGTTGCTGGATTTGACAATGATGTCTGTCAGGCTAATGACGCCGTAGTTCCGGTAATCACGAATCGTAAACCTGCCAAAGCGCCGATAACCGGGCGAAGTATCAATTGTTGCCTTAACGGAGTACTGGCCGGATTCAAGCGCAGCAGCCATCGAAATCGGCTTCATGGTTGAGCCGGGCTCAAACAGATCCGTGATGGCTTTGTTGCGGAGATTTTCCGGTGCAAACTGACTGCGGTCGTTGGGGTTATAAGACCCCTGATTGACCATAGCGAGCACCTCACCGGTCTCGACATCGAGCATAACGAGGGTGCCGCCATGGGCGCCATGGGCGCTGACAACAGCTTTCAGCTCGCGATAAGCCAGGTACTGCAGGCGCAGATCTATGCTTAACTCAAGATTATGACCGGGGGCCGCATCCCGGATTAACGTCAGGTCCTTGATAATCCGTCCGCGATTGTCCTTCAAAACACGCTTGCGGCCAGACTCACCAGACAACCACTCGTTATAGGCCAGCTCCATTCCTTCCTGGCCGCGCTCATCAATATTGGTAAACCCGACAACGTGCGCCGTTACCTCGCCAGCCGGGTAATAACGACGGTACTCCTGGCGCGTATAAATACCCGGGATATCCAGCTCCATGACCTTTGCGGCCAATCCGGGCTGGACTTTTCTGCGCAGATAAATGAATTCGCGGCCAGCATAAGTTGCAAGGCGCTCGCGCAGTCTTGCCTCGCTGATTTCCAGCACCCGCGCCAGGTTTGCCAGACGCGGCTCGGCGGGATCTGTCTCTGAAGGGTTGGCCCAGAGCGTCTGCACTGGAGTGCTCACTGCCAGAGGCTCGCCGTACCGATCAGTGACCACCCCACGGTGAGCATCGATTGTTTCTACACGGATGGTGCGAACATCACCTTGCTTACGCAGGAAATCGTTATCGACAACGTGCAGGTCGACCAGGCGCCAGCCAAGCGCCAGCACGACCACCAGGAACACTCCCAGCACAGAGCCAAAGCGCCAGGCTTTCATGCCTGCCGCCACTTTCTGACCCATTGTTCTTGCTGATTCCGGAGTGGACAATCAGATCACCCTGAGATTGTGATTATCGTGAATTACCGGGACGCCAACGGTGACATCAAAGGCACCAGAACAATGTCCTGGCGCCCGGGAGCCACCATATTGAAGCGCTCTGCTGCAAGTTTCTCTACCCGCCCGTGGCCACCCATGGAACTTTGCTCCAAAAGCAGCTGACTCCACTCGGCCTGAAAGCTGTCACGCTCTGCCTGAAGCTGGGACAGCGTGTTGAACAGCACACGGTTCTCATGGGCACTAATAACAACGCCAATCGATGAACTCACAAGCAGCGCGGCAAGGACCAGCGATACCAGAACCCGCTTCTGCCGCGTGGCTTCAAAAACACGCCGCGAAATCCGCACGGCTGCAACGACACCCTCGCGAACCTTTTCTTTATTCAGCTTGGCCGGTTTTACCGCCGGCTCTATGGCTACTGCGCCCATATTTATGCGCTCCCCTGGGATGTCTGTTTTTTGTCGATACGTTCCA
The DNA here is from genome assembly GCF_048266785.1 of Marinobacter sp. GTDB lineage: Bacteria > Pseudomonadota > Gammaproteobacteria > Pseudomonadales > Oleiphilaceae > Marinobacter. Next base: position 92,526 of record NZ_JBLWYX010000015.1, read on the forward strand.
GAACCCGCATAACAGCGCTGCGGGCGCGAACATTCTCACTGACTTCACCAACACCGGCCTTGCTGGCCTTGCCTATTAACCTGAAATCCGAAGCCTCCTGCTCTGCCGTCACGGGTATGCCTTTGGGCAACCTTGGGCCACGAGCGAGGTCTCGCATGAAACGCTTCACCAGCCGGTCTTCCAGCGAGTGAAAACTGATGACAACTAACCGGCCACCCGGCGCAAGCCGATCAACGGACGCCTGCAGTCCTGCTTCCAGGTCTTCCAGCTCGCGATTGATAAAAATGCGAACCGCCTGGAAAGTGCGGGTTGCCGGGTGTTTATGTTTCTCTTTTTTCGGTACTGCTTCGCTGACCAGCGCGGCCAGTTGAAGCGTTGTTTCGATCGGCACTTCTTTGCGGCGCTCGACAATCAGGCGGGCAATGCGGCGAGAAAATCTCTCCTCACCGTAGCGAAAGATCACATCCGCGATATCGCGCTCTTCCGCATAAGCGAGCCACTCAGCCGCACTTGGCGACTGCAACGGATTCATGCGCATATCGAGCGGGCCATCACGCATAAAGCTGAAGCCCCTCGACGCATCGTCAAGCTGCGGCGAAGACACCCCCAAATCCATCAGCACACCATCAACCTGCTCCCAGCCAGCATCGGATACCGCGCGACTGAGCTCAGCAAAGGAGCCATGAAAATATCCAAATCGCGAATCATCTGCAGCCAGCTCTTCAGCTACAGTGATGGCCTCAGGGTCCTTATCGATACCCAGCAACTGGCCAGACGTACCCAGGCGGCCGAGAATAAGCTGGCTATGACCGCCTCTGCCAAAGGTGCCATCTACATATTTGCCATCGGGATCGCGGACCAAATAGTCAACCGCCGAGTCCAGAAGGACCGAGCGATGCGAAAACTCTGCCCCGACCTCCTGACGGTGATCGGTGGTCATAGGGAAAGCGCCTCCATCTCAGGCGGCATATCTTCGTCACCAGAGGATTCATCAAGCCATGCAAACCAGCGCTCCTCGCTCCAAAGCTCCAGTTTTTTGCCCTGCCCGATGAGCATCAGCTTTTTCTCAAGGTGGGCGTAGCTGCGCAGTGTGGGCGGCACCAGAATGCGCCCGGCAGAATCCATCTCCATGGGTGCAGCATTACCCAGCAGCAGGCGTTGAAGGCGTCGTGCCGCTTTATTCATGTTGGGAAGTGCTTCGATTTTGGGGCGGAGAATCTCCCACTCTGGCTCCGGGTAAACCAGCAGACAACGCTCTTCATCAGCATTCGCCGTCAATACAATGCGCCCACCACAGGCCTGCGCGAGGCCTTCGCGCACCTTGGTGGGGATCGCCAGGCGACCCTTTGCATCCATATTGATGGCATGACTGCCGAGAAAATTGCTCATTTACACTGTCTCTGGGGACCTGAAAACCACAAATAACCACTAGAAACCACTTTTTCCCACTTGTGCACACTATAGAAACACGCAATTCACAATGCAAGCGCCGCAAACAGCGTCCCTCTTGGGAAAGTTCCTTTTATGACAACAGGTTAGAGAGAATGGCGTGAGCAAAACGTGACATTACGAATAAGAAAAGAAGGAAAATCAACCACCTGCAAAAAGGTCTGAAGAAGACAAGTGAGGTTTAAGATTTTTTGGCTATAAGAAGCGTGCCATGAGAATGAACACGCTTTATGCACTGAGGAAAAGAAGGTGAGCTCGCCGATAAGCCGGGTTCTGTCGTGGACAGTCATTCATCTAGGGCCTGCGTCACCACAGGCCTCAAGCAACCTACCCGAGTCCAGCGCGGGCCACGCCATAGGACTCCTATTTGGTCTTGCTCCAGGTGGGGTTTACCATCGCCGTGAACTGTTGCCAGTCACGCGGTGCGCTCTTACCGCACCGTTTCACCCTTACCGGTCCTCGCAAACGTGTCACGAAAACTTAGGCGGTCTGCTTTCTGTTGCACTTTCCGTCGGCTCACGCCGCCCAGGAGTTACCTGGCACCTTGCCCTGCGGAGCCCGGACTTTCCTCCCCCGGATAAACCGGCGGCGACTGTCTGGCGAGCTCGGGCGAGACAATACTCCTGCACCACGCGCCATGCAAGGAAAAGCACCGCTCCGGTGGTCAACTGTCTTTGAGATCCAACGCCCGTTGATACAGTTCGTTTTTACCCAGGCTGGTCAGATTGGAGGCAATCTTTGCCGCTTTCTTGAGCGGCAGCTCCTCCATCAGCAGACTCAGCAGTCGATCTACATCAAGTGCGCCGGCCATCAGGGAGCTTTCCGTTTTTTCAGCACCCCGCACCATGACAACAAATTCGCCCCGACTGCCGTGCGGATCATTCGTGAGGGTCGCCAGTACTTGAGTCGCTTCCCCGGAGTAGAACGTCTCGAAAGCTTTAGTAATCTCACGCCCCAGCACAATCTCACGATGCCCCCCCATGATTTCAACGATGTCGGCTACGGCATCCAGTATCCTGTGGGGTGACTCGTAAAAAACCAGAGTCGCATTCTCCTTGCGAAGCTCCTCCAGAGCGGTGCGTCGGCCAGAGCGCTTTGCAGGAAGAAAGCCGACAAACAAAAAGCGATCCGTGGGGAGGCCCGCAGCACTCAGCGCGGCAATCAACGCACATGGCCCGGGAATCGGACTTACCCGCAGCCCTTCGGTTCTTGCCTCCCGAACCAGCACATAGCCCGGATCAGAGATCAGCGGCGTACCGGCGTCTGAAATCAACGCAACATCAGCGCCCGCCAATAACTGATCCAGGATGCCCTGAACCCTGCCGCGCTCATTGTGATCATGTAATGCAATCAACGGCTTGTTAAGCCCTAAATGCTGCAGCAGGCGCCCGCTGTGACGGGTATCCTCTGCAGCAATAACCGTCACCTCCGAGAGCACGCTCACCGCGCGCGCAGAAATGTCCTCCAGGTTACCAATAGGGGTAGCGACAATATAGAGCGTTCCACGGGTATCGCCCGGCTTTATTACCTGCATGACTGACTGATCCGATTCAGTTTTCAAAATGTATGCCTCGAGCACAGGGGCAGCATTACCATGACACCTGCGTCATGTGAATTGGCCCGGGAGCTGTTAAACTTGCCACCATCAGATCGGCGCTACAAGCCCCAAACCCCGGAATCCATAGAGCTTGCCATGACTAAGAACCGTATTAACCATCGCGCCCTGGCCGGTATATTTACCCTGACCCTGCTATTTGCAGGCTGCGCCAGTATCGACCTGGAGTCACACGTTGCCCAATCCCCGTCGCAGGCTCTTGAGCTTGCCGCAAAGGAGCGAAACACTGAAACGGCGCAGCAATACCTGCTGAAGGTCGCAAGCCGGTTTCAGGAGCGCGGCGACCATCGGGCGGCCCGCACATTACTGCAGAGCACTCAACTGGCGCAACCTGCGCCATCACTGCAAGCCCAAAAACAGCTACTTGCCATGGCCGGCGCTGTAGCACTGGAAGACCGAGAGTGGGCGGGCAGTATCGTGACAAAACTCTCACCAGACAATTTCAGAGGCTACAACTCGGATCTCGTGAACCGCGCGGCAGGCCTTCAGGCTGAAACGTACGCGCTCGCGGGCGACCGTCTCTCGGCCGCCATGACCCTGATGCTTCTTTCACAGACAGACGGCAAGGTTAACCCGCAGCAGATCCACGATCAGATCTGGACCTTTCTGAAAGCCGTTCCGGACCAGAAACTCTCTGCCGCAGGTGAGAACACCATCGGTTTCGAGACCGAGGGGTGGCTCGAACTCGCCGCCAACGTGCGCGCTCCCGGGCTGAGCATTGACGATCAGGGCAAGGCTATCCGTCGTTGGCAAAACAACTGGCCCGGCCACCCTGCCGCACAGATACTGCCATCCGAACTGCAGCTCATTGCCAGCCTTGCCGCAAACCGGCCCGAAAAAGTTGTCCTGGCACTGCCGCTTCAAGGTCCCCTGGCGAGCGCTGGCAAAGCCATTCGCGACGGATTTCTGGCCGCCTACTATCAGGATAGCTCTGCAGACCGCAGCAAAACTGACATCCGTATTGTGGACACCTCAGGCCAACCCTTTGATGAGCTCTACAGGGAACTGGCCACTCAGGATATCGATCTGATTATCGGGCCGCTTGAGAAAGAAGCGCTGGCAAGCCTTACCAGCATGAAAACGCTTCCAGTTCCCGCTTTGGGCTTAAACTATCTGGCTGCAGACAAGAAGGCACCGGACGGCCTTTATCAGTTTGGTCTTTCCGCAGAGGACGAAGCCCGACAGATTGCTGACCGGCTCTCGGAGCAGAACATCAACCAGGTTCTGGTGCTCATCCCGCAGGGTGAGTGGGGTGATCGCGTAGAGGCCGCATTGCTGAAACGCATGCAGCACAACGGCGCGATTGCATTGGATATCGAGCGGTTCTTTCGAGAAGATAACCTGCGCGCGGTGACGGCGGACCTGCTGGGCATTACCGTATCCCGGGACCGCGCCATTCAGGTAGAACGCACCATTGGCCTCAATGTTGAGTTCGAACCACGGCGCCGGCAGGATGCTGAAGCGATTGTTATGGTGGCCGAGCCAGCAGTAGCGCGCCAGTTCAAACCCCTGTTTGCGTTTTACTTTGGCGGCGACCTGCCTGTGTACTCCCCTTCGATCATTTACGAAGGCACACCGGACGCTGCCCGGGATCGCGACCTCAATCAGGTTATATTCACCGATATTCCCTGGGTACTCGACGCCAAAAACCCGTTGCGCGAAGAAGCCACCAAGGTTTTGCCTGGCACTCAAGGTCAGCTGGGAAGGCTGTTTGCCATGGGAGCGGACGCATGGCAACTGAGCAAACGACTGCCTCTACTGCGCCAGGTTCAAACCGCGCAAGTGGATGGCCAGACCGGCCAGCTAAGCATGACTCGCGAGGGCAGCATTCACAGGACCCAGCTTTGGGCGCAATTCCGCAGTGGAACGCCCAACTTGCTACCCCAGCCCAAACCTCTTGGTGCCGAAGATGACAAACCGGCGCAGTCGTTGACAAACTAACCCTGAGTCGCAAAAGGACAAGATAAGCGCCATGGAAGGCAGCAAAGCAATCGGAACACATTTTGAAGGGGTTGCAGCACGGTACCTCAGCTCTCGAGGCGTGGAGATACTTGAGCGCAACATTTATAACCGCGGCGGTGAAATCGACCTGATAGGGCAAGACAAGGGTACGCTTGTCTTCTTTGAGGTGCGCTACCGGGGGACGGACAGCCTTGTCGATCCGGCAAGCTCCATTTCCTATCCGAAACGACAGCGGCTGCTAAAAGCCGCTTCGTTTTATCTGCACCGACACAACCTTTGGAACGCGCTCAGCCGGATAGACGTGGTGGCAATCAGTCCGGGAACCGTAAAAAAATACCGGGTACAATGGATCAAAAATGCAATCCAGGCGGACGTATAGATTCTGATGAACGAAACGGGAAACCTGATCAACCAGTTGTTTGCGAGCCACATGGAGCATACTGCCCAAGCAGCCAGTACCGTGGGGCCCGCTATCGAGCATGCTGCAGAGGCGTTTGTAAACGCCCTTCTCAATGACGGGAAAATTGTCACCTGCGCCAACGGCAATGCCAACGTAATCGCCCAGTATTTCTGCACAGCCTTTCTGAACCGCTTCGAGCAGGATCGGCCGGCGCTGCCGGCAATCAACCTGGGAGCCGACGCAACTACTTTCTCGGCCATCTGCCGCGACAACCGCTTCAACGATACCTTCTCACGCCAGGTCAAAGCTATCGGTAAGCCCGGCGACCTACTATTCGTGATAGTTGATGATGGCCACAAAGCGAACCTTATTCAGGCCATTCAGGCAGCCCATGACCGGGAAATGAACGTGGTGGTGTTGAGCGCGAGGGAGAAGTCTGACATCACCTCCCTGATGCATTCAGAAGACCACGAGATCGCTCTGAACGACCTCTCGCCTGCAGAGGCTACGCCTTTGCTACTGCTTGTGATCAATGCGCTGTGCTCATTGGTAGACGGGAAACTGTTTGGGGGCTGACAAAAAAGCCGGCATCAGCCGGCTTTTTTGTCAGCACAGTTATTGGCTAAAACCTACTTAACGACCTTGAGAGTCGGACGACCCGACGGGCGCTCTTCCTGGCCTTCAGACGACCGACCGCCATCCCGATCATTAGTGCCGTCAGGATCCGGAGAGCCCGGCTCACTGCCAAAAACCATACCTTCACCGTTTTCCTTGGCGTAGATAGCCATCACTGCCTGAAGTGGAATGAATACCTGCATAGGCACACCGCCGAAACGGGCGCTGAACTCCAGAGCGCCATTACCCACTACCAGGTTACGCACAGCACCAGGACTGACATTCAGAACGATCTGCCCGTTCGCGACATGCTCCGTGGGCACCTGAACACCCTGAACGCCCGCATCCACAACTATATAGGGCGTGCAGTCGTTATCCAGTATCCACTCATTGAATGCACGTACCAGATACGGACGACTGGATGTCATGGTGATCTTGTTATCAGACACTGCTTGCCTCCTGTTCCGTATGGCAAAACCCCGCCAATTCAGCTACGGATGTCTTCTTCAAGATCAGAAAGGCTTGCCTTAAAACCTTCGCGATCAAAAATACTCTCCATATACTTCTGCAGCGGCTTGGCTTGCTTGTCATTGAGTTCAATACCCAGTGACGGCAAACGCCAGAGGATAGGTGCAATACAGCAATCCACAATGGTAAATTCTTCAGAAAGGAAAAACGGCATTTCACCAAACAACGGCGCCGTAGCAAGCAGGCTTTCGCGCAGCTCTTTACGCGCGGCTTCTGACGCCTTGACGTTTGGTTGGTGCAAAATCTGATCCACCAAACCACACCAGTCTTTCTGGATTCTGTGAATCATCAGCCGACTGTTGGCACGGGCAACCGGGTAAACCGGCAGCAACGGCGGGTGCGGAAAGCGCTCATCAAGATATTCCATCATGATGTTAGGCTCATACAGAACCAGATCACGATCCACCAGAGTCGGCAGGGCGTTATACGGATTCAGATCAGCCAGCTCGGCTGGCGGACTGTCCGGGTCAACATCAACGACATCAACGGTAACACCCTTCTCTGCCAACACAATGCGCACTCTGTGGCTATAGTGGCTGGTCGGGTCTGAGAAAAATGTCATCGATGACCGCTTGGTCACAACGCCCATAGAACTACCTCACAAATAAACAAACCGAAATGGTCCTGAAAAACGCAAAAATTCCAGCGGGCCGGTTAACGCCCACTGGAACTCAGGGAACGGGATTATACCCTATTTTTCAGTGCACGTCCTTCCAGTACTCACGATTGAGCAGGTAGGTAAAGACAAAGAAAATAGCAACGAAGATCAATACGAAAATCCCGAGGCGTTCACGCTCAACCTTGATAGGATCCGCCATGTAAGACATAAAATTCGTCAGGTCATACATGGCACGGTCAAACTCGGCGCCGGTCATGCTACCTTCAATGGCATACTCGGGGCAGACATTTCCGTTATTGACATTGCCACTCAGCGGCTCAACACTGGCTTTTTTACCGATGTTAGGCTCCACTGCACACAACCCCTGCAGTTCGACCATAACATGGGGCATGCCCACCTTGTCGAACACCACGTTGTTTACACCCAAAGGGCGGGTTTCATCCTTATAGAAACCACGCAGGTAGGAGTAAACCCAGGACTCGCCACGCAGGCGGCTTTCCAGGGTAAGGTCAGGTGGCGGAGCACCAAACCAGCCTGCTGCCATATCCTTGTTCATGGAGTTCTTCATCAGTTCGCCAATCTGAGCGCCGGTGAAAATAAGATTCTCCTCGAACAGCTTGACTGGAATCTCCAGATCGTCAGCGACCCGCTTGTAACGAGCGTACTCCATGGAGTGACACCCCATGCAGTAGTTAGTGAACGTGGTAGCACCACGCTGGAGAGATGCTTTGTCTGTGTGGTCCGTCTTAATGTGATCAAGATGAACACCAGCGCCGGCTGCCAGTCCGAGAACCGGCAGGAATGCGATGAAAAGACCAAAAATCAGCTTTCTCATTATCCTGTCACCCTCTCTGGTACTGGCTTGGTTTTCTCCATGCGCGTATAGAACGGCATCAGAATGAAGTAGAGGAAGTACACTGCTGTCAGAATCTGGGCAACAATGATACGACCTTCGGTTGTAGGCACAAGGCCAAGATAGCCGAGAATAACGAAGCTTATTGCGAACAGCGCCAGTGCAATCTTGCTCAGCCAACCCTTGTAGCGAATGGAGCGCACCGGGCTTCTGTCCAGCCAGGGCAAAACAAACAGGATCGCAATCGCACCGCCCATGACAACCACACCCCAGAACTTCGCCGGCAACCCGAAGAGATCAATCGTGACCGCGCGCAACATGGCGTAGAAAGGCGTGAAGTACCAGACAGGCGCAATATGCGCAGGCGTCTTCAGCGAGTTCGCAGGCTCAAAGTTCGGTGCCTCAAGAAATAGTCCGCCCATCTCAGGGAAGAAGAACACCACAATAAAGAAGATAAAGAAGAATACCGCCACGCCCACGAGATCGTGCACAGAGTAGTAGGGATGGAACGGGATACCGTCTTTGGGAATTCCGTTTTCATCCTTGTTCTTCTTGATATCGATGCCGTCCGGGTTGTTGGAACCCACTTCATGCAAAGCAAGAATGTGGAGAACAACCAGGCCAAGCAGCACGATCGGAAGCGCAACCACGTGCAAGGCGAAGAAGCGGTTCAGGGTAATACCGGAGATCAGGTAGTCACCACGAATCCACAGAGACAGATCCTCACCAATAACAGGGATGGCACCAAACAGGTTTACGATCACCTGCGCGCCCCAGTAGGACATCTGACCCCAAGGCAGCAGATAGCCCATGAAAGCTTCTGCCATCAGCACCAGGTAAATCAGCATGCCGAATAGCCAGATCAGCTCCCGCGGCTTCTGATACGAACCGTACATAAGGCCGCGGAACATGTGAAGATAAACCACAATGAAGAAAGCGGAGGCACCCGTGGAGTGCAGGTAGCGCAAGAGCCAACCCCACTGTACATCACGCATGATGTACTCAACGGAAGCAAACGCCCCCTCGCCTGTCGGGTTGTAGCTCATGGTAAGCCAGATACCGGTTACCAACTGATTCACCAGTACAAGCATCGCCAGAGAACCGAAAAAATACCAGACGTTGAAGTTTTTCGGCGCATAATATTTTGCCAGGTGTTTATTCCAGGCATCCACAACTGGCAGACGTTCGTCCACCCAATTAAGAAGCTTCTGCATTACGCTGCCTCCGGATCAAGACCAATCGTGAGAGTCTCATCATCGTCGTAACGATAGGGTGGGACCTCCAGGTTCAGCGGAGCAGGCTGCGCTTTATAGACCCGGCCGGCCATATCGTAGCGGGAACCGTGACAAGGACAGAACAGACCACCCAACCACTCGCTACCCAGATCTGCCGGAGCGACGTCCGGGCGATAGCTAGGCACACAACCCAGATGGGTACACAAACCAACCAGCACGGCGAACTCCGGCTTGATTGAGCGGTACTCATCACTGGCATAACCTGGCTGTTGCGACTCTTCTGACTGGGGATCTCTTACCTTATCGTCGAGCTTTACAATATTATCCAGCATTTCCTGAGTACGGCGGATAACCCAAACCGGCTTACCTCGCCACTCGACGGTGATCTGCTGACCCGGTTCAATCTTACTGATATTGACGGTTACCGGCGCTCCAGCTGCTTCCGCTTTGGCACTGGGATTCCAGGATGCCACGAAAGGAACTGCCGCACCGACGACGCCGACTCCACCTACCGCAGCCGTAGCACCGATCAGAAACCGGCGTCGACCTTGGCTCACGTCGCCATTATTCATTATGGTTTTCTCCCATCAGGCGATGTCACAGCCCGCAAGAAAGCCGACAGTGTGCATCGAAAAGGACTTCACAATCCAAAAATATAAGCGCTCAAATGGTAATGAAATTACCATGTCCTTACAAGTCGGAAAGCCGCCGCCAGAGCCTCTTCTCTGCTCCAGATCAATTTGACCACCATTGACCCTGAAACAAAAAAACCCGACCAAATAGCCGGGTTTTCCTGAGATCTGCTCCAGCGAAACTTAACGCTTGGAGTACTGAGGACGCTTACGCGCCTTGCGCAGACCAACTTTCTTACGCTCAACTTCACGAGCATCACGGGTAACATAACCCGCTTTACGCATCGCTGGGCGCAGAGTTTCGTCGTAATCCATCAGAGCGCGGGTCAGGCCGTGGCGAATAGCGCCTGCCTGGCCACTGATACCACCACCCTTTACGGTAATGTTGATATCAAAACGATCTGCAGACTCTGCTACAACCAGAGGTTGGCGCACGATCATACGCAGCGTCTCACGACCGAAAAAATCTTCGATGGTGCGACCATTGATAGAAATATTACCGCTTCCCGGCTTGATAAACACCCGAGCCGTGGACGTTTTGCGGCGACCAGTACCGTAATTTTGTGCTACAGACATATCCGCCTTCCGTTAAATGTCGAGTTCTTTGGGCTGCTGGGC
>NZ_JBLWYX010000016.1:0-85481 GCF_048266785.1 Marinobacter sp.
CGTGTCGGGGATGTCCCGGCCCTGCCAGCCACCGTTCCCCCCGCCCGGGGGGCGGACTTCCGGGCTGAAGGCGTGAAGCTGGCCCGGGCACCGCACCGCTACAGCGGACGCACCTCAATGCGCGCCAACATCGCGGTGAGCGAACCACGTACTCCCCAAGACCCGGATACAGCCTTCACCTTTTCAATGGAGGGCTACAGCGGCTTCGATCGGCCGCTTCAGGAAGTGCCGTTCGCCTGGGCGCCGGGCTGGAACTCGCATCAGGCCTGGAACAAGTTTACTGATGAAGTGGGCGGACACCTGCGGGCCGGCGATCCTGGTGTGCGTCTGGTTATGCCGCGTCCCGGCGCCTACGATTACGGCCACGATATTCCCGCGGCCTTCGAGCCACGCCAAGACAGCTGGCAATTACTGGTGTTGCCCCGGCTGTTTGGTGGCGAGGAAACGTCTGCCCGCTCTACGCCCATCCAAGAACGGGCGGGCGTGCCAAGTGAGGCGCCGAGTATTGGTTTATCCAGCGACGCTGCCACGCGGCTGGGGCTTGAGTCCGGCGCGTCGCTGACGCTGGTGACCGCCACGGCGCGTCTAACCCTGCCGCTGCGCTGCGACCAGTGCCTGCCGAGCGGCGTGGTGACCCTGCCGGCCGGGCTTTCCAGCGAGGTCAGCAGCGGCGACTGGGCGCGCTTCGAAGTACCGGGTGCAGTGTTGGGCGCTACATCGAGCCATGAGGAGATGCGCTGATGGATATCATCATGGCCATGCTGCAGGCGCTGGTGATTCTGCTGGTAGCGGTGCTGGTAGGTGCGATTCTTACCGTGGTGGAGCGCCGCTTGCTGGGTTGGTGGCAGGATCGCTACGGCCCCAACAGGGTCGGTCCCTTCGGCTCCATGCAATTGATGGCCGACATGATCAAGATCTTCTTCAAGGAAGACTGGATGCCGCCCTTTGCCGATCGGACGATTTTCGTGCTGGCGCCGGCGATTGCCATGGCCTCGCTGCTGCTGTCGTTCATGATTATCCCCATCACTCCGGGCTGGGGCGTGGCGGACTGGAATGTCGGCCTGCTGTTCTTCCTGGCCATGGCCGGCATCAATATCTATTCGGTGCTGCTGGGAGGCTGGTCCAGCGGCAACAAGTACGCGTTGATCGGCGCCATGCGCTCTTCGGCTCAGACCATCTCTTATGAAGTGTTCATGGGCCTGTCGCTGATGGGCGTTGTCGCCATGGCCGGCTCCTTCAACCTGCGCGAGATCGTCAACGCCCAGCAGGAGCTATGGTACATCGTGCCCCAGTTTCTGGGCTTCTGTAACTTTCTTATCGCCGGATTCGCGGTGACTCACCGGCATCCCTTTGATCAGCCGGAGGCAGAGCAGGAGTTGGCGGATGGCTACCACGTAGAATATTCCAGCATGAAATTCGGCATGTTTTTTATCGGCGAATACGTTGGCATGCTGCTGGTTTCGGCGCTGATCGTCACCTTGTTTTTTGGTGGCTGGCACGGGCCAATGCTACCGCCGATTGTCTGGTTTGTCCTGAAAACGTCTTTCTTTTTGATGCTGTTTATTCTGGTGCGGGCCTCACTGCCCCGGCCGCGTTACGACCGGGTGATGACCTTTGGCTGGGTTGTCTGTCTACCGCTGACGCTGATCAACCTGCTGGTGACCGGCGCAGCGATATTGCTTGCCGCGCCGGGCTGAGCGTACTGATCCAGGATACCGGACTGAAACACGGGCAGAGAGCGTTTGAACGGATCGCCAACAAGGAGCAACTGTCATGTACAAGGGGCTTTTGAAAGGTACCTGGTCGCAATTGCGCACCCTGGGCTTGGTTTTTATGCACGGCTTTCGCAAGCGCGAAACCGTCAACTACCCCGAAGAAGACGTCTATCTGTCACCGCGCTATCGCGGGCGCATTGTGCTGACCCGGGATCCGGACGGCGAGGAACGCTGCGTGGCCTGCAACCTGTGCGCCGTGGCCTGTCCAGTGGGTTGTATCTCGCTGCAGAAAGGCGAACGGGAAGACGGCCGTTGGTACCCGGAATTCTTTCGCATCAACTTCTCGCGCTGCATCTTCTGCGGCATGTGCGAAGAGGCGTGCCCGACCTCGGCGATCCAGCTGACTCCGGACTTCGAGATGGGCGAATACCGCCGCCAGGAGTTGGTCTATGAAAAGGATGACCTGCTGATTAGCGGCCCGGGCAAGGACCACAACTACAACTACTACAAAGTGGCGGGCCTGGCCATCGCCGGCAAGGACAAAGGCAAGGGAGAGGTCGAGGAAGCGCCCATCGAGGTCACGACACTGCTTCCCTGACGTTGCTTTTCCGGAAAAGGAGAGGGCTATGGAGTTTGCGTTTTACCTGAGTGGTCTGGTCGCGGTGCTGGCGACTCTGGGCGTTATCTGCAATACCAACCCGGTGCATGGGGTGCTGTATCTGGTGGTGTCGTTGCTGGCAGTGGCCTTGGTGTTCGTTGCTCTGGGCGCGCCCTTTGCTGGGGCACTCGAGGTCATCGTTTACGCTGGAGCGATCATGGTGCTGTTCGTATTTGTGGTGATGATGCTTAACCTGGGCCAGGCGGCGGTCGCGCAAGAGCGCATCTGGCTGCAGCCACGCACCTGGCTGGGGCCATCGCTGCTCGCGGCCGCCTTGCTACTGACGCTGATCGCTACACTGTGGCGCGGTGATGCGGGTATGCTGATGCAGGGTGACATGCTGAGCGCCAAGCAGGTCGGCACGGTTCTGTTCGGCCCTTGGCTGCTGGTGGTAGAACTGAGCGCCATGCTATTGCTGGCGGCGCTGGTTACCGCCACCCATGTAGGGCGCCAGCCAAGGTCTGATTCAAAGACTGGCAAGGAGGCTTCATGAACGGTGTACCCATGGAACACGGCCTGGTGCTGGCGGCGATCCTGTTCACGCTGGGGCTGGCGGGGCTGATGTTCAGGCGCAACATGATCTTCGTGCTGATGAGTCTTGAGATCATGCTCAACGCCGCCGGACTTGCCTTTATCGTTGCCGGTGCGGGTTGGCAGCAGCCGGAAGGTCAGGTCATGTATCTGTTGGTGATCACTCTGGCAGCGGCAGAGGCCAGCGTCGGCCTGGCGCTGTTGATTCAGCTTCAGCGGCGCTCCAAATCGCTGGATATCGATGCGGTCAGCAGGATGCGTGGATAATGGAAATCATGGCGTCACTACCTTCGACGGCGCTGCTGCTGCCGCTAACGTTCCTGCTGCCCTTGGCAGGAACGTTGATTCTGGCCTTTTCCCGGGGCACGTTTGGCTACCGTACCAGTGCCTTGGTGGGGGTAGGCAGCGTGGGGCTCGCGGCTCTGGTCACGGCGTTGCTGGCAATGGGTTTTGTCGATAGCGCTGCTGATGGTCGCCAGACCGCCCCTCAAATCGTCACACTGTGGACCTGGATATCCGTGGGCGAGTTTCAGCCCAGCATCGGGTTGGCCCTGGACGGGCTGTCCCTGACCATGCTCGGCATCATCACCGGCGTGGGCTTTCTGATTCACCTGTTTGCCGCCTGGTACATGCGCGGTGATGAAGGCATCACGCGCTTTTATACCTACATGAACCTGTTCGTGTTCAGCATGGTGCTGCTGGTGCTTGGCGACAATCTGCTGCTGTTGTTTCTGGGCTGGGAAGGGGTCGGCATGTGCAGCTATCTGCTGATCGGCTACTACTATCAAAACAGCGCCAACGGCTGGGCGGGGTTCAAGGCCTTCATTATCACCCGCATCGGCGATGTGTTCCTGGCCATCGGCATATTTCTGCTGTTCGCTAAGCTCGGCACCCTCGACATTGCCGAAATCCTTTCTCTGGCACCGCAGATGTGGCGCGCCGGTGATCCGACGGTAGAGCTTGCGGCATTGTTACTGCTCGGCGGAGCGGTGGGCAAGTCCGCCCAGCTGCCACTGCATACCTGGCTTGCCGACGCCATGGCCGGCCCTACGCCGGTGTCGGCGCTGATCCACGCTGCGACCATGGTTACCGCCGGGGTTTATTTGATCGCGCGCATGCACGGGGTGTTTGAGTTGGCGCCCACGGCGCTTTACCTGACGGGTCTGATCGGCGCTGTGACGCTGCTGATGGCCGGCTTCGCGGCCCTGGCCCAGACCGACATCAAGCGGGTGCTGGCTTATTCCACCATGAGCCAGATTGGCTATATGTTTCTGGCACTGGGCGTTGGCGCCTTCGACGCAGCGATCTTCCACTTGATGATCCATGCTTTCTTCAAGGCATTGCTGTTCCTGTCTGCCGGGGCTGTTATCGTCAGTTGTCATCACGAACAGGACATGCGTCGCCTGGGTGGGCTGTGGCGCACGCTGCCTCTGGCCTACCTGGGTTTTATCGTCGGCGGTGCGGCCCTGATGGCCTTGCCGCTGGTCACTGCGGGCTTCTACAGCAAGGATGAGATTCTCTGGCAGGCGCTGGCGGCAGACCGTCAAGGCTTGATGATCGCCGGTCTGGTTGGCGCTTTCCTGACCTCGTTGTACACCGTGCGGCTGATCATTGGCATTTTCCATGGTGAGATGAAAAGTGATGGCGCCCGTCAGGCGAAGGCGGGGCGAGGCCTGGCCCACGGCCTGCCACTGGTGATCCTCGCGCTGCTCTCGACGCTGTTAGGCGCCTGGATTACGCCGCCGCTGAGCGGGGTGCTGCCTGCCGGCCCCGGCGAGGGCGTGGAAGTGGGACATACCACGCTTGAACTGATCGCTTCGGCCACGGCGTTGATCGGTCTTGGTCTGGGGGCCTGGTTGTTTGTGGTCAGACGCGACTGGCTGGCGCAGATCACTCGGCAGGGAGTTGGTGCCGGGCTGTGGGCCTGGTGGCATCTGGCCTGGGGCTTCGACATGGCTTTCGACTGGCTGCTGGTGCGGCCCTATCGTGGCCTGGTGCGTGTGCTGAAAGGCGATCTGTTCGACGCTTTCTTTCGATTGATTGCCCAAACCCTGCGCGCCATGCATTTCGGGCTTTCCCGAACTCAGACCGGCAAGCTGCGCGACTATGCTGCCACCATGGTGGTAGGGGCTACGCTGATTCTGCTGAGCCTGGTGCTGATGTTTTAGGGAATATGCGAAACCCGGACAAGGAGTTACAACGTTTATGATACTGGTGTGGCTAATTGTGATCCCTTTCATCGGGGGGCTCTTGTGCTGGCAAATGGAGCGGCTTGGCGACAGGCCGACGCGCTGGATCGCACTTGCCACTATGCTGATCGAGTTGTTGATCTCGCTGTGGCTGTGGGTGCGGCTCGATTTCCAGTTGCCGGCGCTCGATGGCACTGCGACCCAGTGGGCGCTGGAGTATCGGGTGACCTGGATCGAGCGTTTTGGTATCGACTTTCATCTTGCCCTGGATGGCCTGTCGCTGGTACTGATCGCCCTGACCGCCTTTCTCGGCGTATTGGCGGTGCTGTGTTCATGGAACGAAATCGTGCGAAGAATTGGCTTCTTCCACCTCAACCTGCTATGGATTCTCGCTGGCGTCACGGGGGTGTTTCTGGCCATCGATCTGTTTCTGTTCTTCTTCTTCTGGGAGCTGATGCTGGTGCCAATGTACTTCCTGATAGCCCTGTGGGGCCATAGCGGTTCAAAGGGCAGAACCCGCATCGGCGCGGCTACCAAGTTCTTCATCTATACCCAGGCCAGCGGGCTGCTGATGCTGGTCTCTATTCTGGGGCTGGTGTTCGCCCACCACGCCAGCACCGGTGAGTATTCTTTCAGTTATCAAGTGCTGTTGGAGACGACGCTGTCGCCCACGCTTTCCCACTGGTTGATGCTGGGGTTCTTTATCGCCTTTGCGGTCAAGTTGCCGGTGGTGCCGCTGCACGGCTGGCTGCCGGATGCCCATGCTCAGGCACCGACTGCCGGCAGTGTGGATCTGGCGGGCATTCTGCTCAAGACCGCCGCCTACGGCATGATGCGTTTTGCCTTGCCGCTGTTTCCAGAAGCCTCTCAAGCATTCGCGCCCATCGCCATGGGGCTTGGGCTAGTCGGTATCTATTACGGTGCGGTGCTGGCCTGCGGGCAGCAGAACGTCAAGCGCTTCATCGCCTATACCAGTATCGCCCACATGGGATTTGTGCTGATCGGAATCTATTCCGGCTCTGCGTTGGCCTTGCAGGGTGTGGTGGTGTTGATGCTGGCTCATGCCTTTTCCGCTGCGGGTTTGTTTATCCTCAGCGGACAGTTGTACGAGCGCCTGCATACCCGGGAGCTTGGCAAGATGGGCGGTCTGTGGAGTCGATTAGGTAGTCTGCCCGGGTTCTGGCTGTTCTTTATAGCCGCATCGCTGGGCATACCGATTACGGCCAACTTCGTCGGTGAGTTCATGGTGCTGTTCGGCACTTTTGCCACGGCACCCTGGGTGGTGGTGATCGCCAGCTTTGGCCTGGTGCTGGCGGCGGTTTATTCGCTGATCCTGATGCAGCGCGTACACTATGGCCCGCCAAGCAGCGAGACACCCCTGAAGGGGCTTGATACCCGCGAGTTTGCCATGATGCTGAGCATCGTTGTCCTGCTGATATGGCTTGGCGTATACCCGCAACCGCTACTTGATACCACAGAAGCCACGATGAGTGAGGTGCATCGGTTGTTTGAGCCCTCCGGCACCGCAGTGTCGGAAGTTCATGCCGGGTCGGATGCAGCCAACACACTCGCGCAGGAGGCCCGCTGATGCCCTTTGCAGCGCTTGTCGCCTATCTGCCCATGATTCTGGTGGCCGCGACGGCGATTGCGGTGATGCTTGGCATCGCCTGGCGCCGCGAACACACCGTAACGGTTGCCGCCAGCACACTGGGTCTGGTGTTGGCGCTGATCGCTCAGGCATTTGCCTGGCGCGTGATTCCCGTCCAGACGCCGCTGCTCGACTTCGATGGCCTCGCAGTATTGGCCGGGCTTTTGATCCTGGCGTCGACCCTGGTCTGCGCAATCCTGTCCCATGCTTACCTCGAGTCCTTTCACGGCGCCCGCGAAGAGTTCTATGTGCTGCTGCTGTGTGCGGCGGTGGGGGGGCTGGTACTGGCGGCGAGTCGGCACCTGGCCAGTCTGTTTATTGGTCTGGAGCTGTTATCCATGCCGCTCTATGGAATGCTGGCCTACGCTTTTCATGAACAACGCTCTTTGGAGGCCGGCATCAAGTATCTGGTTCTTTCCGCCGTTGCCAGCGCTTTTTTATTGTTTGGTATGGCGCTGCTCTATGCGCAGACCGGTGAGTTACGGATCGATGTTCTGATGGCAGGTCTGAATGAGGGTCTGGGCATCTGGGGCCTGGCGGGCATTGGCTTGATGCTGGTGGGGCTGGGTTTCAAGCTTTCGGTGGTGCCGTTTCATTTATGGACTCCGGACGTTTACGAGGGTGGCCCTGGGCCGGCCACGACCTTTCTGGCCACTGCCAGCAAGGTGGCGGTATTCGCATTGTTGCTGCGGCTGATGCTGTCGACGCCAATCGCGCAGGGTGATTGGCTGCGTTGGGTGCTCACCGGGTTGGCGTTGGCCAGCATGCTGGTGGGCAATTTGCTGGCGCTGACCCAGTCTAACCTCAAGCGTATTCTCGGTTACTCGTCTATTGCTCACTTCGGTTATCTCCTTATTGTGTTGGTGGTCGCGGACGGTCTGGCGGCGGAAACGACAGGGGTTTATCTGATAACCTATGTGTTGAGCACACTGGCAGCATTTGGCGTGGTCATCCTGATTTCGAGTAGTGCCGGTGGCGAAGACGCGGCCGCGCTGCACTATTATCGCGGTCTTTTCTGGCGGCGCCCTTATCTGACCGCCGTGCTGACCGTTGCAATGCTATCGCTGGCCGGTATTCCCGCGACCGTAGGCTTCATCGGCAAGTTCTATCTCATTGCCCTGGGGGTTGACGCACAGCGCTGGTGGCTGGTGGGCGGTATTATTCTTGGTAGCGCCATTGGGCTTTACTATTACCTGAGAGTCACAATTACGCTGTTTCTGGTTGCACCGGGAATGCAGCGTCGTGACGCATCGGATGACTGGGGCACGCGGGCCGGGGGACTGGTGGTGCTTGTTGTTGCCGGGTTGGTGATACTGCTGGGGCTTTATCCGATGCCGGTGATCGAGCTTGCCCGAGCTCTGGTATTCTAGTAATGAACGATTCAATATAAAGCCAGGCGGGATAACCACGATATGGTCCATCCACTCGTACAGGAGGTTTTCACATGGCTACACTCAACCAAGTGCGCCACGATCACGCCAATATGGCGCGGTTGCTGCACGTACTCTTGCTCAGGCACGAGTCCCTGGCGCAGGGCGAGCGACCGGACTTTCATCTGATACGCGAGGTTGTGGACTACATCCTCGATTACATGAATGCTTTCGTCAAGCCGCTGGAGCGCCTTTACAGCGAGCATCAGGTGGCCAAAAATTTCAAGGCCGGCGAAGTGGGTCAACAGCTGGCCGAGGATTACCAGGCCTTGCGAGAGCGTTTGGACCTGCTTTCCGAAAATATTGATATGATTTTGCTGGATGCCGTGGTGCCCATGGATCGTTTTGCAGACGATCTCAAAGCTTATCTCGATGCCCATCTCGCTTACTTGCGCGCGGAGCGTGAACTGCTGTTTCCGTTCTTTCGTGAACAGCTGACCGAAGAAGAACAGAACCGACTGCTCAAGATGCTGCCGGATGGCGCACAAGCCAACCTGGCGCGACTTAAAGAGGACTATCCACAGCTGTATGAGGAGTTCAAGGCCGCACCTTCACCTTTTGCCTGAGTGCCTTGTCACGGGCGCCAGGATAGGTCTGGCCGTTCCTCCTCCGTCGACAAATGGCTACGAATCAGCTCGGCCAATTGCTTCGCAGGCTCTGAAGGCCGGCCGGGGGGGCGGTGCAGAGCTATCTCGACGTACTGCAGTGCGGGCATACCGTTGCGCTCATCCAGCACTCTCAATTGGGGTGTGAGCATATTGCGAGTAATGACAGCCACCGCCAACCCTGCTGCGACCACTGGCATCAGGCCGGTCATGGACTGGCTCGAATAGGCCATTCGCCAATCCCGCCCGGCGTTTGTTAATGCCTGTTCGGCAACGTCGCGGAATACATCTGCCCCCGGTGAGTAGAACGCCAGAGGAATCGGGTCGGTCAACGATGGCTGGGCATTGGCGCCGACAGCCCACATCAGAGGCTCACGCCGGATGACTTCACCACCAGGTGAACGCGCCTGGCGTGTCACCACGGCCAGGTCCATGTTTCCTGCCTGCACTTGCTTTACCAACTCAACGCTTGATCGGCAGGTAACCTGCAACTGCACCGCCGGGAACTGCCGGTTGAAGTGAGACAGCACTGAGGTCAGCAAGAAGGCATAATCCTCAGGGATGCCAAGGTTCAGTTCTCCGGAAACCTGGCGTTGTTGCACGTCATCAACAGCTTCGTTGTTGAGTTTCAGTATTTTTCTGGCGTAACCCACCAGCTTCTGGCCTTCGGCCGTAAACCGGATGCGACGCCCATCTTTTTCATGCAGTGGAACGCCGAGCGCTGCTTCCAGACGGTTTAACTGCATGCTCACTGTGGACTGTGTGTAGGCCAGCCTCTCCGCTGCTGCTGTTACAGTTCCGGTATCTGCAATAGTCACCAGGGTCAGGAGCATGTTCAGATCGAGTATCCGGTTTCTCAATGCATCAATCCTTGTGATGTTTACTATCAAAAACAATTGATTTTGTGATGAGTGATTAGTGTATAGCCTGTAGCTGTCGAATCCAATTCACCCACAGCAACAGGAGTTACGACGGTGCGCACATTAACAAGCCCCTCCCGCCCACTTTTTATCAGTATTATCGCCGCGCTTTTTGCCGTTGTGCTCTGGGCAGGTGCGCCCCTGCTGGTGGATATTGCCAGTTCGGTACCGCCGTTCCAGCTCACCACCATTGCGTTAATCAGTGGCGCCATAGTGGCCTTGCCGATGAGCATTCGTAAGCGGCGTAATCGTGGTGACCAAGCGATTCAGGCATCGGTTTCCCTGAAGTGGAAACTGACGATTTATGGTCTGGTGCCGGCTCTGATACTCGGAGCCATCGGTGGCTATCTTTCGGGTGTTGGCATGGCTCCGACTGCAGAAGCCGCACTGATAACTTACACTTGGCCGGTAATGTTTATTGTCATCAGTCAGTGGCTTTTTCATCGGCGGCTCCCGCTTCCTGTTTTGTGTGGCGCCCTCATCGCGTTTTCTGGCGCAGTGGTCTTGCTGTCTCCGGAGGCGGGAGGTGAGGCGTTTTCGCAATACATGGCAGGTTACGCGTTGGCGCTGATGGCGGGTTGCTGCTGGGCTTTGTATTCGTGGATCTGCCAGGCTGCGCCTGTCGCGATTGCACCCTTGATGCCCGGGCTTTTTTTGCTGGCGGCAGTGGGCGCTGCAATTGCTGATATTCTTTCTGGCAGCGCTTTCGGGTTGCCATCAAGCCTTGCGCTTATTGCCGGTGTTGCGCTTGGTGTAGGGCCTTATGGGCTTGCCATGGTGGCATGGGACCTGGCACTCCGTACCGGGCCGGCAGCGCTGGTGGGCAGTCTGGCCTATGGCGTGCCCGTTCTGGCAGCCACCTTTCTGGTGATTGCCGGCGTTGCGGCTCCGGACTGGCGCTTGCCCCTTGCTGCGCTTCTGGTGGTTGCTGGTTCGGTTGTGGCGACCATGAAGCGGAGCAACGACGCTCTGAAATATTGATCCAGAAGTAATAAACTGCGGGTTGGTGGATTCCTCACAGCTGCTGCCCGGTGACCTATTAAACGACCGACCCTGAAAAACGCCCTGAGACGACCGGCTGATGAAGCCGGTCAGAACTTCGTAGCCGTTTGTGTATCGCTCACATTTTGCTTCGTCGTCTACTCGATGCTGCTCGTAACCGTGCCGGTATACGGGCTTGAACTCGGTGCTTCACCGCTGATGCTGGGTGTCATTCTTAGCTCCCAGTATCTGCTTCCCTTTTTACTGGCCATTCCTCTGGGCGGCGTGGTGGCGCGCCACGGAGGCCGGATTACACTGGTGGCCGGCGCGTTCGTGATGACTGCAGGCCTGCTGCTTATGCAGGTGTTGCCCGGCTATTACGGGCTTATCGGCGGCCAGCTTTTAATTGGCCTGGCACACCTTCAGATGGTGTTGTCGGCCCAGACTATCATCTCGTCGTTGGCGACCGGACCTAAACTGGAAAGCTATTTTGGCTGGTATGCCACCTGGTTGTCTGGAGGGCAGGTGGTTGGCCCCTTGCTGGCGGGCGGCTGGATTCATTGGGCAGGCGGCGTCGACAACCTGTTTCTGGTTATGGCCGGCATTGCTTTGCTGGGAGGGCTGTCCGGGATGGCACTGACGGGTGATGCAACGTTAGGCATGTCGGTTACCGGCAAGCAGACCGGGTTTCGGGCTCAGGCTTCGCTGATACGCCACAATAACGGCGTTCAGGTATCCATCGCCATTACCGTGGCGGGTATGTTTGCTCTGGGCGTTTACGGCAGTTACCTGCCCGTTTACCTGGACAGTCTGGAAATGAGCGCGGTGATGATCGGCGTGCTGGTCAGTCTGAGATCGGGCGTTTCCATGGTGATACGGCCGTTTATTCCCCGGATTATTCATACCGTTGGCGGGCGCGAAAAGGCAACAACTCTGGCCCTGTGTACTGTGTCGGTAGGCTTGGCCTGCATGGGGTTCGCAGGCAATGCGCCTGTGATTGCTCTCTTGTCGATTCTGGTGGGGTTGGGAGGTGGGCTCACGCAACCCCTGTCAATGGTGGTTCTGGCTGAGAGTGTGGAGCGGGAACAGAGGTCCGGGGCGCTGGGTATGCGCCTGATGGCCAATCGGGCTGTTCACTTCGTGGCACCGCTTATGTTCGGTGCAATTCTCAGTGTGAGTGGCTTTGGTTTGTCGTTTGGGCTTTCGGGGTTGTTCATAGCCCTCGTTGCCGCTGTACTACTTCGGCTTCAGCGCCAACGCGGAGTTATGTAGCGCCTCCCAGAGGGATTGACTGGGTATTCTTGATCTCCCGCAGCACGAAGTTGGAGTTCACTTGTGCGATGCCTTGCAAGGTGAATATCTTTTGGTTGAGAAAACGGTCGTAGCTGGCCATATTTGGCACAATCACTCGTAATACAAAATCGGCATTGCCGGTCACCGCGAAGCATTGCAGCACCTCCGGGTAACTGCTCACCTGCTGCTCGATCTCCGCAGTGCTGTCTATGGTGTGCCGCTGAAGGGACAGGTTGATCAGTACGCACAACCCCTGGCCGATGCGTTCCGGGGCAAGTTGCGCGCTATAGCCTGTGACGATGCCGGTGTCCTCAAGCGATCTTACCCGCCGCCAGCAGGCTGCTGGTGATAAACCAACCTGCTCTGCCAGATGCTGGTTACTGATTCGGCCATCCCGTTGCAGTATCGCAAGAATGCGCTGGTCGAGTTTATCGAGTCCTACCTGTTTCATTTAGTAACACCTGCTTTTTATCAAAGAATCTTCAGTTCTATTGTCATTTATCAAAGATTCGTGTGCAAACAGTAAAAACTCCCATCCAATAAGCAAGCACCTTGTGCGAACTAACCTCTAGAATTTCGGTCATAAAATCGACAAAAAAGGAGGGCGTCATGTCCACCGACATCTCACAACTCGACAATTACAAGCTTGAAGATCGCTACCTACGGGATTCAGGGCGGGTGTTTCTCACGGGAACCCAGGCGCTGGTGCGCATACCTCTGATGCAGGCTGCGCTGGATCGCAAGCTGGGGCTCAACACGGCCGGGATGGTGAGTGGCTACCGGGGCTCGCCTTTGGGAGCTTACGACCTAGCCCTGTGGCAGGCGCAAAAATATCTTGATGAAAACCGTATTGATTTCGTGCCTGCCATTAACGAGGACCTCGCGGCGACCATCATGCTGGGAACCCAGCAGGTAGAAACCGATGAAGACCGCCAGGTGGATGGCGTATTCGGGATCTGGTACGGCAAAGGCCCTGGTGTTGATCGTGCTGGCGATGCGCTGAAGCATGGCACCACATACGGCAGTTCCCCCCACGGAGGCGTGCTGGTTGTTGCTGGCGACGACCATGGCTGTGTGTCGTCCTCCATGCCCCACCAGTCTGATGTGGCGTTCATGAGCTTTTTCATGCCCACAATCAACCCGGCCAACATTGCTGAGTATCTGGAGTTTGGTCTCTGGGGCATTGCATTGTCTCGTTACAGCGGCTGTTGGGTGGGCTTTAAAGCAGTTTCTGAAACGGTGGAAAGTGCTGCGTCGGTGGAGTTGCCGCCGCTGCCGGATTTCGTCACCCCCGATGATTTCACGCCACCGGAAACCGGCCTTCATTATCGATGGCCGGATCTGCCTGGCCCGCAGCTGGAAACCCGTATTGAACACAAGCTGGCGGCTGTGCAGGCCTTTGCACGCGCCAATCCCATTGATCGCTGCCTGTTCAATAATACCGAGGCGCGCTTCGGCATTGTCACCACCGGTAAGGGCCACCTGGACCTGCTCGAAGCGCTTGATCTGCTGGGCATTGATGAAGATCGGGCCCGTGAGATGGGGCTGGATATCTACAAAGTGGGCCTGGTGTGGCCGATTGAGCGTCGGGGCATTCTGAACTTTGTTCACAACAAGGAAGAAGTGCTGGTTATCGAAGAAAAGCGGGGCATTATCGAGAGCCAGATCAAGGAAGCCATGTCGGAGCCGGATCACCCCGGCGAGGTTCTGATTACCGGTAAACAGGATGAGCTGGGCCGGCCCCTGATTCCCTACGTAGGTGAACTGAGCCCAAAATTAGTAGCCGGTTTTCTGGCCGCTCGCCTTGGTCGCTTCTTCGGTGAGGACTACAACGAACGCCTGATGGCCATCAACAGTATGAGCAATGCTCAGGATCCGGGTGGCGTAAAGCGCCTGCCGTATTTCTGTTCGGGTTGCCCTCACAATACCTCCACCAAAGTGCCGGAAGGCAGTAAAGCTCTGGCCGGGATCGGTTGTCACTTTATGGCGTCCTGGATGGGCCGCAATACGGAATCGCTGATCCAGATGGGTGGTGAAGGGGTCAACTGGATTGGCAAGAGCCGTTACACCGGTAATCCCCACGTGTTCCAGAACCTGGGGGAGGGCACCTATTTCCATTCCGGGTCCATGGCGATTCGCCAGGCGGTCGCGGCCGGCATCAATATTACCTACAAGATTCTGTTCAATGACGCGGTGGCCATGACCGGCGGTCAGCCGGTGGATGGCCAGATTACCGTGCCCATGATTGCGCAGCAGGTCGCAGCCGAGGGCGTGCGCCGGGTTGTGGTGCTCAGTGATGAGCCGGAAAAGTATGATGGCCATAAGAAATTGTTCCCGGATGATGTGAGCTTCCACGACCGCACGGAGCTGGACAAGGTGCAAAGAGAACTGCGCGATATTCCTGGCTGCACGGTACTGATTTATGACCAGACCTGTGCCGCTGAGAAGCGTCGTAGGCGCAAGCGCAACCTGTACCCGGATCCCGCCAAGCGGGCGTTTATCAACCATCATGTATGCGAAGGTTGCGGCGACTGTTCCGTGCAGTCGAACTGCCTTTCTGTGGTGCCACGCCAGACCGAGCTGGGCCGCAAGCGCAAGATTGACCAGTCTTCCTGTAACAAGGATTTCTCCTGCGTCAACGGCTTTTGCCCAAGCTTTGTCACCATTGAGGGTGGCCAGCTGCGCAAATCCCGGGGTATGGATACCGGCTCTGTGCTCACGGGCAAACTGACGGATATTCCGGACCCAGCTCTGCCAGAACTCACAGGCTCATACGATGTGCTGGTGGGTGGCGTTGGTGGCACAGGCGTAGTAACCGTGGGTCAGCTTATTACCATGGCGGCGCACCTTGAGGCTAAAGGTACATCAGTTCTGGATTTCACCGGCTTCGCCCAGAAGGGCGGTACGGTTCTCAGTTACGTTCGCATGGCGCCCTCTCCGGACAAACTGCACCAGGTTCGTATCAGTAACGGCCAGGCAGATGCAGTGATCGCCTGCGATCTGGTGGTTGCGTCCTCCCAGAAGGCGTTGAGCGTTCTGCGCCCGGATCACACTCGCGTGGTCGCCAACGAGGCCGAGCTGCCCACCGGGGATTATGTGCTTTTCCGAGACGCGGACATGCAGTCAGAAAAGCGTCTTGATCTGATCCGTAACGCCGTTGGCGACACCAACTTTGCACGAATGGATGCCAACGGCATTGCCGAGAAGCTGTTGGGCGATACCGTGTTTTCCAACGTGATGATGCTGGGCTTTGCCTGGCAGCGAGGGCTGTTGCCGCTTTCACTGGCTGCGCTGATGAAAGCCATTGAGCTGAATGGTGTTGCAGTCGAGCGCAACAAGGAGGCCTTCGGTTGGGGGCGCATCGCGGCGACTGACGTGAAGGTGATCACCGACCTGCTGAATACCGGCGAGGCGAGAGTAGAAGAAGTGAAAGTGGAACCGGGTCTGGACGAGCTGATTAACGTTCGTCACAAGCATCTGGTGAACTATCAGAACCGTCGCTGGGCCGATCGCTATACGGACATGGTTAAGCAGGTGCGTAAAGCAGAGGACAGTCTGGGTGAGACCAACCAGTTACTGACTCGCGCTGTGGCGCAGCAGTTATACCGGTTTATGGCGTTCAAGGACGAATACGAAGTGGCTCGCCTGTTCGCGGAAACCGACTTCATGAAGGAAGTGAACAACACCTTCGAAGGCGATTTCAAGGTTCACTTCCATCTGGCGCCGCCCATCATGAACCGTGGCACAGACGCCCAGGGACGGCCCAGGAAGCGTCAGTTTGGCCCCTGGATGTTCCGGGTATTCAAGCTGCTGGCAAAATTCCGGGTGCTGCGTGGCACGCCTGTCGATCCGTTCAGCTATTCCGCCGACAGGAAAATGGACCGCGCCCAGCTGAAAGACTACCAGCAACTGGTGGAGCGCATTGTCAGTGAGCTGGATGCCAGCAATTACGACACCTTCCTGCAGCTGGCGGAACTGGCCAGTGAGGTTCGGGGTTATGGTCCGGTGCGTGAGCAGGCTGCCGAAGCTGTTCAGGACAAACATTCACAGCTGATCAAAGCTCTGGATACGGGCCGGCCGACACTGATTCGAACCAGTCAGGCAGAAAACAAGGAGGCAGATCATGTTTGAGGCGCTAAAACAGTTACCTCAGGACCCGATCCTTCACCTGATGCAAGCGTTCCGCGACGATAATCGGCCAGACAAGGTTGATCTAGGGGTTGGGGTCTACAAGGATGGCGCCGGTCATACACCCATCATGGCTGCGGTGCATGAAGCCGAACGGCGCCTGCTTGAAGGTGAAACTTCCAAGAGTTATGTGGGGCCAGCCGGGGCCGCAGGCTTCAATGAGTCCATGGCGCGCCTTATTCTGGGCGACAGCAACAGTCTGATCCGCGATGGCCGCACCTCGGTAATTCAGACACCGGGTGGTTGTGGGGCACTGCGCATGGCAGCTGAGTTTTTGCGGCTGTGCCAGCCGGAGACGACAGTCTGGGTCAGTACCCCCACATGGGCAAACCACATGCCATTGCTGGGCGGCGCCGGCCTGAGCATACGCGAATATCCCTATCTCAATCGCGAGACCTTGACGGTAGATTTCTCCGCCATGCTCGACACCCTGGAAAGTGCCAAAACGGGGGATGTCGTGCTGCTTCACGGATGCTGCCACAACCCCTCCGGCGCTGACCTTACGTTCGATCAATGGCAGGCCGTTACCCAATTGATCCAGCGCAAAGGGCTGTTGCCCTTTGTGGACATGGCGTATCAGGGCCTCGGCGAGGGCCTCGAGGAAGATGCCGCTGGCCTGCGCTATCTGGCAAGCGAGGTGCCAGAGATGATTGTTGCTGCGTCCTGTTCCAAGAATTTTGGCCTGTACCGGGAGCGCACGGGAGCCCTGATGTTGATCTCGGCCACCGAGGCCATTAATAAGGCGGCAACCAGCCAGTTACTGAGCGTTGTTCGTTCTCACTATTCCATGCCGCCGGCACATGGTGCCGCCATCGTCGAAATCATTCTGGGTGACGACGTATTGCGCGCCGAATGGCAGCTTGAGCTGGGCGGCATGTGCGCGCGAATCCTCAGCCTGCGGCATGCTTTTGCAGATGCGCTGGCGCCTGTGGGCGACTTCAGCTTTATCGCACGGCAGCGGGGTATGTTCTCGTTTCTGGGCATAACGCCGGAACAGGTTCGCCGGCTGCGTGAAGAGCACGGAATTTACATGCTGGAAAGCAGCCGGGTGAACGTGGCAGGCCTGAATGACCGTGTATTGCCGCAAGTTGCCAGCGCGATACACAGCGTTATGTAGCGGCCAGTTATCCCTTGAATAGCATTAAATCAGAGCCTCTTTTACAGAGGCTTTACATTATGACGATCCGACAAAAACAACTATTCGGAGAACGCAATGAGTGAGACGGTTCATCCCCACCAGCAGGCCAGTAGCCTCTGGACCTCCAAAATGGCCTTTATTCTGGCCGCAGCCGGCTCGGCCGTCGGGCTTGGCAACATCTGGAAATTCCCCTACATCACCGGTGAAAACGGTGGCGGTGCTTTTGTACTGGTGTACCTCGCCTGTATTTTCCTGATCGGAGTGCCGGTTCTTATTGCAGAGATAATGATTGGTCGCCGGGGTGGTCAAAGCCCCATTGCAACCATGCGCACACTCACCAAAACCGAGGGCACATCCAAAGGCTGGCGTATCATCGGATGGAACGGTGTAGTGGCTTCTTTTCTGGTGCTTTCCTTCTATGCTGTGATCGGGGGCTGGGCGCTGGTTTACATTGGCAAGGCGGCGATCGGGATGTTCGTTGGCGCTGATGCAGAAGCCATCGGTGGGCAGTTCAACAATCTGCTGGCGAATCCCTGGGAATTGCTGCTCTGGCACACGGTCTTTATGGCCATTGTTGTGTTTATCGTTGGCCGTGGCATTCGTTCTGGCCTGGAAAAAGCAGTCAACATGCTAATGCCATTGCTGTTTTTGCTGCTCATAGTAATGGTGTTCTATGCCATGAACAGCGGCAGCTTTGGCCGTGCTGTGAGCTTCATGTTTTCACCGGATTTCAGCCGCCTGACAACCGAAGGCGTTCTGGTCGCACTTGGTCATGCGGCGTTTACGCTCAGTATTGGTATCGGCGTACTGATGGCCTACGGTTCCTACCTGCCCAAAAACATCAACATTGCCAAAACTGCCATGACCATTGCGGTGCTGGACACCAGTGTGGCATTGCTTGCGGGGCTGGCAATTTTCCCTCTGGTGTTTGCCAACGGCCTTGAAGCCGGAGCAGGGCCGGGGTTAATTTTTGTGACCCTGCCGCTGGCCTTCGGTCAGATGGGCGGCGGTATTGTGTTTGGCGCTATCTTCTTTGCGTTGCTGCTGGTGGCGGCCATTACGTCGGCCATCTCCATGTTGGAGCCGGTTGTCGAATGGCTGGAGGAGCACAAGGGCGCAAGCCGCGTCAAAAGCGCCGTGGGCGGCGGGCTTGCTGCCTGGTTTATTGGTATTGGCACAGTGCTGTCCTTCAACCTGTGGAGCGATGTGCATCCCTTGGGCTTCATCGGTTTTTTTGAAGGCAAAACAGTATTCGACCTGCTCGACTTTCTGGTTTCCAACGTCATGATGCCTTTAGGTGGTCTTGCGATTGCACTGTTTGCAGGTTGGGTAATCCGACGCGAAGGGCTTGCTGAGGATATAGGTTTGAAAAGCGGTGCGTTCAAAGCCTTTATGGTGGTGCTGAAGTTTGTAACGCCAGCGGGTATCGCGATTGTGTTCCTTTATAATTTGGTCTGAAACCTGCGGGCTATATTCCTCGAAAGGGTCAGGCTCTTACGGAATTGGTCACGGGTCATGTCATATATTTCACCAGTAAAGAAACTGGCGGCCCTGTAGGCAAGGAGCACGAAAATCGGCGCCACTTCCGCCGGCTGAGCAGTTCGGTCGAAAAGAGTGTTTGCGCCAAAATGTGGGACGTTATCGGTCGGGAAATTGGAAGGTATTAATGGTTTCTTTGCCAGATAAGGCGCAACACCGTTCACTTTAACGCCTCTTCCAAGAGCTTCTTTTGCAAGGGTCGCAGTGAAGTTGGCAAGAGTAGCTTTGGCCGCAGCATACGGCGCGAGACTATTGCTTGGTTTGACGGCCTCAATAGACGTCGTGTTGATGATGCTGCCACCCGGAGGAAGGTGCTTTAATGCTGCGCGACAGAACTCAACTGTATCGGCAATACTGGTGTTTGAAATGCGTTCCAGTTCATCGTCCGCAAGCTCTTCAAGTGCGCTGTAGGTTTGCTGGTAGGCCGTATTGTTTACGAGGATATCGATGTGACCGAAGGTTTCAACGACTTGGCGTATGACATCCTCACAGGCATGGCGCTTGGTTTGATCCATTTTAAGAGCCATCATTGAGGTTCGCGAGTCGCGGATCATGTCCGCCGTCACTGCGGCGTCTGTATATCCCTTCTGGTACGTAAAGGCGATATTTGCGCCTTCTCTTGCGTAAGCTACGGCGATCGCACGCCCTATACCGTTGTCTGCGCCCGTTATAAGAGCGACGCAACCCCTCAGTTTGCCTGAACGTTTGCAGGCGGATTTGCTGTAACCGAATGATGGCTCCATTTTGCCCCCCTGCTATGGAATAGCCTGGCTCTGACTTGGGAGATCAGGCCTGCCGTATCTGCGCAGGCCCTGTGTTTCGTGTCGATAAACCGCGCCATCCAAATACAGGAATTCTGTCGACGCGGGGTAACCGGGACCTACTGACGTGCGAAGACGTTCACTCAATCATCTGCGCTTTCCATATCCATGGGGTCGTAATCCGGCAGCGCCAGCAATTCCTCCTGGCTCATACTGGTGGTTAACGTTTCGCCGTCACTGGACATTGAAAGCGTATCCAGTGGCACGGCCACTTCTTTCATACTGTTTTTGAGGCCGATGACGGCCATGTGCCGACCAGACTTATCTTTTACGATTTCGTCAATATCTCCGATTTCTTCTTTCGAGTCGTTGTGAATGTTCATGCCCTCAAGTTTATCCGGATCCATGGAACTCAACTTACCTTGTGAGCTGTGCTGCTCGCTGGTGGTTGCTTTGTCGTCGGACTTCATCTTTTCGTCATCAGCTGCATATACAACCGAAGCTCCTGCCAAGGCGAGTCCTGCGATTAGTGCTATATAGCTTTTCATAGCTGATCTCCCAAATGGTGTCTGTTTCGTCAGCTGCTTTTGCAAGTTGACGTTATTGGGTAGCAGCAACTTTTGTGCCACACAAATACGGGTCCCGGTATGTTAATAACGTGAAGCGTCGTCGTGGGTGGTACACATCTTGCGCTCAACTTTATGATACCTACGACCAGGACGTTAGCGGAGGTGCAGCTATGTATGAATGTGATGCTTGGGCTATTGGGCTTGATGGTCGGGTTGGCGATCGCTGCGATGCTGGTTACCATCGGTCTGGCCGTGGTTCGATCGAGCCCTATGATGACTTTTATCGCTTTGGGCTTCACATATCCGCTAGTTGCTGTTCTTCTGGCCGGTGCAGTAACCCTGCGGCCGGACCATGGACTATTAATAGAAAAAACGCGTACCACTGCGGATTCAGACTGTTGGGGTGTTGTGGCGCATTGCTCTACCCGGGCGCAACGGCAGCTGGCAAAAACCACTCTCGACCGCTGCCTACAAACGCTTTGAATACAGTAGAAACTGACGGAAATATATCTTCATTTTCATGTTTTGATACAGGTGATTTTGTAAAACTTACAAAGCACCGGGTTATTTTTACACAGAGTAACGATTTGTTGCGCTGATGCTCGCTCTTATATTTACTGTCAGATATTTAAAAGGCGAGAGACGATTTTGATTACTGGGGCGTTAAATAGTGCAGTTTTGCAGTACTTTGAATGCTGCTGTTGCTGGGAGCGATTGCATTTTCGCAATGCCCCCAGCAGCTAGCTGACTGGCAATCAGATATCGCTATCACGCAATTTGTCGAATTCCTGGTCAGCCTCTTCCTTGCTTTTACCGTAGCGTTCCTTCATAACGCCGGCAAACTCCTCCCGTTGGCCGTTTATCCTATCCAGATCATCGTCGGTAAGGTCGCCCCACTTTTGTTGTATCTTTCCTTTCATCTGTTGCCATTTCCCATCTGCAATGTCTTTGTTCATGTCGGTCTCCTGACTTACGATTTACGATCGCCGGCCATATATGCCCGACCGGCTTACTTACACCGAAAGCACTGCCCGTGCCAACTGCTTGCGAGGGTTATGCACCTGGCTGAACTGGTCAATCGCAGCGCGGTACATATTTTGCTGGTCACTTCATATCAGTCACGAATAAAACGTTGATGGAGGTATCCCCATGTTTGAAGACGATGCAGTGTCGGGAGAGCACTATTCCCATAAAATCAGTTCAGAATTCGACAGCCAGGTGGCGGCGTACCGTGCGGCTGAGTCGCTGGAACTCGCTGGGATACCGCATGGGCAAATCCGGGTTATCCAGCCAAACGACCCGGATTTGGCCCGCAAGATTGAGCCTGAAACAAAGGGGATCGCGCAGTCTCTGGTTAAAGCACATGTGACGTTCGGCTTGGCAGGCTTGGTAGCTGGGTTAGTGATCGCCGCGGTGCTGGTTATGGTGGGGCCAGCATTGACGCGATCAAGTCCTGTAATGACGTTTATCGCATTGGGTTTCTTGGGCCCGATACTGGCTCTGCTTCTAGCGGGCGCAGTAGCCCTGCGACCGGATCATGACCGTTTAATAGAAAAAACACGTATGGCCACGGATTCGGGGAAGTGGAGCGTTGTGGCACATTGCTCCACGCGCGAGCAACAGGAGTTGGTAAAAGCCACCATTGGTCATGGTACTCAAACTCTATGACTACGGCAGAGCCCCCCCCCCGACGCAGGTGGCTCTTTTTTTGGTTTTGGCAAAGGTGTTTGTGTAAAAGCTACAAAGTGTCATGTCATTTTTACCGAAACAAGGATCTTTTGCGTTCATGCGCAAAAATATATCCCTCATGCTTTTTTGTAATGTTTTTTCCTGCCCATATCAGCGCGATCTCGCTAATACCTACTATGGTTTGAATGTAGGCATGGTAAGGGCCAAGTCTGGAAGGGCTTAATCTTAACTTGTGAATATGGGGAGGAGCAGTTATGGCTAACGTAAAGGCCGATGGCACCGATCAATGCGCCCATAATGATTGCAGCTGCAAAGTTGCCGATGATAAAAACCACGTAAAAACTGCAGCTGGAATATTTTGTTGCCAGAAATGTTCGGAAGGAAAAGGCTGTAATCATCCAGGGTGTAGCTGTGGCTCGAAAATTGGAAGTTGATTGTCCGCAGTACTGAGCGGGAGCTGTGTCGGCTGGTGAAACATTGGCACTGCTCCTGACCTGCCACTTCGTAAAGTTTGCGAGCGATGGTCTGGTGCTCTCCTTTATCAGGCCACTGGGATAAGGAAAAACCTGTGCCTCATGCATTGGTGGTTGATAATAATCCGGAAAGGCTCACGCAGACTAGTGAGATCTTCAGAGCCCATGACTTTTCCGTTGAATCGGTTAGTGACACCGAGCAAGCGCGAGACATAATTCTCAGCGCGCGTCCCGAAGTGTTGTTGATCAATCTGGATGGAGAAGACGTTAGTAGCCGGGCCAGGCTTCTTACGTTTTTGGCTCACTCCAATGTTGCCGACGTTACCCAGATATTTCTCATGAGCAGCGCTCCTTCTTATGTTCAGGCCGCTGAAGGCATGCGCGTGGGGGCTCGGGATATTTTCGTGTACCCGAGTCAGCTAAATAGGCTGGCGGCGGCGCTCCAACAATATAAACAGGAGATTAGTTGCGAAAATAGCCGCGACAAAACCGTACACCAAAGTGGGCGCGGACTTTTGATCGGAGAGTCTCCGCCGATGGAACACCTGTACAAAACCTTGCGCAAGGTTGCGCCGGCCGACATTTCCGTTTTTTTGAGTGGTGAAAGCGGTACGGGTAAAGATCTGGTTGCCCGTACCATTCATGCACTTTCTCCGCGAAGTCATTGTCCTTTTGTTGCGGTCAACTGTGGAGCAATTGCGCCTGATCTGGCTGAAAGTGAACTGTTTGGCCACGTAAAAGGTGCTTTCACCGGGGCTGCCAGCGCCCATAATGGGCTTTTTAAACAAGCCGAGGGTGGCACGCTGTTTCTCGATGAATTAACTGAGATGAAACAGGATTTGCAGGTAAAATTGTTGCGAGTGCTGGAGTCCCAGACATTTCAGCCTGTGGGCGCAGAGCGGTCGCAATCATGCGATGTCCGCATCATTGCCTCAAGCAACAGAGACCTGAAGGAAGCTATACAGGAAGGTCTGCTTCGCCAGGATCTTTATTATCGCGCAGCCCAGTTTTCATTGGAGGTTCCTCCTTTGCGTGCGCGTGGCGAAGATGTCGTACGTCTGGCTAAGGCATTCCTTTACGAGCAGTGTGAAATCACTAAGATCAAAAAGGAATTTTCTGACGAAGTGTTGGATGTATTCCGCATCTACGGCTGGCCCGGAAACGTACGTGAGTTGCGAAATGTTGTAATAAGAGCTTTTTTGCTGGCGGGTAACGAAATCTCGGTGGACGATTTGCCCGACAATTTTATATCTGAACAGCCCATAGGCATGGACTATCTGCGACTTCCGGTCGGTCGGACACTTGATGATGTGGAGCGGAATATAATAATAGCGACGCTGCGCTACCATAACGGTAACAAGACAATCGCTGCCAAAGAGCTTGGGATCAGTTTGAAAACACTTTACAACCGGCTCAAGGAATACGACATGTAGAGCCGGTCATCCCGGAAAACTGGGCAAAAAATCGTACTTTCCCTCGTTTCGATGTTTAAGCGCGCCGCTTTCTCGTAAGGCCTGTTAGCCCTTGGCTCATAATCTGCATGAAATTTTACACGCAGGGTAGCTGGTGCTGAATAGGGTAGCTGCTGCCGAAAAGTGTCAGAAACAAGCGCGGGAGTGTTATGCCACACAAACTTGCAAGTGTTGAGTTGAGCCGGTTACTCAATAGCGCCGTCAAAAATTGTGAAGGCGAGGTTTTGGGGTACATCCACGACATTGTGCTCAATCCTCATAACGGTCGTATAGAGTACGTCAGGTTGGCGCTTGTTACCCATGAGGTGGATACGGAGAGCTCATCGATAGCAGTTCCCTGGAGCCAGTTCAAATTGGTAAACATCGCAGCGGACATTGAGCTGGATATCAGCCCTGAAGTGTTAAGAGTGTGCGCTAAAGGGCCCGAGGGTACTAATTGACCAGGGTAGTGAGCGTGGACGTTTAAACAGCCCGTTCAAACGTTTCGTAGGAGCGCCGTGTTTCCACGATGTCATGATTTCACGCTTTTTTTCGATGGCCGGGATGGCCGTTCGAACTCGTCCGCCAGTTCCTGCATGGCCTGTTCAAAACTGAACACGGGTTTATTGCCCGGCAATCTTTCGCATTTTTCTGTCGAGAACTCATTAGGGCCACCCATGAGCCGGTATGACTGCCGGGTTGGCAGCCTGGCGGCTTTGAGCATGGTGGCGGAATCCAGCCCGGTTTGCTGGCAATACTCGTTAAACAGCGCGAGTAAGGAGGCTCGGGAGAAGTCCGTCATTGTCCGTGTTCCATGAAATATGTTCTTTCCTTTCTCATAAAGAACATAACGTAAATCAATCCTCCTGCAGAGGCGGTAGACCAAAGGCTAGTCCGGGCGGATGGATGCAGATACTGTAACTGTTTCAGTTATATCAACCAATGTACGGTAGAGCTCACTTAACATCGGTAACGGGTCAGGAGATAGCCCGCAATGCGCATTGCATGGAAACCACTTGGATGGGGCCTGTTTACGGTATTGGTGCTCTCCATACTATTCGGCATTCTGGCTGCCCGCTATCTCTGGAGCGAGGCACTGCAACAGAACGGAATAGAGACACTGGAGTGGCGGGGGCTGGAACTATCGTTCAGTGGCGTGTCTGTGCGTGAACTAAGGCTTACCCAGTCACTGCCGACGAGAGAAATTGCGTTGCATGGCAAGGCGCTGGGCTTTGGGTGGCGGAGCCCTGAATGGGGGGAAGGATGGCTGCCGAAGCTAACGGCATTGACGGCTGGATACCTGGAGCTGGATTGGTACAGAAAACCCGGAGAACAAGCTGCAGGGGAGCAACAACAAGTGAAACCGTGGCCGCCTGAAATTCCCGACTGGCTGCCTTACGAAATGACCATCCAGCAGTTCAAGGTTACTCTGCCGTGTGAGACAGGGCGCTGCCCTCTGGCAGGAAGCTTGTCGATTGCCAGCTCGGAATCTGATTCGGTGCTGGAATCTGGTTCTGCTTCTTCGTCGCTCGCGGTTGCAAATGCCCGCCTTCCCATCAATGCCAATGTGCAGCTTCATCATGAAGACCATCAGATAGGTGTGTTGGCTAACCTTGATGGGGCCTGGGATGGCGATCTGGATTTCTCCGCAGAGCTGGCGATTGATGGTACGCGGTACTTGTCTGTGGAGTCGGGCTACAGCAAACACGGAGCGAATGGCCTGGTGTCTTGGCGCGGCTCAGTGAATATGCCCGATTTGCCCCGGACAGACTGGTTACTGGCCTGGCTGCAAACATGGCAGAGCATTCCCTCCGAGCAGTGGCCGGAGCAGCCGGAGACGGGTTCTGTGGAAGTCAGCTGGCAGTTACAGGGCCCCGGAAATGCAAACTTTCTGGTGCAGGTAGCGGGGAATGTGAAGGTTCAGGCACGAGTGCCTCAGCCCTGGCCTGCGCCCGGGCTGGGAACGATCAGCGGCAATGTGGAGGTCGCTCTGCAAGCCGATCAGGGCCAGTGGCAACCCGAAACCCTGCGGACTGATCTGGAGTTGAGCCATCCGGCGGCGTGGGTCAGGAAGGTGCCGGAGCTGATGCGGCCAAGCTCGCTTATGCTGTCTGTCCGGCCTGCTCAAGCCTTGGCGCCTCTTTCCGCCAGTTCTCCTGCCGTTCAAACAGGCTCAGGGGACGCTCTGCTGCCGCTCAACGTGGAATTGAGCAGCCGCGGCGGCGCAAATGTGTCCATGCGCTCACATCTCGCGGTAACCACCAAAGCGCCATGGATGGTGCAGCTGGGGAAAACCCAATTAACCGCAGCTCTGCCGAAACTGGAGGCGGCCGGCTGGCGACTGACCAAGCCTCGGGTACAGATTGCGCTGACGGGTTCGTTAAACACCACCACTGCGGCACTGAAATTTGGTGAGTCCACGTTTCTTGAGGTTGAAAGGTTAGAGCCGCTTTCCGGGATGACAGCCGGAACGGCAACGGCGAACGAAACGCTGCTCAAAGGCCTGCATGCAGATCTCGGAAAAACGACGTTGAACGCAAACTACAGGGTGGAACAGGGCGAACTCGATAAGTTAAGCCTTGAAGGACCGGTTAGCGTGAAAGCAAAACAGGTCAGGCATCCGCAGTTGTTGCCGCAACCCTGGCAGTTCAGCGGCAGGGTGAACAGCGACCTGGCTCACGCAGATGTTGCAGGTGTGCTCAGGGCCAACGCCGGAACAACGATGAACCTGGATTTGACGTTTCCATACCAGGGGCGTTTGACGCTTGAGGGGAAGATGCAGGTGAGTGGAGAGCGGGAAGCTGAGGCGCTGTCTCGTATTTTCTCAGCCTGGCCACCCCTACTCACGGTATCGGGCGGCACCCTCAGTGCAAACGCTACCTATAGACAACCGCGAAATGGGACGATGGCAGCGGCGGGCAAGCTGGCGTTTGTCGACTGGAGTGGCACCTACGATCGCACAGCATGGAGCAAGATGAACGCTTCCGCTGAGTTTCAACTGGACGGCGATCGCATCAGACTATCCACGCCGGAACTGACCGTAGAGGAAGTGAATCCCGGGCTGCCCGTCGGGCCAGTGCTTCTGGCTGGAACCTACGAAGCGCCCCTGGCGAAACTTGACGCCGGGAAGCTGATTCTGGAGCAGGCCAACTCTGATGCATTGGGAGGCGAGATACACATCCAGCCAGGAAGCTGGGATCTGGCACAGGCGCCGGTGACAATTCCTGTTGAACTCAGGCAGCTCAGTCTTGCGTATCTTTTACAGTTATACCCGACTGAGGGGCTTGCGGGCACCGGAATTCTCAGTGGCACGGTGCCTGTGTTGTTCGACCCGGCTACCGGTATAAGAGTGGAGCGAGGGCGTATTGACGCACTTGAGCCCGGGGGGCGATTGCAGCTGACGGCCGAACGGCTGAAGGCACTCGCCAGCCAGAACGAGTCCATGACGCTGGTGGCACAAGCGCTCGAGGATTTCCGTTACTCGGTTCTGGGTAGCGGTATTGACTATGATGAGAACGGCACTCTGGTGTTGACGCTTCACCTTAAGGGCAGCAGCCCAAAAGTCGGCAAAGGCCAACCCGTGGTGTTGAACATCAATCTGGAGGAGAACATCCCGGCGTTGCTCAGGAGCTTGCAGCTGAGCGGCAGAGTGAGCGATGCCGTGACGGAGAGAGTAAAAAAGCTGTTCAAGAAGCGCGAACGGAATCCTGACGATGAGTCAGGCGACCTGTTAGAGTGAAGGGTAACAAAGGAGTACACCGATATGACGCAATTTGGTTCCAGGTTTTCCCGGCGCGTGTCCGCCCTGTTTGCGGGCCTGGTTATGGGTGGCTTGCTTGTAGCTTGTACCCCGACGGTTCAGGTGGCTGCGCCCAAGGAGCCGATTACCGTGAACCTGAACGTCAAAATTCAGCATGAAATTTACGTGAAGGTTGATAAAGACGTGGACGAACTGTTCAGCGAAAAGGGCCTGTTCTGATTGCCTTGGTGTTTTGTAAATAGCGAATTATTAAGGAGTTGACCATGACATTATTTGCGCGATTCAGTGCCCTGATTTTAGCGTTCTGCCTGGCTCTTCCGGCAATGGCCATGAGCCTGGATGAAGCGAAGAATGCCCTCGAATCTGCCAAAAATCAGGGCCTGGTGGGTGAGACACCCACAGGTTATCTGGCTGCCGTAAGCTCTGATCAGAGAGCTAAAGATATCGTGAGTGCCATCAACGATGCACGCCGCGAAGCTTATAAAGCCATCGCTGAAAAACATGGCATTGCAGTAACCAAGGTAGAGACAGTAGCGGGCCAGAAAGCGGTTGAGAAGACGCCATCCGGCCAGTACATCCGGGTGGATGACCACTGGATCAAAAAGTAGGGCTAATCGGCAGCTGATTGATGGATTTATAACCAATCAATCTTAATGCCGGGTCACAACCCGCCGATAGCCATTACATATAAGCCCTTGCCGGAGGAGAAAGTTATGGTATCGCCAATCATTGGTCGCGGGCCGGGTGTGACAGGTCGAGTGAATATGGGCCCGGCTGAGGTTAGGCCTGCTGGCCGGATAACCGCTGAAGCGCGTGTTGACAAACAGGCTTCTATCCGCACACCAGCGGACGCCATTAATGTTATGCGTGCGCGCATGGAGCAGAGGCTTCAGGAAGCCATGGGCGGCCAAAGCAAAGCCGCATCAGGCGCCGATAAATACGCCACCCAGGCTCAGCCACCTACGGCGTCTGATGTTGCCAGCGTGATTTTGGGATTTGTGCAGAACCGCCTGCAGCAAGAGGCGGATGCCGGAGCAGATGTCGAGAAACTGGCCGGCTTAATGGAGCAGGCCCGAGCTGGAATCGAAAAAGGTTATGCAGAGGCGCGAGAACAGATTGTGGCTTTGGACATGATGAACGAAACCCTTGATGCGGAAATCGACGAAGGCTTCAATCTTATCCAGGATGGCCTTCTGAATCTGGAGAGGCTGTTTTCAGGTAAAGAACCTGAAGTGGATAACCCAACCGAAAACAGTTAATCAGATTCCTTGTGGAGGCCTTGTTTCGATAAGGCCTCTGCCAGGTTGTTCCAGCCGGCATTGATGTCTGGAAACTTCTCTGTCATCGCACGATAGTACGCTTCCGCTTCAGACCACTGGCCTTGTTGATAGGCAATGTTCCCCAAACCGAGTAATGCTGCAGGCTGGTCTGGCCAAGCCTCTGCTGCCGCGCTGTAAGCGGATTTTGCCGCATCTGTCTGCCGAGTTGTTTCCAGGTCGTGGGCAGCCATCAAAAAAGTGAGAGGCTCGGCCGTTGCCGGAATCTGGCCTGGCGGCAGAATAACCCGCGCCCATCGTTTAGAGCGATCCCAGGTTGCCATGAAAACGCTGGCAGGCTGGCGATTACTCTCTTGGGTGCCGGTGTGAAGTATCAGTGTTCCTTTCGCGCTGTCATAGCCAATAACCACTGCAAAATGCCATTGTGGCCACCAGCCAAAACGCAGGTTCTGCAGAACGAGAACCGGGTGACCTGCTCGAACCTCTTTTAAAACGTGCTCCAGTTCGGGCTCCAGCGGATAAACCAGCATCCCGTATTGGCGCGCCGCCGCAACCATTTCAACTTGCAGGGCCCCCTTTCGCTGGGGTAGGTAAACGCGGTCGACCAACTCGTCTGGCGTAGCCTCAACATCCTGTGCATTCAGCATCATGGCCAGTGAAGCCGGACCACACTGATATTGCTCTTGTGGATGAAAGGGTATCTGGTTGAGAGTGGTCGCGTTGAAAGATTCGGGCCAGGGCGGCTGGCTGGCGCAGCCTGAGAGTAGAACTCCCAGGAGCGCGGCCAAACCGGGGCGGTTTGGCTTCAGCCAGAATCCGAGCATGGCGATGCTGTTCAGCGTATGCAGTTAATGAATGGGAAAATATTCGTCGCGCACAGCATGTCAGTAACAATGAAAACCAACAGGAACAGCACGATTATGCCTACAACACCCTCGCCGGCAGGCGCTTGTGCAAGCTGTTGCTTGAAATCAGCCAGTTCGGCGGGTGTAAGGCTTTGGATCCGGTCTTGAACCTCCTGCTCGCCCACGCCCATGTTCGCCAGAGCTGTTTTAACGTC
This sequence comes from Marinobacter sp., assembly GCF_048266785.1. Taxonomy (GTDB): domain Bacteria; phylum Pseudomonadota; class Gammaproteobacteria; order Pseudomonadales; family Oleiphilaceae; genus Marinobacter. Next base: position 29,876 of record NZ_JBLWYX010000016.1, read on the forward strand.
TTCCCGTTCCAGCATGCTCATCAGTGCTTCGCGGTCGATGTCTGCACGCTGTTCAGTCAGTAGCTCGCCGGTGCCGACGATACTTGCAGAGGCCGGAATCGCCCACATTGAACTCAAGATCATAATCAGTGTCATGATCGCTGAAACGGATTGCGTATAGGATCGGATTGCTTGCATCAGGCTACTCCTATTGTTGACCTGTTCGGGTTTGTGTTTATGGGTCAGACGATGGCCAGTGTAGACGTTTGAGCACCAATTGCCGATAAAATCGGATTAATAACCCTTAATACCCTGTTCAGATTTGAGATCGAACCAGCATTGCCTTGATCCGGCCAATTTGTTTCATCGGATTGAGACCCTTGGGGCAATATGCTGTGCAGTTGCCAATTCCCCTGCAGCGGAACACGCTGAACGGGTCTTCCAGTTTAGCCAAACGTTCAGTCGTTGCTGTGTCACGTGAGTCAAGCAGAAATCGATGAGCTTGCAGCAGACCTGCCGGCCCCACGTATTTTTCCGGGTTCCACCACCAGGATGGGCAGGCAGAGGAGCAGCAGGCGCACAGAATGCACTCATACAAGCCATCCAGCTTTGCCCGGTCTTCCGGGCTCTGGAGTCGCTCGATGGCGGGCCTTGGGCTGTCATTGATCAACCAGGGCTGAATGCTTTTGTACTGCTTGAAGAAAAGGGACTGATCGACCACCAGATCACGGATAACCGGCATGCCGGGCAATGGCCGGATGATTAGTGTGCCAGATTTACCAAGAGCGTCAGTCACCCGGGTGATGCAGCCGAGCCCGTTGCGCCCGTTAATGTTCAATCCATCTGAGCCGCAAACGCCCTCGCGGCAGGAGCGACGGAAGGAGAGGGTAGGGTCAAGTGTTTTCAGGTGCTCGAGAACATCCAGTACCATGCGATTGCGGAAACTCGAATCTACTTCTACATCCTGGTCGTGGGGAGCGTTGTCGGTTTCCGGATTGTAGCGATAAAGTCGGACGGTGATTGTAGCCATGGCGAAATCATCCTTTGCTGGTCACAGCCAGCCGCACAGATAATGTTAAGGCATGGGTTTTGATGGGCCCGACCCCTTTAAAGAAGCACTCGAAATAAATCTTCATCAGAAATTCTAGTACATACCGGGGTAGCGTCAAGGCGTAGCATGAGCTTCAGGCAACTTTTGCTCCGGCATTCAATCGCAGCTGCAAGCCATGGCTGTAAAAGACCAGCTTGGGCTTTTGCTCGTGAATCCCCAGGTCCCGCAGCCGCTGAGCCATAGCATGGGAACTTGCGCCAACCGAAGCACGAATGCTGCCCGGCAAGGACGCGCGGCCACCACCTTGAGTAACAACCAGAGTCCTTAGCAGATCTTCTTTGAGTTGGGGGTAAAGTAGGATATCCAGTTGGGGCCCAGGCAGGCGAGGACCGCGTGTTCCACTCACGGTGATAATGTCCTCTTCACCGCCCGGGTCTTTAACGGTGCTGGAGAAATGCAATCCGGACAGAGGTTTCCGCCAGCATGGTAGCAATGTGTTGCTGCACGGGCACACCCGACAGCCATTGAGGCTACCGGGATTCTTGATGTGTTCAGACTTGCCCGGTTCAACACCCAGCCTTTGCGCAAGCCGCCGATAACACATGGCTATCTAAGGGGCCAGGCAGAAAGTAGCTCAGCCATCCCTCGGGTGCGGCAATTTTTAGCATGTTGGTAAGTGCCGGCGACGACTGCCCCGGTGCTTTGTGGACGGCATGGAGCAACCGCGACTGTCGTCTTGTGAGTGGTTCGATCCAGCCAGTCGGCCAGCATGGGTTGATCATCGGTCGCAATCAGGGAGGGGATCATAAAAAAGTACCTGATTTGTTGTTTTTGTCTGTTCAGGTCCAGAGTATGCCTTTAATCACCTTGCGGAAATGCTGAACAGGGTCAATAATTTTAATTTACCGTTATTTCTCACCATGAAAAAAACAATATGGGAGTTCTGAAGTTTGGTGAGCCAGAGCTAGATAGAGCCTTCGATAAAACGATTTGTTCTTGCTCGTGACAGGGCGGCAGCGATTGTTTCGATGCAAGAGTTGGCAAGGGATGAGTTCGAGTTTTCGGAAGGTCCTTACAATACGTTTGAGTTCCCCTTGGAGCAGTGAAGTCGCAAATTGCCCCAGGCAAATCCGGTCACCGCGGCACTGTGTGAGCAGCAATGTTGTGCATTGATAGATCAGCGGCGGAGTTACGCCGGCATACAGACCGTCGTTACTCACTATTTGCAGAACTCCGGAGCGCGCATACTTACTCTGCCAATTATAGCCCGTCATTTCCACATGAGTGAACGAACGCTAAAGCGTCATTTGCAGGCCGAAGGGGTGAGCTTCCGGCAGTTGCTGGAAGACGTCCGAAAAAGCAGGGCTGAGAGTTTGTTGAAGGAAGGGGGAATGAGCATTTCGGAGACCGCAAGCAGCCTGGGGTTCAGCGACGCATCGACATTCTCGCAAGCATTCAAGCGCTGGACGGGAAAGGCGCCCAGCTACCGGGTCAGAAAATGAGATGCATCAAGTGTCGCTTTTGCGTTCATAACCTATGCTGCTAGCACTCTAAAACAATCTTTCGCTGGGCCTTTCAATATGTCTGATGATGACGCCACCGCTTTTGAAATCTTTCCGTGGAACCGGAATTTCGAAACGGGCATCGAGAAGATTGACGAGCAACACCGGGTGCTTGTTGAAATCCTGAACCGGCTCGCCTGGCACTTTGCTTCCAGCACCTCGGAGCTTGAATCTGGACATATTCTTGATGAGCTGCTGTCTTACGCTGCCTATCACTTCAAGGAGGAAGAGGATATCTGGAAAGCGGCGCTCGGTGAGCAGGAAATGGTGAGTAACCATCATGATAGCCATCAACTCTTCTTCGTTCAGATTCAGATGTACCGCTCCAGCGGTGAGCCGGAGGAGAAAGTTATTGGAGATCTGTTCAACTATCTGACCCGATGGCTTGCTTTTCATATTCTGGAATCTGATCGTCGAATGGCGCTTACGGTCAGTGCGGTAAAGCGTGGAACCCCCATTGCCGAAGCCAGAGAAGAAGTGGATGGCCAACTGAGCGGGTCGGTTTCTGTCATGGTTTCGGCTTTGCTGGAGATTTATGGCAAGTTCTCTGCCAGCACCATACAGTTGATGCGTGAAAAAATGGCAAGGCTGGGGGCTGAGGATGAGCTGGCGCGATTGCAGAATGAAAAACTTGATGCTGCACTGCAGCAACAGGCGTCAGACCATGAGAGGCAGCTTCAGTTTCTTGCGTATTCAGATCCTGTCACAGGCCTGATGAACCGTAACGGAATCCTCAGGGAGATCCGACATGTTATGCAACAAAACGATCTGACAGCCGGGTCCGCCGCACTGATCTCCATTGATCTGGATAATTTTCATGATGTAAATGCCCGTTTGGGTGAAGAGGCTGCCGACCGACTGCTTGGTTTACTTGCCAGGCGTTGGAAGGAAGCCATAGCCCATGGTGGGCAGCTCGCCCGGATCAGTGGAGACGAGTTTGTGGTGCTGTTGGCGGATGGCGGGAAAGTTGAGGCCCAGCTAAAGGCCCTGAGGCTAACGGCCGGGCAGCCGTTTACTCTGGGTGGTGGCAGCATTTCCGTAGACTTCACAGCCGGGGTCGTTCTGTTCCCTCATGATGGCGCTGGTGATGCAGATACGGTTCTGCGGCAGGCTGATCACACACTGTTTCGCGCCAAGCAGGAACAAAAGGGTGATTGGCTGTTTCTGGATGCAAACGAACAACGTCTCTCCGCGGAGCGCCAGCAGCTACTGGCTGACATCAGGACAGGGCTTGTAGACAATCAGTTCAGACTGGAGTATCAGCCCAAGGTGGGCATGCGTTCGGGGGACCTGGTTGGTGTGGAAGCGCTTATCCGCTGGGATCATCCGACAAGAGGTTTGCTAAGCCCGATACACTTTTTGCCGATGCTGGAGCATCATCCACTTATTATCGATATTGGTGAGTGGGTCATCGAGCAAGCATTCCGGCAGATGGCGGCCTGGGATACCGAAGGGCTGACTCTCGATGTGGGTGTGAATCTGGCCGCACTGCATCTTCAGCAACCGGGCTTTACGGAAAATCTTGCGGGGATTCTGGCACGCTATCCCCATGTTGCTCCACAACGGCTCGATCTCGAAATACTTGAAACGGCAGCTCTTGGCGAGCTTGATAAGGCAAGCAGAATCATCCGGGACTGCGGGAGCCTTGGCGTAACCTTTTCTCTGGATGATTTTGGAACGGGATACTCTTCGCTGTCATACCTGAAGCAGTTACCGGTGAAAACCCTGAAAATAGATCAGGGTTTTGTGAGGGGCGCACTCTCGAATGGGGATGACATTTCCATTCTCAAAGGTATTATCGGCTTGTCCCATGCATTTGACAGAAAATTGGTTGCGGAGGGTGTGGAGAGCAAGGAGCACGGAGAACTTCTGATCAACCTTGGCTGCTTCGATGCCCAAGGATATGCCATTGCCAAACCGATGAAACCGGAGAAGATAGCAGTCTGGAAAAATAAGTGGCAACCTTACCTTGAATGGTCTGCCCCAGAGCAAGATATCACATGATTACACCTGCCAATACATCCGATAACCGCAAACTTGCCAAAGCCCGATTACCCCGAATGATGTTTGACTACTTTGATGGTGGTGCCTTTTCCGAGCAGACTCTCAGAGAGAACACGGGGGACTTCCAGAACCTGCATTTTCGTCAGCGGGTTATGCGGGATGTCTCCAACGCTTCCGCCGCAACGCAGATACTGGGCCAGGATGCCGCACTGCCGCTGGTACTCGCACCTGTGGGCCTTGCTGGCATGCTTGCGCGGCGGGGCGAGATTCAGGCGGTCCTGGCAGCGCAGAAAAGCGGCGTGCCGTTTTGCCTGAGTACGGTCTCGATCTGTTCACTGGAGGAAGTTGCCCGGGCAACTGGCGCGGCCAACTGGTTTCAGCTTTATGTGCTTAAAGACAGAAGCTACTCCGAGGCCCTGCTCAACCGTGCTCACAAAGCCGGATACTCCACGCTGGTGTTTACGGTGGATCTTCCCAAACTGGGTGTGCGCTACCGGGACGTGCGTAACGGTATGAATGGTGGCCTCTCGCCCTGGGGCAAAATGCAAAAGCTGTCTGATCTTCTTTCCCACCCGCTCTGGCTCTGGGATGTTGCCATCAAGGGCAAACCTCTGACCTTCGGCAACCTCGCCGATGCGGTGCCTTCGGGCCGCAACCCTGAAGATTTCAAAGCCTGGGTGGACCAGCAGTTTGATGCGTCCGTTACCTGGAAGGATCTGGACTGGGTGCGGCAGCATTGGCCAGGCAAGCTGGTGATCAAGGGGATTATGGATCCAGACGACGCCCGTTCTGCGATGGATGTCGGGGCCGACGGCATTGTTGTCTCTAATCACGGCGGACGACAACTGGATGGCGCGCCTTCAACCATCTCGGCGCTGCCGGGCATTGTCGAAGCCGTATCAGGAAAAACCGAGATTCTGTTTGATGGCGGTGTGCAGTCTGGCCAGGACATTGTGCGAGCACTTTGCCTGGGTGCAAACGCTTGTCTGGTGGGACGTGCATGGGCCTATGCGTTGGCGGCAGGTGGCGAGGAGGCCGTCTCCCGAATGCTGGAAAACTTCCGTTACGAGGTAGAGTTGACTCTTGCACTGTTGGGTAAAAATTCGGTAGAACAGTTAACTCCGGATGACCTTATCTGAATGACAAGACGGAGGCTTGATGATGGAAATTCGAATCAAGAGAGCTTACGAGGACGCTGCGCGTTCTGATGGACCACGTATTCTGGTCGACAGAATATGGCCGCGTGGTGTTGCCAAGGAAGATGCCAAACTCGAAACCTGGCTAAAAGGGCTCGCTCCGTCTACCGAACTGCGAAAGTGGTTTGATCATGACCCGGAAAAATGGAACGAATTCCGGCAGCGGTACCTGAAGGAATTGAAAAAAAACGATGCAGCTGAAGATCTGAAAGCGCTGCAGTCGATTGTGAAAGAGCACAAGCGCATAACGCTGGTGTTTGCCGCGAAGGACGCCGAGCACAACAATGCGGCAGCCCTTCGCGACTTCCTCATTAATGGCGATCTATAGCTGGGCCAGAGCCTGCTTCAGGTCTGCGATCAGGTCTTTTGCATCTTCCAACCCAACCGACAGCCGCAGCATACTGTCAGTGATCCCGCGGCGCTCCCGCTCCTTTCGGCTGATGCCGTGGTGGCTGGTGGCGCAGGGTTGGGACACCAGGCTTTCCACGCCCCCCAGACTTGTGGCTAGCAGGAAAATCTGCAGGCTGTCCGCCACTTTCTCGGCCTGTTCCCGATCACCTTTGATCTCCAGAGTCAGCACGCCACCAAACCCATCCATTTGTTGCGCAGCCAAGCTGTGGCCGGGAAAATCAGGTAACCCCGGATAGAGCACTCGTTTGATGGCCGGGTGACTGGCCATTGCCTGGGCAACCGCCATGGCATTGTCGTTATGCTGCCGTACCCGCACCGGCAGGGTTCTGAGGCTGCGAGAGAGCAGGGCGGCGGTCTCCGGCGCCAGAATCTGACCAAGGTTTTTCCGCCATTGGGCAATGGGCTGAATCCGTTCTGCAGATGCCATCACGGCACCGGCGGTAAGGTCGCTGTGGCCTCCGAGATACTTGGTAGCGCTGTGAACGCTGATATCGGCACCCAGCGCCAGTGGACACTGATTTATCGGTGAGGCAAAAGTGTTGTCTACTGCGAAAAAGGCACCTTTGGTATGAGCCCGTTGCGCCAGTTCCCGGATATCCAGTATGCCCAACGTCGGATTGGCCGGTGTTTCACAGTACACCAGCATGCCGGGTTTGTTCAGAGCGTTGGTTAATTGATCGGATTCGTTCTGCAGCAGAAAAGTAACGGGAATGCCCAGAGGTTCCAGGTGCTTGGTCAGCAGTTCTTGCGTGCCACCATAAAGATCACCGACGCAGACAATGCCGTTCCGTCCATGAGCAAACAGGGTGGCCGAAATGGCTGCCATACCAGAGGCAAACGCCAGCGCACTCTCTGAATCTTCAAGGCCGGCCAAGCCTTGCTCAAGCTCTCGGATGGTCGGGTTGCTCCCCCAACGGGTATACAGGTTGCCCGGCGTGCGGCCTTCGATCACATCCTGCAGCGAGGCGGTGTTCGCGAAGCGGTAGGTAGTGGTGTTGTAAACCGGTGAGTAGGGGCTGCCGAGGCTATCCTTATGGCGGCGGTTATGGATGATTCGGGTCGCTTTCCCCTTCTCAGATTTGGGCTCTGGCTTGGGCTCGGATTGCATGGGGTTTCCCTGAGGATGAATGTAGCGTGATGACCGAAGGTGGCAGTGTCGAGGGAATTATTCTGGCAGGCTTGGCTCATCCTGACCACTGGGCGAGTTGATCATCGGCAAGAGGGGTTACGCCTGCGCCGGCCTCAAGACGGCCTATTGGCCATCTGATATGCTCCTCGGTTACCCGGTTAGTCGCCCGGGGCAGTTGTCCATATAGAGTCAATGATACTGGAGTGTTCGATATGCCGGTTATGGTTCAGGCGCTGGTGCCTATTTTTGCGCTGATTGTTTTAGGGTACCTGTTCAGGCGCTGGGAATTTCCTTCGGTTGACTTCTGGCCACAGGCGGAGCGCTTTACCTACTACGTGCTCTTTCCCGCCATGCTGGTGTTCAAGCTCGGCCAGGCCCGGTTGCCGGCTTCCGCCTATGGCGATACTGCCTTGCTTATTGGCTCCATGCTCTTGGCGATGACACTGGTATTAATCGCCGTGCAGTTGTTCTGGCACTGGAGTGGGCCGGTTTTTTCATCGGTTTATCAGGGAGCTATCCGGTTTAACTCATACGTGGGCCTTGCGGCGGGTGGAATGCTGTTGGGTGACGAGGGGTTGTCGCTGACCGCCATCGCTGTTGCGATTATGGTGCCGCTGATAAACCTGTTGTGCATTCTAATGTTTTCTCTCGTGGCAACGGACGGCCCGGTGCGGGTGGGGCCGGTGTTACGTACGATTGCGTCAAACCCTCTTATTATCGGGTCGATTCTCGGGGTTACCTGGAGCTTTTTCGAGATTGACTTCCATCCGCTCCTTGCAGGTACGTTGGAGCCCCTGAGCAACCTGGCGCTGCCGATGGGTTTGATGACAGTTGGCGCCGGGATTCAGCTTAAAGCCCTGCGGGGCGGCTCCGTGCCTTTTATGATGTCGTCTGTCTTGAAGTTGTTGCTGTTTCCGCTGATGGCTGCAGGGCTTGCCATTCTGTTAGGGCTTGATGGCACGCTGGTGCAGGTGTCGATACTTCTGGCCACGCTTCCAACGGCTACATCGGCCTACATCCTTGCCAGACAGTTAGGCGGTGATGCGCCGCTGATGGCGGGCATTATCAGTGGCCAGACGCTTCTGGCCATGGTGTCTATTCCATTAATGCTCAGCATTCTCTGGTAGGCATTTGAGTACGGCATCAGCGATGCTTTGTTGAAAGGCCGCGTAACCACCGTCCACCGTTGTATCAATATCTGTGGCCAGGGGATCCCAGGTGCTGAATGTCACATCCAGGCCCTCGGTTATGGAACGCCACCACTGCCGGTTGAATTGCGGTTCGGTCAACAGGCATGGCTGGTTTGCACCGCGAAGGCTGTTCTGAACCTCCGCAATGTGCCGTGCACCTGGCGACAGTTCCGGGTTGAGTGTCAGCACGCCCTCAACGTTCAGGCCGTAGTGCTCTGCGAATCGGGTGAAGGCGCTGTGATACGCGAACAGGCTGATACCCTGCACGGGCTCCAGTTGCCTGCGGATCTGATCTTCTTTGGCTGAAATGGATGCCCGGAATGTTTCCAGGTTGCGATCCAGAGCCGGCTTGTCTGCACCGCTCAGTTGAGCCAGGGTATCCCGAATGGTTTCTGCCATGGTAAGCGCCATGTGCGGGTCTACCCAGATGTGTGGATCTTCTCCATCTTCGTGATCGTGCCCGTCATCGTCATTGTTTGAGTCAGGTTGATCGTGCTCGTAACCCTCTTTTTCAGACTCTACGGCTTCGGCGTCTTTACGCATAAGTGCTACGGAGCGCTCGCCGAATTCGCTGCCGGTCAAGAGGCGGTTCAGAAATGTCTCCACCTCAGGGCCTACCCAGAAAATGATGTCGGCGCTTTCCAGCGCCCTGCGTTTTGAAGGTGTCATTGAATAATTATGAGGGCTGGAGCCCGGAGGTATCAGGGTACTTGTGTGCATGTCTTCCGTTGCAATCGCCTGCACCAGAAGCTCTAGCGGCTTGATGGAGGTCAGAATACGGGTGTCGGCAAGCGTATTGCTGGCATAGAGAAGGGTGCTGGCGCTCAGGGCTAGAGTGCAAGCTGTTTTGAGGGTGCGCATGGGGCTGAGTCCTGATGTTTGCTTGTAATGTTATAATATAACACTCAGGGCGGCAGAATCGCAAAATCTTGTGGTGCCTCAACGAGCCGGTGTAAATGATACGCTTTGCAATCATGCGAAATAATGCAGGGGCCGGTATAATGCCGGGTTTATCAAACGGCCACCGATTTTCAGGAAGGTTTCATGACTGTACGTACCCGAATTGCTCCATCACCTACCGGTGATCCACACGTTGGTACCGCCTACGTGGCCCTGTTCAACCTGTGTTTTGCCCGGCAGCACGGCGGGCAGTTCATCCTGCGGATTGAAGACACCGATCAGGTCCGCAGCACCGCGGAATCCGAGCAGGACATTCTCAAGGCGCTACGCTGGCTTGGTCTTAATTGGGATGAGGGTCCTGATGTCGGAGGGCCTCACGGGCCATATCGCCAGTCTGAGCGCAAGCATTCATACAGCCAGTACGCGGAAGATCTGGTCACCGCTGGCCACGCTTTTTATTGCTTCCGTACGCCCGAAGAGCTGGATGCCATTCGGGAAGAACGTAAGGCACAAGGTCTGAACCCCGGTATAAAAGGAAATCTGGAGCTTTCTCAAGAAGAGGTCAAGCGCCGTCTGGATGCGAGTGAGCCCTATGTGATTCGCATGAAGGTGCCGGAGGAAGGCACCTGCGAGATCAATGACATGCTTCGCGGCATCATTGAAATCGATTGGGCGCAGGTAGATTGTCAGATCCTGCTTAAATCTGACGGCATGCCCACTTACCACCTCGCTAACGTGGTTGACGACCATTTGATGGAAATCACCCACGTTCTGCGTGGCGAGGAGTGGATCAACTCCGCGCCCAAGCACAAGCTACTGTACGAGTATTTTGGATGGGAAATGCCGGTTCTTTGCCATCTGCCGCTGTTACGCAACCCGGACAAGAGCAAGCTGTCCAAACGCAAGAACCCTACCAGCATTAACTTTTACGAGCGCATGGGCTTTCTGCCGGAAGCGGTAACCAACTACCTTGGCCGTATGGGCTGGTCCATGCCGGATGAGCGTGAAAAGTTCACGCTGGATGAGATGATCTCCAACTTCGATATTCAGCGTGTATCCCTCGGTGGCCCGGTTTTTGATGTGGATAAGCTACGCTGGCTTAACGGCCTTTGGCTACGCGACGAACTCACGGAAGATCAGTTTATCGATCGCTTGCGCCAATGGAGGTTCAACGAAGACGCGCTCAAGGCGCTGGTTCCGCATATCAAGGGCAGGGCAGAGGTGTTCTCCGATGTGGCGCCCATGGCCCAGTTCATGTTCTCGGGCATGCTGGATCTGAAGCCGGAAGACTTTGCGCACAACAAACTGGAAGAAGGTCAGATCAAGCGGGTTCTCCAGTTCACCTTGTGGAAGCTTGAAGCCCAGCGCCACTGGAGCAAGGAAAGCATCTTCGCGGATATCAAGTTTCTGGCCAAAGCCATGGATCTTAAGATGGGCGACTTCATGTTTTCTGTATTTGTTGCTATTGCAGGTACTCCGAACTCCTGGTCGGTTATGGATTCCATGGATATGCTCGGCCCGGATATGACTCGCGCTCGTTTGCGGCAGGCTTTGGAGGTGCTTGGAGGTTTCTCCAAGAAAGAAACCAAGAAAGTGGAGAAAGAATACGCTGCACTGGGTGCTTAATAGCCACTTTGGTGAAGAAGTGAGCGGTCTGGACAGGGAAGTTCGGAAAACTGAAAAAAAGTGCCCCCAAAGGTTGACGCCCATGGGGCGGATCCTTAATATACGCAGCCGTTGGGGGCCATAGCTCAGCTGGGAGAGCGCAACACTGGCAGTGTTGAGGTCGACGGTTCGATCCCGTCTGGCTCCACCAATTTTCTAGTCCCCTTCGTCTAGTGGCCTAGGACTCCGCCCTTTCACGGCGGCAACAGGGGTTCGAACCCCCTAGGGGACGCCAATACGGCTTGACGGTTTAGTCCACCGGATAGCCATCAAAAAAACCGCCTTCGGGCGGTTTTTTTGTGTCTAAATGATTTTCACATCTAGTTGAGTGCCAGAGAGCGTGAGCAGGGCGCCACCTCCCAAAACACGCCGTAAACCCTTCCATGGGGGCTTGGTGTTGCCATCCTTGGCAACACACAGTTTTGGGAGGTGGCGCCCTGCTCACTTGGCCCTGGAGTGGCCGGCATCAACGAGAGGCTATGGCTCCTTTGCCGACACCTTCGTAGGCTTTTACCAGAATCGTGTCCGAAGGAAACTCTGCCTTGAGCTGGTTAGCTATGTGTGCGGCGATCAATTCAACCGTTGTGTCAGTACCCATCATATAAACGCGCTTTTCAGGCAAGGTCAGGGCGAACTCGCCTTGGTTGGCCTCGTACTCGAAGGTTATGTAAGGAACACCATCCTCTTCCACGTGACGGCGCGCTACGTCTTCCTCAGAACCCACATAGATATCCTGCCAAAGCTTGGACCAGGCGCTTTCCAGGTCATAGTCCCGGTGCCCATTTCGATCAATGCGAATAGGTGAACGGTGGCCATGCGCGATGCGCTGGCAGTTTCCCAAGTGCTTTTTCAGGCCGTGAACGTAGTGGTAGTAGGCGCCCTCTATCACGTCTTCACGAAGGTTGATTTCCACCGATGTCACATTTGCCGGCAGTACCGCCATCAGCTCGCGCTCCAGCAGTGCCGCAACCGCCGATGGAACAACCCGCTCTGCAGAAAGCCATACAACGGCTTCATCCGGTGAGCGGTGCACAATGTGGCTGCCGTCGGTCAGGCCCCAGGTGAACGTGTCGGGCGTGTCCTGGTTCCAGGAGAGGCCTTCGTAGCCACGGGGTATGACCAGCCGGTGATCCACGCGCTCATCTATAATGCGCTTGATGGTGCGCTTCACGTTGCTGAAATCGAATACCATGCCCTGGTCATCAAGTTCGCCTTCCAGCACAACGTCGGCAATCCAGCTTTCCCCGACTAACCCACGGGTGGGATCCAGGTAAGCAAAATCAATAACGGTGAGGTTGTCTACAAACAGCTGATTCATCAAATTTCCGGGCGGGTAGGGTTGAATGATGTGGGGATTCTAGCAAAAATCCTGAATGAGTGACCTGTCAGGTAATGGCCTGGGTCGATTCAGGCTATCATTTCTGTTTTCACCTCTTTATCAGGAGTGAAATCATAACCGCCTCTCGTTGTGACAGCGATCAGGAATTTCCGGCACTTGTTCTTGCGGCAGGTGCTTCCAGTCGGTTTGGGCGCCCAAAAGCGCTGTTAACCCTGAGAGCACAGAATGGGCAGAGCTGTACGTTGCTTGATCGTGCAATCGCTCAGGGCAGGCTGCTGAGCCGGGATGTGCGAGTTGTGTGTGGTGCCTGGTACTCGCTGATTCGTTTCCGTTGCCGCGCGCAGCCGGCCCGGTGGGTGCGTGTGGCAGATTGGCACGAGGGTATGGCGGCTTCGTTGGCCGCTGGTATTCGAAGCCTTGGGCCACGTGTGAAAGGTGTATTTGTGCTGGTGGCGGACCAGCCGCTGCTGGACACGGAGGCACTTGGGACTTTTGGCGAAGCGGCGCGATGTTTCCCGACGCAGCCGGCTGCAGCGGACTATGGCCGGCACCCGGGCGTACCGGCGTATCTGCCCCGGGGGCTATGGCCCGAAGCGCTGGCATTGGAAGGTGACCGGGGTGCAGGCCGCTTGCTGGCCAAAGCAGGTGCGACCCGGCTGAACATTCCGGGTGTCCATGACGACATAGACACACCAGAAGATTGGGAGAGGATTCGCCAGGCGGTTAGCCGAAAAGGCCCGCTAACCAGGCAATCCCAAGGCTGAATACTCCAAGACTGACAGCAAGCGCAACCGTATAGATTTTGGAAGACGCTGAGCGCTGCTGGGCCACGAACAGATCAATGGTCCGCTGCGCGATGTCTTCAGCCGTTTCACGGGAAATCTCATGGGCCTGCTGGATGGCTTCAGATTGCAGTGTCTGCCAGAAATCGGTATCGATGGTCTGTACGCTGGTAATGTGGTCTTTGAGTTCGTCCATATGGTTGCTGGTAAAGCCGGTGTTTTGTGATAGCTCCTTTTTCAGGTCTGCCAGCTCGCGGCCCATATGAAGGTTTACCTCAGCCGCCACTTCGTCATGCAGGTTCCGGGTGCGCTCCTCTATCATCCCGCTCATCGCACTTAGGCGCTCTTCAATCATGGTTGCCTGCTTGCCACGCGATTCATCCAGTGCGCGCTTCAGGTGATCGAACTGTTCGTCAAATAACGAACTGAGTAGCTCATGTAGACGATGGTTGACGTGGGTTTTGACGGCGGAACGGGAAATCTGCTCTATCAGGTCACTGGTCAACGGCACGACGCTCGGCGCCGTGCCACCGTTAAGCGCGGGTTCGCCGTCAGGCTGCTCTGGTGACATCTCCACCGCTGCGTTGTCGGGCATATCGGCCAGGTATTCGTCGGTATCCGGTGTCAGGCCGAATTGCGGCGCCTCTGGCAGGGTGCCTCCCTTAACGTCGATCGCCAATTGCTCCAGCGCCAGGCCAAGGCCCTCAGGCTGCGTTGGCTTGGTCAGGATGTTGTAAACCCCGAAATTTGTCGCTTCTTTCGTGAACGATAAGGACTTCTGGGACGTGCACATGATGATCGGTATGCTGGCGGTCTCCGGATTGCCCTTGATGGCCTTAGTGGCTTCCACGCCGTTCATTCCGGGCATCAGGTGGTCCATGAAGATGACGTCCGGATGCTCACGGCTGCCGAGAAACTCCAGGGCCTCTTCGGCAGAGCCGGCCATACTGACGTTCATGTCGAGGTTCTCCAGCAGCTTGCTCAGGGCAAACCGGGCTACCTTGGAGTCATCCACCAGAAGAGCGTTCTTGATCACCATCTAACTACCTCAAGCTGTTACTTCAATCGCGTTGGTTATCGGGTCAGCGTTACCAGCCTTTCAGTTTCGGGCATTGTGTTGCCCTGTAATTCTTGTCCCGATAACACATGCCGGGCTCTGTGGTGCGGGTAGCGGTTTTATCTTACCCAGCGAGAGCTGAGTTATGTATCCAAAAGTGCTTGAACTTGGTGAGAATGCAGGCCAAATCACACTTTAGCGGGAAGTTGATCATGATTGAGCTGCTCCCAGGCCCTCATGTAGACATCGGCCTCGTATTCATAGGGCGATTTGAACGGTGTTAGAACAAAATCAAAGATCAGAAAGAAAAAACCAACCGACGCCCAGGCAATGGCAAGTGTACTGAGTGTTGTAGCCTGCACTTCGGGGTTCGAGTTTACGAAATCCTGGAGTAAAGGAATCAGATCAGACGCGAGGACCACCGGATTGAAGCTGGCCAGCACCAAAGGCACCCAGAAGGCCATGAATACGGGGAAGAAGCCGAAAGACCAGAGCAGACGGCGCGCCAGATAGATAACGACCTCGCGCCGGAAGCGTTGCCGAACCTCCGGGGATTTACGTATGCGCTCAAGGTAACTCCGCCGCTCTGCCCAATAAGCGGCGACTTCGGGAGCCTGTAAGGCTCTTGCTGGGCCTGAAGATGTACTCATGATCCTGGGAGCTACCTTATCGCTGGGGGACGGATACAGGATAACTGATACTACGTGTTACCCTGTCATTCTCCAATTGTTTAACGACAGGATAGTTTGAATGGCTGCAGTGATCGATAACGCAACCCATCCGGCTTTTGAGAAGCTTCGCAGTCACCGGATCGATACGCTTAATCTCGATGTAGAAGAGTATCGCCATAAAAAAACCGGTGCCCGCCATCTCCATCTCGCGGCGGACAACGATGAAAACGTGTTTTTTGTGGCACTCAGAACCTTTCCGATGGATTCGACAGGCGTTGCCCATATTCTTGAACACACGGCTTTATGCGGCAGTGAACGCTACCCGGTTCGCGATCCGTTTTTCATGATGATTCGTCGCTCGTTGAACACGTTCATGAACGCGTTCACCAGCAGTGACTGGACGGCTTATCCCTTCGCGAGCATGAATCGCAAGGATTTTGACAACCTTTTGTCCGTCTATCTGGACTCCGTCTTTTTCTCCAAGCTGGATCCGCTGGATTTTGCTCAGGAAGGACATCGGCTGGAGTTTGAAACGCCGGACGATCCAGGCACCGACCTGGTCTATAAGGGTGTTGTTTACAATGAGATGAAAGGTGCCATGAGCTCGGCTACCTCGCAGCTCTGGCAGAACCTGAGCAGCCATCTGTTCCCGACCACTACCTACCACTACAACAGCGGCGGCGAGCCGGATCATATCGTTGACTTGGGTTACGATGATCTTATTCGTTTCTATCGACACCATTACCACCCCAGCAACGCGATCTTTGCCACCTACGGTAATATTCCGGCCCATGAACACCACGAGCGGTTTGAAGAGCTTGCTCTCAAGCGTTTCGACAAGCTGGATATTGAGCTCCCCGTGCGCGATGAAAAACGCATGTTTGCGCCGGTTCGTGTGGACCAGGGCTACGGCGTGAGTGAAGGTGAAGACATGACCAACAAAACCCACATTGTTGTGGGTTGGCTGCTGGGCCACAGCTTTGATCTTCAGGAAAACCTGGAGGGGCAGTTATTGTCGGCCATATTGCTTGAAAACAGCGCGTCTCCACTGATGCGGGCGCTGGAAACGACGGATATCGGCCAGGCGCCTTCACCCATGTGCGGGCTCGAAGATTCCAATCGGGAAATGACGTTTTTATGCGGTCTTGAGGGCAGTGAGCCAGAGAAACAGAACGATCTGGAAGTACTCATTGAGAGCACGCTTGAGAAAGTGGTCAAGGAGGGCGTCAGCGAGGAACGTCTGGAAGCTATTCTTCATCAGCTTGAACTGCACCAGCGCGAAATTGCCGGAGACAGCTTTCCCTATGGTCTTCAACTGATCATGAGTGCGATTGCTCCCATGGTTCACGGCGGCGACCCGGTTGAGTTGCTCGATCTGGACCCGGTTTTGGCAACCCTGCGGGAGAAAATTCGCGATCCAGAGTTCATCCCCGGCCTTATCCGTCGCAAGCTGCTGGATAACCCGCACCGGGTAACGCTTACGCTGCGTCCGGACGATAAACTGGATGCACGGCGTCAGCAGGCAATCCGCGAATCCCTCGCCAAACGCAAGGCAGAGCTCACCAGCGAAGAAATCGGGCAGATTGTCGATCGCGCCAAAGCGCTGGAAGAGCGCCAGATGCGCAAGGATGACGATTCCATCCTGCCAAAAGTGGACCTGACGGATGTACCGCTGCAAATGCCCGAGCCGGAAGCCCGTTTCGACGGCGATATCTCGGCAACGGTGTTTGCGCGAGGAACCAACGGTCTGATTTACGAGCAGGTGGTATTGCCACTGCCGGCACTAACAGAAGAGGAGCTGTTGTTGCTCCCGTATTACAGCGCGCTGATCTCGGAGGTGGGCTGTGGCGATCTGGACTACCTGCAGATGCAGGATCGAATCTCGGCAGAATCCGGTGGTATTGGCGCCTCGTTTACCGCCAAGGGTCGAATTGATGACGTTCATGATTTGTCTGGTTATATGATCTTCAGCGGCAAGTCGTTAGCACGTAATCGGACGGTGTTGACGAAACTGCTCAGGGACGTTTTCACCAGTGCCCGCTTCGATGAAAAAGATCGCATCCGCGAGATTGTTGCCCAGATCCGCGCCCGCCGTGAGCAGGCTGTAACGGGCAGTGGTCATGCGCTGGCCATGGGTGCCGCGGCTCAGGGTATGAGCCCGGGTGCCTGGTTAACCTTCCGCCTTGGTGGCCTCGCGGGAATTCGCGGCACCAAGGAGCTGGATCAGTCGCTGAAGGATCCGGCAGCGCTTGATGCATTCTGCCAACAACTGGCAAGCCTGCACGGCAGAATTCGCGAACAGGCTCGGGAGTTCCTGATTATCGGTGAGGAAGAGCAACTTCCGGCATTGATTGACGACCTCAAGTTCTGCTGGCAGGGCGATACCGGCGTTGACGCATCCCGCTGGAAGATGGAACCGGTGAGTTTCGCAACCCACGAAGCCTGGCTGACGTCCACACAGGTCAACTTCTGCGCCCGCGCATACAGCACGGTGCCGGTTGACCACCCGGATGCGGCGGCGCTCAGCGTGCTGGGTGGTTTTCTGCGTAACGGTTATCTGCACAGGGCCATCCGTGAGAAGGGCGGTGCCTACGGTGGTGGGGCAGCGCAGGATAGTGTGAATGGCAACTTCCGCTTTTTCTCATACCGGGATCCACGCCTGGCTGAAACTCTTGAAGATTTCGACAAAGCGCTGGTATGGCTCCAGGAAACGGACCATGAGTATCAGGAGCTGGAAGAGTCCATTCTTGGCGTTATTGGGCAGATGGATCGCCCGCGCTCGCCAGCCGGAGCCGCGCGTCACGCTTTCCACAACAAGTTGTTCGGGCGTAGTCCTGAGCAACGGGCGCGTTTTCGTGAGCGCGTGTTGTCAGTAACGCTTGATGACCTTAAACGGGTTGCTGCAACCTGGCTGGTGCCCGATAAAGCCAGCACTGCCGTAGTGACAGGCCCGGATAACCGCGCTCTTGTTAAGGAGCTTGGGCTGAACATTCAGGAGTTGTAGGTAGTAACAAGGCAGGCCGTTGTTACCGGCCTGCCTGTTCAGTAACAGGCCTTTTAGCGGTTCCGCTTCAAACCGGTGGCAACTATGATACGCGTCGCTATTTCTTCTACGGAATAGGCTGTCGTATTCAGAAACGGAATGCGCTCCCTTCGATACATCAGCTCAATCTCTTCGATTTCGTGCATGCACTGCTGAATGGACGAGTAGCGGGAGTTGGGGCGCCGCTCATTGCGGATGGTGGCCAGCCTTTCGGGCTCAATAGTCAGGCCAAAGATCTTTTCCTTGTGCGGCCGCAGTGCCTTGGGCATTTGCTGGTCTGACAGATCCTCTTCGGTAATCGGGTAGTTGGCAGCTTTAACACCATACTGGAGTGCGAGGTACAGGCAGGTTGGGGTTTTGCCGCTGCGTGACGCTCCCACCAGGATAAGATCCGCTTCATCGTAATACCGCGTGCGCGCACCATCATCGTTATCCAGTGCAAAGTTCACCGCGTGGATGCGACGCTCGTAAACGCCTTCGTTGTTGATCGCATGGGATTTGCCCACGGAGTAGGATGAGGACGATTGCAATTCCTTTTCCAGTGGGTTCAGGAATGTTCCGAAGATATCCACCATAAAACCTTGGGCATTCGAGATAATGTCACGGATAGAGCTATCCACAATGGTGTCGAAGATCAGCGGTCTGGCATCATCGGCTTCCGCCGCATTGTTTATGCGTTTAACCATGTCCCGGGCTTTTTCAACGTCGTCGATATAGGGTACGGTTATGCGCTCAAATTCAATTTTTTCGAATTGGGCCAATAGGCTATGCCCGAGAGCCTCAGCGGTCAGGCCAGTGCCATCGGAAATAAAGAAGGCTGTACGTTTCATGGTGTTGTCCCGGCTCCCTAGGTAAAACCCGAAGGTTACAGTATCATACACGCCAAGTTAGAGACTCCGCAGTGGTTGTTATCCGCTTTTTACGCTTGCTACCGCTGGCCCGGTTTAATTCTTAGCCTTACAGATTTTAAGGGAGACACGCTTTGGAAGATTACATAATCTGGTTTGATCACCTGGGAATGTCCGATGTTGACCGGGTAGGCGGCAAAAACGCTTCCCTCGGTGAAATGATCAGTAATCTCGCCAATGCAGGTGTAACGGTCCCAGGTGGTTTTGCCACCACTGCGCACGCCTACCGTGAGTTTTTGGCCAAAGATGGCCTGAAAGACAAGATCGATAAACTCCTCGACGCACTCGATATTAATGACGTGAACGAGCTTGCCCGTGTAGGCGCGAAGATACGCCAGTGGATTATTGATACGCCCTTCCCGGACGCCCTGGAAGTGGCGCTCAAGGAGGCCTACGGCCAAATACTCAACGGCAATGACAAGATGGCCGTTGCCGTGCGCTCTTCAGCTACGGCTGAAGATCTCCCGGATGCTTCGTTTGCTGGCCAACAGGAAACCTTTCTGAACGTAGTCGGGCTTGAACAAGTGCGCACGTCAGTAAAAGAGGTGTTTGCCTCCCTGTTTAATGACCGCGCGATTTCCTACCGCGTTCACCATGGCTTTGATCACAAGCTTGTGGCCTTGTCTGCAGGCATCCAGAAGATGGTACGCAGCGAAACCGCTTCAAGCGGCGTTATGTTTACGCTGGATACGGAATCGGGCTTCCGGGACGTTGTGTTCATCACCGGCTCTTATGGCCTTGGGGAGACGGTTGTTCAGGGCGCCGTTAACCCTGATGAGTTCTACGTTCACAAACCCACTCTTGATGCCGGCCGGCCCGCTGTGTTGCGCAGAAATCTCGGTAGCAAAGCCATTAAAATGATTTACCACACAGAGCCTGGTGAAGGCCAACTTGTGGAAACCGTTAAAGTGGACCCGGAAGAGCGCGGTCGGTTCTGTATTTCAGACGCCGAAGTGGAAGAGCTGGCCAGGCAAGCCGTGATCATTGAGAAGCACTATCAGCGCCCCATGGACATTGAGTGGGCCAAAGATGGTGATGACGGCAACATCTACATCGTTCAGGCCCGTCCGGAAACCGTTAAAAGCCGGGCGTCTGCCAACGTAATGGAGCGTTACCTGCTGAACGAAACCGGCACTGTGCTGGTGGAAGGTCGCAGTATTGGTCACAAAATTGGTGCCGGCCCGGTCAAGATTATTACCAGCATTAAGGAAATGGATCGCGTACAGGATGGCGATGTACTGGTTACGGATATGACGGACCCGGACTGGGAGCCCGTTATGAAGCGTGCTTCCGCGATTATTACGGACCGTGGGGGCCGTACCTGTCACGCCGCTATCATTGCTCGCGAGCTGGGCATTCCGGCGGTCGTGGGCTGTGGTGACGCAACAGAGGTACTGAAAGACGGCCAGGAAGTTACCGTATCCTGTGCGGAAGGTGACACCGGCCTGATTTACGAAGGTGCGTTGGACTTTGAGCTGCGTGAAAACACGGTAGATTCCATGCCCAATATCCCGTTCAAGATCATGATGAACGTGGGTAACCCGGACCGTGCTTTTGATTTCCAGTCGCTGCCCAATGAAGGCGTTGGCCTGGCGCGCCTTGAATTCATTATTAACCGCATGATTGGTGTTCACCCCAAGGCCCTTCTGAATTTTGAAGGCCTGCCCCGTGATATCAAGCAGACCGTCGAGAAGCGTATCTCCGGTTACAGCTCGCCGGTCGATTTTTATGTGGATAAGCTGGTCGAAGGCATTTCTACCCTGGCCGCCGCGTTTTGGCCCAAGAAGGTCATCGTGCGCCTGTCTGATTTCAAATCCAATGAGTACGCCAACCTGATCGGCGGCACTTTGTATGAGCCCGATGAAGAAAACCCGATGCTGGGCTTCCGGGGCGCGTCGCGTTATATCTCGGAAACTTTTCGCGACTGTTTCGAGCTGGAATGCCGTGCGCTCAAAAAAGTACGCGATGTGATGGGCCTGACCAACGTAGAAGTTATGGTGCCTTTTGTTCGCACCGTTGGTGAAGCCGAGCAGGTGGTCAAGTTGTTGGCTGAGAATGGTCTCAAGCGCGGCGAGAATGGCCTGCGTGTGATCATGATGTGTGAACTGCCAGGCAACGCTTTGCTGGCAGAACAGTTCCTCGAACATTTTGACGGCTTTTCCATCGGTTCAAACGATTTGACTCAGCTGACCCTGGGGCTGGATCGAGATTCAGGCATTATTGCGCACCTGTTCGACGAACGGGACGATGCCGTTAAAATACTTCTGTCCAGCGCCATTCAGGCATGCAAAAAGGCAGGTAAGTACATCGGTATCTGTGGCCAAGGTCCGTCTGACCATCCCGATCTTGCCAAATGGCTGATGAATCAGGGTATCGACACTGTATCCCTTAACCCGGATTCGGTGCTGGATACCTGGTTCTTCCTGGCTGACGAAAAAATCGACTGAGTTTACTTCTGTGCGTAAGGAGAGCGATAAGGTGACAACGATTATTACCCCGGATTTGTGTGATGAGTTTCCGGAAGTTGAAGTGGTCGCACCCGGCTTTAATAACTATGGCGGAGTAAAAGCCTTCGGTGGCGAGATGGTTACCGTCAAGTGCTTTGAAGACAACTCCGTGGTGAAGGAGCAGGTTGGCTTGCCCGGCAAAGGTCGGGTGATGGTGGTTGATGGTGGCGGTTCGATGCGCCACGCTCTGTTGGGCGACATGCTCGCTGAAAAAGCGGCCAGCAATGGTTGGGCGGGTTTGATCATCTATGGCTGCGTGCGGGATGTTGATGAGATCGGCAAAACAGATTTGGGGGTTCAGGCGCTGGCTACCTATCCTCGGAAAAGCGAAAAGCGCGGCCTTGGCGACCTGGATGTGCCGGTAACCTTCCACGGCGTGACTTTCCGCCCTGGCCACTATGTGTACGCTGACAACAACGGCATCGTTGTGTCAGAAAAGCCCCTGGTTTAACTGTTGGCTAATTAATGCCAAGGGGCTGGAGACTAGCGGGTGACTTCGCTGATGTTGGTTCCCAGCAAGAAGCCTTCGCCCTCCGGTTCACATCGGATTACCTCACAGATTGTCTCCAACGGAGGGAACTGATCACTGCTCGGGTGCAGCACCGTGGTCAGTTCTTCTCCAACCATCACAGGGTTTCTCACAAGCATCTGCATTCCCGTTGCACTGAGATCTTTACAGGTACCGGAAAACGTATTCCCTTTGCTGTCGGTAATCTCGATTTCTGACTCAACCTGCATGCGATGAAAATCGCGCTTCTCCGAATAGTCCTTCATAACATTCACGCCCAGTTATCGGTTTTTCTTGAGGGTTTAAGCATCGGAATAACCAAAGCGAGAAGTACCCCTCCGAGTACAAGGCCAGCACCTACAAGCATGAAATCAGACTCTTTGCTGGCTTCCAGTCGCTCGTTCTCTGCGGTCAGCACTTCCAGATCATTGTGCAGTTTCTGGTTTTCACCCAGCAACTCATCGTTCCGCCGCTTCAGATTAATTGAATCTGAAGCAATATTCTTGATACGTCTGAGCTCCTGCTGCAACTCTTCTGAGCGGGTAGACAGCGAAGATTCCGCGTTACTCAGTGAATCTCTTTCGCTGGAGACTTCGTTCAACTGCGCTTTCAAAGAGGATAGCTCAGTTTGGGCCTGCTCAAGCTGCCGGCTTACGGTTTTCAGCCGATCTGCTGCAATCGGCGTATCACTCAGATACTGACTGGAAACCCAGCCGTCATTGCCTTTTGGTGTGCGTACACGAGTATAGCCGGAATCTGACGTTTCAATAACTTCCAGTGCGGTGCCGCTGGGGACCGCGTTCTCAATGATACGATACTGGGAGCCGGCGCCAGATCGCACGGGAAGATAGAGCTGATCATCAACCCAAGCGGTTTTTGCCTGAGCCGTAGCAATGGAAGACAGTATAAAAAGCGTACTGATGGCAAGGCGAAAAAGCGTCACTGGCAAGATTCCTACGGTGTTCAAGTTAAAAGGCGGTTTCAAAAGCATGTTGTTATCAAAGCCGCAATTTTGTCACAGATCTTCGACCGTTCAAGCGAGCTGTCATTACAATAAGCTCATGGAGCAATTCCGGATGTTTCAGGGCAACACGACTTTGAACGGTTTAACGATAACTTTTTGATAAACACCGGCATCCATATAGGGGTCACTGTCAGCCCAGGCCTGAGCCACGGCCAAGGAATCGAACTCGGCAATCACGAGGCTACCCGAAAAGCCTGCATCTCCCGGGTCATTCGTATCGACAGCGGGGTGAGGTCCTGCGACCAGCAGCCGGCCTTCCGCCTTCAGTTGCTGCAGCCTCTCAATGTGTGCGGACCTCGCTGTCTGGCGCAGGGGCAGGCTGTTATCGACATCTTCACTGATAATGGCGTAGTACATACAGGTCTCCGGTTCCATGAAGGAACTTGTAAATAATGCATGAAGTGGAATGGCTGGTACACTGTGTTGCATGACCAGCGCAGCCTGATTCAGGCTTGTATTGCCACTTACTTAATCCGGGAATTTTTGTGACTATACCGCAAGACCCTTTTTTGTGCATTGATCTGCATTGCCACAGCACCGCTTCGGATGGGGCGCTCACGCCAACGGAGCTGGTTGTCCGTGCCGCAGAAAAAAAGGTTACGCATCTTGCCCTGACAGATCACGATACGGTCAGCGGTTTTGCCGAGGCCGAGAGTGCCGCGAAAGCGAACGATATCGTGCTGATTCCGGGAATTGAGCTTTCCTGTTTATGGCGCAGCCACACCATACACATTGTAGGTCTGGATTTTGACATCGATCACGCGGATTTCCTTGCCGCATTGGAGCAGCAGAACCGC
Source organism: Marinobacter sp. (assembly GCF_048266785.1). Taxonomy (GTDB): domain Bacteria; phylum Pseudomonadota; class Gammaproteobacteria; order Pseudomonadales; family Oleiphilaceae; genus Marinobacter. Next base: position 53,599 of record NZ_JBLWYX010000016.1, read on the forward strand.
AACCGTTGGGCGAGGGCGGGCATGATCGCCGACCGCCTGAGTAAACTTGCTATTCCGGATCTTCTTGAGCGCGCTACGGCAGAATCCGGAGGCGATGTTCCCGGGCGACCGCACTTTGCGAAGGTACTGGTTGAAGCTGGTATCGTTAAGAATACCGCACAGGCATTCAAACGCTACCTTGGTAGCGGAAAGGCCGGTGATGTTAAGGCGTTTTGGCCGGAGTTGCAGGAAGTCGTGCAGTGGATCAATTCCGCCGGCGGGCTTGCGGTGTTGGCTCATCCCCGGAAATATCAGCTAACTGCAACAAAACTTCGCGACCTTACGGCTGACTTCCGCCGTGCTGGCGGTCAAGCTATCGAGGTGTCTACATCTGGGCAATCCAGTGGGGATCTGGGGTTTCTCGCTGAGCTTTGTGTGCGGGAGAAGCTGCTGGCGTCGCAGGGCAGTGATTTTCATTTTCCCGGTGCGCCCTGGTGTGAGCTGGGCCGTATTATGAAAATGCCAGACGGGCTGGAGCCGGTCTGGCATCGTTTCAGGCAGGTGCCTGGTGTTGGCGCACCGGTTTAATCCGGTGCGTGGAACAGTAGGTAGAGGTCTGTCAGGGAGTCGGGGATAGCGTCGGCCATCTGACGTGACAGTTTTTCGCTGTTGCGAACGTTCTGGAAGTCTTCGTCGTCAAACAGGCCCGATAGCGTCAGCATGGGCACCATCAGATCGGCGGTCTCATCCTCGCTGGCGGCGTCCAGCCACTCATCTTCATTCTCCAAAAACGTATCCACGAAGCCCGCACACCAATTCTCAAGCGCGTTCATGGGATCGCCGTCTTCCGGCTCTGGAAGTTCCAGAGCCTGGCCCATATCGAGTGCCCTGGCCATATCTCCCGCCAGTTGCGTGACGCACTGGCGGAAGGTTTCCGGAATTCCACCGCCAGGTGTTTCATCGGTCCCGGTAACAAGGCGGAAGACAGTCTCTACGCTCAGTCTGGCCGGCCCGACGACGCTGGCGCACACGGCGCCATGAAAGCCGAAAAAGTCGAGAGCATCGTCGCCCCAGGGGTCGGCGAACAGGATATCTTCCAGCGCTTCAACGTCGGCATTGGACAGCATGTATTAGTTACCCCCGGATTTTTTGGCTTCTTCGGCTGCTCGCTGGCGTTTACGCACTTCGCGGGGGTCGTTGTAAGCGCGCCCGGGTGTTACCGAAACGCCTGTTCCTTCTGCGGGTTCTTCTGCAGACACGGGCGCTGCTTTACCTGATGCGGCTTCGGCATTCTCCGCGGGCGCTTGTGCTGCGGTCTTTTCCGCTGCTGGGGACTTGCTTCGGCTCCTGGCGGGTGTGGCTCTGGGCTTCTTTGCAGGAGGTGTTTTGTTCTCATCGTCAGATGAGCCCATCTCTGCGCCTGCGTTTGCCGCCGGTTTTTCATCTTCTTTGGCCGAGGGCGCGCGCTCTGCTTTTACTGCTGGCTTGTCAGCTGCAGCTGAGGGTTCTTTAGCTTCTGTCGCTGGGGACTTTCCAACCTCTGCTGCTGAGGGCTCTTTAGTCGCTGCGGCTGATGGCTCTTTAACTTCTGGAGCCGAGGGCTCTTTAGCGGCTGAGGGCTCTTTAACCTCTGTTGCGGACGGCTCACTATCTTTTGAAGCAGATTCTGCTTTGTTCGCTTCGGCGGATGGCTTGCTGCCTGTAACGGTCTCGCTGGCTTGTGCAGCCGGCTTCGGGCTGGCATCCGCTGTGGTTTTTTTGGCTGGCTGGGCCGGCGCAGTGGCTGCTTCGCCCTGTGCTGCTTTGGGCTTGGCTTTGGCTGCGGGAGCTTCTGCCGTTGCAGACGCCTCTGTGGTAGCCGGGCCTGCGGGCTTATGAGCCTGCGGATCTGTCTGCTCTTCAGATTCAGGTACCGGGGCAGTGTCAGCGACGGTTTGCGGCTTTTGAACGGGCTTGGCTTCATAAGCTGCGTTTTGCTCTGACTGCTTCGGCTCGCTTCGCTGCGCCACAGCTGCCTTGGTTATGGCCTTATCCGCACTCTTGTCAGTTGCAGTCGCTGATTTCAGATCCGTGTTGTCGCTGCCGGCTTCCGGCTGAGTATCCTTCTGATGCTTCTCATTGCGGGCGCTCTTGCGAGCCGCCGGGCTGGAAGCAGGAGCCTCGGAAGAGGAGCCGTCCCGGTTACGTGGGCGGCGCGGTTTGCGGCGGCTGTCATCAGAGCCGGATTTTTCAGCAGCAGGCGCCTTTTGTGGAGATTCCTGCTGATTCGCATCCTTCTGATCACCGCTATTTTTTGCGTCACGCTGAGGTCGGCTTCGGTTCTGGCCGCGGCTCTGGCTGTCTCTGCGACTATCCCGACGGCTATCGTCATTGCGGCTGTCTGCACCTTTATTTTCGGTGCTCTTGTCCGCACTCCTGTCAGCAGCCTGACGGCTCTGGTTAGGACGATTCTGGTCGTCATTACGGTTGCGGCCCCGTGAACGGGTATCGTCACCGCTATTCTTCTGGTTGTTGCTCTGGCGCCGCTCATTGCCGTTGCGGTTGTTGCTACCGGAGCTCTGGCCATCGCGCGCAACGCGGGTTTTACGGCGATCCTGGCGTACCTGGTTGCGCTGGTCACCGCGGCTGGTCGCCTCTGTGCTTGCGTTGTCGCGGGTTTTGCCCGGCTGCGCTTCTTCGTCACTGAAGAAGCAGGCAATCTTGCGGCCGATTCTACGGAACAGGCCATCGTCTTGTTCTGCGGGTTCAGCTTCTGTGGTGTCGGCAGCATTTGCGGTTGGCGCCGATGCGCTTGGGCGAATAGCCCGGACGGCTGCCTGCTCTCGAACCGGCTTTTCAGCTGCGGGCGCTTCAAACACATCTTCTTCACGCTCGCTGTATTCTTGCGCTACCTGATGGCTTGAGACGTGTTCGGGCGTTGTTTCGTCATCCCGCATGCGCAGGATTTCGAAGTGCGGCGTTTCCATGTGGGGTACCGGCACGACAACAACGCTGACTTCCTGGCGCGCTTCAATGTCGGCCAGCTGTTTACGCTTTTCGTTCAGCAGGAAAGTGGCGACTGATACAGGTACGATGGCACGCACTTCGCCAGTCTTTTCCTTGGACGACTCTTCGTAGATCAGGCGCATGATACTCAGCGCCAAGGACTCGATACCACGGATGGTGCCCTGGCCTTCACAGCGCGGGCACACTTCGCTGCGGGTTTCACCCAGCGAGGGCCTTAGCCGCTGACGGGACATTTCGAGCAAGCCGAAACGTGAGATCTTGCCAACCTGAACCCGTGCCCGGTCAATTTCCAGAGCTTCGCGCATTTTCTGTTCGACTTCGCGCTGGTGTCTGGCGGGAGTCATGTCGATAAAGTCGATTACAATCAGGCCGCCCATGTCACGCAGGCGCAGCTGCCGAGCGATTTCTTCTGCTGCTTCCAGGTTGGTCTGGAACGCAGTTTCCTCGATATCCTGGCCCTTGGTGGCGCGGGATGAGTTGATGTCTATGGACACCAGCGCTTCGGTCGGATCGATAACGATAGAGCCGCCAGAGGGGAGTCTGACTTCCCGCTCGAAAGCCGTTTCGATCTGGCCTTCAATCTGGTATCGACTGAACAGCGGAATCTCGTCTTTATACAGCTTGATCTTGTTCTCAAACGTCGGCATTACAGCGCGGACGAAGTTCAGTACGTCCTCATAAACGCCTTCCGAGTCGATCAGTACCTCTCCGATATCCTGGCGCAGGTAGTCACGAACGGCACGAATGATAACGTTGCTTTCCTGATGGATCAGGAAGGGGGCTTTGCGCTCGCCGGCTGCCTGGGTAATCGCTTCCCAGAACTGAACCAGGTAGTCGAGATCCCATTGCAATTCTTCTGTGGTGCGACCAATACCAGCGGTGCGAACGATGATGCCCATGGACTTGGGCACCTGAACGCTGTTCATGGCTTCTTTAAGCTGGGCCCGTTCTTCGCCTTCAATGCGGCGTGAAATACCGCCTGCACGGGGGTTGTTGGGCATCAGAACGAGGTAGCGACCGGCAAGGGAAATGAACGTTGTGAGTGCGGCGCCTTTGTTGCCGCGCTCTTCCTTGTCGACCTGGACGATGACCTCCTGGCCTTCCGCAACGACTTCCTTGATGTTGACTTTGCCTTCGATCTGGCCCGGCGACTTTTTGAAATAGTCTCTGGAAATCTCCTTCAGAGGGAGAAAGCCATGGCGATCGGCACCGAAATCAACAAAGGCTGCTTCCAGGCTCGGCTCTACACGGGTAATGCGCCCTTTGTAGATGTTGGCTTTTTTCTGCTCGCGGGAGCTGGATTCGATATCGAGGTCGAACAGGCGCTGGCCGTCAACCAGGGCGACGCGCAACTCTTCAGGGTGAGTTGCATTGATAAGCATTCTTTTCATGGAAAGGGGATTTTCCTGTCGTTTGATTTTGACAGAAAACCGGAGGGCGTCGCATCTGCGAAGCAGGATGTGCGTGCCGCAGGCCCCGTTAAATCAGGGGCAGAGCGGCGGACAGACAAATCATGCCCTGTCGGGGTATGATCCTGTTGATCTGAGACCACCGCCGACATCCCGTCGGCCTTCCGGCAGAGAGGTGTCGTTTAGGGTTCGTGTCTGTTGGCGCATATAATCCGTTTTCAGGTTCACACAAGCGCCTGGGTCTCACGTCTTATTCGTAAGCTGGACGGCCCGGCCTTGCATGGCAGTGATTCTTCGCGATTTCGCCCGGCGGTTTTCCGCGCGGTTTCAGTTTTTCCGGTGTCAGTTCGCCGTTTTTAACGGGTTTACCCTGGCACTGCGGAGGCATTTCTTGCGCCGGGCCCGATAGTGATTGGGCGTTCGGCGTTCAAACTCTTGAATAGTGTCGGTATACTTCTGCCGCTCCGGCTTCTGACTCAAGTTGGTCAGGCCGTAGACAAACGACAGATCACGCCGGAATATAACAGCATTCAGGGAGTCGTTCAATCCCGCTCGCATTGCAAGCTACACCACCCGTTAAAGGAACCTTATGTCCCGCAAATCTGCTACCGGAAAGCCCACCAGTGCCAGGGTCAGAAAACCGGTGTCACGCCCAGGCAACAGCGCCGATTCAAGGCAGGCGAGTGGCGGACGAGAAGCTGTCCGGCAGGGGGTTCTCTGGGTAACCGTTGATGAAGATAATCATGGGCAGCGGCTGGATAATTTTCTGCTGGCGCAGCTTCGCGGTGTGCCCAGGAGTATTATCTATCGCATTGTCCGGAAGGGTGAAGTGCGGGTGAATAAGGGTAGGGTGAAGCCCGACACTCGTCTTGCGACGGGCGACCAGGTGCGCATTCCGCCGGTTGTCCGGAAGGAGAAAGCCCCCCAAGCTGCGCCCGGTAGCAGGGTTCAGGGCGTGGTGGAGGCGTCGGTCGTATTCGAAAACGACCAGATGTTGGTGGTCAACAAACCCTCTGGCATTGCGGTGCATGGCGGCAGCGGCCTCAGCTTTGGTCTGATTGAAGTGCTGCGTGCGGCCCGCCCGGAGGCCAGATTCCTTGAATTGGTGCACCGCCTGGACAGAGATACCTCGGGGCTTGTCATGATTGCCAAGAAGCGGTCGGCGCTACGCTATCTGCAGGATGAGCTCAGGCAGAGGCGCATTCGCAAACAGTATCATGCCTTGGTGGCGGGGAACTGGCCCGATAAGCTTGGGCGGGTTGATGAGCCGTTGCTGCGCTATGAAATGCCCAATGGAGAGCGCAGAGTAAAGGTTGATGGGGCCGGCAAAGCCTCGCTTACAACGTTTCGCTGCCTTGCGCGCTACAGCGGCTACAGCCTGGTGGAGGCGTCACCGGTTACAGGTCGCACCCATCAGATTCGCGTTCATAGTGCCTGCGCCGGTCATCCGATAGCGGGGGATGATAAGTATATGGATGATGCAAGTCTGAAAGCATTCCGGTCTGTTGGTGGTCAGCGTCTGATGCTGCACGCCAGGGCTCTGGAACTCTTGCTGCCAGTGACCGGGGAGGCGGTTCGGTTCGAAGCCCCTTATGATGATGTGTTCAGCCAGGTGCTGAGCAGGCTCGAAGTGCGTGCAACGGGAGCAGGTTGATGGACGTTAAAATCGTAATTTTTGATTGGGACGGAACGCTCGTGGATTCCGTCGAACACATAGCGGACAGCCTGCATCAGGCTGCCACCGATCTCGGCTATCCCGCGCTGGAGAGGGAGGCATACCGTGACATCATTGGCCTGGGTATGGTCGAAGCGCTGGAAAGGCTTTATCCGGGTATCAGTCGCGAGGAAATGACGACCATCCGGGAGGGGTACGGGAATTATTTCTTCCGTAAGGTTACAACACCCCAGAATATATTCGAGGGTATGGCTGATGTTGTAGCAGATCTTCGAGGTGCTGGCCGCGGATGCTCTGTGGCAACTGGCAAGAGCCGGAGAGGTCTTGAGTCAGCGCTTGTTTCGAGCGGGCTCGGCGCGCACTTTGATATTACCCGCTGTGCCGATGAGACCCGATCCAAGCCGGACCCGCGTATGCTTGAAGAGATATTGCAGTTTTATGGGGTTGAGCCTTCAGAGGCCGTTATGATTGGCGATACCCGTTATGACCTGGAAATGGCACAGCGCATTGGTATGCCTTCAATAGGTGTTGAATGGGGGGTGCATAAGCGTGATGTGCTCAGGGACTACGCACCCCATGCCATCGTTGATTCTGTTCCGGATCTTCGTAGCGTGCTCGGTCTGTAAAACAAATTTTGGTGCTTTCATTTCTGACAGGATAGATGCATGAGTGACTGGGATTCCGATAAGACTCCAGAATGGGGTGATAAACCTGCAGAGCCTCGTTCAGGGCGAAATCAACCGCGTTTGCCGCCGGAATCGGGTCGCGACTGGCGACTGATTGAAAAAGTGGTCATGTCTTTGCAGTCTGAGCAGCGAAAGAGCCGCCGCTGGGGGATTTTTTTCAAGCTTCTCACGTTCGTCTACCTGTTCGCGCTGCTGGCGATCGTCTGGACTCCGTTTGGAGACAGTCTTGAAGCAACGACCGGGAAGCATACTGCGGTGGTGGAAGTAAACGGCCCGATTGCTGCAGATGAGCTTGCCAGCGCCGACAATATTGTGGGCTCTCTGCGCTCAGCGTTCGAGCAAGAGAATGCTGTAGCGATTATCCTGCGCATCAACAGTCCAGGTGGCAGTCCGGTTCAGTCTGGTTATATCTATGATGAGATCAAGCGACTGAGGAGCGAGTACCCGGAAAAGAAAGTTTATGCTGTGATCTCGGACATTGGAGCATCAGGCGCCTACTACATAGCGGCTGCGGCCGATGAGATTTATGCAAACCGGGCCAGCCTGGTGGGTTCTATCGGTGTTGTGGCCGGCGGTTTCGGGTTTACCGGTGCCATGGACAAGCTGGGCGTTGATCGCAGGCTTTATACGGCCGGTGACAACAAGGCGTTCCTGGATCCGTTCTCGCCCGAGCAGGAGCAAGAAGTAGCGTTCTGGCAAGGCGTGCTGGAGAGTACTCATCAGCAGTTTATAGAAGCTGTAAAGAGAGGTCGTGGCGATCGCCTGGCAGACGACGAGCGTTTGTTCAGCGGCCTGGTGTGGAGCGGGGAGCAGGCGCTGGAGCTGGGGCTTATTGACGGGCTTGGCAGTACCTCGCATGTTGCCAGGCAGGTTATCGGACAGGAAGATCTGATTGATTATAGCCAGCGCAAAGGCGCGCTGCGCGATCTTGTTGATCAGCTTGGGGTGTCCGTTGGTCAGGGCGTTGTCGGGCAGCTGGTTGAGTCTCGCCTGGAGTTGCGATAGCGGCAGGGTTTGCAGAGTCCGCTAAGGCTCAAGAAGCGGATTTCTGCCCCAGGCCGTGAGCATGTCGGTCAGGGCGATCAGAGGCAGGCCGATCAGGCTGTTCGGGTCCCGGCCCTGCAACTCCCGGAAAAGCGTGATACCCAGGCCTTCCATCCTGAAGCTGCCGGCGCAGTCATAAGGCTCTTCTTTGCGGATATAGGCATCGATTTCCCCGGCGGACAGGTTCCGGAAATGAGCAGTAAATTGCTCGCAGTGGGTTTGCAGCGTTCCAGAACTGGCGTCCAGCAGAGCGAGTCCGGTCAGAAAGATAACGCTTTGTCCGCTGCTTCGGGCCAGTTGTTCGCAGGCATTTGAGTAGTTTCCGGGTTTGCTTAACAGCGTGCCGTCAGGCAAGGCGGCCACCTGGTCGGAGCCGATAATCCAGTGTTCGGGGTACAGGGATGCCAAGGCTCTCGCTTTCGACTCTGCCAGGCGTAAGGCGAGGTCGTCCGGAGACTCTCCTGTGAGGGGTGTTTCGTTAATGTCGGGGCTGGCATTGGAGAATGGCAGCCCGAGCCTTGCCAGCAATTCGTGGCGATACCTTGATGACGAGGCCAGTAACAGGGGGTTCCGGTGCACGAAGTTGTTCCTTTCGGGATATTTCAGTGCCTGTATCGTAGAATACACCTACGGAAACCGGAACCCCCTGGCCAAAACCCTACGAAGTCTTTGACAGCGGCGAGCTTGGCCCCTAGAATTGCGCGCCTATGTCAAACGCGTCCAATGTAGAATTACCAAAAATCGTCGACCCTTACCGGTTGGCGGAGCATGACAGCGTGCTGGAGGGAGAAATTCCTCTCAGTGGTTTGTCTCGTTTCCGTGAAGCTGTTTTAGGGTTCGAAGATGGTGCCGTGTGTCGCGTGAAGTTGTCCTTTTATCAGGATGGCGAGCGTCGCCGCATCGTCTCTGGTGAGCTGGAGGCTCCGGTTAAACTGGAGTGTCAGCGTTGCATGGAGTCCATGGATTCTGTGCTGACCTCCCGGTTTGTACTCGGGCTGGTCACCAGCGATGCGCAGGCCGAGCGGTTGCCAAAGGATCTTGAGCCGTTTCAAACTGATGATTTCAGTGCGAATCTCTGGTCCATGGCGGAGGATGAGCTGTTGCTGGTTTTGCCTCCCTATCCGCTACATGACCGGAGTGAATGCCCGGCCAAAGAAGAACTGGAAGCTTACGAGCCAGGCAGTTCTTCGGCAGTATCAGAGGAAAAGTCGGGTGATAACCCGTTCAGCGTGCTGGCGGGCCTCGGAAAAACAAAGCATTAATGCGAGCGTGGGCATCTATATTGAAGCCGGCGCAATCAAATGAACACATGTTACGTGTAACGATATTCAAGTCAGTTTACGTTAACAGGTCAGGAGTATAACCATGGCTGTACAGAAGAACCGCAAGACCCGTTCCAAGCGTGGCATGCGCCGTGCCCACGATGCCCTGAGCCCTGCAGCTCTGAGCACTGATTCAACAACTGGTGAGGTTCATCGCCGCCACCACGTGTCTCCGGACGGGTTCTATCGTGGTAAGCAGGTAATTGAAGCCGGCGACGAGTAAGCTCTTTGCACAGTCGCGCCAACCTCAATCGAGTGGACGAACGGTGAAGCCGGTCACCATAGCGATTGACGCCATGAGTGGCGATCGGGGGCCTTCGGTGGTGGTCGCCGCAGCCCTCGAAGCGGTGCGCGAAAACAAAGCCTTGAGTTTCATTCTGGTGGGAATCCGGAGTGAGCTTGAGGCTTTTTTGCGTGATGGACATCCTCGAATTCACATTGCGGAGGCTGCGGACGTTGTTCGCATGAACGAACGCCCCTCTCATGCGTTGCGCCACAAGAAAAGCTCTTCCATGGCCATTGCTCTGGCCCTGGTTCGTGATGGGGAGGCTCAAGGTTGTGTCAGCGCGGGAAATACCGGAGCCCTTATGGCCTTTGGGCGCTCCATTATCCGTATGTATCCCGGCATAGAGCGACCCGCAATTGCCAAGCTGATTCCCTCTCTCCGAGGGAGGTGTCACGTTCTTGATCTTGGCGCCAATGTCGATTCCAGCGCGGAAAATCTTTACCAGTACGCTCTGATGGGATCACTCATGGCCTCGGCGATCTGCAGCCAGGGTGAGCCGCGAGTCGCGTTGCTGAATGTGGGTGAAGAAGAAATAAAGGGCAATGAGCAGGTGCGTCTGGCGTCCCACATGCTCGCACAGTGTGACTCCATTAATTATATCGGCTACGTGGAAGGCAGCGATCTGTTTCGGGATGTTGCCGATGTGGTAGTGTGCGACGGTTTTGTGGGCAACATAGCGCTGAAAACTGGCGAAGGTGTCGCAGGGCTACTTATTGAGCTCTTGGAGCAGGCGTTCACCCGCACGCTTTATGGTCGTTTTGTGGGCCTTCTTGCCCGCCCTATTATCGGGCGGCTCCTTCGCCTGATGGACCCTTCGCGTCACAATGGTGCCAGCTTGCTCGGGCTGCAGGGCGTGGTTATCAAAAGCCATGGCAATGCCAATGAGCGCGCCATGCTTGCTGCTATTCGCCAGGCTGTGCGTGAGGTTGAGCTGGAAGTGCCAAGACGCATCAATGAACGCCTTGACGACCTGATGCTCTGACCGCTCAAGGCAGGAGTCGCTTCGCATTTGTACGGCTTGCTCGCGCAAAATCCGTCCAGCTTGTACTATTGGCTAATCTCCTGAAACTTCCAATGACGATAAGATCCCGCTTATGAAATCAGCCTTTATATTTCCCGGACAGGGTTCCCAGTCAATTGGCATGCTTTCCGAGGCTGCTGTGACTTGGCCCATGATCAACAAAACCTTCGCCGAGGCCTCCAACGTGCTTGGTTACGACCTCTGGCATTTGTGTCAGAAAGGTCCGGCAGAAGAGCTTAATCAGACGATGGTCACTCAGCCGGCAATGCTGACCGCCAGTATCGCCCTATGGCGCCAGTGGTTGGTAACAGACGGCCCGAAGCCCGATTATCTGGCTGGGCACAGCCTGGGTGAGTACAGTGCGCTGGTTGCTGCTGAAAGCCTTGATTTCGTTGAAGCCGTAAAGCTTGTTCGCCTGCGTGGCGAGCTGATGCAGGAAGCCGTGCCCTCCGGAGAGGGGAAGATGGCTGCCATTCTTGGTCTTGAAGATGCTGACGTTGTGGCCGCCTGTGAAGAGGCTGCGAATGGTGACGTTGTTGCAGCGGTGAATTTCAACGCCCCTGGTCAGGTAGTGATTGCAGGGTCTGGTGCTGCTGTTGACCGCGCTATCGAGGCCTGCAAGGCAAAAGGTGCGCGTAAAGCCATGCTTCTGCCTGTCAGTGTTCCCTCCCACTGCGCCCTGATGAAAGGTGCTGCTGAGGAACTGGGTCAGGCGCTCGACGAAGTTCGCTTTAGCGATGCGCTCACTCCGGTTATACAGAATGTTAACGCTGCAGCGGAGACAGATTCGGCTACACTGAAAGCCAACCTTCTCAAACAGCTTTATTCGCCGGTATTATGGGCGGACTCAGTACGTGCTCTGGTTGGCCGCGACGTTACTGTTGCTGTCGAGTGTGGCACGGGTAAAGTACTTGCCGGGCTGGCCAAGCGGATCGATCGGGGACTTTCAGTTCACGGGATAGAAGATCCGCAGGCACTAAAAGCAGCCATTGCGGCATTTGAACCGTCTTGAAGACGTCTTGAAGAAAGGGAGTTGCGCATGTCTTTGGAAGGCAAAACAGCACTGGTAACCGGTGCGACCCGAGGAATCGGAAAAGCCATCGCGCTGGCCCTGGCAGAGCAGGGTGCAGAGGTTGTGGGTACCGCGACCAGTGCGGATGGTGCGGCAACCATCACGGACAGCCTTCAGGCCGCGGGCGTGAGCGGTTATGGCATTGTGATGAACGTGGCCGATCCTGAAAGCATCGAAGCGGGTCTGAAAGAGATAACGGAGAAATCCGGAGCGCCTCTGATTCTGGTCAATAACGCTGGCATAACCCGTGATAACCTGCTGATGCGCTTAAAAGATGATGATTGGGCTTCTGTGCTCGAAACCAACCTTTCAAGCGTGTACCGTACGAGCAAGGCTGTTTTGCGAGGTATGGCAAAGGCTCGGTGGGGTCGCGTTATAAACGTCAGCTCCGTGGTTGCCAGTATGGGCAATCCCGGTCAGGCGAACTATTGCGCTGCCAAGGCCGGTGTAGAGGGCTTTACTCGCAGCCTGGCCAAGGAAATGTCGAATCGGGGTATCACAGCGAACTGTGTTGCACCCGGGTTTATCGACACAGATATGACAAAAAAACTGGACGACAGACAGCGTGAAGCTATGCTGGGAATAATACCTGCGGGTCGTCTGGGGCAGCCGGAAGAAGTGGCGGCTCTGGTTGCTTTTCTGGCGTCGGATATTGCCGGCTATGTGACTGGAGAAACCATTCATGTAAACGGCGGAATGTACATGGGATAAGCCCCGGTTGCGGGGCTCGTGCGCAACCCCTTGTCGCACAACATGTTTAACCGGATCCCTGCTTGTTTGCAGGTAGGGTTTACACTAAACTGGCAGCACTTGAGTTGCTTGGTCGATACACAAAGTGAGGACATTATGAGTACAGTTGAAGAGCGCGTGAAGAAGATTGTTTGTGAACAGTTGGGCGTAAAAGAGTCCGAAGTTCAGAACTCATCTTCTTTTGTAGAGGATCTTGGCGCTGACTCACTGGACACCGTTGAGCTGGTCATGGCACTGGAAGAGGAATTTGAAACCGAGATTCCTGACGAAGAAGCCGAAAAGCTTGCCAGTGTTCAGGACGCGATCGACTACATCGTCGCGCATACCTGATACTCTGCATTTAAGTAAGCCAGGCAAAAAGCCGTCCTTGTCATTGCACGAGGGACGGCTTTTTTATTGCCTGAGAGTTACCCATGCTTCGGGTGCAGTCAGTAACAACGACATATGAAAAAGATCAGGTGAACGTGTTTATGAGTAAACGACGGGTTGTTATCACTGGTATGGGAATGTTGTCCCCTCTGGGAAACGATGTTGCGTCTTCCTGGGAGGGTGTCTGCGCGGGCCGCAGTGGAATCGGTATGATCGATCGCTTTGATGCATCCGAGTACAGCACCCGCATTGGTGGAGCGATCAAGGATCTGGACCTCGAGTCTTATCTTTCCCCGAAAGAGTCCAGAAAACTGGACGCGTTTATTCACTACGGTTTGATTGCGGCTCAGCAAGCGGTAGATGACAGCGGGCTCGCAGAATACGGCGAGCTGGACCGTGATCGCGCCGGTATCGCAATAGGCTCAGGCATTGGTGGGCTCGAGTATATTGAGAAAAGCGTGCTGACGATGGATAAGTCCGGCCCGCGCAAGGTGTCACCGTTCTTTGTCCCGGCCTCGGTGATTAACATGATCTCCGGCAATGCCGCGATTCGGTTTGGTTATCGAGGGCCAAATATTGCGATTGTTACGGCCTGCACGACAGGCACCCATAATATAGGTTATGCCGCCCGCACTATTGCCTATGGCGATGCGGATGTGATGCTTGCCGGTGGCTCCGAAATGGCGACAACGCGAACGGGTATTGCTGCGTTTGCATCAGCCCGTGCGCTTTCAACCCGCAATGACGAACCCGAGAAAGCCAGTCGCCCGTGGGATCGGGACAGGGACGGTTTTGTACTCAGCGACGGTGCCGGAGTTGTGGTGCTGGAAGAGCTGGAACACGCAATAAAGCGTGGTGCCACCATCTACGGTGAGTTGGTCGGCTTTGGCATGAGTGATGACGCCCATCACATAACAGCGCCGCCAGAAGATGGGGAGGGCGCTGCGCGCTCCATGATCAACGCGCTGCGTGACGCAGGCCTGCAGCCGGAAGAGGTTGATTATATCAATGCCCATGGAACCTCAACACAGGTAGGCGATGTAGCGGAGATTGCGGCGGCCAAGCGAGTCTTTGGCAGTCATGCGAGCCAGTTAGCCATGAGCAGTACAAAATCCATGACTGGGCACTTGCTGGGTGCTGCCGGTGCAGTTGAGGCCATCTTTTCGCTGCTGGCCATTCGCGACGGTGTGCTGCCTCCAACGATTAATCTGGATAATCCTGACGAAGGCTGCGATCTGGATCTTGTTCCGAACACCTGCCGCAAGTCTGATGTTCGCGTGGCCTTGTCTAACTCATTCGGCTTTGGTGGAACCAACGGCACCCTGATTGTGCGCCGCTACGAAGGCTGAGGCGCTATGTTCAATCTGTATTGGGCTGATGAAAGTGGTTTGCCGGCGGGTGACCGGGGTGTCGCTTACGGTGACGGCCTGTTCGAAACCATAAGGATGCACGGTGACCGTGGAGTCCTATTATCTCGCCACCTGGCTCGAATGGGTCGTGATGCTGGCAGGCTGGGCATTCCGGTTGCTCTTACAGATCTTCGCAAAGCCTGCACCGCGGCGGTAAGTCGTTACGCAGACCGTTTTGCCAATAAAGAGAATGATTGCGGCTGGGTGCTCAAGTTAACGCTCACCCGCGGAGAAGGTGGTCGTGGGTATCAGCCAGGCTCCGGAATCCGGCCCAACCTCTTGGTGTCTGCCAGTCCTATGGCTGCAGCGCCCTTCACCTCCGGTGTTGCCGCTGATGTCTCCCGCGTTCCGCTGACGGTGAACCCCCTTCTTGCAGGTATCAAGTCGCTCAACCGGCTGGAGCAGGTTATGGCGGCCCGAGAGATTACCGGCGAACTGTTTGAAGTGGTCATGTCTGACAGCGCCGGCAACCTGGTTGAGGGGACTCGCACCAACCTGTTGCTCCGAGTCCCCGGAGCCTGGGTAACGCCTCCGGCCAAAAGCCTTGCGGTTGCTGGTATATTGCGCCAGTGGATGCTGGAGAAGCTCAGGGCAAAAGGCGAAGTGGTCGAAGAACGTGCTGTGAGCTTAGGGGACGTGTTGGGGCCTCATTGCGAGGGTTTCTATCTATTGAACAGCGTTATCGGCGTTGTTCCCGTGCGCAGGTTTGCCGGGCAGGATTTGCCTGCCGATGATGGACTTGCGACAATCTTCAATCCTCTCGATCTGCTGGAATAATTCGTTTGTTCAAGAAACTTTTGATTGCAGGTATTTGTGCGGCCGCACTGGTGGGTGCAGGCACAGGTTTATGGGTCTGGCAAGGGCTGGGTTCACTTTCAAAGCCGGTTTTTATGGCCGAACCGGTGCTGTTTGATGTGCCTGGTGGCACTGCATTCAGTGAAGTCGCCAGGCAGTTGGAGACTCGCGAACTGGTTGAAAAGAGCTTGTGGGTGCGTGTTTACGGTCGCTTGTTTCCGGATCAGGCCAAAATCAAGGCCGGAGAGTATGAATTCACCGATGGAATGACTGCTGAAGCCATGCTCGGCATGATGGTGGTGGGCGATACCAAACACTGGTCTGTGCAGTTTATTGAAGGTTGGATGTTCAGCGACATGCGCGCAGCCCTTGCAGCATCAGAGCGTCTTGAGAAGCTTACCTCAGAGTGGACGGATGCCCAGATAATGGAGGCTGTTGGTGCACCGGGTGAACACCCTGAGGGGCGTTTCTTCCCGGATACCTATTTGTTCACCAGTAGCGAGTCAGACCTCGACCTGCTCCGGCGCTCGTTCCGGCGCATGGGAACGGTTCTTGCTGAGGAGTGGGAGAATCGTGACGAAGGCCTGCCATACGCCAGTGCCTATGAAGCGCTGATTATGGCATCCATTGTTGAGCGGGAAACCGGTGCCCCCCACGAGCGGGATCAGGTAGCCGGCGTGTTTGTGCGCCGGCTGCAAAAAGGTATGAGGTTACAAACAGACCCCACCGTGATTTATGGCATGGGAGACAAGTACAAGGGGCGCATAGGCAGCCGGGATCTGCGTACTCACACGCCGTATAACACCTACCGTATTAACGGGTTGCCGCCTACGCCTATTGCTTTGCCGGGCCGCGAGGCCATCCACGCATCCTTGCACCCGGGCTCTGGTAAAGCCTTGTACTTCGTAGCCCGGGGTGATGGCACCCATAAGTTTTCGAACACGCTGGCAGAGCACCAGAAGGCAGTCCGGGCGTTCCAACTGAATCGCCGGTCAGATTACCGTTCTTCACCTGCTCCCGACAAGGACGATAAAGAATGACTGTTCGTGGCCGGTTTATCACCTTCGAGGGAACCGAAGGCGTGGGGAAGTCCACCCAAATCGCCAATGCTGCCGAAGCTCTGAAAGCGCTGGGGGTCGATTGCATCGTAACCCGCGAGCCAGGGGGGACGCCCATGGCCGAAGCGATCCGTGAGTTGCTTCTGGCGCCACGGGACGAACCGGTGAACGATCTTACCGAGCTGCTCCTGATGTTTGCCGCTCGGGCGCAGCACCTGCACACGCTTATTCTTCCTGCGCTCGAGAAGGGACAGTGGGTACTTTGTGATCGCTTTACCGATGCGACCTTTGCCTATCAAGGTGGAGGGCGTGGTGTTCCGGGCGAGCGGATTGCGCTGCTGGAAAACCTGGTTCAAGGCGAGGTGCGCCCCGATCACGTGGTGTTACTGGACGCACCCGTCGAAACCGGGATGACTCGGGCGAGGCATCGGGGGCAGTTGGATCGCTTTGAGCAGGAAGCAGTGTCTTTTTTTCAGCGTATTCGCGATACCTATCTGGCTCGCGCTGCGGCTGCGCCCAATCGCTATAATATCGTCGACGCAGCCGCTCCGTTGGAGCAGGTAAGCGCCCGAGTCACCGATCTTATGTGCAAGTTCCAATCAGATCTGCTTTAATTGAGTTATATTCTCAATTAAAGGTTCCGGTTTTGTCTATGCTGGATGCGCGATTACTCAAGCTTCCAACAGCCTCTCACCAACATTGTCATGAGCATCACCAGATCGTGGTCGGCGTTCAAGGCGAGGCCGAGCTGAGTATTGATGGAACCGGCTCTCGCCTGGACACTTGGAAAGCCTGCTTGGTACCAACGGAGGCTCGTCACGATTACTGTGGTGATCTTCAGAATCACATGATGGTGATTAACCTCGATCCCTCAAGCCCCGCTATTTCTACGCCGAGTCACGCCGATTACGAGCGGATGGTGCGTGTGTTTGAAAAGCCACGCACCATCCATATGGATAGCCGCTTGCAAGGCTTGGTTCAGTTTGCTGCTGGCGAGTTCGATCGGTCGCCCGGGAACCTCGCGATGCACAGCCATCTGGCGTCAAGTATTCTTTATTGTATGGCCGATAGGATAGCTGATCGAACAGCAAGCACATCGAACCGGCACAGTCTCAGCCCGGACGCGATACAGCGCTATATAAAGGCGAACCTTCACCGGAAGATTACGGTACAGGATCTGGCCAGTGAAGCCTGCCTGAGTGTCAGCCGATTCCATGAAGTGTTTCGAGAGGTGGTTGGAACAACGCCGCACCAGTTCCTTTTGCAGGCTCGCCTCAATCAGGCCATAAATCTTCTGGCCTCGACACCCCTGTCGGTATCGGAAATCAGTTACCGGGTCGGCTTTTCCTCGCAGAGCGCTCTGACAAATGCCTTGCGCAAATATAGGGGAACTACTCCTGCGAGATTGCAACTTCGTGATAACGTTGCCTAATCTGGTCTGAATTAACCTTTGTTCCGTATAAGCTATGCAGAAGTCCCATAGAATTCTGCAAAAGAATCGTAGGATTTTGTAAGCCGGTAATACGTAGTAATACTAATCTAGTGCGTGTTGATTCTCATCCTGCTCGCTTGGTGCATCTTAATGGCTTGGCTATCGTTGCGGTCGCAAATTCGCGGCAGTTAACTATAGTTAAGCGCGAACGTGCGATTGTTGCGGTCAGGTTCGGAAAGGCTTTTAGTAAATAAGAAAAATGACACAGCAAGCTGGCACCCGTGTCAGCCCTGTGCTTTGAGATCGGATTGAGTCCGACTCATTAAACCGGAGGAATTCCATGGCTATTGGTGTTTGGATCAGTCTGATTGGTTATTTCGCACTCATGATCGCCATTGGCGTTTATGCGATGCGTACATCTACGTCTTCATCTGAAGATTACATGCTTGGCGGCAGGGGACTCAGCCCCAAGGTAGCGGCTTTGTCTGCGGGCGCTTCCGATATGAGTGGTTGGTTGCTTCTGGGTCTTCCGGGAGCGATGTATGTGTCGGGTCTGGCTTCGGCCTGGATCGGCGTTGGTCTGTTTGTGGGTGCGTTCATTAACTGGGTCCTTGTTGCGCCCAGGCTGCGTGCTCAAACCGTCCATTACGGTAATGCCCTGACTATTCCGGCCTTCCTGGCGAACCGTTTTCCCACCCAGGCCTTACCGCTGCGAACAGTATCGGCAATCGTTATTGTTGTGTTCTTCGCGGTTTATACGGCTTCAGGGCTGGTAGCCGGCGGCAAGCTGTTTGAAAGTGCATTCGCCGGAATTTTCAACTTCGGTGGTCTGAGTGATTACGGCGTGGGCATCGTCATAACCCTGGGCGTTGTGCTGGCCTACACGGTTGTTGGCGGGTTCCTGGCAGTGAGCATGACTGACTTTGTTCAGGGTTGCATCATGATGGTGGCGCTCGTCCTCATGCCGGCGGTTGTTCTGTTTGGCGAAGGCGGTGGTGGTTTCGCTCAGGCGACACAGACTTTGAACGAAATTGACCCGACGCTGCTCTCCTGGACAGAAGGGCTGACCTTCATAGGATGGCTCTCAGCCGTAACCTGGGGTCTGGGTTATTTTGGTCAACCGCACATCATCGTTCGCTTCATGGCAATTCGTTCAGTGAAAGAAGTTCCGGCGGCTCGAAACATTGGCATGTCCTGGATGGCTATTTCCCTGATCGGCGCGATTGGTCTGGGTGTTTTCGGCCGTGCCTACGCAGTGCGCAACGGCATTCAAGTTGACGATCCGGAAACCATCTTTATCATTCTTGCGGATTTGCTGTTTCATCCGCTGATCACTGGCTTTCTGTACGCAGCCCTGTTAGCCGCGGTAATGAGCACGATTTCCAGCCAGTTGCTGGTGTCCTCGTCGTCCCTGACAGAAGACTTTTACCGCTTGTTCCTGCGCAAGGAAGCAGGTGACCGCGAGTGCGTAAACGTTGGTCGTGTGTGCGTGGTGCTTGTTGGTCTTGTTGCCGCCGTCATCGCCTCAGATCCCACCTCACAAGTTCTGGCGCTGGTAGGTAATGCCTGGGCAGGCTTTGGTTCCGCGTTTGGTCCGCTGATCATTCTGTCTTTGATGTGGTCGCGTACGAACGGCGCCGGTGCACTGGCGGGCCTGATTGTTGGTGCCGTTACTGCAATGATATGGGTTTCCCTGGGTTGGAACGCTGAATTTATGGGCGGCCCTGGCGTCTATGAGATCATTCCAGGTTTCGTTGCCTCCTTCATTGCTATCGTGGTGGTGACCCTGGCCACTGCCGACGCCAGTGAGTATCAGGCCGTTAGCCATACCGAATAACTGAGCGTAAGGCGCTTAAAGCCAGAAAGGGCTCCTGCGGGAGCCCTTTTTTTGTCTGGATACCCAGTGTGATACTCAACTGGTAGATCCGAGGCAGGGCAGCTATCTTTACAAGGTTACACTTTCGGATATGAGCCGGAACAATGATAAAAAGGAGTCACTTCATGAGTCAGAAAAGAATGCTGAAATGCGCCTCGGGTCTGTTGGCGGCCGCTGTGGTCTCTCTTTCCAGCGGTGTCCAGGCGGAAGGCAATTACGTGATGGGCACTGCCACAACTGGGGGCACCTATTATCCCGTGGGTGTCGCTATTTCAACGCTGATCAAAGTAAAACTTGAGCCTTCTACCAATATATCCGTTTCAGCCATCAGCTCTGCCGGCTCTGGTGAGAATCTGAAGCTTATGGACGAAGACCAGATTCAGTTTGGCATTCTTCAGGGGCTTTATGGAGCTTATGCCTGGAATGGTTCAGGGCCGGTCCCCAAGGCCTACAAAAATCTACGTTCGGTTTCAATGCTGTGGCAGAACGTTGAGCATTTTGTGGTGACCAGGAAGGTCACGAAAACCGGCACGATCGAAGATATGAGCAACCTGTATGGCGAGAGCTTTTCCATCGGGGCCAGAAACTCAGGCACAGAAGGCTCCGGCCGCTTTATTCTTGGCAAGGTTGGCATCGACCTGGAAAAGGTAAACCTTGCATACCTGGGCTATGGTCCAAGTGCTGATGCTCTGCAGAACGGTAATATTGATGGTATGAACATACCGGCCGGCGTGCCTGCTGCTGCGGTAACAAGAGCCTACGCCAATATGGGTGACAAGGTCACCACGCTGAACTTCACCCCGGAGCAGATTGCTCGGGTGAACAGCGATTTCGAGCTCTGGACCGCTTACACCATTCCTGCGGGGACCTATCCGCAGCAGGCTGAGGATATCCACACCATTGCGCAGCCCAATATCCTGGCTGTGCGTGACGATGTCCCGGAGAACGATGTTTACGAGATCACCAAAACTATCTACGAAAACCTACCGTTCCTGAACAATATCCATCCGGCAACCAAAGCGATGGCGCTTGAGAAAGCGATTGCCGGCCTGCCAATGCCGCTTCATCCCGGAGCCGCGCGCTTCTATCAGGAGCAGGGTCTGAAAATTCCCGATCGATTGATTGCGGAGTAATGATGCGAGATAAAACAGAAAGCGAACCGGCTATTGCGGTTCGCGATGAGAGTGTCAGCGAGGCGAGCGAGCGTCTGGAGCACCGGCTGATTGGGCCGGTGGTCTTCTGGCTCGCCATCGTCACAGCACTCGTTCACCTCTATTTCAATACTATCTCTACCCTGTCGGAGCTGTGGAGTTCTGCTCTGCACTTCGGCCTTTTTGGCTTGATCTGCACACTTACGACCCCGATGTTCAAAGTACGCTCAACCGGCGGCCAACGGATTGTACTGGGCGTTGATGTGATGCTCGGGTTTACCGCGCTTGCCTGTGCTTTTTATCTGATCTTCTTTGAAGATGAGCTGTATCAGCGCGGATTCAACTTCGATACGAGTGACTGGATTGTCTCGATTGTGTCGGTAGTGTTGGTACTGGAGTTGGCCCGCCGCACAGTTGGCTGGTTTATTCCCGTGCTTTGTGTGGTTGCACTGACGTATGTGGCCTGGTGGGGCCAGTTTGTTGATGGCATTTTCAATTTCCCCGGCCTGTCATGGGAAACCGTTCTGTATCGCTCCTATATTGGCGGACAGGGAATGCTGGGATCCATTGCCCGGATTTCCTGGACCTACGTGTTCATGTTTATTCTGTTTGGCGCCTTCCTGGTCAAGTCCGGGGCAGGTGACTTCATTATCGAACTGGCGCGCTGTGCTGCAGGGCGGTTTGTAGGCGGTCCCGGGTTCGTGGCGGTGTTCGCCTCCGGCCTTATGGGGTCGGTCTCAGGCTCCAGCGTTGCCAATACGGTTTCTACCGGAGTCATTACCATACCGTTGATGCGCAAGGCGGGCTTTCCGGCACGTTTTGCCGCCGGTGTCGAAGCTGCGGCCTCAACCGGGGGCCAATTGATGCCACCGGTGATGGGGGCAGGCGCGTTTATCATGGCCTCCTATACCCAGGTTTCCTACCTCACCATCATTGGCGTGGCAACGCTGCCGGCCCTCCTTTATTTTATCTCGGTCGCCATGTTTGTACGCATTGAGGCCAAGCGCAGCCATGCCGTCAAACTGGAAGACGAGGCGGCGCCCTCCCTCAAACAAGTGCTTAAAGGCGGCTGGCATTTCCTGTTGCCTCTTGTCGTTCTGGTCGCTGCGCTTGTCTATGGGTACACGCCAACGTATGCGGCGGGTATTGCGATTCTGTCTGTGGTTGTGGCGTCCTGGCTCTCGAAGAATCCGATGGGTTTTCGGGATATTCTCGATGCGCTTGCGATGGGGACACGAAACATCACAACCACGGCGATTCTGTTGATTACCGTTGGTCTCATTGTGATGGTTGTATCCACCACCGGTATCGGCAACACCTTCTCACTGATGATTACCGACTGGGCCGGCGGGAGCTTGCTGATAACGATTTTGCTCGTCGCGTTGGCATCCCTGATTCTCGGTATGGGGTTGCCGGTAACGGCCGCCTATATCGTACTTGCCACACTCTCTGCCCCTGCGATATACAATTTGATTGCGCAAAGTCAGTTGGTTGAACTGATGGTTAACGGCAACCTGCCAGAACAGGCCAAAGCCATCTTCATGCTTGCCGCGCCTGACAAACTGTCGTTGCTCAACGGGCCCATGGATGCGGCAACCGCTCAGCAGATGCTCTCTCTGGTGCCGGATACCTTCAGCAGTCAACTCCTGGAGCAGGCATTATCACCTGCATCGCTTTCCATGTTGCTGGTGGCAGCGCACATGGTTATCTTCTGGCTATCCCAGGATTCGAACGTCACCCCTCCCGTTTGTCTGACTGCTTTCGCTGCAGCCGCTATTGCGGGCACACCGCAAATGCGCACCGGATTTACAGCCTGGAAGCTCGCCAAGGGTCTTTATATAGTGCCGCTTCTGTTCGCATATTCGCCCTTGATAACCGGAGATTTCACGGAAATGATCCGTGTATTCTGCTTTGCCCTGTTCGGCATTTACGCCATCATCGCGGGCCTTGAAGGCTATCTCGAACATAAGCTTAATTTTTTGGTGCGTGCGCTGATGTTTCCGCTCGGCGCACTGATGCTCTGGCCCCACGGGCAGATACTGGTAGACGGAGCCGGGCTGATAATTTTCGTCGCTGTTCTGGTATGGAGCAGTCGTTGTGGAAAGCGTCAGGGTGGCGACCATCCGGGTAGCAAGCCGGGCACTTCGAGCGTTGCATGACAGCAATTGAGATAACAGGATTGCTGGCGCTGGGCGGTATTGCCGGATTTATCAACGTACTCTCGGCAGGCGGTTCGATGCTGACCCTGCCTCTTTTGATGTTTCTGGGGTTGCCGCCACAGGTTGCGAACGGCACAAACCGGGTTGCGATTATTCTACAGAGCACAACCGCTGTAGCGAGTTTCAGGCGCCTTGGCCATGGCAACCTTCGGGTCAGCATTCATCTGGCGGTGCCAGCGGTTCTTGGGTCGCTACTGGGGGCCTGGGTAGCGACCTGGGTGGCAGATGCAGTATTCGAGTTGGTGCTGATCATCGCCATGATCGGCGCCTCGGTGTTTATGCTGTTGCCCCAGCCCAAACTGGACACCAACCCGCTTACGTCGGACCGGCTTGGGCCGGTGATCTATATCGCCATGTTTATGATCGGCGTGTATGGCGGTTTTATTCAGGTAGGCGTAGGCGCGCTTTTTATTGTGGTTTTGTACCGCATGCTGCGCATTGATCTGCGCCAGGTTAACGTGTTCAAAGTCTCGATTATCCTGTTGTACACCTTGCCGGCGTTGCTGATTTTTGCCCTGAACGGGCAGGTGCGCTGGGGTATGGGGCTGATTCTCGCGGTCGGTAATATCACGGGCGCATTTGTTGCGGTGAAAGTGAATCTGAGTGAGAAGGGCGCGCAGTGGGTTAAGTGGATTACCCTGGTTATGGCAGGTGCGATACTGATCCGGCTTATGGTCTATTAATCGGAACGTGGAGAGAAGCTGCAATGAAAGCAATGGTTATTGAGGCGTTTGGTGGCCCCGATGTCTTCGTGGAGCGGGAAGTAAAGACTCCGGAGCCGGCTGCCGGGCAGGTACGTATCAAAGTCGTGGCGTCCAGCGTTAATCCGATTGAAACCAAAATTCGCTCAGGTCTGGTCAAAGCCGGGCCTGCTATGCCTGCTATCCTGAACGGGGATGTAGCGGGCATTGTGGACAAGGTGGGTGCGGGCGTTACGTCGTTTTCCAAGGGCGACGAGGTATTCGGATGCGCGGGTGGCACCAAAGGCTGGCCGGGGGCGCTGGCAGACTTCATGATCGCAGATGCCCGTCTATTGGCGAAGCGTACATCGTCGATGACCCTTCCTTTGGCTGAGTGTGCGGCGCTGCCTCTGGTATTTCTTACGGCATGGTCGGCTCTTGTGGAGCGGGCCAATATTCAGGCCGGTGAGCATGTACTGATTCACGCAGGTACCGGGGGTGTAGGCCATGCCGCAATTCAGATCGCAAAACATCTGGGCGCTCGGGTAGCAACTACGGTGTCCACGCCGGAAAAAGCCGAGCTCGCTGGGCGATCAGGCGCAGACGATATTATTTTCTATCGCGACGAGTCGGTTGAAGCCTACAAGGAACGACTGACTGCCGGGAAGGGCTTCAGCCTGGTATTCGATACGGTAGGAAGAGAGAATCTGGATCGATCCATTGAGGCAACAGCGATCTCCGGGCGGCTGTGTTCCATCAACACCCGTTCAACCCATGACCTTAGCCTGATGCATGCAAAAGGACTGACTCTTCATGTGATTTTTCGCTCGATCCCGTTGCTTCATGGCATCGGCATGGAAGACCAGCCGCGTCTGGTGTCGGCAATGTGTGAGATGCTGGAGCAGGGCGCCATTCGGCCATTGCTGGATCCCAGGCGTTTCTCCTTTGCGCGCGTTGCCGATGCTCATCGACATCTTGAGTCCGGTCTCGCCGTTGGTAAAATTCTTTTGGAGCGTTAGCAACCGCAGAACTGACGTACAGCCATAAAAAACGCCAACCCGGAGGTTGGCGTTTTTTATGGAACTAAACCGGTAAGGTCAGAACTTAAGCAATATTCGCTTCAGCTGCCTTGCTGGTGTAGCTGTCCATCCGGTCAAAGTTGAGATACTTGTAGATCTCTTTTGACATGCTATCCAGATCTTTGGCGTATTCCATGTATTCTGCCGGAGTTGGCAGTTTACCCAGAATTGCACCCACCGATGCGAGTTCCGCAGAGGTCAGGTACACGTTTGCACCATCGCCCAGACGGTTCGGGAAGTTACGGGTAGACGTGGATAGCACGGTGCTCTTTGCAGCAACGCGTGCCTGGTTACCCATACACAGTGAGCAGCCCGGCATTTCGGTGCGTACACCAGCGGTACCGTAGATATTGTAATAGCCTTCTTCCATCAGCTGCGATTCGTCCATCTTGGTTGGCGGCGCCATCCACAGACGGGTTTTCAGCGGTGCCTTGTTCTGCTCCAGCAGCTTACCAGCCGCACGGAAGTGACCGATGTTGGTCATGCAGGAACCGATGAACACTTCGTCTACCTTGTCGCCAGCCACTTCAGACAGGAAACGGGCATCGTCAGGATCGTTCGGGCAGCAGACGATCGGCTCTTTGATGTCAGCCAGATCGATCTCAATCACGTGCGCGTACTCTGCGTCTTTGTCAGCACGCATCAGGCTCGGGTTTGCCAGCCACTCTTCCATACTCTGAGCACGACGCTCAAGAGTACGAGGATCGCCGTAACCTTCTGCAATCATCCAGCGCAGCATGGTGATGTTGGATCGCAGGTACTCTGCAACAGACTCTTCAGACAGGTTGATGGTACAGCCCGCTGCGGAGCGCTCGGCAGAAGCGTCAGACAGCTCGAACGCTTGCTCAACAGTCAGCTGTTCCAGGCCTTCAATTTCCAGGATGCGGCCTGAGAACTCGTTGATCTTGCCTTTCTTCTCAACGTTCAGTATGCCGTTTTTGATGCCGTACAGCGGGATGGCATGAACCAGATCACGCAGGGTGATACCTGGCTGCATCTCGCCTTTAAAGCGCACCAGAACCGATTCTGGCATGTCCAATGGCATAACGCCGGTGGCAGCTGCGAACGCAACCAGGCCAGAGCCAGCCGGGAAGGAAATACCCATCGGGAAACGGGTGTGGGAGTCACCACCGGTACCGACAGTGTCTGGCAGAAGCATGCGGTTCAGCCAGGAGTGGATGATGCCGTCACCCGGACGCAGGGCAACACCGCCACGAGTCTGGATAAAATCGGGCATGGTGTGCTGCATTTCAACGTCAATCGGCTTGGGGTAAGCCGCGGTGTGACAGAACGACTGCATCACCAGGTCCGCCTGGAAGCCCAGGCATGCCAGATCTTTCAGCTCGTCGCGTGTCATCGGGCCGGTGGTGTCCTGGGAGCCGACGGTGGTCATGTGTGGCTCGCAGTATGTGCCTGGACGAACGCCTTGACCTTCTTCCAGACCACAGGCTTTACCGACCATTTTTTGGCCCAGGGTGAAGCCCTTGGTGCCGGCTTCCGGGTCATTCGGCAGACGGAACATATCCGTGGCACCTAAATTCAGCGCGGCACGGGCCTTGGCGGTCAGGCCACGACCGATGATCAGGGGGATACGGCCGCCGGCCTGAACTTCGTCCAGGATAACGTCAGACTTGAATTCGAACTCGGAGATGGTTTCACCCGCTTCGTTCAGAATTTTGCCTTCATACGGGCGAATTTCAATGACATCGCCCATGTTCATGTTGTCGACAGGCGCTTCGAATACCAGGGCGCCGGCATCTTCCATGGTGTTGAAGAAGATAGGAGCAACCTTGCTACCGATACAGACACCACCGGCACGCTTGTTCGGTACGCCCGGGATATCGTCACCGAAGAACCACAAAACAGAGTTAGTGGCAGACTTACGGGAAGAGCCGGTACCCACCACGTCGCCAACGAAGGCAACGGGCAGACCTTTGGCCTTGATTTCGTCAATCTGGCTCATGGGGCCAGTTACGCCAGGCTCTTCCGGCTTCAGGCCGTCACGTTCCATTTTGTAGGCAGCCCGCGCGTGCAGCGGGATATCCGGACGGGACCAGGCGTCTGGCGCCGGGGACAGGTCGTCGGTGTTGGTTTCGCCGGTTACCTTGAAAACAACCATCTTGGTGCTTTCGGGAACCTTGTTCTTTTTGGTGAACCATTCACCGTTGGCCCAGGATTCAACAACGGATTTGGCAATGGCGTTGCCAGCGTCCATTTTATCTTTCACATCGTTGAAGGCGTCGAACATCAACAGGGTGCGCTTGAGCTGCTCACCGGCCAGCTCAGCCAGTTCGCTGTCATCCAGCAGATCAACCAGAGTTTCGATGTTGTAGCCGCCCTGCATCATGCCCAGCAGCTGTACAGCTTTTTGCTTGTTAAGCAGCGGCGATTTCGCCTCACCTTTAACGATAGCGGTCAGGAACGCAGCTTTCACGTAGGCGGCTTCATCCACGCCCGGCGGGATACGGTTTTCCAGCAGGTCAACCAGCGTTTCCTCTTCGCCGGCTGGCGGGTTCTTCAGCAGCTCAACCAGAGCAGCAGCCTGTTCAGCGTTCAGTGGCTGGGGCGGAATACTCAGAGCCGCACGTTCTGCAACGTGTTTACGGTAGGCTTCTAACACGATATGGACCCTCATCAGTTGGTATGCCCCGCGCTCTGGCAATGTGCCTGGCGGGAGTATTATGGTGGAAAGACCTTAAGTTGGCGCAGTAGTCTATAGGAAACCCCTTATAAAGTTAAGTTGGACAGAGGTCGGAGAAGTCTGTTAGCTGCGTTATAATCCCGGCTCCATTTCGATTGACGTTGCTGCTCATCATGAACCACAAAACAGGCCGGATGGCTCAGGCCCTGCAAGAGATTCACGATTTCCTGCCGTGTGCTACGCCGCAGCAGTGGATTGATAATGCACTGGCCAATCAGGATTTGATGCTGATAGATCACGCCCACTGCGAGAAAAAAGCGGCGTCTACCGCGCTCAGCCTGATGTACCGCTATGTAGATAACTCCGATCTGCTTAACAAGATGTCTCGCCTGGCCCGGGAGGAGCTGCGCCATTTCGAGCAGGTACTCGCTATTATCGACAAGCGCGGTGTGTCTTATTGTCATTTGACCCCTGCGCGCTACGCCGCAGGCCTGCGGGCGGGCGTGCGCACTGATGATCCGGGCCGCCTGGTGGACGTTATGGTAGTGGGAGCCATCATTGAGGCTCGCTCATGTGAACGGTTCGCCGCATTGACTCCGTTTCTCGATGAGGAGCTGGCGGAGTTCTACAGCAGCTTGCTGAAGTCTGAGGCCCGCCATTACCGTGACTATCTTGCTCTGGCTGAGCAGGCCAACGGGGGGCCTGTGGATGAGAGGGTTGCGGAGTTCATAGCTACTGAAAAGCAGCTGATTCTGGAACCGGATAGTGAGTTCCGGTTTCACAGTGGGCCAGTTGCATAGTGCGCACCCGGCTCAGGTAAGGGCGCGGCACAGACCTATCCAAGTGTCTATTCCTGCGCTTCGATATTTTTGTTTGTGCAAAATAAAATAGAACTGTCGCTCGAAATTTCGATGTTCGGGGGGCTCAAGGCGAATCAGACTGCCACGGTTGAAGGCGTCGGCGAGTGCCACTTCTGACAGGCACCCGATGCCCAAGCCCGTTTCTACGGCCCGTTTGATCGCTTCCGTATGCTCTAGCTCCAATAATACGTTCAAATCCGGGAGTAAGCCTTGCATGCCGCGATCAAAGCTTTGCCTGGTGCCAGAGCCCTCTTCCCTCATGATCCAGGTAGCGTTCCGAAGATCTGCGTCTGACAGTTTTTTCTTGGCTGCCAGTGGGTGTGTGGGTGAACAGAAGATAACCAGCTGATCGCCGCGCCAAGGCAAGACATCCAGTTCCGAAGGTTGCAGTTCGCCTTCAATGAGGCCGATATCGAGTTCGAAATCTTTGACTCTGCGTGCGATGGTGCTGGTGTTGGCCACTTCCAGTGATACTCGAGGCTTGGTAGGGGTATTCATGTATTGGGCCATTACGCCAACCGCTAGATAGTTGCCTATAGTTAAGGTGGCTCCAACTTTTAGAGCGCCTACTTCAGAGTGTTTGCTAAAGGCCTGCTCCAGCTCTGTTGCTTGGGCGAGTACGGCTTCTACTTTTGGGCGATAAAGACGCCCAAGCTCATTCAGTTGCAAGCGCTTGCCAACACGATCGAATAATTGAATGTTGAATTGGTTTTCCAGTTCCTTGAGAGCGCTGCTTGCGGCAGACTGAGACATAGCAAGCGATTCTGCAGCGCGAGTAATGTTTTGGAAGCGTGCGGCCGCTAAAAAGACTTCAAGTTGTCTGAAACTGTACTTCATAACAAAACGCTCTAAATCGACGCATCCGAATAAGGTTATGGGAATATACCATTTCATCGATAGGTTAGTGGTGCGGTAGACTCTAGGCAATTCATATTTTAAACGTTCGCCGCCGAATCGGACAGGTAAGAGGTTTACATGAGTAACTTGATTAAAGAAACCGTCACCAGCGTACATCACTGGAACGATACCCTGTTTAGTTTCAAGACCAGCCGTGATCCAGGGTTTCGGTTCAAGAATGGCCATTTCGTGATGATTGGTCTGGAAACTGAAGGCAAGCCTTTAATGCGTGCCTACAGCATTGCCAGTGCAAATTACGAAGAGGAGTTGGAGTTCTTTTCTATCAAGGTACAGAATGGCCCTCTTACTTCCCGGTTGCAAAAAATTCAGGTGGGCGATGAGATTTTGGTGAGTCGAAAGCCTACCGGAACCCTTATTTTGGATAACCTTCTGCCGGGCAAAAAACTGTGGCTGATTAGCACGGGTACTGGGCTTGCGCCATTTATGAGCATCATCAAAGATCCCGAGGTTTATGAGGCGTTTGATAAGGTGATTTTGACTCACGGCGTACGCTACGCATCAGAACTGGCGTATCAGCAAGAGATTGAAGAACTGCCGGAAAACGAGTTCTTTGGTGAGATGGTTAAAGGTAAGCTTGAATACTACCCCACGGTCACCCGCGAGCCTTTCCGTAATGAAGGTCGGCTTACAGTGGCAATGGAAAGTGGAAAAATAACCAGAGATATGGGCCTTTCAGATTTTGACCTGGAAAATGACCGCTTCATGGTCTGCGGCAGCCCGAGCATGCTCAAGGATACCTGTGCAATACTTGATAACATGGGCTTCAAAGAGGCCCGGGGTGGCGACATGGGGCATTACGTGATTGAGCGGGCCTTTGTTGAGAAGTAGCTTGGGTTTCAAAATTGAGCGCAAGTAGACTGACCTTGATCCGACGCTGGCCGCTTTGACGAGATTTGTCTCTACGATCAGGAGAACCACTTCTACCCAGCCCCGTGATCAATCGCGAATGGACGAATTGGCGAGCAGCCTTAGCCACGGTTTAAAGCTGCTCGCATTGTTGGCCGGCACCTTGTTTTTGATCATCAATGCGTTGAAGGCTGGGGCCTCGGGTTTCTTTGTCGGCAGCGTGATTTTCGCCGCAACTGCCATACTGCTTTATTTTTTCCCTACGGTGTACCACCCATTAACGCCGGGCAAAGCCAAAAAACTTTTTTTCGGATTATCGACCGGTCCGCAATACTCCTGCGCATCGTTGGCACCTACACGACCTTTACCTTAGGAGTGCTTAAAGGCGCATTGGGTTGGACGCTGTTTGGCCTTACCCGGGGCCTGCGACTATCGGCGTGGTGCTGAACGCTTTTCAGTGGATATCTCCTCCGTTTACCTCTACAGGCCTTTAATTGTTGATGGGCTGGCTGGTGGTTATTGCAGCTGATCCACTAATAACCACCAGCCAGGCCTGCTGTGGTTGCTTTCGGGCGGCTTGTCGTACACCTTGGGCGTGGTTTTCCTTGCAATCGATTCGAAGCTGAAATTCGGCCATTTTGCCTGACCTTTTACCCCTCCAAATTCCGCACCCGCTGCGCCAGTATGGAAAAATCAAACAGCTTTTCTTTGGGTAGAAGCAGTAGTAGCAAAGACACCGCAATGGGCACCAGCGATGCCAACAGGAAGGATTCCAGCAAATAGTTAGTGGGTGCGCCCGGTGCCGGGAACACCAGCAGCCCGGCAACCAGGCCGGCAAAGGTGCTGAGTGCGGCATTATAGCTTTGGTAGCGGGCGTTGTAGAAACCAAAAAACACCGGGAAAGCAGCGGCGCAGCAGAGTAGGTCGGCCAGTAGGAACAGATAAAGCACGCTGTAACCTTGGGCAGCAACGAACAGCACCGGCACCGACAGCAACACAATCAGCCAGCGCGACAGTGACAGCAGGCTATGGTTGCTCAGCTTTGGTAGCAGCCGGCGCAAATCCACTACCATGATGCTTGATAACCCACTGATGGTGGAGTCGGCGCTGCTCATAATCAGCGCCAGGCCGAACGGCAGCAGGCCAATGGCAAACCACAGTGGCACGTCTGCCAATAGCACGCTAAACAGGGCCACCGAACCATCGCCGGGCAAACCCAGCCCCACAAAAGCCAGCCCGAACAAACCCATGGTGAAAATAATGGGGAAGCTGAGCAGGCCGCTGATAATAAATCCGTTGCGAATTACCTTGTTATCGCGCGCGGCAAAAATACGTTGCCAGGTTCCCTGATAAAACAGCCCGGTCAGCACCACGGCGATAAAGAAAGTGAGGCCGGATTTCAGACCGTTGATGTCGAACGGCTCCAGCAGGTGGGGCGCTTTTGCCTGCAATCCCTGCAGTGCCGGGGCCAGACCACCGGTAGCTTGCCAGCCGAAGGCGATCAGCAGAACCAGAAAGGGCAGAATGACGAGCATCTGTACCCGGTCGGTAAAGATGGTGACCCGCAGGCCGCCGTAAAGGGTGTACAGCAGGGTGGCCGCCATCACGATGGTGGCGGTTAGCCACAGGGGAACCGGCGCCAGCAGGGACACCATTTTAGCGATAGCGGTCAGGCCCGCTGTCAGGCTGATAAACAAATAGAAAATCATGATCACCAGCACGAAACCGTACATCACCCGGCCATAGCGGCCGAGCACAAATTCGGTAAGGGTGTGGCCTTCGGGCATCAGTGTGCGAATGCGATGGCCCAGGGGAATCATGATGAGCCGCGGCGCCAGTGCGCCCAGAGCGTAGCCGGTAACCGCACCAATGCCGCCCCAAGTGGCCGCTTGTGCCGGGCCGAACAGAATCCAGGTGCCCATGGTGGTGGCCAGCAATGTTAACAGAGTGGCGGAGCTGTTCTGGCTGTTACGAGCGACCAGAAAGTCGTCCAGTTTGTCCTGCTTGTGGCGGGCGTAACTCAGACCGGGTATGGCGAACAGCGCCGCGAATAAAACCAGCCACACAAGGGCGGTAGAGAAGCTTAACATCGGTTGTCTTCCTTGCCGGGGCAGACGGCGGGTAGCAGAGTCGCCAAAGATGGTGTACCACCGGGACAGCCGCGAAAAAGGAAGGAGCATATAGGCACGCGTAAAGCAGGCGTTTCCTTCCCTTCGCCGGCACTACCCGGATCAGGTTCGAAGGGTTACCGCACAGCATGCGGAGTCTCAGCCGGTACGCCGGCCCCCCCAGGAGTGTCT
>NZ_JBLWYX010000017.1:0-76931 GCF_048266785.1 Marinobacter sp.
TCTGGGGCGGCAAGCTGGCTGATCGCCTCGGGCCGACCTCGGCGTTGTACATCATTTTCGCTGGCCTGGCCGCCATCCTCTTTGTACTCACCTTCACAGCCTACAATCCCATTGCAGCAGTCATCACCTTGCTTGTTTGGGGCGCCTTTGCCTTCGGAAACGTGCCTGGCCTGCAGGTCTACGTGGTTCAACTCGCCGAGCGGTATACGCCACATTCTGTTGACGTTGCATCCGGATTAAACATCGCTGCATTCAACATCGGTATTGCCGGTGGCGCCTGGCTCGGTGGGCACGTGGTCGAGGATATGGGGCTGATGAACACGCCCTGGATTGGTGGAGTAATTGTACTGAGCGCCCTACTCCTGACCCGGATTTCTTCAACACTGGATAACCGCGAACCGGCTACGGCCTGATCCATCAGAGGCCTCCCGAATGGGAGGCCCATTGAGATTCGTGATGTTCCTCTATATGACCCGTCGTTCGGCGACGCCGCCCAGGTGTTCGATCCACTGGTGTATCTGGGTTTCCTATCCGGAGTAACTCCGTTCGGCTTGCAGCCCTTTTACCTCAGAAACTATCGGTCAGGCAACCGCTCAGAAACCCCTATCGCCGCGCTCTAACGAGTGAAAGACATAACTAACCTGTAATGGAAAACAGTCCCGTAACGCGTATTGTTTGTGTTTCAGGTGATTGAACCGCTAGTCGCGCGCGCCGCCCCCTACAAGGAGCTTAACGGCCATGCTAGAAGAAGCGCCTCTTGATAATAGTTTCAGATTTCGTCAGGTTAGAAACCAATCCGAGTTGTTGTGCGAGTCCCTCAGCCCGGAGGATTGCAATCTTCAAGCAATCCCTGATACCAGCCCATTGAAATGGCATGTGGCCCATACCACGTGGTTTTTCGAAACGTTTATTCTGGTTCCCTTTCTAAGTCATTACCGTCTTTTTGATGAGCAATTCCAGGTTCTCTTCAATTCGTATTACAACGGTATTGGCAAGCAGCATTCCCGACCGAAGCGTCACTTATTATCTCGCCCCAGCCTTGATGAAGTTATGTCTTATCGGCGTCATGTTGATCACGCCATGGTTAATCTGCTTGACCGCCCACCTGAAGCCGATCAAAAAGAGATCAACGCGCGTCTGGTACTGGGGCTGAACCACGAGCAGCAGCATCAGGAACTCATGCTCACCGATCTCAAATATAATTTCGCTTGCAACCCTCTCCTACCAGCTTATGTCGACGGTGGCGTAGCTGTGAATCAGAACTCATTCAGGCGCGATAGCGGCTTTGAATTCTATAAAGGTGGGCTGATTGAAGTCGGACAAGAGGATGACCACCCATTTGGTTTTGATAACGAGCAGCCGCGCCACAAGGTTTGGCTTGAACCCTTTGCCATAGGCCGGAACTTGGTGACCAATGGCGAATTTCGCCAGTTCATGGAAGATGGCGGCTACGAGCGCCCTGAACTCTGGCTATCCGACGGTTGGAGCACTGTCCAGCAGGAAGGGTGGAGACACCCGTTGTATTGGGATCTCTCATCCGAGGAAGGGCGCATATTTACGTTGCACGGTGCAAAGCCGATAGAAGACGATGTTCCTGTATGTCATCTGAGCTACTTTGAAGCTGATGCCTTCGCGCGTTGGACAGGAGCCCGTTTACCTACTGAGGAGGAGTGGGAGCATGCCTGCATGCAGGCGAATACCCAAATGGCGGATGGTAGGGGCAGATTACACGGCCAGATCGACCGAACGCGTCTTCATCCAGATAATCTCCCCCCACGTCAAAAAGGACTGAGCGATATGTTTGGTCAGGTATGGCAATGGACGTCCTCGCCGTATCGCGCTTACCCAGGTTACCGCACTGCGCCGGGGGCGCTCGGTGAGTACAACGGCAAGTTCATGTGCAGCCAATTTGTCCTTCGGGGCAGCTCCTGCGCCACACCCAAGGGTCACAGCCGTTCTAGTTATCGTAATTTTTTCTATCCGCCGGATCGTTGGCAGTTCACTGGATTGCGCCTCGCCAGAGATGCTATGCCAGGGACAGAGTAACCGTTGTTCGTATACCCATTGGCAGTAACACCAGTGAACATCATTGCATTGCCCTACGCAGGAGCAAACCATGGATTCTCTAGTCAAGCCTGTCTCGAATAGCGACCTTCAACCTCAACTTGCGAACCTCCGGGTCCATCATTTGGACGATGCTCTGGATGATGACCTCGCATTGATTCGAAAAGGCTTGTCTGATGCAAAGCCTTGGCTGCACCCCAAGTTTTTTTATGATTCTCGGGGCTCCAGGCTCTTCGATGCGATAACCGAAACGCCCGAGTATTATCCTACTCGTACCGAAGCATCGATATTTTCACGCTATACCCGTGAAATGATGGATCAGATGAGTGACAGAGCGGTGCTGGTAGAGCCGGGTAGTGGTAATTGCGTTAAAGCCTTAAAGCTCCTCAGTGATGAGCGACTCAATCATTACGCACCTATCGAGATTTCGAGGTCGTTTCTGGTGGATTGTTGTACACGCCTGGCGGCTAACAATCCGGCGTTGCTAGTGGATGCTGTGTGTGGCGATTTTACCCGTTGTCAGTCGTTACCAGGATCAGTGCCGGCTGATGGCCGTGTGGTCTTTTTCCCAGGTTCCACCATCGGTAACTTTGATCCCGATCATGCGCAAACCTTGCTTGAAAACTTCCACGAGCTGGCCGACGGTGGCTATCTGCTGATCGGGGCCGATCTCCCGAAAGATCGCGCCACCTTGGAGCGTGCCTATAACGATAGTCAGGGCATTACGGCTCAGTTCAATCTCAATATGCTGTCGCACCTCAGTAGCTGTCATGAATGTAAGTTCACGCCGGAACATTTCGAGCATCTTGCGTTTTATAACGCCGAACTCAAGCGTATTGAAATGCATCTCGTCTGCAAAACAGGCACCGCCATTCAGGTTCAAAATGACATTTTTACGTTAACGCCCGGCCAGAGCATCCATACTGAAAGCTCTTATAAGTACGACTCGGCTGATTTACTTAGAATGGCTCGCTCTGCGGGATTTGAGCCGGTTGGACAGTGGACCGATTCACGCGACTGGTTTGCAGTTTATCTGTTGCGTGCTGTCTGAGAATTCAGCTTGTCGGCGTCCGGATTTCTATTGCTAATTTTCCCGGAAAGCGTTTGGCCATGAAGTCCTCTTGGGCTTGAACGACATACCGCAAAGCATAGGTTTTTGCCACCACCGGCCGGATTTCGTTTCGCTCTATGTAGCCGATCAGGTTCTCGAACACCTGCTTGGGCTGCCAGGTGGACCCGAAAAAGCTCAGGTCCTTGAGGTACAGGGTGCGCACATCCAGTTCCACGATGGGGCCGGCGATGGCACCGGACACTACGTAACGACCGCCTCGGCTGAGCACTTCCAGTAACTCCGGCCATTGAGGGCCCGCCACCAGATCCGCCACTACCTGAACGCTGTCCTTATCCAGCACTTCAAGCAGCGACTGCCCCCTGGGGATCAGCTGATCAGCGCCCAACTGACGTACCTCGTCAAACTTGGATTCACCACACACTGCGATCACCGTGGCGCCCCGGCGCTTGGCCAACTGAACCGCCGCTGATCCGACGCCGCCCGAGGCGCCGGTGATCAGAATCCGTTCGCCGGCTTTCAGACCTGCCCTGTCCAGCATGCCTTCGGCGGTTGAGTAGGCGCAGGGAAACGAGGCAAGTTCAACGTCGCTCAGTGTGCTGTTCACCGCAAATACTTCGCTGGATCGCGCCACAGCGTACTCGGCGTAGCCGCCATTGCACTCGGAACCGAAGGTGATGAGGTTATAGGAAGACGGGTTATCCGGTGCCTGTTGTATGGGGCGAACCAGCACCCGTTCGCCGATCCGTCCCGGGTTCACACCCTCGCCTACCGCAACGATGATTCCGCACACATCAGCGCCCTGAATGCGCGGAAAGCTCAGGGGCTTGCCCGACCAAGTAGCGTCTTGCTCGTTGGCCGTCGCAAAACCGCCCGCCGCGCCTTGATCCGTTCCCGTCGTCACTCCCTTGGAATACCAGCCTGTGCGGGTATTGATGTCGGTGTTGTTGATCGCACTCGCGCCTACCTGGATCAGCACCTCGCCCGCACCGGGCTTTGGCACTTCAAGGTTGTCCCGAAATTCGAGTTTATTCAGACCGCCATGCCCGGTCAGAATAACCCCGGCCATAATGTCAGGGATGTCGATGTGATTCATGGTGTCACCTCCTCGTTAGTGCCGGACCTATTGATCTGATCAATTTATCGTCAATTGCAACGGCTATGGTGGCATCATAGAGCCCGACAGTTATTCACTCAAACGAATATTATTGATACGCTGATTCAGTTTTTATAATACACGGTCGGAAACAAAGCCTATGAAACCCCTGCTTGATCTTGATCTGTTAAACACCTTTGCCGTGGTGGTGGAGGTTGGCGGGTTTAAAGAGGCATCCAGCCGCCTTTTCCGTTCGCAGGCAGCCGTCAGCATGCAGATCAAACGATTGGAGGAGCAGCTTGGACATCGCCTGCTGGAGCGCAGCAACCAGGGCATCAAGCTCACCGAGCCGGGAAAAACCTTGCTGGGCTATATTGACCGAATACTGCGTCTGAATAACGAGACCCTCAGTGCACTTAGCCTGGAGCCACTGCGAGGACCGGTGCATTTCGGGATACCCACCGATTACGCCCAGACGTTTTTGCAGCAATTCATACCGCGCATCCGAGACGCCTTCCCGGAGTTGGTGCCCCGGATTACCTGCGGCCGTAGCCGCAAGCTCCGGGAGTTGGTAACCACCGGTGATCTGGATGTAGCCATTGTCACCGGCGAGCCTCAGTTTGCATCGGAAAAAAGCCTGTGGTCGGAAGCCCTGTGCTGGTATGCCCCGGTCGGGCTGCCTATCGATACGGAGGAAGCATTACCGGTTGCGTTACTGGAGAGCGATTGTGCGTTGAGGGATATTGCCGCTTCGGATCTGAAGCAGTCTGGTCTGGACTACCATCCAGTGCTGAACAGCACCGACATGGCCAATCTGTATTCGGCAGTGGAATCGGGGCTGGCAGTGGCACTGTTACCTGAGTCTTCGGTGATCTCCGCCAGAGTTCGCCCCATCCAAATGGATCAGCTACCCGGGCAGCGACTCCTGACCATGAACGTCATCAATGCCGGAACCCTGAGCCCCAATTTTCTCGAGCCCCTACAAGCTTGCATACTCGCTGCGGCCCGAGCGATTCATGATCGGTCAGCTGCCAAGTAATTGATTCATGGTTTGTTCTGAATGAAAGCCTTAACTTCTGGAGCACCGTAGTTCATCGACACTAAAACCTCAAAATTATGACAATAGTTGTCCGTCCGACGGATGAGCATTGGACAACTACAAAACGCAGTTAAATCTTCAGTTGACCCGGAATGGACAAATCACTGACTGGGAGCGCGAATTGGAAAAACCGGGCTCTTGCGTTGGACGACGAATTGGCCGTTTATTTGGTAATGGTTACAGTGTTGTGGTTCTGTGATGTGCCGTGACCCATGCAAAAAGGTAGCCCTTCAGCATTCAGTGATACGACCCCTCTAACTCTGAAAACCCGAGCGATTAGAGTCTCTGTAATCACCTGCCCCGGTGTGCCTGCGGCTTCTAGTCGCCCATTCTCCAGTACCATTACATGATCGGCAAATTGAGCGGCCTGATTCAGATCGTGCAAAGACATAATCACGGTCAGGCCGCGACTTTTATTGAGTTCGACCAGAAGTTCCAGTACTTCTAGTTGATATCCCCAGTCCAGATAGGTCGTAGGCTCATCCAGCAACAGAATATCGGTCTGCTGTGCCAGCGCCATGGCGATCCACGCGCGCTGTTGCTGCCCTCCGGATAACGACGCCACCGGACGTTCCGCAAGCGCCTCCACACCGGTCATATACATGGCTTGCTGGCATGCCTCGCGGTCTTCTCGCCCGTCACGTTGCCACCATTTTCGGTGGGGAAAACGGCCCAGCGTGACCAGGTCCCTCACAAGAATGCCTTCGGGCACGATGGGTTTCTGCGGCAACATAGCCAGTCGAAGCGCCAGTTCGTTGCGGCTCCACAAAGACAGGGGCTGTTCCTCAAGCAATACCTGACCGTGTCGTGGGGCTATTAATCCTGCAAGCCCTTTCAGCAACGTACTTTTGCCTGATCCGTTAGGGCCAACCAGGCAGCTGATCTCGCCTGCTGGAATTGCCAATGATAACTCGTGCACTACGTCGCTACTGCCGTATGCAAGAGTGAGTCGATCAGTACGTAACATAGCTTGTTTCCTGGGACTTTTCCGAATGACGCATTACGGCTGACGTGACAGCAGATAAAGAAAAAATGGCACGCCCAGTGCAGCCGACACCACACCAACGGGTAACTCATAAGGCGCGAAAATAGTCCGCCCTAACGTATCGGCGACAACAGCCAGCGTGGCGCCCAGTGCCGTACACATCAGGCACTGAACCAACAGACCTGAGCCGGCCAGACGTCGGCTGATATGAGGCACCAATAAGCCGATAAACCCTACTGGGCCAACAATGCCCACAGCGCTTGCCGCCATCAGCGCTGCCACCACCAGGGCAATGGCGCGCCAACGATTCAGATGAAGCCCGAGGCTGCGTGCCTGCTCGTCTTCCAGTTGCATAGCGCTAAGTGGCCGCAACAAAATCAACACGCCGATCATTCCTAGTGCTGTCCAGGGTAGCAAAGCCTCCAGATGGGCCCAGGTAGCGCCGTACAGGGAGCCGGCCAGCCATTGCGCCACCAGTTCGGTGTGTGCGTGCCCCCAAAATGCCAGGCCGCCGGTGGTCAACGCGTGAAGCATGCCGGCCAATACCGCACCCGTCAGGGTCAGTTTCAGGGGTGACAGCCCCCCATTACGCAGGCTCAAGCCATAGACGGCCAGTGCGGCCAGCAAACCACCGAGCATCGCCAGCAGCGGTAAATACTGAAGTGCAAAGGGAGTCCCCCCGTAAGGATTGTCGCCCGGCTGAATCCAGTCGCCCACCACAAAAGCGGCTACCGCCACCAGACTGGCACCGCCGGATATGCCGAGTATGCCCGCTTCTGCCAGCGGGTTTCGGGTAAGCAATTGCAATAGCCAGCCGGACAAAGCGAAGTGAATGCCGATCACCAGGCCAATCAGAGTCCGGGGCAGGCGTAAATCCATCACTACACGCTCAACGTGACTTGAACCCTCCCCCAACAACCCCGCCAGAACCTGCTGCCAACTCAAATCCGTGGCGCCAAACTGCAGGCCCAGCCAGGGCGTCAGAAAAATAAGCCCGCACCCAAGCCAAAGCAAAACCGTTGTTCGCTGCAGCAACGGTTTTTTGTCGGGCTCTCTGGTGTTAGCCAACATGGGCAGACTCACGGGAGTTCAATAAATACAGCAACCAGGGCGCACCAATCAATGCCGTTAACATCCCCACAGGCAACTCCTGCGGAAATGCGAGTTGCCGTGCCAGGGTGTCGGCCGCCAATAACAGTAACCCTCCCAGCAGCGCGCTCAATGGCAGCCAATGTTGAAACTGGTCGCGAATCAGGCGCCGTGCGATATGGGGCGCAACCAGGCCAATAAAGATGACCGGACCCGTTACGGAAACCAGAGCGGCCGCCATGATCAGCGCCAACACCAGGAATAGCAGCCGCCAGCGCCCGACAGCCAACCCCATGGACAGCGCTAATTCGTCATCAAGCTGCAGCACTCGAAAAGGTCGACGTAAGAGAAGTACCACCACTAAAGGCAAAATAAGCCACACAGCGACCAGCTTGAGCTGCAACCACCCCCGCCCCATCAGACTACCGGCGAGCCAGTAGTAAAGTTCAGCCGCTTCGGAGCCGGATACCAATAAAGTGCCCGTTGTCAGGGCCGTGCATAATGCAGTGACAGCAATACCGGCAAGCACGACCCGCTCGGGCTGGAGCCTGCCGCGACCCGCAATAACAAACGTCAGCATGCCACCCAGAAGTCCACCGCAAAGCGAAATGACAGGCAGCCACAAGGCATCGGGAGTAAAGAACGTCTGTGTACCCACCACTCCAAACGCTGCAGCAGCAATCACTCCCGTCAGCCCTGGCGAAGCCAGTGAATTTCGGGTGACCCCTTGCATGATGGCCCCGGCCGCCCCGAGAGTAGCGCCGCCCAGCATCGCGAGCAGATTGCGGGGTAAGCGAAGCTCCAGCACACTGACTCGCTCAATGATGCTGCCCTGCCCTTGCAAAACACTCCAGAGCGTTTCCGGGGTGGTCCACTGTCGACCGGCCAACAAACCCATCAAAAATAGTGCAGCGATCACCAACAATGTTGCACCATAGACAGTAGTCATGTTGGTACTGGTGGATGC
Organism: Marinobacter sp.; assembly: GCF_048266785.1. Lineage (GTDB taxonomy): Bacteria > Pseudomonadota > Gammaproteobacteria > Pseudomonadales > Oleiphilaceae > Marinobacter. The sequence continues at coordinate 8,370 of NZ_JBLWYX010000017.1, forward strand.
TCGCCTCATTGCGACGAGGTCTTGACGGGCGTGAGATCCGGGAACAGCAGGCGCGCTATATCGTCAAGCACCAGAGATCGTGCGATGGGCCCGGCACTCTCTTTCCAGTGCTGGCCGACCTCAAACACCTCATCGTTCTTTACGGCCTGCAGATAAGGCCAAACCGGGTTGAGGGTAAAACCCCGCTGGCGGTTACTCGGCAGCAAAAAAATGACATCCGGATTCAGGGTCAAAAGTCCTTCCAGGCTGATGCGATAGCCCAGCGGGATACCTGAATCAGGATTGGGGGGCGGCCCACCCACATTGTCAAGATGCAGACGTTCCAACAGCTCCGCCGTCAGAAAGTGATTGTAATAGACAAAAGGCGTTTCACCACCGCTGGTGAGAATAGCAACAGTACGATTGCTGGGATTTCGGGCCGCAAGACTGTTTAGCCGGGTCAAAAACTGTTCATTGATCTGCCGCGCCTGTTGTGGCCGGCCGAAAGCATCACCAGCCAGTGCCACAGCATGCAGGCTGTCTTGCAGAGTAATGAGGTCCAGCGCCACCATGGGTGCGATGGCTTCAATTTGGGGGCCATCCTTTTCGGTATAACGTCTGATAGCAAACACCAGATCCGGTGCAATGCGGGACAAGCGTTCCAGGTTAGGCTGATGACGCGGTCCGAGACTGGGTACCTTATTCATATCAGGCCCTAAGTAGGCAGGCGTCCCTTCCAGGCCAAACGTCGTGATGGCTACGGGACGAATGCCCAGGGCTTTTGCCACGTCTGCACCAAACGTCGATATGGCCGCCGGTCTGGTGGCGGGCTGCGTCAACTCAATGGTTTTACCCCGATCATCAGTGAGTGTGACGGAGTTGGTTCCAGCCTGAGTCAGTACAGGAACTGCAATAACGACCCAGGTTATCGATAGGGCCAATCGGCGCCATAAGCCTGGGCCTGCCTTGATCCCGGGTCGCTCTTTGGTGGCAGTAGTAGCGTTCAACAGCATAATTAAATGAGAATCATTAGTGATGGGCGCGGTAGTGTAATCGGCAGCCAAGGGCGATTCAACCGTTTCGACTCGGGAAAGAATCACCCTTCTTCGTGATAAAGCCGGAGCCTGCACAGCAGATCCCGGCGTCGGATATCAGGCGACTGAATCAAAAGTCCAGTTGCGCCTCCAGAATGAGACTGCGCCCGGGCTGCGGAACACGGCCAATCGGGCTCACGTCCACACCCCGGAAGTAGGCATCTTCATCCAGCAGATTGTTTACCGCCAGGGCCAGGTTCAAATTACGCCCACTTCCCATAACGATGTCACGACCCAGGCGGGCGTTCACAAAATGGTAGGCAGGCAGTTCGCCAGCACCGCCATCGGCAGTTTCTTTCTCGGTGTTGTCTGCATCACTATAACTGGTGCTGACATACAGCCAGTTCAGATTGGCGTTCCAGGCCTGGTAGGAATAGACCACATCCGCACTGATCTTGTGCTCGGGGGCGTTCGGCAACTCGTTGCCGGCGTTGGCGCCGCTTAGCTGCTCTGTCTCGAGGAAGGTATACCCCAGACCCAGCTCCAGGTTGGGGTTCACCTGCCAGCGGTTATCCAGTTCAATACCCTGATGCCGTGTTTCACCGAGATTTTCGAACCGACTTTCGGTGCGGTTAAATTGAATCTGGTCATCGTAGTCAATTCGGAACAGGGTCGCTGATGACAGCAGATCAGGCGTGAGCTGTACACGACCGCCCAGCTCATAGTTCCAGGCCGTTTCATTAGCAACATCGCCGTCACGCGTAGTCTGAGCAATCTGCACCGGTACCAGAGACCGCTGGCTGTTGGTGAATAAAAAAACGCGATCTGTCGCCTGGTAGCCAAGGGTCAATCCTGGCAGCCATTCGTCCGTGTCGTTCTCTTCCTTGTTTCCGTTCAGGTTGTCACGAAAATCCATGTTGACGTCTTCATAGCGCAAACCCGGAGTCACCGTCAGACGATCGTCCAGAAAGTGCATGGTATCGCTAACGTAAAAAGCCAGCGCCTGGGTGTCGAGATGCCAGTCCCGCGCAACTGAGCGGGTATCGCTGGCAAATTCAACGCGATTGACATCAAACTCGACATCTTCTGTCAGGTAACGGGCTCCAAGCGTGATGTCATGGCCTCCCTTGCTGATGGCGAGTCGTGGCTCGGTACTGTAAACCCGGAAAAGCCTGGGCGAGTCAGCCCGGTGAGTAGAGGCGACGCCCGGATCAAAGACACCGCCCGTACCACTCAGGTTTTGACCAAAAAAGAAAGTACGATCCGCATCATGAACGAAGTTGCGCCACTGGAATTCAACATCCGGCGTCGGGTTGTAGGTCCAGGTAAACGTCGCACGAGTCATGTCAGCTTCATAGGCATCGTAAGGCCGTTGGCTTTGGGTACGGTCTTGTTCGTAAGCCTCTGGCGTCAATGCGCCAGGCAGCTCGGCATCGACGTTGTAGTACTGAAGCTGGGTGGCGAGTTCGTTCTCATTGTTCAGGTAGTAGCGGGCATCAACGATGAAGTTGTCGACTTGGGTATCCGAATGATCCCGAAAGCCGTCACCACGCTGGATATTAGCCTGAAACTGCAAGTCGAGCTTGTCACTGGCCGGGCCGCCGACGCGGTAGTAGGTATCCGTAAAGACATTTCCGGTCTCTTCCGCGATGGTGACCCGCTCACGCAGGGTGTGGGAGGTTTCAGCCGGAATCGGGCGCGTTACAAAATTGACCACGCCACCGACATTGTTCGGGCCATAGTGAACGGCCGCCCCACCCCGCACGACATCCACAGCCTCCAGGCTGGGGAGAGTGACCGGAAACAGGGACACGCCCACGTTGCTGTAGGGGCCGATCGCGATAGGATAACCGTCGGTCAGGATTTGCAGGCGCTCACTGCGCAGAGGATTCAGGCCGCGGACCCCGATGTTAGGCAGAATACCGGTGCCGGTTTCATCCAAAACCTGAACCCCGGGGGTCGCTCGCAAGGCATCTTCAAGATTAAGAGCGCCGCGCTTGTGCAATTCCTCTTTGTCGACAACGGTGCGTGAACCTGTGTAGGTTTTTTCGGATTCTTCCGTGGGCGCTCCCAACCAGTCCCCAGATATGGTGAGAGGCGGTAGCGTAAACAAGTCATTTTCAGCATCAGGGGTCTGTTCCTGTGCCAGCGCAGGCGAACTTATAAGCGCGGCAAACGAGAACGGTAAAAAGGAACGGGACCCTGGTCGAAAATACTCCAGCCCGGGTGAGCGCTTTATTGTCAGAAAAAACATGAAAACTCCATGGTCAACACTAGTTGATTATTTGTTCGCTTAAGGTCTTTCGCAATTGTAATGATAATAGTTCGTATTTCAATTAATTAATTTATTTCCTTTCTGTGGACATGCCCTTTGTCAGCCTAAGGATTCTTTCAGGAAGTGCTCGACAGGAGACGGGTGCATCAGAAAATCTTTATGGGAAATATTCCAGGCATACGCGCCGGCATAGGTGAACAGCACCAGATCCCCTACCCTTAGAACTGGTACCTGGACCTGACGCGCCAATACATCTTTGGGAGTGCACAGCTGGCCGACCAATGTGATTGCCTGGTTGTGAAGACCGGAAGACGGATTCACCCCAGGAACGGACAAAGACAATACTTCACAAGGGTGGCTGTGGGATTGAGCGGCAGGGGTTCGGAAGTGATGGGTGCCGCCGCGGCAGATGGCAAATGCTTCGCCCTGGCTGTGTTTGATATCCAGCACTTCCGTTACATAATAGCCGCAGCCCGCCGTGAGAAAACGGCCACATTCAAACCGGATACGCCACTCAGGAGAGGCTTCGTGTGCCAGCAGCCCGGCCAGTTCCCGGCAAAAATAGGGCCAGTTGAACTGCTGCTCCGGTTCGATGTAATTGATACCAATGCCACCCCCGACGTTGATCTGCCCGATCCGCAGACCGTAGTCGCTCTCCCACTGGCTGACGCGCCGCATGTAGGTCCGCATTAAAGCCAGGTGACGGTCAGGATCCAATTGATGGGACATGAGGTGAAAATGGAAGCCCTCCAGTTCCAGATGTGATGCGCGGGTTAGCAGAGACAGAGCCTGCGGAATCGTATCCTCATCCATACCAAAGGGGGTTGGCACACCGCCCATGGTCAGGCTCGTGGTCGCCATTTCCGGTAGGCTCAGATTAATGCGCAGCAAAATTTTCTGGTTCTTTCGGGCCTTCTCCGTTACCTCTGCCAGGCGCTCCAGCTCCAGCAAGCTTTCCACGTGAATCAGCTCAACCTCTGATTGGACGGCGTACTTCAGTTCCGAAATCAGCTTGCCAGGACCGCCAAAGATGACGGGGAGCTCGGGAAAATGACGTCGCACCCATCGCAACTCGCCACCCGATGCCACTTCCAATCCATGAACCCAGGGCACCAGGGTTCGCAGCAGTGGCAGCGAGGGATTGGCCTTGGTAGCGTAAAACATTTCGCATTGCGGTGGCAGGCACTCGACCACAGCTTTTACGTGGTTGCGCAGGCTGTCTAAATCGTAAATATAGGCGCAGAGAGGGTCGCTGTGCCGGTGCTGTAAATCCATGGCTGCCAGATGGATTCTGGCCGGTACTTTGCTATGCGGTATTGCCTCCTCAGGTACGTTTATGTCAGACGCTGCGCTGTTCGCTGCTTTCGTTTGTGCTTCTGTAGTCATGTTGTGCTGTCCGTGCCGATGGCTGTGTCTTCTGTCTCGGTACTTGCGATGCGGAGGTTCTGCGCCGGTGTCTCTGAAGCCAGTGCAGCCAGTGGATTGCGCACCTGCACGTACTCCGAATCCCGGTCTGCCCGCTTGAACAACCGGGTGATCAGGTTACTCTTGTTGGGAATTGACTCGCCTCGGAGTAATCCGCCGAGTACCTGGTGTGCCCAGGCGCTGTCGGAACCGTCCAGAAACCGTTCCAGATGGGTTTGCCAGACTCGCCACAGCGTTGCTTCCAGGTCCGAATCCTCCAGAGCAAGATAATTGACAGCTTGAAACAGGTTGTTGATCAACAGGCAGTAGGCAATGCGCTGCCATCCCTTGTCGGCGCTGTAGTGAATCGACGCCCGCGCTCGGGCGTCTATTTCGGTGGGGAGCGGTGCGGTCCAGAGATCGACAATCAGCTTGGTGCCCTCCAAATCACGTACAAACACCTGGGCGGGATACCCGTCCTTCAATCCGATAACCACATTTTGCAGATGGGGCTCAAACACCACTCCCCGGGTGAACAGGGCGTCCAGCACAGGCGGCATCAGCAGTTCCAGATAGCGATCGAACCACTCGACTGCCGCCTGGCGCCGGCTGACATCTGCAAATCGCGCCCAGGTACCCACGGCTTCCGCAACCGGGCAGCGGTCGAAGCGATCCTCGCTGAACAGCGACGCCGCCAACACTGGTGTTACCCCTGGCGCCAGCAGAGGCTCCAGACTGTTACGCAAGATCAGGCCGAAACCTTCCATGAGCGACTGACGCCGGGCGTCCTCAGCCTCGGTGAAATCGAGCGTGACATAAGCCGGTTCATACATCAGCCTGAACCCGGGATAGTCGGCGAGCATCGGTTCAAGATGTTCTCGCAACACCTGGGACAGCACCACTGCACTCTCCAGTTCGTAATACGCGTTCTTGCGCACGCAATTGGTGAGCCGGACATGAGTAGAAAACTTGTAGAAAAACGGATTGCCCGGCTGGTAAAGCGTGCGCACGGACGCCGTCGGATAGAAAATGCTGCCGCCCTGCCCCAGCGGCTGAATGCGGCCACTGCGAATGGACTCCAGTACGAAAGCCTGACGCATCAGGTAGCGTGCCTGCCAGGGGTGCACCGGAAGCGCCATGAAGCCCGCCGGCACCTCAAGCCCAGGCGGAGCAGCGAGTGTCTCAAGGTCTTCCGCATCCAGTCCGCGGCAGCGCAGATCGCGTTGCTGTACCGCGAAATAGTAAAGTGCAAACCCAGCTCCCATTTCCGGTGAGTACTGCAGCGTGTCTTCCTCGCTGAAGCCTTCCCTGGCCTTCGGAGCAGGGTGATAACGATGCCCGAAACTCAACGCCTGTTCCGACCATCGGTAACCCGTCAACCCTTGCCCCCAAACCGCCGGCACCTGGCTGTAGCACAGTATGCGTCGCATGACCTCACCGCTGCCCAGAATCTGCTGATACAGTTCGGCATTGAACGGTTGCCCGGAACGCCGGGCGAGATTCTGAAGCAACACTCTCGCCAGCCGGGCCAGATCCAGCAATTGCCAACCTCGGGGCGAGGATTTGAAAAAAGGGGCGGACTGGAAGCGATAGTTCCCCGCCAGAGAATCCCCCGCCACGGCCAACAACAACTCCCCCGCCAACTCTGGCAATTGGATGAGCAAGGCGGAGGCGTTGCCGGTGGCCAGTTTCACCCGCAACGCTTGGGGCCAGCTTTGGCCTTTGCCTATTGGCGCCACCTGCAGTTCGCCGGCTGGGGTCGCGATATCACGGCAATAACAGTTCAGCAGTGCTTCAATACCACGCTGATCAGCGAGATCCTCCCATCGTTTGTCGCGGTAGTGATGATTAAGCGCTGTGCTGGGCATGGTGGGCGATCTCCTTCCTGAGAATATTCTGGGGTATCATGTGGTCACCTTTTCAGGGGCTTCAGTAGTCGACGGGATGGACTTATGGAGCATAAGAATGAGCGGTAGCGACACCACCATCACGGTAGCCCCCATCCACAGCGGCGCTGCCAGGCCAGCAGGCCCGCTTAATGCACCAGCAGCTAGGCCAGCTGCCACACCCGCCCATTTGCCTACGCTGTCCAGCGCACCAAAAGTACGGCCAGCGCGAGCCGTTTGGGTCAGTTGTGCAATCCATCCATGCAAAACAAAAAAACCGAGCGTCATGCCGACTCCCATGACAAAGCGCCATGCTGTCAGCTCAATCAGAGAGCTGGACCAAGCCTGGCCAGCATAGGAAATCGCCATCAGCAGGAAGCCAGCCGCCAACCCGGTTTTATGCCCTTGGCTGACTGTTTTCACAAAGGGCGTCCAGAGCGCGATCAGATAGATTAGGTGCGGCAAGCTGTAGAGCACTCCGGCGGTCAGAGTATCGATTCCGGTCGCGTGCTGTACCCAGGGAATGAAATAGGGAAAGGTGGCCACCATCGAAAAATTGAAGGCGAACTGCACCGCCCATAACCGTCGCCACTCTTTCGACGGTGTTTTTGTGGTCCTCGTTGAGGTTCCGGCCGCTGTTCCTTCGGACACCGCAGCCTCAGGCCGGGGCTTGTCTGCCGGCGTCGCAAAGCCGAGCAAAAGCGCTGCCAGGATGGGCAGCAAGGCCAAGTACAGGTAAATATCCTGCGCCGGGAAGACGCTTATCAGCGCACCGAACAGCACCGGCGCCAGCACCATGGCCGCCCGCGCCGAGCCCTGCATCCAGTTGAGGCCACGGCTAAGGTCGCCCCCTTTCATGCTGGTAGACAAGTAGGCACTGGAGGCTGCAAATGTGCCACCGAGTAACCCTTGCAACACTAAAGCCCCCAGGAACATCCAGGCTTCAGGCGATAACCCCGCCAGCGCGAAGCCGATTGCAAGCCCCAACTGCGCCCGCAACAGTGACCAGCGACGCCCCCAGCGATCTGCCGCCCTCCCCCAAAACGGCGCTGCCAGTGCGGCGCACACTGTAGGGACCACATAAAACCACCCGACCCACTGAGTGTCATTCACGGCAAAGGCATCCGACAGGATCAGGCCGAAGAAAGGCGGCATGCCCAGCGCCACCAGAGCCGCTGTAAAGTGGCACAGCAGCACAATTACCAACTGTTTGCGTTGTATGCCAGTCATGCAGGACGCCTGAGGAAGTTGGGGGCACTTTTGCCATAAAACTTATTAATATCGGTGGCGCCGGTGTCCGCTTTGCTCTCCAGGCTGCCGGCCCGCAACAGATATTTGACGTAGAGGTAGTCGTCTTCGAGCAAACACTGCCGAGCAACGTTGGTCGCCACACCCTCCTGCTCAAGTTCTTGTAGAGTGGTTTCGACTTGATCTCGCAACCGGGTATACCAGTCGCGCCGGCTGCCGAGCCTCCGTGCCACCAGTTCCTCTAGCAATACGGCGATGTTGAGCTGCAGGGTGATGGTGGTGAACATCTGCACGAGGGGTTCTTCGGCATCGACCAGTATGCGGCTATCACGCAGCCCATCGACCACTGGCCGAAGCTCTCCCAGACGGGCGCATAAACGGGCAGGCCAAAGACGAGGCGCATCGTTATCCTTCATCAGTAGCCGTAACGGGCCTGCGTCGTCCAGTACCAGCATGGAATTCTGCTGGTTGGACTCAAGCGCAATGCCATACTTCAGCCATAGGCGTAAATGCACCGTCAGAGTCAGCTTGAGGTAGTCCTGCAGGAAGGCCTTCAGGTCGCCGCCATAAAAATGCGAGGCCAGCGCTTCCATCACACAACGCCCATCGCAACCGGAGGCCGACAGAGCCGCCACGGGAACAACCGTTGTGCCATCGAGTTCACCGGGGTAGCGGCGCACGATCATTCCCAGCCAGTTCAGGTCGCCGACATGGCCGCCGGTCGACTCGTCGGTCAGGCTGTATCGGGCAGCCAGTGCCGGGTCATCGGCCGCCACCGCCGTCAGCAGACTCTGCACCGTGAAACCGTCGTAAATGGTGCTGGGTTTGACCGTACGAATGTTACGAGCGCCGAGAGTCCTGATCGTTAGCGGCACCTTCAAATGAATGGAAGGCTCGTCGACCACTTGCAGGGTGCGTACCGACAAGGTTGGCGTCACCCGGACAGCGGGCTTCGGGGCTAAACGAACCTGATTGGCCAGATCAGAATCGGACAGATACAGGGTAAGGGCGGTGTCCCACACGTGCGGATGCATCGGTATCAGGCAGTGACTGTCGCCAAGTGAGGCGTCAAGGCCGACCGCCGGAAAATCTGGCCAGCACTCAGGCAATACACCCTGAGCCTGCATGTGAGGTTTCGGAACAGCCAGCCAGCGTAATTGGAAGACCGGCGCGAATTCTGGTGCAAAGGCCCGCAACGCTGTGTTGTCAAAGCCGGTTTTGGCTCGCGCGCTGGGGTAAAAGGGATGATCCTGGAATGCCGCCAGACGGTCATAGAACAGCATCCCGGCAACGCCATCGCCAAATGCTGGCCAAGCCTCATCAGACTCGGACAGATCCAGGAACCATCGGGCCTGCTCGTGCCGACACAACTGATGATGCAAAATGGCCGTATCGCATTCCGCCTCGTAAGTTTGGTGCTGAGCGAACTGTTCGTCATCCGCCACCGGTCGCAGGCAGGACAATACCTGCTCATAGCGATCCACCCTCGTCCAGTCATCCCATGCGTTGCCGGCCTGCCACAGCAGCGGATCACCGCTCCAGCACCAGCTTTGCATAAAAGAGGCGGCCCGCACCGGTAACCATAGAACGCCTCGCTCGAACTCCCATTTCAGCCAGGTTTCGGGAACCACCGGGGTGTGCGGAACCTCGCGCGCGGCTGCAACCATGGCCTTGCTTTGACAGCCCGCCACATCTTCACGAATGAGCGTGTCGATCAGGCGTCTGGTCAAATGGCGATTGGCTTCTTCAACCGGAGGAATCACTGGCGCATTCATGGCCGCAACTCCCATTCTTCGATCAGCGCCCCGCTCCAATCGTCCAGTGCCTGGTCGACCGTTGCCTGGTCGCTTGCGAAGACGCGCAGGATACCGAGGTAATCCTTGTTGGAATTGGTGATCTGGACCTCGTCACCGATCTTTCGCAGGGGCTTGAACTCCAGCTCCCCGTCGCCACAACAGACTCGGCGAGCGGCGCCGGCCCGAACGATCTCGCCAGCACTGGGAGCCATCAGGTAGCGAACGTGAGCGGCATGACGTGGCGACTCCAGAAAGGGCAAGGGCTGCCCGAGATGCAGGCGGAGCACACTGTCGAACCAGTGGCCATCCAACATCCGATCCAACAGAAACTCGCGCCCGTCTCCGATACTTCGATAATTGATCTCAAGCAGTTGAGGCCCGCTTGCGGTCAGCACAAACTCGCTGTGACAGACGCCGAGTTGCACCCCAAACGCCCGCACCTGCTCCAGCATCTGCTGTAGCAACAGGTCGTCTGGCTGGAACGGGCGCCAGCGGGCCTCCAATTCCACAAAATGGGGTGGTGATGACAAGGTAACGTCAAACCCTCCCAGCGCTATCAGGTCATGCTGGTCTCCGAAGGTCTCCAGAGTATGTACAGGCCCCTCAAGAAAACCCTCCAGCAGGAGCGGCTGGCCAGCATTCTGACGCCAAAAACCATCACAATAATCGTTTAACTGTGTGAAATTTTCGATTTTCACCACATGCAGACTCGCCACTCCCTCCCTTGGCTTGACCACACAGGGGTAAGGTACATCCACAGGCAACGCGTCTAGGCTTTGCGGATTCTGAAGCTCGGCGAACCAACAACCGCCCTGCTCCCTGGTGGGCAATCGCGCACGCATAGCCGCTTTATTCTTGGCCTGATAACAAACTCGCCAGTCTTTACCCGGCAAACCGAAATAGGCTGCCGCCAGCGCCGTCACCGTTTGCAGATGGTCGCTGTTGGAAAACACCCCCGCCAACGGTGCAATTGGTGCCAACTCATCCAGAACGGCAATCGGGTTAAACACATCACACTCGACAATATCGTCCGGGTACGCAGGCAAGTCTGGCTGACTGAAATACTGGTGATGGGCGGCAGCCTGATCGGTAACAATAACCACCCGACGACCGAGCCGGTGAGATGCGGGCAGAAAGCCATTGTTGACAGCGTCTGTGGGCGCGTGGGCCAGCATAACCAGGGTGTCACTCATCCTGATATTTCCCCTGTTGGTGGAGTTGATATTTAGATTTTTACGTCACTTGCGTTTAATATTAATGGGACGCATTACCATCAATATTTTATAGATATCCGGTGGTTATTATATTTTCAGGTAACGCCAAAGGTTTTGGGAAAGGCCCGGATTCCAGTCAGGCTTTGCTGTTACTGAGGTAAGTCTTGAGTTGTTTGAATAAAAGGCTACGATCTTCGCCCAACAGAAAGACCTGTGCACCCCAGGCGCGCCAGTGGGCTAACTGCTCAGCATTGCGGGGCAAGGCACAGAAATGACGGTCGGCCTTTCGACAGGTTTCGGCCAGACCAGCGATCGCCTCCTGCACACTGGGATGAAAGGGATCACCGGGAACCCCCAGGGACTGGGAAAGGTCAACAGCGCCCTCCAGCAGCCAGTCGACACCCGGCACACTGGCAATCTCCTCACAATTCCTGATTCCTTCCGTGTCCTCAATCATCACAACCACCAGTATTTCGCGATTGGCTTTCTCCAGGTAGCGGCCAAGAGGGATGGTCCCGAACCCGGTCGTTCGACCACCCGTAATACCTCGCTCTCCCAATGGCGCGTAACGCGCCATACTGACCACCGCCCTGGCCTCTTCGACATTGCGCACCCGGGGTACAACAATACCTTGGGCACCGCTATCCAGAGCATGGGCAATAGCGCCAACATCCGGCCCTGGGACCCGAACCAGCGAGGTTATACCTGCACACTCTGTCGCCCGGATCATATGTTCTACCGACTCAGGATTGGTGGACAAGTGCTCCGTATCCAGAATGACGAAGTCATAACCGGCATAACCGATCATCTCTACCAACCAGGGAGAAGGAACAGCATTTAACAGCCCATAAACGGCTTTTCCTTCGGAGAGCTTGTACTTGGTGGTGTTAGTTGTAAGCATTATCAGGCACTCAATTTTTACACTGAGCGCGAACGATAATCATTACTATTAACGAAGTCAACCCTTCCATTTTTTGCCCACTAACACCCTTATCCAGCACAACACAAAAACATGCTGACATCTTTGGTCAGCCGGGTATCAAGTCGGCTCTCCAGCCCAGCAACTCGCCGGCTCAGCTTGGATTTGGGTACTCCCAGTGCCCTGCCCGCTGGTGCAAATCCACCGCGCTTTACCACTTTTACGAATTAAAAAAGATCGTTCAGATCCTGCATATTCGATCGTCTTATATGTAGAACCCAAAGTATAGATTCTCGTACCTACCCAGCTACTCGATTACGCCGGGCCCTCTGAATTTCCACCGGCTCAACGTCCCCGTGGTGTTGGTCAACACCCTCATCGAGGCTTCGAGACCGTTACAGTGGTTTACAGCGGTGAGCTGGAACACCGAGACACATCGGGTGCAGGCGGGCTCATTGGTGAGGGAGACGTCCAGTGGATGACAGCTGGCGCAGGTATTGTGCATGAGGAGTTCCATTCCCGACAACTCACCGAGCAAGGTGGTTTGCTGGAGATGGTGCAGTGTTGCGTGATGAATACACAGGAAGAAATTCAACAGGCCATGCTCGATTTTCAATCAGGAAAATTCGGCGCCCTCTAGCGGGGATTATAGCAGGCACTGGTTCTGGGGGCTGACATCGACTTGGCAGATTTCAAACTGCCAGTCGACAACGAACGGATTCCGGATCTTGAATCATAACTTCAGATCGATCAACCGGAGTTTTTCCGAATCACCTTCTGCAGTTCGCCGACCAGACCCTTTCGGAAAGCCAGCACGCAAATAACGAAGACTACGCCCAGCAAGGTCATAAGAACCACCTCGCCCGACATGAACCAGTGAACGTCGGTAAGAGAGGCCAACTGGGCCAACAGCTTCCTTTTCCTATCGTTAATCAGGGATACGGGGCAGGTAACCCTGCCCCGGAACGGTTACTCCTGGCTCAGTGCGAATGCGCAGCCGCCTTCTTCGAGTTTCAAGAAGGCGTCTTCACCCTTAATCACTCTTTCTATCGCGAATATGTCGTTCTCATTACTACGCTCATCTGCGTTCTTGATCCGAACCTGCAACATGTCGTGCACCATTCGACCGTCTTTACGCAGGTACCCGTTACGGGAAAAGAAGTCCTCGACCGGCGTCTCTTTCATCTTGGCCATTACGGCGTCCGACTCGTCAGTACCAACCGCTTCCACTGCTTTCAGATAATGCATGGTCGAGGAATAAGCTCCGGCCTGCGCCATGGAGGGGATTTTGCCGTCCATGCGGGCCATATAGCGCTTGGACCATTCGCGGGTTTGATCATCCATATCCCAATAGAAACCAGTCGTCAGCTTCATGCCGCCGGCGATTGCAGGATCCAGGGCTTGGGCATTCGGGGTAAAAACCAGCAAACCAGCAACTTCGGCAATCTCGGTGACACCGAATTCCGCAGCAGTCTTGAGGGCGTTAACCATGTCACTGCCAGTATTGGCCAGTGCGATTACATCTGCGCCAGAGGACTGGGCTTGCAGGATGTAGGAGGAGAAGTCGGAGGTTCCCAGAGGCGCGCGTACGCCGCCGACTACTTCACCTCCGTTGGCTTCGATCACACCGGTAGCGACTGACTCCAATGCATGACCAAAGCCATAGTCAGCGGTGATGAAAAACCACTTGTTTTTGCCCCCTGCCACCATCGGCTTTACAGTACCATTAGCCAGCGACACCACATCGTAGCTCCAGTGCGCATTGTAAGGAGAGCACGCCGAGGTGGTGAAAGCATGACTGGCAGGGGCGGCGATAAGAGTGATTTTTCCGGCATTGCTCATCACTTCGGTCACGGCCCCGGTTACCGAGCTGGCTACTGCGCCATTAATGACGTCTACCTGTTCGTTCTCAATCCATTGGCGCGCGATAGTGGACCCGATGTCCGGCTTGAGCTGCGTGTCGGCACTGATGACTTCGATAGGCTTACCGAGCACTTGCCCGCCAAAATCATCGACAGCCATTTGTACGGCTTCGATACTGCCCTGACCGGTAATATCCGAGTAGACACCACCCATGTCGGTCAGGACGCCAATCTTGACCTTGTCGTCGGAAAAGCTTCCGTGAGCCAGACCAGCAGCGGTGATCAAAGCGGTAGCGGCTGCAGTTTTAAACATCAGTTTCATGGTTTTCTCCACACTCGTTGTTTTTATTTCGGGTTTTACATAAGAGTTTTTTATGTATTCAACTCGCTACGAATCAGTTTTTTATTGATCTTTCCGACGCTGGTTTTGGGAATCTCATCGACAAACTCAATCCGTTCCGGAATCGCCCACTTCGCAATCTCACCGCTATCGACAAACTGTTTCAGATGGGTCTTGATAGCGTCGGAGGTCACTTCAACTCCCTCCCTGAGCACGATCGTAGCCACCGGCCGCTCATCCCAGCGTTCGTCAGGTACACCAACCACTGCAACTTCTGATACTCCAGGATGCTTGCTGATCAGGTTTTCAAGCTCGATGGTGGAGATCCATTCACCGCCTGTCTTGATCACGTCTTTGATTCGGTCCTTGATCTGCAGGGTGTTGCGGCTGTTTATCGATCCCACATCACCGGTATGCAGCCATCCTCCTTCCCACAATTCGGCGCTTTTCTCCGGTTCTTTCAGGTAACCCTCGGTCAGCCAGGGAGCACGCGCGACCACTTCACCGACAGCCTCGCCATCGTGAGGGACATCGTTGCCCTCAGCATCAACGATACGAATATCAACCAGGGGTGTTGCGACACCGGCAAGGATGCGGGCCGCGCTCTGCCCAGACATCGGCAGGGCTCGTTCTTCATCTGTCAGGTTGACCATTGTGATAACCGGGCAGGTCTCGGACATACCGTAAGCCGTCACGAAGTTGATGCCCCGGTCAGCCATCTGGGCGGATAACGCCTGAGTGGGTGCAGAGCCACCTGTGAGCATATTCCAGCCCGACAGGTCCGTGGTCTTGGCTTCTTCGCAGTTGAGCACCATCTGCAATACGGTCGGGACTCCGTGAGAGAAAGTAACGCCCTCTTCCCGGAACAACTGAACCAGGCGATTCGGTTCATAACGACCCGGATAGACCTGTTTGACCCCTAGCATGGTGGCGATATAGGGAACACCCCAGGCATGAACATGGAACATCGGGGTCATGGGCATATAGACATCGTCGCTACGCAACAACGCGTTTGCATCCGAGCTACCCAGCGTTATCGCTGTACTTAATGTGTGCAGCACCAACTGACGATGGCTGAAGTACACCCCTTTCGGGTTGCCGGTGGTCCCGGTGGTATAGAATGTTGTCGCGATCGAGTTTTCATCAAAATCCGGGAAGTCGCACTCGGCATCTGCTTCAGCCAACATCGACTCATATTCGCCGACCACCTTCAGGCTGGTGGAGCCAGCGTTCGGGGCGTCTGTCAACTGTACATAACCACGCACGGTCTTGAGCTCGGGAGCCACTTTCTCGATCAACGGTAGAAAATCATCGTGAACCAGTACAATGTCATCTTCGGCGTGATTCATGGTGTAGAGAATCTGGTCGGGGCTCAGGCGAATATTCACGTGATGCAACACGGCGCCGATCATGGGTATGGCGAAGTAGGCTTCCAGGTAGCGATGGCTGTCCCAATCCATTACCGCCACGGTATCACCGGCACCGATACCGGCTTTTTGCAATGCATTGGCCAGGCGTGCGATGCGCTCGTTCAGGGTCAGATAGTTATAACGAGAGATATCGCTGTAGACGATTTCACGGTCAGGGAAATAACGCACACCCGATAACAGCAGATTTTTGATCAACAGGGGGTATTGGTATGCGCTTTCGGTGGCTGGGAGCAGCTTGGTCTTCTTCATGGTTGGCTTTGCCTTTTTGTTGGAGCTATGTCGGAGAACGAGCAAGACCGGTGCCAATTACGACGAAAACAAAAGGGGCTGTTTCTATTGGATTAAATCGGGGTGAATTCTGAGGCAAGTACACCTATGAGCGGATATCGCTCATCTTCGGTGGGAACGATGAGCGGATAGCGCTCATAATGAGCCTGATCATGGGCCAACTTCTCCCCTGGTATCCGGGAGGTGGATTGCGCGGGAGGCGACCTGAAGATTCAGGGAGTCAGGGGGTGAATTTCAGGCATATAAATCTTCCAGTTACCCAACATGCGTTTTGCCGGTGGGTAGTCTTCATTGGGAAGCGATTCACCAATGGCGGTGACCTGCATTATCTGATGGCTGATGGGGTCGATCCATGATTGAAACCCGGGTGGGTCTTCGGGCAGTGGCAGCTTCAGCCCTTCCAGCGCCAGGCGCATGCCTTCAGCGTCGGTCTTCTCTGCTTGCCGCCAGGCCTCGGCAACCGCCAGAATGGCCGCATAAGCGCTCTCGGCCATGAAATTCGGATATCGGCCGCTTCGTCGGTGAAACTCCGCCACAAACTCACGATTTCTCGGGGTGTCCGGCCAGTTATTATGGTGATGACCTGAAAGGATCACGCCGGGAGGCAGGTCGTTCCCCAGCGCGGCAATAATACTGTACCCGCCCCCGGTGTCAAAGTTGGCCAGTCGGCTGACCTCTAACAAACCTTGCAGATGCGCCTGACGGACAAAGTTTGCAAAATCATCACCAAAAAAATTACAGATCACTATGTCTGGCGGCGAACTCAAAAGCGCTTGGATATAGGTCGAATAATCCGGTTCCGAAAGTTTGGGATAATACTCCCCACTGATTTCGAAGGGCACCTCCAGGTCTTCCAGCCCCTCCAGTAGATCCTCCAGTGCCCTGTGGCCGTAGTCATAGTCGGGGCCGACGTAAGCCAGCGTGGTCCACGGCTGCTCAGATTTCATTTCTTTCAGGTAACGCGCACCCGCACGCATAGACTGCCGGCTGTCATTATTGACCCTGAAATACCAGGGATTCACAGGCGCCTGCGTCAGTCTTGACGAGCTGTGACCCGCGCCAATGAAGAGCATTTTCTGCTGTTCGGCATAAGCACTGATCTCAAGGGCAATGCTTGAGTACACTACACCGCACAAAATATCGGCTCCTTGCTCTTCTACCAACTGTCGGGCCAGGGTCGCACTGCGATGGCGCTTGCCTTTGCTGTCTTCGAGAAGGACTTTCAGGCGGGGATAGAGCTTGGGTTCACCAGCATTTATGTACTGTTGGTTCAAGTGCTGAAGTTGATCCAGTGCCATGCCTATCGCGACATCAGCGTCGCGACCGAAAAATCCCATCGGCCCTGTCAAAGGATAAAGGCAGCCGATCGTTAGCTCGGGCTCCGCAACCTCCCCCCCTGCTCGCGGCTCCTGTCCATAGGCAGAGATGGCAACAACGACCAGAGCACCACGGTTGCGCCCAGAGCCTTGCGGAAAAGACGCGGCAAATTCAAAACACCTTTGGGCCTCATTCCATAATCCCCAGTTTCTGCAATCTTCGCTTCAAGGCATGGCGCGATATTCCAAGTTTTTCTGCAGCAGCTCCCTTTCGCCCCCCCGATTGCTCCAGGGTTCTGAGAATAATGTCCCGCTCCGTTTCGGCCAAACGATCTTCAATAGAACCGTCGGCACAGAACGCTGGATGATCGGCTGGCTGCATTTCCGGAGGCAACATGGAAGGCGTTACCACTTCACCTGGGTAGAGTACTGTCAGCCGTTCCAGCAGATTTTTCAGCTCGCGGATATTGCCAGGCCATTCATAATCTCTCAGGTGGTTCATAATCTCTGGCTCAATCAACACGGGAGAACAGCCTTCACTGGCGGCCATCTTCAGGCTGAAATGTTCTATAAGCAGAGGGATATCCTCGCGTCGCTGTACCAGTGCCGGTACTCGAATCGGCATCACATTAAGACGGTAATACAGATCCGCCCGGAAGCTACCCTCCTCCGCGGCCTGCCCTAATTCGCGATTAGTGGCGGCGATAACCCGCGCCTCCGCCTGGTAGACGCGGTTGGATCCGATGGGGCGGTATGTATGGTCTTCAAGAAAACTCAGCAATTTGGCCTGTAATGCCAGCGGCATCTCGCCGATCTCGTCCAGAAAAAGCGTACCGCCGTTGGCCAACTCCACCAGCCCTGAACGACGTTGATGAGCCCCGGTATAGGCTCCCTTTTCCGCCCCGAAGAGTTCAGCTTCCAATAGTTGTTCCGGCAACGCGGCGCAATTCACCTCCACAAAAGGGCCGGATGACACTTTCGACAATTGATGAACCTCCCGCGCCACGGCCGTTTTACCAGTGCCCGAAGCGCCCTGTAGCAATAGGGTTTTGGCACCGCTACGGGCGATGCGAGTCAGGTCGTCGTGCAGCCGCCGCATCGCATCGCTCCGGCCAATCAGGCGGGCTTCTCCCAACTCCCGTTCACGGAAAAAACGCACCTCCTTATCCAGCCTGCAACGTTCGAGTGTGCGGGCAATCAGCGATTTCAGTTCGTGAATATCAAAGGGTTTGGTAATGAAATCCAGGGCGCCACTTTTCAACGCTTCAATGGCTACCTTGATATCCCCGTGGGCGGAAAACATCACCACCGGACAGGCCGGCAGTTGTAACTGCAACTGTTTCAACACCTCCAGGCCGCTGAGATCCGGCAGACGCAGATCCAGCAACACCAGATCAGGCTGACGATCCAGAGCTGTTTCGATTCCGTCATTACCGGTGTGGGCAGCTGCGATCCCGTAGCCGTCGGCTTCAAGTGCCAACTGCAACGAGCGCACCAGGCGCTGCTCATCATCAATAATCAGAATCAGTGCCTTATTCATGAAGATCCTTTGAAGCATTGAAAGTCAGCGAAACGCGCGTACCGGCTCCCGGTTCACTGCTGATTTGCAGATTTCCGCCATTGAGCTGTACCAAGCGTTTTGAGATAGACAACCCCAGTCCGGTGCCCTGAGTCCGGGTCGTATAAAAAGGCTCCGTAGCCCTCTCCAGCGCTTCAGGTGCCATGCCGGCGCCCGTGTCGCTGACGGTGATCACCGTTTGCTCTTTAACCGTCTGAACCTCGAGAGTCAACTCGCCACCTTCGGGCATCGCCTGAATGCTGTTGAGCGCAAGGTTCATCAGCACCTGCTGGAGCTGATTTTCGTCCACACGTAACTGAGCATCCTGATCGCCTGAGACCCTTAGGTGAATGTTCTCTCTGATGGCGAGGGGATCAATCAAGGCAGCCAAACGCCGAAGCAGATCACCGGCGGTTACCCAGACACGCTCAGGATCGAAAGGCCTGGCAAAACTGAGCAGGTTCTCAACAACTCCATTGACGCGATCGATCTCCTCCAGAACAAGCGTGATCAGCTCGGCGTTTCGTGGGTCTTCATCCACCGGAAAGCTCTGGACACAAACCTTGATGGTGGCCAGGGGGTTGCGTACCTCATGAGCAATACTGGCCGAAAATTCCCCAAGAACCGCTTTTTTCTCAACATCCAGACGGGAGTCGATCAGGGCCTGAAGCCGGCCTCCCATGCGGTTGAATGCTTTGGCCAGAAGGGTAATCTCATCGTTCCCCTCAGGGGGGATATGGATATTCCAATCCCCTCGAGAAACCGCTTCCGCTCCTTCTATCAAGGGTACAAACCTTCTTTTTATCCGCAGAATAAGAGTCATGAAAAAGCCGCTAACGAGTACCACAGATACGCCCACACCCAGCAGGAAAACAGGGCGCCTGAGCTCCTGGCTGAGATTAACAGCGGGATCATGCTTGACCACTTCAATTGACCAGCCCGGTGCAAATTCCTCACT
Source organism: Marinobacter sp. (assembly GCF_048266785.1). Taxonomy (GTDB): domain Bacteria; phylum Pseudomonadota; class Gammaproteobacteria; order Pseudomonadales; family Oleiphilaceae; genus Marinobacter. The sequence goes on from NZ_JBLWYX010000017.1 coordinate 27,877, forward strand.
GAGCCAGCTGGGCGTTCGATCCAGAGCAGGTCGACCATTCACGGTAAAGCGATGCCTTTCAGAGGTACTTATTAAGGGTGTAAAGCCGTCGATTCGCGCCTGGCTTTTTAGTAACTCCGTCAGGCTGGCAAACCGAAGATGCAAGGCGACAAATCCGGAAGGCGATGTGTCCCCTGAACTCAGCGGCAATGGCGCCGCCAACAAAAACCAGCCAGAGCGGCCCTGGCGAGGCGATTGCGGCCCAATCAACCAGAAATCAGCAAATTTTATTCTGGGCAACCCCTCCAGCGAAAACTCCGTTTCACCCCAATAAGGCGATCCCGATGATGCAACACCCGGCAACGCTGTTTTCAATTGCCATTGGGCATCGAAGAAAAGCACACCGTAGATATCCAAGCTGTCCGTCTCGAAGCTGATCAAGGCGTGAGTCGGCTCCAGTTCGGGTGACAAGGGATCCCCCGACACGAACCGCTCGATATTAGGCAGATCCACAATCGTTTCGAGCTCAAATTGCCGGGCTTTCAGAAAGCCTGACAATGCGGCGCGGGTTGCATTCATGGAGTGTTGAACTTTCTGCTCCCCCAGATCCTCAAGCAACTCTCCAGTGAAGCGATCATAGAACCAGGTAACCACCAACAGTGGCAGTACCGTAACCAGCAGCGAAAGTACCAGATAACGCCTTAACAGACTGTTGCGCCATAAACTGATTTTTATCTGGTTTCCGGTAGGTTCCTTCAACGATCCATCACTCTTAAGTATTGGCCTGAGCCAGGGGCTTATCACTATTTATAACTATCGAGTGAACAGCAATTAATGCGCCAGTTTCACAAACACTTTCGTTGAGCGTTTGCTGGCATTACTGGAACTGAAGTGATGTGTACCGCGTGGGAGTTTTTTCTCCGCCCCACAAACAACGAGAATTACAACCAAGCCAATCGGGTTCACGCCAGCCCTTCCAAGACTTAGCCGCTGGCCAACCTGACTTTTTTCTCGGCAACCTTTTTTCTCGACCGGCCACACGGAGAGTTTGTCATGACGTCATGCCAGCGCTCCTGAAGGAGCCTTTCGATGTGATCCCGTATCCAGATGACCCCCGGATCCCGGTCGTGGCGGGCATGCCAGATAAGGTAGAGGCTGGTTGGGTCAACGTCGAACGGCAGGTCGCCCATCCACAAATCATTCACGAAACCGCAATCCTGACTGATTATTTCCGGAATGGCCGCAATGAGATTGGTTTCTTTCAATATTTCGGGAACAACGGAGAAGTGGTTGGCGGTAGCCGCAATGCGTCGACTCTTCCCTTTCTGATCCAGATAACTGTCCACGAAACCGTGAGCCTCTCCGGACATGCTCACCAGCAGGTGACGGGCGTCCAGAAACTCCTCCATAGTTATTTGCCTGCCGGCGAGTGGATGATCCGCTCTCATCGCCAGTGCATACCCTCCGTCAAACAACCAGGTGCTGCGAAGACTGTGATCGTGGTGATTCAACATTCCGACTGCAAGATCGACATGGGCTTCACGTAAAGCATCGCGAGAACCCTCTGGGGTATAAGGTACAGCATGAAGGTCAACGCCCGGGGCCTCGCGTTCAAGCAACTCAAGCAACTGACGCCAGATCAGCTCTACAATCACGTCGGTTGCCGCGACACGGAACTTGCGCCGTGAAGCCCCCGGATCAAATTGGGTCGCATGTACAGCATTCGTCAGGGCAAACATCGGCCCACCAACCTGATCCCACAGGCTCCATGCGTATGAGGTTGGCTCGATATTCCGCCCTTTGCGCACGAAAAGAGGGTCATTCCAGATGTGCCTCATCCTGGAAATTGCGTTGGAGACCGCCGGCTGGGTCATGGCAAGCCTGTCGGCTGCCCGGGTGACCGAACGCTCCGTCATGATCGCGTCAAAGATATAGAGCAACTGAAGCTCTTGAGTTTTCATGGCTAAAATACCTCGGCAAGAAGAGCCGTTTTTAGTCTGACCGGTAAAAGTTGCCGTCGCAACCAGGTTAAACCGACGTGATGAGTTCCGGGAAGACCAAAATGAAAAGCCTCCAAATGCGGAGGCTTTTCAATGACTGCTACAAGTGCCCTTTCACAAAGGTGCGAAGCTGGCTCAGGCTACCGGCACCGGTCTGCTGTGCAACCACCTCACCATCGCGGAAAAGTACCAGCGTTGGAATGCCTCGAATTTTCATCCTCGCCGCAACTTCAGGGCTGTCGTCCACATTGACCTTGACAACTGTCAGTTGGCCTCCAAATTCGTCGGCAATTTCTTCGAGAAGCGGCGCCACAGCTTTGCATGGGCCGCACCATGGTGCCCAGAAGTCGACCAGAACAGCTCTTTCATTTCCTACGACTACTTCGCCAAAGTTCGCGTCAGTAACATGAACAATGTCAGTCATCTGTATACTCCGGTTATGGGTTGGTTCACAGTAAAATGCACCCGATTGACCGAGATAACTAATACGCTACAGATATAGTTTGTATTTCCCTGAGTGATAACCCAATCAAGAGACCGACTGGCCGCAAGCCCGAGCCGTGTAGCAAAGCAACGGCTTCACGATGTTCAGTTAACGAGGCCGACTGTTGTCTTTGGATTGACTTCCCGACTCTTGGCCATGACCAGCAATACGGTACCAAAGAGCATCGCCGCAGAGGCTGCGTAGAGCCCTGAGGCGTAATCTCCTGTGTGCTCCCGGAGTAGTCCAGTGATCGCCGGCGCAATAATCTGAGCGATGCCAAAAGAAATGGTCATTTTCCCCATGAATTTCGCAGGGCGGGAAGGATAAAAGCGCCCAGCCATAGTCAGAACCAGACAAACAATGCCCACGAATGTGCCACCAAATAGAACCGCACCTATCATTGTGAGCAGGATATTCGGTTCGATAACCGGCAAGAGAATTCCCAAGGCCTGAAGCAGACTGGCTGCGATAAGGGCATTCAGATTTCCTATGCGTCGCGCGATCAGATCCCAAATAATGGCACTCGGGACCGCCGCCACACCCATAACAAGAAACGCCCATCCCCCCTTACCCTCAAGGCCAGGAAGCTCATCAACCAGAGCGACAATAAATGTTGCGCTCACGACGTAACCGATGCCTGCGCAAAAATAGGCTAAGGCAAATAGCTTGATAAAAGAGGAATCCGGGGGAGAATCGTCCATGGCTTTAGAATTCACAGCCGTCGGCGTGGGCTCCGGCCTCGGAAGCCACACCCATGCAGGAATAAGAATGACGGCGCCAAGCGCGGTAAACACAAACCATTGCTGGCGCCAGTCCAACACGGCGCTCATCAGTTCAACCGCAACTGCGCACAAAACCATGCCGAGGCCAACACCACTGAACTGAATGCCTAACTCTCCACGATGGTTGTTGCGCATCAGCCAGTGCAAAACCAGACCGGAACCAATCAACATGCCGGCTGCACAGCTTAGTCCTGCCAGAAAACGGAGAATAGACCACAGCCATACGTTCTCGGTCAGCCCCATCCCAGCCGTGGTGACAACCGCCATGACGAGCCCTATGCGGTAGAGTCGATCCTTTACCTGCATATCACTTACTAACGACGCGATGATTGCGCCCAAGAGATACCCGAGGTAATTCACTGAGGCCAGCCAACCGCCTTCCGCCGGCCCCAAGCTGGTGTTTTGCTGCATAACAGGTAGCAATGGCGTATAGGCAAAACGCGCAATTCCCATCACCAGGATCAGGTTCAGCACTCCGGCTGTCAGCACCCTATAGCGCTGAACAGGATCATTCATAGGTACCTCTGAGACCGGTATCGTATAAAGGCCTACCATGTTTGTCTGTGATGCCCATTCCTTTCTCCTGATTCAGCCAAAGAACTGGTAACAGCCTAGACCAGCGCATAACATAGATAAAATCGATTGTTTGAATGCCAACCACAACCAATGGTTATTGTATGGAGCTACAACAACTTCGCCTATTTCTGGCGGCTGCCGAATCAAAGAGCTTTACTCGAGGTGCGAAGAGGGCCTTTGTTTCGCAACCAGCGCTATCAGCATCGATTGCGAAACTGGAAGGAGAGCTGGGAGTCCGGCTTTTTACGCGCAACAAACGCAGCGTTGTATTGACGCCTGCAGGACAAACCCTGCTCAAACGGGCAACGCAGATAGTAAATGAATGCAACAGAGCCCGGGATGAGCTAAAAAACCATGACCAGCAAAGGATGCTGCGACTAGGCGTTGTCAATACATTGTCTATTGCCAATATAGCCCGTCTGATCGAGCCATACCGACGGGAGAATTCCAGTCTCAAACTCCAGGTTTTCGACGCCTCAAGCGAAGAAATGGAAAGACTGGCTGTGGCAGGCCGGATTGATCTTTCACTAACCATACTTCCGGAACAACCTGAGAAAGGACGGCACGTCAGCTACTCAAAGCTCCTGTTTTCTGAGTCTTACAAAGTGGCTATGGCTGCCAGTCACCATCTGAGTGAGGCGCCTTCATTATGTCTCGCTGATCTGGAGAATGAACCCTTCGTATCTCGCTCTCACTGCGAATACCGCCACATGTTAAAAGTGTTAATGAAAACAGCGGGCGTTCGACTGAATGTGGCATACATCACCGATCAGGACGACCGGGCACTTTCCCTGGTGGAACAGGGGGCTGGCATTGCTATTGTCCCTGAACACTACGAATCACTGAATATCGTTAAACGGCCAATTACCGAGCTGTCAGCAACACGATCTATTGGATTTGAATGGGGTGAAAGCGAAAATCAGGCCGAAATAGACCAATTCATCGCTTTCGCCTCATCGGTCAGATGGCCGGAGTAGGCTTGGTGTGCACGTCCAGTTTCACCATTTGACGGATGTCGTTCATGGGCGTCGCCGCCTTAGGCGTTAGCCTGCACAACAGGATAGTTGGGTGACATCCTTGGTGAACGTCTGGGCACACAGCTTGAGCCCCTCTACCATGGTCAGATAGGGAAACAACTCATTCGCAATGTCGTTAACGGTCATGCGTGCGCGTAAGGCCATCACAGCGGTCTGAATCAGTTCACCTGCCTCACCTGCCACGGCCTGAACACCCAGTAATCGTCCGCTTTCACGCTCCGCGACGATCTTGATGAAGCCCCCGGTATCGAAGTTAACCAGCGCCCGTGGCACGTTGTCGAGGGTCAGGGTGCGACTGTCGGTGTCATACCCCTGAGCTTCAGCATCTGCCTCGGACAAACCCACGGTTGCAATTTGCGGATCGGTAAAGACCACCTGCGGCATGCCACTGAGATCCAACCGTGCATCGCCGCCGGTCATGTTGACCGCTGCCCGACTGCCTCCCGCCGCCGCAACGTAGACAAACTGGGGCTGATTGGTACAGTCGCCGGCAGCGTAAATACCCGGCATCCGAGTCTGCAGTTGCTCGTTCACGATCACCGCTCCGTGACTGGTCTCCAAGTCGATCGCATCCAGATTCAGTCTGTCCGTGTTCGGGGTGCGTCCCACCGCCACGAGAAGCCGGTCTGCCCGCAGTTCCCCGGCAGTCGAGGCGAGAATGAACTCGTCATTGGTATAACCAACCTGGCTTGCCTGAGTGTCGTTCAGGACTTTTATGCCCTCGGTTTGGAACGCGTTTTGAATGGCCTCTCCAACAGCCGGATCCTCGCGGGAAAACAGTCGACTGCGTGCCAGAATCGTCACCTTACTTCCCAGGCGGGCAAACGCCTGAGCCAGCTCCACCGCTACCACCGAGGCCCCGATGACAATCAGTCGGTCCGGAATGGTGTCGCTGGCGAGCGCCGTGGTGGAGGTCCAGTACGGCGTATCGAACAGCTCAGGAATCGGGGGAATGGCTGGCCGCGCACCGGTGCCAATGAACGCACGATCAAAGCCGATCTCGCGCTCTTTGCCGTCCGTACCTTTGACCAGAAGCGTACGGGCATCCATAAACCGGGCCTCTCCCTGCACGACTGTAATATCAGGATTGTCCTTCAGGATTCCTTCGTACTTGGCGTGACGCAGTTCATCCACACGACCTTGTTGCTGGTCCAGCAACAAGGGGCGGTCGACCGTGGGTTCAGTCGCCGTAATGCCTTCATCAAACGGACTTTTGCGGCGCAAATGGGCGATGTGAGCCGCCCGGATCATGATTTTGGAGGGCACACAGCCAATGTTGACGCAAGTTCCGCCAATGGTGCCGCGCTCAATCAGCGTCACTCGGGCGCCGAGTTCAGTCGCTTTCAACGCCGCGGCCATGGCACTACCGCCGCTGCCAATGACTGCAATGTGCAATTTGTTGTCGCTCATAACCGTTACTCCTTGATAGATGGGCTATTGCAGCAGGCATCGTGTTTCTTCTTGCGCCAAACGGCATAGCAGGTCAGGCCAATAAAGAAGGCGAGCGCAGGGAACAACACGTAATCGAGATAACCGATCAGCGCAGCCAGACCTACCGCCCCAAATAAAATCACCAATATCGGCGTAAAACAGCAAAGCGCGACCAGCACAGTGCCAATAACACTCACTCGCAACAGGGTTTTGGGATTTTGCATGGTCACTCCTGTTTCGCCTGGGGCTGCTTCAGCGTGGACGGATAGCCCGCGTTAGTCGTGGCTTGAGTCAGTGCCTCAACGGAAGTTTTCGCATCGTCGAAGGTGACCGTCGCATCACGTGCTTCATAACGGACATCGACGGAGCTCACGCCCTCGACTCGATTGAGGGCAGCTTTAACGGTGAATGGACAGGCCGAACAGGTCATACCAGGCACAGACAAGGTGAACGTTTGTTGCGCCGCCAGGGCGGGCAAGCTAACCAACAGGAATAACGCATTGGCGATCAGTGATTTTTTCATGGCGTAGTACCTCTCAATAAAATAGGGGTAAGACGAAGGGGAAAGCCAACGCAGTCAGAATGAGCAGCGCGACGATCCAGAAAGCGACCTTGTAGGCCGTGCGCACTTGCGGTACCGCGCACACATCACCCGGCTGACAGGCCCCGGCAGGTCGATATATCTGACGCCAGGCAAAGACCATTGCTACCAGCGCCGCACCGATGAACCATGGCCGGTAGGGTTCCAGGGCTGCCAGATTGCCAATCCAGGCGCCGGAAATGCCCAGCGTGATTAAAATCAGGGGGCCGAGGCAGCAGGCAGATGCCAGGATGGCTGCGACGCCTCCTGCAAACAGCGAACCGCGACCGGACTTGGTCTCTGACATTACAATGGATCCTTTCATGACATAGGTGACTAAGATAAGGTTACTCCCGTAGTCAGCTACGGAATCAAGAGCCATGTCCAAAAAACGACGTTCAATGACCATCGGTGTGCTGGCCAAGGCCGCCGGTATGGGGGTGGAAACCATCCGCTATTACCAGCGCCGGGGGTTGGTGGCAGAACCTGAAAAACCTTATGGGAGCATTCGTCATTACGACGACCAGGCATTGGCACGCCTTCACTTCATTCGAACGGCCCAATGGCTGGGATTCAGCCTGGATGAAATTGGCGGCCTGCTGACACTGCAGGACGGTACCCATTGCGATGAAGCACGGGTATTGGGTGAGCAGAAACTAGCCAGTGTGCGGGAGAAAATTTCAAGCCTGCAACGCATTGAGCGTGCGCTGGACGGGTTAGTGCAGGAGTGCTGCGCTCAGCAAGGTGACGTTAAATGCCCTCTCATTACGTCACTTTATGATGGAGTGGAAGAAAACACGCCGTGAAGTAACTATTAGAAAGCGCTCTGCAGCTAATCTCCTTGCTCCGGTTCAAACTGGCGCTGTGATCTATCCCGTCGGGCTTAACAGCAACCCTCTATAAGATCCCTTCATGATTAGCTCCGTTAAGTACCTCCAAGCGGGGAAATCTCGCTCCTGCTTCGGACGACGAATTTAGTACTTTCTGTGGTCGTGCATTTTCTTCAACTACTGATCCACCCTGTGTTGGGTACCTTGACCCGGAGTAATGAACAACAATTTTGATTTCCGCTTCGTCTTTGCTGTGTGCCACACACCTTTCGGCACCACTATGTAGTGCCCCTGATCACGCAGGTTAATTGCTGAGTCTCGAAAGAATCCACTAAACTCGTAATCCCGCCCCCTTTCCTTAGGATATTGGCGTTTTAGGAAAACACCACTCGCGCAACTGTTGCCTCCGGACGAGAAGCCTCTCATCTTCGCCAAGGCGCCAGTCCCCCTCGCCAACGATTTATCAGAGCGCTTTTTCATCGAGAGATGTAGTGCGTGACCAACAATAGGATTACATCGATCCTGCTATTGGTCGATGCTTTATACCGCCGACCGATGGTCGATTTACGGTGCCTTCATTCGTCGCTACCGTGAAGCCGGAATTTAATCACTGACCAGATTCCAGGAGAAGGGCATGCGCGATATGATCATCGTCGGATCAACTCAGGATTCCAATGACTTTGATTAATCTGCAGCCGTTGATCGTTTCAATACCTTGCGGAGGACACCATGGAGTATCTACTGATGATCGTCGAAACGCGCGGGCAGCGCGAATCCCGTAGTGAAGAAGAAGGCCGGGCGCTGTATGACGAGATGGTGCGCTTCGGCGACGATCTCACTGCCCGCGGAAAGCTACTGGTTAGTCGCTCACTGCGCCCGGACAAGCACGGCGTTCGAATCCGGCAGCGTGGCGAGAAATCGGTTCTACGTGATGGCCCATTTGCCGAGTCGAAGGAGATGATCGGCGGTTTTTTCCTGATCGACTGCACTGATCGACATGAAGCGATCGCTCTCGCTGAGCAATGCCCGGCTGCGCGTTTCGCCACGGTCGAAGTGCGTGAGTGTGCGCCCTGCTATGTTGGCTGAAGGCGTAATCTTCCCTCTGTGTGTGCAATATACGCAGTCAGGCGAATTCTGCTGCCTCGCTCGACCCACGATACCACGCAGCTAATTACAGAGTTACAATGTAGGACCACAAGAAATTCCCGGGTGGTGCGGTGGTCGTCTGTCCAAGGATGAACGCCATATTGGGCCCCGGCGAAAGATTGAGCAGGACCGCCGCTCTCCCCTACCCCGCCACGAATCGTCTCACTGCGTTGACAAATTCCTGAGCCGCCGGCTCGCGGCCAAGCAGCAGATGGCCATCGCTTTTCAGGCTCATGAATTCAGCGTCGGGAATGACCGCGGCTATCTCACGGGCCGAGTTGATTGGAACGCGCTCATCTCCCTGAGAATGAATGACCAGCGTGGGCACCCGCACATTGGCAAGACGATGGCGTACGTCGATGTCACCGAACGCCGACAGAAAGCGCGCCGCATTTTCCGGCGAGGTGGTGTGCCGTTGGAACTCGTTGAACCATGTAAGTTCATCGAAGTTCGCGCTGGGCATGAAGGTCGAGGAAAAGATTTGTCGATAGGCCGGATTGTCCTGCCCCCAACCCGTCTCCGTTAAAGCCAGAATGGCCTCCCGTTCCTTGATGGTCGCCGGCGACCCGTTGACCCGCCAACCGGCGGCATAGGCGCCGAACAGAATAAGGTGCGAGACGCGCTCGGGGTGACGCACCGCGTACTCGATCGAGACCGAGGCCCCTTGCGAGATGCCCAGCAGCGCGAAGCGCTCGAGGCCGAGGGCGTCGATAACCGTCTCGAGATCCGTCACGAAGACGTCGAACGAAATCTCGCCGACGTCCCAGTCGGATAGGCCATTGCCGCGCTCATCGTAACGCACCAGAAGATGCTTGCTGGCGAGCTCGCGAAACAGCGGGCTCCAGACCGGCGCGTCCCAGTCGAGCTCCAGATGCGTCAGCCAGTTCGCGGCCTTGACCAGTGGTGTTCCCTCGCCGACACACGCATAGGCGATTCGCACTCCATCTGCCGCCGTGCAGAAGTGGACCTTCTGACGCGCCAGCAACTGCCGGGCGTCATGGCGTGTCGCCGATTCCTGCTTGGTGGCGCCAGGTGCCGTATCGGGTTCCAGCGGCCACTGGATGCCGGCGCTGCGAAAACGCCGATCCAACTCCCGGGACAAGGATTCGGCCTCCTGAACTTGATCCAGCTGACGAAGCCGGCTAAGAAGCCGAGCGCCGGCCTCCGCGTTGAACGGGTCCTCGTCCAACCAAGCCCGGTTCCAGGGCAAGGCGTGATCGGGGGTCAGGTCGACATGGGTGGCCAGCCGTTGCGCCACGCGGGTTTGAAGACGGCGTATCTCCTCACGCTCGGCGGTCAGCCAGCGCTGGAAGAGCGCCTGTTTCGGCAGATCGATGCCTTCGAGTAGCGGCTGCCGCAAATGATCCGCTATCTCGGCCAGTTCGGTGGCCCGCAAATCGGGCTGTTTAAGCCGCGCTACCAGACGGTGAATATCGACCTCGACCTGGAGTTCCAGAAAGGTGACGCGCTCACGATCCGCGTCCAGCCGCACGACGTCGGCGTCGTTGACCACCGGGCGCAATTTGCTCAACGACCAACGCAAGGCGGCACGTGGATCGTCGGGTATCTCCCAGAACATCTCACATAGCCGATCGCGACGCTGGGGGCGTGCGGTCAATACGAGATGAGCCAACAAGGCGCGGGTCTTCTTCGACGCCGGCAAGGGCACGACCACGCCATCCCGGCTCACCGCCAGTTCTCCCAGGGTTCGAATCGCGAGCTTAGACATCGTTCGCACTCACCGAGTGGCCTTATTACCTGTCGTTTCGACATTACCATAGTTTCGACGGCTTTTAGCCAAAAATCCACGCTCGATACAACGGTGGATACCACGGCAGCGGGATAAATTTCGTGTTGTGAGACCCGGCAAAGGGCCGGGCCCAACGAGGTACACCACCATGAATCAGCACACGAAAATCACCAAAGCACTGCCGCAAGCCTCCGGCGAGCTGTTTCTGACCGATGGCGGGCTGGAGACAGATCTCATCTTCAACCACGGCGTCGAGATTCGCGAATTCGCCGCCCACACCCTGCTTTCCAGCGCAGCGGGCCGCCATGCCCTCGCCGAGTATTTTCGCGGATTCCTGTCCCTCGCTCAGGAATGCAGGACCGGCTTTATCCTCGACACTCCAACCTGGAAGGCCCACAGCCACTGGGCAAAGGACCTGGGCGCAACGGAAGCCGAGCTGCGCGCGGCGAACTTTGAAGCCGTAAACTTCATCGCGACGTTGCGAGATGAGTTCGCCGGCAACAAAGGTCCTATCGTGCTCAATGCGGTCATCGGTCCCAAGGGCGACGCCTACGCGCCGGAATCGCTTTTGAATGCCGCCGAGGCTGAGGAGTATCACGCCCAGCAGGTCCGCTGGCTGGTCGACAGCGAGGTGGAAATGGTCTCGGCACTCACCTTCACCCAAGCCGAGGAGGCCACCGGCATCGTCAAGGCGGCGCACAAGGCCGGCCTGCCCATCGTCGTCTCATTCACTGTGGAGACGGACGGTCGGCTGCCCACCGGTCAGCCTCTGGGGGACGCCATCGTCGAAGTCGATGCAGCGACTCGCCAGGCGGCGGCCTACTTCATGATCAACTGTGCGCATCCGGAACATTTTCTCGACGCCATTACCGATGCCGGCTGGTTGCGCCGCATCAAGGGGCTGCGCTGTAACGCCTCGCGCTGCAGCCACGCGGAACTGGATGCCGCGGAGGAACTCGATGCGGGCAACCCCCGGGAGCTGGCGTCTCTCTATCGCGCACTAGTCGCCAGGATGCCTTGGGTCAATGTACTCGGTGGCTGCTGCGGCACGGATCTGCGCCATGTCAGTACCATCGCTGCGGCTTTCATCACCGGCGACGCCATGGCGAGCTAATCCAGACAACAGCTTGGGTCAGACCAACAACGCCCACCCGACGACAGGAGACTTATCATGAAAACCAGGACATTTACCCTGACTACCGCGGCGGTGCTCGCCGCCGCAATCTGTAGCGCTTCCTTCGCTCACGAGGACGCGCGCAAGACGGAACTCTTCAAGCCCGGCGTCGGCTACGCCGGCGAGCGCGCCGAGCCGACGGCGAATTCCGCCGCTCGGGTGCCTCTGTATACTGGGCTCGGCAGCCGCAGCTATAAGATCACGACCCGTAGCCCACGAGCCCAGGCGTATTTCGATCAAGGCTTAAAGCTCGCCTGGGGCTTCAATCATGCCGAGGCGCGTCGCGCCTTCCGCGAGGCCCAGCGGCTGGATCCGAACTGTGCCATGTGCTTCTGGGGCGAGGCCTTCGTGCTAGGTTCCAATATCAACGATGCCATGCACGATGAAGTCATCGCGCCGGCCTTCGAGGCGATCACCCGGGCGATGGCGCTAAAGGATGCGGCTTCTCTCAAGGAGCAGGCGCTGATCGAGGCCCTAGCCAAGCGCTACTCCCCCGACTCGGACTCGGAACGTGCGGCGCTGGATCAGGCCTGGGCGGCCGCAATCCGGACGGTCGCCCAGCGCTATCCGCGGGATGCGGATATCCAGGTGCTCTACGCCGATGCGCTGATGAACCTGCAGCCTTGGGATTATTGGGAAGCGGACGGTAACACCCCCAAGGGACATGCGGCGGATATCGTCGCCACCCTGGAGCGTGCGCTTGTCACCGCGCCGGGCCATCCGGCGGCGGCGCACCTCTACATTCACACCGTGGAAGCCTCCTCGACCCCGGAACGCGCGGAGCCCCATGCGGATGCCCTGCGCGGTGCCATGCCGGGGGCCGGCCATCTGACGCATATGCCGGCGCATATCTATAGCCGGGTCGGCCGCTACAAGGATTCACTGGCGGTCAACCGGGACGCCATCGCCGCGGACGAGCGGATGCTGGAGGCGATGGGTGATGTCGCCAGTCCGCTCTACCGCTTCGGCTACTATCCGCACAACGTGCACTTCCTGATGATCGCCGCCCAAATGGCGGGAGCCAAGGGCGACGTGCTGGCAGCGGCGAAGAAGCTCGACGCCATCACTTCGGACGAGGTTTCCGCCGAGCTCGGCTGGGCACAGGCGATCAAGACCGCGCCTTATTCCGCCCACGCCCAGTTCGCGGAACCGGAAGCCATCCTGGCCCTCAACGACCCCGGCGACCAGTTCCCCTTCGTCAAGGGTTATTGGCACTATGCCCGTGGCGTGGCGCTCGCCCGGCTAGGCCGGACCGACGAAGCATTGGCGGAAGCGACCGCATTGAACGAATTGTACACCAACGCGGACCTGGACGGATTAGAGGCCCAGTACGTCCCGGCGCGTGCCCTGCTAGAGATCGCCAAGCACATCGTCGAAGCGCGGGCCGAACAGGCTCGGCAAGACTATTCGGCCGCCGAACATCATCTGCAGGAAGCGATAGCCCTGGAAGACACCATCGCCTACATGGAACCGCCCTACTGGTACTACCCGGTTCGCCAGACCCTCGCCGCGGTGCAGCTTCAGGACGGCCGTGCCCAACAGGCGATCGCAACCTTCCAGCAGGCGCTGAAGAAACAACCCAAGAACGGCTGGGCACTGTGGGGACTACTGCAGGCGCAACAACAAGCCGGCGACGCCTCCGCCAGGCAGACGGAGCGCGAGTTCCGTCGGGTATGGCTGGGTGACAATGCTTTATTAGCGCTTGATCGGCTGTGATCCAGGTCAGGGATTTTTCAAAGGACCGAAGCTAACAACTACTTCATTTGGAGAACGCTCATGTACATCGACGTTTAGATCGTAAACGCCTTCATTGACGGCGCCACCAGTGGCAACTCAACTGATCCCACTCGCTATCATCCCGCGTCCACTGCCCTGTGCGGCACACTTTCGCCCAGTCATTGATAAGCTCTCTTGGTTGGCGTCCGTCAAAGCCCAATCGATCACCAGGCCAACAGCCCCATATTTTTGTGACGGCCGCGATGAACTGCGGCCCGAGCAGCATACGAAAACGCCCGAGCCCGCAGCACGTTGACCGCCGCAGAGCAGTCGCCTTCAACAAGATGCTTATAACCGAAGCGCGACTGCCGGCCAGGGCGTGGCACGCACGCTTGAACTTTCCGACATTCAATCAAATATTAGATCTCAATCCGCAAAGACGACATGACACGGGCGGTGCCACCGGCCATAAGGCGAGTGATCCGGCCATCAGCAACTTCGAGGACAACCTTTATGACGCTTGGCGACGGAGGCTGCATCAGCCAGCCCTGCTCTATGAGTATCTCCCGATCCTCCACCCCGAGATAATCGTGGAGAAAGGACGCAAGTGGGCCTGCCGCCATGCCGGTTCCTGCTTCCTCTGGTATTCCGAACCGTGGGGCAAACATACGTGCGCCAGCATGACGGCCCTGCATCTTCGTCGTTGTCGAGAATACATAGTACCCAATCATATCCAATTCATTGCTGAGTGATTCGACCTGGTGAAGGTCTGGTCTCAGTTCGGCCACCGCTCGTTCATCAGGCAGCGCGACGAGAAGGAAAGCGTTCCCGGTGTTGACTACAAACGGATCAATTCCATTCAGCAACTGCGCTGGCGTAAGGCGGAGAGAGGCAACAACCCGGCCTCCCAATTCAGACGTAAACGGGACCTGGGTGTACTTCGGGGCGCCTTGTTCCATGAAGACCATGTCACCGTTTACGAGGATTCCCCTGTTGCCATCAATCGTTTCTTTGGATAACTGGCCATCACCAACGACGCCACGTTGTCGCAAGAGATAAAAGGTAGCAATGGTGGCATGCCCGCAGTGCGCAATCTGTCGTTTCGGCGTGAAGAAATCGAGTTTGATGGTTGCAGTGTCTGACGCCGATACGAAGGCGGTTTCAGATCGACCAACCTGCTGGGAAATCTTCTGCTTTTGTGCTGCGGCCAGGGCACTCGCATCAATCACAACTCCGGCAGGATTGCCGCCGGTGGCGCCGTCAATGAAGGCGTTTACGATCTGAACGTCGATGTACATGTGCGTTCTCCTTTATCCAAAGCCTCAACGCTAGTTTAAGCCTGGTTATTCAGACAGTCGCTTTGAACTGTCTCTCCTCCAAGCAGCGCGTGCCTTTCGATGGTAAGCGCGTGATCTATGGCGGATTCGAGATACTGGTCAATCGTTGAGACGGCGCAGGTCGATGGGTTAGACAAGCAGGCCGTCTCTGGATACTTCGCGGGCACATGTTTTCAAAGTGACTCGCCCAACCGGATGGTGGGCTCCCTCGAAACCTTTTTGTCCGTCACGTTCGGATCGTTCTTGACCGGACCGGTCGGACAGGTAGCGAGGTTGGTCATAGCAATTCACCCTGGTTATTGGGGGCATATCCTTTCGTCGATGTATTCCCTGTCTTGGGTGTCAGGTCACTCCTCCAATTCAGAAAACGTTCCGGTGCGCAGTGGTCCAACGGCTCGATAAGTATTCATCAGCACGCCCGAGGATGCGGCCTTCGTAATGATGAGCGCGAGTTCGCGGGGGGCGCCGCTGTCTGAAAAGAAGCGTTTGCCTGTGCCCAGCAGAACCGGGAAGACGAGCAGCGGAACCTCATCGGCCAGCCCTTCTTCAAGCAATACGCGCGTCAGCGTCGAGCTTCCCCATACGACCAGATCAGGGCCGTCCTTCAATTTGACCCGGCGGATACCCTTCACGATGTCCGAACCAAGGTCGTTAACCGGGCCCCATTCAAGACTCTCCGGCCTGTGGGTCGCAACGAACTTCTTCGCTGCATTCAGACTGTCCGCCATCGGGCCACGCTGGTTCGGCCAGTAGCCGGCAAAGATGTCATAGGTGTGTCGGCCAAGCAGCAGATCGAAACTCTCGCCGTATGCGGCATCGATTGCCTCTCCGATGGCCGGGTCAGCATGCGGCACGGCCCACCCACCATGCGAGTAGTCGCCGTCTCTGTCTTCGTCCGGTCCGCCGGGCGCCTGGATTACGCCATCCAGCGAGATGTGTTCGATAATCCGGATCTTTCTCATTGTTTCTCTCCAATGCTCCAGTGCTCTGTTCGTCCTGTCCTGATGACGAATGAGCGGCGAATTTCACGACACTTGTTCGACTTTTTTCATCTCCGGGAATGCGCGGGACGAGAAACGGCAGTGCCATGGGACAGCCGCGCCGAGGTTGAGCGTAGGGAACGGCGTGTGAAGAAGGCCTAAGAGAAACCCGATGTCGATTTCACCCCTTTCTGTTCGTCACAGGAATGAACCGCCGAAATCCGGCCAAATCCGATTACATAACCCGGCCTCAAAGGGGACTTCTTATGGTCAGCCAAATCTTCGTCAATCTACCTGTCGCCGATCTCAGAGTGTCGATCGCTTTCTTCACTCGGTTGGGGTTCACCTTCAACCCCGAGTTCACCGACGATACGGCCACCTGTATGATCGTTGGCGACAATATCTTCGTGATGCTACTCACCCGTGAGCGCTTCGCCGAGTTCACTCCGTTGCCGTTGACCGACGCCCACACCGTTACCGAGGTGCTGGTAGCGCTCAGGCTGCAGAGCCGCGAGGCGGTGGATGTAATGGTGCGCGAGGCAGTGGCAGCAGGTGGTTCGATCTATAATGATCCCCAGGACCACGGTTTTATGTATAGCCATGGTTTCCAGGATCCTGATGGCCATATCTGGGAAGTAATGTATATGACGGGGGCACCCGGGGGAACGGTGTGACAAACCAGGAGCTTCGCGCGACCATCGACGCGATCTGGCGTATCGAATCGGCCAGGGTGATCGCCCGGGTCGCACGTTTGACTCACGACCTGAGTCTGGCGGAAGACTATGCTCAGGACGCCCTACTCACTGCTCTGGAAGTCTGGCCTGCCAAGGGGCTTCCGGATAACCCCGGTGCCTGGCTAATGACCGCGGCCAAGCGCCGCGCTCTCGATTATCTGCGCCACCAGACCATGGCGGCATCCAAACATGTCGAATTCGCCAGAGATCTGGAGGCCCACAGCGCCGTGACCGAGCAGGTCTTCGCCGAAAGGATTGATGCATCCCTCGACGGCGAAGTTGACGACGACATTTTGCGATTGATCTTCACTGCGTGCCACCCTGTTCTCTCACCAGATGCGCGCGCCGCGCTCACGCTGAAGGTGGTCGGCGGCCTCACCACACAAGAGATCGCTCGCGCCTATCTCAAGTCCGAGTCCACAATCGCGCAGCGTATTGTGCGCGCCAAGCGGACGCTGGCCGAAGCCCGTGTGCCTTTCGAGATGCCACGCGGTGCGGAACTTGCACCGCGGCTCGCTTCGGTACTTGAGGTCGTTTACCTGTTCTTCAATGAAGGCTACGCCGCCACAAGCGGTAACCACTGGACACGACCAGAATTGTGCGACGAAGCGCTGCGTTTGGGTCGGATGTTGGCCAGTTTAATGCCGCAAGAGGCCGAGGTGCACGGTTTGGCTGCGCTGATGGAAATTCAGGCCTCGCGTCTGCCCGCCCGGGTGGATTCGAAAGGTCACCCGATCCTGCTGCCGGATCAGGACCGAAGCCGCTGGGACCGGCTTTTGATCCAACGCGGTCTGGCCGCCCTGGCTGGTGCCGAAAGCCTGCCAGGTGCTCTTGGCCCCTACACCCTGCAGGCTGCAATCGCAGCCTGCCACGCCCGAGCCGCAACCTACGGGGAAACCGATTGGCCGCAAATCGCGGCACTCTATGAGGCGCTCGCCCAGATGGCGCCTTCGCCGGTGATCGCACTCAACCGCGCAGTCGCGGTGGGTATGGCGTTCGGGCCAGCAGCGGGGCTGGAGCTGGTCGATGCCCTGCTCGCAGAGCCGACATTGACGCATTACCATCTACTACCCAGCGTGCGCGGTGACCTGCTTGCCCGGCTCGACCGCATACATGAAGCCCGCACCGAGTTCGAACGTGCAGCCGCCCTCACCTGCAATGGCCGAGAGCGAGCCTTCCTACTGGCACGGGCGGCGGTGTGTACGAAAAAACCAGGACAACCCTGACTTGCACGAGGAGGCGGCGACTACATGTGTCAGGTTTTTTGCGCCCGGCCCCTGGACAACATGTTGTCTATGCTCCAAATCTCTCCGCCACGCGTTGCTACAAACAGAAATATGAAGCAGTAGAGCGCTATGGTTTCGCCGCCATTGGCAATCGGAAAGAGGCCTTGTGGAGCATGCACTGTCCAATAGCCAACAGCGGCCATACCACTACACAGAAATGCAGCAGGTGAGGTGAACAAACCGAGGACAATAAGTGTTCCTCCAACAAGCTCAATATATCCAGCCGCTGTTGTCATGCCATTCAGAGGCCAAGGAAACTCAATTGGAAAACTAAGCAGCTTTTGAGTGCCGTGGTTCAAAAACAGGAATCCGCAGACAATACGCATGAGTGCATAAGCCTGATCAGTACATTTCGAGAGTAATGTCGTTAGCGCGCGCATAAAATCTCCTTCCTGAGTCGATTAATAATAACTCCGTTTCTATGTTTATACTGGTACCGAAATCCGAACGACTTCAGAATCACTTGATACTGATTGAGCCTTCTCCCCAGCCCAGCGGTTACCCGCTAAGCTGGAAGGCGACCAAGCACTACAGGGGAGAAGACCCATGAACTTTTACCATAGCACTCACCGTCATTATTGTGGAATCGACCTGAACCGCTACTGGCACTGCTCGAACCCTTTCGCGATGACCTTGTGGTTGGCGTTGAATGCATGCACTGCTGGTACTGGATCTCGGATCTGTGTGAAGAACACGGCATCCACGTTATCCTGGGCCATGCGCTTTACATGAAGGCCATCCACGGTGGCAAATCCAAGAACACACTAAATACCATACCAAAAAAAGCCCTGCCGGAACCGGCAGGGCGCTTGGGTGACTTAACCAGCTCTTACGTACGTCAGTGCATAAAACCATGCCCACGCTCACGATGCTTTTCCAACCATTCCATCAGTGTCTCCTTCTGTTCGGGGGTCAGGCTTGCATGCAGTTCGTTGATTTTTGGCAGGAGAGTTCTGAAGCTTTCATTGATCGCTTGCTGGTGTTGCTCCAGAACCACTATTAGACGAGCTTCATCCAATTGGTCAGATTTCAGCTCTTCAACGATCATCGTGCGTGTTGCTTCCCGTTTTTCGCTCATTGACGTGCGAATCTGTTTCAGATCGGCAAGCAGTTGGTTCCACTGATCGTTCTGCTGTTGGTCGAATTTCAGTTCATTGCTGACTTTTTCGGCCAGATAATCCATCCGCCCCTCTTCACCGTGTCGGCAGCCAGCCAGGCTGAGAGCAAAAACGATGAACGAGAACAGAATCAGAGGTTTCTTTAAACAGGTTGCATGTTTCATAGCGGTCTCCTTGATAACCGTGCCATCGGGCTCGTAGTGAGCCACTGATGTCATCGTAGGAGCGATCCGCTTTGGGTTCTTTTCATCGGGGTATCAGGTTGTTTCAGGTTGTAACACCTTATCCCTTTGATTTCTAAAATATTCCGTCGAATCAGTACGAACCGGTTAAAACGCCAATATGGACTCGGGAAAGAGTGGGGCTATGATGCAGACATGAACGTGCTTTTGATCGATGACGATATCAACCTTGCCAGATTGCTCAAGCAGTATCTGGCCGGCTATCAGTGGCAGTTGCAACACGCAGCCATACCTTCCGATGCCTACCGAAAGATCAGCGAGCACCCACCCGACGCCATTATCCTGGATGTCATGTTGCCGGAAGAGGATGGCTTTCAGGTTTGTCGCCGTATACGGGGAAAATGGGATATTCCCATCATCATGTTGACCGCAAGAGGTGAGGTCACAGACCGTGTGGTCGGACTGGAGCTAGGCGCCGATGACTACCTCCCAAAGCCTTTTGAACCCCGGGAGCTGGTCGCGCGAATTCAGACCATCGTTCGCCGCCTGGAACGTGCCTCAGACCGCTCCAATCAGCATCAAAAAGGCGATCCTCTGACCTTCAAAGGCATCACTATCCGCCCGTTGACTCAGGAAGTGGAAGTAGAGGGACATGCCGTAAAACTCACTAGCTCCGAGTTCCGCCTGCTCCTGCTTTTTGCCTCTCACCCAGGCAGAGTGTATTCACGGGATAACATCATGAACGAGCTTCGGGGAACAGAAGTGGAGCTGTTTTCAAGATCCGTGGACATTACCGTCAGCCGCCTCAGGCAGAAACTGAAATTGAAGTCGAAGCGAACGTTTATTACCACCGTTTGGGGAAGCGGCTACCGCTTTGCCGGTGAGGCATCAGTATGAAACAACATCCGCGAACCACGACTGGTTTACGACGTAAAGGGCTACGTAGCCTCAGCGCCCGACTTACGTTGATATTTTTGCTGACAGGTTTGTTGCTGGTTGTGTTAGTGGTGGGTGCATTCCGGTTTTCCGCCGAAGAATATTCCCAGATACGCTGGCGGGATATGCTGGTGGACTATGTTGCCACCATCAGCCAGGACATCTCTCCGCCTTTTACTGCGGAGCAAGCACGCAATCTCGCCCAACGTACAATGACAGAAGTCAGTATCCAGTCCGACGATGGCCACTGGGTGCCGTCGCCTCCGCCTTTTGACATGCAAGATGCCAACTGGAATGACGCGCGGGATCCCGAACTCAAAATTGGGCGGTGGCGGGGGTATTTTGCCCTTGCCCGGAAAACCGATGGCGGCACCATACTGTTCTATGATCGCCCCGTTCATGGCTTTAACTTTCTCACGCCCGGCACTTTAATTTCGCTTGCACTGATCATTCTGGTGATCTTCGCCTGTTTCCACTATGTCAAAGCCCTGTTGCGGCCAATACAGACTCTGACCGCCGCCGTTGAGGAGGTTCGTGAGGGCAACCTGAGCGTCGAAGTACCGGTTAAACGGCAGGACGAGCTGGGAGTCCTGACGACAGCATTCAATAGTATGTCCCAGCAGATAAAACGTATGTTGGATGCCAAACACCAGCTCCTTATCGCCCTAAGCCATGAACTCCGCTCCCCCCTGACCCGACTGCGTATGGCCGCCGAACTGCTTCCCGAATCAGAGAATCAGAAAGGCATGATTAACGACTGCCGCATTATGGATAAAATCATAGCCGACATCATGGAGGGAGAAAGGCTTGAAGGTCATCACCAGGCATTGAATTACAAAGAGGTGGTCATCTCCGATCTGATTCAGGAAGCCAGCCTGGATTTCCCCTCTGACCAGCAGGATAGGATTGAGGTTTTCCCCGGCCCAGAGATAACCGTTATCGGAGATCCAGTTCGGCTAAAGCTGGTGCTACGCAACCTGCTGCAGAACGCTCTGGACTACAGTAACGAACAACCGGTCACCGTAAAGTGGACCCGAACGACCGACAGCGTGGAAATCGCCGTCGCAGACCAGGGGCCGGGGTTTTCAGCCGATGATTTACAGCACATCGGAGAGCCTTTTTACAGAGCTGATCAATCACGAACACACCATCAGGGCAATGGCATGGGTCTGTACTTGTGCAAATTGATTTGTATCGCCCATGGTGGGAGGTTAGGAGTCAGCAACTACCTGGCAGAGGGTACCGATACATCGCCCGGCGCCAAAGTGACCGTGATCCTACCCAACTGATGACCGACATCATTCAGGATTCCAATGACTTTGATTAATCTTCAGCCGTGGACCGTTTCAACACGTTGCGGAGGACACCTACATGGGTGTCAGTAGCCAGTAATGGCCGAATCCCCCGCATGCCGATCCTTTGCCATCAGCACATACAACGACGGCACCACGAACAGGGTGAACAGTGTGCCGACGGCCATGCCACCGACCAGCACCAAGCCAATCGAGTTGCGCGCTGCTGCGCCTGCCCCGGTCACCAGCACCAGCGGAAAGTGGCCGGCGATGGTGGCAATACTGGTCATCAGCACCGGGCGTAGACGGATCATCGCCGCCTGATGCACGGCATCAAGTTTGCTGGCGCCGTGCTGCTGCAGCTTGTTGGCGAATTCCACGATGAGAATACCGTTCTTGGCGATCAGCCCGACCAGAGTGACCATGCCAACCTGAGCGTAGATGTTCATGGTGGTGGTCCAGCCGTTGGTCCAGTGCGCCATGTTGGGATCGGGCATCTTCAGGACTGTGAAGATGAGCGCGCCGAACATCGCCAGCGGCACCGAACCGGCGAGGATCACAAAGGGGTCGCGGAACGAATTGAACTGCACCGCCAACACCAAAAAGATCATCAATACGGCCAGCGAGAACGCAGGCAGAAATTTGTTGCCTTCGGTGCGCAGTTGGCGGGACTCGCCGGTGTAGTCGAAGGAATAGCCTGGCGGCAGGATCTCCCGCGCGGTTTCTTCGAGGAAATTGAGCGCTTCGTCCAAGGTTCGGCCGCTCATGCCAGAGAGTTTCACCGCGTTAAGCTGCTGAAAGCGGTTGAGTGAGCGGGCCACGACCGAACTCTCAATGTGCGCAACCGTCGATAGTGGCAACATCTGGTCGTCAGGGCCGGCAATATAAATATTGCGCAGCTGCTCGCTGTTAAGTCGATCGGTCCGCTGAACCAGCGGAATCACCTTATAGCTGCGGCCATCCATATTGAACCGGTTGACGAAATTCCCACCGGTGGCGACACCGAGTTCGGCGCCAACCTGGGACAAACTCAGCCCCAAGGTTGCTAGTTTGTCGCGGTCGAACATCACCGTCTCCAGGGGTTGGTCGAGCTTCAGGTCGATGATGGGAGGAAAGAAAAACAGTCCACTCTGCATCGCCTTTTCCTGGATCTGCTGGGCGAACTCGAGCAGGCGCTCGGCATCAGCCGTGGAGGTAATGAGAAACTCGATCGGGAAGTTGCTGCCTCCCGGCAGCGCCGGAGGGGTGGTCATGAATATCTGGATACCGGGTATTTTTGCCACCTCGCTCTGTACCGCCGGCAGGATCTGGCTCGCCGTTTGAGTGCGCTCGCCCCAAGGTTTCAACACCACGCCGCTGAAACCATCTGCCCCGAGCATGGCACCAATCGACGGTGGAAATAGGAACTGGAAAGTCAGCTCGGCTTCGGGCCTCTCCTGCATGGCCTGTTCCGCGGCCTTGGCATAGACTGCGTTTTGGTCGGTAGTCGCGTTGGCGGCGGTATTGATGATACCGAACAGCACACTCTGGTCTTCCGTCGGCGCCAACTCCGTGGGTGAGAACATGAACATCGGCACGGTGCACAGGCTCACCAAAATCCAGACCAGGTAGACTGCTGGCCGAGCCTTCAGCGTATTCCCGAGAGCACGACCATAGGCCTCGCGCAATCGGTCGGAACGACGATTAAGCCAACCGGCTAGCCCGCGCTCTTCATCCTTGGCACTGCGCAACAGGTTCGCGGCCATGGTCGGCGACAGGGTCAGCGCCACGACGCCGGAGATGGCCACCGCGCCCGCCAGGGTGAAGGCGAATTCACGAAAAAGCGTGCCGGTAAGGCCACCTTGTAAGCCAATGGGGATATACACGGCGACCAGCGTGACGGTCATGGCTAGGATTGGGGCGATGAGTTCGCGCGCGCCGAGGAGCGCCGCCTCTCGTGACGTGCGGCCCTCGCGCAGATGTCGCTCGACGTTCTCGACCACGACGATGGCGTCGTCGACCACCAGCCCGACCGACAGCACGATGGCCAGCAGCGTCAACAAATTGAGGGTGAAGCCGAACAACTGCATCAGAAAGATACCGCCGATCAGCGATACCGGGATCGCCATCACCGGCACCAGCACCGAGCGCACCGAGCCGAGGAACAAAAAGATCACCGCGATCACGATGAGCAGAGTGTCGGTGAGCGTTCCGGTCACCTCGTGAATGGCGTCACTGACGTATTCCGAGGCGTCATAGGCGATGCTCGCCTCCAGTCCGCTTGGCATATCCTCCTTGATTCGTTCAAGCTCCGCGCGTACGCCGTCGATCACTTCGATGATATTGGCGTTCGGTTGCGGAAACACCCCGGCGAACACCGCGGTCTGCCCGGAATAGCGCACCAACGTGTCATAGTCTTCCGCACCTAACTCAACATCTGCGACGTCCTGCAGGCGCACGAGGGTATCGTTTTCTTGATAGACCACCAGGCGGCGAAAATCCTCAACGCTGTGCAAATCGGTATTTGCCGCCAGTTCGGCCTGCACCAGTGCGCCCTTGGTGCTGCCGATGGCGGCCAGGTAGTTGTTGGCGGCCAGCGCCTCGCGCACCTGCATCGGACTTATATGTAGCGCGGCCATGCTATCGGGCTTGAGCCAGATGCGCATCGCAAAGGTACGCGCACCGAAGATCTCGATCCGCTGTACGCCGGTAACCGAAGCGAGGCGCGGCTGCACCAAACGGGTCAGATAATCGGTGATCTGCTCCGGGGTCAGAATGTTGGAGGAAAAGCTCAGGTAGGCTGCGGCGAACTCCGAGTCTGCAGATTGCACGCTGATGGCGGGTACCTGGGCCTCGGCGGGTAGATCATTGCGCACCTGATCGACCTTGGAGGAGATGTCCGCCAACGCCTTGGTTGAGTCATAGTTGAGCTTGAGCCGCGCAGTAATGATCGAGATACCCTGCAGGCTTTTCGACTCAATGTAATCGATACCTTCCGCTGCGCCGATGGCGCGCTCTAGTGGCGTGGTTATGAAGCCACGCACCAGCTCCGCGCTGGCGCCGACATACACCGTTGAGATCTGCACCGAGGCATTTTCGCTCAGCGGATACTGGCGCACGCTCAGCGAATTCCATGCGTAAAGGCCAGCGATGAGGATGATGAGATTGACCACGATCGCCAGCACTGGGCGGCGAATGAAGATATCGGTGAAGTGATTCATGAACCTGCCTCAAGACTCCGCCGGGTGCGGTTCGAGTTCGGCCTTGGGTGCCAGCGCATTGTCGACGACCACATTCATGCCACTGCGCAGCTTGAACACACCACTGGTCACCACGGCTTCGCCCGCCTTCAGGCCATCAATCACATCGACATAATCACCCCGCGCCCTCCCCAGTTGAACGAACTGCTGACGCAGCACCTGGACGTTTTTTCCGCTTTTCTTATCCTGGTGTTCTTCAACCACGAACACCGAGTCGCCATAAGGCGCGTAAAGCACCGCGGTCTCGACGACGGGCAATACCCGTTGGGTGTCTGGCAGCACCACTTCGACCTTAGCGAACATACCCGCATACAGCGCCTCTTGGGGATTGGCAACTAACGCCCGCACGCGCACGTTGCGCGTCACTGGGTCTACCTCCGGGTTCACCGCAAGAATGTCACCAGTAAACGTCTCTCCGGGCGCGGCGTCCGTGGTGACACGCACCGTCATGCCCGGTTTCAGCTGCCGGATTCGTTGTTGCGGAACAGAGAAGTCCACATGAATGGGGTCGAGTGTTTGGAGAGTCACGATCGAGTCGCCTTCACGCAAGACTTGCCCGAGATTGATCAGGCGCAGACCCAGGCGGCCGGTGAAAGGGGCGCTCACTGTTTTCTTCGCGATCGACGCGCGCACATTTCCTACCTGAGCGGCCGCTTCCTTGAGCTGGGCCTCTGCACGGTCGACCGAATCCCTGGACGCCAGATTGCGATTACCCAGTTGCCGTCTACGCTCGAAATCCGCCCTGGCCAACGCCGCGGCGGCCTCCGCTGAAGCAAGTTGAGCATCTTCGCTCGCCGTATCGAGGTGAACTAACATGTCCCCCTTGTTTGTTACAGCGCCGGACTCAAAGGAAATCTGCACCACTTGGCCACCGATTTCGGCGCTCACCATCACACCTTGCACGGCGGACACTGTGGCCGTTGCGGGGATTAACTGCTCCCACTGTGCATTGTCCACCGTCATAACTGTGACGGTCTCGGGCGGCTGCACCATGTGCTCGGCGGCCTCCCCCATCGCCCCGAATTGATCGAGTTTGGTATAGACAATGGTGCCCACCACAATCACGACACCAATAGCAGCGAAGAGCAGTGTTTTCAGCATGAACGTGTCATCCTGGGATCTGAGAAAGCGGTCAATCACCGGCGCATGGCTAGGCTCCAGACAGCTCAACAACCGGCGTAAACCCGCCATAGATCATGCGCTTGCCGTCGAAGGGCATGGGATTCGTCTCGGGATTCATACGTGGATCGGTTTTCATCAGCTCGTCAAAGCGCTTCATGGCGGCGTCACGCGTCGCCTTGTCTGGCCACTCTATCCAGGAAAAAATCACCGCTTCTCCCTGCTGCGCCTGTACCGCCCGGCGGAAGTCGGTCGTCTTGCCCTCCGGCACGTCGTCACCCCAACATTCGAGAATACGGATGGCGCCGAGCTCCAGAAACACCTGGTCAGCCTTGTTGGCATGGTCAATAAACGCTTGCCGATTATCCTCAGGACAAGCAATCACGAAACCGTCGATGTAAGTCATGTTTGCACTCCATTTTCAGTAGGTTGCCAGTCGCGGTAACTGGGTAGCATCGCAGTGGAGCCGAATAAGTACTAATTCCGGCTTCGTATCTGGTAGACGAATGACAAGAGAGGTTTTCGACATCGCGCAATCACGACGAACAGCTAAGATGCGACGATCCACCGAGCTCAAAGAACTCCGACGGCTTCAGCCTATAGTATTTCCCCTCCACATCCTTAGCCTGCTCGGCGTATGGCTGCGTCATGACGTCCTGCAGCTCTCGAACTAAAGAATAGTTCCCCGCGGCCGCTTGCTGATACGCAGGCACAACCAGCCACTCCCGCAAACTGAACTTTGGATTGACGAGCTTCATCTGCCGAGAAAGGTCTTCACGAGAGCCAGGTTGAGTGAGCGATTTCCATTTTGAGAGCCACTCGGACCATCGTTTGTCCATTCCTTCGGGGTCTGCACCATACGCTGAGCTCTTGTAGAAGCTTTTTTTCAGCGGGCCAATGTCGTCCGGCACCGTCGAGAGCTCGCGGAAGAAAATGGTGTAATCAACAGGCGTTTGCTCCATCAGCGTTACGAGCTCGCTAAACAACGCCGTGTCAAAAGCGCCAAGTCCAAGCTTGGCAGCCCACATCTTTTCCATTTGTGCTTGCATCACCTTTGGGAAATCACTTCGAATCTCGTCGAGTTGGCGCAGAGTGTCCTGATGCGTCGCCAGCAACGGCCGCAATGCCGTACAAAACATGTGGAAGTTGCGTTCTGCTGCTACCGGTTGGTTCAGGAATGCAAAATGATGTCCGCCACCGGTCCATGGCTGGTAGTGCGGATCGAACACCTCGCAGAATCCGAATGGGCCATAGTCGAGTGTGAAGCCGCCGGCCGCACAGTTGTCGCTGTTGAAGTTGCCCTGGCAGTAGCCAACGCGAATCCAATTCGCCACCAACGACGTGAGTCGGCTGAGAAATTCGCGCGCAAGTAACAGCACCTTTTCGGGGGTGGTTAGCTTCTGGTCAATGACGCCTCCGTACTCACGATCGATCAAGTGCAACACGATCTTCTCAAGCTCCTCCATCGCTTGCGGGTGTTCCTGCTTGCGAGCGCGGCGACCGAAGAGCTCGAGTTGGCCAACTCGAATGAACGACGGTGCGACGCGCGTCGAGATGGCGACCGGCTCTGATATAAGTATGTCTGGGTCTCTCGAATGCGAGCCCTCCGAATACCATGGGCGCCTGACTCTCTCCGTTTTCGAAACGTACAAACTCAGAGACCGTGACGTAGGCACCCCGAGCGCGTGCATATGCTCCTGTGCCAGGAACTCCCGAACACTCGACCGCAGAACGGCCCGACCGTCCGCGCCGCGGCAGTATGGCGTTCGGCCGCCACCTTTCAGTTGCATTTCCCAGCGTCGACCGTTGATGACAGCCTCAAGTACCGAAATTGCGCGACCGTCGCCGTATCCGTTGCCGGTTTGGAACGGGCACTGCTGGTGGTATTCGGTGCCGAAGATGGAAAGTGCGTAACCACAAGCCCAACCAACCTTGCGCATCGGCTCCGGAACGAACGCGATATCGCCGCAGAACACCCGAACGAAATCAGCCGACTGCGCCATGCTGTCGGCGAACCCCAGTTCGCGAAACAGGTTTTTGCTATGCACGACGTACTCGGGGTTTTCGATTGGCGTCGGAGTGACGGGGACATAGTGGCCCGTAAAGACTTGTCGCGGCGCGTAATCGCGCCCGTCTGCTTTCGCGTCGGGGTCGCAGTTGAGAGTATCCACGAGCGAATAATTTGCCAACATTGCGAGCTCGTCGAGGGTCTCGACCATAAGGGATGTTTCCTTTTGCTGTCTCTTTATCATAGGGGCTCCTAGCGGCGTCAGCAATGCGGTCCAATACACAATGGAAATGAACCCATCATTTGAGCTGATGTGTCGTATACCTCAAGACAATTTTTTCTCAGCACGCTAAACAGAGAGAATCTCAATCAAGCCAATGAGGCGATGTTGTTTAACTTAATTCTCTTAAAAGGTGGAATATCATATGAACGCACTTAACAAGTTCTTTCTCGTTTTCTCTGTACTCGCTTTCTCTGCACTCGCACAAGCAGAAGGTGTGAGCCAGGAAGATATCGAGCGTGGAAACAACCCTGCGGTTGAAACGGTCGATTTGGGGATCAGCAACTAAGATGCTGCTGACAGTATACAGTGGGCGGGCAAATCGCCCGCCACTCTTCAAGCGTCAAAATCCTTCCAAGAGAAAGTGTCAACCACATTCCAGCCAAAATCACACTGAGGTGTGTTCAGCTATATAAAGGTCTTCCTTTATCAGAGCATTACCCAGTACTGCGCTTATCAGGTAAGCGTGGCAGGTCTGCACAAACTCAAGTGTTTTACTATCCATTAGGCCGACCATAAGCGCCGGTTCAACGTCAAGCAGCGCTACGATACTTAATGCGTTTCTGTTTCGAGCATCACAGGTAGTTTTCATCAATTCACTGGTGTTTCTCTTGTATATAAACTTTTGGGAATACCAGTGAAGCAACAGACGCTTCATACTCGCTGAGAGTGGACTCTTCTGATTTAATGTATGAATGGAAGTGTTCATGGCGCCCCCCTCGAAACTTGAACAACGAAGTGCGTTCACTCATTAGACGAGCGGAGCGACCCAAATGTTACAAACAGGTACCGGGCCCTTGGAAATTCATCCATGGTAATTTGGCGAGCGGATGGCCGGCACGCATCCCATTGCCAACACATATCCACCAGAGCTGTCCGATCACTCTGGACCACGGTTTCTTCAAAATTCTCGTCAGTGAGTTCTAAAGGCGCTTTATTTTATGAACTTGATCTTCAGGGACATGCCTAAAGGTCCAGTACCAGCACGTCACTCTTTGCGCGCGAAACACACGGGCACATCAAACCAAGGTCCTCCCGCTCGTTTACGGTTAGTGAGGAATCTTTGTGGTCAGGCTCGCCGTCCAGAACCCTCACAGCGCATGACCTGCAATGGCCGAGTTTACAGCTATGCGGAACTGCAACTCCGGCTTCCAGAGCAGCATCAAGAATGGTTTGTTCGGGGGTAACCTGAATGACGATGCCGGAGCGGGCAAACTTTACCTCGACCGGTTTTGCGTCGGCTTCTATCCCGGGCTTAAATCGCTCGAAACGCACACGCCCTGCATCAATTCCCAAATGGGCGGCTGTTTTAACCACTCCATCAATGAGCCTGGAGGGGCCGCACACGTAGATAACCGCATCTGCCGGAGCACTCACCAGAATTGCATCAAGATCCATACGTTGACCCTGGTCACTGATATAGCTCGTGAACCTGTTGCCAAATTCCCGTTGCAGACGATCCAGGTAAGCCATTCGGACTGAATCCCGGCCTGCATAGTGCAGCTGGAAATCAGCGCCGCGAAATGCGAGTGCCTGGGCCATCGGCTTGATGGGCGTAATGCCGATACCGCCAGCAATAAGAATAGAGGCTCGGTTATCACCGTGCAGTGCAAAATGGCTGATGGGCGTGGATACCTTCAAAATGGTACCCAGGTGATAATTGTCGTGTATTGACCTTGAACCTCCGCTTCCGTCGGATTCAAGCAAGACCGCTATCTCGAACACGTCCCGACGGTTTGGGTTAGAGGCAATGGAATATCGCCTGGTCGCGATCGTACCATCCGGCATGGGTACCGGCACTTCCAAATGGGCACCGGGCTCGAATTCCGGAAGGTCTCCTCCAGACGGTCGCCTGAGTTCAAAAGCCCTGACCTTCTCGGCCAGCTGTCGAACCCCGGTAATCACCAACTCCAGCTCACCACTCCCGATATCCAGCCTGGTACTCGGTTCGGCTTGCGCACGGGAAGCTTTTAGACGTCGATTTTCCTGAAGTATGGGTTCGACCAGTGTGTCTAGCTCGGCTTGGCTGTAACGTGGCGTAATGTGTTGGGGGCAGTTCCAGTCAAAGGCCTCAACATGAACCAGCATCCCCCGCTCGATTCTGGCCCGATAGTGATTGTCTTCCAGTAGCGCAAGCCGATCCATCTCATCGGGATCAACAATCTCCATGCGGCCAAGCAGCTTGAGTCTGGTCCGGTTAGGGTAATCCATAAAAAAGAGCGCGACCCGGTTATTGCTCAACACGTTTCCTGTCGTGATGTACTGGCTGTTACCTGAGTAGTCAGCAAAGCCGATAGTCGATGCCCCCAGAACCTTCATGAAGCCGACTGGGCCGCCACGATGCTGCAGGTATGGCCATCCGGTCTCACTCACGCTGGCCATATAAAAGCTGTCCCGCGCCTGGATAAAGGCCCGCTCACGCTCACCCAGAAGGAAGTTATAGCCCTCGCCCTGATCCAGGCTGGCGTAGCCTGCGCGACTGCCCATTTTTTCCTGGACATCTCTCACGCTGTTGGTGAAAGCGATCTCCGCAAATTTATGCGCCATGACATCTCTCCCGCTACTTAATCGCTTTAATTAGGCTGTAAAGGTGATTCGGCCGCAAAACGTTCGAAACACCTTCACAGCGAACCGTTAGTGAGAAAGTTCAAGATCAACTGATGGGAAATCGATCTTCACGCGACTGGCCTTTCCCAGAATATTGGTCAGCACATTCATGCCCACATGGGTGATGATTTCGACGACGTCCGAATCCGAGAAACCTGAATCACGCACCTCCTGCAGCTCGGCGTTGGTAACTTCTCCATTGTGTTCAACCAGAGCGCGTGCAAATTTTACGGCTGAGGCGGCTTTGGCATCCTCACTGGTGCCGGCCCGGTTCGCCTCAATTTCAGAACCACTCAGTCCGGCTTTTCGTCCAATTGCGGTATGGGCTGACACACAATACTGACACGCGTTTTGCTGCGCCACGGCCAGGGCTATGCGCTCCCTGGTTTGCGGGTCGAGACTGCCCTCTTCCGAAATACTGTGAAGTCCCAGGAACGCCCGCAAGGCCGAGGGCGAATTGGCGAATACCTTCAGAAAGTTGGGGATCATACCCAGCTTTACCTCAATGGCTTCCAGAAGTTCAGCTTGTTCAACAGTTGCGCTATTTTTTTCGATGACACCGATGCGACTCATGATTCCTATCCTCTCAATGTTTATTGAACGTTCCGAATCTCTGTGTTGCGGAACGTGTAATGACTATGGCCATTTCTCATACAGAGGTGAATAATCAGAAATCACAGAACTTTATTTCACTGGGAGTAATAATCGAATGGATCGGTTTAGTCAGATGGAGGTATTCATGACCGTTGCGGACGAAGGAGGATTCTCTTCCGCAGCACGACGACTGGGTCTTTCCGCCCCGGCGATCACGCGGGCAATTTCCTCTCTGGAGAGGAACCTAGGGGTTCAACTATTTAAACGCACAACCCGCCACGTAAGAATCACTGAAGCGGGGGCAAGATATCTTGACGATGTGAGACGGATTCTTGGGGAGATCACTGCGGCAGATGAGGCGGTAACAGGTATAAATGCAGCGCCAAGAGGCCACCTTGTGGTGACGGCGCCGGTATTGTTCGGTCGTTTACATGTCATGCCCGGTATCGCTGATTATCTGAAAGAGTATCCCGATATGACCGTTGATGCCCTCTTTCTTGATCGTGTCGTGGATATGCTGGGCGAAGGCGTGGATGTTGGGGTAAGGATTGGACAGTTACCGGACTCAGGTATTCGGGCCCGTAAGGTTGGAGAAGTTCGCAGTGTTCTGGTCGCCTCGCCGGATTACCTCAACCGCTCAGGCATTCCTCGTTCTCCGAATGATCTGACAAAACATACATTGGTTGCCGCAAGGGCCGGAGATTTCTCGCCAAGCTGGAAATTTACGGTAGAGAACAAAGACTTTACCTTGAAGATAAGGCCCAGATTGACGGTAACATCCAACGATTCCGCCATCGAAGCGGCAATAGAGGGTTTGGGAATAACACGGGTCTTGTCCTACCAGGTAGCTTCCGACCTGGCGGATGCACGGTTGAATCTTGTCCTTGATGAGTGGGAACAACCACCCCTACCCATTCATATTGTTCATCGTGAAAACCGCAACGTGCCCGTCAAGGTTCGAGCGTTCATTGACCTGCTCTCAGAACAGCTGAAGGGTAACGCTACCCTAAATCCGAGAGCGGCCTGAGTAACCTGACCTTCGGCTCGGACTCGACTCTGCGGCACTTGCGCTGCGCACTACTTCGACGTCACCTTTTCAACGTAATACGCCACGGCTTTGATCTGCTCGTCAGACAGCGAACCGTCAAACGCAGGCATGATGCCCACGCCGCCACTAACGGCGTTGGCCACCTGACCTGCGCTGGGTTTGAGTTCATCCAGGTTGGGACCAATTTCACCAGCAGATCCTGCGTCGTTCAGTGTGTGGCAGATGGTGCAAGACGGTTGCGACTGTTCCAGAAAGACTTTCTTACGGGCATCAAATTGCTCATCCGCCAGAGCAGAACCGATGGTTAACATACCCGCAGCAAGCGCAAGGGGAACTCGGAACGTCATAATACTATCCTCGATAGAATCGTACTTTGTACTTTCGGCGTAATCCAAGGGATGTCGCAGCGGCCCGGTGTGGCGCCCCATATCCGACCCCAGGAAGCGGGCCTGTTTCCAGGTAGCTTTGCAACCGCGTGGCGGTCATGCCGGGGCGCTCTGCCAGCGTCGCGATCAACTCTGGATCCACGGGTGTATGGCGCTTGAGCAAGTCGCGTGGTCTGTAGCCCAATACGACGGTTCGGGCATGTTCAACCGATCTGTTTGAACTCAATCTCTTTTTCCAAGGTATAGGGTCTGCGAGGCTTTTAGCACTTCGTGTGTGGGCCCAAGGCCTAACTGCGCCAGAAATGCCGCGAGAACATCACAAACACACTAAGTAACTCCAGCCGTCCCAACAACATAGCCACCATCAGTACCCACTTCGCTGCATCGGGTAACGATTGAAAATTACCCGCGGGACCTATGGTGTCGCCGAGTCCCGGCCCGACATTAGACAAAGCGGTGACCGCTCCCGTTAGGCTCGTAACCAAGTCCAGCCCCAATAAAGAGAGGATGGCCGCAACCACTGCCAGTGTTGCAAGAAAGATGAATGAAAACGCGACACTGGAGGCGACAATCTCATCACTGATAATTCGTCCATTATAGCGTCTCGCGATCACTGCATTCGGGTGCAGAAGCCGATGCATCTGCTCCCTCAGAAGTAGCATGGACAACTGAAACCGGAAGATTTTCATACCGCCGCTGGTCGACCCCGAACATCCACCCACAAACGTCAGGATAAAGAACACAACAACCACGAAAGGCCCCCACATCGAGTAATCCTCGGAGGCATATCCGGTGGTAGTAACAACCGAGGTCACGTTGAACAACGCATGAATAAAGGCATCCAGTGGAGCAGCCTTTTCTTTCATAACACGATAGAGGGCGATCGTCGCTGCTACCATCAGCAGGAACTTGAGGAAAAAGTGAATCTGGCGGTCTCTCAGTAGCGGTTTTGCATGGCCATTCAGTAGCCGAACAAACAGGAAAAACGGGATGGAGCCGAGCATCATGAAAATGGACGACGCGAACAGGATTGGAAGCTCGTCAAACTGACCCATTGAGCTATCTGAAGTCGAATAGCCGCCGGTGGAAACGGTGGTCAACGCGTGATTCAATGCGTTAAAGAGGTCCATCCCCAGTGCCCAATAGACCAGAATGCAACCAAATGTCAGCGTGAGATAGCTAAACACCAAGCTTTGGGCCAAGCGGTTTGTCCGGGGCACCGCTTTCTCATTCCACTCAGACGATTCCGTGGCAAACAGCCTCATGCCACCGATTCTCAGAAACGGCAGAATCGCAACAGCCATGCCAATGATTCCGATGCCGCCCATCCACTGCATAATGGAGCGCCAAAGCAGAATATCGCCAGGCAATCCGTCAAGCCCGACCATCACTGTAGAGCCTGTGGTTGTTACGCCGGAAATGCTTTCGAAAAATGCATCCGTAACGCTGAGCTTCAAATCACTCAGCAATAATGGCAGGCTCGAAAACAGTGGAATAACAGTCCATGCCGACACGGTGAGGACAAACATCTGTCGTTGCTTGAGCGGGTGACGTTTTCGAGCGGCACTGAAGAAACAAAGCAAACCAACGATGAAACAAATACTTGCGGATTTCACAAACGCCGGCCAATCCGGCGTGTTTTCGAACATCAGCAGGTTCACTGGCAGAGTCATCAAGAAACTGAGCAGAATCAGCAGAAACCCAAGAATCTGAACAACAGGCGATACAGTAAACGACGCCCTCACCTAAATCGCCCGGTCATTTCACGGATCATTTTTGCCAACGTACAGCCGATTACGGCTCCGGTTAATTGGGTATAAATGGGGAACGCCAGCGTAGAACAAAACTGCGCCTGTGTGAATCTCAAAATAATCACCTGATATAAGTCGAGGCGATGTTTTGGCTTCGCGGACTATTGTCAGGCCGGAAGTCCTGAGCTCTCCAATCAGCCTTGGCCTGCGTTTTCGCCAAGTTACTGGAGCGCGTTTGCTACGGCGCCCAGAAAACCTGCCATATCCACCACCCGCTCAGAATCCGGGTCGACGGTCTTACCCTTGAGGTCGGCGGTAACAATGCCGCTGTCAACGGTGTCGGTCAATGCTGCCTTGAGGTTGACGGCGTATTCGGTGAGGGGCGTGTTTCCCTCGCGGTTGCCCAGGGTTTCCAAAGCGTTAGCGAGGGCGAATATCAGGGCGGAGGGGTTAAAGTGTGCTTCGCGACCGTCACTCTCCAGGTATTTCAGATAGAGGTCATGGGCGGTGCCATGGGGCGCCTCGAAGAGCATGGTGCCATCTTTGCTCTCGATGATGGAGCTTGCCGTGGCCAGGCTGCCGCCGAGAGCAGCGGAGATGTCGGAGAAGATGTCGCCATCCAGATTCTGGGAAGGATAGAGGGCGTTTCTCGGGGGATCGGTGATCATTTTTTTGAGCTGGCTCGAGGGCCGCATGATCATGAAGGACGGCGGTGGCGTGTCCTCCCGCGCCAGTTCCCGACGCACTTCGGTGATAACGTTGCTGAAGACTTCGTCGTATTCCATGTACTCGCGCTTGAGGCCAAAGTAGACCTCTTTGTCCTTGCGCGAGGCGTCGCGGAAAACCTGGGCCACCCAATCCTTGATGGCCTCATGGTCGTTGGACATAAGCAGTATGGGGTCGCCCTTCCTGACGCTGCGGGCATGTTTTTCTTCGCCGTCAACGATCACTTTGAGGATGCCGTCTTCTCGCGCCGGCATGTTGAAGCTGCCGTACTGGTCGCCGCCGCCGGCACTCATCCGGGAGATGGAAACGTGGGCACTGCGGCTGGGAATGCCGAACTTCCGAAGCTGATTGACCAGTTTGAACAGCTTGCGCCCGGTGGTGTTGTCAGGCACGCCCCAAAGCGCACGCTGTGGTGGATTCGAGACTATGCGCGCGGCTTGGGCGTCTATGAGTTCGTAGTAGTAGCTCAGCCCCAGATCCTCGATCTGCTGGCAGTAATCACTTTGGTAGATATCTTCAATTACTGTGCGCATGGCCCCATCGTAGCCGGGGATAACGGTGTCTTTCAGGCCCAGATAGACATCCCGTTTCTCGTCGATGGCGCGCTGGAAAAAGCGGTGTGCCCAGGCTTTGACGTCCTCCATATCGTTGGTGGCCAGCAGCCAGGGGTCTCCCTTTCGGACCTCTCGGCGGTGCAATTCGACCGGGTCGCCGCTGCTGCCTACAAACATCAGCTTGACCACGCCCGTGGCCTGGGAGAGCTGGTTGAAGCTGTTTTTGATGCCACCGAACTCCATGGTGTCCACTTCGATGTCGCGGCCGATCCAGTCAGGCCGGCTGATCTTGAGGTTGCGAAACTGGATGTCCTCACGAGTAATGTTGCCGCTGATGCCCTTGCGGATGGCACCGTTCGGCGATTTGGTAGCCAGTGGATCAAGGTTGCCGGAGTCCACGTCCGGGTGCTTACGGAGCAGCTCTTCCAGTTGCTGGCGGTTGACGGTCATGCCGGCGTTCTTCACCCCTACTCCATGGCGCTGAAGGGCGTCGATAGCGTCAATCACCACCTGGCCGTTGGTCAGCAGGCGGTGTTCTGCAGACAGGTCGATTTCCTCGAGCTGGATATTCAGGCGCGCAGTCACGAATTTCTCAAGAATCTGATCGAAAGCAACCTGAGCCATTTCGTCGCCGTGGAGGATGACCAAGGGCGACGTTACATTAATCCTGTTGTCCATAGATTACTCTCCACAGTATTGGCGGTGTAGGTCGATCTCATTGCGCCATCGGCTGGATTATCCCCAACTGCTTATTGGCTGCATCGCGAATCTCCCGGTAACGGTCAGGATGATTAATCAACGTATCCAGATCGTCCTCAGGAAAAATCTTGTTCTTCTTCGTTTTGGCTTCTTCCGTAGAAAATATCGACGGTATCAATTGCTCCAGACAGCGCAACATTACTTCGGGCGAAACGGACGCCCCAGGCGATGCACCCAGCAAAGTCCCGTAAGTCTTGTCCTTGGACACAAGGATTTCTGTGCCCATCTGCAAATCACCGTCTTTGATGATTTGCACTCGCTGGCCAGCTTGAATCGGTTTCCAGTCAAACCTTTTGCCCATGCCCGGAGCAAAACTTTCAAGCTCCTCAAACATGCTCTTTTCGCCTTTTAAAGTCTCTGAGATCAGATATTTAACCAAGGGGAAATTCTCTACGGCAACATTCAGCAAGCCCGGGATATCATGCAGACGAATGGATTTGAGGTAGTCGAAAAACCCCCGGTCTCTCTCGAGACGAAGCTTGAATGAGGCGAAGGGGCCAAACAACAGATAGTGCTTTCCGTCAATCACCCGCAAATCCAGATGCGGTACGGACATAGGAGGCGCGCCCACTTCCGCTTTGCCATAGGTTTTAGCGCGGTAATATCCTGCTTGTTCTTCGCTGATCGGCGCCATAAGAAAACGCCCACCAACAGGAAAGCCGGCGAAGCGGTTTCGAAACGGCAAGCGGCTTTTCTTCAGAAGGGGAAATGCGCCTCCACCGGCACCCACAAAAAGCACATCCGCTTTGTGCCGAACCGGATTCCCGTTGCATTCAGCCTCGATAACCCATTGCCCGGAAGGACTTCTGTGCACGCGCTTAACGTGGGTGCCATACTCAAACTTTACACCCAGGTCCTGCTTGGCATGGGCCGCCATTTGCTCTGTTAACGCACCAAAATTAACGTCCGTACCGGTTTCAATAACGGTAGCCGCCATTTTTTCATGGCGTGGGCGCTCGTCCATGATGTAAGGAATCCAGCTCTTTATTTCATCAAAGTCTTCTGAGTAACGCATGTGGTCGAAAAAATGATGGGCCGACATTTCCTTGAACCGCAGTCGCAGCTCTTCAATAGCGGATTCGGAAACTATGGTGCAGTGCCTGGTTTGATTGATAAACATTTTAGGGTCTTTGATGGCGCCCTTCCCGATCAAATAAGCCCAGAACTGCTTGGCAACATTGAACTGAGCATGGATCTTGAACGCTTTATCAATCGAAACAACCTCCCCATCCACTGGGGTGTAGTTGAGCTCACAGTTTGCTTCATGCCCTGTGCCGGCGTTCCAAAATGGGGACGAGTTTCCCGCCCCGGCGCTGTCCAGTCTCTCTAAAATAGTGATATCCAGATCCGGAGCCAGCTCTTTTGCCAAAGTGGCAAAGGTGGTTCCCATAATTCCTGCGCCTATGATAATTATGTTCATAACGTCTATTCACCAGAGTCAATTTTTCTGAGATTAGTTTACAGAGCCTTCCTCATAACCTACCGCCCAACTGGAGCGGCCTAGCTCTGTAGCTCGTGTAACCTCTGTTTCGGGAACCTCAGACATGTCCCCCACTTCTCTGGAATCATAATGGAAGACACACAAACGTGATGCAAACTCCGCGAACGGTAGTGATGCTTCGCCATGGCGTTCTCCATAACTCTGGGTTGAGCAGTTAATACCCTGGCCCCAATCCTGGCCGCTATCATTATTGGGGTTGTAAAAGTAGATGCGCATCTCGCCAAGGCGATCAAGGCTTACGCGCCTGATTGCTATGGCATGGCGCCCAACCATGCGCCCTCCACTGTCGGTGGCTACGATGCCCGCTGGTTGCGGGTGAATAACAGGTATGCTGCCGTTGTAATACGGGTGATAACAGGCGTAAAAATGGCGAACAAAGTGCTCATAGTCATCAATCTTCCCCGTTTCCTGGCTAATCACGCTGAGAAATGCATGCCCTACCCACCAGCCATACATTTCCGGGTTGATCCAGCGGTGCAAATCATCGTCGCGCTCGCCGCACAAGCGCCCCATCTCTGCATAAATACGGTCGAGGTGAGGCACCAAAATCAATGAAACCGGATCCACATCGGTGGGAGGTTCTTTCGCAAGGCCAGGCTCCAGATGTTGTGAGGTAATTTGATGACCCTCGAAGCGCATGATGACATCGTCATCGCGGGCAGCCCAGGCCACCAACTGCAAAAGGTAATCGGCGTCGTTGAACGCCCACATGGAAAGCCCGATAACAGACTGACAGGTCGGGTTATTGCCTTGGCCAACACCCATCGGTTGCCCCAGAAGACTCATGACACCGGCGAGTAAATACACCCGTGGAAGATGCGCATCGCCGAAAGCCTCTGTCAGCGTATTGCAGGCTGTCGCACATAACCTCAGCTCGACTTGCCGCCACAGGCCCGAAGCCACTGCAGGCGTGAACAGACCGCCACGCTCAAGAAACATGGCCAGGCCGTATACCGACTGACTGGTTTCCGGATATATGGCCTCGTCGATCAATTTGTGAACAATCTCCTGGTAGCATTGAAAAACATCGTTTCCGGTGATGCTCAGGCCCAATGCCAAGGGTATAAGGTCGTCCTGGTGCCCGCGCAGATGGCGTAACAGCATGGGGTGGTATGGAGAAACCATGCCAGTCTCGTCCATGGCAGCAGCAAAATTAATGGCCTCGTCAGTGAGAGCCGGTTCATCCATCGTAGCCAGACGTTCGCTGTAGACCGTTAAACCCGGGTCATCTCGGCAGCCTTTCGTTGGGCCATATAGAGCGCTGACAAGGCGCGCGGCTCTATGCATACCCTCGGTCTCGATTTCGGGATCAAACAGGCACTTGGCTATTTGGTCAACCATCTGTTTAATACTGCCTGTTTGTATCGGGCGCTGGGCCAGCAAACGGCGCACTTCGCCCACCAGACTATCGAGAATGCTTTCATAGCCCAGCCGGCCGAGCAGGTACTGATAGAGCGAATTAACGATCTGGCCTAGCCCCTGGGGCCGTTCCCGATCGGCTTCGCTCATCTGTCCGGACAGCAGATCCAGATTCAATGCCGTTACCTGAGTCAGAAAATGTTTTGCTTGCTCTGCGGAAATTCCCGGGTGGCGATAATCTCCCATAGCCACCGCAAGCAGGCGAAGCTCACTCAGGGCTTCGATGGCCGTATAGTCTGGCGCTCCCTGGCGTAGTGTTCGCACGGCAATCGCAGGCCTCAAAATCGCTGGTTTGCCCCAATCACCGTTGGTAAACACACCCTTGGCTTCAATCGCCGGTACTCGAACGTACAATGCGTCCATCCCGTCGGGCGCTGCCATAACGTTGAGTGCCGCTTTCAGTACTTCTGTGTTACGCGCCATCGCAGCTGTCTGACGGGCAAGCGCAAGCTGCTCCAGGGCCTCGTCAAACCTTGCAACAGCGGCGTTGATATCTGGGCCCGAACCGAGATCCGTCATGGTGTTTTCCTAAACTATTCGATATGCGATTTAGTATCACCCAAAGATGCTCTTAAGGCGTTTTCGAAGCAAACTTTTCCGTGGGTTTCGTTTCAAATTGTAACCGATGCGACTATATTGAAACGTGCAGCACGATAAATCGCTCAGTGTACTTGGTGCGTTCGTCAGCGCCTTGTCTGGGTTCATCAGCAAGGAGAACATTGAATGTCGATAACACCACAAGAACAATTGCCCAGCGATGTGTCCGCGTGGCTCGATCCAAACATGGACTCTGTTAAAGGAACCGAGACCCCCAAAGATCCAAACAAAGGCTACATCGCTCTACTCGGCTGGAGTGTTAACGCCATTAAGGCAGCTCAGAAGTTTGACCGTCGCTACATCGTGGTTGCTCCGGAGTGGGCTGCAGATTTCTGTACCGCAAACAAAATACCGTTCATCCCCTGGGACTTTATTCGCTTGAATGATCGCTCGTTCGAGATTGCGCAAAGGCTTAAAGCAGAAGGCGTCGACGTGGCGATTCCCCTATTCGAGGAAACCGTCGAGTGGTCAGGGGCGATCAACTCCGTCCTCCTCGATAGCCCTCGTATGTTCGGGCAGTCTATTCTGTTCCGGGACAAGGCGTTGATGAAGCGCCGTGCCCAGCTTGGCGGTATTCGCGTCGGGATCTTCGAGGAAGCCCACGAAAAAGATGACATCGTCCGCTTCATGAAACGAGTCAACCAGACGCTGCTCAAGCTGGATGGTGACCCGGATGACCCGATTCACGTCAAGGCGTTCGACAAGGCCGGGTGCCTCGGCCACCGGATGATTCGGAAGATCGAAGAAATAGATTCCATTCCGGCCGAAGAATATCCCCTGCTGATGGAGAG
This sequence comes from Marinobacter sp., assembly GCF_048266785.1. GTDB lineage: Bacteria > Pseudomonadota > Gammaproteobacteria > Pseudomonadales > Oleiphilaceae > Marinobacter. The sequence goes on from NZ_JBLWYX010000017.1 coordinate 68,606, forward strand.
TCACCTTGATGGTTGGGAGTTTGCCGTCGAGGCCTGGATCCACGATGGGAAAATCAAGTTCCTCAACATTTCTGAATACGTAACGCTGGGCTACTCGGTATTTGTGCCCGCAACTGAGCAACTTGAGAGCTGGCGTAATGCCATCACCAAGCAGATCGAGTTGCTGATCAAAACCTTCGAAATCAAGTTCGGATTGATTCACCCTGAGTACTTTGTCACGGCGGATGGCGAAATGTACTTTGGCGAAGTTGCGTACCGCCCGCCTGGGTTCAAGGCTTTCGAACTTATTGAGAGAGCCTACGGGTTCAATGCGTATCAAGCCTCAATGCTGGTGTTCGATCCTAAAAGCACCAAAGAAGAGGTGGATGCATTCTTTCCACGCGAAGTGGTTGACGCGAAGGGCTACGCAGGTTGCTTCGGTGTTTACCCAAGACGCCGCGTAGTGAGCAAGTTGGAGATGCCCAAAGAAACCATCGAGCATCCCTACTTCGAGTCCCACGAACTGGTTGCACCAACAGAAGAGACGGTTCCTGACCGGTCAGCCTTCGGCACTCATTGGGGTCTGATCTTCTTCTTTGGCGACGATCCCATCAAGATGCGGGACTTGTTGAAAGCTCAGGAGGAGCTGGACTTCTACGTTTAGAGGCCAGTAAAGGCAATTCACTGCAGTTGTGACGTCCATGATTCTGGCCACCTTAACGCCGGAATCATGGATCTTTTGTTTGATACCTTCAGAAATTGTTTAACCAGATGTCAGCGCCTGGTTCTTCCTGTAGTGTTTTTCCATTCCATCAAGAATGTTACGCAGCAGTTGATCCAGGCATTCTCGATAGTTTTTATGGTCCGGGCGCCGAAACAGAGCGCTCAGTTCGTGCTTACTCAAGGTAAACTCGTTCAGTTCAAGTATCTCAAGCAAATCATCTGCCTGCAGGTTCAGAGCTATTTTCAGCTTCCGCAGTACCATATTATTACTGAGCACACCTTCAGGCTCAGGTGGCTCGTCACCTTTGGGCCCTCTGTTTTTGATGATCAGCCCATTTAGAAAGCGAGCTAGCTTTTCATCTTCACACAAAACAAACCCGGGCTCTTCTTCGCGCGCCAACCAGGCAGCCAGTTCAGGCTTGCTTGCTTCATACCCGCCCAGCTTGAATATTGACATCATCAGCTGATCGCTAAAATCAAAGATATAACGCACTCGGCGCAAGATATCGTTGTTGTTGTTGATAATTAACTCTCCCTCGAAGGCGGGTTTTCACCGGCCGCAAGGGCTTTCGGTGTGATCTCCACGTAAATGGTCTTAATGTTGTTTTCAACAAGCTCATCAATGTACTTCGTTAACGATGGCAGATCTACCTGCACCGCGGTCTCTTCCGACTGCCCAAATTTGCAATCGAAGCCCCAGTATTTAGCACCAGATGGCAGAGGTTTTTTGCGCTCATTTTTCAGGAATTTTTTGATGTCGTGCTTCACCGAATCGACGAGGCGCGGCACTTTGATTTTAGGATGGTCTAACGTAAAGGTCTTTTTCATTGGGATCCTACTGAGAAGGGCAGCCACTGTACGCCGAAGAGTTTTTGATGGCGTGCAGTGAAAATTAACCAGGGGATTCTACCATTATTTGCAGAGTTTCAGGGCCACAAGAGCCTCCAAGACAGATCTTTCGTTTTGGCTTTTCGGGCGCAGCGAAAACGTTGACACCTAAGATGTGTTATTGTGGCTGTCCTGGCATACGAGTTACCAAGTTTTTTCCTGCTTGACCAGTTCGAGCGCTTCCCTCCAGCGTTTTCTCGAGATCTCGCGTTTTATCGGTGGCCTGACCACCCTCGGCCTTCTGTTTCACTCACAGATGCAGCCTTCATCACATTGCGCCATCAGTAGATCCAACCTTGGCGCACATCACTGCAGAGCTTGATGGCTCCACCGTTACCGGTGCGAGCTACGCTCTTTTCCGCGTTTAGTCCGTCGTCAGGGCAAAGCTGGCCTGGCGCGCGGTGCGACGCCTGAAATCAGGAGTCTCTATGACTTTTAGAGTTGCCATTCTAGGTGCCGGCCCAAGCGGCTTGGCCCAATTACGTGCCTTTGAAGCAGCCCGCGACGCCGGTGCTGATATTCCCGACATCGTGTGCTATGAAAAGCAGAGCGACTGGGGCGGCATGTGGAACTACACGTGGCGCACAGGTCTGGATGCTTACGGCGAGCCCGTTCACGGCAGCATGTATCGTTATCTATGGTCAAACGGCCCCAAGGAGTGCCTGGAGTTCGCGGATTACAGCTTCGAGGAGCATTTCGGTCGCTCTATTCCGTCCTATCCTCCGCGTGCCGTGCTTCGCGACTACATCATGGGGCGCGTCGCCAAGAGCAATATGCGCCAGCACATCCGTTTTAACACCGCCGTGCACTGGGTTGACCATGACGAAGCCACCGGCAAGTTCGCGGTTACGGTGCGGGACCTCAAGCTGGACGAACTGAGCACCGAAGAGTTCGATCACGTTATCGTCGCCACCGGGCACTTTTCGACCCCCAATGCGCCCTATTTCGAGGGTCTGGAACAGTTCCCCGGTCGCGTATTGCACGCCCATGATTTCCGCGACGCTTGCGAGTTCCAAGGCAAGGACTTGCTGCTGATTGGCAGTAGCTACTCGGCGGAAGACATCGGCACTCAGTGCCACAAGTACGGCGCCAAATCCGTCACCTTCAGCTATCGCTCCAAGCCTATGGGCTTCGACTGGCCAGAGTCTTTCAGTGAAGTGCCCTTGCTCGTCAAAGTGACCGGCAAGACGGCCCACTTCAAGGATGGAACCAGCAAAAAGGTCGACGCGATCATCCTGTGTACCGGATATCAGCATCACTTTCCGTTTCTGCCCAACGAACTGACGCTGACCACGACAAACCGGATGTACCCGGAAGATCTGTACAAGGGTATCTTTTCCTTGGCTAACCCCAAGCTGATATTCCTTGGTATGCAGGATCAGTACTACACCTTCAATATGTTCGACGCTCAGGCCTGGTATGCCCGTGATGTGATGCTCGGCAGCATCACATTGCCAGAAAATGAAGTGATGGCGGCCGATAGCCGTGAATGGGTCGACCGCGAGCTGAAGCTCGCCGATCCCATCGACGAGATCGACTTCCAGGCAGCTTACATACTGGATCTGCTTGAACCTACCGACTACCCAGCGTTCGATGTAACCACCGTCGCCGATATTTTCAAACAGTGGGAGCACGATAAGGAAGCGGATATCCTCGGCTATCGCAATAAGAGCTATCGCTCCACACTGACCGGGACCCTGGCGCCTGTGCACCATACGCCATGGATGGATGCGATGGACGATTCTCTGGAAGCCTTCCTTCAGGAAAAGAAATCGCAGCCGGCAAAGGTGCCTGTATGAGTCAGTCAACCCTTAGTCAGGCACGTTCGCGTTTCACATCAAGCAGTATCCGTTGGGGATTTATGTGGGCTATGTGGTGCGCCGTGCTCTGGGGAGCCTGGTATTTACCAGGCTCCGCAGTTTGGTTTGAAGCTCCCTATGTCAATCTGAGCTTCGACACCAACGCCCAGTTTCTGCTGGCAGCGGCGGTTCTGACCACTTTCAACGCCATTGCCGTGCTGTTCTTCCTGTTTGTCTGGAATGGGGTATTGGGCAAATGGGGCGAATACGTCCGCACCATCAGGCAGATGCGTTACATATCCAAGTGGTTCTTCATCGGCGCCATATTTGGCGGGCCGATGGCCATCTTTGGGTCGTATCTGGCAATAGGTTACATCGGCGGGGCCTTCGCGGCCATTTCAGCGCTAATGTATCCCATCATCGGCGCCACCCTCGCCAGGCTTTGGTATCAGGAAAAGATTACCCGGCGCGCAGCGATGGGTATATTCATTATCCTGGCGGGTGGCGTAACCGTATATGCCCCCGGCATCATCGGTGAGCTTACCGGTACCGGCGACTCTGGCTGGCTTGGTTATCTGGGCGGCGCAATGGCTGCGATCGGCTGGGGTGTAGAGGGTGCAATCGCGGGCCGCGGGCTGGATGTGGCAGATCCGGATGTCGGTATTACGGTGCGATTCTCGGCTGAAGTCCTGTACTGGGTCGTATTAATTCTGCCGGCTATCTACCTCTTTACCGATCAACCGATCGTGGAAATGGTTGTGGCCACGTTTAACTGGGCCGCGATAGGCTGGCTGACGCTGGCGGGCGTGACCTTCGCCTTCTGCTATGTCTCTTGGTACAAATCGTTCCCACTGATAGGCGTCGGCCGCGGGCAAGCGATTGCGGCATTGTACGGGCTTTTCGCCGTCATCTTCCTCGCCGTGTTCACTCTAGAGTTGCCCGCGTGGAACTTTCTTGCAGGCCTGGTTCTGTTTGTGACTGGTGGGGTTGTTATGTTCACGGAAAGTGACGAAGTCCTCGAGGTAGTCCGTGCCGTGTCGTCTGACAGCAAAACGGATACAGCCACCGCTAATGCGGCCAACGTGTGATCACAGGAGCAACCCATGAGTAAATTGCATATGAAGGGCCGCATTCTCCAGCTGATTAATGACCAGCAGCATACCGGCATCTGGGACTGGCAAATCACCGATGCTGTGATGAGTGAATACGGTCTTAGCGGTGCCTACTGGCGCGGCAATACCCGCGTCACACTGACCGACCTGTTCTCCAGCGGCATCATTGAGAGCGTTAAGGAGAAACTGGATGACGAGGCCTATTTTGGCGCAGGCCGAGTGTTGTTCAAGTTCAGGCTTAACGACTTCGGTCGTCAACGCATGCGCGACATCGCACTGGCCTGATAGCCGGTGCCACTTACCACTCTCACCAAGGACAAACTATGTCTGATTTCTGGGGTTTTCCGGGCGCCGACATACTCGCCGTCGCCGTCATTATTGTGCTCAGTAGCTTGGCCCTTTACCAGGCACGCACCTTTGTAACCAAGCTCTAAACGCCAAACGCTGGCCTGTCCCGCCGGGGCAGGACTTTACCTGTTATCAAAGAAAGAAAGTGATGACTAACTACCGATAACAATACTGTCTGGAGATATACATGAAGTTTTTTCACAAACTTGCTACTGCTGCTGCAGTTAGCTCACTCGTACTTGGCGCGAATGTGGCCCAAGCAGACTCGAAAGAGCCTATTGTAATTCCTACCCATAACTGGACCAGCCAAATCACTATGGCGTACGTTATTGGCGGGATTTTTGAAAGCATTGGCGACAATGTTTCTTACGTACCTGCCGATAGCCAAGCGGTTTACGAATCCATTCGTAACGGTGACGTCACTATTGGCCACGAAGTATGGCAGTCAACTTTTGGTAAGTCGTTCAACAACGCTTTAGACGCTGGTGGCATCATTGATGTGGGCAAGCACGCTTCTGCTACTCAAGAAGAGTGGTGGTACCCTGCGTATGTAGGCGAGCTATGTCCGGGCTTACCTTCCTGGGAAGCACTAAACGAGTGTTCTGAACTGTTTGAAACGGCAGGCAGTGGCGGCAAAGGTCGTTATCTGGACGGCCCGATGGACTGGCATGGCCAAGAAACCCTGGACCGCATCGAAGCACTTGATATGAACTTTACAGCTAAGTTTGCCGGGTCTTCTGGTGCGCTTTGGGCTGAACTGGAGTCAGCAGCTAAAGACAACCGTGCAGTCGTAGTCTTTAACTGGTCACCTAACTTCACCGATGCCGGTGACGGTGGCAGCTTCGTTAAATTCCCCGCGTATAGTGATGGCTGCAAGAAGTCAGATGGCGGTGATGGCAAGTGTGGCTCTCCTCCAGCAGGTTGGCTGAAGAAGGCCGCTTACTATCAAATGCCTGCAAAATGGCCAACAGCTTACAAAATCTATAACAACATCTCCTTTACTAAAAGCGATATCGGCAACATGGCTGCATTGGTTGACATCGATGGCATGAGCCATGAAGCAGCCGCTGCTAAATGGCTGGCTGACAACGAAGCAACCTGGAAAGCCTGGCTGTAAGCCAACCCCTCTGACCTGAGTGCCCTGCATTCAGGTCAGGCTTTGTGGTTCGTTATCCAACGCAAGAGCAGACCCCCTCATACTGCCTTTAGCGCCTCTTTTTTATCGGGATTGAATTATGTCAACACCTGCTCAGCCGGTCATAAAGTGCGAGTCTGTCTATAAAATATTTGGCGACAGCGCTGTGAAAATGTTGAAGCAGTCAGGCGGAAAAGTAGATACAGCATCATTACTTGAAGCAGGGTGTGTCATTGGTGTTAACAACGCCTCTTTTGAAGTGCACAAAGGTGAAATGCTCATCGTCATGGGCCTGTCAGGCTCTGGCAAGTCAACCCTCTTGCGTTGTATTTCACGCCTGATAGACACCACTGCAGGCGATATCTTTATTGATGGCGAAGACCTGCTTGCCATGAATGCAAAAGAACTCATCAACATCCGTCGAAACAAAATGGGCATGGTATTCCAGAGTTTTGCCCTTCTGCCTCACAAAACAGTTTTGGAAAACATTGCCTTACCGCTACAAGCAAAAGGTATAAGCACCACTGACAGTATGGTCCGTGCGATGGACATGGTGAACCTGGTAGAGCTCACTGGTTGCGAAAATGACTTCCCGCGACAGCTCTCTGGTGGTCAACAACAACGTGTCGGCATTGCTCGCTCATTGGCAGTAGAGCCTGATATCTGGTTCCTTGATGAGCCATTCTCAGCCCTGGACCCTCTGATTCGCAGGGAAATGCAAGACGAGTTCTTACGCTTACAACGTAAACTAAACAAAACCATCTTATTCGTAACTCACGACTTTGATGAAGCGCTACGCCTTGCCGACCGTATCGCCATTATGAAAGACGGCGTTATTGAACAAATTGATACCCCAGCCAACATCATACTCAGCCCTGCCACGGAATACGTCGCCAAATTCACCCGTGGAGTGCCGCGGGAACGCGTACTCTCTTGCCAAACCATCATGGGTAAATATGACGCTTCTGCTGAGATGAGCGACATCACTGTATGCAAAGATGCCATTATCGGAACCGTAGCCGAACCCGTACTAACCGAGCAAAACCCCGTGGGTGTCACTGATGCCGAAGGCAAGATCATTGGCGTTTTGAACAGCAACATCATAATAGATGTCTTGTTTGGTGAAACTAACAACATGCCAGTTACCAACTAAGTCATGAGCCAAACCTGATGAAATATTTTACCGAACATAAATGGACTCAGTTTGTCGCCTTATTAGCGGTATTCTTCGCCCTTGTAATGGCCATCGATCCAGTCACAGGTGGCAACTTATGGCGCCTGCAAGAGACTGTATTCTGGCTACTGCCTGACGCCGTTAACGACGGTCTCAAGTTCCTCATCAATGATTTTTGGGTCGTCGATATTTACGATTCGGAGCTAGACCTCACCGAAGAATCCACCATGATGAAAGAGTTCACTCGCGCCCTCTCTAGCGCTGTTCTCTTTAGTATCAACTTGATTCGTGAACTTCTGCTAGGTGGCGTTAAAACCGTTGTGGCATTCACCAGCTGGGACTTTATCAGCGACAACGAGTGGGCTCGCATCCCTGCCCTGCCGTGGCCAGCTGTTGCGACTGGTGCATTTTTAATTGGCCATTATCTTGGTGGCCGTGACCTGTCAATTCTGGCCGGCGCCAGCACCATTTACATTGCTGTATTTGGTCAGTGGACACCCGCTATGCAAACTTTATCCTTTGTTTTAGTGGCTGTGCCCTTATCGGTATTTCTGGGCTTATCCCTGGGCATCATTGCCTTTAAGCATAAAACCTTCGAGTCCATACTGGCGCCCCTGTTAAACGTGGCGCAATCCATGCCTCACTTCTCTTATTTAATCCCCGTGGTGGTTTTCTTTGGCATTGGCGACCATGCCGGCGCTATTTCAACGGTTATTTTCGCCACGCCTCCGATGATCCGATTAACGATCTTAGGCCTTAAAAAAGTCTCTCCGGAGGTGTTGGAGGCTGGCATGATGAGTGGCTGCAATCCACGCCAACTCATGTTTAAGGTGCTTATCCCTACAGCACGTCATGACATTTTGATCGGCGTTAACCAGGTCATCATGCAGTGTCTCGCCATGGCCGTTATCGCATCTTTTATTGGCGCAAGAGGCTTGGGCTACGACTTACTTGTGTCATTGAACATGCTCAAGATCGGCCAAGCCCTCGAACTTGGTGTGTCCATTGTATTGATTGCTGTGGTTTTGGATAAGTTATCCCTGGCTTGGGCTAAAAAACAGATCGATTACTTTGCAGAGCTACCGTTCCATGTGTAGTGGTCAACTAATCCCGGACAGTATTTTAAGTTTTTCTTCCGCGACCACAGGTGGCATGCCGTCATTGAATG
>NZ_JBLWYX010000018.1:0-65995 GCF_048266785.1 Marinobacter sp.
TCCTGGTCATCAGACACCTCACTTATGGTGGCGATATTACCACCTACGTTGGTGTCCGGAATCATTGAACCACTACATAGGGTTCTCTGCGACGGTTCGACGTATACCATTATAACCAGCAGCAGTGCTGACTCCAGGAGAGGAAAACCGAGCACCACGAAACTGCAAAAATAAATCTGTCCAGGTATCGGTCATTTGCAGGCAACACCCCGTTGGCATAATATGCCAATAGGGTCATTTATAGGGTACTTGCCATGGCTACGAGAAACATCGTACTCACCGACCACCAGTCCGAAGTGGTTGACCGCCTGGTTGCTTCAGGCCGTTATCAAAATGCCAGCGAAGTTCTAAGATCAGGTCTCAGGATGGTAGAAGAAGCAGAATCCGCCTACCTCACGAAAATGAATAAGCTAAGGGATGCCATCGATCAGGGGCAGCAAGACGTTGATTCGGGAAAGATCCGCCAATTCACCAGCGATGAGTTTGCGAATTACCTTTCAGACAGGACTACACAGATAGCCACAAAAGCCGAGGACGTCTGAACTCGATGCAACCATGGATGGTTACTCTCACAGATTCAGCTCTCGCAGATATCGATGACATTCTTGAAGCGACTCTGTTGGTGTTCGGCAGTATTCAACTCCACGCTATTCCGCCCAGTTCCAATTAGCGATTAGAGAACTTGAGGCCGGTGGCCCAGATGCTGCCCTGCTAAAAGATCGGTCAGATATACAATCAGGGATATTTACCTACCCTCTTTCCAGGGCAGGCAAGGGATCACCCCATCATTTTTACCTTCGCTTCCGGAGCGATGCTGATGTAAGAGAGGTCATTATTCTCAGGGTGCTGCACGAGAGAATGGACCCGGCAATCCACCTCTGATGTCGAGGAAAAATAAATCTGTCCCGGTTTTCCTGGTTATGGCTGAATACACTTGATGGTCTGAGTGATCATCTCATCCACATATCCAATTGCACTATTATGCGACGGTCGATACATTGTCGGGTGTGCACATTGATTTCTCACAGATAATTGACCGTCCATGATACGCAGCTCAGCTCTCTTTATGAATTTTACAACTTTAGCGACCTCAAGGAGTTGAGCTTCGGCATAGCTCTCTTTCAACTCTGCCAAGTCTTTAAAATTCCACTTTGGCCTTTCGCTGCGAATGTTTGCCTCGTGCTTCTGGTAGAGAGCATCAAAGAACACGTTAAAGTGTCCGGCCCAAGCCATTACAATAGCCGCTCTATATAATCCTTGCTCAAGGCACGTTATTGCTTCTTTGAAGTAATTCTGGACATCCACCGGGGCCCCGGAAAGACGTTTGCTTAGTGCCTCAAGATGAATGATCCGAGAGGAAGAAAGTTCGTGCTGAGACAGAACTTCATGGGCTGCTTTTTCAGCTAATCTAGATTTTCTGACAAGCGGAAGTATTTCCATGTTTAGTTATTCCCAGACAACAAATTATCCTTTAGTGCCTTGAATAGTTTCTCATAAACCTCAGCGTTATCCGTTTCAGGAAGGTGAAGCTGAATATTAATCGCAATTTGCGGTGGGGTCGTCAGGCCTGACAAATTTATTTCAGGGGGACGTGAATTGGGCTTTTCTTCCTGTTCCGTGGGAACTAATTTCGTAGCTGGGGCGCCGGTATCTTTGTTTTCTACCCCAGAGTCTTCTTTCTCAGCCATGGATTCATCTGATGGAGTCGCCACTTTGAGTGTGCCATCTAAATTCTCTAGCAAGCCTGCCTGAATGAGAATCTCAACAACAGTCCTTGAACCAGCCCTATTTTTACCGTTATTCCCTTGTCCAGAAACATACAAGATGTGAGCTGCAAGATCGTCTACACTCATCCCACCTTTTATGCGAACTACGGTAACGAGCTTTGAAACTTCCTCATTAGAGCTGACTGCATCACTCCAATTTTTTTTGGCATCTTGGACCTGGGAATGGTCTAACGCTCGCGCAAGTTTGATTCCTAAATCAGTAGACGATTTTGTCCTTCCGCCTTGAATGATAGAAATATCTGATAAGAATTTATTATTTCCACTAATGGCGAACTTATTCAAACCGGTCAGCTTCGCTAGTTCGTCGAGTGACGCACCTTTTGATGCATGTGAGTATCCTTTAATAATCTTAACAAGCTCGTCAAACGACGATGAAGGCAAATTAATCTTATCGGACATTTCCTACTCCATTATGTTATTTGGCTTAGGTCATAACGCCCGCATTTGCGGCTGGTTAGGAGCGTATCGAAAAACCAGTCCGGCAATATGCGTTTGTTAGCCCCTATTTTGGTTTTCGCCATGCTGATGATCGTCCAGCTTTTCCTGGAACTTGTTCAATTTCATTTCTATCTTTAAGGCGATAGAAAACATCTTTCATTGTATTTTCAGACTTTATACCAGTTAATTGGCGCGCAACTGCATTTGTTATTTCCTCGTGACCCTGCAAATACTCCATTACCATCTGTTCTGGTGAGGCTAACGACTCACGCCTCAAAATTACTAAAACCGAAGATTCTGTCTCTGTAATTTCAGGTTTCTTTAAGCGCAGTTTACTCATTGCTTCGAAAGCTGTTTTTAATCCTTCACCAACATCCTTGTTAGGAGGGTTTGGAAATTTGTTTATAAGACGTATAATTTTAGGGTTTCGCGCACTTTGATCATCGAGAATATTTGCGATCGTTATATGGCCAGGCAATCTCCCCGGACTCTCAATTTCAATTCTATTATCAAATATTCGAATATGAACATCTCTAGGGATACTATAGTCTCTATGTATAACAGCATTCGTAATAATTTCCTGTAAAGCCTCTTCCGGATATAAAACATTCTCCAAACCATCCGGACCAAGCTTTTGGATTTTCTCCACAATTTCTTTCACCCTATTTTTGGCTGACTCAATTAGAAGATATAGATGACCTTCTATTGTAATTGGATCAAACGCCAGGGTGTCTCGTTCGCCTTCCTCATTGGCTGTATAATAACGATAAACTTTTATAGCGGATCTTTTAGGAAGTATCGCTTGTGGTTCCTCTGCAAATAATAGGACGCCGGCGACTGTTGGCTTGCCATCAATCAACACAAGTTGGTTTCTCAACCAAGGATCAGGCTCTGACATAGGGACAACATCAATCATGAACCCCAAAGTCACAATTGAATTTGTTATATAGTCGCTAGGAATACTTAAAAGATCATCCTCAAATGTCGTTATACCTTTATCGTATTCGAGCCTCTTCAATGCTTCTGCTGAATCAATAGGCAGCTTTTGCGCACCTCTTCGTATATAAACTTTTCTATTGGATGCGCGTAGAATCTTGTTAGTTTTGTATATAGTTAAATGTAGAACCAAGCCTTGCTGATCATCCGCCTCATAAAATATAGCGCTATAATGATTTCCTAATGGAGAGAGTTCTTCGACTGTTTGAAGAATCGCATTTGCTTCTTCCATATCATTAAAGCCATTCCAGCACCTATCTTTTAACGTCAATATGTCATTTTCTTCAATTCCAATATATATTTCACCTGCACTCGTATTTGCAAAAGCTGATATCGTTTCCGTAAGTTTTGCCGGGCGAATATCTTTACTCTTTAGATCTAGAAAATGACCTTCATCTAAGTATTTAATTTTTTGAGCATCATCCGGTGTTATCTTTTTTATATCTATCATCAATTTTCCTTAGAACTTTAATCGAGCACCCGGAGTGCAAACAGTGGTTAGACAGCGCACTTCGTTATTACCGAAAAAATGACCGCGGCGAAACATGTATATTTCAATGCGGAAATTTTATATTCTTTATTAAAATCATATACCTATAAATACAAAACTCGTGTATCCCCCTGTGATAATTTGACGTCTTCGTTATTGCAATAAAGAAGCGCTGACAACGCCTTTCCCGTTTCGACGCCTGACTTTCTCCCAAGCAACAAACGTGCATTAGCGCTAATAGCCAAGCCTTCCGGATCGCCGTTGAAGCAGCGTGCACACAGGGTGATTGCTAGCAGAATAAGCGGTATTAAATACGAGAGATTGAAAAAATGCGGTATCGGTACTGAGGTATCCATCGGCCGTTATCCATAGCAGTTGGTGCTTCTGTAGCGTTTAACTACCGAAGATAGACCATCTCAGCACACTTTGTCTTCCGCCATTACAAAAATACATATCTTATATGGCACAAAAAAAGCTGTGCGGTAATCCCGCACAGCTTTCTGGTTTGCTCTCTTTCCAACCCAAAAACTTTTACGCCGCAGCTAGCACTGCTCCAATCGCCGCAACCACACCACCCAACACTCGGCCAAACCGGTTATCAGTTTTCTGCATCAAAGCACCAAGCCCCCGGCCCACAAACGTAAGCGCCAGTGTGGCAATGGAGAAGCCTGCCAGATAAGCCACCAGTGCCGCGCCTGCCGGCATTTCACTACCGTGGGCAAAGCCATGAAACACCATGAACGCCCCAACCAGTGAACCACCCACAGCAGTCGGCAGTTTGGCCATGGTGGCAATCAGAATACCTGCCAGCAGCACCGAGAGGGCGATACCGGTTTCCACGCCGGGCAGGCTCATTCCGCCCCAGGCAATGGCTGCACCGAGGATCATGCCGCCGATCACAAACAGCGGTGTGCTGTTTTTCAGGGTGGCGGACTGCCGCACACTCCAGAAGCCGATGGCGGCCATGGCCAGCAGGTGGTCCAGGCCCAGCATGGGGTGCAACAAGCCGCTGGTGAAGCCGGTTCCAGCGTCGTGGCCGGCGTGGGCGGAGGCGGCACTGGCGGTAACCATCAGGCCGGTGGCCATCAGTACTCGGGTGATTACTTTCATAATGTTTCTCCTGGTTTTCAATAGATTCTGTGCACCGGGCCTTCAGGCTGTTTCGGCGAGTTTTTCAGGGCGTCGTTCCGGCAACATCCCGCGCTCCAGAATAAAGCTGATAATGGTCTCCAGCCCTACTCCGTCATAAAGATTGGCAAACACAAATGGTCGCTCGCCGCGCATTTTTTTGGAGTCCCGCTCCATCACATCCAGTGAGGCATGCACGTATTCGGCGATGTCGATTTTATTGATGATCAGCAGGTCGGATTTGGTGATGCCGGGGCCGCCTTTGCGGGGGATCTTGTCGCCGGCGGATACGTCGATCACGTACAGGGTGAGATCAGACAGTTCCGGGCTGAAGGTGGCGGAGAGGTTGTCGCCACCGGATTCGACCATCACCAGTTCCAGGTTCGGGTGCCGGCTTTGCAGGTCGTCGATGGCCGCCAGGTTCATGGAGGCATCTTCGCGGATGGCGGTGTGCGGGCAGCCACCGGTTTCCACGCCGAGAATGCGGTCGGCTGGCAGGGCGTCGTGTTTGAGCAGGAAGTCGGCGTCTTCTCTTGTGTAGATGTCGTTGGTCACCACGGCTATGTCGTAGTGGTCTTTCAGGGCACTGCACAGCTGTCGCAACAGGGCGGTTTTGCCGGAGCCGACAGGGCCACCTACTCCAACTCTCAAACAATGTTTCATGGCGTGTTCTCCGTGTCTCTTGTAATCAGCGTTTGTTCTTCAGCTTCTGAAAAGCCGCGAATACTGGGTTTCGTGTAAGGCGCTGCCGAGGGCCAGGCCGGGCAGTATCGGGCCAAGCTCTTCGTCGTCCCGCTGCAGGGCGGCTTCCACAGCCGTTACCAATAGCGGGCGCATGTATTCAGTGATGCGCTGGGCTGCGGTGTGGCCAAGGGGCAGCGCTTTGCAGGCAACCGCCAGTTGGTTTTCCAGCCAGGCCCAGGCGAAGCCGAGTAAGGTCTGGCGCTCGGGTACATTCCGGTGATGGGCTACCCAGGCGAACATGGTGATGTAGCCGGGTTCCTGCGGGATCAGGCTTGCATCCGGCAGCAGGCCGAGGTTGCGCAGCAGGGTGACCAGGGCAGCGCCAAGGCGGGAGTCTTCATCACTCAGTTCTGCGGTTTCCCGGGTGGCATGCAGCCAGTTGTTCCACTGTGCAATCGCCTCTGTATCGTCGGCGGCCCAGGCTGTTTGCAAACGCACCAGCAAAGGCAACTCGCAGCGGCTCAGGCCATCTTCAAGAACGCCTTCCAGCCATTCCTGCAAGTCTGCTTCGTTATTTACCCAACCTAGCTCAAAGGCACTTTCCAGCCCCTGCGACCAGGCAAAGGCGCCGATGGGCAGCGCAGGGCTGACGAGCTGCATCAAACCGAGCAGCGCCAGGTCGTTCGTTGCGCCGGCAGGGGCATTAATGGGCGTGAGCATGGCCATGCCCGTGATGACCAGAAGCGTGCCCGGCCTGCGCGTAGGCGCCCGGTTCGGGATCAAAGGGCGCTGTGTGGCGAACAAGCACAGCGCCCAGCCGTTCGGCCAGTTCTTCCAGAACGTGGTCGGGCGGAAAGCGAATCCAGCTGCCCTGTTTATCTTCACCGATGGCGAGGGAAACGTGGCGGTTGCCAAGGTGATAGCACAGGCGGGCCAGCGGCAGGCCGGCTTCTATGCGGGCGGTTACCACGGGCTCTTCCGCTGCGCGGACCCGGATGATCTCGCCGGTTCTGGCTTGCAGCAGGTCGCCGTCTCGCAATACCGGGCCGCGATCCAGAAACAGGCCAACGTCCTGACTGGTTTCGGTGGTGGTTCGCAACCGGCCCCGCATGCGCAGTTCGTAGGGCAAAGTCAGGTTGTCGTGGATTTCGGCGGTTTCCACGTTGGTGATGCGTTTAATCAGTTCCAGCATACGATTCTCCGGTTTTCGGCTCAGAACAGGTGGTAGCGCTGGGCCAGTGGCAATTCAGAGGCCGGCTCACAGGTAAGCAGTTCGCCGTCTGCGTGCACTTCGTAGGTTTGCGGGTCTACGGTGATGTGCGGGCAGGCGTCGTTCAGTTTCATATCGCTCTTGCGAATTTGTCGCACACCGGTGCAGGCAGAGAGCGGGCTGTCCAGACCCAGCTCTTTGCCAATGCCGGCATCCAGCGCGGCCTTGCTGACAAAGGTCAGGCGGGTGGCACTGGCGGCTTTGCCAAAGGCACCGAACATGAGGCGGTAGTGCACCGGCTGCGGCGTGGGGATTGAGGCGTTTGGATCACCCATGGGTGCAGCGGCGATCATGCCTCCCTTGAGGATGCAGGCGGGTTTTACACCAAAAAACGCCGGGTTCCAGAGCACCAGATCCGCCAGTTTGCCCACTTCCACAGACCCCACATCGTGGGCGATGCCGTGGGTGATGGCGGAGTTGATGGTGTACTTGGCGATGTAGCGTTTGGCGCGGAAGTTGTCGGCGCCCAGGCTTTCATCTTCCGGCAGCAGGCCGCGCTGCACTTTCATCTTGTGGGCGGTTTGCCAGGTGCGGCAGATCACCTCCCCTACCCGGCCCATGGCCTGTGAGTCGGAAGAGATCATGGAGATCACGCCCATGTCGTGAAGGATATCCTCAGCCGCGATGGTCTCCCGGCGTATACGGGAATCGGCGAAGGCCACATCTTCCGGGATGTTGGGATCCAGGTGGTGGCACACCATCAGCATATCCAGATGCTCGTCGATGGTGTTTACGGTGTAGGGCCGCGTGGGGTTGGTGGAAGATGGCAGCACGTAGTCTTTGGAGCAGGCGGTGATGATATCCGGCGCGTGGCCACCTCCGGCACCTTCGGTGTGGAAGGTGTGAATGCAGCGGCCTTTGAACGCGGCCAGGGTATCTTCCACAAAGCCGGATTCGTTCAGGGTATCGGTATGGATGGCCACCTGTACGTCGTACTGCTCCGCCACTGCAAGGCAGTTGTCGATGCTGGCCGGGGTGGTGCCCCAGTCTTCGTGGAGTTTCAGGCCGATGGCACCTGCTTTTATCTGCAGCTCCAGAGCTTCGGGCAGGCTGGCGTTGCCTTTGCCCAGAAAACCGATGTTCATGGGCAGGCTGTCCACCGCCTGCAGCATTTTACCCATGTGCCAGGCACCGGGGGTGCAGGTGGTTGCGTTGGTGCCGGTTGCCGGGCCAGTGCCGCCGCCAAGCATGGTGGTAATGCCACTCATCAGGGCTTCTTCCACCTGTTGCGGGCAGATGAAATGGATGTGGGGGTCAACACCGCCCGCAGTCAGTATTTTGCCTTCGCCGGCGATGATTTCGGTGCCCGGGCCTATAACAATGTCCACGCCTGGCTGAGTGTCCGGGTTGCCGGCTTTGCCGATGGCGGCGATGCGACCTTTCTGCAGGCCGACGTCGGCTTTTACGATGCCCCACCAATCCAGAATCAGGGCATTGGTGATCACTGTGTCCATCACGGCATCATCGGCGCGCTGGCTCTGGCCCATGCCATCGCGGATGACTTTGCCGCCGCCGAATTTTACTTCCTCACCGTAGTGGGTGTGATCTTTCTCAATCTCAATCCACAGCTCGGTGTCGCCCAGCCGCACGCGATCACCCACGGTGGGGCCGTACATGTCGGCGTAGGCTTGCCTTGTTATTTTCATGCTATCCCTCATTTGTTGGCTTGGGTGCAGGAGCAAGCGGGAATGACTTTCCAAAACACGCTCCTTGCGGCACATCCATGTGACGCTTGGGCTCCGCCATCCATGGCTCCGCACAGTTTTGGAAAGTCATTCCCACTCGCTCCTCTCAGTCCTCAGCTAGCCGTTCAACTTACCCATGACGTCACCCCGGAAACCGTAGATTTCACGGTTGCCTGCAAAGGGAATCAGTGTGGCCTGGCGTACCTGGCCCGGCTCGAAACGAATGGCCGTGCCGGCGGCTATGTCCAGTCGGCAGCCTTTTGCCTGTTCACGGTCGAAGATCAGAGCGGGATTCGCCTCGGCGAAGTGGTAATGGGAGCCGATCTGCACCGGGCGGTCGCCGGTGTTGGCCACCTCCAGCGTGATGCGCGGGCGACCAGCGCAGAGTTCGATATCGCCATCTTTGAGCTTGTATTCACCGGGAATCATAAACAGCCTCCTTTAAAGGCCGATGAGAAGCGTTGGCGAGGCAGCCGATGCAAGGCAAAAGAAGGCGAAAAAGCGCAGTTTATGCATGTATAAATGAGCATTTTGAGCCTTCTTTTAACGCCGCAGCGGCAACGCAGGTAGCTTCTCATTGGCCTTTCAAACAATGGGGTTGTGGACGGTGACCAGCTTGGTGCCGTCCGGGAAGGTGGCTTCCACCTGCACTTCCGGGATCATGTCGGCGATGCCATCCATGACGTCGTCGCGAGTCAGAATCTCCGCGCCGCTGCTCATCAGCTCCGCGACGGAGTGGCCTGCTCTGGCGCCTTCCATGATTTCAGCGCTGATCAGGGCGATGGCTTCCGGGTAGTTCAGTTTCAGGCCCCGGGCTTTGCGACGTTCGGCCAGCAGACCGGCGGTGAACAGCATCAGTTTGTCTTTGTCTCTGGGCGTCAATTCCATGGTTTATCACTCCGCTATGCGCATGTTGTTCAGGTCAGCCAGATTCGGGGAACGCTGGCAGGCTGGCCGGTGAGTTCTGGCCTGAGTAGCTCCCAGGCTTGTTGGCAAAGCGCCCAGGCTTCGTTTCTTTCCTGCCCCAGATAGCGCAGCAGCAAAACGCCACGGCGCCGGGTGACGGCCCATCGCGGGTTCGCTGGCAGGGCTTCCCGCAGCGCTTCAATAGCGCCAGGCTCATCTTCAAGGCCAACAACCCACAGGGTGGCCTGCACGGTAGCGCCGCCCTGGCCCCAATGGCCTTTGAACCGGGGATGTGTGGGGTCCATAAGCTGGCGCTCAAGCCATAAAGGGCTGCCGTCCATCGACAAGCGGAAACGCTGTTCCAAGTGGCCGGAGACAAACGGCAAATTGCTGGCCGGGCGGCCGAGGGCGAGGATTTCCCAGCCCAGGCATTTGGCACCGGTTTGCAGTTCGACGGTGGTGGTTTGCTCGCCCCGGGAGCCGTCGAAGGCGAGGGTTTCCTGGGGTAGGTATTCAAGGATGCCGTTTTTTGCCACCTGCAAACGGGTGTGCTGCCCCCAGGCAACGCCGTGACTATCTGCTTTGTAGAGCTTGGCAGCGGCAGGCGTGGTTAGCAGCACATGGGCGCCCTCTCCCACCGAGGCCTCGATGCGAAGCTCGTCGCCGCTGACCAGCCCGCCGGGCGGGTGCAACAGGTAAACGTGACAGCAGCCGTTTCGTCCTTCCGGATAGAACGGCCGCTGCACTCTTAACGGGCCATGGTGTTTTCGGTGCGCCAGACGGGTAACCGGTTTGCTCTCTTCCCCCCTTTCCACTTCCGCTCGTGCTTCAAAGCCAAGAGACAAGCCGGCGGCCCAGCGGCGCTCCAGATCGAATCGGTGTCCCGAGTCCTGATCTGGTTGGCGGCACTGTTCTACCTGCTGGAAGGCCGTCATACCGTGAGGTGCTTCTTGATAAGCTCATCGGTCAGGCCGGCAATTTCGCCTTCGGCAACGCGGCGGCCCCGGTCGAGGATGGCGAAGCGGTGGGCGTATTTGCGGGCAAAGGGCAGCTTTTGTTCCACCAGCAACACGGTGAGGCCGTCTTCCTTGATCAGCTTGCGGATAACCTCGCCAATCTGGGCGACGATGTTGGGCTGAATGCCTTCCCCCGGTTCGTCGAGGATCAGCAGGCGAGGTTCAATCACCAGCGCACGGCCAATGGCCAGTTGTTGCTGCTGGCCGCCGGAAAGGTCGCCGCCCCGGCGGTGGCGCATTTCCCTCAGTACCGGAAACAGTTCGTACACCCGCTCGGGGATTATCTTGCTGCCGTCTTTGCGCACGGCCAGGCCAGTGCGGAGGTTTTCTTCCACAGTCAGCAACGGGAAAATCTGCCGGCCCTGGGGCACGTAGCCAATGCCGAGGCGGGAACGGTCTTCTATTTTCTTTTGGGTAAGCTCCACGGTCTGGGCGAACGCGAGGGAACCGCTTTTCACGCTTTCCTCGCCCATGATGCATTTCATCAGCGTGGTTTTGCCCACGCCGTTGCGGCCCATCACGCAAGTACACTGGCCCTGGGGCACGTCCAGTTCCAGGTCCCAAAGGGTGTGGCTCTCGCCATAATATTGGTTAAGTTTGTCGATCCTGAGCATCGCGCTTTCAGTAGGCATCACGCCTCCTCCCCGAGGTACACCTTGATCACGTCCGGGTGATTTGACACCTGGTCCATGGAGCCTTCCGCCAGCACGCTGCCCTGGTGCAAAACGGTCACTTTGCGGGCGATGGAGCGCACGAAGCCCATGTCGTGTTCGACCACTACCACCGATTGCTTGCCCGCAAGGCTGGTGAGCAGTTCGGCGGTGCGTTCCATTTCCTGTTCGGTCATACCGGCCACCGGCTCATCCACCAACAACAGGCGTGGCTTCTGCATCAGCAACATGCCGATTTCCAGCCACTGTTTCTGGCCGTGGGAGAGGATGCCGGCCAGGGCCTGGCGCAGCTCCTTGAGCCCGATCATTTCCAGCACTTCATCGATGCGATCCCGGTATTCCGGTGTCATCAGGGCAGTCAGCGTCGGGAACACCCGCTTGTCCGCCGCCATGGCCAGCTCCAGGTTTTCAAAGACCGTAAGGGCTTCGAATACGGTGGGCTTCTGGAACTTGCGACCAATGCCGAGGGAGGCGATGTCTGGCTCGCTCAGGGTGAGCAGGTTGTGGCGGCTGCCAAACCACACCGAGCCGCTGTCCGGGCGGGTTTTGCCGGTAATGATGTCCATCATGGTGGTTTTGCCGGCGCCGTTAGGGCCGATGATGCAGCGCAGTTCACCGTCGTCGATGGTGAGGTTGAGATTGTTGATGGCCTTGAAACCGTCAAAGCTCACGTTCACATCTTCCAGATACAGAATGGGGC
Organism: Marinobacter sp.; assembly: GCF_048266785.1. Taxonomy (GTDB): domain Bacteria; phylum Pseudomonadota; class Gammaproteobacteria; order Pseudomonadales; family Oleiphilaceae; genus Marinobacter. The sequence goes on from NZ_JBLWYX010000018.1 coordinate 11,772, forward strand.
CGTGCCGCACGTCCACAGGAGACTGTGCCGGCGCAAGAAATTCAAATACCCGTTCCCGATTGGTCAGTTCCTGAAGAATGCTCATGCGGTAGCCTCCTGCGCTGGGGGCGTGTTACTGGCGTCGCTGGACTTCCGTGGTTTGAACAAGAGGCCGGCAATGCCTTTGGGCAGGAACACAGTCACCAGAACAAACAGGCCACCGAGAGCAAACAACCAGGCGTCTGGCATGATGCCGGTGAACACCGTTTTGCCGTAGTTCACCAATATCGCCCCAATGACGGCGCCGTATAACGTGGCGCGGCCACCCAGTGCCACCCAGACCACTACTTCGATGGAGAACAGCGGCGAGAATTCGCTGGGGTTGATGATGCCCACCTGGGGCACATACAGCGCACCCGCCACACCAGCCAGCATGGCTGAGACAACAAACACGAACAGTTGCACCCGTTCCACGCGGTAGCCAAGGAAGCGTGTGCGTGCCTCGGCATCCCTGCAGGCAACACTCACGCGGCCCAGTTTGCTGGTCACAATGCCGCGGCAGACAAGGTAACCCATGGCCAGCGCAATGCCGGTGGCGATGAACAGCCCAAGCCGGGTGGCATCGGTGCGCAGATCAAAGCCGAGCATGTCCTTGAAATCAGTCAGGCCGTTGTTGCCGCCAAGGCCCATCTCATTGCGGAAGAAGGCCAGCATCAGCGCAAAGGTCAGCGCCTGCGTGATGATAGACAGGTATACCCCGGTCACCCGTGAGCGAAAGGCCAGGAAGCCAAACACCAGGGCAAGAATCCCCGGCGCCAGCAGAACCATCACAAAGGCGAACCAGGCCATGTCGAAACCTAGCCAGTACCAGGGCAGTTCCTGCCAGTTCAGGAACACCATGAAATCCGGCAGCACCGGGTCGCCGTAGACGCCGCGATCGCCAATCTGGCGCATCAGGTACATGCCCATGGCGTAGCCACCCAGGGCAAAGAAAGCGCCGTGGCCCAAGCTGAGGATACCGAGGTAGCCCCACACCAGATCCACCGCCACCGCCAGCAACGCGTAGCACAGATACTTGCCCAGCAGCGTAATGGTGTAGGCGCTTACGTACAGGGCGCTGTCCTGCGGCATGAACACATGCAGCACACTGACAATCGCCAGGGAGGCGAAGAGCACGCCCAGGAAAATTCGAGTGGAACGTTCCTGCAAGGGTCTCATTAACCACATACCTTAACCCTCTGCCGCACGGCCCTTCTGGGGAAAGAGTCCCCGGGGGCGTTTCTGAATGAACAGGATGATGAAAACCAGCACCATGATCTTGGCGAGTACTGCACCGGCCCAAGGTTCCAGAAGCTGGTTGATGGTGCCCAGCGTCATACCCGCCAGCAGGGTGCCCCAGAGATTACCCACGCCGCCGAACACCACCACCATGAAGGAATCGATGATGTAGGCCTGGCCCAGGTTGGGCCCGACGTTGGTGATCTGGGAGAGCGCTACGCCGGCCAGGCCCGCTACACCGGAACCAAGCGCAAAGGTGAGGATGTCCACTTTCGTAGCCTTGATACCCATGGAACGGGCCATGGCCCGGTTCTGGGTAACGGCGCGCACTTCCAGCCCAAGGCGGGTCTTACGCATGATCAGCATCAGGCCCGCGAACACCACCAGCGCAAAGCCGATCACGTACAGGCGGTTAAGTGTTAAAGACAGCGCTTCGTTGATCATCAGCGAACCGCTCATCCAGTCCGGCGTGATCACGGTGCGGTTGAGCGGTGAGATCACGGTGCGCACAAGCTGCTGCAGAATCAGGCTGACACCGAAGGTGGCCAGCAGGGTTTCCAGCGGTCGGCCTTTCAGATGCTGGATCACGGTGCGCTCTATCGCGATGCCCGCCAGTGCCGCCACCAGAAAACCCGCAGGGATGGACAGGATCAATGCCAGGCCGGGCTGGCCCGGCAGTAATTGCTGCATGCCCCAAGTGGTATAGGCACCCAGCATGATCAGTTCGCCATGGGCCATGTTGATGACGCCCATCACGCCGAAGGTGATGGCAAGGCCAATGGCGGCCAGCATCAGTACCGAGCCGAGCGACAATCCGAAGTACAGAGTCTCGGCGGCGCGGTTCAATTTCAGCTTCTGTTCAATGCTTGCCATGGCTTTAGTGGCTGCAGCTACCAGCGCAGTATCGTCGCTGCGCATGGCTTGTTGCAGGGCAGCGCGGGCTTCCGAGTTAAGGCTGCCGGAGAGGGTCGCCACAGCAGCAACGTCGCCCTGCTCTTCCACGTTATAGATGGCCAGAGCTTCGGTGAGTGCAGCCTGAACCGATTCACTTTCTTCGGTCTTTATCAGTTCCGGCAGGCGCTCAGCCAGAGTGCCGCTCACGCTGCCCTTGAGGGCGCGAGCGGCGGACAAACGGTTACCCTCATCCGGGCTCTTCAGATCAATCACCGACAGGATGCCTTCAATCTCATTGCGCAAGGCGTTGTTGACGCGAATGGTGTCGATGTCGCGGCGGGACATTTCACCGAGGTTTTCGCCAGTGAGTGCGCTTTCAATGGTCCAGTCCCGGCCCCGGTTTTCCAGCACGATGATAAATTGCCCGCTCGATTCAATACGAGCCAGCTTGTTGCTGGAGAAAGATTCGAGCCAGCCCCGGGCGCGCTCATCGCCACTGCTTGCGATGCGGTTAACAACGTCTTTCTTCACCGCAAATGAAGCTTCCGCCAGTTCGGTGAGCAGTTGTTGCGCTTCGGTGTCTTCTACCTGCGCCTGCGAAAGGCCGGGCCAAAGCAAAAGGCAGGCGAAGAGCAGATGGCTGAGCAGTCTGTAAATGCCCATGGTTGCATCCTGTCCTGGTGAATAAGGGGTTCAGCGAGAAATGCCGTGTTAAAAAAGCGGACGAGGAAAAAACCTCGCCCGCGAAACGGTAAAGTCCGCTTCAAACGTTACTCGGCAGCAGCTTTCGCCTGGCCACCGCAGGTGCCGGAAACCACATTGAAGTTTCCGCAGAACAGCGGCTTGCGCCAGTCACTGATCAGATCTTTGGAACCCGGCAGGAAATCAGACCAGGCGTCGCCCGCCACGGTAGACGGCGTTTCCCAGACCACGGAGAACTGGCCGTTGTCCTGAATCTCGCCAATCAGCACCGGCTTGGTGATGTGGTGGTTAGGCATCATGGTGGCGTAACCACCGGTGAGGTTGGGAACGGCTACGCCGATGATGGCGTCTTTCACGGCGTCCACATCCGCCGTGCCGGCCTTCTTGACCGCTTCAATGTACATATTGAAGCCGATGTAGTGCGCTTCCATCGGATCGTTGGTAACGGCATCTTCGTTACCGGAATAGTCAACCCAAGCGTCGATGAAATCGTAGTTGGCGTCACTCTCCACGCTCATGAAGTAGTTCCAGGCCGCCAGATGCCCCACCAGAGGGCCAGTGTCTATACCAGACAGTTCCTGCTCACCCACGGAGAAGGCAACCACTGGAATATCTGCAGCGTCGATACCCTGATTGCCAAGCTCACGGTAGAACGGAACGTTGGCGTCGCCGTTGATCGTTGAAACCACGGCGGTCTTCTTGCCAGCGCTGCCAAACGTCTTAATGTCAGAAACAATGGCCTGCCAGTTGGAATGACCAAACGGCGTGTAGTTGATCATGATGTCTGCAGCGGCCACGCCTTTGTCCTTGAGGTAGGTCTCGAGGATCTTGTTGGTGGTGCGCGGGTAGACGTAGTCGGTACCGGCCAGCACCCAGCGCTCAACGCCGATGTCGTTCATCAGGTAGTCAACCGCCGGGATCGCCTGCTGGTTGGGCGCTGCACCGGTATAGAACACGTTCTCGGAGGATTCTTCACCCTCGTACTGAACCGGATAAAACAACAAGCCGTTGAGTTCTTCTATCACCGGCAATACGGATTTGCGGGAAACCGAGGTCCAGTTACCGAAGATCACGTCGACTTTTTCTTTTGCCAGCAGCTCACGGGCCTTTTCGGCAAACAGCGGCCAGTTGGAGGCAGGATCCACAACAACCGGTTCGAGCGGACGGCCCAGCACACCGCCGGCTTCGTTCTGCTTTTCGATCAGCATCAACATGGTGTCTTTCAGGGTGGACTCACTGATCGCCATGGTGCCAGAGAGGGAGTGCAGAATGCCGACCCTGATAGGATCTTCCGCTGCAACGGAGTTGAAAGAGATGGAAAGTGCCAGTGTAGAGAGGCCCAGCTTCACGTATTGTTTGATGCTCATTTCATCATCCTTTGCATTCTAGTGGGTTGCGCGGTTCGTCAGTAACGCAACCCTTCATTGCATGGGCCGTTCCAGACTTAAAAAACCCCGTTATAATTCAGCTGGTTAATAGATAAACCCAAGACGCTTCTCGGCGCACACCAGACAGCGGCGGACCCAAAACTGTGCAGGCGAAAGAGCGACGCTCAGCTATGGTGCAAACGGGTTGGAGAGCGGGGTGAAGAGAGACGGTGAGGCGGGCTGTATTGAAGTGGCTGAGTGTGAGACCCTTTCACACATTCGTGGCTCTTCGCTCAAGAGCCTGGTTAACCTTCAGGGAATCCCGACACCATGCAAACTCTGCCAACCTACACAACCCTGCGCTCGGTGCGGCAACTGACAGCGCTGCTCATGCTGGCGTTTCTTCTAACCGGTTGCGGCATTAACAACATTCCCACCTACGACGAAAACGTGAAAGCCGCTTGGTCGCAGGTTGAAAATCAGTATCAGCGCCGCGCTGATCTGGTGCCTAACCTGGTTGAAACCGTAAAAGGCTTTGCTGCCCAGGAAAAAGAGACACTGACGGCCGTCATCGAGGCGCGCTCCAAGGCGACTTCCATTCAAGTTGACGAGAGCATTCTGAATAACCCCCAGAAGCTCCAACAATTTCAACAGGCTCAGGGAGAACTCAGCAGCGCATTGAGCCGATTGATGGCGGTTTCCGAACGCTACCCGGATTTGAAATCGAACCAGAACTTCCTGGCGCTGCAATCACAGCTCGAAGGTACTGAAAACCGGATATCCGTGGCCCGGCGCGATTTTATTCAGGCGGTAGAACGCTACAACACCGAAATCCGCACCTTCCCCGGTAAAATCTGGCACAGCATTCTGTACAGCGATATGGAGGTGCGTGAAACCTTCGAGGCCACCGCAGAAAACGCCGACGAAGCTCCCAAGGTGACGTTTTAAATGCAGCTTCCTTCGCGCCAATCTTTGTTCCGCTCTTTGTTCTACCCCATTGCGGCTTTCCTTGCCCTGATCGTGTTGCCGGTATCAGCGGCCCTGGCTCAGTCCACCCCGGAGTTCCCGGAGCTGAGTGGCCGCGTGGTGGACAAGGCCGGGATGCTGAGCCCAGCCACCGAATCCCGGATTACCCAGATGCTCCAGGCCCACGAACAGGCAACCACGGAACAGGTTGTCGTGGTTACAGTGCCGGATCTCCAGGGCTACGCCATAGAAGATTACGGGTATCAGCTAGGCCGGCATTGGGGCATAGGCCAGAAAGGCGAGGACAACGGCGCTCTGCTGATCGTTGCCCAGCAAGAACGCAAAATCCGGATTGAAGTGGGCTATGGCCTGGAAGGCCGTCTCACCGATGCGGCCTCAGCCACTATTATCAATCAGATTATGACGCCTGCATTCAAGCAGGGGCAGTTTGAAGAGGGTATTGGAAACGGTGTCGCCGCCATGGTGCAAGTTTTGGGTGGCGAACCTTTGGCCGTGCCGAATCGAACTGCTGACGGGCCCCAGGAAAAGCCGAATCTCTCGCTGGTGTCGCTGTTTTTCCTGATCATAATGGCCGTGATTTACTTCATTGGTGGCGGCCGGGGTCGTGGCGGGCGTACTGGCGCTGCACTACTGGGTGGTGCGTTGCTTGGCGCAAGCATGGGTGGCCGTGGCGGCGGCTTCGGTGGTGGTGGTTTTGGCGGCGGAGGCGGTGGCTTCGGCGGCGGAGGTGCCTCCGGTGGCTGGTAACGACGCGACTTTCATCGGTAGAACAGCCCTCAACCCATCAAAAAGCGATACCCCATGACATTATTGAACAAGCAAGATCAGGAACAGGTCGCGGCCGCCATCAGTGCGGTTGAGCAGGAAACAGACGCTGAGATGGTCACCGTGCTGACGGCGCAGGCCGACAATTACGCCTATATCCCCCTACTCTGGGCCGGGCTCATTGCGCTTTTGGTGCCTGGCATCATCAATTACTTTACCGGCTGGCTGGCCGCAGACATGTTGCTGCTCGGTCAGTGGGGTGTGTTTATCCTGCTCAGCCTTGTGTTCCGGATACCCGGTATCAATACGCGGTTAATCCCTCGTTCCGTGCGCTACTGGCGCGCCTCCAACCTGGCCCGGCGCCAGTTTCTGGAGCAGAACCTGCACCACACGGCCGGTGCCACTGGCATGTTGATCTTCGTTTCTGAGGCCGAGCGTTATGTCGAGATTCTGGTGGATCGGGGTATATCCAGCCAAATAGACAATGACGTCTGGGAAGACATCATTGCGGCTTTCACCGAGCAGGTAAAACGGGGTAGGACGCTGCAGGGCTTTATGACCTGCATCGAAGCCTGTGGCATGCACCTGAAAGCCAAGGTGCCAGCCACTCACCAAAAAGATGAACTGCCAAACCACCTGGTTATATTGTCCTGAGGGCTCCTGAAGTTGCGCATCGGGAGCCGGGACAATTGCCCCGGGTTTGGCGCCCGGTAAACCGTTACAAGATAGCCATCGGCCAATCGATTTTCTGTTTGAAATCAACTAAGCTCGACGTCCCTCTCCTTTTTTAGCGGGAGTGCATTTTTCGACTGGGTTATCGCCTGATTCATCAAGGAAAATTACAATGAAAAAAATCACTTTGAATACGCTGGCACTAGGCATTTCGCTGGCTTTGGCCAGCACAGCGTTTGCGTCTGACTTTACCGATATGGACCCGGTCACTCTGCGTTTGGCACACGTGGTCAACGAGCAGGATGGCTTTCATATTGCCGCCGTCAAATTTCAGGATTTGGTCGCAGAGCGTACCGAAGGTGTGGTGAGCATTGAGCTTTATCCCAACGCCTCACTGGGTGACGAGCGCACCTTGCTGGAAGGTATGCAGATCGGCACCGTCGATATGGGCGTGATCACCAACGGTCCGGTGGCCAACTTTGTCGAAGAAATGGCGGTTTTCGAGCTGCCGTTTTTGTTTCCTTCACCGCAAGCAGCTTACGCCGTGCTCGACGGGCCTATCGGCCAGGAACTGCTCGATAAGCTCTCCGAGGTTAACCTGAAAGGCCTGGCTTATGCAGAACGCGGCTTTCGCAACCTGACCAACAGCGAGCGCCCGGTCAACACGCCCGAAGATCTGGATGGCCTGCGCATTCGTGTGATGGAAAACCCGGTGTATGTAGACACCTTCCGGGCATTAGGTGCCAACGCCATTCCAATGGCGTGGACGGAAGCCCTGACAGCCATGCAGCAAGGCACCATTGACGGGCAAGAAAATCCGGTCAACGTGGTCCACTCCTTCAAGCTCAATGAAACTCAGAATTATATGACTCTCTCGCGGCATACTTATGCCCCGGCAATCTTCGTTATGGGCATGCCCGCCTGGAACAAGCTTCCGGAAGCTGCTCAGGACGTGTTGCAGCAAGCCGCCCAGGAAGCCGCTGAGCATGAGCGCCAGGTAAACGCCGAAATGGAATCCAAGCAACTGGCGGAACTGCGGGCAGCTGGCATGCAAATCAACGATGAACCGAATATGGAAGCCTTCCAGTCTGCAGTAGAGCCGGTGTACGAACAGTACGGCAAACAGTTCGGCGATTACCTGCCACGCATTCAGGAGGCGCTCAAGTAAGTGACGACAGCAACTCAATCGCTGCTGAAGCCGCTAAAGCGAATTGAGCGCGGGCTGGATGCAATCCTCCAGCCCGTGGTCTTCGCTGCCATGGCGGCGCTGATTGGGGTGATTACCCTGCAGATTGTCTCCCGGGTGTTATTCAGCGCGGTCGGCTGGACCGAAGAGGTCAGCCGCTTTCTGTTGGTATGGATCACCTTTTTGGCAGGCACCCTGGCTTTTCAGCGTGGCCGGCATATCGCTGTAACCTTTGCCGTGGATGCCCTACCCGTGCGTGTGCGACAAGCCGCGCGTATTGCCGCCACGCTGGCAGTGCTGGCCTTTCTGGTGGCACTGGTGGTGATCGGCTATCGCTATATGCAAGTCCAGAGCTTTCAGAAATCCGCCTCATTGCGACTTTCCATGACCTACGTTTATGCCGTGATTCCGCTGACAGCGGCCTTGATGAGCTGGTATGCCTTGGTCGATTTATTGGAGCTACTGGTGGATGGCGAACGCGTTGAGGATTCTGCGCCATGACACTGCTTCTGTTCGGGCTGTTCTTCGGGCTCATGCTGCTGGGCGTACCCATTGCCCTGGCGATAGGTGCCAGTACCATGGTCGCGCTGAGCCAGGCCGGGGTGCCGCTGATGGTGGTCACCCAGCAGATGTTTCAGGGCATCAATTCGTTTGCCCTGGTGGCTATTCCCATGTTCATTCTGGCCGGCGACTTGATGGCGCAGGGCAAGGTGAGCGAAAGGCTGGTCAACTTTGCAGACTCCCTGTTCGGCTTTCTACGCGGTGGCTTGTCGTTAGTCTCGGTGATGGCGGGGATGTTCTTTGCCGCGATCTCAGGCTCCGGGGCGGCAACTACCGCCGCGGTGGGATCAAGCCTGGTGCCAGAATTACGCAAAAAGGGCTATGACCCGGCGTCCGCCGCCAGCCTGATTGCCGCAAGCGGCACGCTCGGGGTGGTGATCCCGCCTTCCGTGCCCATGATCATCTATGCCGTAATTGCCCAGCAATCGGTAACCGAGCTGTTCCTGAACGGCTTTTTGCCGGGGCTGGCCATGGGGTTGGGCTTGATGGCGATTGCCATTACCCAGGCCTACAAGCGCCAGTACCCCAAAGGCACACCGCTCTCCCTGGCCACCATCTGGCGCACGCTGAAAAGCGCCAGTTGGGGATTGATGACCCCGGTAATCATTCTGGGGGGTATATTTTCGGGCATCTTCACACCCAGCGAGGCGGCTGTGGTAGCGGTCAACTACGCGCTGCTAGTGTCGCTATTCATCTACCGGGATCTCAAGCTGGGCGATGTGTATCGCATCCTGATTCGCTCGGCCATTACCACTTCAGTCATCATGCTGGTCATCGCCACCTCGGCAGTGCTGAGCTGGACACTCTCCAGTTGGCAGGTGCCTGGCGCCATTGCTCAAGCCGTGCTGTCCATGTCTAGCAACCCCTACGTCATCATGCTGCTGGTGGTCGGAATAATCCTGCTCACTGGCGTGTTCATCGAAACCGCCAGCGCCTTGATCATCCTGACACCCGTTTTGCTGCCACTGGTACTCCAGTTGGGAATCGACCCGATTCATTTCGGCATCGTCATCGTTGTGGGATTGGCAATCGGCATGATCACCCCGCCAGTGGCAATTAACCTTTACGTGGCTTCCTCAATCACGCAACTGCCTCTGGAAAGGATCACACGGGCAATCGTTCCGTACTTGCTGACCTTGATCAGTGTCCTTTTATTGGTCGTATATGTTCCGATTCTCGTCGGTTGGTCCGGGAGTTAGATACCGAATCCTTGAGTCTGAATATCGTAAACCAGCCTGTTCCGGTCTTTTACACAAAGGTTGAGATATACAGAGCTTCAACCTTGTCCCGGGCCCACTGTGTCTTGCGTAGAAACTTCAACGCAGACTTGATTGACGGGTCGTTTTTAAAACATTTTATGTCGATTCGTTGGGCCAACCCTTCCCAGCCATAGTGTTCCTGAAGGCTTGTCACAACTCTCTCAAGCGTAAGCCCGTGTAAGGGGTTATTCGGTTGTTCGTTACTCATGTTTTTAATACACCACTATTCATAGTTTAGGCCGGGACCGACCAGGAGGGCAGTCGGGATTTTACAGGCTTTCGATATAAGCAACCATCCGCTTGCGCAACGCCTCATCGGGCAGCGCGCCCATTGCGCCACCCATATTGTCGATCATGTGGCGGGCTTTGCTGGTCGCGGGCGTAGCAGCTGTCACCACGGGGTGTGAAAGCACGAATTTCAGGAAGAACTGGGCCCAGGAGTGGGCATCAAATTCTGCCGCCCACTCCGGCAGTTCCTTGCCTTTCACCTTATCCCACAGGCGGGCGCGGCCAAACGGCGCGTATATCAGCACTGCGATGCCTTTGTCCTTGGCCAATGGCAAAATGCGCTTTTCCATGGTCAGGTTGTCGACGGCGTAATCAACGCCAATGAAATCAATGGGTTCGTTTTTCATTACCGTTTCCAGGCCTTCGTATTGGCGCTGGAAGGTGGTTGTCACCCCGATGTAGCGCACCCGGCCCTCGGTCCGAAGCTCCTTTAACAAGCCAAGCTGGTTGGGAATGTCCGCCATGTTGTGCACTTGGATCAGGTCAATGGGATTTTTGCCGATCCGCTCAAAGGAAGTTTCTACCTGGGCCCGGGCGTCGTCCATGTTAGCGGTACGGCCACCCCAGCCGGCTACGTTCAGTTTGGTCGCCCAGAATAACTTGTCGACGATGCCCAGTTCGTTGGCGATTTTCCCGGCGACTTCCTCAGACGCCCCGTAGCTTGGAGCCGTGTCAAATACCGAACCGCCCTCTTTGACCAGTGCAGCCAGCACTTCCCGCAAGGCCTCGAAATCCTCGCGTCGGGCGGTGCTGGAGAAGCTGGCAGAGCTGCCCAGGCCGACACCCGGCAGGCGCTCGCCTGTGGAAGGGATGGGGCGGGTGATCAGCTCCAGTTTGCGATCTTCTGCCCACAGAAGGCCAGGCCGCATAGTAAGGCTGATGCCGGCCGCCAGGGCGAGTTTGAGATAGGTGCGACGGGATATCATGATGGTATTCTCCTTTCCTGTTCTGCACTGGTTGTCTCATGAGCCAGCGCCTTTTGTTTCTGGGATCGGCCAAGCCAGAAGGCAAGAGCCGCCCACATCAGGGCAAGCGGAACAGCAACAGCGGCGACGCCCGCCAGGCCCATTCCCAAACGAGCCAGAAGGCCTTCGGTTTGCGCGCCCACCACATCACCAGAGCGATAAACAAAGGTATCGATAAACGCCTTGGCTTTGTATTTTTCCTCGCGACTGGCAACGGTATACAGGGTTTCCCGGGCAGGGCGCATCAGCGCACGCTGCACGGCCCTGAAGGTGGCTTCAAACACCACAAGAGCGGCAAAAGACCCCACCATCGCAAGGCCGATAAAGCCCAGCGCAGCCGTCAGCGGGAGCAGTGCCAGAGTGATCGCTACCCCAAGCCGTCTCATCAGATGGCCTGCCACCAGCGCCTGCATCACCAGAGTGGCAATTTGGGTAATCAGATCAATTCGGGCAAACAGCGTGGTACGCAGGTCGGTACCTTCTCCCATGGCTGCCACCATATGCAGCCGGGTGAAGTAGATGAAGGTGGCCATCACGGCAAGAATCACCACATAGGCGGCAATGCCCATCAGGTAACGGGAACGGCACACCGCCCGCAACCCCTCCCAGGCACTGCCGCCAATGCGCGCACGCTCGTCCACGGGGAGCGGGTCTTCCGGGCTTCGCCGTTGTGACGGCGAATGGGGCTGCAGGCGGATAAGAACCAGGGCGGCAACCAGCGCCAGAACCAGAAAGCCGGTGGCCACCAACAGCAGCGCCGGTGTGCCCAGGGGCTGGGCCAGACGCCCCGCTAACCAGGGCCCGAAAATGGCGCCCAAGGTGCCTCCAACCGCAATCAAACCGAAGAACCGTTTGCCCTGCTCAAACGAAAAGCGATCCGCCATCAGCGCCCAAAACACCATGGTCACAAACAGATTGAACACGCTGAACCACACGTAAAACACCTGGCCGGTGGTTACACCGATCACATTGGGTGTCAGCGTCATCAAGCCGTAGAAAACCAGCAGGCTGACACTGAAAAACAGATAAGTTGCAGAGATGAACATACGCCGGGGCAATTTACTGACCAGCCAGCCAAACACCGGATTAACGGCCAGAGTAACCACTGCGGTGCCAATGAACAGCCAACGAACCGTGTCAATGCCGCCCTGAATGCCCAGCGCCTCCCGGGCGGGCCGCAGCACCATCAGCGCGGTCAGCACACAGAAAAAATACAACACCGCCACACACACCGGCAGGATTTCATGTCGCTGAAGATTAAAGGCGTTCTGAAACGGGTGGCGCATGGGAGGGATCCTGATATGGGAGGGCAGTAACCTCTTTTCCCACCTTAGACCAGGGAGAGCACAGTGCAAACCATCACTGCCGGGTTAACCACCCATTCGGGATCTTCAAACTCACCAGCTACCAGTTGAATCACCACTATCCCTTAATATCCTACATAAGAAAATGAATCCTGCTGGGCCTGTCCATGTGTGCCCCTTTAAGGTCCAGAATGTCTATATGTATAGCCAAAGATGACTTTTTTCGCACAATGGTTAAACTTAGAGACCACCCACCAGAACGGACGCTAATACAGCATGGGCAGCACACTCCCCCTTTATCTCAAAATTCAACAACACCTGCTGGAGAAAATCCAGAGTGGCGAGTGGCTCCCTCAACATCAGATTCCTCCTGAAGAGCAGTTAGCCCGCGATTTCGGCGTAAGCCGCATGACCGCCAATAAGGCGATCCGCGATCTGGTCCAGCAGGGATATCTGGTTCGCCAAGCGGGTGTTGGCACTTTTGTGACTGACCATAAAGCGGAATCGTCACTGGTCGAAGTGCACAACATTGCTGACGAAATCCGCAGTCGTGGGCACGAACACGATTGCGTGGTGGTGGTTGCCGAAGCCCGCAATGCCGACGATGAAGTCTCCATGCGCCTGGGCGTGCGCCTGGATACCGCGGTTTTTCATACCCTGATTCTGCATCGCGAAAATGGCGTTCCTATTCAGCTAGAAGACCGCTACGTCAACCCCCGGCACGTGCCGCACTATCTGAACACCGATTTTCACCAACACACTCCCAATGAAGTTCTGGTATCCGCCTGCCCGATCACCGATGTGGAACATGTTGTCGAGGCGGTGCTGGTGGACAGCGCAACCGCAACACTTCTGGACATCACTGTGCAGGACCCCTGCCTGCAACTGATTCGCCGCACCTGGTCAGGAGACCAGTTGATCAGCTACGCACGCCTGACCCACCCCGGCGACCGCTACAAACTGCGCTCTTCACTGCATACTTCAGGCTGACGATCAACATCACGCCACTTGTATATACATAACACCCCCTACAAAACAACTCTGTAATTAGACTTTAGTCTAATTATTTTCATCTTAATCCTTGGATAGCTCCGCAAAAAAACCTTTATAAATATATAGTTATACCTATAAAAATCTTGCTTGATCGTCATATTCAATCGATTTGGATGAAATTGGGGTGGCGCGATGAACAATCCTTCGCTAACCTCAATTGTATATACATTGAAACGAACAAGGAAAAGTCACCATGACCCGCAATGTTCAAAATTGTCGCATTTGGCACGACGTTGTTGTCTTCGATGGCTTGCAGACCCTTGACGGCCCTCAGGCCGTTATCGTCGAAGGTGAGACCATTGCTGAGATTTTACCTATGACAAAGGTCAGGGGCTCGAGCTACCGCGACTATCAGAACATGGGTTCAGGCGGGGTAATTACTCCCGGAATGGTGGACTGCCACACGCACCTGGTATTTGGTGGCCACCGCGCCGATGAGTTTGAAGCTCGCTTGGAAGGCGTCAGCTACGAAGAGATCGCCCGACGTGGCGGCGGCATTCTGAGCACCGTCAATGCTACCCGCCAGGCTAGCGAAGACGCACTGATCGAAAGCGCACTGCCACGACTGGATGCCATGATTGCAGATGGCGTTTGCACGGTAGAAATTAAATCTGGCTATGGCCTGAGTGTCGAGCATGAAATGAAAATGCTGCGCGTGGCGCGCCGGCTCGGCGAATTACGCCCGGTGAGAATCGTCACCACCCTGCTGGGTGCTCATGCCCTGCCACCGGAATTCAGCAACAACAGTGACGGCTACATTAATCTGGTTTGTCGCGAAATGATTCCTGAGGCCGCCCGCGAAGGGTTGGCAGACGCGGTGGACGTGTTCTGCGAAAAAATTGCCTTCTCCGTAGCCCAATGTGAACGCGTATTCGAAGCGGCCCAAGCTCACGGCCTGCCGATCAAAACCCATTCTGAACAGCTGTCCAATCTTGGCGGTACCGCTTCGGCAGCCCGCCATGGCGCTCTGTCGGCGGACCATATTGAGTATCTCGATGCCGCCGGCATCGAAGCCATGCGCCAGGCGGGTACCGTCGCGGTGATTTTGCCCGGTGCCTTTCACACTCTGCGCGAAACCCAGCAGCCGCCTATCGAGGCTCTGCGTCAGGCTGGAGTGCCCATGGCGGTGGCCACCGATGCCAACCCCGGCACCTCGCCGCTGTATCAGCCCACGCTGATGCTTAACCTGGCCTGCACCTTATTTCGCATGACTCCAAGTGAGGCACTAGCCGGCATGACCGCCTATGGTGCCCGTGCGCTGGGGCTAACCAACACTGGCCGCCTCGCAGCCGGTCTGTCGGCCGACCTGTGCCGCTGGAATATTGAAACACCGGCGGAACTGGCCTATGCCGTGCAATCCGGCCGCCTCAGCCAGCGCCTGTTTCAAGGAGAGCTGACTCATGAGCACTGAAATGGATCGCACTGTCTGGCAGGGTCGCATCGACCCGGAAGCCAATAGTGATCGCTGGCACCAGCGCATAGAGCCGCTCACTGTCAAAGCAATCCCAGGTTGTGCATTGATTGGCTTCGCCAGTGATGCCGGCGTCGCTCGTAACCGCGGCCGGATCGGCGCCGCCGAAGGGCCGACAGCCATTCGCAAGGCTTTAGCCCCATTAGCCTGGCATCGCCAGAACCCCGCCTATGACGCTGGCAACGTTAGTTGTGACGGCGACGCGCTCGAAGCCGCGCAGCAAGCCTTGGCCGAGCGCCTTGTCCCGCTGCTCGATGCGGGCCATCTACCCATTGTTTTAGGCGGCGGGCACGAAGTGGCCTACGCCAGCTGGTGCGGTCTGGCTTCGCACCTGGCACGCGAAGAGTCCTGCCCGCGGGTTGGCATCATTAACCTTGATGCCCATTTCGATTTGCGTGACCACGCTCATGTGCGTTCATCCGGCACACCCTTTTCGCAAATTGCAGAGGACTGCCAGACCCGGGGCTGGCCGTTCCGCTATGCCTGCCTCGGTGTGAGCCGGGGTGCCAACACCCAGGCGCTGTATCAGCGCGCCGAAACCCTGAACGTTATGGTTCGTGAAGACCGCGACATGCACACGGCCGCACTCCCTGAACTGCAGCGTGACGTGAAAGCGTTCATGGCGCAGTGCGACTACCTGTACCTGACCATTGATCTTGATGTATTGCCCGCTGCAGAAGCCCCGGGCGTAAGCGCTCCGGCTGCCCGCGGCGTATCTCTCGCCTTACTGGAACCGTTAATCGAGACCGTACGGGATAGCGACAAGCTCAAACTGGCCGATCTGGCAGAGCTCAACCCCACATTCGATATTGATCAACGGACAGCAAAAGTCGCTGCCCGTCTCGTCCATCTGCTAACCCTGAATGGCTAACTGTTGATCACTAGCCAACGACAACAAAAAGGAACCTATCACATGCCCAGCACAGACAAGCGCCACGACTCCAGCCGCAACATCGCCGCACCTACCGGTACCAGGCTCAGTTGCAAAAGCTGGCTGACAGAAGCACCGATGCGGATGCTGATGAACAACCTGCACCCAGACGTTGCCGAACGCCCCGAGGATCTGGTGGTGTACGGCGGTATCGGTCGTGCCGCGCGCGATTGGGAGTCCTATGACAAGATTATCGAGACTCTGCAGCGTCTGGAAGACACGCAAACTCTTCTGGTCCAGTCCGGCAAGCCCGTAGGCGTCTTCGAGACCCACAAAGATGCGCCGCGGGTGCTGATCGCCAACTCGAACCTGGTGCCGGCTTGGGCCAACTGGGAACATTTCAACGAGTTGGATAAAAAGGGCCTGATGATGTACGGCCAGATGACCGCCGGCTCGTGGATTTACATCGGTTCTCAGGGCATTGTTCAGGGCACCTACGAAACCTTCGTCGAAGCCGGCCGCCAACATTTTGACGGCAGCCTTAAAGGCCGCTGGGTACTTACCGCCGGCCTTGGCGGCATGGGCGGTGCTCAGCCATTGGCCGCGACGTTGGCCGGTGCCTGCTCGCTGAATATTGAGTGTCAGCAGTCCAGCATCGATTTCCGCCTGCGTACCCGCTATCTCGACGAGCAGGCTAGCGATCTCGACGATGCGCTGGCACGGATTAAACGCTACACCGATGAAGGCAGTGCGGTTTCTATTGGGCTGTGTGGCAACGCCGCCGATATTCTGCCGGAACTGGTGAAGCGCGGCGTACGCCCGGATATGGTCACCGACCAGACCAGCGCCCACGACCCACTTCACGGCTACCTGCCCTCTGGCTGGGCCTGGGAGGAGTACGTGGCTCGCGGAAAATCCGAACCGGAAGCCACTGTCAAGGCGGCGAAACAGTCCATGGCCGTACACGTGCGCGCCATGCTCGATTTCCAGAAAATGGGCGTACCAACCTTCGATTACGGCAACAACATTCGCCAGATGGCGAAGGAAGAAGGCGTCGACAACGCGTTCGATTTCCCCGGATTTGTGCCGGCCTACATCCGTCCACTCTTCTGTCAGGGTATAGGTCCGTTCCGCTGGGTGGCGCTGTCTGGTGATCCCGAAGACATCTACAAGACGGACCAGAAGGTCAAAGAGCTGATCCCGGACGACCCGCACCTGCACAACTGGCTCGACATGGCCCGTGAGCGCATTGCTTTTCAGGGTCTCCCAGCACGTATCTGCTGGGTCGGCCTCAAAGACCGCGCCCGCCTCGGTCAGGCCTTCAATGAGATGGTCGCCAATGGTGAGCTCAAAGCCCCGATCGTTATCGGTCGCGACCATCTGGACTCGGGCTCTGTCGCCAGCCCCAACCGCGAAACCGAATCCATGCAAGACGGTTCTGACGCAGTGTCCGACTGGCCATTGCTCAACGCCCTGCTGAACACCGCCGGCGGAGCGACCTGGGTTTCCCTCCACCATGGTGGTGGTGTCGGCATGGGTTTCTCCCAACACGCAGGCGTTGTCATCGTTGCCGACGGCACCGATGATGCCCACGCCAGATTGGGCCGCGTTCTGCGCAACGATCCGGGTACTGGCGTTATGCGTCATGCGGATGCCGGTTACGATATCGCGATTCAATCCGCCGAGGATAACGGCCTCGACTTGCCGATGATTAAGTAAACAACAAAGAGGATATATTATGAAATACATGCCGAATAGTGAAAAGTGCCCGCTTCCGTTTTCACCTTTCAAGAGCTGCACCGTGCCGCGTCCGATTGGTTGGCTTTCTTCCATTAGCCCTGATGGGGTGGAAAACCTGGCACCTTACAGCCAGTGGCAGAATCTGACTTTCGATCCGCCGATGGTTATGTTTGCAGCTAATCAATATCCCGATGGCAGGAGAAAAGATACGGTTATCAATGCCGAAAAGACCGGCTGGTTTGTATGGAACATGGCCACTTGGGCCCTTAGGGACGCGATGAACACAACAGCTATGGCGGTGCCCTACGGTGAAAGTGAGATCAAGCTTGCAGGGCTCAAGACGGTAAAAGCCGATCTTTCTGATGTACCAATGGTGGCAGATAGTCCGTGTCACTTCGAGTGCAGATATATTTCAACGCATAGGCTGAAAGGCAACTCTAACGTAGGAACTATTGATGTTGTCTTTGCTGAGGTGGTCAAAATCCACGTAAAGGACGAATTTATTGATGAGCAAGGAAAAATTGACATAATAAAAATTAGCCCGATTGCACGGATGGGATATCACAATTACACAGTAATTAATAACATGTTCGAAATGAAAATACCTCAAGCCTCTCCTGATGAAGCGGACGGATTGGAAGGTCGCTCTTAAGAAGGTATCGAGCGGGGGAGGATGGCCTCCCCGGTTATCCCTCTAGTTTTTAAGGTGAGAAAAAATGAAAGAAGGTGTCGTTGAAAACAAAGCCAAAAAATATCCTCTTTCGGAAATATTGAGAGTCGTTATTCCCAGTTTCATGGGGGTCATGGTGTTCTTTGTTCCGATTACAATAGCTGATAAGAATACAATTTTACTGGACCATCTAGTTATATGGTGTGAGAGCTTGCTAGGTGATAATAGTCAGTGGTATGCGCTGCTATTAATAATTGGTGGCTGTGTATTGCCGGTCATGAATAAATTCTGGCAGCAGGGATTTGGAAGTATCGTATTCACCATTTTTAAATTTATAGGCCTAGTATTAGCCGGAATGGTAATCCTGAACGCTGGGCCAGCGGCGCTCTATGAGCCCTTCATGCTGGAGTTCCTTTGGACCGCTCTGGTCATCCCAGTAGGGATTTTGGTACCTATTGGCGCGATCTTTATGCCTCTCCTGGTTAATTACGGACTAGTTGAGTTGGTAGGAACGCTTACTCAACCTTTCATGCGCCTAACGTTCCAAGTTCCTGGACGCTCTGCCATTGATGCTGTCGCGTCGTTCATTACTAGCTTTGCAGTTGGTCTCTTGATTACCAATAAGGCCTACTTGAGCGGAGAGTATTCCGCAAAAGAGGCTGCCATTATTGCTACCGGATTCTCTACTGTTTCGGTGGCTTTCATGGTAATCGTAGCGAGGACGCTAGGGTTGATGGATATTTGGGTAATGTTTTTCATAGCCACACTGTTCACTACTGTGGTGGTAACGGCCATAACTGCTCGCATACCCCCTATTTCTAATATGGATGACTTCTCTGAGAACCGTGAGCTGACACCAAATAAAGGCAATCGAGTTTCTACAGCAGTTGCAGAAGCCATTGGGGTGGCTAATAGTCCCAAGAAGTTTTTAATGCTTGTTAAGAATGACCTCAAGGATGGCATTGTAATGACGATGACTATTCTTCCAACTATCCTGTCAGTTGGTACTATCAGTCTTCTCATTGAGAAGTACACGCCCGTATTCGATTATATTGGGTATATTTTCTACCCCATAACGTTGTTGTTTGGCATGGAAAATGGGTTGGAACTTTCGTCCGCTGTGTCAACAAGCTATTCTGAGATGTTCCTTCCAGCATTGATTATGGCGGAAGCTGATATTGTTTCGAAGTTGGTGGCCGGCATAACTGCCATTTCTTCTATACTCTTCGTTTCTGCTTCGATTCCTTGCATCATGGCAACCAGTATCCCAATCTCATTTTACGGTTTGACAGTTATCTGGGCATTAAGAACTGCTCTTACATTAGTTGTTGCTATACCTTTATCAATGGCTATTGCAACCTTCATAATCTGAACATGAAGCGCCATCGTTAGGTGGCGTTTTAGTTTCATCTTACACCTGAATTCGTGACTTCGTCCGCCCAAAACAGCCCTACAAGCCTGTAACGGAAAGGCTTTCAAAGGTACAATGGAGCTTCAATTCTATTCACCCAGTCAGTGCATCAGCCCATGCCTACCTTCATTCCCCAGCAATCCGGAACTGAAGTCTACCCCCCCCCCACGGCGGACTCGCTTTGGTGGGACATTGCCTTAAACCAGCATACCTCGTTGACGACAACCGCCGGCGCCCTTATCAAGCGTCATGGCATCCCGAACACCGTCCTCTTGCGGACTTATCTGGGTCTGATCTGCTTGGGCAAATGCGACTTTGAGGCGGTTGAGACGGTCCGCACCGACCCGTTCTTCAAGTCGGCCACGGGGCGGAGAATTTGAATACGTACCCGCGTTACGCACCAAGACTGATGAGTGTTATGACTAGGTCAGTAAAGTACTTCAGCGTGATCGCTCGCGCATCAACTCAGTGCTCACCTACGGTGAACACGACAACATGCGCCTCAACGATCTGACATCAGAACTGTTCTACGGCCATACTTCGCCGCAGCCCACTGCCTGACCGTCTCCAATCACAAATGATCAGACCCTGCCACGCCCCAGCCAAAGAGTTCTAGGCTGGGGCGTTTCTCAACCCATCAACTCAACACCCAGACTTTCCAGCAAACTTAACGCCTCAAACCGGGTTCTTGCCCGGTTTTTGCTTACGCCAATAACATTGACCAGATTGAAGTATTGGTGCCCGCAGTCGAGCGGGCTGGATCTTCGACGTGCATTTGAGTTTGGTTTCACCGACGATCAGTTGCACTACGAAGTGTTCGGACCAACAATCGAGCTTCCAGCAACCCATTGAAGTCATAGAGAAACCCGTCACTGACTGGCAACCCCAGCGGTCGGATTAACCACCCATTCCGGATCTTCAAACTCACCCAGGGGCCGGATTTCACAAAAAGGCGCCGCACTGCGGATAATCGCAGCCACGTCGGGATTGTGCTTTGCCTCCATCGCATCCCGGCTGGTTTTGCTATCCCAGTGGGCAATGGCGATAAGCGTATCCGGATCACCGATCTTGCGGTGCAATTCCGTTCCCTGCGCGCCCGGTGCACGCTGGATCAACTCGCTTGCCCGCACCCAGGCATCCGCGTAATCCTCGGCGGCATAGCCGTCCTTGATACGCACTTCGAAAATGTACTTCATGCATGCCTCCGCTATTGGAAACCGGGACTCCTATTCCAGTATCTTTGGCCATTTTTCATTCGCCAGACGAATAAAGCCTTCAGGATCTTCCAGCCATTGATCGTGCACTGATTTGCTATAATTCAGGTACAGCCGCCCGTCTCTGACAGACCAGTGTTTCGGATCGCCTTTGGTCAAGGTGCCCTGACTTATAGCCCAGGCACAATAGCCACCGTAGGCCGGCGCGTAGCGTTCCGGATCTTCTTTGAAGAGCGCAAGATTTTCGGCGTTCGCGAACCGCCAGGTAGCGCCTTTATACTCGATTGTGTGCCTGGCGGAGCCCTCGGCTGGGCCCTCTGCCTCGAAATAACTTACGGTGTCGTACCCACCAACGGCGGTGTTGCTTAGCAGCCCGGTGTAAACAGGCGGCTCCGACGCCAGGGCGCTGCTGGTAAAAAGCAGAATGACAGTCACGAGAGCGAAAAGCCTGGCCATGTCACATTCCTTCCAGTCGAGGCGTGAACAATTAGACAGCACTGGTTGGACTTTGTTTCATCCAGTCTTTAAAGCAACACGCTACCATACCCGCACCGGCACAGAGCGCTCCCTCCGCATTGTTTGCACAACCCCGGACCCTATGCTTGTATTAACCTGACAGGTCAATTGAATGGCTCAGCCTTTCGCTCTGCTGTCCGCAGCAGGATCACCCGGTTCCGATTCCGCCAGGAGAATTACATGGAGAGTTTGTTCAGCAGTGTAGGCAATGTCTTCGGCGGCCTGCTGAGTCTGATTTGGCTGATCATCGTTATCCTGGCCATCATTAGCGTTGCCAAAAGCGGGGCAGGCACGCTCGCCAAAGTGTTCTGGATTATCGTGCTGGTTTTCTTCCCCTTGATCGGCTTGATCATCTGGTATCTTTTCGGTCCCAGGAGTTCGTAGTTTCGACAAGGTTCACCGAATGACAGGTAAAACCGACAAATCACAGCCACCTATAGGTCCGGCTCGGCAGCTGCTGCAATTCTCCCACCGGGTTTTACGCAACTTTCTGCGCAATCACGGGGTACTGCTGGCGGGCGGGGTTGGCTACAACGTGCTGCTGTCGGCAGTGCCAATGCTTGCTCTGCTGGCGGTATTGCTTACCCGCGTGGTAAACGAAGAGCAACTGTTGGAAGTCATGGCGATGCAGGCACAGCACTTTGCCCCGGCCAACGCAGGCCTGCTGCTGGATGCGGTAAGGGCGTTTATGGAATCAAGGGACATCATCGGTATTGTCGGCTTGCCAGTGATGCTGTTCTTCAGTTCGTTTGCTTTCCGTATGCTGGAAGATTCCATTGCGATCATCTTCCACCGGCCAGACAACCCACGTCGCAGCTTCTGGGTGTCTGCCTTTCTACCCTACGCTTTCATCCTCGTACTGGGCGCCGGCCTGCTGGCCCTGACCCTGCTGTTCAGCGTAATCAACGCACTTTACGAAACCCCGGGGCTAACTCTGTACCTGATCAGTTTCATTGGTGTATTTGTTCTATTCAGCGCTATCTATAAGGTTTTGCCCATTGTGCGCATCTCTCCACGGAGAGCCTTGGTGGGTGGCCTGGTTGCGGCCATTCTCTGGGAAACTACCCGCTTGCTGCTGATGTACTACTTCCTCAATATATCCTTCGTAAACGCAATCTATGGGTCACTGGCCACGATCATTGTAATACTGATCAGCCTGGAAATTGCCTCCATTATCCTGTTGCTTGGGGCCCAGGTGATCGCGGAGCTGGAGCGGAGCGAACGGCTGGGCCTGCCCTGGTATGTCTCCCCGGACTGAATACAGTGTCCAGTAAGGTTTGATTGCGATACAGTCTCATGTTCGAAGAGACACCCACGAACTCCAAGGAGTTTAAAATGTTAAGTTCATCGGAAGGTAAGAAAGTCCCTCAGGTTACGTTTCCCATTCGCCGTGATAACGAGTGGAAATCGGTAACCAGCAACGAGTTGTTTAGCGATCAAACGGTCGTTGTGTTCGCCTTGCCGGGGGCGTTTACGCCAACCTGCTCAAGCACTCACTTGCCGCGCTACAACGAGCTGGCGCCGGTTTTCAAAGAGCTGGGCGTAGACCGGGTAATCTGCCTGTCGGTGAACGACCCGTTCGTCATGCAGGCATGGGCTGAAGATCAGCACGCTGACAACATTGAGTTTATTCCGGACGGCAACGGCGACTTTACCCGTGAAATAGGCATGCTGGTCAGCAAGAGCGAAATAGGGTTTGGTGACCGCAGCTGGCGTTATTCAATGCTGGTCAAAAACGGCACCATCGAAAAAATGTTCATTGAACCGGACAAGCCTGGCGACCCATTTGAAGTATCCGATGCCGACACAATGCTTCATTACATCAAGCCGGATGTGACCTTACCGGCACGGGTAAGCATATTCACAAAGCCCGGATGCCCGCACTGTACTCGCGCCAAAACGCTGCTACAGAAGAAGGGCTACAAGTATGAAGAGATAACTCTGGGCGCCGGCGGCCTGTCATACAGCACCCTGCAGGCGGTAACTGGCAAGGGCACAACCCCCCAGGTATTTATCGACGGCCAACTGATTGGTGGCGCCGATGAACTCGAGGCCGTGATGGCCAAGCGGTGATCGTTTAGCCCGGTTACTCAGCGCCTGAACATGGACCGTTCAGGCGCACCGTTCTGACAACTCAGTCATTATCATTCACTCCCCATACCCTTTAGAATAGTCGCCCCTTAAAGCCCGGGATTCTCACTGGTATCCAACCTGTGCGCGATTATTCGATGACTCAAACACCCGCAAGCTCTGCTGGGGTTGCGCCGCCAAGGCTGCTACAGTTGCTAGCCCAATCCGGAGCGCCACTTGCGGACGGCCCACTGCCTTGTTGCGGTGAACGGCTGGGGCGCCTGTTCGGGCTTTCGAACACGCTGACTCTGGATTCGGCAATTGCCTTTCGAACGCGCCAATCCGGCATGAACCAAGGGCCGGCTATTGAACGGGTAACCCAGGAACTGGCCAACACTCGCAGGGCGCTGATACGCAAAATCAGCAGCTACGGTAGCGAAGTTGAGCCCACCGAGAGCGTGGGTTTCGAGCCGTATCTGAACGCATGGCTCACCCTGCAGCGCAGAGTTGTCGCCGCCAGCCGCCAGCTTCGAGACAAAACCCGCAAGGTGATGAAAGACCACAACCAGAACCTGGCCCGGCTGGCCGAACTGGATTCGGCGTTTGACCACGCCATGGCCGGGTACACCAGCCAGTGTTTCTCCCATATTCCCAAGGTGTTGGAGCAGCGATTCCAGGCACTATTCCCGGCACTATTTCCGGCACTATTCCAGGCACAACAGACACCCTCTGAAGCCTCCCAGGAAACCGGCAGTGCGCCCGGTGACTGGCTCCACCGTTACTGCGAAGAAGCGCAGAACCTTTTACTCGCTGAACTGGATGTTCGGCTGGAGCCAGTGCTGGGGTTGCTTGAGGCCTGCCACAACGAGGTAACGAATTCTCCATGAGCAGACTTTTCTTCATTTTCGCTTTTGCCATAGGCTTGGCCGTGGTGGCCTGGATTGGCCAGCGCTTTCTTGGCTCCGACCTTCTGGCCCTGTCCGTTACCGCCATCATTGCCCTGGTGTACGGGTTGGGCTTTGTCGAATTGATGGGGTTCCGCCGCACCACCCGGCAGCTTGCGGAGCGGCTTGATAGTGTTCCGCAGAGCCGTGAACAGCTGGAGGGGTGGCTCTCTGGCCTGCCAGAGCAAGTTCAGTTTGCAGTGCAGAAACGGATTGATGGACATTTTGCCGCGCTGCCCAGCCCGCAGCTAACGCCCTATCTGGTCGGCCTGCTGGTGATGCTCGGTTTACTGGGTACCTTTGCCGGCATGATCGTAACCTTGAGCGGTGCGGCATCTGCATTGGACGGCAGCACCGATCTCAGCGTGATTCGTGGCGCTCTCGCCGCCCCCATTGCCGGGCTAAGCCTTGCGTTTGGCACCTCCATCGCCGGCGTTGCGGCCTCCGCCATGCTGGGATTGGCCTCCACCCTGAGCCGGCGCGAACGGTTACAGGTTTCTCGCAAGCTGGATAAAACCCTGCGTCAGCGGTTGCACCACCTGTCGGCGGACTACCAGCGCCAACAGGCGTTCCTGGCACTGGAATCACAGGCCAGCGCCCTGCCCCAAATGGCCACGGCAATGGAAACCATGACCGCCCGCATGGAGCAACTTAGCCAACAACTGGAGCAAAGCCTGACTCGCAACCAGCAGGAGTTCCACAATACCGTTAGTGATCACTACCAGACCCTCGCGGACTCTGTTGCCCAGTCTCTGGGAAAAGCGTTGGAAACCAGCACTCGCCTGAGCTCTGAACGCGTAGAGCCGATTGTCACCGAAGCCATGGCAACATTGCAGTCCAACGCTGAAACGCTCCATGAAAACTGGTCTGCTACCGCCAGGCAGCAACTGGCAAAACTCACCGAAAGCTTCCAGAAAACCACCAGCGAGGCCGGTGAGCGCTGGCAAACAGGTGTTGAGCAGCAACAGCTAACTGCAGAAAAACTGGCAACCAATCTGCAGAGCACCTTTCAGGAATACCAAAGCCACTTCCGGGACGAAAGTGCCAAGTTCGCCAGCCATCAGCAACAAGGCCTGGACGCCCTCATCAACCGCATCAGCGATCAGCTCACCAAACTGCATGAACAAGAAGGAGCCCGGAGCGAAGCAGCCAATGACCGGCTAGCTCAGCTGGAAACCACAGTCACCAGGCACCTGACTGAATTGGGCTCCGGCCTGGAAGCCCCAATGACCCGCTTGATAGAAACCGCCTCGGAAACACCCAAAGCAGCAGCACAAGTGATCTCCCAGCTACAAACCGAGATGGCACGCAACAGCGAGCGGGAAAATGAATTACTGGAAGAACGTCAAAGGCTGGTGCAGGAACTGGACAGCCTTCTCGAATCCCAGCGCAGCACTGCAGACAGCCAGCGCCAGGCAGTGGATTCTCTGATCAGCGGCGCAGGCGACACCCTCACAGGCATCAGCGAACGCTTCAATGTTCTGATTCAGGAGCAAAGCCAACAACTCGGCAAACTGGGTGAAGACATCAGTGGCAGCAGCCAGGAAGTGGGTGCCCTCAGCGAAGCCTTCCTGCACGCAGTGGAGCTGTTCAGCGCTTCCAATACTCAGCTACAGGAAAGCCTGACCAGCATCCAGAAAGCACTGGATGGCGCGGGCAACCGCCACGACGAGCAGTTGGCCTATTACGTTGCCCAGGCCCGAGAAGTGATCGACCTCTCGGTCAGTTCCCAGAAAGACGTGATTGACGCTGCTGCGGCCTTGATCACCAGCCACGCTGAGACCGGCGGAGCCAGCTGATGGAACACCTGGAAGACGGCGAACAGCAGTCCACCCCAATCTGGGCGATTTTCTCAGACCTGATGGCGGCGCTGGTGGGTATTCTGGTGCTGATACTGGTGTGGGTGATCGGCGTTCAGGTAGAGCTCAGCCAGTCTCTGGAGGAAGAGAAAGCCAAGCGGGAAGCCGAGCAGCAGCGCCGTATTGCACTGGAGCAAGCGCTGGAAGATCCACTGACCAAAGGCCTGGTAACCTTTCAGAATGGCCGCATTGGCATCAGTGGCAACGTGCTGTTCGAGTTGAACTCGGATCAGTTGCAAGCAGACGGTGTGGAAGTACTGGAAGCCCTCGTTACCCCGCTGCAAACCTATCTGGCTCAGCACGAAGAACTCTTGATGATCAGCGGTTTTACCGATGACCTGCCCATGCACAGTGGCAACCGATATCAGGACAACTGGGGGCTGTCTGCCCAACGGGCGCTGACGGTCACCCGAACGTTAATGGAACTTGGCCTGCCCAACGACCGGGTATTCGCCGCCGCGTTTGGCCCGCACCACCCGGCGGTACCGAATATTGATGGCGAATCCCGGGCCCAGAACCGGCGAGTGGAGATCAGTACCGTACCCCTGGATCCAGAAACGCCTGCAAACGCCGGGGCCGAGAACTGATGACCACAACGGTTGAGACTGCCCCGCTGCACCCGCAACTTGAAGAGCTCCGAAACTCCGGCGCTGACCAGACAGACCCGGTTCACTTCCGCTATCTGGAAGCTCTGGCGCTGCGCCTTCGAGACAAAGGCCTCCAGCACGCCCGGCATTGGCAGAAGCTGGAACAGGCTGTCGCAGCTTATCAGGCCGAATACGGATCAACAGCCCAGCCTTCGCAAACCGTTGAAGCCCGACACCCCTCACCGCTTTCAGCTCTGCTGGACAGGCTCAATCAGACACCGGATGCACCGGCAACAGAATCCCGTTCAACGCTGGAACAGCTGGTTTTCGGAACTCCGGAAGAGGGCTCGGGCCATGCACAACGCACTGCAACAACCGCTACGCGCCAGCCACTAAAAGCCATGGCCAGGGTAAACGCCGACCGTGGCGAGCAAGCGCTGCAGGACCGTATTCGCCACGCCATCGAACACGCCCCAAAAGACGCCGGGCCCATAAACGCCCATCGCCTGGTGAGCCGGGCCATTGCTGAAATGCAGAAGCTGTCACCGGAGTATCTGAGCCGGTTTGTGAATTACACGGATACGCTGATGGCGCTGGAGCGGCTGAGGCGGCCGGGGCGGAAGGTGTAGAACACCACAACGCACAGGTGAGCAACTACGCTGCAGATAGCGATACATAACTGAAGCGCTTGCGATACTGCTCCATGGTGCAGCCCGCCATCCTTTTGAAAAGGCGCCGGAACGAACTGGCGTCTTCATAACCCACACTCCAGATAATACGCGCAGTTTGCTCACGGCTGGATTCCAGCAAGTGTTTAGCAGCCTCAATCCGCAGGTGTTGCAGGTAACCAATGGGTGTTTCTCCGGTGGCCTCCTTGAAGCGGCGCTTGAACGTACGGGTGCCAAGACCCGCAACGACAGCAACCTCATCGATGGTCACGGGATCGGCATAATGCCCTTCAAGCCAGGTTTGTGCCTTGCGAATGGCATCATCCTGATGAGCCTTCTGGCTGTAAAACGCCATATAGGGCGTCTGTTCCATTCGGCGACCGTCCAGCACCAGCATTTTGCTGCAGGCAAGCGCGACCGAAGGCGAAGCAAACCTTTCCACCAGATGAACACACAGATCCACAAACGCCGAAGCCCCGCCGGCACAGATGATCTGGCCGTTATCCACCAGCAATTGGTCGGCATCCATGCGGATGTGTGGATAACGGCTGCGGAACATTGGGGCGGCTCGCCAGTGGGTGGTGACCACCTGGTCGTCAAGCAAGCCGGCTTCCGCCAGTATAAAACTGCCGGTGCAAACACTCGCAATCACCGTACCCCGTGCCGCGGCCTCCTTTAGCCAACCATGCAGAGGGATCGCCGGGGCCAACGCTTGATCCAGGCGGTCTGCACCAACAACCGCTTCCACTGAGGATCCCACCACAATCAAATCTGCCTGAAAGGCTCCGCGCGAAATGGTCGGTGTAACCACAGCACCGCTGTAGCCGCGCACTGGCTCGTCAGCCACGGTGATTATCTGGCAATCGAACAGCGGCTGGCGCCGACCCGCCGGTTTGTCACCAACGAAATTGGCAACAGTAAAGAAATCCATTATTCCGTGCACACCGGAGGCATGGCATCCGGGCAATGCGACAATCGCGACATGAAACATATGAATGGCCCTTTTCGCATTTTATATGTCGAATATGACACTCCTAATGACCACCGGCAAGCCCTAACCTGAAGCTGTAATCAACCAAAGCAGGAAGAAGGACTTTCACTATGAACTCACCACTGAACACCCAACTCTCGATTACTCAACAGCCTGGAGTTCGCCATGCCGGTCTTTCAGCCACTCGGCTGGCTTTGCAGCTTTACGCTCGGATGGCACCGCAGAAAGCAGGTCAACTGGTAAATCGCATGGCGTTTCGGCCATCGCGCCTGCCAATGCCCTCTCGCTATGAATATATGCTGGACAATACAGACAGCTATACCCAACTCAAACATGGTCCCCACAGCATTCCGGTGTATTCCTGGGGCAAGGGGCCCGTCATTCTGGGCGTTCATGGCTGGGCCGGCGCAGGCATCCAGTTTGGTGCCTGGGTGAATCCGCTGGTAGACGCTGGCTATCGCGTGGTGCTGTTCGACGCACCAGCCCATGGGCGCGCCCAGGGCAGCAGTACCGACCTCTTTGAGATGGCCGAGGTCACAGCGAAAGTGGCTGACAGTGTTGGCCGGGTTCACGGAATACTGGCGCACTCCATGGGCTGCATAGCGGCTGCAAGAGCAATTAAGGACGGACTTCACTCCCGGCATCTGGCCATGTTGGCGCCCCCACTCAGTTTAACGGCTGTGATGGACAATCTGGGGCGGCAATGGGGGTTAAATCAGGACGTTCTCGACGTTCACCTTCGGCTAATGGAAGAGCGTTTCGGGAATTCGGTTTGGGATAAGCTGAATCTGGAAGCACTGTCCGGGTCACTGACCCAGCGTGGCGTGATCGTCATTGACGACGACGATACTTCGGTAGCACCAGATGAAAGTGAGCGAATCTCTACCAACTGGCAAACCGCCCAGGTACTGCGCACGCATGGCCTGGGGCATCACCGGCTGCTGTGGAGCCCACTGGTCATTGAAACCGTTCTTCAGGATCTGAGCCGGGCCGGATAACTTCACCCAAGGCATGAGAGAGGGTTCCGCGCCCGTTCAAGGCGCCGCAAGGGTTTGCGGGCTACCAAGCCCTCTCCATGTTTCAGTTCGACCCAGAGATAAGGCGTGAAAGCTAACTGACTGCTCGCATGACCGCATTGTGAACCTGGAAAGACGCTGCCCCACGGCTTGACCTTTATCAAGCAACCCACCTTGACTACGACTCTCACCACCCGGTAGCATTTAACATTCATTTTACATACTCGTTAAAAGGCAACTTCATGCTCACTGTACATACCATTGCTACCGTTAAGTCGACGGTGCCTCTACTGGCCGAAAATGGCCAGGCCATTACTCAAGAGTTTTATAAACGGTTGTTCGCCAACAACCCCGATCTGCAGCACATATTCAACATGGCCAATCAACGCAGCGGTGGCGGTGGCCAGTCATCCGCATTGGCAGATGCGGTGTTTGCCTACGCCAATAATATTGACCAGATTGAAGTACTGGTACCCGCAGTACAGCGGATCGCCAGCAAGCATGCCAGCATTGGCATTGAGCCCAGGCACTACCCGATTGTAGGGGAAAACCTGATCGCGGCTATTCAGGAAGTGTTGCAGTTGCCAGACAATCACGAAGCACTCATCGCATGGGGAGAAGCTTACGGCGTGCTGGCACAGATTTTTACCGAAACTGAAGAAAGCATGTATAGCGAAAAAGAAACTCAACCCGGTGGCTGGCGCGGATTTCGCCCCTTTACCATTGAGCAGATTGTTGAGGAAACCCCGGAAGTTAAATCGTTTTACCTCAAACCAACCGATGGTGGCGCTATCTGCGCGTATTCCGGTGGTCAGTATCTTGGCATCAAGCTGACTGGAACCGGTGACAGCTATGATGAGATCCGTCAGTACTCACTGTCGTCCTGGGGCACAGAGGATTACTACCGGATTTCGGTCAAAGCCGAAACTCACGGGGCTGCATCGCAGCAACTCCATCAGTGTGCGGTCGGTGATACGGTTGAACTGAGTGCGCCCAATGGGCAATTCCTGCTGAACAAAAACGCTCCGAAGCACATCTTTATTTCCGGTGGCGTTGGCATCACGCCGCTGTACAGCATGGTGAGAGAAGCGCTGGCATCCGGCATCGCGGGCGACGACATACAGTTTATTGACTGCTGCCGCAGTGCCGAGCATCAGATCTTCCGCACGGAGCTTGCAGAGCTGAAAGCGTCAACCGGGCTGGATCTTCGACTGGCATTTGAGTTTGGCGAAGGTGCGGACTGGGTTGGATACTTATCCGCTGACATTCTCAATAAATGGCTGACCGACAAAACTGCCCACGTCTACTTCTGCGGCCCAATGCCCTTTATGGCCGCCCTCAAGGGCATACTTAACAGCATCGGATTCACCGACGATCAGTTGCACTACGAAGTGTTCGGACCCACAACCGAACTGCCTGCAACCCACTGATGCCATAAAGCTACTACCCTCGCTGCGTACACAGTCCGTATACGCAGCGAAGTCTCAGATCGCTACAGTATTCGCAAGCGCACAGTCTTACCTCCTTGGACAACCGGTACAGTTTATTTCTCAGAGCCTGGCGTTTCCGGTTTTCCCACAATCAGTGCCGTTAAAGCAATACGCTGATCATACCGGCACTGCTGACCACCAACAGCACCACTCCCAGCAGGCGGAAAAACACCGGTGTCTCTGCTTTCAGAATGCGCTCATGAAAGCGCAGTCCGATCACATGTCCTACGGCGGCGCAGGGCAGCAACCACAGGTGATGAATCAGCTGCAGATCAAGCCCGACCCAAATAAACGCTGTCAGCTTGATCAACACCAGAATGAACCAAAGCCCAAACAGCGTATCGCGCAGTTTCTCCCGCGCCACGTGCTGCGCTGCAACCGCAATAACCAGCGGTGCTCCTATCAGCGAGGTGCCGCTAATGTAACCACCAGCCATCAACAGGGCCACATCCACGGTTTTACTATTACTGCGAAACGGTCGGTCAATAATGTACGACACCGAGTAAATCGCGACAATCACAAAAATAATCGCACTCAGCACATTTGCTGGCAACGTAAACAAGCCAAATACGCCAATCAGCTTGGGCACCAGCATAATGCCCAGCATGCGCCACAGATAGGGCCAGTCAACCGTGCCTTCCGGCGCTTTTGCGGCAGCGTCAGGCCCAAATCCGGTTAATTTCTGGCCGCTCTTACCACCTTTGCGGTTGTAACTGCGGCGGTTGTTCATCCAGATGGTCAGCGATGAAAACACCAGCAGGTGTACCGCGATGATGGGCAGAAATACCAGCGGGTCGTCTTTCACCAGCAGCAGAAATGGCAGCGACAGCACCGCCCCGCCAAAGCCCAGCCCGGAGCGCACAAAGCCACTCCAGATGAAAATGAGCGCGATCAGGGCATACTGGAATAGGGAAAGGTCTGACATAAATTCCTGAGCGGTGAGAAAACTCGTTCAAGTTTAACGGGTTTCAAACAAAAAACACCGGGCAAAGCCCGGTGCATATTTTCTATATCTGCGCCGAAGCGGCTTACCTGACACTTAATCGCTGACCGGCCCCTCCTTGATGGCATTACGCATGCGCCGGCGTAGTAAAGGCCCGAACAAGGTCGGCAACACCAGGCCCAACCCGGCCACCAGCCACAAACCGATGGCCAAAGGGCTTGACCAGAGCGTTGTCCAGTCGCCATCAGAGAGGATCAGCGCGTGGCCCAGATTCTTCTCCATTTCAGGCCCCAACAGAAGGCCCAGAATAATGGGCACCATGGGAATGTCCAGCTTGCGCAGAATGAACCCGCCAACCCCGAAAACGATCATGAAGTACAGATCAAAGGTGCTGTGACTTATGGAGTAAATACCCACAAATGCCACCATGGTCACAATTGGCAGCAGATACATCGGCGGCACGGATAACAGCCGCACAAACACTCCGATCATCGGAATGTTCAGCACCAGCAGCAACACGTTACCGATCAGCAGCGCGGCGATCACACCCCAAACTATGTCGGCGTTCTGGGTGAACATCAGAGGCCCCGGCGTAATGTTCAGGGAAATCAGCATTGCCAGCAACACCGCTGTCGTACCGCTCCCCGGAACACCCAGAGTGAGCATAGGCACCAGAGCGCCAGACGCTGCGCCATTGTTCCCTGCTTCCGGCGCCACTACGCCCCGAATATCACCTTCGCCAAAGCGGCCTTTTTTACCCAGCACCGATTTTTCCAGAGTGTAGCTGATAAAGCTGCCCAGAGACGCACCGGCACCTGGCAAGACGCCGGCAATAAAACCCAGCAAGCCACCACGAAGCTGGGTAGGAAGTGTCGATACAACTTCTTTGAAGCTCAACGTCAGCTTGCCCACTTTCACTTTGCTGCGGCCTTTGCCCATCCGTGCTTCTACAAAAAACAGCAGCTCGGATATGGCAAACAGACCGACAATCGCCAGAATGAAGTCGATGCCCTCATACAGCTCCAGCACACCTCCAGTGTAACGCTGGGTGCCAGTGGATATATCAATACCCACAGTAGAGATCATAATGCCCAGCGTTGCCGCAA
Source organism: Marinobacter sp. (assembly GCF_048266785.1). Taxonomy (GTDB): domain Bacteria; phylum Pseudomonadota; class Gammaproteobacteria; order Pseudomonadales; family Oleiphilaceae; genus Marinobacter. The sequence continues at coordinate 44,599 of NZ_JBLWYX010000018.1, forward strand.
TGACCGTCTTCATCGGGTTTTTGCCGGTTATACCGCCCAGAGTGGCGAACGCCAGCAAAAACAGCGCAAAATATTCTGCCGGCCCGAAAGTGAGCGCAAAGCGCGCCAGCACAGGCGCCAGCATGATCAGCCCTATGGTACCGATCAGGCTGCCCGCAAAGGACGCAATCGCCGAAATAGCCAATGCATCTGCGGCACGGCCTTTTTGCGCCATGGGATAGCCATCGAGGCAGGTCATCATGGCCGGCTCGTCGCCTGGAATATTCAGCAGAATCGACGAAATCCGGCCGCCGTACATAGCACCGGCGTAAACCGATGTGAGCAGAATCATCGCGGTTTCAGGTGGCAGCCCCAGAGTGAAGGCCAACGGAATCAAAATGGCAACGCCATTCGCCGGGCCCAGGCCAGGCAGGCAGCCAATCAAGGTGCCCACAAAGGCACCGAACAGCGCAAACATCAGATTGTACGGCGTCAACGCCACCGCAAACCCGTCCATCAAAAAGCCAATGGTTTCCATGGTCAAAAGCCCCCCAGCAAGCCATTGGGCAGGCTTAACGACAACCCATAGTTAAACAGTCCAAACACCACAATGGCACTGAGCAGCCCCGTCACAAACGACCCTTTTGGCGGCGCGCCCATGCGCCAGCTCAAGGCGCCAACGGCCAGGGTGGTGGAGATAATAAAGCCCAATGGCTCCAGCAGCATCGCGTAAACCACCAGCACAATGATCGAAATCACCAGTTCCAGGGCTGACCTGCCCACCGGCCACTTGGCATCGGCATCTGGCTTGATCATCAGATACAGGCTGCCCACCACCAGCACGATCGCCAGTATGGTGGGGAAAGTTTCCGGCCCTACGCCCTCGGCACCGCCGAAGGGCTCAGGCCATTGTTGCGCTACCCAGCCATAGGCAACCGCCAACACCAGCATGAACAAACCCAGAATACGATCGCCCATGCCAGTCATTTCAGCAGACCTATTTCCCGGGACAAGTCTTCAATTTCCTGAACCTGATTGGTCACAAAACTTTCAAACTCAGCGGCTTTGGGGTGGAACGGAATCAGACCGTTGCTTTTCATCACCGCTTTCCACTCTTCGCTGGCGTACAGGGTGTCGATTGCGTCTACCCAATACTGCTGAGCTTCTTCAGGCGTATCTTTCGGCATATAAAATCCGCGCCAGTTTGGACCAAGCGCATCAATCCCCTGCTCTCGGGCAGTAGGAATATCGCCAAACTTACCCGGCAGTCGTTCCTCTGAAAGCACCGCCAGTACGCGCAGATCACCGGATTCCATAAAGCCGGTCGCTTCCGATACGTCACCGGTGAAAGCATCCACCTGGCCGCCCACAACCTGGGTCATGGCTTCGCCGCCGTTGTTGTACGACAGGTAAGGGATGGAGGGCAGTTTGTCAGCGCCAGCGGCCTTCGCTGCGATAAGTACTTTCAGGTGATCCCAGCCGCCACGGGCACTGCCGCCAGCAAATTTGACTGCACGCGGGTTCTCTTTCAACGCGTCCATCAGCTGGTTCAGGTTTTCATATCTGGAATCTTTGCTTACCGCGATGATGCCGTAATCTGCACCCAGCGCGCCGATCCACTTCACCATGGAAGCATCCATACCGGGAAACTGCTTCTGCGCCAACCGGGTGGTGGTGGCGGTAGACGCCGCAACGATCAGCTTGTCGTCGTTTTTACGCTTGCTGACGGTGTGCGCGTAGGCCACGCCGCCACCGGCGCCAGCCATATTCACGGTTTGTACCGATCCATCTACCAGATCAAGCTGCTGCATGACATTGCCCACACTGCGGCAGGTAAAATCCCAACCGCCGCCCGGATCGGCCGGTGCCAGGCACTCAACTTTGCCGCTAGGCTGCCAGGCCATGGCAGACATACTGAAGGTGGCCGCAGCCGCAAATGCTATTGTTGTTTTGAGAAACATACACATTGCCTCACTTGTTGTTTGAACAAACAGAGTAAAAGGCAATGCGTAGTTGCTGAAGTTTGCGGACGTAACGCATTTAAAAAAACTACTGTGCATTTTGTGCATAAAGTTCACGGGCAAACCCACCGGTGGTGCCCTACCCTTTACCCAACCCACCAACGGACAGCTCTGACTGAAATCTATGCCTGTAAAACGACGCACAAAACTCAAAACCCGCATGATTCTCACCCTGGGCCTGGTGAGCGCGCTGCAAGCGGCGTTTATCGGCGTATTTGCGGGTTATTATCTTAGCGAATCCCTGTACAACGAAATTGGCCAACGCGCGCTGATGGTAGCCAAAACCGTTGCCGCCAGCCCCGCCGTTATCCGGGGTATACAAGAACGGGACATTGACGCTCTCAACGCCCTTACTCGCAAAATGGCCACGACCAACGAAGCCTTGTTTATCGTGATTGGCGATCACGACGCTATTCGCCTGGCCCACCCGGTATCAGAGCGCATCGGCCACTCCATGGCAGACGATGACGGCGATGACGGCCACCTCGCACTGGTAGAAGGAAAGGGTTATGTGGCCCGTGCACTGGGCAATCTGGGCGAGTCCATGCGTGGCAAAGCGCCCGTGTTCGAGCCCGACAGCGGCGACATTATTGGCGTTGTGTCGGTGGGTTACAGCGTGAGCCAGGTAGATACCACCGTACAGCGCTATAGTTTCGTACTGTACGGCGTTCTGGGTGTGGTGTTACTGGTAAGCATTCTTGCGGCAGTGGTGATTGCCAGCCGTTTCAAGCGCGCCATTTTTGGCCTGGAACCGGAAGAAATTGCGGGCCTGTTTCAGGAGCGCGACGCCACACTGCAATCGGTGCGCGAAGGTATTATTGCGATTAACCGCGACGGAATTATAACCACCGTGAACCGAGCGGCGCTGACCACGCTGGGCCTGAATACCGACATACCAGTGGCCGGGCGCCCCATTTTGGAGGTGCTCCCGGAAAGCGATCTGATGTCGGTTTTGAGCAGCGGCATACCGGATTTCGATCGTGAGGTATGGCTACGCAACCGGCAGATGGTGGTCAACCGACTGCCCATGCGTCAGGGCGACGACATTATCGGCGTGGTCGCCAGTTTCCGCCTGCGCAACGAGCTGGATCAAGTGAGCCAGCAACTCACCCGCATTCAGCAATACGCCGACACCCTGCGTAGCCAGACCCACGAGTACTCCAACAAACTGCATACCATTGCCGGGCTGGTTCAACTAGGCGCCTATAACGATGCGTTGAAGCTAATCGGTAGTGAAGTCAGCAGTCACCAGACGCTGATTCACCTGCTACTGGAAGCCGTGCCAGACCCTATTATTGCCGGCTGCCTGCTGGGCAAACACAATCGCGCCCGGGAAATGGGCCTGCAACTTGAAATAGACCCGGACAGCCAAATGGCCGACCTGCCCGATAACCTGCCCCGTGAACAGCTAGTGAGTGTGCTGGGCAATCTGATTGATAACGCCCTGGAGGCTACCCGCCGTCACACCGGCGCGAACGGCCGGGTTCAACTGTCGATGACCGATCTGGGGCAGGAACTTATCTTCGAGGTAGAAGATCAGGGGCCCGGCATCGCCCCCGAGGTACAAGACCGGATTTTTGAAAAAGGCGTAACCAGCAAGCCCGGAAACGAGCATGGCTTTGGCTTGCATCTCGTGCGCCAGTTTCTTAATACCTGGGGCGGCTCAATTACCGTGGAAAACCTGGGCCATGCGGGCGGCAGCCGCTTCACATTATACTTACCGAAATCATTCACCGGCAGGAGCCAGCCTTGACCCCCATCCGACTGCTGATCGCCGAAGACGACCGCCAGATTGCGGAAATCCAGCGCCGCTTTATTCAGCGCCTGGGTCAGGTGGAACTGTGCGGCATCGCACACACCCTGGCCGACGCACGGGAACAGGCAGAGGTGCTGCAGCCCGACCTGATACTGCTGGATGTGTATTTTCCCGACGGCAGCGGCCTGGATTTATTGCGCGAGTTGCGTGCTGGCAACAACAGCAGCGACGTGATTCTGATTACTGCCGCCAAAGAAGTGGACACGCTGCGTACCGCCCTGCGCGGTGGGGTGTTTGATTACATTCTGAAACCACTGGTGTTCGAGCGTCTGGAAGACGCCATCAACCGCTTCTGTGACCACCATGCGCGTTTGTCGGCGTTAAAACACCTGGGCCAGGACGAAGTAGACGCCCTGCTCCCGCGCAACGCCGGCGACACAAGCAACGACAGCCATCATAGACTGCCAAAGGGCATTGATGTCATTACGCTGGACAAGATTCGCGAATTGATTGCCGACGGCAAGCCCTGGAGCGCAGAAGAGGTGGGCAGCGCCATGGGTGCATCACGCACCACCGCCAGGCGCTACCTGGAATACATGACCGGCACCGGCACTCTGGTGGCCGAGGTAAGCTATGGCAGTATTGGCCGGCCGGAGCGGCGCTACCGGATGCAGCGTCTCCCGACCTGAGCGTTAACTCGATAGCAAGTACGCCGATTATCGAAATTTTCTTGGCAGCTTCACCATTCTACATGCTCCCTGTAAACTGGCTTTGGGAAGTAGTAACAAGCAATCTCGCTTTGACCCGGTTGTCTTAATTATTAGCTGTCAAAGTTCGGCATGCATCACAAGCTTTATTAATAGATAGTATCCTGATGCTGAAGTCTTGTAATACCTTATCGGCCAATGATCTTACAGTAGTTGAGAGCATCGAATAAAACCTAATCAAAATCCGCAAATAATCACAAGCTTCATTTAATGGACACCTATACATGAAAGCACGCCGGCCACAGTCTTTCGCCGCAAAGGCCGATCACGACCCTGTTATGCTCAGTGAGGAAAAACCTGATTCGAAAGGCTCCAGTCACCACGTGATCTACCGAGCTATCAGCGATGCAGTGATCGAGCACCGGCTCAAGCCAGGCGCGCGTTTGCGTGAGGATGCTCTGGCCGAGGTATTTGGTACCAGTCGTACCGGTATTCGCAAGGTGTTACAGCGGCTGGCTCTGGAGCAACTGATTACCCTGACCCCGGGCAAGGGCGCGACCGTGGCACGACCCTCAGCGGAGGAAGCACGGGAGGTTTTTGATGCGCGGCGGATGATCGAGTGTGCCCTCATGGCCCGCTTGGCTGTGAGCATCACCGCCGCACAGGTCAATGAACTCCGCACTATGGCTCAGGACGAACAAAAAGCTTTACAAGGGCATGAGCAGAGCGCGGCGATCAAAGTGTCTGCCGCCTTTCATGGACGCCTGGCCGAACTGGCAGGCAATCAGGCACTGGCGCACTTTGTAGCTCAGTTATGCTCGCGCTCTTCACTGATTCTGGCGGTGTACGGCCATTCAGGCGATCTGGGCTGTGAATGCAATGACCACCACCAACTGGTTGATCTCCTTGAGGCGAGAGACAGTGACGCTGCTGTGGCGTTCATGCGAAAACACCTGCACGCGATCGAATCTTCCCTGTCGATTGATGAAGCCGAGAACGAAACGCCGGATCTGGGCGATGTGTTTGCTGCCTATCAGGGCTAGGAGGGGACAGGCTGGATAGAGCCTGGATGCCGGTGCCCGCCAGGCGTATTTGCAAGGAGATGATGTGCGGCTGACCTCGAGTTTAGTCGAGGCCAGCCAGCGGTAGCCAACTACGGCAACTGTAACAGCAATTTACTGACGGAAGCGCTGGCAGGGTGCCCAGTGTTTCATCAATAGATAGTAAGTAACACCGGCCGGTATCAGGCTGGCATACCAGGACACAGTAGAGAACGTCAGCGCCACCACCGCACCTATTATTGTTGCGATCAGCGCAGCATAGTTAAAGCCTTTGTACGGCCCCAGGGCATCATACAACTGATCCAGATTCAGCGTACGTTTGCGGATAATGTAGTAATCAACCACCAGGATCGCGAAGATCGGGCCCAGGAAAGCGGAGTAAGTCTGCACGAATACCTGCAGGCCGGCAGCGGACTCTTCGTTCACCAGTTTCCACGGAAAGGTGGCGAACGCCAACAGGCCTACAATGATTGTGGCAGGCTTGAATGGCAGCTTGAACACATCCATCAGGATATAGGTTGGCGGCACCACGTTGTTCAGCACGTTGGTGGTGACCTGGGCAAAAGCGATGAACATCAACGTGGTCATTAGCAGCGGGGTGTTATCGACAGCGTTGGCGAACACCTGGATCGGGTCGGCGACACCGGTTGCTTCCGAGACCATGTAACCGATCAGACCCATAAACAGCGTACAGGGCAGAATCGACATTGAGTAGATTATGGTCAGCAGGCCAGGCCCGGTGCCGTGCTTGTGCTCACGGGAATAGTCGCTGACGTTGAGGATCATGGTGCTGTAAATGCCCAGAAACAGCATGGTCGCACCCCAAAAGGGTACGCCCCAGGAACCTTCCATGGTCAGCAGGTTGGTCGACAGTTCATCTCCGTAGCGCTGAACCGTGCTGTAGAACATGTACACCAGCGACGCGAGAATGAAAACGCTGCCGATATTTTCCAGCCATTTGATACCCTGAAAGCCCATGACTGACAGTCCGATTTGCAGGAACTGAAAGGTGATGAAGAAGAACACCAGATTGTCGAAGCCGAACAGCGTCGCGGACACCATGTTGAGTGCACCGGCACCAATCCAGCTTTGAAAACCGTACCAGACGATGGCGGGCACGGCCCGTACCAGGCCCGGTAATCGGGTGCCGGAAAAACCGAAGGCAGAGCGGGCCTGGACCATAAACGGAATGCCGTACTTGTAGCCTGCAGCGCCGTTAAGTGCCAGGGCAATGCCGATTACAAAGCAGCCAATGGCTATCGCCACCGTGGCCTGAATCAGGTTCAGGGTGCCGACCACGCTGGAGCCCATAGTGAAGGTGCCAATAGACACGCAGCCGCCAAACCAGGCCAACAAGTAAGACACACGCCCCATGATCCGGGTTTGTTGCGGTGCCAGGGATTCTTCTCCTATGGCTTTCGTATGCTCTTGCTGACCGTCCAGCGGTCCTGCTTTTGCTGTGGTTGTGTTCATGAGACGCTCTTGTTGTGGATAGTTGTCATTGTTATATCCATAGTTGTTGCGAATGCTGGCAAAGTTTTCAGCGTAGGGTCTATTCCGCTTTCAGGTTCGAGTAACGCTCAAAGCCCCCTAGGAACGGCTTGGGCAGGGGGAACGCCAGGTCGCCATGTTTGCTGGTGCCCAGGCCCAGACCAACCAACGCTTCAGCAAGCTTGATGGCGGCGGTGACGCCTTCGACGATCGGCAGCCCGACCGCTTCGCTAATTTGTGGGGTCAGATCGGCCATGCCGCCGCAACCCAGCACGATGGCACCAATGTTGTCCTCATGCTTGGCACGCAGACATTCATCGATGATCATTTGCAGTGCCACGTCCGGGTTGTTTTCCAGATCCAGCACTGGGATGTCTGCCGCGCGAATACGCCGGCAATTGTGGCTGAGGCCGTAACTTTCCAGCAGGTGTTCGGCAATGATCATGGTGCGGGGCAGCGTGGTGACAATGGAAAATCGCGTGCTGATCAGGCCCGCCATGTGGAAGGCGGCTTCGGCAATACCAATCACCGGTGCGCGGGTCAACTCACGCGCGGCATAGATACCCGGGTCGCCAAAGCAGGCAATCACGTATGCGTCGGTACCCTCGCGCTCACCGGCAAGCACTTCTTCTATAACGCCCATAACACTCACGGCTTCATCGAAATGGCTTTCGATAGAAACGGGGCCGCTCTCCGGTTGGCTGGCGGTAATACGTGTGCCAGGTGAAGCAACACTCCGTGCCGCGACACCTATGGTATCGGTCATGGCTCGAGTGGTGTTCGGATTAATGACGCGAATGTGCATTTTTTTGGCCTGTATAAGTATTTGTACACAAAGCCGAGTGTAATTGTATACAATTGATCTTGTCAAAAACTAATAACACAGTTTGTGCGCACCGAGGTGAACATGTGCCCTCGATTTTTTGCAGCCATAACGGCCCGTCCTTAATACACGTACAAAAGGTTAAGCAGTCATGAGCATCAGCACCCTTTACCCGCGGGATCTTGTCGGTTACGGCAACAACCCGCCACACGCAAAATGGCCGGGGAAGGCCCGTATTGCCGTTCAGTTCGTGCTCAATTACGAAGAAGGGGGCGAGAGCTGCATCCTGCATGGCGACAGTCACTCTGAGCGATTCCTCTCGGAAATCGTCGGTGCCGAGGCGTTCCCGGACCGGCACATGAGTATGGAATCTATCTACGAATACGGCTCGCGGGTCGGAGTTTGGCGGATTCTCAAGGAGTTCGAAACACGGGGCCTGCCGTTGACGGTGTTTGGGGTGGCCATGGCGCTGGAGCGGCATCCCGAAGTGGCCATGGCATTCAAGGAGCTAGGGCATGAAATTGCCTGCCACGGCTGGCGCTGGCTGCATTACCAGGATATGCCCGAGGCGCTTGAGCGAGAGCATATGCAGCATGCTATAGACATTTTTCAACGGTTGTATGGCGAGAAGCCTCAGGGTTGGTATACCGGCCGCGACAGCCCCAATACCCGCCGTTTGCTGCTGGATGAAGGCAGCTTCCTGTACGACAGCGACTATTATGGCGACGACCTGCCATTCTGGACCCACGCTACCGACAGCCAGGGTGATCATCACAACCACCTTGTGGTGCCATATACGTTGGACACCAACGACATGCGTTTTGCCTCGCCGCAGGGTTTCAATACCAGCGATCATTTCTTCAACTATTTGAAGGATGCGTTTGACGTGCTCTATGCCGAAGGCTGCGAGCAACCAAAAATGCTCTCCGTGGGACTGCATTGCCGCGTGATTGGCCGCCCGGGAAGATTCCGTGCTCTGCAGCGTTTTCTGGATTATATCGAGACCCATGACCGCGTTTGGGTAACTCGCCGTATCGATATTGCCCATCACTGGGCCGAACATCACCCTATTTAAGGAGTTACTGTGACTCAGCATCCGAACCAACCAAAAACCTACTATGCGCCCACCGGCGGGCACCCGCCGCAAACGCAGCTAACCACAGATCGCGCGGTGTTCACCGAAGCCTACGCGGTGATTCCCAAGGGTGTGATGCGTGACATCGTCAGCAGCCATCTGCCGTTCTGGACCGGCACTCGCTTGTGGGTATTGTCGCGACCACTAACCGGATTTTCCGAAACCTTCTCCCAGTACATCATGGAAGTACAACCGGGTGGCGGCAGCGACCGGCCAGAAATCGACCCAGGCGCTGAAGCGGTTCTGTTCATTGTCGAGGGTGAGCTGACCCTGACCCTGAACGGCAAAGAGCACACGATGGAGCCGGGTGGCTACGCCTTTATCCCGCCAAGCAGTGACTGGGTTGCGCACAACAACTCAGGCGAGGTGGTGCGCTTTCACTGGATACGCAAAGCCTATGAGAAGGTAGAGGGCGTTGAGGTGCCGCAGGCCTTCGTCACCAACGAAACATTGGTTGACCCGCTGGTCATGCCCGACACCAATGAATGCTGGACCACGACCCGCTTCGTTGACACTCAGGACATGCGCCATGACATGCATGTGAACATCGTCAATTTTCAGCCCGGCGGCGTGATTCCTTTTGCGGAAACCCACGTGATGGAGCATGGCTTGTATGTGCTTGAAGGTAAAGCTGTGTACCTGCTGAACAAAGATTGGGTTGAGGTTGAGGCCGGCGATTACATGTGGCTGCGCGCCTTCTGCCCGCAGGCTTGTTATGCCGGCGGCCCTGGTCCGTTCCGCTATCTGTTGTACAAGGATGTGAACCGACACATGAAGCTGCCGACCTACGGTCGTTAAGCGGAGTATGCAGATGAGTGAACAGTTATTGCAATTAACAGCTGAGCCGCTGACACCGGAGGCTTTTGTTGCCTTCGGCGAAGTGATCGATCACCGCAGTTCCGAGTTTTTTATAATTAACGGTGGGCGCACCCGCCGCTACCATGATCTGGCCAAGGTCGAAACCTTAGGCGAGGAAGCAAGAACGCTGATCAGTATCTTCGTCACCCAGCCGATACAAATGCCGTTGGAGCTGACCTTTCTTGAGCGCCATCCGCTGGGTAGTCAGGCTTTTATGCCGTTGCACGGCGAACGCTTTGTGGTTGTGGTGGCACCGGCTGGGGACGTTATCGATCCAGCCCAGGTGCGCGCTTTCGTTACCGATGGCCGACAGGGCGTCAACTACCGCGCAGGCACCTGGCATGCCATTCAGTCTGTGCTCGAGTGTGAGGGGGAGTTTCTGGTAGTGGATCGCGGCGGCGCAGGGCACAACTGTGATGAGCATCCGCTGGCACTGAGGGTGACGCTGGAGTAATCGGGGCGAAGAACGTTGTCTGGGCTGGCGATTGCAGTGGCTTGTTCATATAGAGTGTCAAGACGATCATTTGTTCGGCTCAAACATTGATAAATCGAGCTCAACGCTATCTCCTAACCAGTAAGCGTATATTGTATGGTCTTCTAAATCATTGCCGGATAAAGCATGTATTAGAACTGTGAGGCTTTCTCTATTTAATTCAAGCCAAGTAACAAATTCATCAAAATGCTGAGCGCCAAATGTAATTTGGCAACTCCACTTTGGATGGGGCCCAACCATCTTTTGATGAATGCGACCAACTTTCAGGCCGAATTTCTTACCAGCCTGTTCACATAAAGCGGTCGCAAAAGATAATGTTTCTTTCTCAAAATATATATGTGCATGATAAGCTTTATGAGAATTAACAGGGCGTTTAATTTCTTTCATTGAGCTCTCCATTTGCCTCAACGCCGCCATAAAAGGCGAGCAACGCGATAGATTAGCTGCTCCCGAGCATAAATGCTCCAAGCTGTTGCTCCTCTCTCATAACATAGAGTATAAGAATCCGCCTCTCACCTTCACGATAAAAATGCGACAAGGAGTCCCCTTGATATTTTGGCGGAAAAACACCGGTGTCTTCGCTTTCAGAATGCGCTCGTGAAAGCGCAGTCCGATCACATGCCCGATGGCTGTGCCTGCCCATCACCCAGTCTTACAGGAGCTGATATTGGGTTTTAAAAACGACTCCACGCATTGGGGTGCTAAAGTCATCCATGTGAGCCTGATTTTTGCGTTGTTCCCTTTATTTTTCATCGGGGGCCCGGATTGGGCTGACGGCCTGTTTTATGAAGCCGTGTGGAACCTGGGTCACATCCTGTTCTTCTTTCTGATAACACTGTTACTTCAGCCGCAACGCAAGCTTGGTGGCTGGCGATTAGTCACTGTCACCACTGTGGTGGTACTTGTTTCGGGCGGGCTGATTGAGCTGGTTCAGGGTAGGATAGGCCGCGACGTTGATTGGCACGATATGCTGCGCAATTTAGTAGGTGCATGGCTGGCGCTGGTGTGTCTCTCATGGTCAGAAAAAAAACCACTTGCCGTGTGGCTGGCCCGTATTGGCGTGGCCATTTTGTTGCTATGGGAGCTTTGGCTCGTGGTCGCCATCGGTCACCAACAGTGGCAGATAACCCGACAGGTGCCGCAGCTCTATAACTTCGCTACTACCAATGCGCAGATATTTTGGGATGGTAACGTACAACGCTCTACACGCTTTGCCGATTCGGTAGACGGCCAGTACAGCCTGAAAGTGAACCTCGGAACCGAAAAGTACTCAGGGGCTTCGCTGAACAATTTGGCGAGCGACTGGAGTAACTATCAGAACCTGGCACTGACATTGTTTAATCCCGAGCAAACGCCACTGACCCTGGTCTTACGCATCAACGACCACACCCATGAGCGGAGTGGCAATGCGTATGAAGACCGTTTCAACACCCGACTTGTCATCGCCCCCGGAGTGAATCGCTTTACCGTGAGTTTGGCCGATGTTCAGCAAGCACCCGCAACACGCCTGATGGACATGACCGATATTCGCCGGCTCATTATCTTCGCGTCAAATCAGGCAACAGCCACCACCGTTTATCTGCTTGAATTGAGTCTTTATTAACGGCGCAGAGTATGCGCTTACACCTCAATAATTCTGTCTGCAGCAAACAGTGGTGGATCGTATTCTTTCGGGTAGGCACCGGGATTAGCGAATACGCGAGTGCCTTCAACCTGTAAATCAACGGGCTCGTGAACGTGGCCGTGAACCCACAGATTCATCTTCCCCATCAGCGCCCGCAAATCCGAAGCGAAGGCAGGCGACAAGGAATCCCCCTGATATTTCGGCGGAATACACTCAGGTAACGGGGCATGGTGGCTGATAACTACTCGCGGCCCCGAACAGGGGTCGCCTAGCGCCGCCTCAAGCCAGGCCATGGCTTCAGCATGCAACCTCTGGCTCTCTGCAGTACTAAACACCTCACCCAGTGGCTGTTCGATAATGCGAAAATCGGGCATAAACGCGAGCGCGCGCCGCTCAGTCTGCAACGGATCATACTCAGGTTGGCCGGTATACAGACCGAAATCTGTCCAGAGCGTAGTGCCATGAAAGCGCACGCCACCAATGTTCACCGTGTCGTTATCAAGCAGGTGAATACCCAGGCGCTTGGCATCGGCACGCAATGCTTTACGCGTGTCGGGCATGCTTGTTCCGTAGAACTCATGGTTGCCCGGAACGTAGATGATCTCCTGCCCGGCAAACCGCTCCGCCGCCCAGGCGAGGCCTTCCGTTGTGCGATGAATGTCTCCGGCAAGGATAACGACATCCGCTGCCACATCCGGCAGATCGCGACCTTCCTTGAAACACTCAACGTGCAAATCCGACAGTATACGCAAACGCAAAATCACATCTCCTTGAAAAACCGCTATAAACCGCCGTTTTTAAATGCTCACTCCCCCAGACAACTACTGATCTTCCCTACTGGTGCGCCAGCGCATAGTCGATCCCGCCACACACTGCTGCAACCTGCGCAGCATTACATTACTCGGGGGTCGCACGGGGGCTGTCGGGATACACCTCGGTGGTGGTTTTGTAAGGTGCGCTAGTGACACTGGCACACAGGCCCAACTGCTTGAGCGGATACTGGATAACGCCCCGGGCTGCCATCGGTGAGCCAAGGATCTCCCCGTTTTCGTCAGCCGGAGCGATATGAGTGACCTTCTCCACCGCCTCAATCACCGCCAGCTGAAATTCTGAATGCGGGTTCTCGCTGTCATCGACCAGATAAAAACCATCGGGAATCTCACACGGCTCGAACGGCTTGCCGTCGCGTGCCGCCAGCGCGGGGCGAAATTCGCTTTCATCCGTATCTGTGGTTTCGTGCAGGTCCATATGCATCAGTGCACGATCAAGAACGGGCGCAACCAGTTGCATCAATGCCGCCGACTCCTCGGCCGCACTGTCATGTCGGAACGAGCGGTTAGGGTCGACCGCGTTCGGATTCCAGCGATGGATGCGCTCATAGGCCCAAGGGCTGACACAGGGTGCAACCAGCAGGTTGACGCGGCCTGCGTAATCTTCCGCACGCTGATCGACGAACTGCAGCGCGCCATGTACACCACTGGTTTCATAGCCATGCACCCCGCCCGTTATCAGCATGACCGGAAGATCGTCACGCCAGTCGCGGCTGCGGATTGCCATCAGCGGATAGCTCTCGGTGCCATAGTCCAGATGGCCATACTGTCCCACATCAAAGCGCGGGCGCAGGCGCTCAATTACACTCAACACCTCGGACTCGTAGCTGCGTTGACGAGACTGCCGCGACAACCACTCGGCGCGTTCCACGTCGCCCCAGGGGGTGCCTGGCGTACCGATGGGATAGAAGGCGGGAGCCGTGTTCATATCGCTTTTCTCCAGTGATGGCCAATACGGGCGGGCATTCTAGCATCCGTGCCCAAGCTCGCAATCAGGCCAGATATTCCACACCTGACACCCGAAAACTCGGCTCATTACTCATCGAGCCCATCGGGGTTTTTAATGGTTATGCACTTGGCTCTGACCAAACGGCATATTCGTTGCCATTTGGATCGCTGAAGTGAAAACGGCGGCCACCGGGAAAAGTGAAAATATCCTGAACAATCTTTCCGCCAGACTGCTTCACTTTATCGAGTGTGGTTTCCAGGTCGTTACTATAGAGAACCACCAGCACACTTCCACTGCTGGTCGTAGCCACATAGTCTGATTTAAAGAACCCGCCATCCAGGCCGGCGTTCTGAATTGCCACGTACTCAGGGCCGTAGTCGATAAACGACCACCCAAATGCATCACCAAAGAACTTCTTTGTTGCTTCAAGGTCTCGTGAAGGCATTTCCACATAGTTGATTTTACCGGTCTCTTTCACAGGCTTCTCCATGATGCATAAAGCTATGAACCTCGGTGGCGTTGAACCAGACCAAGGACTCAATTGTGACGCGCATGCTCAAGCGCGATTCCGCCAACCGCTTCGCTCGAAGCTCACAGGTGTAATCACTATAGTAGAACTCCGTGGTAAGGCATCTATGCCCGACCTCGAAGCTTTGCCGCAATGTACGGTGCGAGAACGATCGTCGCGAGGACGACAAGCCAGAGATTGCCACCTTCGAAGGTGTAGGCCTCAAGCAACTCGGGCCACGACTTGCCTTGCCAAAGCCCGAACGAAAACTCAAAAATGAGCGTAAGACCGAGCCGACTTTTTCAGCAGTAATGACGGCCGCCTGATCAAACTTGAGTCGGACTTTTTGGACGCAAAGGATTTACGGACAGCATTGGGGATTGTTGAGCCACATTAAATGTCCCCTTCCAAACTTTACCGAGCAGGGTTCGATTAGCGCCGCCTCAAACCACATCCGAGGCCACATCGGGCAACTCACGACCTTCCCGAAAACACTCAACGTGAAAATCGCCGCTCTATCTCACCTACAAATCATGCTCTGCCCGGAGCCGATCAGGGCGTAACCGTAATCGGCAGGCTCAATTCCGACAGCAGGGCCTCCGCGCCCTGATCGGTAAACAGGTTGCTGGTACGGCTGACGACCAACTGGGTGGCACCTTCTTCCTGCAAGGCTCTCACAGCGGCGCCGGCACTGGCCATCGGTATCCGCTTTACCCGGGCAGCAATACCTTCACGCTGCAGGTAGGTCAGTATGTCCTCCGCCACCGACTGATCGTCCTCAGGGTTGGTGCGGATCAACACACTCAAGGGCTGGTTGCTGCGACGGGCCAGTTCGGCCCCTACACGTACCGCGCGATGATTGGCACCCTGATCATGATTGAGCAGAACCACCACGCGGTTCTGGCGCCGGGGCCGAGGCTCAGCCCACAGCAGCACGTCACCCGGTGCTTGTCGCAGCAGAACCCGAGCGGTGGAACCCAGCCGGGTTCCGGGAATACCGGACCAGCCACCCCGCCCCAGCACCACCAGGTCTTCCGGCTGCATCAGATTCAACACCTCTTCAGCCACCCGCCCCCGGCAGAGTTTCAGGGTCTGGACCAGCCCCCGGCGAGCCATCGTTTGCTGCAGCGAACGGCGGGCCTGTTCTGCCAGAACCTGCAGACGGCCCTCCAGCGCTGCCGCCTCCAGCGGGCGGGCGAGACCGGAACTGCCGCCTACTTCCCGGGCAAAGCCATAACCGGCCGCGCGCAGCAGGTTGGTCTCCTCCACGAAGATACCCAAAACGTCTGCATGACGAGCCGAGGCAATCTCGCCAGCGGCTTCCAGCGCAGCAAGGCTCAGGCGTGAGCCATCCAGCAGAATCAGTACCCGGCCTGCCGGCATTGGCGCTTTCGGTTTGTCAGTCGTCGCGGTTGTTGTCACCACCATTGCCTCCGCTTCCGTTCGCCTTGTCGTCGTCCTTTTTCTTGCTGACGTCGGCAAACTCTGCCAGCCGATCGGCCACCTGCCGGTTAAAGGTGTTCTCCGGGTAAACGCCATCGGCACCGGGAACGCCGGCTTCCATGCCGGTCATCAGCTCAATGGCCTGATCGATATGGCTGAGTGGGTAAATGCTGAACCGCCCTTGCCGCACGGCTTCTCGAACCTGCTCGTTGAGCATCAGGTGCTCCAGGTTACTGGCCGGAAGCAGCGCCCCCTGGCCATTCACTCCTCCAGACTGTGTGCACACATTGAAAAAGCCCTCGATTTTCTCGTTCACACCACCCACGGCCTGAACCTCGCCGTGCTGGTTCATCGAACCGGTCACCGCCAGTGATTGTTTCAAAGGAACGCCGGTAATGGCGGATAGCAACACGCAGGTTTCCGCCACCGAGGCGGAGTCGCCCTCCACGCCACCGTAGGACTGCTCGAACGCCAGGCTGGCAGACAGCGAAAGCTCCCCCATCGGGGCATAGCGGTTGGCCAGAAAGCGGGACAGTATCATCACCGCCTTGCTGTGAATCGGCCCACCAAGCTTGGCTTCCCGCTCGATATCCACCACCTGCCCTTTACCAGGGCGCGCAGTGGCGGTTATGCGGGTTGGCTGGCCGAACCGGGTGGCGCCAATCTGCAACACGGAAAGGCCGTTCACCTGCCCCACCTGCGCGCCCTCGGTGGCGATCATCATTACGCCTCGGCGGATCTGCTCAAGACTGCGCTCGCGAATACGGCTGGCCCGGTACTCCCGCTCATCAATGGCCTGCTGTACCTGCTCAACACCAATGTGGCCCTCTTCAGCCTGACTTGCCCAATGATCTGCCTCGGCAAGCAGGTCCTTCAGCACCCGATCGTGGGCTGTGAGCTTTTTCTGGTCACTGGCCAAACGGCTCGCATGTTCAATCACCCTCGCCACCGCAGCCTTGTCGAGCACTTTCAACCCGGAAGCCCGGGCCATGGTGGCAATCATCCGGGCATAGAGCATGTAACTGGCATCATCCCGGTCCAGATCGTCTTCGAAGTCTGCTTCCACCTTGAACAAGTCCAGAAAGTCCGGATCGTAATGGGACAACAGGTAATACAACATACGCTCGCCCAGCAGAACCACCTTCACGTTCAGCGGAATCGGCTCCGGCTGCTGGCTGACCGTGGTCGCCAGCCCATACAAACGCTCCAGCGATTCAATGCGGATTTCACCGGAGAACAGAATACGCTTCAGGCTCTCCCAGGCCAGAGGCTGGGTAAGAATGCGGCGGGCGTCCAGAATCAGGTAGCCACCGTTGGCCCGATGAAGTGAGCCCGCACGAATCAGAGTGAAATCGGTATACAGGTTACCCTGGCGGGCCCTGTGTTCGATCTGCCCGCTCAGGTGCTGATGGTTGGGCAGGTCTTCATACACCACCGGGGCGCCCCGGGTGTCGGCGTTGTCGACCAGCAGGTTCACGCGGTACCGGTTCAGTAACCCGGCGGGAGCACCATTCTCGTCATCCTGGAAGGCTTCGGCGTGCTCCACTATGTCTTCCCGCACCGCATCCAGGTGGACCACCACCGCAGGCACATGCGCCCACTTCTCGCGCAATTCACCGATGGGGCCACCGAGCGTGAGCTGCACCATCTCTTCGTTAAGCTGATGTATCCGCTCCCGCACTTCCTTGCGCAACCGCGGAACCTGCTGGATAGCCTGCTGAAGCTTTTTCTGGAGATCTTCCACCTTGGCTTCAACCAGCTCTTTCTCCTCATCGGAGAAGGTTTCGTACTCCTTGGGCTCGATCACCTCGCCTTTGCGCATAGGGGCAAAGGAAAACCCGGCGGGCGTGGATACCATGGCGATGTTATTGGCGTTCGCCTCTTCCTGAATAACAAGCAGACTTTTCTGCTGGCGACGGGTCACCTCCTCCTGCAGTTCCTGAATACGGGACTGGTATTCCTCACTTTCGAACGTAGCCGGAATGACCGTTTTCAGCTCGCCAACCAGATCGTTCATGTCGTTCCTGAACGTTCGACCGTCGCCCGGCGGCAACTCAATGGCGTTCGGTTTATCTGACTGCAGGAAATTGAACAGATGGCACCAGTCAGGCGGCACCGGCTTACCGGCGGCGTGATTGGCCAAAAACCGCTTTACCAATTCATGCTTGCCCGCGCCCGTGGGGCCCAGCACAAACAGGTTGAACCCGCTGGCAGCCATGCTGGCCCCGAATTCCAGGGCCCGCAGCATGCGATCCTGACCAAACGGCAGCTCAAGGTCGTCCAGCTTTTCGGTGGTTTCAAAGTCCAGTTTCTCCGGGGGACAGCGGTGGTAAATCTGGTCCTCGGTTAACGCCGCAGGTACAGCCATTGTTACTCCTTAAGATCCCTTGCTTTCGGGTTACTCCTTCTGCGACCGCGCCAGAAGGGCCGCGCGACGCTCGAAGTAGCTCTCCGTGTTCAAAATAATGCCGTAACGGGCCACATTCGCGTACACGATTCCTGCTGCTACTTCACACGAAGCTCACTGGTGTAATCACTATAGTAGAATTCGACTATGCCCAACCTCTAAGCTTTGCCGCAATGTACGGTGCAAGAACTGTCGTGGCGAGCTAGTCCTTTTTGTCGATCGTTATCTCAATAGATTTGCTGTTACCCGCAAACCACTTCTGAACGTACAAAGTGCCCACGATAGGAGCCGTGCCCTCATCAGGGACTTCCTTATAGCGCACACTGTTTTTTGTTTCTTTCTCGTACTCAAACACGACTACTTTCTTTGACATGAAATGCTCCTAATGACGAACGACGGATCAACTTCAGGGCGGATGATCTCACGTACATACCGGAAACTCGGGTTGAAGAAAACCTGGAAGGCGGCACTCAAATAGGCTTTGGTCAGAGCTTTTCCGCGCCGGTTTGGAGGCGCAGCGCGGCGTAAAACCGGTCGCTGTGCAGCCGATGGTTATGCCCTGTGCCCGATTCCTGAACCGGAATTCCACGGACGAATATTTTTCAACTGGTCTTCAAGGGCATCTTCTGCAATTTCAGTATCGTAAGCTGCCTGAGCTCGCAACCAATAGCCATTAGACAAGCCAAAGAATCGACAAAGTCGCAGGTCTGTGTCTGCAGTTATCGAACGTTTTCCAGCGACAATCTGACCGATTCTCTGAGCAGGCACCCCAATTTCTTTGGCCAGACGATATTGAGAAATACCCATCGGCTCAAGAAACTCTTCCTTCAGTAACTCGCCTGGTGTTACAGAATCAATGTTGCGCATGAGTTACCTCCTAGTGGTAATCAATAATTTCGACATCTTCCGCACCAGCCTTGGTCCAGCGGAAACACACCCGGAACTGCCTGTTGATTCGAATGCTGTGCTGACCTTGGCGATCACCATGCAATGGCTCCAACATATTGCCGGGTGGTACTTTAAGATCATCCAACTGACTTGCAGCCTGGAGTTGCCGAATCTTCCTCATAGCAACGCGCTCAAAATTGACAAAGCGCCTGACGCGGCGGCCGCTTGCCAGCTTCGCGGTATCCTTACACTTAAACGATATGATCATCGATTAATAATGACGCCCTGCGACAATAACGTCAAGCGTTACTATCATGGATGACTGGTTGATAGAGGGGGATAACACCTAAGCATTTAATGGTCGTGCACAGCATGACCTTTAAATGTCTGTTGGACTAAGCCTCCAGGGCCACCGCTGTCGGGCGACTCCTTGTTGTGGTTTAACTCAGATTAGCCTGCAAATACCGCTATCGGAGGCATACCTCCAGCCCGGCTGCCAAAGGCATCTTAACCCTCTACTCAAACAGACGGTTAAAAATGGGGGGATTACACCCGCACCTCCCGTTCTGTGCCATGGCCGGTACACACGCTCCGGTTAGGCTGTATCTTTCATAACTCTGGCCGTCATCATTCCCCACAGCCAATTGATTCTGTAGCGGTCGATGTGCACGACGGCGTAACCGGCCTCTTGCAACAGTTGGACACACTCCCGCTCACGATAGGTCTTGAAGTGCGCGTGATTGAACAGACGCAGATATAGATCACACACTCGACAAGACCAATAGTCATCGCACCAGTCAGTGATGATAAGTTGACCGTCTGGACGCAAAACCCGCCTCATCTCCTGCAGCGCAGCGATGGGCTTGCGAATGTAGTGGAACATGTTGCATGAAACGACAGCATCGAACTGTTCCGACGCAAATGGGAGGCGCTCCGCCCACCCCTCATGAAGCTCGATGGATGGTGAAAGCCTGCGACGTGCAATTGCCAGCATCTTTGGCACGGGCTCAACGCCCGACAACTGCGCGCCAGGATAAGTCGCCGACAGGCGATGAAGCAAAGCACCGGTGCCACAACCAACATCGAGCAACCGGTCTGTCGGCCGCAAGCTGAATCGGCTCATCGTCTCCCGTATCGTGGCCTCGACATAGAACGACCACTTCGTGTCGTACACCTTCGCGCTCCGGGAGTACTCCTCCACGACAGGGTCCTGCACTTCATGCGGTCTGTGTGTGTTCATAGCGAACCCTGTGTTGCAGCCTAATCGGGATGGGGAGGCATCTTACGGCGTCCCGTTGACCACTTGGTTATATTCTGCCCAATGCGTTGGCATAAGCCCCACATTTGTCCTTCATAGGGCACTCGAACTCGTAATGCGTTGAAAGGCAGATGCCACTATGAAACGTCAATGGCCGCTCAGGAGTAACCTCCCTCATGTAGGCCCGACCTTTATAGAAGCCACAGAGCGTTTGAGTTGGTTTTAGCGTCAAGTGATCGTAGAAAAACTCAAAGATCTCGCTCTGTAGTTCAAGGCATTTTGCATATACCTCATTGATATAACTGACTATATCGTCAACAACTAACGCTTTTCCCTGAGTTCCAAGCCCCTGATGGAAATAGGAAATTTTGCTGTCTTCAGGGTTCTTGTGACATGAACCAAGACTGCCGTGCGTAAATTCCGTTCTATATCTTCTCAATCTGTAGAACCAGTAATCGTTGGCTCTCTTTAAAATATCTGCTAACTCTTTCGGGAACTCCGGACCATAATTGTTATCCGTTGCGTATCGAAAGGTCTTTTCAGTTGATTTCTTCTGAACACCTCTTATCCCTTGGAAGGTGGCAAATATTACGTCTCTAACACCATCAAGCGAGGAATATAGTTCGTTTATGCAACATTCTATGACGGCTGCATACCTATTCGAATATGTTCCAGGTGAATAACCGGAGCGATCAAGCTCTTCTCTATCAAGATCTAACTGTGTTGATAGCTCGTTAGCAATGTCGGCCAAGACCGTAAATTTTTGCAGATGGTCTGCGGTGGTGGCGATTCCCCGACGAAAAACCTTGTCCTGACTTAAGGATTCACACTCAAATAAACGAAACCTCTCCACTGCTCCCAAGTGATCGGGAGCAAATCTAAGCAAGAATTTTTCGCTAACTACCGGCTGTGACAACTTACTCTCCGAGAATCTAACGAGGCTGTAGAAAAACCCATTTTCGAGCCGATCCCACCGCCGCTTTTCTGTAAACGTTTTCGCAGCCTTCAACTGGCTGGTTATCCCGATTCGGATGTTTATATGTCCGTTGTAGCCATTCGGCTTTCCGGGCACCAATATTGTTGGTCTCCAGAGGCACCTTTCCAGCTATCTGATGCCGGCATCACGCCACCAACTGCCCGTAGTTCGCCAACTTCTCAATATTGTG
>NZ_JBLWYX010000019.1:0-54392 GCF_048266785.1 Marinobacter sp.
GAAAAGAAGCGCTTGGGGTGCTGGCGCTGATGGCCCTCGGGCTGGTTCTGGGCGCGTTTAAGAGCCTGGCGCTGTTTGGGTTTGTTGTTCTAGTGGCATCTGTCCTGTGTGGCTGCGTGGTTGTCGGGACGATAAGGCCGGTTGAGCGCAAGAAGATGTGAAATGCGAGCAGATGCCTGCAAACTGTCTGCAAAATAGGTCGATATTTTACTTCCCTAAATGTTTATTTGGGGAAGTAATGTGTTAATCTGACCTTTGATTCGGCTCTGCAGCCGCAACCCAAAAGGTATCTTGATGGCAACTGTCGAACGCTTATGTGAGCTGCTGGATGAGCTTGATGACGCGAATGCTGAATGTGATGGCATTGCCCGCTTAGTGTCAACGGTCCTCTCGCGCCATGGTATTGAGCACCAGGTTTACGCTGGCACGATTCGCCGCAAGTCTGAATCTGGTGGTGCTGATACCGTTATGGGTAGCCACCTCTGGGTCGAGTGTGGCCAGCTGCGAATAGACTACAGGGCGCGGATGTGGCTTGGCGCTGATGAGTGCGTCCCACACGGGGTACACAGCCCGTTGCGCTACCCGTTGATAGCCTATGTCGGCACACCCATCTACTTTGAGCCGTTATCTGATCTACTTTTCTCAATCGTGCAGAACAAGGATGGCTATGACTTCTCTGCGTACTTTCCTGATATCGCTCAAGCCGGCGTGATTGAACCGGGTAGCAAAACAAAAGGCCCGCGCATGGGCTAAGTCGGGGGGTTGCAAGGTGTGGATCATAGATCGTTCTGGGCGGCAGGTGCGCAGCTTTAATGAGACGGAGGTTGATCTTCTTGAGCGTTTCGCCAACGACGAGTTGGTGGGCAAGAGTGTTGAGCTGGCAAACGCCATCTTGCGCCGTGTACGCCAGGACAACCAATGGCTGCGATGTGCTTGCACAAAACCTAATCCTGTCATGCATATTGCGCTGCTGGAATCTGGCCGCTTTGTCTTGCGCAATAACCCCGGTGGCGATGATCATGTGAGCCACTGCCCCTTCGGAAAGTCTATCTCCCGATCAGCTGGCCCAGGTGATACTCGGGCCAAAATCACCCGTTTCAATATGGGGAGCGTAATCGCTCCGCACGGGGAGTTCCATGCTGACAATAAGGGCGAAGGCGATGGGGACACCATGGCCCCAGCCCAGCGTTCGGGTGTTCGCTACCCTACTCTTTCACTTCTGCTGACGTTGCTTGATGACGCCCAGCTCAACACCTACAACCCGGCCGTGAAGGTGTCCCTGTCTGAGCAATTTCAGCGCCTGAGAGACGCCGCCAGCCGTTATGCATTGGCCAACGGCAGCTCTCTTGCTGGCGCCCTGGACACAATGATGAGCACCGGCCGCATGATTGCACTCGGTAAGCGTGTGGTGGATACGGTACCAAAAGGCAAGCGAGCTGTAGGCTTTCTGCTTGACCGTATCGAAGGTACTGAGGCTCGATCTGTCAGGTTGCTGAAAGGTGGGAAGATGGACCTGCAGGGCCATGTTGAACGGTTTGCATCCAATGATGGTCCCTTGCTGGCGCTGGCCACGATCACACCGCAAAAGCCATTTTCAAAATTCTTTGTCGTTGGGCACGTGGCCACAGCGGCTATCGCCTCCCCTAACCTGCTGTTTCCGGTGACGGGCCAAGCTGAGCGCACAGTTGTACTGGAGCTGATCAAGTTGGTTCACTGGCTTGAGGCGAAGGGTGAAGTGGTGCAGTTGCAGAAGCCCTTGTTTGATGGGGACAACAGCCCCGACCTGATCTTGCGGAGCCGGACTAAAGTGCTGCAGCTGATCCTGAGCAGGGTTGGTGATAACACGAGCGAGGCACCGGCCAACACTGTTGTTGTTCCCCTTGGTGATGATATTCAGCCCGCCAAGAAGAAGATCATTGCCACATTCCTTCGGAGTTCCTGAGCCCTTGGATATCCAGCTATACAACGCACCACGGGAAACGGTGGTTGCTGACGCTGACCACATGCGCCGCGTAGTTTCACTGTACCTCAATGGAATGGCGCCCTCTTCTGCTGAAACCATTCGCTACGCACTGCGCCAGGCTATCGAAGGCCTGGGCATGAACGCTATTGACGTTGAGCTTGAGACCTTTCCTTGGAATCAGCTTACGGCCACTCACCTGTCCCAGCTAATTGCTCTATGGCGAAAAGACCGGGAGCCCGCCACCATTCGCCTCTATGTATACGCGGTGCGTGGGGTTATCCGTCAGTGCTTCATTTCGCAGCTCATGCCGGCCGACCAGTACCAACTGGTTAAAGAGGTGAAGCTACCCCGAGGTGCCAATAAACGGGGGCGTGGCCGGTCTGTCGAAGACGAAGAGCAGGATGCGATTCTGCGCAATTGCTTGGATGAAGACAGCACTGCAGGAATCCGCGACGCGGCGATATTCGCGTTGTTTTTTGCATCGGGGATGCGCAGAGCGGAATTGGCTGGCTTGGATGACGGGGATATCGACTATGCCAGAGCCGAGGCGAGAGTTAGAGCCAAGGGCAACAATGTCCTTGTGAAGCACATCCAGGCTTGGGCCATCCCTTACCTTCAAGACTGGCGCGCTGTACGGAAGGACTCGGGATTTACGTCGGGGCCGGTTTTCACGAGGATCGTAAAGGGCGGTCGCCTGACAGGTAATCGACTGACCGGCCGTGGGATTCTCGGAATCATGGAGGTCCGTTGTAACAAGGCTGGCCTCGATCAGGTTGTACGCCCTCATGACGGTCGCCGCACAATGGGTACGGCCATGCTTAAAGAGCACGGCGAGCTGGTTGCTCAGAAGGTTCTGGGCCACGCCCAGCTGGACACTACGCGCATCTATGACATGCGTAGCGACGACGAGATAAAGCAACACTTTTCAAAGGCTGCAGGACCGCGCTCAAAACGCTCTGATTCTTAAATCATCAATGACGGAGAACGCCATCTTGGAAGTATGGGGATATAACGGAACCAAAACGGCAGTTGTATTGCCACTGACCGGATCAGAACGAGGAACCTTTGGCGCGGGTTTCTATATGGGCGACTTGGCGTGCGCAATCGAGTTCGCTAATGAGGATGGTGGTGAAGTGCTGGAACTAAAGGTTGAGTTTCATCACCCGCTCATCTATGAAGCTGAGTTCGATCATGATTATGACTTCGACTCCCCTGCGGTAGGGCTTATCCAGCATTTGTTTGATGCGGACGAGGCGCACGAGATAATTGAGCGTTCGATGGCTTCTGATGGTTACTTTGGTGCTGACGTTGCCCAAAAAATTCGTGAACGCGGGTTTGATGGGTTGATTGTCGATTATGGAGACGGCGTTTTTGAGGCCGTTGTCTTCGGTGACGTTACCCCCCTGGTTGAGCGGGTCATGTCATTCAGTGAGGCAAAAGAGCAACTAGAGCCGCTTGTCAAAACTGCAATGCGGTTAGGCTAAAATCATTCGGGTAGGCGAGTCATGGCGAAAACGCCAAGCATGTGGGTGATCTACGATAAGCCCAAGGACCATGAGGCTAAATTCGTAGCCCGCCGCTGGGAGGTTGATTATCCGCTCATGCCAACGGACGACATTCTCAGCGCGAATGACCTAGAGTCACTACGTGCGCTGCTGCCTAGTGGGCTTGTGCGGATGGATCGGATGCCGGGTGACGATCCTGTGATCGTCGAGGCGTGGTTTTAGTCGGCTGACTGGAAATCGTCATGCTGGCCGTGGGATTCTCGCGATCAAGAGAGCGCTCAGTCGGCCGGGATCAGTTGTTCAAGTCTGGCTCTGGCCTGATCCGCATTCAGACCCTTTGGAAGGAGTGGTGCTGGATCGACTGAAGCCGCCTGCAGGCAAGCAAGAACGGCCGGTTTTTCCAGCGCTACGTCTTCCAGCTCACAGGTTATGCTGTAGCCGGAGATGATCGCTTTGTCTTGAGCGTTCATGGAGTCGAAAGCAGGCCACACCAGTTGGATACGTGACAATGCCTCGGAGCCAGATTGCTGGCCAAGCTTGTAGGAAGCAACGAGCAAGGCTGAGCCAATGACAACGGTGCCTGCCAGTAGGTACAGAGTGCTTTTTTTCATGCGAGTCCGAATTGGGGCTGATGCGGTCATTATACTCCGTCCGTAGTTGGCGATTGTTTAAAATCAATGTCGATATTCCACCGCGCTTGCCTTGACCTCGCAAGTTCGCCAGCTACTGGCGGCGTGATGACTACTTCATGTGTGAAAAGAGGCACCTCAGAGTCATTCATCTTGAGCGAACTGAATACTTTGCGAACCAATGATCCGCAGTGGAAGCACTTGTTTGCAAAATTGTCATGGCCATACGATGAAGGCTTGTATCTGATATTCGTGTTGAGTTGACGTTTCTTGAGCACGCTGGGCTCTATTTGTGCATAGAAGTGCTCAAGAAGGAGAAGCCCATAATCATTGAGATAGACGGTCGGCAGGTCGCGGCCGCGTAATACAGCGGTATTGATCAGCTTGGTATGGTCGCCACACTTATCACACTTTTGATTCCAGCCTAGCAGGTCAAGCACAACGTGGTGACCGGCCCTGTACACACCAAACCATAGGTGCTGGCCCGAGAAAACGTGTTCGATCACGCGCCTCAAAGGCACTAGATCAGGCTCAATCACAGTATCAGCAATCTCTGGTTGATAAACCCATCTATCAACTGGAACATAAAAGCGTCCGTCACTGGCCTGGCTTACCTTGAGCGCAGGGACAAGAGCATCCCGTAGGGGATTTTGCTTGAATAGCCAAAGGCATCTTACGTTTGATGCTCTGTAGCGGAAGTGTCTTTGAATTGTTTTTTCGTCGGTTTGCTTTGACCACTGCACTTCTATGGCATAGCGCAGCCTCCCCTTAGTGGCGAGCACATCAGCTACCCAGCTGTCGCCCTCTGCGCTCTCGCCCCTTTCTTCCGTGGTGACGTCCCAGCCACTTGCTAGCAAAGCAGCGGCCACTTCGCTTTTGAGCAGCAAATGTTCGGGGGACTCGGGTTTGGTGACACACGGCCCTTTGCGTTGGTGAGCGAAAAAACGGGTTCCAAGCTTAGATTTTTTTAAAACCACTGGTGCAGCGCAGCAAGGCATTCGCAGGTGCTGGAGGATTTTGTTTTCGCCACTCAGAAGCGTCCACTCATACTCGTCCATCAAGAATGAATGGTACTGATTCCCCTCTCTGTCGATGCATCGCAATGGCATGAAAGCGAAGCCTAAGCGGTTGAACTGAAGTACCAGAGAATACACATTCCGGTGTAGCTTCCAAAAGGCTTGGCCGCCCGGTCAGGACATTGAGCGTTTCGACGCGGTAGAGAGTGTGGCCATAATCAGGATTGCGCCGACACGTTACCAGCCGAATCGACCAGCAAGCCCTTTGGAAAGTAGGCTGGCTTCAGTCACTACCTCAGCGCAGTCTTGCCTTGGAATGTAGGCTACGTCGGCGCCTTGGGTACCTACGACTGTCAGAGTAAGGGGCTCAACTTCGACAGCGGCCGCGACAAGGGCGTTGGAAAGACGGAGCTTGAATGCTGCTTTGCCGCATCTCTGTAGGATCAGAAATTTCCTATTCTTCGACACGGCATATCCGTCGATCAGCCCCCAGGTTACGTCATGTCTTAGCGCGCTCACATCAACAAGCAGGCCGTTAATTACGCCCTGGCTGGTTGTAATGAGGCCGACGATAGCCGGCAAGGTTCGCACCATGGTTAATCTGCCGTTAAATTGCGTACTCTGCTACTATACGCAAAAGTTCAACGGGGGGTGATCCACTGATGAAGATTCGATTCGTGTTCTCGGCCGTTATTGGTCTGCTCATTCCAGCCATGGCCGCTGCTGGTCCCACTGCTCAGCCATCGTGCGCCCAGGTGATCTGTCTTGGTCCCGACCATGGCACGGCTCCACCATCCGAGTGTATTCCCGTCCGGGCTGTCTATTTTGAAATCCGTATCTACACTCCCCCGCCGAAGTTCAATCCACGGGCTACCGCAAATGCGCGGCACGCTTACCTGCGCACTTGCCGTACAGCTCAAGCGACCGACTTGATGATCATTAAGCAGAAGTACGGCTACCTCTTTGCTGACCCCATCTCATTCTGATTGATCAAAGGCGCATACTTGCGGCTGTTGGCGCCGGCATATCGAAGTAATCAGCGCCGTATACCCTGTCTTGCTGCCGGCCGATTATCGAGAGGTCGGCAGCATCGAACACCACGTAGTTGTGGTTTTTCTCATCGCGCTGCCGGGTCTGACCATCCCAGTATTTGATGCCCTTGACACCATTGGCCACCAGTCCGGCGACTGCATTTTCCTCGTTGATCTGATCGACAACATGAGTACCAGGGTCAGCGAACAGTGATCCGTACAAGTCGGTACCCGTTGCGTCCATGGCGATTGCCTCTTTGACTTGCGCTCGGTAGGCCTTATCCAGGGTCTGATCCACGCTCAACTGCACCAGCGCAGACTTTACTAGCTCTGATTGAGCGCTAAATGGGTGGTCATGCAGAAGATATTCGCGATCATGGATATCTACCTCAACCATGTAGATGTGGCCCTTGTCGGTCGGCGGTAGCACTGTCAGCGGGCTATGCACTTCAAGGAAGGCTTGCGCACATTCGGCAAGATACAAGTCCCACTTCGCATCACGCAGTAGGCTGCAAACGAAATCGTTCTCTGGGTCCAACTCAGCTTTTGCCTCTAGTGACTCAACACGCTCTTGATGGTAATGAACATCACTAACTTTGCCCGCATGCGCCTGCAGGGCTTGCTGGCGCTGCTCGGGTGACATTGCCTTGCCCATCTTGTAATCAAGACTGTTCTCGATGGCAAACAAGCCTGTTCGCATCGTGCTGTCCGCGTCCTCCTGTATCGCCCGAAGGCCAAAGCTACCCGTCGCCGGCAGCACGCGGAAACGATCAAACGAGGTGTCATAGAACATCAGCCCGCTATCAACTTTCTGCAGCAGTGATGCGAAGGCTGTCTGCTTGTCAATTACAGCTTGAGCGTAGGACCGAGAGACCTGACGAGCGCTAACGTAATGGGTCACCGCGTTTTCCAGCTCGCTCCGAGACTCCTGGGCGGTCTCCGGCGCAAGCAAATGTGCCTGCTCGATGATGGCTTGGCTCAGCGAATGCAGGTTTGGATGGATGGTGCTACCAAGCAGTGAAGTCCGGTGTAAACCCATCATTTGGTAATGGGTAGCTGTGCCAATCGTGTCAGCAAGATACAGGCCTTTGCCGTAGCTTTGTGCCCCCTCCCCGGTCCCCAGAAAATCGTTGGAGAATTTATCGAACAGGTGCGGGCTGCCATGGTAGGCAAGATGGTAGCGGACGGTATCATGAGTTCTGGGCAGCTTGTCGTGGAGCGCATAGGCGCTCTTGTCCCAAACCAGCGTATCAGTCGCGCTGGCGATCCCAATAATCCCAGCTTTATCCAGGTGAGCCACTGCCTTTTCGTAGCTCCCGTGGGTCGCGGCAGCGAGCCAAACTACTTGTTTGCCAGTGATAGGCTCATCGTTACCAAGGCTGACTACGTTGGCCAACACTTTTCGCTGACCATTAGAGATTGGTTTGTCCCAGTCGAGCAGATTGTGCTTGCTGGGCGGGGCTTTGGGTTTCATCCCCTGCAGCGTGCGTTGGGCTTCGGCCAGAGCGTTTCTGGTACGTTGGGTGATTTCTTCGGCTTGCTGCCCCCCCTTTTGCAACCAGGCAAGCCGCCCCTCTAGCTTGTTTGCATCCTGCTTGAGGGTGTCTGTGATTTCACGGTATAGGCTGGCAACCTGAGCAGGATTAGAGTTTGTGAACCGGACGCCGGGTAGGTCAACCAAAGAGGTGTTGAGCGGAAGAGTACCCCGGTGGCCGAGCTGAATACTGGTCGCAATTTTATTGCCGGCTGGGGAATGGGGCATGGCTTGGTCAAGAGGCTGTGCAGCGGCGCTGGCGCTGATTGAAAGCCTAGCTTGTCCGCCAGATGCTGGGTCGCTAACAAGCATGGCTTTGCCTTCGGTAACAACGCTTGGCTTGAAGGCGACGTGCCGAACGGCAACAACCCCCTCGCGGACCTCGTGGAAGGTCGCGCCATCGTATCCACGTGCTTTCAGGACTTCGACAGCCTCTGGCATCGCTAGGAGCGTGGCCACATCTACAGAGTCTTCGCCGGGCTGTAGCAGGCTCTCAACGACCTGATTGCTGAACAAACTGGTTAGCTGGGTGCGGGTAAGAACGCCCCCCGATTCAGGTGTCAGCGGCAGAGGATTAGTCAGCGATATGACAGCAGGGGTTACCTTATAGGTCTCCCCTTGGGCGCGGGCAGCACAGGCAGTACGCCAAGCCTGATCGAATGTAGTGAAGTGGCGGGCACCCATTCCCGACTTGAACAGCTCAACATGATCATCACTGGTTGCAGGTTCTGCGGCATAGACCACCGCCTTGTCATGCATCCCCAACAAACCAGCTTCGGCCGCCTCTTTAACCGCCGCGTCCTCAGTGAGGCTGAACAGCGGCAGGCCGAACTGCTTAATCCTCGCCGTAAAGTCGCGGGTCATAGTGACCGAGAGCTGTTTTGTGTACTGGTCATGATCTGTCATGACCAAGGCGCTACTTACCTCTGGCCCTTGGCTTTTGCGAAGAACTTCCTTCACGCACTGGGCAACAATGTTGTCGTAGTAATCAATCATGCCGTCGCCGCCCGTCATCAGCCCCAGCTCGCTGAACTGGTATTCCCCAGGCTGCAACGCAATAATCTTATCGGCAAGTTCCCTGCCCACGAACTCATGTAGGTTTAAGCTGGTGGCGCCTTGTTGATCTAGGGTGAACTTGCCAGCCTGATCGAAGGCTGTCAGCAAGAAGAAGTCTGAGTGGCCACGCTCGACGGTAAGCTGATCAATCTGTTTCTGCTG
This sequence comes from Marinobacter sp., assembly GCF_048266785.1. GTDB lineage: Bacteria > Pseudomonadota > Gammaproteobacteria > Pseudomonadales > Oleiphilaceae > Marinobacter. The sequence continues at coordinate 8,897 of NZ_JBLWYX010000019.1, forward strand.
GTTGGCGCGCTTAGCAGACTGGTCACCCGAAATGAAAGACACATGCTCGTAGCCATGGTCGGCGGCATACATGAACGCACGCCGTATCATCAGGCTTGTCCAGACCTTGGTATCACTTACGAATGGAGCATGGATTGGAGCGTTGAGCATCTCAGCCCGGTGATTTTTAAAGCGTGCTTCCTCTTGCCGAATCCAGTGGGTTTCAGCTTCACTCAATGCCTCTTCTGTTGTGCCACGAGGGACTAGAAGATAGTGCTCACCATTGGCCTGCACCACATTCACAATGGAGTCAGGTGTCGGATTATTCTCATTTGCAGGGTCTGATTCCGTGGAACCAAATAGGGCCATGTTCATCTTGCGCAGCACCCTGTAAATTGAGATGCCTTGTTGTTCAGCGTACTCAGCGGCTGTGGCCTGTGTAGCTGTAAACTCAGGCATGATGCCGGGCACAAATTCTTCCTTGAATCCGCGTGATCGCCCAATCTGAGCCCAATCTGACTGAATTTCCTCAACGAACAGGTGCGCGCGGCCGTCAGAGTCGATTCGATCTGTGCATCGCAAGTGGGCTACGATGTTGCGGTGGGTGGGCCAATGGCTTGACGTGAAATTGTCCCAGTTGTTGGTTGCGTGAGCGGCAATGGCAGCGTCATGCAGCTTATCCAAAGCCGCTCGCTTTGCTTCTTCTGGTGTTGGGTGAAGGTTATGGAACGCACCGCTTTGAAGCCCATCATTCTTGGCGACAAAGAACAGCTCTTCTCCCTTGCTAACGAGGGATTCAATCGTAAACCCTTGTGGAAGCTCCGTTGGGCGCTCAGGTATTGGCGGGGAGGCCCATTCTTGCGGGAGGCACAAAAGCAGCTCCCGGTACCCAAGGCTGCTGGGAAGTATCTGTGTAGGGTACTTGGCGGGAAGGTTATAGCTTTCAGTCGTGTTATGGCCCAAGCCAATTTCTTGGAGCTGAACGCCGTTCGCAGCCACGAAGGCTTTAATCGCGCTGGTGTGAATCTTCCCTGATTGACCAGCAAGCCACTCTTCAAGACCAGACCATTGCAGCTCTTCTTTTTTGAAAGCGCCCTGCTTTTGTTGGCTCTTGAGCCAGGCCAACGCTTGAGCCGGGAATACTTCGCCCGATTTCCCAGCAATGGTATGCACGCGATCTACGGCTTTATCTAGCGCAGAGTAGAACCATGTACGTTCAGGCTCAGTCAGGCTGTACCGAGGCTTGTCATGGGTGTTTGCATCTTGAGTTGCGCGTGCAGCGATGGCTGCGTGTCGCGTGGGGAAGCTTGGTTCAAAAACGAAAATCAATTCGTTGGTGTTATCTACGTCACCGTTAGCATGTGGGGGGACCAGCCGGCGCTCGGATTCTGTGAGCAGCATTCGGCACTCAACAGTCCGCGCCTCCAGCTCACCAGCAAGCAGCTGGTATTGCTGCCAGGGGTAAAGGTATACGCGGTCCCGTTCTAGCCGGCGCCGCTCGTCGTCGAGATTGGAATACTGGTCGTACTCAGGGAAGGTCTGGAGTTCATCAATCAACGCCATGTAGGCGTGAAAGGACTCGGCGTTTACGGCATCCCAATTGACCGATATTTGGCCTTCATACTCGGACGGGAATCGTTGAAGCAATGCAGAGTAGCGCCGGTTTGCCTCCCGCTGTTTTGCGGCGAAACTCGGGTTGGTCTCGAAAAGAGCCTGAATACGTGTGTCGATCTTTTGGGTCTGCTGCTCGGTGATATCACGTTTTTGAAAATCCGCTTCAGTTCCACCGATAGCGAACCCTTCCAGCAGCTGTATCCCATGCTGCAGCTCGTGCAGCAGCGCTGACAGAAGGTCACTTCCACTGAGGTCGTCTCGCAGATTCATCAGCAAGCGGCCATCGCTGTAGCTGACCAGAGACGTGACGCCTCGGTGGTTCACCTCGACAGGGATATCCGCCAGTGAGGGGTATGCAGTAAACAATCTGCGATGGATCAAGTAATCGCCAACCCGCTTTGCGCCCCCGGCCGCTTGCTGATGTGCGGTGGCCTCGGAGTAATGGAGAGCTGCACTGTGGTCAGAAATCTCAAAGCGCATCCGACCATCGTAACCCTCGTACCAGCCTGTTTCGCGAAGCACGACTTCGGGACGCTCACCAGCCCGGAGCATGTTTCGGGCGGCCTGTAGGTCATTTAGCAGGGCTATTCTGGCCCCCTCTCCTGCCAAGGTGAACTTAGGCTGTGCCCCAGGCTTTAGCGGTTCAGGTGTCAGCCCGTGAATGCGCAGACTATCGGCCGTCACCTCCTGCAGGAGGTACTTGATACCTTGGTCCTTAGTCGGCGTGAGAGTGTCCGAGACGGGCTGCTGATCAAACCCCAGACGAGTGAGCTGCCAGTGCCCTTTTTCTTTGCTGCTCGGCGTCAGCAGGACCGGTCGCCCGTCGTCTGTCAGACCTTCTATGCCCGCAACAGGTGCGAGCGATAGAGCTTGTTCAAGCTCAAACTCAACGTCGAACTTTGCACTCCATACCTCGGCGTGGGCGTCATCCAACTGTCCGTTCAATGCTTGTTCGTAAGCTTCCTCATAGCGGCGCGTGTGCTCAACATGGTCGTTCAGCGCAGCAAGCACGATCCGGGCATGATCTACGTCTTGGCCGGCCATGCGCTCGTTATCAATGGCATCGCTAAGGCCAACAATCTGGGAGCTGTCCATCATGGCCACGGCAGTACCCTGGCCGTTGAAGTTGAAAACGGCCCCATCAAAACCAGCATCAGCGAACCAGCGCCTGTAGTGAGGCTGTCCGAACACGGTTGATGCCGGAAGCTCTAATTGGCCGATAAGGTCAGGTGCTTGATCCAGCAGGTCAGTCAGCGAGCTGGCGCCAGCAAGACTTGAAACATGATTCCAACTGGGGGTGTTGTAGACCACGGCTTCTTCACATTGAAGAAGCTCTGTGGCGCGGGCTGGACCAATAGCCTGGATAACCCTGCCGAGTGAAATAGTGCTGGCGTTGGGAGTGTCGATCACCAGGTTGTGAGGGTGTGCCGCGATGGCATGGTCTGTAATGCGAAGGCCGGCATCTTGCTTGCCGGCACTCAGGATCGTGGAGGCTGGCATGGCAAGACTATCGCCAACCTGAAACAGAACATCATCAACCTGCGCTGGCTTGCTGGCTACGGTGTTCTTCTTTCCTGCCAGCAGGCTGGCATATTGACCGGATGGGGCAGGCACACTGGAACGGGGCAGTATTGCCGCAACGTCATGGATGGGGACTCCCTGGTACTCGGTGCAGGTGCCCGGCTTGCCGTAAATCAACACAGTGGCTGCGTCGTTGTCCGGGGTTGCCATGACGACGGACAGCGTGTCATCAGGAGCAGTGAGCATGATCACACCGCCTGCCTCTAGCTGGGATTGCAGGTGCTCAGAGGTATCGTGGGTCGCGCTGCTGGTGATCAGACTGCCTGCGATGGCGCACAGGTGGTCCCCGAACTCGCCAGTTGCCATGCGCGCCAGGCTGGGCAAATGCGCATCCAACGTCTGGCCTATACCCGGTGCTTGCAGCTCATTGAGTGCGTACAGGTACCCGGCCATGACTTCTGGGGCGAACTCGGTAAGGGTGGTGACTCGCTGCTCAGGCAGCTGGCTAAACAGCTCTTCCAGCGTGTCGCCATCGAGCAGGTCAAGCCAATCGGTTTCAATGCTGGCGCGAACCCCACTTAGGCCATCCACGGACTGTCTTGCCAGAGCAGCAATATCGGCGGGGCGAAGGGTAAAACCATCAACCATGCCGATAGATTCAAGCCACCGGGCGGTGTCTGTTTTGAAAATCCAGGCGCGAAGTCTGCTCAAGCAGTCCTCGCCAAGCTTGTAGCCTTTTTCGCCACCTTGCATGGCCACCGCATCATTAGCCACTTTCTCAATCAGGTACGCCAGCTGCTCGGACGGCACATCGGCATCTGGGGTGCTCAGTGGCACGCGCATGGCTGCGTACTGGGCGTAGGTGTCACCAGCAGCTAGCAGGCGCTGGAAATGCTGGACCAGCCGGCCGTAATCTTGGCCCAGCATCGTGGCCATGCCGGCATGCTCGCCAACCTCATGTAGGAAGATGCCAACTGCCGTTTCAGCGCTGATGTTGTCTGCGACCAGATAAACCGATCCGTCCGGGTAAGTGGCACCGGCAATCCCCTGGTTGGCCTGACTGGACTGGTGTTTACGAAGATGCGGAAGCTCGTTGGCCGTATTTACCAGATGCAGCCGGTGTTGGCGCAGCAGGGCTGCAATGGCAGGTTCACCAAAGTGCTTGGCCAGAATGGTGCGTAGTGTGCTGGGCGAGGTTCCCCGCGCCTGAACACGGGGTTTGCTGCCCTTGTTTCGGTAATGCTGTTGCAGCGGTACATACAGATTGCGCCATTGCTGAATCTGCGCCTGCTGATCAACTGAGCCCAACTCGGACACTTGGCCGAAGGCAGGCAGAACGTCGCTAATGAGCTGCTGATCGCTTAACCGGTGTACCAACCAAAGATCGGTTGCCGGCAAGAGCGCGTTACTCGTGGGCGAAAGGCCGAGCACGTCGGCGCAATGCTCTACCCAGGATGCGGGAATGCGTTCTGCATGATCACGCCTAAGCTTTGCCAGTACGTCCGATTCGATCACAGACTCTAGGCCAGTGTAGGCAACACTATTTTGGGTTTTGACGGCAATCAGAGGCAGATTCATTACGCATCCTCAATCAATGCATGCGGGGGGTGCTGGTCGCGGTTGACGCTGGTTCGTATGCCAAGTCTTCTAGGCTTTGGCTGATCGGGTGACTTCCGTTAGCCATTCGGTTGGCCTGGTCACGGGCGTGATACGCCTTCTGAATTTCACGCAGATACCCCATGGCGCGTTCTTCATTGATGTTGTCCAGATTGAGGGAGGTAACCACATCCTCAAGGCGCACCACCATTTCTTGCGCGGCCCGCAGTTGTGGGCGCATTTGGCGTTGGTGTTCGTTGAGATAGTCGGCCGCGTTTTGGACGTACTTGCTTTCAGCCGGCGTGAAGATGTTGACGTTGGTCCACTCACGGTTCTTAACGTGAGCGAAGGCCTCTTGGAGGTATAGACCCTCTTGGTATTCCTCTCGTGTGCCTGCCCACTCGATGGTGTCCATCATCGGGCCTCGACGACTGTTACCTGAGATAGCCATGGCCAACCGCACCCAGTCCCAATGCTTACGGTCTGCGCCAGCATCAATGGCCTCTTCTCGGGTGATGCTGGACCGCTGTTCCGGGTTGGTGATCGGGATGATCTTCATGCAGCCGGCGTCGATAAATTGCTTCTGTACTGCCAGATGAACAAAGCGCTTCAATTCATTCGCCGTTTTGAAGACGTGAACTGGCGCGTCAACATCGACTTCGGGGTCTGACGACCAGCGCCACTCAAACATAGTGGGTTCATTGCGCTTGGGGTGCTGAACGGGCACGCCAAGGTTGGCGACTTCAATAATGGTGGAGTTTTCCATTGTGCTGTGTTCCCTATATTCAGTGTCACCTCTGAGTCATGAGTACAACGGGCCAAGCTTGGCTAACTCAGTGGCGTGTAGTTTGCTAATCAAAGACCATGCCCAACCGCCAGTTATGCACGCTGGCGCATGCTGGCAGGTACTTTGAGGTCTGACCAATGGGGTGGAAACGGCACTCTTCCGTTCTGTGTTTGGAGGTTGGCGAGTGTTTGCTGGTCAAGCCAACTGACACGCCGGGCCATAACAGGATTGCTGGCTAGAAGCCGCGCCAGGCGGCTGCAAAAAATCATGTCCGCACCACTAATAAACGCATTCGTCAGTAGAGATCGCGGCACATCGAAGCCGTGTAGCTCAATCATCAGCTGCTGGATATACGCGAGCTGTGGATTCTGGGGGAGCAGGTGCTGCCGCTGTAGCTCAGGCACGACAAGGTGGATTGGGGACTGAATAATGTGCAGTGTTGCATGGAGCCCATGGATGACCGCGCGCAGCATGTCTTCATCCTGGCCGGCAGCATATTGCTCAGGATTTCGCAGCAGCGCTTTAACCGCGAGGTTGGCCGCGAAGTTACCGAGCTGCTCGATAAAGAACATGGAGTTGCCCAAACCATGCACCTCGGTGTACATCCGCTCATAAGCCCAGGCTGCGGTTTGGCCAATGAAGTCATCATCTGAAAGATCACGCCATGCATTGTCACGGAAGACCCGAACTTGGGTGCGGCCGGTGCCGGTGGTAAAAACAACAACCTGGCCCTTGCCGACAGGATGGTGGCTTAGCAGGTCTTCTGGAGCAGCTGGGTCTTGAGCTTTAACGAGCATTGGCCATCACGTCAATTGGACGTGCTCCGGTACCGTTTTTGAAGTCGAGGTTGAAGAGGTGGCAGAAGTCGGCAAGCATGCCGGGGGTAACGTCTTTGCCATCAATGGATTTGAGCACGATGCTGGTTAAGGTTTGGGTAACATCGTTTTGCATCGGGCAGCGGAAGACCGGGAACATCCGGTGGTCCACCAGCTCCATGCGGCCTTGTGTGATCTGGCTGCTGGCCAGCTCGCCGGCGAGGCGCGCTTGATCGAAAACGTAGTCCTCGCTGATCACGCGCAGTTTCTCGTTGGTATCTCCGATGAAAGCGGTAAGCACCGACACACCGAAACGCTGCATTTCAAGTACCTGCGGCCCGAGCGCCTGTTTAAGAGCAGCCATGTTGGTGATAGCAGGGTTGCTGGCGCTGGGTGCATTAAGCAGTGAGGCCAGTCCCAGGTACTGGGGCGCCTGGTGGTGCTGTGCGGCGGTCACCATGTCTTCAATGATCGCCAGCGTGCGATATCGAAGATGGGTAGTCTGCAGCAACAGTGCCGGGTTGCGTGTGAGCACGGCCGCGCATTCTGCATCAAAGTCGGCGGGGTCAAACCGCTGCTGGTAGAGTCGAAGAATGTCCGGCGTAAAGGCGCCATTGATGGTCACCAGCTCTTGGACTTCGACTGCATATTCAGTGCTGGGGATCAGACCGGCCGCAATCAGATGGGCAACGCAGTCTGCAACAGGCTCCTGTGCCAATTTGGCCATGGTCATAAGGGCTTGGCCGGCAGCGCCCTCACTATCGGTATAGGGCAGCAGCTTGTGAATGCGCGCAGCCAGGTTGGCGGTAAAGTGACAGAACTGGCCGGCAATGATGGATTTGGGAACAAACCCACTTTTTAGATGGTTGCAAGCCAGCTTGAACGCTGCGCGCGCGGTATCGGCATAGCAGTCGTGCAGAAAGGCTGGATGAAACTGGTAGCGGCCGTTTTCATAGCGCGCATGTCTCACCAGATAATGCCCATGCTCGCCGGCAGTGACTAGATACTCGCCTTCTACTTGCGGGTCGAGCCAGGGAAGTGGCAACACTTGTGCGTTCATAATGGTTCCTTAGCGGAGAGACGGTCCAGGTTGGCGCTGATTCGGCGGGCTGACAGCCAGGTCACGGCAAGCCCGCTCAAGCGGTAGCTGTCCGTAACTGGGATCAAGGCTTTGTTCTGATAGAAGCGCGTTCATCCAGTGGTTGAGATGGAAGGCCAGGGTGTTGCGGTCCTCATCACGATCCAACAAAGGCCACTTCACGCGCAAAGAGGCGATGGTGGCAGAGCTACCCTGTATGAGCAGTGCTGGCGCAAGGTGTCTGGCCATATCGCTGATTGGACCGAGATTGGAGCCCAAGCTCGCGTTCGCCGTGTGGGCAAGCGCGTTGACCGCATCTGAATTGAACAGCACGAGGCTATTATCGAAGGCGAGGTTTCTGGCCTGCAGCTCGCTAAGCAGAGTTTTGTTGGCGTGACTAATGTGCAGCGTGGCGATGTGCTGACTAGGGGAGTCGCTAGACGTGAGGATGCCACTGGTAGCCATGCAAAACCGGTTGTTGCGAGAGTAGACAAGCGTTGTCAGTCGCTCGCGCTCGATCAAGCCAGCCAATTGCACTGGATCGGCCATCCCAGCAAACCGATCAACGCTGATAGGCGGCTCGCCATTGCCGGGCGTAACACGGTGGCGAAGTGTGACATTAAAGGGGCTGGCAAGGGCCATGCATCAGGTCTCTTTAATTGCGTATCGTCTCATTATACCCAAATGGCAAACGCACGCGATACCCAACTCCAGGCAAGGCCGTCATCACCCATTTGCGCGACCAAGCACCAGGCAGCAACGCCCCGGCACCAGCGCCAGCAAGACACACCCAAGCCGCCCCACCCGACCAACAGCCCCACCGGAACACACCCGAGGTTAAAAAATTATATCATCCCCAAGGGGGCAATCAGCCTAACCCAATCCACTCCCTGCCCAACCGCAGCCCCGTGCCCGCCGCAGGCGCCGCTGACCGCCTGGCCGTTCTCGGGCTTGTCTGGCCGCTCTCCGGCCGCATTGGGTTTTGCTCGCAAAAGGGGGTTCTTGTTGTCAAAGACCATCTTTGCTTGCATATAATAGGAGAGTACCCAAATACAGAGCTGTGCAATGTCTGATCTTGAGAACGAAAAACCCGGTCTTGTTGACGAAAAACAAGCCCCGCTTACAAGCGATGCACTCTCTGAGCACGTATTTGATGCTTTGCTGAACCACACTCACCTGTTACTGGCGTCGCCAGAGGAACAAGGAATCTCATCTGCAGAGCGGTTCTTGCGCATTATCGACGTTGTAAACGATATCGCTGTACAGGCTGCCAAAATGGGCATGGCCAACCGTTCCAATCTGTCGGCCATGCCGTCTTTTGAGGGCATGATTCAACCGGATGCCGACAAAGATCAGGGTGACCAAGCCTATGAAATCCGGTACCGAATGGTTGAGACTATTGGCAACGAGGAAAAGCCGTTCAGAGACCGCGTTTTTACCCTGGATGAAGCAAAAGCTGAGTTCGGTCAGCCCTTCCTTATGAAGTATTGGGGTGAGTTTGGCGAGCACACGCCAAAACGTCTAAGTGCATCAGGTGACCGTAAAGTCTGGTTTACGACCGTTCGTTACCCAGTAGACAGTCTTGCTGCCAAGCAACACCATGAGAACAAGGCCGATCAGGGTAACAAAGAAGATGCCTTTGATAGCCTGGTTCGCCGTGTTGGTCTCACCTGAACTGTTGCCAAGAACGACTTGCCGACAAGGCTGATAAGGCCATCAAGAAACCCTCCCCCACCAGCTCGACAGATCACGTCGGTTTTCTGGTTTTCTTGCCAGCAAGGCCTATCGTCAGCATCACCCTATCGTTCACAAATCCAAGTCACCAAGATAGTCAGCCTTTGAGGACAAAGCCTGATTGTGCGAACAAGAAACCCAGGCCAGCGCGCCAAGCCCCTCCCCGCGCGAAGCGCGCCAAAACAGACCCACTCGGTTTTTAAGGCCGGCTGCGCCGGGGCGGGTTGCACGGGGCCGGCCGGTACTGGAACTGGGTGGTCGTCTTGGGGATGATATAATTTGTACTGTGATTGCGCGGCGCTGCCGGCGTTGGGTTTGGCTCGGTCTCGGGGTGGCTTTGAAGCCGTGCTGGCGCTGGGGATCGTTAGGGGTGGCCTTGGGGATGATATATTTATTTGTGGGAGCGGGCGGGCTGCTCGGGTGTGGGTTGTTACGGCCGCGCCTGCTATTTCGTCTCTTCGGCGCGCTCGCGCCGGCTTAGCTCGTCGTTGATCAGTCGCATGTGTGTTCGCATGTACCGCAAATGCTCTGTGCGGCTCATGGTCCCCTTGCTGTGAATGGCGCGCAGAGAGTCGGGGAACAGCTTGAAGTCCTCATCCAGGCCGGGGAACTCTGATAGCGGCCGCTGCTTGTAGTTCTCGTAGAACCACCACGGCACGCAGATGGCCAAAACCATAAGGATCAGCCACCCTGCGTTAGTCATTTCCATCATCCGCGATCCTTTCGGCTGTGCCATAGCCGCAGCAAGTAGACGGCGTTGTCCGCAATTTCGTAACGCAACTCGTATGCCCGGCCAGAATCCTACGCACGTCAAGCGGATCAAACTCTTCAAGGCGCTCGCGCACAGGTCTTCGGCGCGGGTCGATCTGCGGCGCCGGTCAGTAGGTTGAATCGGTCTTCCCAATACTGCGCTTTAGCGTAGCACGTCTGCGCTTGTGCATGATCGCCCAACACAGCGGAAGGCGCTGGCCACGCCGCCAGGGCGCGGCCGAAAGGCAGGTTTATAGGTTGAGGGAGTATGATTTCGGCTGGTGGCGGGCTGCATCGCTCAGCGCATGATTGGACTCGCTTGCACGCAGTAGTTGCTCTAAATGAGCAATACGACGCTTGAGGTTGAAATTCTCGCTCAGCAAAGCGTCGCGGGACTCCATCAGCTCCTTTGCACTTGGCAAGGCACCCTCACAATCATCGTCCCATGGTTCGTCGTCAGCCACTGCCTGCTGGTGTTGCTGCTGGTGCTGGGCGACTGCCAGCTCATGGATGAACTCTGATACCAGGCGATTGTTGCCAGGCTGCAGCACAACGGTCTCGCCGGTCCTTTTCTGCAAGGTCGTCGCTCCGCGACTCAACGGCGATAGGCGCCAGCCCAACAGAAATGTTGACATGCTCTGAATGCTTGAAGTCATAGCGCGTCCCTGTCCTTCAAACCAGCAAATCAGGCGGGATTGCCTGCCGGTTGTTGATTGTGATATTCGCACATCGTAATATAATACGCAAACCACGCGCACCGGAACTTGACATGGCCAGCACCGATGAAATCAATCAAAAGCGATTCTTTGAAAGCCGCCGATCCTTTTTCTCGGACGTAACCAAGGAAATCTTACGCATTGTCCCAAAGGCCGTGTCTATCCACTGCTTCGGACTCAACGTTACTGGGCCTCGCATCTGTCCGACCGATTGGGACTTCATGGTATCGGTCCCCGCCAGCGTGCCGGCCACGGACGTTGATTACCTGAACCGCCTCACCTCACCTCTTGGTGAGTTTCGACATGTTGGCTCCAACCGGCTTGAGGTTCAGGTTATCTCTGAGAATGACCAAAGCCCCTGCGCAAATCTAGTTCGCCGTGAAGGTGTTGTGATCTGGCGCAAACCCTCTGAGGGTGCTGCGGCATAGACAGCAATCACGGCCTAGCTTTTTGCCAGGACCACCAAATGCTATTTCGAGGGTCGGGTTCACTTCACACCGTCCCGTTAATTGGCTTCACCAGTCAGGAAGCCGCTGATGACCTTCTGCTTGTACTTGAATAGCCATTGAGGATCATCTTTGGCCTTAATGGCACGCACGCCATCCAAGTAGTTCAGCTCTTTGCCGGCCATCTCACTACCCAGCTCGTATGCAAGAGAGAACATTGCAAAGGCACGCGCCTCATCTTCTATGCCGCGCTGTGACTGCGGCCTCAGCATGATTGAGTTAGCCTCGGTGAACAACTCTTCTGCAGTTGGCATTCGCCTCGGCTCAACAACAGCCGCTTCTGTTGTGGGTGAGTAACCAGCACTTGGCTCTGTACTTACGCCCTGTGCTTGCTGCAGCTCCCCCGCAGGCTCGCCGGCCAGCCCTCCTGCCAGCTCATTTGTGACAGGTTCTTTCGCGGCTGCTAGCAACGCCGGGTCAATCTTGGCCAGCAACTCTTCTGCTCGGCTATCCCCTGCTGCAATGGCTTGCTCAAAGTAGTGCTGCGCACGCCTCACGTCCTTCGGTACGCCATCGAGCTGGCCAGCGAGCCACATGGCTAGTTCCCGCTTTGCACGAATACTCGTCTCAGCCGCCTTGGTCAGACGCGCCTCACCTTCGGCTAGGTCAACCGTGCCCAGGTCGCCACGGATAAAGGTCAAGCCAAGAACACGTTCAGCTTCGGCATTCCCAAGCCCTGCTGCTGCGTACAAATGGCGGGACACCTCGGATAGATCGCGCTCTACCTTGTCACCGTCGAGATACAACCGGGCCAGTTCGTAATGAGCGCCAGCACTACCGTAGTTCGCAGCAGCCTTGAGGTTACTCACCATGTCATCAATGGCACCCCGCCGCTCATTCCAGCGAGCGGACTCCAGGTACTGCCTTGCCAGCTCTGGATATGCCTCGCTACCAAGCTCGTTGAGCTGGGTAACAACGTTCGATGGGGAAGTTTCAGGGGGAACAACTACCTGTAGAGATGGCTGTGCTCGATCAGCTGGGCCAAAGTCGTCGCTCTTTATGACCGTCCACGGATTTGCCGCTGCGGTCATGGAACTGGTGACCGCAATGATGGTGGTACATACAGCCGGGATGAGTGAATTTCGGTTCTGCATACTCTTCCTTAGATAGCCGATACGACGTATCCAATGAGCCTTGCATCGCCCAATGGAACCTCTCGTGGGGTATGTGGTGCGCAGTGGGTAAACACACTATCTGGCCCTTTGCCCTTAACCGTGCCAAAAACAAGCTGTTTGTCGTCCAGATAGCAGCGCACAGTGGCCTGCGCGGTAACCGGGTAAACCGTAATGTCCTCGGGTCGGTTTTTAGTCACGAGCACGGCCGTAGCGCCAATTGCTAAAGCGTAATGGGGTTGGAACCAGAAACAGCCCTCTCCAACAGCAATCGTTGGTGGAATGGGTAGCGTTGCCGGTGACTGATCGGATAGTTCAGCGCCAACTACAAAGCGCATAACGTCCTCAACGGTCGTAAGCAGTGGGGCAAGAAGGTTGCCACGTGGCGCGGTGGTCAAAGCCAACATGGTTAGGCGCTTTCCGGCAGGCACAGAGTAAGCCCAGCGCTGTTCGTGAGCCGTATTTCATCCCGCAGTACACATGACATGTCGTACCGATCTAGCGCACGGTCAAGTGCGCTTTTCAAAACGATCTGCAGGATTGCCCGAGCTTCCGACTCAGTATTGCAGTAGTGGCGCCCAATGTGACCAAGTGAGTCGTACTCATACACCTCAACCTGGAACTTGCTACCAGCCAGGTCACCATCAACCTCTACGGCATGGGTTACATAGCACACCAGTGAAAGCGCCTCACACCGGAACTCAAGCTCAGTTGACAGGTTGCCAACTCGGATTTGGCGCAGGTCATCAATAAAGCGCCCAGCAGTGTGGGTACGCTTTCCTTTGGCATCCACCGCGATCAGCTGATTAAAGGCACCATACTGCACCGGCTTGTTATGTGCATTCAGCGCGAAAGATGCACGACTGATCATCTTCCGTTGCTCTGGGGTCATAGCGCCGTCAACGCCCTGCCGTGCTCGCGGCGCGAACTTCAGGATATTTGCAGTCACGTCAGTCTCCTTTGCGCATTACTTTTGCGTATGGTAATACGATAAACTAATTAAATACATCGCGCCACTGGATTTTTATGCCTAAAACCCTTGAACACTAGGCCTACGGTAGCCCTGGTGCTATTCTTTGATTCTGGTTTTATATTATCTGGCGCAGATCATGAACGGATACTACATCAAACGAATTGGCGAGAATCGCGGTAAGCCCCGCATTTGGCTTGAAGACCAGATGATCACGCGGGCAAACCTCAACCCAGGTGATCGCTATGAAATCAGCATCAAGGGCGGTGCCTTTATGCTGCGCGCTGATCCAAACGGTAGCCGCGTCATCAGCAAAAAGGAGAACAAGAAGACCGGCAAGGTCACCCCCGTTCTCGATATCAATAGCGCCGAGTTGCTGAGCCTGTTTGATGGGATGGAGTCAGTGCGACTGGTTACGCGCAAGAACGAAATCCATTTCCTCCCCCTTGCCACTGAGATTCGCAAGAAAGAGCGCCTTCAAAGGCTCAAGATGAAGGTTCAGAGCGACACGCCGCTAGACGTGGCGAGCCTATCTCATGGCGGTGGGTTGCTGTCGCATTCGGTCAAGGCTGGCCTGGAGAAGGAAGGAATTAGCTCACGGCACACGCTTCTCAACGAAATTCGCCCGGAGCTTCTCGATCACTCCCATGCTGTCCACTCATGGGATGACCGCACCATTGCGGTTGGGGCGCCTATGCAAGAGCTTGCCTTTGACGATGCAGCCATGCGAAAGCTGGAGCGTGCCGATATCGCAGAAGCGGGCCTACCCTGTTCTGGCGCCAGTGTTGCCGGCCGGGCAAAACGGGGAACCAGCATGCCGGAAGAGCACCCGGAGGTTGGGCATCTTGTTGTTGCCGCACTGGTCATTTTGGCCCGCCTGAACCCTGCCGTTGTGCTGCTTGAGAATGTCATCCCCTACGCCAGCTCTGCGTCAGCTAGCATTCTGCGCAACCAGTTGCGGGACATGGGATACGTTACCCACGAGACCGTCCTTAAAGGTCAGGACTTCAATGCCCTCGAACACCGCGACAGGTGGGCCATGGTCGCAGTAACAGAAGGCATGCACTTCGACTGGTCGATGCTCCAAAAGCCGGAAAGGATCGACATGAAGGTCAGCGACATTCTCGACGATGTTCCTGATGACGACCCGTCGTGGAGCGAGATGACCGGCCTCAAAGCCAAGCAGGAGCGCGACTTGGCAGCGGGGAAAAACTTCAAGATGCAAATCGTCACCAAAGACGATGAACGCATTCCTACCATGACCAAAGGGATGGCCAAGAACCGGAGCACCGATCCGAAGTTTCAGCACCCGACCAACCCTGAACTTCTTCGCGTGCCCAGCCCCAGTGAGCACGCAAAAGCCAAGCAATACCCCCCAACACTAATCGAAGGGCTCAGCAAAACTTTAGCCCATGAAGTGCTTGGCCAGGCTGTTCTGAATGATCCATTTGAGGCGTCTGCCCGTGCCATTGCCAAGTCGATCAAAGCGTTCGCTTTTGAAAATGACATTGATGATGTTGTGACCCTCGCGAAGGAGCTTTGCAATGAAATCACGGACTACGCGGGCCTTGTCACTGACCAGATCAGGCCACCCGTTGCAGGAGTGAGCTACACCGGCCGCATAACGGTAAACGACCTCGGCGTGGCGATTCAGGACATTGGTAATGGCGTCGGCATTCTGCACCGCCATGGCGCTGTCACAAGCTGCAACCTGGGGGAGGAAGTGACCATTCGTTACCAGACGAAGAAAAGCGAGCCTTATGTTGGGCGAAGCGATAAACCTGCGCCTGCAGTTACCAGCGAACTGCAGAGCGCTGCAATGATCCAGGCACACAGCCCGGCCGAACAACACGGGCTGTTTGATCAGCCCAGCACCAGCGCACAATCACCGAGGATGAGATAATCATGGACCTCAATACTTCCTGCCAGCAGCTTGATCAAGCAATTGCTCTGCTCAACAACGACACCCTGCTCCAGCCGACCACGCGGTCTGAATTGCAGAGCCAAGCTGTTCTTTATGCTGCACTGCTTGGCGATATCAAGTCCAAACGCACTCAAATCTGCCCGGTCGCACGCAATGACATTGCCGGTGTAGTCAGTGACTTCTGCCAGCTGATTGAAACGGAACTCTCTACACCTACAGGGGTAGCGCAATGAAAAGTCTGGATGAGCGAATCACAGAGCAAAGCCGCAGCATCATGGACCGTGCCGTGGGTTTGATGAAGCACATTGATCCAGCCTTTGTGGCAGCAGCGACTATGATTGGCATTGCACCGCTAACCGGCATCCAGTTTGCCGAGCAGATGGAAGCCCATGGGGCGCTTCGCGCTGCCGACCCCGAAGCCTACAACGCCATGATTCAGACATTGCCCCAGACCATGACCGAGTGGGTCAAGGCCACAGTGCAAGACACGCTGCCGGTTGCCGGTATGGCTGAAATGGGCCGACTACTGGTTGCCAACCTGGTCGCGCCGGTAGCGGCTGGATTTACAGCTGGGCTAGCGCAGAAGTTTGGCACTATGCATGATGAACTTAATCAGCTGCGGGCCGACTCTGGAGCCCGGCAGCATGCTTCGCCAAACGGAAGCGGCCGCACTGTTCAGGAGGTACTGCACAAGGCGGCACCGGACGCACCGCGCGGTGCGACCCCGTTGTCGGATGCTCTGCGCAACGGCCTCAAGGGGCTTGAGCTAAACTCAAGCAGCCAGACACAAAGTCAGGCACCTCGCGGTCCACGCAACTAGGAGTCATTGAATGCTTGAGCTGGTGTCCCAGCCGCTACTGCTAGCCGCTTCGATTGGTGCCCACCCTCTAGCCCTCATTACGGGCAGGGCACTCGGGGATGCTCGGTATGCGAAGGCAAGCAGCATCGGCCTGTGTGCTATTGCCACCATTATCTGCCTGACCGCTGGGCTAGCTTCGGCTCATAGCTTGATGATCACCTTAGCGATCCTCGCCACCTATGGCGCTGCCGGCCTCATCCTGTACCGGGTGAGGCTTACGCAGGGCTCCTATGACTTCTACTCAACACTGGCAGGGGTCAGTGTCTTCACGACCCTCACGCTGACTCTCAGCGGGCTTTACCAGTCGAACGTTTGGCAGACATTTTCCATCGTCACTTCGGCCGGTGTTGGCCTATCAACCCACTACCTGACCAAAGCTTTTCTCAAGAAAACCAAAGAAAGGAATACCACTGTATGAATAAATCCGAACTCGTTGCAGCCATTGCTGACAAGGCAGACATTTCCAAGGCCAAAGCCGAACTCGCGCTGACCACGCTCACAGACACCATCAGCTATCAGCTGCAGAAAGGTGAGGCTGTCACCCTGGTAGGCTTCGGCACGTTCTCGGTCAAGGAGCGTGAAGCTCGCCAAGGCCGCAACCCGCAATCCGGTGAGTCCATCCTGATCCCTGCTCGCCGCGTTCCCGGCTTTAAAGCCGGCGCCAACCTCAAAGACGCTGTAAACTGAGTCGGTACCGGGGCGTGATTACCACGCCCCATCCCCTACCCCGCATCGCACTGACCAGACACCAACCTGGTGTAACACTCTACTGGTCCCATTACCCGCTCGATGACTATGCACTCTCGGGAACGTCCATGCCGGCGCTTTAGCACCTGTTGGATTGCTTCAACCAACATGGTCGGATTCTGCGTAGCTTGCTGGTGGCTTACCCTGAATGGTAGCCAGTCAAATTGGGAGAAGAACAACCCGCGCTCACGGTCTGAGTGGTGGCTTTCAAGGTATTGGCCATGGTGCGCCCACCCATCGACCTCAACGTAAATCCTGTAGCGAGGTAGAGCGAAATCAGCCCTGAACGAACGTGTTGCGAAGGGTTTGAACTCAGATACGACCTCACCACCGGAGAACCAATCGCCAAATGCGTGGATTAGGGCAAGACGGATAGACGCCTCGCCTTTAGAGACCCCTGATGATGAAGCTGCGCCTGTTCGGCGCTTGGACGCCGGGGTTGCTTTCACTGCCTGCTGTTGAGCGGCCTTGATTTGAGCGGCTATTGCAGGGTTGATCTGTCCTGCTCCAACTAGACGCTCAAGCTCCCCCTTTTTCAGTCTCATCCGCGTCTGAACAAGCGCTTATCATAAGAGTGGGTGGCCACTTCGATGGTCGCTTTCTGGGACTCTTGGTGGCTGGGATTCATGACGTAGTTGTCGCTATGAGGCATGATTTTACTGGGCACCTTCAACAGCAGCGACTCGCCACTTTCTAGCCATTCATCACCCAGCTCCTGAGTGTAGGCAAGGCGTTCCTCCCAGTCTTCTGCAAGATCGTCGGGGTTTACTTCGACAACCGATACGTCGCCATCGAACCCAACCTGTAGCAGTTGGTACTGATCTGGAAGCTCGCCATCGTCGCCTTGGCCAAGGTGAACCAAGGTCTCAAGCATCGCCCCTGACGCGGTACCCGACAGATAGACTACGGGCTTACCCTGAGAGTGCCAGCGGCCGGAGGCGAAGTAGCCACCCTTACCGGTAAGGTCTGCGAAGGGACTGATGCGCCACAGGTTGGTCACCTGTCTTCGCTTAACACCACTCACAGCACATATCCTTCTGCCGACTGCACCAGCCGCACAAGTAGCGGTTCAGGGCCGATGCTGTTCATCGCCAAGGCCTCAAACGGGCTTATGCCCCCCAACCATGACTGCGAGCGCAACAGCCACTTATCGCCTGAATCATCACCTTGCAAGGTGATGGCTAGCGCCCTGACCTGGGCAACGGCGTAGATCGTCGCGGCAGGCAATGGCAGATTCTTTGGAGCGTCACCGGGGATAACGCTCGGCGCCCTGGCCATAACTTGAACAAGGACGCCAGCGTCCAGCGCTCCTGCGCTTTCCACAACAGGGATATCTGCCCCTAACAGCCTTTCCATTGTTTGCAGATAAACTGCGTAGGTTTCTTGGCGAAGCCCCTGCTGTAGATTCATACCAATCACCCCATCCGTGGGCCACGCGAGGGGCGATCACCTTCTAACGAAAGCTCCATCGACTCACGCACATTGGCCACTACTGATTGCTGGGATGCCAAATTCTGCTCGACCTCTCGCTGCAGCCGGTGAAAGTCACCACGCACTGAGGAAGAAGCTGCGGCTTCGGCTCCCTTCTGCTGAATCACCTCTTTGAGCTGCCCATGGGCAGATTTGAGACCTCCCATCAGCTGCTGCCCGTTCTCAAGGAACTCAGTCAGCTTGGCACGAGCCTCGTGCTTGTATTCAGCTCGATTCTGCAGCTGCTGCCCGCCAACCACTAAGGCAGCACCGGCAGCTACAGCAGCAACAGTCAAAACTGGTGCGGCGGCCAGTCCGATGACCGGCGCTGCAACCAATCCGACAACACCCGCTGCTGCGATCAGTGCCCCAGTAGCGAACATGCCAAGCTTGCTTGTGCGGGCAGCCTCGGGAGACATGAACTTATTCTGCTCAAGCTCATTACGGATATCCGCCATCATTGCCCGCGTGTTGCCGCCCAACCGCTCAACCTTAATCAGATTTTGTTCCAGGGTCGCGGTAGTCATACGATACCTCCTTATTGGCATCCTATATTACTATACCGGAATATATCACAGGATTTGCCTTATATCTATTCAGGCTTTCCGTGTATCAAATATGCCTTGACCGTGTATCAAATTGCGCTATTGTGTGTATCAGAAAACATATCTGCATGCACCTGCATTGCGGGCTACCACTAACAGGCCACGGAACGTCACAGATGAACCCAGTACCCATCATTGCCGCTACCAATCACAAGGGCGGCGTAGGAAAAACGAACTCTGTTCGCGTTCTGGGGCAGGAGCTTGCCTCAAATGCCAAGCTCAACAAGGGCAAGCCCGTACTGATCATTGATCTTGACCCCCAGTGCAATACATCCGGGCGGTGGAAGCTGGTTAGACCGAATCACAATGGTGACCTTACCCCTATCCCCCATCCAGACCTAAACGGGGACAGCTCTTCTGTCTGCGATGTTTGGCTCAAGCTGATTGATCCCGCAAAGTCGAGCTATTACCCGACCCCTTATGTAACCGAGCATGAAAACCTGCATGTGGTGCCTGGCGATGAAGCCCTAATGTATGCGGTAACGAAGCTGCCGGAAGACCGTCAACGCTTTGTTCCCCAGCTGCTGCGCAAATGGCTCCGCTCCTCTGAGATTTCAGAAAAGTACAGCTTTGTGCTGATTGATACGCCACCTGCTAAAGGCGACCTCACCAACGCCGCACTTAGCGCGGCAACCCATGCGTATGTCCCATTCATTCCCGAGCCGCAATCTGTCAACGGCCTGTTCTCCATTTTGTCTTATCTGAATACCCAGCAAGGGAATCGCGAGTTTGGTGACAATCTGATCCTGCTTGGCTTCTTGCCGAACATGGTCACGAGCACCAAGCTTCATAAAGAGGCTCTGTCAGCCTTACGCAAGCACGATACGTTTTCAAAATTCCTCATGCCGATGCAGCTCAAACGACGAATCGCCTACGCAGAGACCGATAACACATTGGCTGAGCCGGGTGATGTTACGTCCGAAGCCACATCCAACATTGCAGTAGAGGCACGAAGGTTCGCGCGCCACGTCGGTGAAGCTGCTCTTGGAAATAGCCAGGGAGCCCGCAAATGAGCCGCAAATCCATCACCTTCGACATGGGCGAGCTGGCAGATGTTGCTGCAGCTCAGACGAACAACATGCTGCATGCTCACATGGAAAAGTATGAGCCTTTGCATGCAATTTTTGACCTCAAGCCCTCACCCAAAAACCCACGGCGACTGTCGCTTGATCGTGCGGGCGTTACCAGTGAAGTCATCAAAGAGCTACGCATTCGCGAAGGCGAGGATCGAGCTGCCTGGGAGGGTCGATTAGAGACTCATCTTGCGAGCGTTACCAAAGCCGGTGATCGCGAGAATCAAGTTGTTTGGGAAGAGTTAATCGCTATGGCTATCTCGATAGCCAACAATGACTTGCTTCTCCCGATTGTTGCCACACGTGACCGGGTAATCGTCTCCGGCGAGCGCCGCTGGACCTCTTCGATTATTGCCGGCAAAAGCACAGTTAAGGTTCTGCTGCGTGACGTTTCTGGCTCACATGAAGTCGTGCTTCGCTTCATTGAGAACCTGATCAGATCGCCACTATCTTTCTCAGAAACATTGATGGGCCTGCGCGACACTGTGTCAGCCATGTTTGAAAAGCCATGCGGACCCGACATGACGGAGCTGGATTACAAGGTTGTTCAGTCGCTCATGGGTAAAGGTGTGACTCAAAGCAGCCAATACAAAACCTTCTGCATGCTGCCCGATGATGACCCGGTTCTGTGCGCCATTCTCAATGGTGACTTCCCCACCCAACACGATGCGTATATTGCTGCCAAGCAACGTATTGCAGCGCTTCAAAGTGGCGAGGTAGAGGACACCACCCCGCCGTCTGATGACGGATTGGCCGCAACTAAAGCGCCAGCTCCCGCAACAACAAAAGAGAAAAGGGCCAAGGTCGCCAGCCGCATACCTGGCACCGAAGGAGGCAAGCTCTTCCTTCAGGCAATCAAAACAATGCCTAGCCTGCCTGACGATGTTGCTGCAGAGGTGGATCAAATTAGCAGTCAATGGGCGGCTGCGCCGGACAAGGCGAGAAAGAAGATGCTGACCGGGCTGCTGAACACCCTGTTTGACTCCCTTGATGAGCTTGACGATGTTGAGTCCGAGGCCGGCAACTGATGCGAAAGCCCCTTGTTTCAAATGTGCCCATTCCTGGCAGCCAAGGCGCTAAATCTGTTGCCTACCAGGCGTGGATCATGGAGTACCAGTACCAGGCCGTTACTGAGGCCTGGGGCTCATCCAACATCGGCTGGCCTGAGTGGACCGCCAACGCCCTCTCTCGACTTTACGATGCCGAGAAAGAAACACCAGGCACCATCAAGCTTCTCCTTTCATCTTGGCCACGCGGGCGCAAGGGGAAAAAAAGGTTGTCGTTCAGACTTTCGCCCGAAACTTTGTCTCATTATCAAAAGCTTGCCACAGACAATAACGGAACCATCCAAGGCCTACTCGCTCACGGGCTTTATATCGAAGCAATGGCATCTGGCACCGGCCGTAGCTAACCCTCTTTAATCCCCCCCCCTTTGCACCCCCCCTTTGGGCACCTAAATCATTAAGGTCGCTCACTGGGGGGGTTATTTTTTTATGTATTTAATTTTGCTCTGATTGCCATTGACAACCGCGTCAGCTAGATTAGAATTAAATACATATTCTGGTACTGTAATACGATACGGAGAAAAGCATGGGCGGGCTTATTCAGGATCGGGCTTACCGTGTTACCAAACCATTCAACATCAAGGGACCATCCCCCACGGTTGACTCTGTACTCTATGTAGAGTCTTCACGCTCTGGGTCTGCCAAATTAGTGTTCTCGTCCCCGGCCGGTCATCTTTTCAGACTTCGGCTTAATGAGTCTGAAATTGTGAACAAGCTCACACTTGCAAAATTTGTAACACTTCCCCCAGCCCTGCGGGCTAAGTTCCATATCAATGATGAAGGCCAGCGCCTTCATTTCCGCAAAGGCAGCATATTCGCCGTGACAGGCGACAACATGACCGTTGCCAATGGAACTCGCATGCTCTGCATTGAAGGCGGCAAACAGCCCCTGATGAGCTATGTGAACAGCGCCGGGAAGGCTCTACACTGGGAGCCGAAGGATAGCGAGCTTGTTAAGCTTGCTCGCGCTGACGGTGTTTATGACAGCACCCATTCGGTGGTGGTGGATACTCACTGGATGAAAAACGCTTTCCCCGGCCACCGACCCGTTTTCTCTGCAACTTTGAGACACGAAGGGCACGAGCTTAACGTTTCCCGCAAGTCTGACAATCAGACCGATATTCTGGTTATTGAAGGCACGCCAGGAGCCAAAAACGGTATTGGGTGCATCATTCGCGAGAACTTAGGCACGGCCACGGCATCAAAGAACTGTACATTTAATGAACTGATCGAGGCCTTTGTTCAGTTTAAAACTTTTGAATATGGCGTTTGTTCTTTTGAAAAGGCTGTTGATCGCTTGGTATCCAGCAACCGTGAAGACAATCGCTTAATTACCGAACAGGCAACACGGCGCCAAAAAGAGAAGGAGCAGGCGCCCGAATCGAACACTACTGGAACTGTGCTCGCAGCTCAGAATCGCAAGCGTGGCGCGTATTGGAAGCTAATACAGCAGCAATACCGCCTCTAATGCCTTGCCAACAATTGCTGCGATGTTCCTATAGGAATCCTAAATGCTTCCTCCCGTAAAGCTGTATTGGCTTAAAAAGAAAGACGACGATCTTCTTATAGTCGCGAGCGTCAGTTCGGCTGCCGCTGCAAGGCTCTTGCGCGTTCACACCAAAACACTGCGGCGCGACGGTGGTGTATGGTCCCCACAAACTGTGAATAAGATGGGAGTAGATGAACGCGCATTTGCCATGGCCATGCAGGAAATCGACACGGTTTTCCGGTACAAGGCCGGCTGGGCGAAATGCAGCAAGCTTAATGATGGCAAGCCCGCGCCAGCTGCTCGAAACAACTCACCGACCCCAGCTGACGACGCGGTGCCCATGCCGCGTTT
Organism: Marinobacter sp.; assembly: GCF_048266785.1. GTDB lineage: Bacteria > Pseudomonadota > Gammaproteobacteria > Pseudomonadales > Oleiphilaceae > Marinobacter. The sequence goes on from NZ_JBLWYX010000019.1 coordinate 31,657, forward strand.
AATCACGCTTTCCCATGAGTATGCACGCATGTATGAGGCTGCTGGCGGTGCCGCATGGCTCCGAAACGCTATAGCGGCCGCAAAGGACTCTGATGCTGTTAGGCCAACCCGCGTCATGGGGGAGTCTGAACGGAAATTCTCTGTTCGGATGAGTAACAAGCTTTGGCACCGCCTGCAGTCACTTGGTGGCAAGACATGGATTCGGCATTTGATCTACAAGGCCCACAACGAGCACTACCCCTCAAAGCCCAGGCCGAATGAATCACAGAAGGCGAGTCAAGACTGACCATGATGAAGATTTTGAAAATTACAGCTTGTATCTCATTGCTCTTCGCTGCCCATGCATCGGCTGCAGCGATTGAAGGTGTTGGCCATATCAGTCGTGTTGTAGACGGCGACACCATGGTTGTGCGAGTTTCACATGATCAGACCTTTCAGCAGTTCATAGCAGCGGCTCAAGGCAATGATCGGCGGATGCGCTATATCAATCGCAGGGACCAGACAATCAGGGTACGACTCGGCTCCGTTGATACAGCCGAATCAGTTCACGCCAACCCAAACCGCAATAGCGCCGAGGGCGCCCGCGTATCCCAAATCGTCAAGCGCATGCTGGACCGACAACCTGTTAGCTTCCAATGCTATGACTTTGGCCGCTACGGCCGTAGCATCTGCAACATTGGCTTCAACCTTAATGGGCGCCCGACTGACCTTGGGGCGTGGCTGATCGCAAATGGGTACAGCCGGTACGTGACCGCCTGGGGCCGCAATCCCTACATGGATGCTCAGTACCGTCAAGCCGAAGCACACGCTGACAGCAATTTGTAATATGAACCTTAGCCTGTTTGACACACCCGCGAATGATCAACCGCCTAACGCCAAGGGTGACAAAGTACGGCCCGTTGTAAGGTCGGATCACAGAAGACTGGTGGAGCGTGGCGGGAATGGCCAAACCGGTATTTTTGATACCGAGCACTACATTGTTTGGGTGCGGGAAAGTGAGGCAGCTGTAAGACTTTCCCATGGTGGCAAGGCCATTGCCACCCTATCTACCTGGGTTGATCGCGGCCACTATCTTGACTGCATTGAAACCGCTGTTGACGCCTTCCAAGGCGCGCTAACCAACTTCTCGGTAACACGTACGTCCACGCTGGATGTTGGGATATACCTAAGCCTCATTGATGTGCCCCACGTCTCCAGCAAAGATGCTCATGGAGCAACCTGCTTAAAAGCCTTGGAGCATAACCGGTGGTACTCTGCCGACGCTCAGGGGGGCTCAACAGGCGATCCCTTGGCCAATAGCTGGGTGATGGAGAACAACCAGGTCTTATCGTCGATTTCACTGTTACGGCACAAAGATCGCAGCATCGCTCATGTCTGCGATCTTGTTACACAGCTGCGCTTGCTTGCAGGTGCTCCAATGCCGGCAACGTCCCTGTCAGATCGACTGCAGGGCTTACCGCTTTGACGATCAGATAGGAGCTGCTGCTGCAGCTCCGAGAGGGGACAATCAACCGAGAGCCGGGCCAGAGGTTTTCAGTTTCATATCAGGCTGAAGTTCTGCCGCCTGTTTAAACCCCATGGCTGCCGCTGCTGCGTGAATCTCGGGCTCAATGTATTCGCTCACTCCGTTGACGGCTTCTACCTTGTAGAAGGGAACGCTAGCACTGCCATCTGGGCGCTCCTTTGCATCTGCAAACAGAACCTGGCCACCAAACTCCTTGACCCCCAACTTTGAGCACTGCCCCTGCAGCTGGTCGAACGTCAATACTTGCTTGTCATCCTCAATGACAGCTTGCGGTGCATCATCAGGCTTACTGCCGGGGGCATAGAGCACTTCGCACTCGCGAACAACGTACTCGGACTGGCGAGCGAAGAAGGCCTCATACGCAGGCAAATAGGCGCTAACAGAACCCTCCATAGCCAGCTTGTGGGTACCGCCTCCAACATCCTTGAGCACAAACGAATCAGGGTTGGCGACCAGCTTGGCCCTCGCCTCGGCCTCAACCACAACTGAACCATTCTTGGTCACCAGGCAAACCGACTCTTCACCGGTCCCGGTGTTAAGCAACTGAGCCATGAACTGACCATCAGATAGAACTCGCTTACCAGCATCAAACGGCGCGGGCTTGGCATGAACATTTGCTGATCGCGCAGCATATTCACAGCCCAACTCGTGCATTGCGTTGCGTAGCGCTGTGTCTATGTGGTTGTCGTTCATGTAGGCATAGAGGGGCAAGTAAGGGGTGCCGTCGCCTGGGTCTTCTACCCCTGCGTCATCACCAATTTTGAGGCCTGTCCTGTGCAGCACATCCCACCGCACTCGCTCAGGCCTATGCCCCTCCAGCTGACCATACAGCTCAAACTCAGGCCAGCGCTTGACCTGATTCTCAAGCAATTGCTTCAAGGTCTGGTAGTGCTCACTTTGAATTTTCATTTCAGCCCCTTTGATTGCGCTTTGTATTACTATACCGGAATTTCTGGAATTGGTTGGATCATTTTAGTACACCATCGAGCTTGCGATGGACCGACTTAACGACCATCTAAATGATTTTCAAAATATGCTTGCACGTGCAATCATTTAGGCATACAGTTAATCCATAGCCGGTCACCAGTGACCTGGCATCACCTAAAAGGATCACGGACATGACTATGCAAAGCGCGCTTCACCCCGATTTCAACAAGCAGCTGGAGCTTGAACCCGGCAACCGTAAAACCGCGATGCGAGCCATTGGCAAACCGGTCGAGAACTACCGCGTGTCGCCACGCGATATCCGCGTTATTCCGGGCCTCAATCCTCGCGTTAAAGATCGCGCATACTGGGAGGGGGACGAAGCGCTTGGCGTCACCGGGATCATTGATCTTGCCAAGTCGATGAAAGCCAATGGTTTCCACGAGCACATGCCCCTGGCTGGCTTTGTTGCTCGCGAAGACGGGAAGGACGTGTTGTACCTCACTGAGGGCCACCGTCGCCTGGATGCAGCCTTGTACTGGATGGACAATCTGGGTGGGCCAGAAGACCTGCTGGTCCCCCTTGTCCCCCGCTCCAAAGAGCTGACACCTGTACAGCTGAATTACGACCTGCGCTCTTCCAACCAAGGTGAACGCTTCCGCCCCTATGAAGACCTCATGTGGGCATTGCGTATGATCGACGTATACGGTCAGTCAGAGGCCATGATTCTCGCTAAATCGAATATCTCTCAGTCTCTGCTGCGCAGCATGCTGATTGTCGGTCGCGGCCCCAAGGAAATTCTGGAGCTGATTGAAACCAACCAGATTGCCATCACCGTTGCCGGGGACATGATCACCAAGCATGGCCCGGAAAAGGCTGTCGAGCTGCTTACCAAGGCCAAAGCCCTGTCGGCGGCTGACGGGAAAGGCCGGATTTCCAAGCGCTATCTGCCTGGTGAGGGCTTCAAAAAAGTGCTGGCAAAAAAATCGAGCACCATTTTCGATGGTGTCTGCTTGGTTTACCAGGACGCCGGCTACTCTGGCCTCTCTGATGAGACACGCCAGGCTATCGAAGACATGATGGCCGGGCTGGAAGAAGCCCGCGCCCAGTTGGCCGAGAAGGAAGCCAGAGCGCTTGAAAAGTCCGCTTTGGCCGAGCAGATGGACGAAGCAGAGGCCGAGTTTGAGCGTAACGAGGCTGCTCAAGCCAAAACGCAAGACTGATAGCCGCGCCGGCCAGGACACCTCCCGGCCGGCTTCATCTGACAGCGACTTAGGTACCATTTGCAGCGTCTTTTCAAATCTGGCAGTGTAACTCGCCCCAGCCCATTTCGGGCTCATGGCGATAGGAGGCAATCTATGCCAACCTACAGCGTTCCCTGCTACGAATGTCGCAACCCTACGAACGTCGAACTGCCTTACTTCAACCTCAATGAAGACCAATTGGAAGCGGTCGCCAACGGTGAAAAACTGACCCTGACGAGGGATAATCTGCACCCCTTCCCCAATTCCGCCGATGGTAAGCAACTGCCTGAGTCATGGGATGACTATGACGATCACGTCCCTGTTTGCTCTGATTGTGGGAGTGACTCATAAGGTGCCAGAAACAAGAAAAGGATGGCTTCGGCCATCCTTTTTTTTGAGATTTGCTCAGGGTTGCTCAGGCTTGTTCACCCTAGCCGCAACTTGGCGCTCTGGCGTTGATCGCTTTGCTCAACGGCACTATGCAAGCCTTCAAGTCCGCGAGAGAGCAAGCTTGATTGACTTGCGGAAGACTGGTTCAGACCTTGCAGGCCCGCAGCCAGCTGACTCGATGCGCTACCCTTGGTTTCATTCTCGGGGCCAGTAAACTTCTGCTTGAGAAACTCGGTGGCATGAGCAGCAGCTTTAGCGATTAGGGCCAAGGCTGGAAGTGCAGGAGCTGCCGCCAATCCGGCCATTGAAACATTGCGGCCAACGGTCTCAAAGCCACCGACCATTGCAGTTTTGATTGCCTCCATCGGGGCCATGTCTCCAACAGAGGCTTTCAATGCCCGATAGGCCTCAACACCCTCATTTTGGAGAACTTGAGAGGCCTCATAGCTGTCGAGCCCAGCCCCACCCATAATCATCGCAGCAGCCGGCGCAGCGGCCAGTACCGCCACCAATACAGTCGGCGTGCCACGAATCTGCTCACTGAACTTTGAGAAAAGTGAACGGTTCTGCTCCATAAAGCTATTCGACATACCAGCGTTACTCCCCTTTCAGGTTTGCTTCTACCAGGTCACAGAAGCTTGCAACTGTGCTTACGGTCTCCTGCATCACCGCATCAAGGACAGGCACATTTTTGAGGCTGTCTAGTGCGGCATTGTAGGCAGTGATCATCAAGCCAGTTTCAGCCTTATCTTCTTGGCTTAGAGCGTCGGAATCCAGAACCAGCTGAGCTGCATCATTGAGCCGAACGATTAGGGAATGGATTTGCATTGACTGCACTCACTATTAGCGGAAAGTTATTTAAGACCAGGCTGCAGCCTCGATACTGCGCCTGGTGCGGGGAAATGCTGGCTCAACTGCTCTCGCAGTGCCTGCTGGTCACTGATGGTCAGCGGTCCTTTGGGAAAAAACTCATCAGAGTCGATCCGATCCAAGCTGTTTTTTTCGGCATGCTCATTAACAAGCTCGTAAGGCTCAACCCCTTGAGCCGAAAGCTCGGATAGCTGCTCGCTTCCCAATGTAAGCCCCATATCGCTGGCGCTTAACCCATAGTGCTTATTCAGCAACTCATGGACCAGCACGAAGTAGCCATGCTGCTCATCTTCTTCCTGACCAGCAAAGAAGGCCGGCAACCCTTCAACCAGCTTGTTTGCTGCTGCATGCAGATCGCACCCTTGAATGCTGTCAGCAATCTGGAAATGGCGCCCTCCCCCAGGCAAACCCATAACCACCAGCCCCAGCGGCTCTTTAGTAGCTGGCTCTGGCCCGATGGCATAAGCGGCCATTACTGCTGTCCCCATAGGCGTATGGAAAGATGCGCTTTGGATATTCATGGCCTCGTATAGCTTGTTTCCGTCACGCGGATTCACCATACGCCCTGTGGCAGGGAGGTTGAGCTTGGGTACCATCTGCACCACCCAGTTCATATCAACCAATTTTTGATCGTCCATATCTAAACCTCTAGGGATTAACGCGGCTCTTGGCATGGTGCCACACATTTTATAATTTGGGTATAGTATGACAGTACGCAGAAGAGGACACACCATGGACACCTTCACCCGCTCCTACCAGGTTCACGAGTCAACGCTTGCTGTCATTGCACCCAGGATCAACAAGCTGGCCAGCATTGCTGACAAGCTTGGTTTGCCACCGATCAAAATGGAGGTGACCGGCGAAGAGTTCAGGGAAACCGCGAAACATGGGCAGGTTGATAAATTCGTTACCCTGGAGCTTTCTGGTGCCCTGCCCGTCCTTAACGGCTGGCGGTTTCTTGGCAAGCTTGAGCACACCGCCGAGGGAAACATTCTCAAAGGATTCGGCGCCGGCGAAATTGAAGAACGTTTTGCTGACTGCAAACCAAATTGCGATCACTGCAATACGTTCCGCCAGCGAAACGGAACCTTTGTTGTTAGCCACACAGATACTGGGGAACAAAAGCAGGTTGGGTCTACTTGTGTCGAGGACTTCACTGGGCACTCAGACCCTCACCTGCTGCTGTCATTCTATGACGGCATTGGGGCTCTGGGCGCCAGTGGCGAACCGATCTATGAAGACATTGATGAGATTGCGGAGTCTGAGCCTGGGCTGCGCCGATCCTCGTGGCTAACTGTTGAGGACACCCTGGCCACCGCTTGCGCGGTCATCCGTCATGACGGGCGATTTGTCAGCGCCAGCAAGGCCGAGAAAGGCGAAGCTTCCACCGCCGATACAGTCCACGCTCTGATGATGAAGGCTGGGGGCGCGCCTCCAAATATTGTAGAGCAGGCGGATAAGGCCAAAGGCGCTCTGGTGCTTGAGTGGATGCGTAATGTAGAAAGCAACGGACAACCCTACCTGCACAACCTGAAGGTACTGGGCAAAGCGGTCGCGTTCGATGCCAACAAGCACATTAACTTTGTTGTTTCGGCACCTGCAGCCTATGAAAGGGCAGTTGCTGGGCGGCTAGCCGAGGAACAGAGGCTGAACCCCAACACCAACCGCCATATCTTGGAGCAAGGAGAGAAGTTCAAAGGCCGCAAGGTGGTCTTCGAGAAAGCCGCTCAATTTCCAACCCGCTTCGGCGTTTCGGCCAATCTCACTTTTACCGACGTGGAGACAGGTGCCACCTTCCTCTGGAAAACCAGTTCCTCATGCCCGATGAAGAAAGGTCATGAATACCTGATCAATGGAACGGTCAAGGGCCATAGTTATTACCAGGAAAGAGCACAGACAGAGCTTGTGCGGGTTGCAGCACCAGACCTTGATTGCCTGGAAACACTTACGGCCTCGTTCCGTCACTACGAGTTAGGCGATACAGAAAAGCAGCTCAAAGCCATTTTGAAAAAGCTAAGCGACCCCAACGTTGTCAACTCCCAGAACATTACCCCCCTTATTGCGGTCGGCTTTTACGCGGAATCTGACAAGCAGGAACAGTGGCTACCTGTTATCAATTCACTGCTTGCAGCCGGGGCCGATCCTTTACAAGAGACAGGATACGACCAAACGCTCAGAACACCGCTGGATATTGCCCTTATGTACGGGGGCGGCAGCCCAATGCTTGTTGACGCATACCTTACGCACCTTGCAAGCAAGGGTGTTGAGCCCAGAACGGTTCGGACAGTTCTCGTAAACCCAGATGCCGATAGCTTGGTTTGGCATGCTTACGACCGAAGCGCTGGCGAGCTTGAGGCCATGCTGACAGTTATCGACAAGCACGACTTGACCCTGCACCCGGCTTTAGTCGAAAAGCTGGAATCAGCCGGGATACGAGAGGACGATGGCTTTGAACTGAACAGCGCGCGCGCCGCGCCCAGGATAGGGTAAGGGCGGCGCATCCGTGCGCCTATGAGGAAAGTGGTTTATTGGCGCGGTTGCGGATGGGACCGGGCAGTTTCGTTTTGAAGATACGTGCTGCAGATCATGTGCATGGCTAAGTCACCACCCATGATTCTGCTGTCACTGAGGGCCATTTGGTAGGCTGCACTCCCCAGCGAGCTGTCACCACTAACATGATAGGCTCTCAGGAGTGTTTGGCCGCTTCGGCTACAAGCAACGGCCATGTCGTTATCATCTTCAATGCTATCCATGCTGCTGACAAAGGCAGCCAAGTGCTGCTTATCACTGAGGCCCGCCAAGGCCTGTCCAGCGTCTTCAATCTGCTGCCAAACGTGGGAGTAAGGCGGGGTTTTCCCCATGACTTTACTAATCATCAGGTCGGTCAATGGTGACAGGTTGGTTCCAGGCTTATATCCCGTAAGGTCAGTGATCACCTCTACGCCCCTTGTCTCGGAGACGATGTGATCAGGGCGAGCATGAACCAGGGTGCGGCCTGCCATTCCCAGCATCGCATTCCCTAAGCGCTCAACCTGATTCTGCAGATCAGGGAGCCCAAATACAGGCTTTGCTGCAAACAAGGCCGCGTCACCAGCGCGAAGCTGCCGAATTGTCATCGCAATTTGGGAGTCTGGTGGAGCGATGCCCATGTAGGACGTATGAGGTCCATCCTGCAGCGCCTGCTCGTACACATTGGCCAGGCGACCGAGAGCTTCTTTGATTGTGTTTTTTGATGCCACATCTATGCCGCTCATGCCGACGCCCCTTTGTTTGCAAAGTATTATAGTACCAGATTAAGGCGCTATTTCCTGATCCATGCTTGGGACATAGGGGGTCCAGAAAAACGTGGTACCTACAGACCGTCCGGTGATCGTTGACACCAAACCGCGCAATGGCCCTCGACAGGGCTAAGAGATAGATACCCCTCGGCGGGCGAGAGACATGGAGCAAGCCGTCAAGGCTTACTTCGACTGCCGCCCTTCGCCAGCTCAAGCAACTCCTGTTGGAGCTTCGCTCCCGCTGCCTTAGCCTCTTCAAGGTCCGCTTTTTTGTCATCAAGCTGCGACGCGAGGCTGGCAACTTTCTGCTCGGCCAGCGCCTTTTCTGATTGCAGCTTTGCCAGCTGACGTTGCACTTCCCCCAACTGGGCTCTGAGTCCTTCAATAACCTCGGCTGATCCAGCTATTTCAATCTGCTGGAGTTCGACTTTGGCCTCTAGGCTCTCAATGTCACCCAGCGCGGCATCACGCTCAGCAGTCAGCTGGCGAACCTCAGCTGACGCCTGTTCTTTGAAATTGCGCAGCTCACTATCTGCCTCTTGCACAGAGACATGCCACATATCCGCCGTGGCTTTAAGCATGATTTGCGTTACCGAGTCTGGAAGCTTGCGCACAACGTCTTGCGTCTTGTTCAGCTCTTCAATCCACTCCCGGCGAACTGGCGTGACGTAGCTTGCGGAGCCGCGCCCCATGTCGGCTATGACCTCTTGAACGGTCGGGTGCCGACCGGTGGTGCGCATGAGCTTGTTCAGTGACGCGACAATCTCCGCACGTTTCTTATCGCTGATAGCCATAGTGTTATCCTTATGAGAATCTGAGTGTAATGTAATACGCTCCATTACACTCAGCAAGAGCGTACCTAGTTGTCACGTACCGCGTCTTCGGCCCTCTCCAACTCAGCCTCACTCTGCCCCATCAAACTGAAAACCGAAACCGCCCCACCTACCAGCGCAATAACAAGCAAGAGCACCCCAAAAGGATTCATTTTCACGCACAACCTCATGATCTTTGAATTGCCGGCAAAACACCGGTTAGTTACCTATCGGCCAGAAAAAACCGTTCCGCATCATTTCGAGTTCAAGAATGCAAACACAATGGCAATGAACACGAAGAAGCCGAAGATTGAGCAAATGGTGTGGAAGGGGCCAGCATCAAAAATGTCTTTATGGCGGGGCTTGAGTCCTTTCTTCACTGACGCGATTTGAGTCTCGACAAAGGCCTGGTTCGCTTTTGCAGCATCATCATCTGTTGTAACGCCTGCCTGCATCACCAAAGCAATATCGGCCGTTACCTGCTGAATGGTGTATCTGTGGTTTTTATTCATCCAGGCCCGACCCGTGCGCTTATCCCTCTCAAGGTTGATAACGGCGTTGCAGCCTGTTCGCGCCGCTTTATCTTTGAGTATTTCGACGGCCTCATCGTAGCTTCTTGCCTCGACACTGATTGTCGTGTAGTTGAAAACCACCTCATTGCCCTTGCCGCAGGACTCAGACCTGCTAACAATAATGTCTTCGCTCTCAAGTGGTCTGAACACCTTGAAGCCCTGAGCTATTGCAACCTTTTTCGCGGCCATGCCTTTTGGCGTCGGGTGCTCTGTAAACGAGACCGGCTCACCCTTCTTGATCTTGTCCTTATCCTCATCTGCCACATTGTTGATATGAAAGAAGTAGCTTTCATTGTCATCACTACTGATGAAGCCAAAACGCTTTTCAGGCGAGTAGGAAACAACCATTCCACTTTTCAAAATTTGCACCTTATGCCGCGACTGATTGATTAGAACAAGTCGAGTTGAGCTGTTGAACGCAGGCGCTCGATGAGCGCGTGGGGGTCGTGCAGAAAGGGTTGAATCTGGTGCCGGTGAATCTGGTTTGACATGCGCAGCATGCGGTCCCAGTCACTGTATCCACCCTTGTATAATTGGATTGTACCCAATCCCATCAGGTGAAGTACCGCATCGGCAGGCGCGTCTGCCAGGGTGACTCGCTCCAAAGCGTAATCAAGCTCAAACTCGTAGAAAAGTTCAGCCCCCTCTTCATCAATATCGAAGCAGTCACCCTCGTTCGTTGACTGCAGCGCGTATGTGCCATCCCTCAACGTCTTCAAGGGCTCGCAGTCTGCTGTAGCAGCGTCGATATTGCGCAGGCCATTGAAAAGCGCATTGTAATGGCGGTCGCAAAACGGCACCTCAGCGCTGAACTTGACGTCATTAGCGGTGTAGTCGGGTAGTTTGCTGTAGTCAGGGATGCGTACCGATTTACCGCGCTCTTCAATATCACGGTACAGACGTACAGCGGTAAACGGCTGCTGGTAGCCGTAACGCGCCCACAGCATGTCGATAGCAATCACCTGCTGCAGGGTCAGCAGGGTGAAGCGCGGCTTTACGCCTTGGCGCCAAGCCTTAATCCGCTCATCACGTTGGATTGTCAGGGCGATTCCCAAAAGCTCTTTGCAGAACGATGGCGAGTACGCATTGGGTTGAATTTTGATGGTCCCGCGCTCTTCATTGATCGAGCGGCCGAGCCAGCAACGCGCGCTGGGGTCGAAGTGACGTTTCTGGATGTAGTTGCGCAGTTCGTTCAACGGGCGCATCCAGTTGAAGCGTCCCTGCTCATCCGCAAGCATGTTCTCAGCAGATTTATCGCGTGACACTCGCAAGCAGGTCCAGCAGCCCGTGCGAGCCGAACACGGCGCACGTGGCACTTCTGTACCCGCGACATAAGCAACGACCATACAGTCCCCGCCGTTCATGTCACGATAGACTGTCAGAAGCTCTTCCCAGCTGTCATAGGTATGCAGCCGGCCGCTGGTCACCCGGCCGATCAGCTCAAACACGTCATCGGCCGTAAAGTTCGCTATCGGGCTCAGCACCAGATCACCACTTGCTGCGTTCAAAACTCTCGCTTCGGTGGCACTCTCCCCTCTTGCTTCCATCGCAGCTCCGCGTACCAGCGACTCATCAAATCGAGTGCCAATCACAGAGACGATACGCAGGTGTTTGCGCTTGGTCCCGGTGGTCTTGGCCAGCTGCTTTTTGATCTGGCCTTTCAACTGCTTGAGCGGGTATGCCTTCATAGTCTGCTGACATTTGGTATTTGAGCCAACAGAGGCAATGGTTCGGCCACCGATCAGCGATACCAGGTAGTCATGACTCAAGCCCGGTTCTGCCAACCAAACCTGAACAGGGAGATGCTCAGAACTGTACGCCCGAATTTTCGCCAGCTGCCGCTGATTGTAGGCGTGAATAAGGGGGTTCTCGACGCGGGTGTCGCTGTGAACAACATGGATCGTCGGCACAGGGTTGCCTTCGGCCACCCACTCATGCGCAGCCCAGATCGTAAGCGCCAGCGTGCAAGAACTATCTTTACCCCCGCTGTATGCGACAACCAGGTGAGAGCCAAGCGCCAGCTCGCGCTTAATGGCCTTTTTGGCCTCTTCGATAAGCAGATCAAGACCGGATAGCTTGTCGCTAACGTTGACCACCTGGATAGCTGCGTTAAATGCCGACACCTGTGAATCCTCCAATCGTTGACCTGGATTCATTATGACCCTATATGATTGCACGTGCAATCAATTATAACGCTTAATTTTCCCTAGCCAGAGAACACGAGCTATGTCCGCAAAACAGCTTCGACTGAGAGTCCATGCTGATCACTTGTAGCACGAGGTCGCCAAGGCCCGGCTGGTGCTTGCGGGCCAGAGCGTAGTTGAGGGGCGCCGACGTGCCATAAGCTGGCCCGCCTCATTGGCGTTGAGCTTGTTGGTGTGACGAGACAGGCCGTGCTTTTGCAAACGAAGGGGCAGCATGTATGTCGCAGGATAGGCCTGGATCACTGCATCAGATTAGAGGTGTCTACCAAGCACAGCCCTTACTGTCTCACTCGCTCAGGGAGTAGCCGCGCCCCACCATCGGCCTACATCACTTGGCCCGCTCCTTCTGACCCTGATACTTACGAATCAGTTCTTCGGCCCCGCGCGTGTACAGATCGGTGGCTGTAGTCTGCATTTCTTTTGCCGCCTCCAAGACAGCTTCATGGCGGCTGGGCTGTGTACGCAAAGTGAAGTTATAGGTGGCTGGCTCAACACCCTTCATGGCCAGCGACTGCCCCATTCTACCGTGATGAGGCAGTGTTTCCGCCTCCTTCCCTTCCAGAGCCCGCTTGTAGCCCTGCCCCGCCCGACCGGCCTTGTTTAAGCGCTCAACGTGACGTTTGATGGTTATGTCGTCGATGGCTTCCAATCCTTCCTCTGCAACAAGGCGCCGTAAGGAAAGAGCCTGCTTATAAGCAACAGCATACCGCGAGGTTCCCAGCGTCGAGACCGACTCTACCAACTCGTCGTATTGGCTTTTGTCGATTGGGTCTACACCCGCTAGACCGGCTGCACTACCTTTTTTGGTTGCTTTCAAAGCTATGTCCTGTTTTCAAAAAAATGAGGCTTATCTGGTGAAAGCAAGACGCGAGAACAAACGCCTTTCGACCATCAGAGCCATAGGTTGCACTTTATAGCTATTTGGTTGCACACGCAACCAATTGTAGTTTTTGCCGCTAACGATCAAGCAACAGAGTGACCATCATTGGGGCTTCCTCAGTTGCACCGTGCTATGCTCTAGGAGAGTACAGCGCATGTTTGACATGGAGCCGCCCTGTGACATATCCCCTTGACCATCGCCTGTTTGAAACCATTGGCTTGCTCACTAGGCGGGACTTAGCCAGCTCAGCCGCGCAGGCTGCGCGCAAACACCTTCTGGAGGGTGTCAGCCAGTCGGATGCCGCACGAAGTCATGGCATTGGCAGGTCGAACGTACGGGACACTGCCATTGCAATTACGGACCAATACAAACTGATTTGCGCTGCTTACGGTACCGCTCTACCAGCAGCCGGATCAGCGCCAGCAATCTCAGGCAGCATGTTCGATGCCATTGCAAAACTAACCCGCCGCGATGCGGCCAAACCGACAACTATGGCGGCTCGCCTTGTAGTGGTAGACGGGCTGCGCCCCAAGGAAGCAGAGGACAGGACGGGGGCCAGCTCTGGCAATGTAAGCAACGCGGTTAGCCGTATCAGAGAGGCACACAGCCAAATTTGGTCGGCTTTAGGTGGTCATTGAGCTGTTGTTCGGGCGGGCTGGCGCTCATTCCCGCCAGCTACGGCAAGGCGCTAATACCGGGTCATCTGGCGAGACGCCATTGGCCTCTGCCATTTCTCTGTAGGACTCAAACAACTCGTGGCCACCATCGCTGACTTTGCTCAGGTCCAGGCGCCCCTGGATGAGTGACAAGCGAACACTCATGTTGTGATCGGCGCCTTTGAGCAAAAACCCGGCACAGGTTGCCGACTTGCTTGAGCCGGATGAGTGACAGCCGAAGGTGCTATCAGCCATATCATAGGCGGTCTTTGCACTCACTTTGAACGCATCTGCTGGGAACACCCCTACCGCATCACGGCGCCAAGGACAGTCAGGACAAGGCTCTCTACGATACCGGGACTTTCCCTCACCACTTGAAACCACGGTGACGACCTGATGGTCGTCATCAACGGGGGTAACCTTTTCTACCTTACTTTTCACTCTGTCATTCCCTCCCACTTGGCGCCGTGCTTCCACCATTCAACCGAGTCAAACTGTGCGGCCTGGATCACGATATCACCACCATGGCCAAGGCGCACAAGTCGGTAGGCGCGGGTGCGCCCTAGCCCGAATCGCACCGGCCGAGCTTGGTTCACAGCATCAAGGTTCTTCGCCATGCCTTCATCCACCGCTTTATGCTGGTTCAGGTAGCCGAAGGATGGAGCCGCCAGGAACGGGCAGGCCTGCAGCGCGTAGGTCGCACATTCTGGATGCATACCGGCATCAGCAAACAGATGATTGGCTATGGAGACGGGACCGCCAACGAACGCAATTTCATCGTCTAAGGCTTCGCCGCAAATAGAGCAACGACGCTGTTCAACGCATGTTCGCCACTTGCTGGGGTCCATAACCCGAAAGTCCGCCTTGCCGTCCAAGACGCTCGCGAAGAAAGGAACAGGGTATCCCCGGCCATCTTTTGTCAGCCTCTTGATACGCTCAGGGGCATGTATGCACTCTAAATCTGTCCAGGCTTTCAACGCTCTGCCACCTCAGTCAAAGTTCGGAATGTCTGAAACTTCAAAGGTGGACAACTGATGAGCCCACGACATGGCTGACATGCCGAAAAGGTCAGCCCCCTCAAGTTCTTTTACCTTTGCAGTCAGCGTTTCAAGATTGCAGTTTTCGAGGGCGCTTTCGAGATAATACTCATCGAACTGATTGGATACACCCCAGTGCTTCTCGCCGCTCCGCCAGGCCTCCAGCTCTGCGCTCATGCGGGTTTCAACGTTGACCAGCAGGTTGTTGAGGCTAACTTGTGAGGACATGATGGCTCCGGTATCTATTCTCTATGGCTAGATTATAACGCCTATTTGCTTGCACGTGCAATCATTTATAGAGGCCAGATTGATCGCCCCGCCCTAGCCACATACAATACTGTTTGAATATACAGTCATCAGAGCCCCCTTCAATGCGCCACGCACCGCCACTCTCGCCTCAAGCGATCAGACCCAGCCGCACGCGAATACCGGTCGGCGGGCAGGTCAGCTGCGGCTTTCCTTCCCCTGCAGCTGACCACCAGCAGGCGGAACTGTCACTTGATGAGTTAGTGGGACTTGGCCCACGGTCTTCTCTCTTCATGCTGCGCGCGTGGGGAGACTCGATGCAGGGAGAAGGCATCTACGATGGAGACGTGCTCATCGTAGACAAAGGAGCCACCGCAAGGGTCGGCAACATCGTTGTTGCCGTGATTGACGGCGAGTTTCTGGTTAAGACCGTGGCCGAACTGCCGGACGGCTCACGGGTACTGGAAGCCGCTAACCCAGATTACCCGCCGATACCAATAAGCGAAGATCAGACCCTTTTGATATGGGGCGTGTGTAAATGGAATCTACACCAACTGACATGATTTATTCTTTACCAGCTATGCTTCTCGCGCACTCACCGGCTGAGAACCATACCGGGCATGCGATTTACTGATCGAGCCGTCGATTACCGCTGGCCAACCCCGCCAGATTCGGTGTCGCCTGCCGCCGCAAGCTCTTTGATGCTCGCGGCGTTCAGCAACTGTAACGCTCTATCGGCGGCAGATGCAGTCATAGCCTGTTCCATGGTAAGCGCCAGCTATCTCCCTGGCGTAGGCTCGCGAGTCTGAGCCGCGCTGGCTGTAAGGTCAGAGCTGGACTGCAGATACGCCATACGCTTGCTGTAAGCGATGTTGTGCAGCAGCCCTGACTCAAGCGTAGTAGCCCCGGCTTGGCTGAAATACGTCCCCGCCTTGGACGTGACAGCGAGCACTCGGTCAACCGCATCCAACGCCTCTTGGTGGCTCAGGCCAAACCGGTCGGCCATGGACAAAGCATTCTCCAATGACGCCTCCCGGCCGTACCGGCCAATAGAGAGCGCCATCAGGTCTGTCTGTTTCGGGTGCGGCAGAACATCAAAAACTGGCGCCAGCGTGAACCGCTCACCTCCCGCATGCAGGAAGCCGTGGTTCTTCAAATGATCGTCGGTGTTGCCTATCGCGACGTTCAGCACCATCCGCGTGAACAGCTCTCGACGGTCAGCTGCAGGCCCGCTGCTGACTTTCGAGAGAATATCAGCCAATCGGATATAGCTCATCGCCCCTTCTGGGTCACCATCGCGCGCGCGGTCGGCATTGATCAGCGAGTTACCGCTAAGATAGTGACGCTTGGAACCGTCCGGCCCACGATCAAAACGCTCGATCATGAGCATGGCTTTACCCGCGACGTGGTGCAGCATGTGACGTGGAACCTCCAAGCCACAATCAACAGCCATCTGGAGGCTAGCCATTTCAGCAATGGGCTGATTGAACGTGTCATCAGTCCTGCTGAGCTTGCATATCCACTCGCTGCCCTCATGGGCCACGGTAAACTTTGGCCTGGCACCACCCATAGACGACCCGTAGACAAGCGCCTTATGAATGTGTGGCGGCAAGTCCTGCAGCTTGTCTACTGTGCCCTCTTCAATCAACTTCTCTGCCTGAACCATCAGCTCAGATACGAGCGCCAATTCAGGCGGTGTTTCAATGACTGGCACCTGGTTACGAGAGGCCGAGAATATGAGCGAGCCCACCCCGGTTCCCTTGGCAGATATCAACCACTCAATCTGATTGGCTGGCGCCTGGCGGTGAGTGGCCAACAACACGCGCTGCCCCCAGTTGTCAGCGCCAGCATCCTGAAAACAGCCCCAACAGCGTCTTGGAGAGTGATACTCCTGCTCACCTAGCGGGAGATTGAGTGGGTCTACAGAGAATGCGTCAGGGCTGGACAACCAGCTTTGAGCATAAGCAAAACGGAAACCGGCATCGCCCTCAGCCAACACGCCCAAAGGCCGATACTCCCCCCCGTGCTGGATGAAGACATAGCACTTAGAAATTGGTGTCCAACTTGTCATCATCAGTTTCCTTGCCAGACTTCTTCGCCCGCGCCAGCTCCAGGGCAATGCCGTACTTGTCAGCTGCTGGATCAGCGATGGCCAGCAATGATTCTTCCAGGTTCAGTGCATGTAGCACCCGACCGAGAACACCGAGCGTTATGCCGGGCTCCCCTTTGATAAGGCGCCCGTAGGTTTGCGAGGTGATCATTGCGGCCTCTTGAAGCTGCCGCTTTGTCATCCTGCGCCGAGTCCGGGCAACTTCGATCTGTAGCCCCAGAGAGGTGAGGCTTTCAGCAACAGAATCAGGCAAGGACGCAGCCTTAGAAGACATGATATATCACCAATTACCTTGCATTACTTATGAAATATCATCAGTCTATACCGACAATGAAGGATTTAACACCCATCTGAGGGGTTTACTCCAGCAGCTCTGGAAATGGCAAACAAGCTCAAAGTCGAGCTGCTGATTTATAAACCCACCTGACCGCATGTCGAACTGGGGCTGGAACCATTGAGCTACAAGCAGACACGAAAGCCGACCACCGCTGCGAGACCGCCAGGTAATGCGGTGCCTACCTACCTGCTTCGCGCTGCGAGCACCGCCTGCATGATGATGGTCCCTTTAGTGGGCGCTGCCTTCATTGTTTTGTTCGTTGCCTTCGATTACGACTGGCGCATGGCCCTGCGAAGCGCGATCCTTCCAGCTGCTGCAATGACCTTCGCATACCCGTTACTCGGCGGTCTCTATGAAGCGTTTACCCCATCCGCCCAAAATCTCGTGGCCGATTTCAATCCAAACCCTAGCACTGACGAAGAGGAAATTGCCTGGTTCTTAACTGCAGCCATCTCTACGGCTTTAATGCTTGGCTTTACCGTCGCATCAGTCCATCAACTCAACGATGCTTTTGCCGAGTACGAGCGCGCCAATCCAGATCGCCGCAACCCGCCATCGTGGGTCGAGCAAGGTATTTTCTCTCGCTGCTACTGGGAGGGTATGGCCGAAGCGGAGCGAACAGAGCCCATATCAGAGGACTGCCGGGGCTCTGCCCCGGCCCGCCGTGGCATGGAACATGAGCTGCAGCGCCAGCAACAGTTACGCTCTATGGAATAGGGAGGCTACCGGACATGATCACACCCAAGTGCCTATGGCTGCCCATCACTCACGGCCTTGCTGACGAGCTGGCAAAAGGCGCCAGCAAAGAGGTCATTGATGACATGACCACACCCGAACTTGCTGCCGCGCTGGTATTGCTCAAGTTGCCCTCCGTTAGGGTCTCAGGACCAGCCAGCTACGAACAGCTGCTGGCCGGCGCCATAGCCGTTGCCAACGAGTCTGTGCGTGAGCAAGGAACAAACCCTTTGCGAGCGATCCTGTTGCGGGACTTGGATGCAAAACTGGTCACCCTATCGCTTACGCTGCTCGATGAGCTTCACATTAAATTGATGACGTTTGAAGAGGTACAGGCACGTGACTACCTGACCCCGGATGGCGAGTGGAGCGGTGACTATTGCGCGCAACGATCAAACATTACACCCGTGAACCACCGCCGAACTGCTGCTGACAACAGCCGGCAAGTCGTACTATCAAGCCCACAAGCGCGCATTGCAGATGCATTGCTTTTGAACGTAGATGAGCCGTTGCATGTTCAAGGCTATGCAGGTGTTGGCAAAACACACCTCCTTGCCAGCCTCATTTCTCTTCTCGGAGCCAAAAGCAGGCCTCTTGTCCTCTCGCAAACCCAACAACAGATGCGCGCTATTAGAGCCCGTGTTCAAGGGGACAACATACACTTCCTAACCTTCCAAATGCTTGCCTTGGAGTCTTTGGATCAACTTGCCTCTCTGGAACCCTACGAATACGAATATTCACGGCCCACACCCCAGCGCATGAGTGGCACAACGCAAATCCGAGATACTGACTTGGCGGCCTACTATGGGTTTAAGCCCCTTGGCTCCCTGTCCGGGCCAAGCGTTGCTAACCTATGCCGGCGAATGATCATGTCTTTCTGCAGCGGCCCGGCCAACGCCATCACCGAGGCAACAATACCGGCCGGCATTAGACTGAGTGCATCTGACCGGGCATTGCTGGTTATGAATGCCACAATCCTGTGGAAAGGGATTCTCAACCCCCCACTGGAATTGGATATCCCCATCCGGGCGTACCACCTGATCAAGCTGATGGCCTTAAAAGGCTATAGAATCCCACCGCACTACAGCCACGTCGTCGTCGATGAAAGCCACGATCTTTCAGTACCCATGATCCAGGTGTTGGAGCGGTCGCCCCAAGCATTCATCACCCTTGGCGATGATCTGCAGGCGCTATCTGGTCACGTGATAAGACACAGCAGCACGGTACGCGAAAGGGAAATAGGCCTGTCGCTAAGAGCCGGCGAGGCTATGGAATCAGTGCTTATGCCCCTGATACAAGCCCACCCCCTTGCCCCGCAACAGCGCTTTGAGGGCAGCCCAGACGTGGCGACCAGCATCAAGCACTACGAACGCCTTGGGCTACCGGAAAAGCCGTGCACGGTACTGGTGAAAGACCATTGGGGGCTGTTTGAGTGGTTCCTGCGGCTTTGTGCCGAGGCGCGCGGCACAGGCTTTGAGCTATTGGCCAATCGCAATGAGTTTCTGCGCTTTGCTACAGACCTGATCGAGCTGCACAACACTGGCCGCAGGGGGACTCACGGCGCCCTATTCAGGTATGACACCTGGGGGAAACTGATGGTCGGAGAAACTGCAGCAGGGAACAAGGCGTTTGAAAGGATCGCCCGGCGACTGGAACGTGGCCTGTCTGCAGCAGAGTTCAAGGCTCTATTCCTTCGCTATGGGGCTGACAGCACCACCGGTTACCGCCTGGCCATGGTCAACGATGTGCGCAACCGCGAGTTCGACGCCGTAATGTTGGCACCTGACCTACTTCCTGCACCGGACACTGTGACCGAAGGCCACAAAGGGAAATTGCTTTCAGCCATCTATACCGGCGCTTCACGCGCTCGACACGAACTGATACTGCCGGGGTATCTGAGTGACTGGGTTTCCGACTTGAAGCGCACTACTTGAAGCCATCCAATCTTGACAGGTGCATTTAACGCACCTTATCCTTTCTGTGGATCACCTATCCAAACAGGGGAGCAGTACATGGGTGCAAAACCACTGAACAAAGCTGAAAGAGCGTGGCTTACCAAGCTCCAGAAAGTGCTTGATGAGTGTCCAAGCAACCGGCTGGCTGCTTACACTATCGGTGACCCAGATATCACCCTATACGACAGTAGCTTTGACCAGCAGATTGACGATTCTGGCTGCGATGTTCCCGAAGCTATTGCAAGGCTTGATGCCTCGCTGGAGTATCTTAGGTTTCCGTTCCCCGTGCATTGTGTACGGGGATAAGGGCATAACATGAGCAGCTCTATACACGCAGACCACTACATTTTTTAGGGGAAAGTCTGTGGCTTCGGTACAAGAAACACTGAACCCCCAAGGCCCAGGCCAACAGGATGAGTTCACCGAATGGATGCGTGGTCCCGAAGCTCGCTTTATCGGTGCCAAGCGATTGCCTGATGGAACGTATGCCGGCGTACTTCCGCTCCTGTTCACTTACGCAATCTGCCTCGGTGTTTCCTACACAGACGCTTACAAGAAGCGCTTTTGCTACAACGACACGTCAACCTGCCTGCATGAATACAGCCAGCTGGCTTCATTCGACGATGAGCCTTCTGGATGGGTCGCAAGACGACCTGATATCCAAGCTAGCTAAGCGCGGGACAAAGTGCCCCGTTCGGCCAAATAAGCGCCCCGAGCGTAGACCACAGGTATCTATAGGATGAATAACCTAGACATTCTCAAGGTTCAGTACCGTAACGCAAAGAAACGCGCTCGATATTGGTCTGGAGTTCCAAGCTCACGTGGGTTCGGCTACAACCCTTGCGCCAACAACGGCCGCGACGCCGATCTTGAGTACGAGACAGCGATGGACGACTGCTCTGCACTGGCAGATGAGATCATGCGCCTGACCGGTAAAAGACCTAGCGTTCCAAGCCCCAAAGAAGACTACAACCACCTTTTTGCCACCAAGGTGATACCAGCCCTTGCGACCAAGACTGACCGTGCCGACACACCGGCAAAAGGTCACGAATAAGAAACACATTAACGGCGCCGTGTCAGGTAACCAGTGACACTTCCCACTTAGGCGGCGTGCTATTGAAAAGAGTGCCTGACGTTCAGCTTACGCGGCTTTAATGGCCTCAGCCCTGAATACCACACCGGTAGCAACTTCGCCGTTAGCGCCTTTGCACACACGCTGAGCACGGGCAGCTGCACGTTCTGCCCCAGCCTGGCTGGTGAAGCGCATAGCACCTTTGGTGGTACCCATGCAGGCAGTACCCCACTCGGCGCACCAGGCATGGAGGTAATCTTTGCCGTACTTCCCATACACGCGCTTCACTAAAAATTCCATAAAGTATATCTCCGTGTCAGGACTGCTTTAGAACGACCAAGTGAACTGGGATTGGTCACTGATAGGTTGCTTACGTCGATCATCCAGATCAGAGAAAACCAAGGCCTCGGCCAGATCGCGGTAACGCTCCAGAATGCCAATCAACTCGGACTTAGCACGCGCAAACATTGCGGTCACGGTCTCATTCAATCCAAGTGGATGCGGCACGAAGAAGAGGTTGATTGCGTTTTGGATAAGCTGGTGCTCTTCACCCGCACGGTCAGTACCGCTGTCTTGCATATCCCCCAGGTTGAATACGCGCGCATGGTTGATGCGGGCTTGATAGACAGCCACCAGCTCAGCCTTTGCACGCTCGAAACGGCCAGCAGCAGTTGTGGCTGCAGCAACAACGGGATGGGAAAGCTGCTCTTCGATGCCGCGCTTGAGGGTTTTGAGTTCGCTGGGGGTCATTTCACTGGCCTCACTAAGTAATAACGTGACCCCATAATAGGTGCGTTTAACGCACCTGTAAAGAGAAATTATTTGGCTGTTCTCCCCGGCTCACGCGCTAATATCTCAGAACGAGCAATCCAGCTCACGAGCAGCAGGGGCTGCGCTCAAGAGCGCAGGTCAATAATCTAAGAGCCTGATTGAAACTCGGAGATACCACGTTTGCGTCTGTTTCTCCTTACAGCTTCAACGCTAATGTCAAACTGTTCAGCGATTAACCAGTCAGGTATGGTTCCGAGTAAGGCTAAGGCCTCTTTTGGAAGAGACTTAACCTTTATCACAGGCTCGATGCCCCGTTTAATTCGTTGTGCGCGCACGGTTTCACTGTCGCACCCGATAAGCCTGGCTATTGCCGAATCACTCATAACCCCAAGATTACTTATCACGTCTGGGGTGAACAGGTGGTGAAGGGATGGTGGTTTGATGGCAGCATCCTTCCGAATACCCAAGCGTTTCCTTTTCTTTTTCACGGCGTTTTTAGAAACACCCAACCGATCCGCAATCTGCTGGTCAGTCTCGTTTTGGAACGAAAAGCTGCTAACACCCTCGTATATTGATACCCCCCATAATGATTTGGGCACGTTGTATGGCGGAATGCCGAGCGAAATTCGCTTCTTCGTAACAGTGCTTTTTGAAGCTCCAATGGATTGTGCGACTTCCGCATCTTTGGCCTTTCCTAGCAGCGCAATCTTATAAGGCGTCCAATGAACGCGATTCTCCGCGTGATTCCCCGGCCTTTTCTTTAGTTTATTAGCCATGTCGCATTGTACTAATTTGGAGGTAACGGTCGAACAAGAAAGCAACCCTCTCAGCATCTGATCTCCAAACTCGCTTGCCGCCAGAGGCGGCGTAGGCTGAGTCTACTGCTCGATCAAGCTCCCGGTGTGCTTTCATAAGCTCTGGTGGCATGGTCAGAGGGTCGTACAGGTCGGCCAGGCATGAACCGTCAAACTTTGCACGAGCCTCCAGCACGGCATCAGCTGCGCTCTCAATGTTATTGGTCTGAGCCGGCGCAAGATCAGCGGGCCATGGGAAGTTGTTGTAGACGATCCCGACTGAGTAGCGATAGTCGGACTTGAGCCTCCCGCAGACGGTGCGCA
>NZ_JBLWYX010000020.1:0-50667 GCF_048266785.1 Marinobacter sp.
AATCAAGGTGGCGTATTCTACATCGTCTCGCCGCCTTGTCAACCGTTTAATTAAAGAAACTTCAAACTCGTTTTCTTCAATACTTTCAAACAGTTGCCCTTCCCAGATCACCCCGCCTCAGCGGTGTGTCCCTCGAAGGAGATGCGTATTCTACAGAGCCTGTTCAGACTGTCAACGCTTCGTTGGTGATTTTTCCGGAATTCCGACAATTTAACGTTATAGATCGATTTTGATCGCCGCAGCCGCCTTGGTGGCTTTTTCCCTGGCCTGTGCAACTGATGGTGCATTGGCAAGTGCAACGCCCATTCTGCGACGCCCATTCAACTCCGGCTTCCCGAACAATCGGACCTGGGTGTCAGGCTCTGACAGAGCAATCTCCAGGCCCGAGTAGGCAACGGCCTCCGAAGATCCCTGGGGGAGTATCACCGCAGACGCCGAGGGCCCCTGCGGACGTATAGCCGGTATTGGCAACCCAAGTATTGCTCGGGCATGCAGAGCAAACTCCGATAAGTCTTGCGAAACCAGGGTTACAAGACCCGTATCGTGAGGACGGGGCGACACCTCGGAGAACCACACCTGGTCACCCCGAACAAACAACTCAACACCATATACGCCGTAACCACTAAGGTTTTCAACAACAGCCTCTGCAACCTCTTTCGAGCGAGCCAGAGCTTTATCACTCATTGGCTGCGGCTGCCAGGATTCACGGTAATCCCCGTCTTCCTGGCGGTGACCAATCGGCGCGCAGAAGGTGATGCCGCCCCGGTGCCTTACAGTAAGCAGGGTTATTTCGTAATCAAAGTCTACAAAGCCCTCTACAATCACCCTACCCTTACCAGCACGCCCACCCGTCTGCGCGTACTCCCAGGCCGCTTCAATATCGGCTGGAGTCTTTACAGTGCTCTGCCCCTTTCCCGATGAACTCATGACCGGTTTTACCACCAATGGCAGACCAACTGCGTCCACCGCAGCAAGGTATTCCTCTCTCGATGTTACAAACCGGTACGGCGAGGTGACAAGACCAAGCTCTTCAGCTGCGAGGCGACGAATACCCTCTCGATTCATTGTCAGGTTGGCAGCCCGGGCAGTGGGAATAACCTGATAGCCTTCTTGTTCCAGGTTCACGAGCTCGGGAGTATCAATGGCTTCTATCTCAGGCACAATCAGGTCAGGTTTTTCCAATTCGATAATGCGGCGAAGGGCCTGTCCATCCAGCATATCGACAACGTGACTTCTATGAGCAACCTGCATGGCCGGTGCATTGGCATAACGGTCAACCGCGATAATCTCCACGCCGAAACGTTGAAGCTCGATAACGACTTCTTTGGCTAACTCCCCCGCACCGCAAAAAAGAACCCTGAAGGCGTTTTCTTTCAGCGGAGTACCTATCCGAACTGTGTCAGTCATGATTTTGCAAGCCCTGTGTAAAATTTGTGAGTCCCTGAGTTGCAGCGAGAGACATCAGTTCGCAACCTTGCTCTCCCGCTCTGCAACTTTTCGCAGCACTTCACGGCGCTCCTCGTTGCTCATCTGAGACCACCGCGTGATTTCATCTCCGCTGCGTTGACAACCAATACACAGGTCATTTTCATCTAAAGCACAAATGCTCACACAGGGCGAGCGCACCTTATCAGCGACATTCATCCCGCTACCTCAACTGACTGCATCTGCGGTTACCACCATGTGCCCAGAAAAGTCATTACTTTAACCTTTCCTGGGCTCTCCTTCTAATCCAGGTTAGGTCAGCAACTGCCCCGTTACCCGCTTCACTCCGTAAGTACCTATTAAATAACAGGCTTTTCGCGATAGGTTCCCCAAATACCTTTGAGGGTTTCAACAATATCACCCATCGACGCCCCTTCCTTCACCAACTCAATGGTGATCGGCATGAGGTTTACTGATTCGTCTTCGGCCTGTTCTTTCAACTGCTTGAGCATGGCCTGAACCTTTTCCTCATCGCGATTATTCCTGACCTTGTTCAGGCGATCAATCTGCCGGCGCTCTGTTTCAGGATCGTGGGGATGGATTTCAATTTTAACGTCCTCCTCCTTCTGAACGAACATATTCACGCCTAAAACCGGTCTTTCTCCGCTGGCCTTGCGTAACGCGAAATCATAAGCGGAATCGGATATGCCTCTCTGGAAATAGCCGTCGTCGATACACTGCAGAGTGCCACCAAGTTGTTCGACCTCATCAAGAATTTTCCACACTTCCTTCTCAATCTCGTCGGTGAGGCTTTCGACAAAATAGGAACCGCCCAGTGGATCCACCACCTGAGTAACATTGGTCTCGTAGGCGATGATTTGCTGCGTGCGCAGGGCAATCCGCATCGCCTCCTCAGTAGGAATGGCAAAAGCCTCGTCCATGCCGTTGGTATGTAGCGACTGCGCTCCGCCCAATACGGCAGAAAGCGCTTGGAGCGCGGTGCGAATCGGGTTGATCGTATATTGTGGCTTGGTCAGGGTCGCTGCCGCAGTTTGTGCGTGGAAGCGAAGCCGACTGGCCTCGGGGTTCGTGGCTCCAAACTTTTCGCGCATAATTTTGGCGTATATCCGCCTGGCCGCACGGAACTTGGCAATTTCTTCAAAGAAGTCTGCCTGGCTCACGAAGAAGAACGAGAGGCGGGGCCCAAACTCATTAACATCCACCCCTGCGTCGATAGCAGTCTGGACGTACACCATGGTAGTGGCCATGGTGTAGGCCACTTCCTGGACAGCTGTCGAGCCAGCTTCCGATATATGGTATCCGGAAATATTGATGGCGTTATACCGCTTCATGTTCTCGGATCCGTACTGGATACAGTCGCGGACCAGGCGAACAGACGGTCGCACCGGATATATCCACTCCTTCTGGGCAATGTACTCCTTGAGAATGTCGTTCTGGATAGTGCCAGAAAGGTCATTCAGGTCGTAACCGCGCTTCTGCGCCAGGGCGATGTACATCGCGTAGAGTATCCATGCTGACGGATTGATCGTCATGGATACTGAAATTTTCGTCAGATCGATTCCGTCGAACAACTCCTCCATATCAGCCAGAGTGTCGATGGCAACACCTTCACGGCCCACTTCGCCCTGACTCATGGAGTGGCTGGAGTCATACCCCATAAGGGTAGGCATATCGAAGTCAATCGAAAGCCCGGTTTGGCCCTGGGCTATGAGATACTTGAACCGCCCGTTGGTTTCCGTCGCCGTACCAAAACCGGCTATCTGGCGCATGGTCCAGTTCTTGCCCCGGTACATGGTGGGGTATGGCCCACGGGTGAACGGGTACTGCCCGGGGAAGCCAATATCCTCGAAAGACGTCTCTTTAACATCCAGGGGTGTGTAAGTGCGTTTCGTCGGCATCCCGGAAGCGGTGGTGTACTCTGATTTGCTCTCTGGAGCGCGCTTGATGAAAGACGACACTTCATTCTTTTCCCACTCGTCGAACTCTTTTTCAATGTGCTTGAGTGCAGCGGGGGCATACTGGTCAGTGTGATTCATGAATCGTCTCCTTCATGGCTTTTAACAGGGTCACTGCGGCTCCATGGGGATCCAGTTGGCGTTGAGTAACCTTTTTGAGCAGCTCTTCGGTTTGCGACCTGCTATCACGTGCAAAATTATCCCGGACGATTTCCTCGGCAACTTTCACCACTCGGGTTAACGCAATCTGGCGACGCCTTTCGGTGATTTCGCCACTTCGTTCAAGGCGTTCGGCGTGGAGATCGATCGCGGCCATCAACTCGCCGAAACCGGTGTGTTTTTCAGAACTGGTAGGCACCACCGGCACTCGCCAGACTCTCTCGCCGGGCTCAAGACTCATCATCAACATGGCCTTAAGCTCCTGGATGGTTTTATTGGAATCCGGCCGGTCGGCTTTGCTCACCACATGGATATCGGCAATCTCCAGCACCCCAGCCTTAATGGCCTGAATGTCGTCGCCCAAGCCCGGTGCATTGACTACAACGGTGGTGTGAGCCGCACGCACAATATCAACTTCGTCCTGACCCACTCCGACTGTCTCGATCAGTACAACGTCGAACCCGCCTGCATCCAGGAGGTCAACTGCATCCAGGGCCGGTCTGGCCAGGCCTCCCAGAGTTCCCCGGGTCGCCATACTGCGGATGAAAACACCCGGATCGGAAACCAGCTCTCCCATGCGAATGCGATCCCCAAGGATCGCACCACCGGAAAAAGGACTTGAGGGGTCAATGGCAACGACACCGACAGTGCGGCCACTGGCCCGGTATTCGAGCACCAACTGTGTAACGAGGGTCGACTTCCCTGCCCCCGGAACACCGGTAATGCCCACAACATGGGCGCGCCCGGTACTTTTGTAGAGTTCAGCCATGGCCTGGCGTACTTCAGGATCGCCACTTTCAACCCGCGTAATAAGCCTGGCGATGGCACGGACATGCCCTTCTCGCACCCGTTCGGCCAGCTTCATCGAGGATATGCGATTAATCATTTAACCTCCTCGCTTCTGGTTAAGGCTCTGGTAAAGATCCCGGTCGTCAACCACCCGCTGAGCTTTAAAGTCGGTACGCGGAAAGGTGTCCGGCTCGACCATCACAACCCTTGCCCGGACGCCCAACACGCGACTGAACTCAGCCTCTACTCGTTCTGACAACGCCCTTACTGCATCCGGACCCCTATTCGCGGTTTCCTGGTCAAACTCTGCCTGCACAGCCAATTCGTCCATTGAACCACCGCGCGAAACGATGATCCGGTGCTCGCCGCCATAACCGGCAAGACCTTCCAGAATTTCTGCGATGGCACTGGGATACACGTTTTCACCACGGATCTGGAACATGTCGTCGATCCGGCCATAGATACCTTTTGGTAACCTCGGATAGGTTCGGCCACACGGGTTGTCTTCCATCACCCAATAGGTCAGGTCGCCGGAAACCATGCGAATCATCGGCTGAGAGGTACGTTCGAGGTGGGTATAGATCGGTGTGCCTTGCTCACCAAAGGGGACACGACGATGGGTATTCTGGTCCGCCACTTCGGTGTAGACAATGTCCTGCCACAGAAGCATGCCTTCGGTGTCGGCACTGCCGGCGGCGTGCATCCATGGCGTAAGTTCAGCCATGGTTCCGCAATCAACCACCTTCGCACCGTAGATATCCTGAATCTTGTCCCGGATGGATGGAATAGAGCCGCCAGGCTCACCGGAGAAGAAAAGCACCTTGATACAGAAAACCCTGGGATCAATCCCTTCCTCACGGGCTACTTCTGCCAGCCGCAGCGCATAGGAAGGTGTGGAGTAGAGGCCAGCGGGCTTCATCATTGCCAGCCAGGTGACCGCGCGCGCCGTCATCCCCGGGGCACCGGCGCCAAATGGGAAGGCTTTGCAGCCCAACCGCTCAGCGCCGATCAAAGCACCCCAGGATCCCATGTACAGACTCAGGATGGCAGCTACAAACACGGTATCCCCTGGACGCAGGCCCATACCCCACATAATCCGGGCATGATTGTTCGCAATGGTTTCCCAGTCACGCCGGGAGATGCCAAAGGCGGTCGGTCGACCGGTTGTGCCAGAGGTACCGTGGATATGATGGATGTCGCTATCAGGGCAACAGAGATAGTCCCCGAATGGTGGATGCTTCGCCTGGGAGTCACGCAGTTCTTGTTTGGTAACGACAGGAACCTGTTCGAAGTCGGCAAGGGTGCGGACGTCGTTTGCCTTTATACCGGCTGCGTCCCATTTACGCTGGTAAAACGGAGAGTGATCGTAGGCATACGTCATTACGTCCCGAATACGCGCAACAATCAGTTCGTCGCGCTTGTCAGGATCCATCGTTTCGCGATCCCGAAACCAGTAAGCGCTGTTCGAGTCAGGAAAGTAGTCGTTATTGTAACTTGGAGGGAAATTCCAATCTTCCATCGGAGACTCCTGATATTGTTATTGGTTGTCATCTGAGGAAACCTGTCATAAGCGCCCGGCCGCCAACGTACTGTATTTATCGGGCACCACGGTCTGCGACTAATTGCCGGAACGAATCAATGATTTCCTGAGGAGGCGTGTCCTGGAGAAGAATCTTGTGAACGCCCATCTGGTAAAGCTCTTCGACATCGTCGTCCGGGATGACACCGCCACCCGCAATAATCATGTCGTCCGCTTCTCTGGCTTTCAGGAGCTCCAGTACCTTGGGAAAAATGTGCATGTGTGCGCCCGAGAGCAGGCTGATACCAAGGATATCCACATCTTCCTGGATAGCGGCGTCCACGACTTCCTCCGGCGTGCGATGCAAACCGGTATAGACCACATCCATACCGGCATCCCTGAGCGCACGCGCGACAACTTTTATGCCTCGATCATGGCCATCCAGACCGATTTTGGCCAACATTACTCGAATCACATTTGCGTTTTTGTCTTTGTTTTGCATCGTATTTTCCTTGGATTAAAGAATCGCGTTACCATTTTTTTTCAGGGGTTCACGGCAGCCTTGAATTTCTTGCTGAAGCCATCTTGATGCCGTCTCCACATGCTGCCTTGCAAGCGTTTCAGCAGTCCGCACATCGCGGGTCAATACCGCATCAAGTATTGCCGCGTGCTCTTCCCATATCTGTTTCTGGTTTTTTTCAACGATGAGGATGTCACCCATAACCCGCCTTACGTGGTTCCAGTGAGCTTCCATTGAATCCAGAATGAAGGTGTTTCCTGCCAGTTCGTAAATAAAGCCGTGGAAGCGCATATCCGCATCAATAAGTGCAGGAAGGTCATGAGCCTTCCCGGCTGCGTATCCTTCATCAATAATGTCCTCTCCACGCTTCCGCGACGCTGCATCTACCCGCTGGGCCGCGAGCCCGGCACTGATCAAATCAATCCCGCACCGGAATTCGTACAGCTGCGCCACAAAATTCTCATCAAGCACTGACACCATCAGGCCCCGACGCCCCACACTGGAAAGAAATCCATCATCCCGAAGGCGCTGCATGGCCTGGCTTACCGGCAACCGTGAGACATCCAGTCGCTCGGCCAGGCTTTCCTGGGTCACTCGTTCACCCGGTTTGAGCAACCCTTCCACGATGGCATTGACCACAGAGTCGTATATCAGCTCCGGCAGATTCTTCTCGGTTTGGATTTTTTTCATTGCTCAAACTCCACGACACATCTCCCTGACTACCGTTTGCATACAGTATTCACCATGTAATACCTGTTTACCCTTTAACCATATTAGACCTAAGTCTAATTACCGGTTATTTTTTGAGCACATGACTATGCGGTCCCGACCTGTATAAAAGCACTAGGGGACGAGGAAATGATGTTAAGTAAGGATGCAGTGCCGGCCAGGATGAGCGTGCCCGACAGCAGGAAAAATCAGAAAGGGATAAAAATCAGAGGAGTCAGGTGAGACTCACTTGGGGGATTCCAGCAAATCGATGCCGGTATCGTACACAGCATTCAAAAAATCGACCAGAACCACCGCAGACAGCCCCCAGATCTGATAGCGTTCCCAGCGATAGCAAGGCACGTAAAAGGTATGGTTCTGAAAGTGCAACGCATCTGTGCGCTCGCGCCGGTCTTCCAGAAAGAAGGACAGCGGCACACGAAATACACTTTCGATCTCGTTCGGGTTCGGATCCAACGGATGCCCCTCGGGCACAACGCCAACATAGGGAGATACGAGGATCCCGTAACGTGACATCACCTGGCCAAGCGGCGCGATGATCTCTACCTGATCAGGCGGCAGGCCGATTTCTTCATGCGTCTCCCGTAAGGCAGTCGCA
This sequence comes from Marinobacter sp., assembly GCF_048266785.1. Classification (GTDB taxonomy): domain Bacteria; phylum Pseudomonadota; class Gammaproteobacteria; order Pseudomonadales; family Oleiphilaceae; genus Marinobacter. The sequence continues at coordinate 7,716 of NZ_JBLWYX010000020.1, forward strand.
ACCAGCGATACATCCCCAGGGTCGCGCTTCCCGCCCGGGTAGGCAACCTGCCCGCGATGGGTGCTCAGATTTGCCGAGCGCAACGTAAATATCATCTCGGGATTACCAGGATCATCCGTAACCGGCACAAGGATACCAGCCTCGGGATAATCCAGATCGAGCTTCCGGGGCGCATAGTCAGTTAAACGATGAACAAGTAAATCACGCAAATCGGAACTCCTGAGTAAATCCGGTGTTGAATGAGACAGCGACAGCAAGGATCATTAAACTGAACGTACGACCAATTCAAGTATACGGGGAAAAACATGAAGTACTGCAGCACATGCGGCCATCAGGTTAAACAGCGTATCCCCGAGGGCGACAATCGCCACCGCTATGTGTGCGTAGATTGCGGCACAATACACTATCAGAACCCGCGCATCGTTGCGGGCACAGTCCCTGTATGGGAAGGGCAGATTCTGCTTTGCCGCCGAGCAATTGAGCCGCGATACGGGTACTGGACTCTTCCCGCCGGATATATGGAGAACGCCGAAACCACTGTCGAGGCTGCTGAGCGAGAAACTCTGGAGGAGGCCTTGGCCGAAGTAAATATTGAAGGGCTCTATTCCATTATCGACGTCCCCCACATAAACCAGGTACACATGTTCTATCGGGCGACGCTTAAAGACGGAACGTTTGGTGCGGGCGAAGAGTCTCTTGAAAGCCGCCTGTTTGCGCTGGATGACATCCCGTGGGATGACATCTCTTTCCCCACCGTGCGCAAAACTCTGGAGTTTTTTCTCGAGGATCTGAAAAAAGAGTCCTTCGGCGTTCATGTAAGTGACATCCGGCACCCTATGGCCGCCACCCGAGCCAAGGACGATCTATAACATCTCCATTCGATAAATCTCGTAGGCAGGCTCTTCATAAGGATGGGCCTGCTTGAGTGCTTTAACCGCCTGCCTGATCAGATCATCCTTACAAACGAGCTCAACCTTGAACTCACTCACAATTTCCAGCCTACCTTTTTCTCCCAGAAAAGGGCTACTCCCCTCCCGCGGCCTGAACTGTCCCTGCCCACGACATTGCCACGCACAAGAATCATAATCACCAATGCACCCGGCACCAATATCGAAGAGTGCTTGTTTGGTTTTCTCCAGGTGCGTTTCTGGCACGAAATAGCATATTTTGTACATGCAGATCCTCTCCGAACCGGATATTTTTTGTACAGATTAGTAGCTTAGGTACTTACCCACAGATTCTGTGGATAAGTCTGGGGAAAGTTTTAGGGAACCCCTCTCCAAACCCCGTATTTACTGCCCTCACGTTAAATTGGCGACAAATTCACCCGATATATTTTATTCTTAATTTTCAATACCTTAAACCCAATGATCAAAAAATGAACCTGTATCACCTGCATTGTTCAGAGAACGCACAGGGAACCGCCAGAAATGTGCATAAAGATATTGAGTCAAGGGCTATTTCTGAAATATAACAATGTTTTTCACTTGAAAAACATAAAAAACTCCGGGCCGCACCCACAAAAAAACCGACTCTTGAATGGCACCCTGTCGGGGCCCTCCAAAGCCGGTTTTCAACCAGAATTCGGTTAACCGAACCAGCGTCTCGCATTTCTGAACATGCGCATCCAGGAACCATCTTCCTGCCAATCCTTCGGACGCCACGAGTGCTGAACAGAGCGGAATACCCGCTCTGGATGCGGCATCATAATGGTGATGCGACCATCGCGGGTGGTGGCACCTGCAATGCCATTCTCAGAGCCGTTAGGGTTATAGGGGTAACGAACCGTTGCCTGACCTCTGTTATCCACGAAGCGAAGTGCTATTCGCTCGCTTTCTCCCAGATCCGCAGCAGACGCGCTCCCTGAAAACTCCACCCTGCCTTCGCCATGAGCAACGGCTATAGGCATACGCGACCCGGCCATGCCTTCCAGGAAAGCAGACGGCGACGGCATCACTTCAACCATAGCCAGCCTCGCTTCAAATTGCTCGGACTGGTTGCGGACAAAGCGCGGCCACCCTTCACTACCCGGAATCAACTCGTGCAAACTTGAAAACATCTGGCAACCATTGCACACACCAAGTGCAAGAGTGTCCTGACGGTTAAAAAACGCTGCAAACTGGTCACGAACACGGTCGTTGAAGAGTATGGACTTGGCCCAGCCTTCACCGGCACCCAACACGTCTCCATATGAGAAGCCGCCACAAGCCACAAGACTATTGAACGCCTCAAGGTTCACCCGCCCGGAAAGCAGGTCGCTCATGTGCACGTCGAAAGATTCAAAGCCAGCCCGGTCAAATGCGGCGGCCATTTCAACCTGCCCGTTGACACCCTGCTCACGGAGAACCGCAACTTTCGGGCGCGCACCCTTATTAATATACGATGCTGCAATGTCTCCATTTACATCGTAAGACAGCTTTACATGCAGCCCCGGATCGTCCGCGTCCAGCAGATTGTCAAACTCCTCGAGGGCACAGTCAGCATTATCCCTCAGAGACTGGATACGATAGCTGGTCTCGGACCACAGGCGCTGCAGTTCAGTTCGAGCGTCATCCACAACCGTTTCACCCTCAAAGGTCAGGCGCAGGTGATCGTTATCGTTCAGGGTGCCGATGACGCTGATAGTGTCGCCCAGCCCGGCCGCTGAAAACTGCTGAAGCACAAAATTGGTATCTTCTCTGCGTACCTGGATAACCGCACCCAGCTCCTCATTGAACAGCTCCCGGGCAAACTGACTGGATTCGTCCGCCAGACCATCCAGCTTGATGTCCGCACCGGTGCGACCGGCAAAACACATCTCTGCGAGAGTCACATACAAGCCGCCATCCGAACGGTCATGATAGGCGAGGATCTTGTCGTCGGTGTTCAGCCCCTGAATGACAGCGAAAAACGCTTTGATGTCCTCAGGATCGTCAAGATCCGGAGCCACAGCGCCAACCTGACTATACACCTGAGCCAGAGCTGACCCGCCCAGGCGATTCTGCCCTGCGGCCAGGTCAACCAGAATCAGGTCGGTTTCGCCCGCATCCTTTATCAACTGTGGAGTCAAGGTGCGGGAAACGTCGATAACCGGCGCAAAGCCGCTGACAATCAACGACAGCGGCGCCGTAACGCTCTTCTGCTCGCCGTTATCCTCCTCCCACATGGTCTTCATGGACATGGAGTCCTTGCCCACGGGTATGGTAATTCCGAGTTCCGGGCACAGCTCCATCCCAACGGCACGCACTGTTTCGTAGAGGTTTTCGTCCTCACCCGGGTGGCCGGCTGCCGACATCCAGTTTGCCGACAGGCGAATATCAGAGAGCTTGCCAATAGCAGCAGCAGCCATGTTGGTAATGGCCTCACCCACAGCCATTCGGCCAGATGCGGGCGCATCAATGGTCGCAATCGGCGTGCGCTCACCCATAGCCATGGCTTCCCCGGCCAGCACATCAAAGGAACTTGCAGTAACCGCAACATCGCTGACCGGCACCTGCCAGGGGCCAACCATCTGGTCACGGGCGACAAGCCCGGTAATCGTACGATCACCGATGGTTATCAGGAAACTCTTCGAACCTACTGAAGGAAGCCGCAACACTCTGCGAATCGCGTCATTCAGGTCAACTTTCGTAGAATCAAATACCGGCTTGGTAAACGATGTCCGGTTAACACTCCGATGCATGCGAGGCGGTTTGCCAAAGAGCACATCCATCGGCAGATCGACGGGTTTGTCGTTAAAATAGGAATCGCTCAGCTCGAGATGATGGGCTTCGGTTGCCTCACCAATCACTGCATAAGGGCAGCGTTCCCGGCGACACAGCGCATCAAAAAGCTCCAGGTTTTCAGGAGCGACCGCCATAACGTAGCGCTCCTGGGACTCATTGCACCAGATTTCAAGTGGCGACATGCCTGGTTCGTCGCTGGGAACATCCCGCAACTCGAACTTTCCGCCACGGCCACCATCCTTAACCAGTTCCGGCATGGCGTTGGAAAGGCCGCCAGCGCCAACGTCGTGGATGAAGCACATGGGATTCTTCTCGCCCATCTGCCAGCAGCTGTCGATCACTTCCTGACAGCGGCGCTCCATCTCAGGGTTATCACGCTGCACGGAGGCGAAATCAAGATTCTCATTACTGGCGCCAGAATCCATGGAAGATGCGGCGCTGCCTCCAAGGCCGATTAGCATGGAGGGCCCGCCCAGTACGATAAGTTTGGCCCCTACCGGTATATCGCCTTTTTCCACATGTTCTGCGCGGATATTACCAAGACCGCCGGCGATCATGATGGGCTTGTGATAGCCCCGCACTTCGTTACCTGCCGGGCCGGCAACCTGCTCTTCAAATGTCCGGAAGTAGCCCGCTATATTCGGGCGGCCAAACTCATTATTGAATGCTGCGCCGCCAATCGGCCCCTCAATCATGATGTCCAGAGCGGAAGCGATCCGGTCGGGCTTACCGTAATTGATTTCCCAGGGCTGGGGGTCGTCTGGCAGGTTGAGGTTGGAGACCGTAAAGCCTGAAAGACCCGCCTTCGGCTTGGAGCCACGGCCGGTTGCGCCTTCATCACGAATTTCACCGCCAGACCCCGTTGCGGCGCCTGCGGCGGGCGCAATCGCGGTCGGGTGGTTGTGAGTCTCCACCTTCATAAGAATGTGGATGTCTTCCTGATTATAACCGTAAACGCCGGTTACAGAATCCGGAAAAAAACGCCCGCCGCGGCTACCGCGAATAACCGAGGCGTTATCCTTGTAGGCAGACAACACACCTTCGCTGTTCATCTCGAAAGTGTTCCGGATCATGGCGAACAGCGACTTCTCCTGCCCCTCACCATCAATGTCCCAGGATGCGTTGAATATCTTGTGGCGGCAGTGCTCGGAGTTTGCCTGAGCAAACATCATCAACTCAACGTCGGTCGGATCGCGCTCAAGGCCGATAAACGATTTCACCAGGTAATCAATCTCGTCATCTGCCAGCGCAAGACCCAAGCGATTGTTTGCATCTACCAACGCCTTTCGGCCACCAACCAGAACCGAAACTCGATCAAGAGGGCGCGGCTCGTCATGACTGAACAGCAATTGCGCACCGCCCATTTCGTGGAAGACTTTCTGAGTCATTCGGTCATGCAACAGCGCGGCAACCTTTTCGCGCTGATCCAGACCAAGCTTCTTGCTCGCCTTGATATAAAAAGCCGTGCCGCGCTCGATGCGCTGAATCTGGCGCAAACCGCAGTTACGTGCAATATCGGTTGCCTTGCTGGACCAGGGAGACAGGGTTCCTGGGCGTGGCACAACGAGAAACAGCACGCCATCCGGCTCTTCACCCGGTACGCTGGGCCCGTAGGTCAGGAGCTGATCAAGAATGGCCTGCTCGGAATCAGAGAGTGCGCCCTCCAGATCCACAAAGTGCATGAATTCGGCATAAACATGCTCAATCTCCGGCACAATGGCCTGAATTTTGGCAAACAATTTATGAGAGCGGAAGGGTGAAAGCGCGGGTGCGCCGCGAAGTTCAAGCATGATATCAACCTGTATCGCGCGAAACGGGGAAGTCCGGGTGCATTCTGAGAAGGCGCACATGATACTTGAAAGCAGTGCCGGGATACAGCGTGGAAACGTTATTCCCTTGACGTACAATTAACATTGTTTTGCATAGTTCTTGATCAACTTTATTGACCCCTCTTCCAGCAGCAGGGATTATTAGGATGTGGACATGGAGACCACGCCCGAAAAGACACCGGATGCCGCCAGCAAGTTTGCGTGCATCCCGATGATCCAGCGGTAACGGAGAACAGGGACTTGCCCAGAATCCTGACTGCACGCTATGCAGCGACGGCCTATAAATATCTCATCGCTTGCACCTTCGCCCTGCTGACCCTCTCCGGGTGCAGTCAGCCAAGCACGCTGCAGGAAATCCGGAACGAGGGTGTGTTGCACGTTATTACCCGGGTTGCACCATCCATATATTACGAAGGGCGCAACGGGCCAACCGGTTATGACTACGAGCTGGCCAAGCTCTTTGCTGAAGAACTTGGCGTTAAACTCCGGCTCCGGGTTGCCGAGGACAACACGGAAGTGCTTTCCGTACTATCCAAAGACTTTGCCCATATCGGCCTGGCTGGCCTCTCTGCGCAACCCTTGTTCGAAAACCAGTACAAAACGCTTCCGACCGGCATCAAAGCCCAGTCCATCGTTGTCTACAATCGCGACGTGGAACGCCCAGAGACTCTTGGGGATCTTGCCGGCCAGACCCTGCATCTGGTCTCTGACAGCAATCATGAGTATCAGCTACAGGCCCTTACAGACACAGCTCCTGATATCCATTGGCAGGTTCATCCCGGCCTGGATGCCGCCGGTGTTCTTGCTCGCGTCGAGACCGGCGAGCTTTCTTACGCGATCGTCTCCTCCAATGAACTTGAGCTTAACCACGTATTTTTCCCTCAGGTAAAACAAGGCTTTGCCCTTGGCGATGCCAAGGAGCTGGCATGGCTGTTCCCGGCAAATCAGGACGACTCACTGATTACCGCAGCAAAAGCATTTATCGAGAAATTGCAGGCTGACGGCACCATCGCGCAGCTCGCTGAACGCTTTTACGGCCACCTGGACCACCTGAACTATGTGGGCGCCCGTACGTTCATGCACCACGTGGAAAACCGTTTGCCCAACTACGAAACCCTGTTCAGGGACAATGCGTCGATATTCAGTATGGACTGGCGTCTGCTCGCCGCCATTGGCTACCAGGAGTCACACTGGCGCCCCAATGCGGTCTCGCCAACCGGTGTCCGGGGACTGATGATGCTGACGCGCAACACCGCGAACTACATCGGTATCAATAACAGACTGGACGCTGAAGAAAGCATTCAGGGCGGGGCCAAGTATTTCCGCATGGTCCACGAAAGAATTCCCGAACGCATCGCTGAGCCGGATCGAACCTGGTTTGCTTTGGCCTCTTACAACGTAGGCTACGGGCACCTGGAAGATGCCCGCAGGTTAACTGAAGGTGCTGGCAAAAACCCTGACCGCTGGATGGATGTTAAGGAATTTTTGCCTTTGCTGGCGCAGAAGGAATGGTACAAGAAGACCCGCTTCGGTTATGCCCGTGGCCACGAGCCTGTCCTCTATGTGCAGAATATCCGCCGTTACTATGATGTGCTCGCCCGGATGATGAAGCCGACTGAAGAAATCGCTACTACAGACTCGTCATTTGTCGACTTGGAGCAGGGCTCTGAAGGCAGCTCTACTGGCCAGTTGTCAGAAGACGGGGCTGACATGCGAGCCGGCCTGCCCCCTGAGCTGGGAATGATACCGCCAACACTTTGACGCTTACATGCGAGAATCGTCTGGCTCACTGACCTCTAGCGCCCGTTCCACCTGGCTTGCAGAGAATCCACGACGAGTAAGGAAGCGGGCTTGACGCACCGTCTCATCCCAATCGTCTCTCAGGTCCGACAAGCCGAAACGCTTCTCCCTCAACAAAATCGCATTGCGAATCCAGTCTGCATCGGCAAGCTCTTCAAGGCAGCCCGGAGACTGATGAATACCGCGCTGCTGGAGTTCCGCCAGCACTCTCAGGGGGCCGTAGCCGAGATCAATCCGCTGACGTGAATAAACATCCGCAAAGCGATTATCATCCAGCCAGCCCTCGCGCTCATAATCATCCAGGACCCTTGAGATAACCGGGCCATCAAGCTTGCGTTGTCGTAATTTCAGCGTCAGTTCCTGGCGACTGTGTTCGCGGCGGGCAAGCAGCCTCAGCGCCACCGAGCGCGCCTTGTACTCCTGATCGTCACTATTTTCCTGTTTTGCCATTCAGCCCTTCCCGCAAACGCTCACAAAACGCTAGACTAGCCCCAATTTCAACCGTCGGCGCGGATTTCCGAATCTCCGACGACCGGTGCCGGAATACTTTGCCCGACACCGCAGACTGGTTTCAATCCCAAAGGACATCTTCATGGCTGCATTCCTCCAGAAACTGTTTAAATCCCGCAAATCCACCACCGCAACTGACCGCAAAACCAAAACTCAAATGCAGCCGGTTGCCCCCCCAGTGGAGGATAAGCGTGCAGAGCTAAGGGAAGAGCAGCTTCAGGCGCTGCAAGCGACCCCGACTCAGGAAGTCGCTGCCGGTCTCGCGATTGAAGGTTTAACAGCGGACATCCGGCTCAGGGCGGTAAACCAGCTTCAGGAAGCAGAGCTCCTTACACGCGTCCAAAAGCAGGCAAAAGGCCGAGACAAAGGTGTCTATCAGGTTGTGCGGCAAAAGCTGCAGGTTATTCGGGATGAGCAGACTCGCCAGGAAGCTGTTTCCGCAACCATAGCTGCGCTGATCCGCAATGCCCACGACCAGGCAAAAAGCGACGACACGAACCTCTATGGAGCCCGCCTGGAAACGCTCATGAACCAATGGGCCAGGGTAGAGACCAGCGCAACGCCGGATCAGCTCAGTGAGTTCTTGCAGTCGGCACACCGCTGCCGGGAACGCCTTACCGATATGGAGGCTGCCCGGGTCGAAGAGCAACGCCAGCGTGAACAGCAGCTTCAGCGCAATGAGACTCTGGTTCTTATAGCTCGAACCCTCGAAGACTTGCGCCATCAACCTGCCGAAGAGCTCGCCTCCCTCGCCTCACTGGACGCGCTTCAAAAAACCCAGGAAAACCGATGGATTGAGGCGACCCGCGACACCCAGGTTGAAAAGCAACAGCAGAAAACCTACGAAGCGTCGATGATGATACTGCGTAACTATATTTCTGCGATCCGACAGATAAGCCAGGCAAAAGATTCGCTTCTCGCCCTCTCTGCCACTGTTGAACAGGAAGAGGCTAGCCCGGAAGACCAGGAGCGCGCTCGGGCTCTGCTAAACGAAATCGACTGGCCTCAAGGCTTTCTGGCTCCGGATCTACTGGAGCCCGTGCACAAGCTGGCTGGAAAGCCCAAAGCTCCGGTTGATGCAAATGATGACTCGAAGCAGCACCAGGCTTCAGCCGATAGCCTGAAAACATCTCTGGATCAGCTGGAAAGCGCTCTTGAAGCCAAACAGCTGAAAGAATCCAGACAGCTTATGAAAACCGCGCAACAGTATTACAAAGCGCTTGATCATCGCCATGGCAAGGGCTTTCAGGCACGCATGCAACTGCTTACCGGTCAGCTCCGAGAACTGACGGACTGGCAGGGATTTGCGACCGAACCCAAGCAAGTGGCGTTATGTGAGCAGATGGAACATCTGGCAGAGCAACCGATTGAGCCGGAAGCGAAGGCAGAACACATAAAAGAACTTCAGAAGGAATGGCAGGAGTTGGGTGGATCGTCAGACCGCACTCTGTGGTCTCGTTTCAAGCAGGCATCCGACAAAGCCTATGAACCCTGCAAAACCTATTTTAAAGCCAAGTCTGGCTTGAAGCAGGCGAACCTGGAAAAGCGCAAAACCATTTGTGCCGAGCTGGAGCATTTTGTTAACGGAGCAGACTGGAACACGGTCGACTGGAAAGCTGTCGACCGTATTTTGCAGACTGCCCGCCAGGAATGGAAATCTGCCTGGCCTATAGAGTTCCGGGACAACCGTCAGGTGCAGAAACAATTTGACGATTTGCTTAAAAAGCTGGAAGCCCCTATTGATCAGGAGCGCCTGAAAAACGAGGCCCTGAAACAGGCAATCGTCGAACAGGCACAGGCTTTGACTGAACACGAACCCCTGCAAGAGGCGATGAACAAAGCCAAAGCACTGCAATCAGACTGGAAGGCCGTTGGCATTACCCGCCACCGGGAAGATCGCAAACTGTGGCAGGCATTCCGCAAAGCCTGCGATGAGGTGTTTGCACGCCGCGACTCCGAGCGTTCGGAACAGCAGCAAGCGTCGAAAGAGGCAGACTCATCCGCGGAAACGGTGTTGCAACAGGTAGCCGGTGTAAGCTCCGATCAGGACGCTCAGTCGCTGGAGCAGGCGGCGGCAGCACTGCGCGGCCTCGATGTTGCGCAAGTATCTGCCGGGGTTAAAGAGCGGGTCCAGCAAGAGAAACAACGCATAAGCCAGGCTGTGGCCGCCCAAAAACTCAGAACGGGCATATCGGAATGGCAAGCGTTTGTGCTTGCCCGCGCAGCGGGCGAAGCACCTGCAGATCGTGATTTCCCCGGCAAGTGGGCCGCGCTTGCAGAAAGCGCAGGGGCGCTGGATGATCAAGAACTGGTTATTCGTGCAGAAATCCTGGCCGGCGTGTCATCACCCGAAGAAGACCAGAACAAGCGGATGGAAATACAGGTTCGGCGCCTGGCGGAAGGCATGGGTTCAGCAGAAAAAGCTGACAGCGCGCTCCAGAACATCGAAGCCCTGGTCGCCAGTTGGTGCATTCAGTCGGCGGCCCAGCCTGCCGACCCGGCTCTGGCAAGCCGTTTGAACAACGTCCTGAACAATCTGATCGCTAATTGATCGTCCCTTGATCAATACCTGATCAGAACCTGAGCACTGAGAACATCACTCCCGCTGATGCTCCCTGACAAACTCCCTGGCGCCCTGAACAGCAGCCAGGGATTTCTCTTTCATACCCCTGAGCTCTTCGTCAGCCAGATAAAACATCATATCAATGGTGTGCCTGTAATAGCGTGGTGGTAGCCGGTTCAGGGCAACGCACATCACGTCCGTCAGAAAATCCGCAGTATCCCCCGGCTCCCTCGTTGCATCAGTGGCGTCCAGTACCAGGCGTTCGTAAAAATTATCGATGGCATCTCTGAAAGACATGGCTCTGTGCCTCCTGATTCTGCATGGGAACCTCTGAAAGCCCCCACCTGTACCTGAACAATAGAACCCCCGGCCTCACCTGTCATGGTCTCTGAGCAATTCCGCCAATCCGATTGGCAGGCCGCGTCATTACCCTCAGTGCTATCAACGAGCTATGGTGATGTCTCTTACAGGTAAATCACAAAGCAATAATCATCAGAGGAAAAGCAATGACCACCGAGGCGTATATCTTCGACGCGGTCCGCACTCCCAGAGGGCGTGGAAAGAAAGACGGATCACTGCACAGTGTAAAACCCATTACCTTACTGACCACGGTGCTCAATGCGCTGCAGCAGAGAAACAATCTGGATACCGCGCAGGTGGACGACATCGTGATGGGGTGTGTCACTGCCGTTGGTGATCAGGGCGCTGACATCGCTAAAACCGCAGCCTTGGCAGCCGATTGGGACGAAAAGGTGGCGGGCGTAACTTTGAACCGGTTCTGCGCCTCGGGCCTGGAAGCGGTTAACATGGCCGCGATGAAAGTGCGTTCAGGCTGGGAAGATATGGTCGTTGCCGGCGGCGTGGAATCCATGTCCCGCATACCTATGGGGTCCGATGGTGGCGCCTGGGCGATGGACCCGCACACCAACCTGCATACCGGCTTCATGCCTCAGGGTATTGGCGCAGACCTTATTGCAACCCTGGAAGGCTTCAGTCGCGAGGACGTTGACGGTTTCGCGGTAAGGTCCCAACAAAAGGCGGCCAATGCCTGGAAGCAGGATTACTTTTCCAAGTCGATCATTCCCGTCACAGATCAGAACGGCGTAGTGATCCTGGATCGCGACGAACACGTGAGAGGAGATACCACGGTTGAGTCCCTCTCGGGCCTCAAGCCATCCTTCCAGATGATGGGCGAAATGGGCTTTAACAGTGTCGCCAGTGAAAAATACCACTACGTCGAGAAAATCACTCACGTGCACCACGCCGGCAACTCGTCTGGCATGGTGGATGGCGCTACCGGCATTCTCATTGGTAGCGAAACAAAGGGTAAGGCTATGGGTCTCAAGCCCCGTGCCCGCATCGTTGCAACTGCGGTCACCAGCACCGACCCGACCATTATGCTAACCGGCCCTGCTCCGGCGACCCTGAAGGCACTGGAAAAAGCCGGCATGACTGTTGATCAGATTGATCTTTTTGAAGTGAACGAAGCCTTTGCCTCCGTGGTAATGCGCTTCCAGAAGGAGCTTTCGGTTCCGGATGAAAAAGTGAATGTGAACGGCGGCGCAATCGCTATGGGCCACCCCCTTGGCGCTACAGGCGCAATGATTCTGGGCACTCTGCTGGATGAACTGGAGCGCCGTGAACTGCGCTTTGGGCTGGCGACGCTTTGCGTCGGCGGCGGCATGGGCATTGCCACCATCATTGAGCGGGTCTGAACCCCACACTTTTTCTGTAAGGAGAACCGATTATGAGTGCCATCCGTTATGAACTGGGTTCAGATCAGATTCTGACCCTCACCATCGACATGCCGGGTCAGTCCGCGAACACCATGAACGCGGCATTCCGGGAAGCCCTCAACGAAACCGTCAGTAAGGTTCAGGGCGACCTCGAAAACATTCGCGGTATCATCATTACCTCTGCCAAGAAAACCTTCTTTGCCGGTGGCGACCTGAAAGAACTTCACAAAGTTACCCGCGACGACGCCGAAACCTTTGAAGGCATGGTCAACGGCCTGAAGGCCCAGATGCGGGCACTGGAAACCTGTGGCAAGCCCGTGGTCGCGGCAATCAACGGTACTGCGCTGGGTGGCGGTTTCGAAATCGCCCTCGCCTGCCACCATCGTATAGTGCTGGACAACAACAGCATCCAGCTGGGACTTCCGGAAGTAACGCTTGGCCTGCTTCCCGGCGGTGGCGGTACTCAGCGCCTGCCTCGAATGATTGGCCTGGAAGCGGCGTTCCCGCTTCTGATGGAAGGCAAAAAACTACGCCCTTCTGCTGCCCTGAAAGCCGGCATTATCGACGAGTTGGCGGACTCCCCGGAAGACATGCTGGCCAAGGCTCGGGCGTTTATCGATGCCAACCCCAAATGCCAACAGCCCTGGGACAAGCAAGGCTTCAAGCTGCCAGGTGGCGCGCCCCACCACCCTGCCATGGCACAAAAGCTGGCGATTGCGCCCGCCATGTTGAAGCAGAAAACCAAAGGCTGTTATCCGGCGCCTGAGCGCATTATGGCTGCGGCTGTGGAAGGCGCCCAGGTGGACTTCGATAACGGCAGCCTGATTGAAACCCGCTATTTTGCTGAACTGGTGATTGGTCAGGTCGCCAAAAACATGACTGGCACCTTCTGGTTCCAGCTGAATGACATTAATGCCGGTGGCAGCCGACCTGAAGGCGTGGAGAAAGAGAGCTTCAAAAAGGTTGGGGTACTGGGTGCCGGAATGATGGGGGCAGGCATCGCCTACTCCACCGCCAGCCGTGGCATCAAGGTGGTGCTTAAAGACGTTTCTCTCGAAAATGCGGAAAAAGGCAAAAGTTACTCTGAAAACCTGCTGGCGAAACAAGTCAGCCGCGGCCGCATGACCGAAGGGAAGAAAGCAGAAGTTCTGAGCCGCATCAAGGCAACAGACTCTGACGCCGATCTGGAAGGTTGCGACCTGATGATCGAAGCCGTGTTTGAGGACAGCGATCTGAAAGCCAAGGTTACAGCCGAGGCCGAGCCGAAGCTGGCTAACAACGGCATTTTTGCATCAAACACCTCCACCATTCCCATTACCCAGTTGGCAGAAGCTTCCACCAAGCCGGAAAACTTCATTGGGCTGCATTTTTTTTCACCGGTAGACAAAATGATGCTTGTGGAAATCATTGTGGGCGAGAAAACCTCAGACGAGACTCTGGCGCGAGCATTCGATTACGTTCAGCAGATCGGCAAGATTCCCGTGGTTGTAAACGACAGCCGTGGCTTTTTCACTTCCCGCGTGTTCGGCACCTTTGTTAACGAGGGAATCAGTATGCTGGGTGAAGGTATTCACCCGTCCAGCATCGAGAATGCCGGTTTGTTGGCCGGCATGCCTGTGGGCCCACTGAGCATCTCCGATGAAGTCAGCATGACTCTGATGCAGCACATCCGCAGCCAGAGTAAAAGGGATATGGAAGCAGCCGGTGGCATCTGGAAACCACACCCGGCAGAGGCGATCATCGATCAGATGGTTGACGACCACGGGCGCAAAGGCAAGGCTGCCGGCGCCGGTTTCTATGAATACCCTGCCAAAGGCAAGAAGTACCTGTGGCCAGAGCTTGAAACTCTGTATGTGGATAGCGAAAAAGCCCGGAAAGTGAAACTGCAGGAACTGAAAGATCGCATTCTGTTCATTCAGTCAATTGAGACCATTCGTTGCCTGGAAGAAGGCGTGTTACGCACCGTGGAAGATGCCAACATCGGCAGCATCTTCGGGATCGGATACGCGCCCTGGACCGGCGGCGCCATACAGTTTATCAACCAGTACGGCGTGAGGGCCTTTGCAGAGCGGGCCCGAGAGCTGACGGCCGCCTATGGCGAGCGTTTTGCACCACCGGCACTGCTGCTTGAGCATGCTGAACAGGACAAACCCTTTATCTGAATTGGCTGAAAGGCGGAGGGGCGGCCCCTCCGCCGCACTATTTAACCGCTACCTGGCAACAGCGCTATCTGCAACTCTCTCAATTCGCAGTGCTTTCAAGAAACAGCAAGTATCGCCATTCACGGCACTGCCCGTACGCGAAATTAACTTTCAACCGACTGAAATAGAATATATTTCCAGAGAAAACGTGACAAGTTATGGACATATTGTCACGATCCGATACGTCATGCCTATAGCAACGGGTGTAGCCCTTGCCTACAATAAATCTATCAGCCCACGGGTAAACCGGTTCCAGATCCGTCTGGCAGGCACCCAGTATCGTCAGGTATGTCTATATGACCATCGCGGAAAAAACATCTGTCCGTCGCGCGCCGCTAAAAGCCGGCAGGATGGGTGTGTGCAAAGCGCTCACCGTTGCCCTGCTGCTTTCAACACCTTTCGGCATTCAGGCGAAAGCGACCGACACAGAAGCCTATACTCCGGTTGCCCCAACCATTGATCAGGCACGCGCCAACATACTCATTGCCAGGCAACTGCAGTTCACCCATTTCCGTGATCTGGGTATCAGCGACAAGCTCTCCGGCGATGTGTTTGATGCTTACCTGAATTACCTCGATGGCCAGCGGGTCTATCTGACGGGCAGCGATATTCAGACACTCGGCCGAGTCCGAAGCCGGCTGGGATCTGCCCTTAAAACCGGCCAGCTACAGCCCGGATTTGATATCTACAACCTGGTTCAACAGCGTGTTATCGAGCGCCTTCAGTTTGCGCTTGAGACCCTTGATGACGGCATCGAAAATCTCGATTTCGACACCAATGAAAGCATTCTTCTTGATCGCTCAGAAGCGCAATGGGAGCCGGACGAAAAGGCACTTGATGAGCTGTGGGTGAAACGCATCAAAAATGCGGTGCTTGCGCAACGACTCAACGGCACAGACGACGAGGCCATCACCGACAGCCTGAAGCGTCGTTATGAAGGCCAACTGAAACGTGCCTATCAGGCTCGCAGCGAAGATGCTTTCCAGGCCTACATGAATGCCTTTACCGGCATGTGGGACCCACATACCTCCTACTTTTCGCCACGCACCTCCGAGAATTTCAATATTAACATGAGCCTTTCACTCGAAGGCATCGGTGCGGTTTTACAGGCGGATAACGAGTACACCAAAGTCGTCCGACTGGTTCCGGGCGGCCCAGCGTCCAAGCAAGGCCAACTCCAGCCTGCAGACAGAATCGTGTCGGTTATGCAGGAGAACGAAAAACCGGTCAACGTGATCGGCTGGCGCCTTGATGAAGTAGTCGACCTTATTCGCGGCCCACGTAACTCCGTGGTGACGCTCGAGGTAGTTCCGGCCAGCTCAACCGATGAAACCGTAACGAAATCCATTGCCATCAGCCGCGATGAAGTCAAGCTGGAAGAGCAAAGCGCCAGCAAAGATACCATCGAGTTTGAGCGCAATGGTCAGGAATACACCGTTGGTGTGATTACCATCCCTACGTTTTACGCGGATTTTCGCGCCATGCAGGCTGGAGACCCCAACTACAAGAGCACTACCCGCGACGTCCGCAAATTGATAGCGGAGCTGCAACAAGACGGCGTAGACGGTTTGGTAATGGATCTGCGCAACAATGGCGGCGGCGCGCTGCACGAAGCCAACGACCTGGTTGGCCTGTTTATCGACACGGGCCCCACCGTGCAGATTCGCAACTCCAGCAACGAAGTTCAGGTGCTTAATGACGACGATGCGTCAGTTGCCTATGACGGGCCTTTGGTTGTGCTTACCAACCGCATGAGCGCCTCGGCATCAGAAATTTTTGCGGGTGCAATCCAGGATTATGGCCGCGGCCTGGTGGTTGGCTCGCAAACATTTGGCAAAGGCACAGTGCAGGCCGTTCGCCCGCTCAACCACGGCCAGCTCAAGATTACCCAGTCAAAGTTCTACCGTGTGTCCGGGGGGTCAACTCAGCACAAAGGCGTGATTCCGGATATCGAAATCCCTTCACGTATCGACAAAACCCGCATTGGTGAAGATGCACTCGATCATGCCCTGCCCTGGGATCAGATCGACGCCGTTCCTCATGCCCGGTATTTTGATTTCAGCGGCATTATTGATGAACTCCGTAAACGTCATGAGGATCGCTTTGCCAGCAGCCCGGACTTCAGCCTTCTTCAGCAGGAGATCAATTTCCTCAAAGAGCAGCGTCAAAGAGATACCGTAAGCCTCAATCTGGTCGAGCGCACCTCTCAGCAGGAGCAGATCGGTCGCACCCGGCTGGCCATTGCCAATGCGCGCCGGGAACTGCGTGACGAAGAGCCGTTCGAGTCTCTGGAAGAGCTCGAGGACTGGCAGGACCTGCAAGCTGCAGACCTGGGTTCTACCGATGAAGAGCTGGATTTTGTGATTCGTGAAGGCGGCGACATCATGGCGGATATGCTCGAACTGGATAAGCGAATGGCTTCTATTCTCACTCCACAACAGTTTGCTGCTCAGGCTGAAGCACGGTAATGAGCGAGAAGAACGACAAACTGGTCAACAAAGACCAGGAAAGTCAGAACAAGGCCCGCGTTCTGCAGGGCATGCTGCTGGATGCACTCCATGCTATGCGCTCGCTGGAAGAGGTTGATGATCTTCGCAAGCCGGCAGCAACGGAAAAGACGCCAGAAGGCCTTATTGACCGGCTGGCCAGCCTGACCGGATCGGCGTTCCGCTTGGGCGCGCGCGCGACCGATACATCCTTGCGGGTCGGTCGCGCGCTCATCAACTCTCAGGATCAGCTCCGAACCATGTTGGCCGCTGGCCGATCCCTGAAAGATATACGGGAAGTGGCCGGGCTGACGCTATCGGAGATGAGCGAAGCTCTTGATCTGCGCGACAAGTCCGTTCTTGAAGCCATTGAGAACGGAACGGCCACGCTGTCCTTCGAGCTGATTCTCCGCCTGGCGGCATTGATTGCACGGAACGATCCCATTCCTTTCATCATGCGCACCACCCGGAATTACAATCCGGAGGTCTGGCAGATCCTGAACGACTGGGGCATAGGCAGAGTGCCTCTGCAATTCGAGCGGGAGCGGGAATTTATCAATATTTTCCGTCGGCATGACTCCGCACGCACTCTCTCAGACGAAGGCTTCCACAAAGTGCTGGAATTCACCCGACAGAGTTTCGAAATGTCTCTGCACTTTGCGGAAGATCAGGAAAAGCAGGTTGCGGAGCTCCGCGCCAGCTTAGAGAACCCGGAGAACAAGCCGGCTGAAGACAAGGCTCTCACCGGGAAGAAGCCCTCATCCAAATAAGTCTCGCATCCCTTGGACATCCGGATTCCGCACGGCCCCCTTCTCAGTGATGATGACGTCAATCAGGTTTGCAGGCGTCACATCAAACACCGGATTGAATACCGGCACACCTTCCGGAGCCAAAGGGATACCGCGTATCTCACGAACTTCGCCGCCATCACGCTCCTCAATCGGTATGTCTGAACCAGACTCCAGAGCCATGTCCACGGTACTTGAGGGCGCGACAACCATAAACCCGACCTTATGAAACCGTGCCAGCACCGCAAGGCTGTAGGTGCCAATCTTGTTAGCCACATCGCCGTTAGCGGTAATCCGGTCAGCACCTACAATGATCCACCGAACCTCGCCCGCTGCCAGAATGGCCGCCGCAGCGCCATCGGCATTCAAAGTCACCGGAATACCATCCCGCATCAGCTCCCATGCCGTAAGGCGGCTGCCCTGAAGCCAGGGTCGGGTCTCGTCTGCATAGACCCGTTTGAGCAACTTATTTTCATGGAGCCGGCGAATAACACCCAGCGCGGTGCCATAGCCACCGGTTGCAAGCGCACCTGTATTGCAGTGGGTTAGAACCGAAATGGGAGCAGGATTGCCGACGCCTGAAGACAGCCCCATTGCCTCAAGGGCGTGCTCTGCCATTGACAGGTTTGCAGCAATATCTTCCTCATGAATCGCAACCGCTTCATCGGACAGCTGTTTCTGCGCCTCAGAGAGAGAGCCGCAGCCGTCAAACACTCGCGCCATTCGCTGCAGGGCCCAGAAAAGGTTCACTGCCGTTGGCCGGGACAAGGATAATTCGCGCATCGCCCGGTTGATTTCAGCTTGCCAGTCTTCGCCCTCTGCGCGGCCGGCGGCCAATGCCACACCGTAGGCTGCACTGATACCGATAGCCGGCGCACCGCGTACCACCATATCCTGGATACATTGTGCAACGCCGGAAGCGCTTTTCAGGGTTATCCAGTGCTCCTGAGCCGGCAAAAGGCGCTGGTCCAGTAATTCCAGGCTACTGCCATGCCACTTCAGCGCGACCGTGCCTGAGGCATCAGAAGAAGGGACACGTAGGGGAGTAGATTCCCTGGAATTAGTCATTGTATAGCTCCGATTTCATAACGCTGAAAACGGCCAGTATAACGGTTATACTCCCGGGCTACATTTCATTATCCGGCGGCCCTGTGCACATTTTGTGCTCAACCAAATTCGTCGCCGGCACTGCAAGGCAGGGTTAATGACGGCAGATACCATTACCGCAGCCGATATTCGCATCAACGCCCGTTGGCTGATTCCGATCGAACCGCACGGCGTCGTGCTTGAGCATCAGGCTGTAATCATACAGGACGCCAAAATTGCAGCTGTGTTACCCGTGGCGCAGGCAGATCGCGAGTTTCGTACCCGTGAGACGATTAACCTGTCCCACCACGTGGTTATGCCCGGGCTGATCAACATGCACGGCCATGCGGCCATGTCATTGTTTCGCGGAATGGCAGATGACCTTCCGCTGAGTACCTGGCTTAATGATCATATCTGGCCCGCAGAAGGTCGTTTTGTCAGCGAACAGTTTATTGCCGACGGCACTCAGCTGGCCATGGCAGAAATGCTGAGAACCGGCACGACCACTTTTTCAGATATGTATTTTTTCCCGGAGATTGTCGCCCAAATGGCTCACGACACCGGCATGCGCGCACAGGTGTGCTTTCCGTTACTGGACTTTCCCACGGTTTGGGGCGCGGGACCTGATGAATATCTCAGCAAAGGCGGTGCACTGATCAATAGCTGGAAAGGTGACAGCTACATCATGCCCGCGATCGGCCCACATGCGCCTTATACCGTATCTGATGGACCCCTGACCAAAGCCGTCGCGCTCTCCGAAAGAACCGGTGTACGCATCCAGATTCACTTGCATGAAACCGAATTTGAAGTGGCGGAGGCCGTGGAAAAACAGGGCAAACGCCCCGTCGAACGACTTGCGGAGCTCGGCGTTCTTGGGCCCGGAACCCAGTGCGTTCACATGACCCAGGCCAGCGACTCGGACATTGCCCGGCTCGCAAACACAGGTGCGCACGTTATCCACTGCCCTGAATCCAACCTCAAGCTCGCCAGCGGCCTGTGCCCGGTCCACAGGCTTATGGAAAGCGGTGTAAACCTGGCAATTGGAACAGACGGGGCCGCCAGCAACAACGATCTGGACCTGTTCGGCGAAACCCGCACCGCTGCCATGGTTGCGAAAGTGGTCGCCAGCGATGCAGCCGCTCTTTCTGCGCACCAAGCTCTGCAGATGGCGACACTCAACGGTGCCAAAGCGCTGGGCCGTGAACACGAGCTGGGCTCACTGGTGGCGGGCAAGCTGGCCGACCTTATCGCCATCGATCTCAGCGATCCGTTTATTCAGCCGGTTTATGACCCCGCCTCTCATCTGGTTTACAGCAACCACGGTCGTGCAGTAACCCATAGCTGGATTAACGGTGTACCTCAGGTACAGGATGGAAAATTGACGCGCATAGATGTTCCGGATCTTATGCTTCGTGTAGAAGACTGGGCCGGGAAAATCCGAGAACAACAGGCTGACTAACCGAATTTCGATAGATTGATCAGGCAGAAGGTAACATGACAAACCAGAACGTTGACCGTAACGAAATCGCCAAGTTTGAAGCCCTTGCCAGCCGCTGGTGGGACCCTACCAGCGAGTTCAAACCATTGCATGACATTAACCCGTTGCGGCTGAACTATATCGACGAGCGCGTATCACTCGCTGGCAAGCGTATTGCGGATATCGGCTGCGGCGGTGGCTTGCTCTCGGAAGGCATGGCACTGCGCGGTGCTCATGTAACCGGCATAGATATGGGTGAAGCGCCTCTGGCCGTTGCGCAGTTACACGGCCTGGAAAGCGGAATCAAGGTGGATTACAAGCAAATCACCGCTGAAGAACTGGCACGGGACCCCGAACATGCCGGCCAGTACGATGCGGTTACCTGCCTTGAAATGCTGGAGCACGTGCCCGACCCGGCTTCGGTTATCAAAGCCTGCTCTGCCCTGCTCAAGCCCGGCGGACACCTGTTTGTGTCTACCATCAACCGCAATCCAAAATCCTTCCTGTTTGCCATTGTTGGCGCAGAATACGTTCTGAACATGCTGCCCAAGGGCACCCACGAATGGAAAAAATTCATCCGGCCATCAGAAATGTCCGATTACCTGCGCCACGCCGGGCTGGATGTGCGTGAACTGACCGGAATGACTTACAACCCCATTACCCGCTCTTACAAGCTGGGACGGGACGTGGATGTAAACTACCTGATGCACGCCAGGGACATTCGTGAAGACTGAACAGCCCTCCACCGTTCTGTTCGATCTGGACGGCACACTGATCGACACAGCGCCGGATTTTATCCGCTGTCTCAACCAATTGCGCCAGCAGCACGGCTTTCCGGCACTCCCGGCGGAGCACATACGCCGATCGGTCTCCAACGGCGCCCGGGCCATGGTGAGAGTAGGCTTTGGGCTGGAACCTGAGCACCCGGACTACCTTGCCAAACACACCGCCTTTCTGGATCTTTACGAGGCGGGTGTCGCCGTTGAAACCCGTCTTTTCGAAGGCATGGATTTACTTCTTCAGTCCCTGGAACAACGTGGAATCCCCTGGGGCATTGTGACCAACAAACCGGTACGCTTTGCTGCGCCACTGGTTCAGGCGCTTGCCCTTGCGGAACGTTGCGCCTCGCTGGTCTGCCCCGACCACGTCACCAATCGCAAACCTCATCCTGAAGCCCTGCTTCTCGCCTGCAAACAGATCGGGGTGGATCCTGCCCGGGCGGTTTACGTAGGCGACCATGAACGGGACATAGAAGCCGGTCGCAATGCCCGCATGAAAACCATCGCCGTGCGTTACGGCTATATCGAAGAGCCAGAAACCGTTGACCTATGGCATGCAGACATCATCGCCGATACCGTCAACGATCTCGCAAAGCTGTTACAATAGCGCGCTTCTGAAACAGACCAATTTTGGCCAACGCTCAGGTTGATACGGAGACAGGTTATGCAAGATTACCAGGCACCCGCTGATCTTCTGAAAGACCGAATCATACTGGTGACCGGTGCAGGCAGTGGTATCGGCCGGACAGCCGCAAAAACCTATGCTGCCCACGGCGCCACTGTGATTCTTGTTGGAAGAACCGTGAGCAAGCTTGAGTCGGTTTACGACGAAATCGAAGCCGACGGACACCCGAAGCCCGCCATTGTGCCGATGAATTTTGAAGGCGCAGCTGTAAAAGACTACGAAGAATTGGCCATGACCCTGGAAGACAATTTCGGGAAACTCGATGGTCTGTTGCATAACGCCGGTATTCTTGGCGACCGCAGCCCGGTAGAAATGTACGACCCGGAAACCTGGAACAAGGTCATGCACGTGAATGCTACGGCGCCGTTCCTGCTGAGCCGGGCAATGATCCCCCTGCTGCGCCAATCAGACGCTGCATCGGTTATCTTCACGTCCTCCGGTGTTGGCCGCCAAGCTAAAGCCTACTGGGGCGCCTACGCAGTATCCAAGTTTGCCGTTGAAGGCCTGAGCCAGCTCCTCGCTGATGAGCTTGACGACAAACATCACAACGTGCGCGTAAACAGCCTGAACCCCGGTGCTACCAGAACCAATATGCGAGCCCATGCCTACCCGGCAGAAAACCCGCAGCAGAATCCGGCACCGGAAGAGCTGATGCCTGTCTACCTGTACCTTATGGGCAGAGACAGCGCAGGTGTAAACGGCCAGCAAGTAGACGCTCAACCAAGGTAATGGAACTGTTTTTCTATACGACCTCCCAATGCCACCTGTGTGAGCTGGCCGAAGCCTTGCTTATCAGCACGCCTATGCCCGCCCCGATACCGGTAGACGTGGTGGATATTGCACAGTCCGAAGAGTTGGTAGAGCGCTACGGCACGCGGATTCCCGTGCTGCGGCGGAACGATACCGGGCATGAACTCGACTGGCCATTTACCCGGGAACAGTTACTCACGTTTCTGCAATGAGGAATTACCTGACATGTTGATGGTTATCTCACCTGCTAAAACCCTCGACTACGAGAGCCCGCTGGCAACGGAAACCTATACCCAGCCGGACTTTCTGGACGATGCCTGCGAACTGATTGATCAGCTCAAAGAACTGGAGCCCCACCAGGTCAGCAACCTGATGAGCATCAGCGACAAGCTGGGCCAATTGAACGCCGAGCGTTTTCAAAGCTGGCACACCCCCTTCTCTCCGAAGAACGCCCGGCAGGCAGTTCTGGCGTTCAAGGGTGACGTTTATACAGGGCTGGATGCCGAGAGTTTCAGCGAGCAGGATTTCAGTTTCGCCCAGAAGCATCTGCGCATGCTGTCCGGGCTGTACGGCATTCTCAAACCGCTCGACCTGATGCAGCCTTACCGGCTGGAAATGGGCACAAAGTTTGAGAACAAACGCGGCAAGGACCTCTATGCGTTCTGGGGCAATCGCCTCACCCGGGAGATAAATCGCCTGCTCAAGAGCGATGACGAGGTGCTGGTAAACCTGGCCTCGAACGAGTATTTCAAAAGCCTGAAGAAAAAAGACCTCGAAGGACGGCTGATCACCCCCCAATTCAAGGACTGGAAGAACGGTCAGTACAAAATGATCAGTTTCTACGCCAAAAAGGCCCGCGGCCTTATGTGTCGCTACGCCATCCTGAACCGTATTACCGATGCAAACGACCTCAAGGGTTTTGACCTTGATGGCTACTATTTCAGTGAAGACCAATCCGACAAAAATAGCTGGGTTTTCCTGCGAGACGAACACTAATCCAGATTAAGCTCGGAGCAAATCATGAATGAAGCAGTTTTTTCGCAGATCGCCATGCTGGTGTTTCTGACAGGCCTTATTGGTTGGATGGGCTTTATTGTTTGGGATTTAGCCAAAAAATCAGAGGCCGGAAAGTTTGGCACCATCGCCCTGTTCACTGTGCTGGGGGCGGGAGTGTTCGGTTTTATCGTCAAGACAGTGCTCGTAGAAATCATCCAAATATGAAAGACAAGGATCAAGCCTGATGTGGTTTCGTAATGCCCGCGTTTTCCGTTTTACCAAACCGTTTGATATTTCTGCTGAAGAGCTGGAAGAAAAGCTCAGCGGCGATGCGTTCAAACCCTGTGGCCCACAAGAAACCGCGCGCCAGGGCTGGGTTCCGCCTCTTGGCAAGCACGGCGAGCAGCTGGTTCACAGCGCCAATGGCTACCACCTGATTGCCTTGCGCAAGGAAGAAAAAATCCTGCCCGGGCCAGTGATAAAGGATGCGGTAGAAGACAAAGCCGAAGCCATTGAGATCGAGCAGGGCCGCAAGGTTCGTCGTAAGGAGAAAGAAGAAATCAAAGAGCAGGTGATGCTGGAAATGCTGCCCCAGGCATTTTCGCGGAACCGTCGTTGCTTTGCGTATCTGGCGCCGCAGGACGGTGTTCTGGTGGTCGATGCCGGCTCTGCAAAACAGGCGGAAGACCTTGCTTCAACCCTGCGTAAAAGCTTGGGCTCGCTGCCCGTACGCCCGCCTGTTCTGGAACAGGCTCCGATCTTCACGTTTACGGGCTGGCTGAATGAAACCATCGACTTGCCCGGCACCGTGGTGCTCGGTGATGAGTGTGAGCTCAAAGACCCCTCCGAAGACGGTGGCGTGGTTCGCTGCAAGGGGTTGAACCTCAAGGCAGACGAAATCCGTAATCACCTCGACGCAGGAATGGAAGTGACCAAGCTGGCCCTGACCTGGGACGACAACGTGTCCTTCGTGCTGGATGAAGAAATGGGCATCCGTCGGCTGAAATTTGGCGAAACGCTTCAGGATCAGCTCGACGACGTGGATGTAGATGATGCGGCCGCAAAGTTCGATGCGGCCTTCACCCTCATGACACTGGAATTGGCGAAACTGATTCCTGGATTGCTCGAAGCCATGGGCGGTGAAGACCGTTCCGCGATCGTCGAGGAGTAATCACTCAGGCGCCACTGAAGCCTTCCAACGTAAGGCTTCAGTGGGCAATCGCTCCCAGCCGCTCCTTCTGCCAGTCGTTCTTTGGTTCATTCAGTACCAGCCGCAAATCCATAACCTCTTCTTCAAGGTTATATTTGATCTCGAAGCCCAAGTGTTCCGCCAGCTGCAGCATGGGGCGGTTATCTGCCAATACGTTGCCAACCATTTCCACCGTGCCCCGGGCGCGGCAGTAATCGATCATTTTCTGCATCAGCGCGACACCCAGGCCTTCACCCTTCATTTTATCGTGCACCATCACGGCAAACTCGCACTGAAGGTTGTCTGCGTCTGTCCAGGTTCTTACAGTGCCGAGCGTTTCTTCCCCCTCACCGTCTTCTTTCGGTGCGTTGGCAATAAAGACCATTTCCCTGTCGTAGTCGATTTGCA
Source organism: Marinobacter sp. (assembly GCF_048266785.1). Classification (GTDB taxonomy): domain Bacteria; phylum Pseudomonadota; class Gammaproteobacteria; order Pseudomonadales; family Oleiphilaceae; genus Marinobacter. The sequence goes on from NZ_JBLWYX010000020.1 coordinate 32,703, forward strand.
CCATCTGCGCGACATCTTCCCGGGAGAAATGTTTGCGGTACTGAAAGAACCGATAGCGAATGGATTCCGGCGACTGTAGCTCATGGAACACCCGGTGCGAGGGTTCGTCTTCTGCCAAGGCCGGGCGGATAATCACCCGACGGCCGGATTTGGGAAGCACCAGCCACTCCTCAAGCTCTCTCGGGTAAGGCTGAATAATCGGTCGGCCGGGCGTTTCAGACAGGTTGATCGCAATGTTAACGGCGACTGCGCCCTGCTCGTTGAATAACAGCGGCGAAATCTCCAGCCCGCGGATCTCGGGTATATCGATCACAATCTGGGAAAGGGTTACCAGCGTTTCCGAGACGGCCTGGATATCCGATTCAGGCTTCAGGCTATGCTCCCTGAGCAACTTGTACATATAGGTACGGCGCAACAACTCCCGGGCGAGAACCATGTTCAGCGGCGGCAGCGCAATCTGACGATCCGTCATTACGTTGATGTGAGCACCCGAGGCTCCGCAGACCACCAGTGGACCGAACTGGGCGTCCCTCGTGATCCCTACACTGAACTCAATGCCTCCAACGTGCTGATAAGACCGCTGCATGGCAAAGCCGAGAAATCCGCTGTCCGGGAAGTGCTTCTGGTATTCCTCCATCAGGAAACGGCAGGCATCGATAATCGCGTTCTCACTGTTCAGCTTCTGTACCGTGCCTTTATAGCGGCGCTGGGCGACAGTGAGGGTTACAAACGGGTGGCAGGCCTGCTCATGAATAATCGTCACGTCCACCGGACGCCGCTCTATGGAGAACGCCTCGAGAACTTCTTCTACGTCATCACAATAAACCGTCTCAATAGCGTTAATGCCATAGTCACGGACCACGTCCCGGGCTTCCCGGCTCGACAAATGTTTGCGACCTGCGCGAAGCGCGTTCATCACAACACGCCGCGTTTTGGCGTGATCAGAGAAGTGGTCGGTAAAGGAATCGGGAGTCTCAGTCAGCAGGCGCTGAACACGCTGGTGCCGCACATGCTGCATAAAGGCTACGACCGCTTTTTCCGGATTAAAAAACGATGGCAATCCGGCACGATAGAATTCCTCCCGGGCTTCCATCACCGTACTCTGTCCAAGCCAGCAGGTGAAAATGTTGAGCCGCGTGCCCTTGGCAGCCTGCACCACAGCGTCGGCAATCTGCAGGCTGTCTTCTGTCAGGCTGGGTGCATACATTACTAACAGGTTGGCTATTTCGGGGTCCTTGGCCAAAATCTTGATTGCTTTTCCGTACAACTCAGGGGACGCATTGTAGTTGAGGTCGATGGGGTTCTTGCGCGTCCAGTATGGCGGCAATAACTCCGCCAGAGCCTTAGTACTGGATTCCGAAAGGCCGGCAAGCTCCCCGCCCAGATCGGCCAGCCGGTCAACCGCCAGCACCCCGGGGCCCACGCCGTTGGCCATAATCGCAAGGGACTCCCGGCGCAGCGGTCGCATACGTGTGAGCGTTTCCAGTGCATCAAACATCTGCCCAAGACCGTCAACCCGCAGAACACCAGCACGCTGCAGCATGGCATCGTATATGGGGTCACTGCGCCTGATGCCGTCAGGCAACTCATGGGTTAGCCACTCGGATTCCGGCACTCTTCCGGACTTTACAGCAATCACAGGCTTGGTTCTGGACGCCACCCGCACAGCCGACATGAACCGCCGTGCATTTGGAATATGTTCAATGTGCAGAAGAATGGCGCGGGTCTGGGTATCCTGGGCAAGGTAGTCAATCAAGTCATCGTGATCGATGTCCATGCCATCGCCGAGCGTGAGGAAGCAAGAAAATCCAACTCCGCGGGCAAATGCCCAGTCAATCACTGTACTGGCAATGGTGCCAGACTGCCCTACAAACGCCACACGACCGGGAAGGACACCCATGTGTGCATAAGTGGCGTTCAGGCTCCTGGCCGGCACTATAAGACCGATGGTATTGGGGCCCAAAACTCTGATGCCGGTTTCCTTGGCCGCCTCCCGAACAGAATACATCAGCGGCTGATCGGTTTTACTGTGAGTACGAGACATGCCGCCGGTCATCACAATGGCTGTGCGCACGCCCGCGTCGCCCAGGCGCCTTATGGTTTTGGCGACCGTATCCGGCGGGGTACAGACAATGGCCAGGTCCGGCGAAAACTCCATTCTGGACACTTTTTTGACACAGGGCACACCGTGCACATTATCGTAATCGTTCTGGTTTACTACCAGCAGCTTGCCGGGATAGCCGCCACTCATCAGATTTCGTAACACCATACCGCCAAGGTTGTCTGACCGTTCCGACGCCCCTATCACCGCTATGGAAGCAGGATTGAACAGACTTTCCAGGTACCGGGTGCTCAAGCTGACTCTCCTTTGATATGTGACTGCCCTATCTTAGGCATAGACGAGCCTATGTGAAATGCCTACCGGTCCTGTAAGACCAAAGAAACGCGGCACCATTGGATTATCCCTGATAGGATTAAAGAAAATACAAGTATAGATAGTGGGGCGCCTCGAGATTTATGACCACCGCATTTTTTTCCCACGATGACTGCATGAAGCACGACATGGGGCCGGAGCATCCGGAAAGCCCCGGTCGTTTGGCAGCCATCATCAGTTATATAGCCGACACTGGAATTGCTGAGAAACTCGACTGGGTGCGGCCCGAAGAAATCACCCGCGACCAGCTATTAAGTGTGCATCCCGAGCGCTACCTGCAACAGCTCGACATGATGCAGCCCACAAGAGGGCGGGTATTCACCGATCCCGATACTGCCATGATGCCGGACACCCTGCGCGCCGCAAAACTCGCAGCCGGTGCCAACATTCAGGCTGTGGATATGGTCATGAGCAGCCAGATCACCAATGCGTTTATCTGTGCACGGCCTCCCGGGCACCACGCTGAGCGCAGCAGGTCCATGGGTTTCTGTTTTTACAACAACATCACACTCGCCGCCATGCGCGCACTCAACTTCCATCATCTTGAGCGGGTAGCCATCATTGATTTTGATGTGCATCAAGGTAATGGCACGGTAGACATTGTGAGCGGAGATGAACGCATACTCATGTGCTCCAGCTTCCAGCACCCCTTCTATCCGCACTCGCACGTGCACCGGCAAGCCGATAATATTGTGAACGTCCCCATTGAAGCGGGCTGTTCCGCTGCAGACTTCCGCAAACGGGTGGAATCCGGGTGGATCAAGCGCCTGAACGCCTTCAAACCCCAGGTTGTTCTTATATCCGCAGGATTTGATGCTCACCGCCTCGATCCTATGGGGGAACTCAATCTGGAAACCGAGGATTACCGCTGGCTAACCGAAATTCTGGCTGGCGTAGCGGCCGAGCACAGCAACGATCGGATTATTTCGACACTGGAAGGTGGTTACCACCTGAAGGCACTCGCGGAAAGCGTGAATGCTCACCTGGAAGTACTGAGTTCGATCTACTGATTTATTGAAGGTGGCAGACTCTCAGGCCAGCAGTATTAGCCCGCAGAGGCACCACCATATCCATTCGCCTGCTGCAATCCCGGGCGCTCGCCCTCGCGCTGCAAGCGGATGGTTGTGCGGCGATTATCGGCAGGCCGTTTGGATACCGGGTACTGATCGCCATGGGCCCTCACCGTAATCAGGTTCGGATCCACTCCCCGGCTTTTCAGGTAATCCGCTACCACGTTGGCGCGATCCTCAGACAATGCGCGATTATCAATACGGCTTCCAATGCTGTCGCTGTGCCCATCAACAAATACCCGCTCAATCGTGGAATCGGCCATGAGATAAGCAACGATATCGTCCAGCGTATTCATATCCGTTTCAGACAGACTCTTGCTGCCGCTGGCAAAGGCAATTCGTGATCTCCCGACTTGATCGATATTGACCGGCAGCAGATTCGCAACACACGAACGATAGCGCTGATACTGGCCGTTGAAATTGATATTGGAAACCTGCACACGAACCGGGCTGCCATCGTACCAGGAAGCACGGGTAACCGTGGGGCGCATGCCCTCAAGAAGGCTTTGTGCGAGAATCATAGCCTGTCGCGTTTCAAGAGATACCTGACGGCGCCCCTCGGATATGTCTACCACCCCCACAGGCCTTGGTGCGATACCCGGCCGCCAGGCAGGCGCCTCAACAACCAGGGCACCTCGCCCGGGGCGCATAAGGTGAGATTCAGACTCCAGGAAAAATGACAGACTTTCTCCCGCTCTGTGACGAAAAACAGCCCGGCCATAACCCGGAACTTCATGCACCATAGAGCACTCGAACACGGATTCGGCAAGGTACCACTGACTGTTTGAGATTCCCGCGCCATAGCTTCCAGCCAGGCCTGACCCGGGCAAAAAGATACCTAGCGTCAGCATTCCCAGCAGATTTCGCGATTTTTTGGTGAAAACGAGTGCCATAGCGGTCATACCGTTGTTTCACGGATGTTTCGTGGTTTCCCTGTTTATCGGCACCGATTCAGTGTTCTTTAATCGGTGAGAGGAAAAACAATCACCGGCGCGTTCTGCTATAATCTGCAAAATTTTTCCGAGCCAAAGCGCCTTCCAAAGCGAACGCGCCTTTCACGCCTCTTTTTTTCCCTTTGAAGGTATTGCGGAAGCCAGCAAATGACCGAACAGCTTACCCTTGTGCGCCCCGACGACTGGCACCTCCATGTTCGAGACGGCGATGTTCTAACGGATGTTGTGCCTGCAACCGCCGCCTGTTTCGGCCGCGCCATCATTATGCCGAACCTTGTTCCGCCGGTAACCAACACCGCTGAAGCCTCGGCGTACCGGGATCGCATACTGACAGCAGCCAAGGGCACAGACTTCCGGCCTCTGATGACGCTTTATCTGACAGAATCCACGTCCCGCGAAGACATCCTTGAGGCCAGTGCAGATGGCGTTGTTGCAGCAAAACTGTACCCGGCGGGAGCCACCACAAATTCCGCTTCCGGCGTGCAGGACATCCGCAACATTTATCCGGTACTCGAAGCCATGGCTGAATGCGGCATGTTGCTGCTTGTTCATGGAGAAGTCACCGATGCAGACATCGATATTTTTGATCGGGAGAAGGTGTTCCTCGAACGCGTTCTGGCACCCACACTGGACGCCTTCCCCAACCTCAAGGTTGTACTTGAGCATATAACCACCGCCGACTCCGCGGAGTTTGTTCGGCATCATCAGGGCGACAACCTTGGGGCAACGATTACGCCTCAACATCTGATGTACAATCGCAATCACATGCTGGTCGGTGGCATACGCCCTCACCTGTACTGCCTCCCGATCCTGAAGCGTAACCGGCACCAGCAATCCCTGAGGGATGCCATTGCCAGCGGCGACAAGCGATTCTTTCTGGGAACCGACTCCGCACCGCATGCCAAGGACAAGAAGGAAGCTGCTTGCGGCTGCGCAGGTTGTTATTCGGCCTATGGCGCCATCGGACTGTATGCGGAGATTTTTGAAGAACTCGGCATTCTTGACCAACTGGAAGCATTCGCCAGCCTGAACGGTGCGGATTTCTATGGTCTTCCGCGAAATACCGATACCATTACACTGGTGAAGAAACCTTGGACAATGCCCGATGAGTTGCCACTGGCGGGTGGTGCCATTGTTCCGTTGAAAGCCGGCGAAACCATTAACTGGCGCTTGGCATAAACCTATTCTGACTTCCTGATAAACGGCCACAACCGGAGCTTTAGTGACTGACGAAAACAGACAATCGCACCCCATGTCCCGCAGATTCCGCGGTTTTTTGCCCATTGTTGTCGATGTGGAGACCGGCGGGTTCAATCCGGAACGCGACGCGCTGCTGGAAATCGCTGCCGTAATACTGACTATGGACGAAGACGGTCGGTTGCGACGGGCCGAAACCCATGTGCAACAGATTGACCCGTTTGAAGGCGCCAATCTGGAACAGTCTGCGCTGGACTTCACAGGGATCGACCCTTGGAACCCGGAACGGGAAGCCGTGCCTGAGCGCGAGGGTCTGAGCGAAATTTTCAGCCCCATCCGCAAGGCGGTCAAGGCACACGATTGCAAGCGCGCAGTGCTCGTGGGACACAACGCCACCTTCGATCACAACTTTGTATTTGCTGCAGCACAACGAGCGGAGATCAACAGGAACCCTTTCCACCCTTTCTCCACATTCGACACGGCCACCCTTGCTGGCCTGGCCTATGGTCACACGGTTCTGGCGCAAGCCTGCAAACTGGCGGGCATTCCATTCAATAGTAAAGAAGCCCATTCCGCTGCCTACGATGCGGAAAAAACAGCCGACCTGTTCTGCGGGATAGTCAATCGCTGGCTAGACCTGGGCGGGTTTCCGCCTCCACTGGTTCCGGATGAAGCCGAATAGCACAGGCTATACTTCGACAAACAGCACCCACAAAAAAACCCGCAATTAAAATGCGGGTTTTTTCGATTCAAAGCTACAAAAAATACTGTTTACCAGTGAATACCGCGCATAACAGCAGCGAATGCCACCTGCTCCGTGGATACCTTCTGCCTTGCAATGGACTTGCCACCTACTCCCGGAGATGAATCCGGGAACATGCGATACCCGGTATTCATTATGATTTCACCCATCTTCGGCGCCAATGCGTGCACCACCTGAGTAAAGATACCAAGGCGCGTAGCAATACGCTTGGGGCGCTCAACAATTGCGCTCGTCACTAAATCTGCCGCCTCTTCCGGCGAGAGCGTCGGTACCGAGTCATAGATTTTAGTAGGCGCAATCATCGGCGTTTTCACCAACGGCATATTGATGGTGGTAAACGTTACGTTGCGATCTGACCATTCAGACGCTGCGCATCGGCTGAATGCATCCAGTGCCGATTTGGACGCTACATAAGCCGAAAAGCGTGGCGCGTTGGTAAGAACACCAATGGAAGAAATATTCACTACATGCCCACGATGGCGCTCCAGCATGGACGGTGCAAAGCCCATGATCAGGCGAACAGAGCCAAAGTAATTCAGCTGCATGGTGCGCTCAAAATCATGGAAGCGATCGAAGGACAACGACAGCGAACGACGGATCGAACGCCCGGCGTTGTTCACCAGCACATCAACATGGCCATGGTTATCCAGAACGGTTTTCACAAACCGGTCGCAGTCTTCCATATCGGAGAAGTCACACTGGTAGGCGTGCACACTGCCACCCTTTGCCTCAAGGGCGGCGGCCACCTCGTCCAGTTTTTTCTTGGTGCGGGCGCCAATCACCAGAATAGCGCCAGCTTCCGACAGCTTCTCAGCCGTTGCCAAGCCGATACCGGAGGTTGCACCGGTTATCACACACACCTTACCTTCAACAGTGCCCTTCAGACTGTGATCCTTGAACAGGTCAGGATCGAGATGGCGCTCCCAGAAGTCCCAGATCACCGGTGCATAACTCTCGAGGCGGGGCACTTCTATACCCGTTCCTTTCAGCGCGCGCTCGGTTTCACGGGCATCGAAGCGGGTGGGGTAATTGATGAAGGACAACACTGAGCGGGGAATGCCCATATCGTCCAGCACAGCGCTGGTCAGCCGTTTAATCAGCGGCAAATTTTTCAGGCTTTGGCGGATAAACGGTGGCACAAAACCGAACATGCGAGAGTCGATACGCATAGCCATCTTGGGTGCGTGGCCTGCCTCACAGAATATGTTAAGAATTTCGCCCACTTTGTATGGGTCAGAATCAACAAGGTGGAAGCACTTTCCGTCCTCGCCTTCCAGGTGCGCGATGTGATCCATGGCATCAACGACAAAGTCCACGGGGACAACGTTCAGGCGACCACCTTCCACGCCAATCGTCGGCACCCACTGTGGCAATGTGCGACGGATCTTCTGAATCATTTTAAAGAAATAATAAGGCCCATCAGTCTTGTCCATTTCGCCGGTTTCAGAGTGACCGACCACCATACCCGGACGATAAATACGGAATGGCACTTTGCATTCTTCACGGACAACTTTTTCAGATATGTGCTTGGTCATCAGGTACGGATGATCCAGCTTCTCAGCTTCTTCAAACATATCCTCGCGAAAAGTGCCCTTGAACAGGCCCGCGGCTGCAATAGACGAAACATGGTGGAAATGTTTGGCCTTCATCGCGCCGGCAGCATTAACTGCGGCCCTGGTACCATCAATATTCGTGGCTTGCTGAGCTGCCTCATCGGCACCCATATCGTAAACGGCAGCCAAATGGAAAAAATGGTCGACCTTTCCTGTCAGCGCTTTCAGGGTTTTCGCATCAATACCCAGGTTTTCGCGGGTAAGATCGCCAAACACAGCCTTAACACGGGACTCGTCAACGCCCCAACGTTCTCTGAGCGCGTCGAGCTTGCCCGCAGACTGCTCGCGCACAAGCAGGTGCACGGTACCGCCCCTCGCCAGTAACTTTTCTACAAGAAAGCGGCCGATAAACCCCGTACCACCGGTCAGGAAATAATTCATTGATAATCCACCCTGCATATTGCTCTGTTGTTGTCTGTTAAAGCTGACCTTATTAGACCAAAGTCTTATGGCGGTCATGTAAGGCGGCATTGTAACTAAATGCAGCTTTCATGTATCGGAATTTTTAGAGTTTTCACTCTGTAACCTGTTGTTTTAAGTAGAGCTATTACTCTAACATCTGGCCAGCGTGCCTGTATTTATTGTCGACATGACGAATCTGAGATTAGCACAGTAATCCGCGTATGCCTTCCCCGCGGCTGAATTACCGCAAAGCAATGAAACAGCCTGCCAGCAATGCGATAATCCGGAACTTGCTGCCTCTTCAGGCGTCAACCCTTTTCACAAACCAAGCAATATCCGGAAACCAGACAATGCAGAATGACAACCCGAACGCCGAACGCTACATCACGATTGCCCGTGCCTGCCTGAAAGCCATCAACGACACTGCGAAAAATTCCGGAGACCGGGAACAGAAAATCCAGGCCGTCTATCAAGCAATCGATAGCGCTTTCCAGGCAGAGTTTGCCGATTACCGCCAGTCCGTCGCTATCATGGCAACCGTGCTTGAGCGCATTGCTTCAGGCGAACTTGATGGTGACAAAGCGGCAGATCTGGCTCGCAAGACTCTGGACCAACAGCCAGAAAATACCCGTAAGGCAATGATGCATTGAAACGGAGCACATCGTTTCTGCGCCAGACCGTATATCAGAATAACTTTCCAGAAGCTCCTTAACGGATAACAGAGGCCCTATGCGAATTGGTATTCACTTGAACGCTAGAATGCAGGTTCTAACGACAAATGCGCTTGCGTTGCTGTTGCTGTTATTTGTCAGTTCGTTTGCTTCAGCGGCACAAACGCCGGAAAAGAGCCCGAACGATAACAACGAATACCGCTTCATTGAGCTGGATAACGGCTTACGAGCGATTCTGGTATCCGATAAGGACGCGGACAAAGCCGCTGCCTCCATGAACGTCGGCATTGGCAGTGGAGATGATCCAAAAGAGCGCGAGGGTATCGCACATTTTCTGGAACACATGCTATTCCTGGGAACGGAAAAGTATCCGGAGCCGGGCGAATATCAACAGTTCATCAAAAGCCACGGCGGCAGTCATAATGCCTTTACCGCCTTTAGCAATACGAACTACTTCTTTGATATCCAGGCCGATTACCTGGAGCCCGCGCTGGATCGCTTCGCCCAACAGTTCGCAGCCCCACTGTTTACGGCCGAACTTGTCGACCGCGAGCGCAACGCGGTTCATTCAGAATTCAGTTCCAAACAAATGGAAGATGGTCGGCGCTTCTATTCCGTCAAGAAAGCCACCAGCAATCCTGAGCACGCTTTCCACCAGTTCGCCGTCGGCAACCTGACCACACTTGAAAACACCGACGACAACCCGCTTCGGCCCGATCTGATCGAGTTCTGGAAAGCCCGTTACTCGGCCAACCTGATGACCCTCGCAGTATATGGTCCGCAGCCGCTCGACACGCTTGAAACCATGGTGCGAGCGCGCTTTGACGCCATTGAGAACCGCAACCTGCAACAACGGGTCCACTCCGCCAGCCTACTTGAAGCCGATGTGCTGCCCGCCAAGGTAACTGCAGAAGCAATCAAGGATGTACGCAGCCTGACGCTATCGTTCCCGATTCCATCGCAGCAAGAAAACTACCGCACAAAGCCCGCCAGCTACATTGCCAATCTGTTGGGCCACGAAGGCCCCGGGAGCCTGTTTGATGTGCTCAAGAAAAACGGCTTGGCCGATAGCCTGTCAGCAGGCATTGGTATGGACACGGGCGAAAACGCTACGTTGGACATAAGCATTGCCTTGACGCCCGAAGGCCTGGGCCGGCATGACGAGATCATCCCATTGGTGTTCCAGTGCATAGACATCATTCGTGAGCAAGGCATCAACCAACAGCGTTTTGACGAAATGCAGCGGCTGGCACAAATCGACTTTCGTTTTCGCGAACAGGCCGAGCCCATGCATGAGGCCATGCGCCTGTCGAGCCAACTCCAGGACTACCCGGCAGACGACATTCTAAGTGCACCCTGGTTGATGGAACGTTACGCACCGGATCAGTACCGGGATATTCTGTCCAGACTGACTCCAGATAACGTAATGGTGTATTTGCTCGCACCACAGCTCGGGCTGAAGAATCCAAACCTCACTCAGTGGTATGAAACACCCTGGCAAATTGAGCCCCTGAATGCGGAAGCGCTGCAAACCCAAGCACCAGACGCACTCGCCAAAGCGCTCGAGCTTCCATTGCCCAACCCGTTTGTGCCGGAAAACCTGGCCATGGTGCCGGGCAAAACCATGGATAAGCCCGAACTGCTGGGTAATCACGAGGGTATGGCGATCTGGTTTGCCCGGGATACACGCTTCAACACGCCAAAAGCCAACGTATTTTTCAGCCTGCGCACGCCGGCGGCACGGGTATCTGCTCGCAGCCATGTTCTCACACGGCTTTTGGTCGACAGTATCAACAACAATCTGAACGCCTGGGCCTATTCCGCACGCCTTGCCGGGCTGGATTACAGCATCTATCCGCACTTGCGCGGCGTTACAGTGCGGGTTGGTGGTTACAGCGACAAACTGCACACTCTGATGAACCGCATCCTCATGCAGGTTGCCACCCCGGAGGTCACCCGACAGCGGTTTGATATCGCCCGACAAAACCTGATAGACAGCCTACAAAACAAAGCCAAAGACCGCCCGGTGGAACAGACATCGGAGTTCATCCAGACAGCTCTGCTCGAGGACACCTGGAGCACCGAAGAAAAGCTCCTCGCTGCCAGAGACGTAACCCTCGACGAACTCATGTCTTTTGCCGAGGCCCTGCTCTCGGAAGTCGATCCCGTGCTGCTGGTTCACGGCAACATTACAGAAGCCTACGCACTCAACCTGGCGCAGCAGATTGATGCGATTGTTCTGGGCAAGAGTGACTTTGTAGCGGTCGAGCGCAGCCGTGTGCGCAAGCTGCCGGCAGAGGAAATGCTGGTTTCCCTGAACGTCGAACATCCGGATACCGGGTACACGCTTTACACTCAGGGCAAGACCACCAGCTTTGAAGAGCGCGCCCGCTTCCGCCTGCTGGCGCAGATTATCAGCAGCCCGTTCTATGAAGAAATCCGTACCACGCGCCAGCTTGGCTACATTGTGTACGCGACACCGTTCGAGATGCTCGAAACTCCGGCCTTGGGCTTTGTGGTTCAATCCCCCACTGCCAGCCAGGAGGCCATTGACCAAGCGGTTCGCGAGTTCACTGACGGCTTCGAGAACACTCTTGGCAAGGTGAGTGAGGAGCGCCTTGAGCGTGAAAAACAGGCGGTTGTCAGCGGCCTTATGGAACGGGATCGTCAGTTGGGGGAAATCTCGGAGCGCTACTGGCGCGAGATTGACCGCGGTGCAGATGGCTTTGATTCTCGCGAGAAGCTCGCGAAAGCCGTTAAAGCCGTCAGCCTTGAAGAGCTGAAAGCCACCTTCAGGCATTCGGTACTAAAGCGTGACAGGGCGCTGCGCGTAGTGACCGGAGGCGAAGGATTGAGTGCCAATAAAGCCCGCGATCTTATTCTTCAGCAACCGCCGGTCACCGCAAAGTAAGCTGAAAACGCGCCCAATCCTCGGGCTCATCTACGTCCCAGCGGGGCTCCAGCAAACCAACGCTGAGCCCCAGCTCTTTGAGCCGTTCACAGGTTTGCTCAAGAACCCCCTCCGTGCCCCATGCAATATCATCGAGCATGTGCGGAACCACCCGGCGAGCGCCAATCAGCACGTAGCCACCGTCATCAGACGGCCCCAAAACCACATCGTATTCCTGCAGACCAGCCACGGCCTGGTGCACGTAACCCGGCTCAACCGAAGGGCAATCGCTGCCCACAATAATCGCCAACGGGTGCGACTCCAGGCCGCTGTCCAGCGCACCCTGCATACGAACGCCCAAGTTAGCGCCCTTCTGTATTCGTTGCTCCAGGCCTTGATGCTCGATGGCGCGAACAACCTCCTGCGCATCCTCTGGCACAGCCTCAACTGCCCTATCCCACCAGAACTGTACAGGAAGGCCACTGCCACACAGGTTATCCAGCACAGCAAGCGTGAGGGTTAAGTGCGCATCCAGCGCTCCGGAAACACCCAGTGCCGGAATAAGGCGGGTTTTCACCCGCCCCGCTTCCGGCCACTTGGCGAATTGCATTAACAGCGCACTGGGGGCTTCAATCTTTGCCATTACGAACATCCGAACGGTAGGAGTGAACAAGCGCTTGGGGTGATTCGCCGCGCCAGTAGCGCCAGCGTAAACGCCACATAAGAAAAATCGTACGCCAGACGCCACCTTGCTCCCAGCGCCGGCTGTCGGTGACCACCGGATCGTGAATACAAAAGGGCCGGGAAACCAGGCGGAGGCGCCTGGAGAACCCTATATCCTCCATGATCGGCAGGCTATCAAACCCGCGCAGAGCTTCAAAAATCTCCCTGCGCACAAACAGCGCCTGATCCCCGGTACAAATACCTGTTAACCGCGAACGCTGATTCATGAACCAGGCAATCACCCGGAACATCGAACCCTGGCCGCTCAGGCGCACATCGAAGCGGCCCCAGGCTTTATCGCTTGCAACAAACTCACTCAGGCAATCCAGTGCATTTGACGGAAGGCGGGTATCCGCATGCAAAAACATCAAAACACGGCCTTTGGCAACAGAGGCACCCGCATTCATCTGCGCGCCCCTGCCCTTTTCTGACTGAACCACCCGATCCGCAAGCGGGCGTGCCAGTCTGGCTGTGCCGTCCGTGCTCCCCGCATCCACAACAATCACTTCGTGCCCCGCGGCACGTAACGGTTGCAGAGCGCCAAGCGTTTCCACAACGCCCGAAGCCTCCATCCAGACTGGCACAACAATGCTTAGCGAGAAAGGGTCAGACAAAGCAAACTCCCGGACCAACAGAAAACACGGTAACACCTTGAGCCATAAGCCTCAGGCCGTTATCATACCGATCTTCTGAAAGAAGCGCCTTCGTAGCTCATCTGGATAGAGCGTCCCCCTCCTAAGGGGAAGGTAGCAGGTTCGAGTCCTGCCGAGGGCACCATTTACCCTTCCGTACCGATCCATCGCAAGCATCAACTAACTGTTTTTAAAGTACTTTACCGACAACCCGCATCCTTATCGATCCACAATATTCCGCCCCAATCTACGCATTCTGGGGGTACATTTGGGGTGCAAACTGAAATACACCCCGCTATAGTAGATTTTGTACCCCCAAAAAGAGTTCAAGCCCCGCCATGTCCAGGCCTATAAACCTCCTGACCGACAAAAAGGTCCAATCCGCCAAGTTCGAGAAGCTCGGCAAACGAACCAAGCTCGCCGATGGCGCCGGACTTTACTTGGACATCCAGCCATCTGGGAAGTATTGGAGGATGAAATACCGATTCGACGGCAAGGAGAAAACACTTGCACTTGGCGTCTACCCAGATGTCTCGCTGAAACTGGCTCGGGAGCGTCGAAAGGAGGCCCGGGAGCAGATTGCCGACGGCATTGATCCAAACGAGGTGAGAAAAGAGCAGAAAGCTGCCAAAAAGGAGCAAGCGGACACGTTCAAGGCCGTTGCGGAGGACTGGCTCGAGCTCAAGAAAGGAGAACTTGCCGACAGCACGCTGGAAGTCTCGAAGCGAAGGCTTGAAACCTGGGCCTTCCCTAAACTAGGTCACGTGCCGATCAGGGAAATCAAGCCAGCGACTGTCATGGAAGCTCTGAGACCCATTGAAGAACAGGGCAAATTCGAGACCGCTCATCGAATCCGGCAACGCATTGGCGAGATCTTTCGCTTTGCAGTAGCAGCTGATCGTGCTGAGGTAGACCCCACAGCCACGCTGAAAGGCCAACTCAAAACCACGCCAACAAGACATAGATCCGCGATTACCAACCCGGATGAGTTAGGCAAGCTGCTCAAAGCAATCGACGCCTACGGAGGGCACGCATCCTCCAGAGCTGCCTTAAAACTCGCGCCTATGCTGTTCCTTAGACCGGGCGAACTGCGAAACGCGGAATGGAGCGAGATCGATCTGGACACTGCCATCTGGGTCGTTCCAGGCAAGCGCATGAAAGGCACTCAGAAGGCCAAGAGAGCAGGCCAAGTGCCGGATCATATTGTGCCCCTGTCGACACAGTCCGTCGAAATCCTGAAAGAGCTCAAGGCCATTACCGGCCATCAAAGTCTGGTGTTCGAATCCGTCAAACGGGGCCGCCCACTGTCAGAGAACACTATTAACGTAGCACTCAAGTCGATGGGCTACGACGGTTCCACAATGGTCGGACATGGGTTTCGAGCGACCGCATCGACCCTCTTGCATGAACTGGGCTGGCTACCGGAAATAATTGAGCTTCAATTGGCCCACAAGCAACGCAATCAGGTTGCAGCTGCTTACAACCGCTCTGCGCGCCTTGAAGATCGGAAGGTGATGATGCAGGAATGGGCTGATTACCTAGATCGAACTAAAAAACCCAGTTAATACTCTGATTGCTGCTTGCATCAATCATCTTTGATGCCCGAGCCATGCTTGTTACAAACCTCTTCCCAAGCATTTTTTACGTCCCGAATCTCACAAGCCAAGTCACGCGAGGCTGTGAAGGCATGCACATATTCAATGCCTTTCTCGGAGACATTCATCACCCCATCGAGGTCATTCGCCTCACAAGCCAATATCGCGTTTACCAGTCTTTCATAAGCCTCCAACCGAGACAGCCTCTTGGAGAGGCTCCCTTCCTGGTGAGATAACCGTTTTTCACGAAATTCGAGCTCATCACCTTTCGCCTTCAGTATTTGAGAACGCTCTTTCATTATCTGGCGCTGATGCTTCAGGGTAACACTCTCACTCCTTCTGATCTCAGCTTCATCGTTTATCAGATTCTCAACCAGTGTCGATTGACGCAGCCTGCTAACCTTGGACAGCGACTCCAATTTGGCGCACACAGAGTCTCTGAGATCCAGGCGTTTGATCGATCGCTTCTCCTTTTCACGGACCAAAGCTGCTCTTTTTTGCCTTACAGCATCCTGCAGCAATCTAAACCGAAATTCTCCATCCTCCGAACGCAGGACTTCTGCAACCATTTCGGCTAACTTTGCTCGTGGCGTCATATCGGCCACAGACCTCCAACGGTTATTGACTGGGAGGTCCACTTTGCGTTCCTGAAGGTACCCGACCGCGAATTCTTCAAGCCCATCTCTCTGAACTCGATCAGCCCATTTCTCAATTCTTGACCTCACTTGGCGGCTACCCCCAAAATTTGATAATGACTCTCGTTATCATTTAACGTCACTCATAAGACCATATCATGATCAAAACGTTGTACAAACGTTATGTTGCATGAGTATGCTATATCGTACCTACTCAATATACTAAAATTGTCATGCTGCTACGCCTTTCACACATCGATTGCTCACCATTTTCGAAGTTCTTTCTACTGAAATTCACGGCACGTTATGGCGATCAGTCGCCTTGGCTAGACCAGGTGATGGAAATCATTCGCGCAATCGAGTTACCGAAGTCGAGGTTCTACACGGTCGTCACAGAGCTGCGTTCATTAGGCATTCTGGAAGTCCTAAAGACCGAACCAACGGAGGTCCCTCAGGTCCGGTATCGGATCAAGATTGAAGAACCGAAAATATGCTCGCTTACCCTCAGCAAACAACCGCACCTACACAAACGCAAAATCGACCAGTTACTGATATGGAGTTCACGTTCGATTAGTGCACGGCCTCATCAGTTAACGATACCGCAGCGGGTGCTGATGATTGCCTTACTTGAGGAGGCCGACGCGGGGGGAATAATCAGAAATGTCGGTTTTTCTGATTTTGCTCAAAGGACTGGGTTGGCTACCCGACAGGTTAAGAACCAAATGACGAAGCTCCGGGAGTTTCACTATGTTCGGGTTTCACTCCCGGGCGGAAACGCAACAGGCCTAACTGGACGGTATAACAGCGTCCACGCACTAAATCTAAGGCATCCTGGCTTCGGTCAGCAGTGTGCACGTAGGGGCATAGTGATTTTTTTTCAGCGATCAGTTCCGCCGCTTACAGAAGAAGACCTTAACTTTTTTCACTACCAACGCCTGAAATTGCTCAATCACCTTTCGAAGCTAATGCGTGCTTCAAGAGGACAGATTGGCGAAAGTGACGAGCTTGTCAAGCTCGCAAACCGGGCAGGCAATCTTAACGCTTCCGCCCCTTGGATTTTCCTGAACTGGCTTTGCCATGATCTAGCCTCACGGACATTATCGGAACTCTGGAAGGAGCTATCAGAACTGGCAGTCGTCGACCTTGATGCCATCATCAGCAAGAAAATCCGAGGAGAGTGGCTGTCGGCCTATCGCGCAATCATCGAAGTGGATGACGACGAGCATCCCGGACAAAAAAAGGCCGTACTAAGCAAACAACCCAACCTGCCTTTGCTTCACTTGATCGAAGTGAACTTGAGGACTACCGTGCGTAGCATCGCTATTGGGATAAAAAAAGCTCTTAAGGACTCGGAAGTTCTACCTGAGCAAATCCACAACTACCACTTCCAGATCCTCCCAAGCCCTCACAAAGGCAAACACAGTCAATTCGCACTGGAGATTACGACGCCGGATCAAAACCAGTTGGCCCAAACAAATACGTTTGCGTTGGCTCTAGGTTTCAATCCGAAGAAGGAAAAGGTAACGGCTAACAGCATTACCGATATCTATGAGCTAGAACACAGCGCACTGGCAACGACGGGCATAGCCACTCCACCACTGACCTGCCCTTTGCTCTCCACGATACCGAGAGCGCAGAAATGATTCCGGACCAGACGGACCACCGTTTATGCCACTGGTGAGCACGCCTTGAACGCGGTGTCTTTCACTGCAGATAACCAAGCCCAGCGAACCTCGGTAGCGGACAATCTGATTATTTTCTACATGCCCTTCCGATCTTTTGAACCAAGAGATCGGGAGGTCAATCATGCAAATCCTCAGGCTCAGAGACGTTATTCAAAAGACAGGCCTTGGCCGCTCATCAATTTATAAGTTTTCAGGCCAAGGCTTATTCCCCTGCCCCATAAAGCTTGGTGGCATGTCAGTTGGCTGGACAGCAGATCGAATAGAGCGATGGATTGTTGAACGAATTCGCGAGCGTGATTCCGTCGCCGGAAATGCAGAGCACACTACGCCATGGGCCGTCACTATTGGAAAGGAAGGCAAAGGCCAAACGGGCCTTCGGGTCCTCCGAATAAAGCAAGTTATTGAGCTAACAGGCCTGGCTCGGGCCACGGTGTACAAATACATTCACGAGAGAGCATTTCCGCTTCCGGTATCACTGGTAGGTGCCTCGGTAGGCTGGCTGCAGGCCGAAGTCGAGTATTGGCTGGCTTCCTGTACTGGAGAGAGTAGCGATGAGCCCTTCATTGAATCTGAAGCGTCATCCGAAGCTGCCTAACCCATCGTCAACAAACCGATCTCAGTAACGCCTTGTAGTGGTCAACTAATCCCGGACAGTATTTTAAGTTTTTCTTCCGCGACCACAGGTGGCATGCCGTCATTGAA
>NZ_JBLWYX010000021.1:0-50584 GCF_048266785.1 Marinobacter sp.
TCCTCAGTATTCTGGAAGAAAGGTTCAACGCCACGTTAAGGAAATAGCGTATGGGGGCTCTGACGAAAGCTGAAATGGCCGAACGTCTTCATGAAGAGCTAGGCTTGAATAAGCGTGAAGCCAAGGAGCTGGTCGAGCTGTTTTTCGAGGAAATCCGGCAAGCGCTGGAGCATAACGAGCAGGTCAAGTTGTCCGGTTTCGGAAATTTCGACCTGCGCGACAAGCGCCAGCGCCCCGGGCGCAACCCGAAGACCGGCGAAGAAATCCCGATTACGGCACGGCGCGTCGTGACGTTCCGTCCCGGTCAGAAGCTCAAAGCCAGAGTCGAAGCCTATGCTGGAACCAAGCCATAACGACGAGCTTCCGACGATCCCGGGCAAGCGCTACTTCACTATTGGCGAAGTCAGCGAGCTCTGTGCCGTCAAGCCCCATGTGCTGCGTTATTGGGAACAGGAGTTTCCCCAGCTCAGCCCGATCAAACGCCGCGGCAACCGCCGCTATTATCAGCGCCAGGACGTCCTGATGATCCGGCAGATACGGGCCTTGCTGTACGAACAAGGCTTCACCATCGGCGGCGCGCGCCAGCGTCTCTCCGGCGACGAAGCCCGCGACGATATCACTCAGTACAAGCAACTCATCCGCCAGACCATCACCGAGCTCGAAGAGGTTCTGCTGGTCCTTCGAAAATAACTTCAACACCAGCAAAAATGTTTCACATTTCAGTCAGTTAATGTATAGTTCGATCCGCTTTCAGCAGTGCTGAAAGCAACAGTCGGGGCGTAGCGCAGCCTGGTAGCGCACTTGCATGGGGTGCAAGGGGTCGAGTGTTCGAATCACTCCGTCCCGACCAAAAAACCTCAAGAAATCCAGTCACTTAGCGGTGACTGGATTTTTTTATGTCTAATAGTTTTTGAGTGGCTGCTGTTTTTACCCCACTTTTTACCCCACCGGTAATTCTTCAACTTGTTGCGGGGATTAGCACTCGCAGAGCAGCTTTGCTGGACGTGCTGTCCGGGGTACAGGTCTCCCATCACAATTCACTGCCTACTGGTAGCGCGCTGACCTATGCTTGACAAAGCTCTTGGGTTCTGTACAAGGATCTAGAATCAGCGTCATGACGGCTGGAGGCCCGCATGGCGAAGCGTTACGAACTCTCTGATGCTGCTTGAGAACTGATCAGGATTTGGTTCCCCTGAACTGGAGATGGGGCCGCCTCGCAGTGATGACCGCCTGACGCTCAATAGCATCCTCTGGGTTGCGCTCAGATGCCGCCTGGCGCGATCTAGCGGAGCGCTTCGGCCCATGGTCGACCGTGTATCAGCGCTTTCTTGATTGGCGGGATGACGGCACATTCAAGCAAGTGCTTGAGCGTCTGCGCATTTGCCCGAATCAGAAGGGCTGACCGATCTGGCCTCCTTGATGATCGACTCCACGGCGGTACCAATCTGAGCCGCTTCTGGCGCGGGGGCCCGGAGAACCGTCAGAACATGCATTGGGGCGCGGCCGAGGTGGCCGGACCACCAAAATCCATGTGGTTTGCGATGCCAGCGGCGTGCCTCTGCGTGTTTTGCTGTCGCCGGGCCAGGCTAGCGACATCTCGAATGCTCAAGTGCTCCTGGATCAGATCCGCATCCTCGGCAAACAAGGCCGGCCTCGAAAGCGCTGCCGCTGGTTGCTGGCAGACAAGAGCTAAGATGCCGAACACTTGAGCCTACTGCGACCGTTACTGAATGCAGCCTGTTGATTCCGCTGTGAACCATGAAGCGCAACTCCAAGCCGGGGCTACCTCTACTGCCGATTGCCCAAATAATCGGCAGCTGAACATCATCGAGCGGATATTCAACTGGCTGAAGAGAGCCGCAGGATCGGCACTCGTTACGACAAGCTTGAAAATAAGTTTTGCCGCCATGGTTATGCTGGCCTGCACGCTGCGACGCCTACCGCAATACTTTTCGTACAGAACCTAATGCTTCTGGGATAAAAGTATTTGTTTCGTACTCTTTATTCAAGAGAATTTCAATAACTGCTGCTTGTGATAACTGGTGCTTGGCAGATAGTTTTTTTAGCTTGTTAACCGTGCTGGGCGATATTTCCACATTGCACTGCACTTTCTCGCCTTTATACTTCTCTTTGTTTTTGAGTTGACTGCATCGTTTTTTTGCGCTTGATAGAAAAAATAGTCTGTCAATCGTAGGTACATGGTTGCTGTCGAAAACGTAGAGGAGCTCTTGGTAGCTGTTGAATTCTGTATGGTTTTGCGCAAGATTTGGAAATTGCTTTTTAAAAATATGCCACCCAGCTTTTAGCTTCATTGGCTCTTTCTTATCATTAAACCAGTCTAAAGCTTTTCTTTCCTGGCTGTACTTTTCCCACTCGTTCTTTATCCTGTACGCTAGTTCTTTCTTTGCGTGGATAGATTTTATTATGTGATCATTTATCTGTCTCGAATCCATGTTTATCATTGTTGTCGAGTTTAATAAATCTAGCAGGCCTATTACGTAATCCCGGTCATTTTGCGTGGAGTATATAATTGGGGCTGTCGCTTTTGTAGCAATTATTAAGTTTTCAGTCAACCACGCTAGTTGCTCTATGTCATCTTTTACCCAGGCATAAAATGATTCTTCTAGAATGTTTGCCTGGTATTGCTGTTCAATTATCGTTGGATTTATTTCGTTTAGAGCATTTCGGATGTTTTCAAGCATTCCTGGCATGCCGTATGAGCCAATAAAAGAATTAGGAAAATGTTTGCTTATAAACATCCATAACCACATTAGAGTTCTTTTATCGGTCTTTTCAGTAACTAATCTGAGAGTCTTTTTTGCTTGATTGATTGGCATGATGTGAAGTCTTGTTTATTGAATGATGCTTGGAGTATATCAGTATCCTAAGGATTCTACATTAGGTGATTCCTAGGCATTAATATAGAGTATTCCTAGGTTACATTCATGCTGCCAGGCCCATAAAAACGCGGTTTCAGCCACGTTGTATGCGGGAAAACTAGGAGCGGTAAGTCGTCTAGCGCAAACTGCATACTTTTGGCTTGGGAGGAGTCAATCGGTGCTACGAATGTTTTGATGGGATGGTTTCCCGTAGCTGGTGATTTTGTTTGCGCGATAAGTTAATTGTTACCGGTGAGCCCTATTCCTTGAATGGATATGAGGACTCATCAATGAAATTGATTCGACTGCAGCAGGTAATGGCGCTTACTGGCTTGGGCCGCTCGACTATTTATAAGCATATCTCGGACGGTTGGTTCCCTAGGTCAGTACCTCTGGGTGGGCGGAGTGTTGGGTGGGTGGAGAGTGAGGTCCATGAGTGGATTTTAGCTCGGATAGAAGAGCGCGATACGCAGGCTGGTTATTAATTTTTGTGGGCTTGGTTACTTTGAAGAGATCATCAAGGCCGCCAGTCGGTCTTGATGGTTTTTTCTCAGAGTTGATTTTTCGCTTAATTGCGATTTTCGTTCGGGTTTCTGTGTGCTTTTCTGTGTATTGTTAAATGTGCTCGTCTCGGTATTGGTAGTATGCTATCTACAGATAATAAAATATCCATTGTTTTCCATAGAGTCACCACATGCTAAGTCAGGTATCCCTTAGATACCTGACTTATGGATATTATTTCAGTGAATAAATACATGATGCTCCTAGGTTATGCACTTAAGCATTGGAGTATTTAACATGTTACGTCATAGTCAAAATAGTAATCTTGTTATCCATAATGAGCTTGGCTATCGTGGCTTGCCTATTCAGATAGATAAAGGGCCTTTCATACGTCAGTATCTGGAAAGGCTGCATGCTACGATTGACCGTGCTCTTCAACAGCATTCTCGTGTCTTTGCATTTAGAGTTGATCTTAGGTTTCCAGCAGCGTTTGTATATGGCAGAGGCGATTATACAAATCAAGTATTTGAAAGGTTTGTAGAATCATTTAAGGCAAGAATACGCCACAATCGTTGTATTGCGCGTAGGGAAAATAAACATGCGCATCAGAGCGGTGTGCGATACGTTTGGGCTAGAGAAGTTGGGCAACATGGGAGGCCGCATTACCATGTTGCATTCTTTCTCAATTACGATGCATTCAATGCTTTAGGTAAGTTTGAGTCAGGAAGGGATAACATGTTCAACCGTCTCCAAGAGGCGTGGGCAAGTGCTCTGGGCTCGTCAGTTGACGAGGCCAAGGGGTTGGTTGAGATACCAAGCAATCCAACCTATTGCCTCCGTCGTGATGAGCCGCAGGGAGTGGTCGACTTCTTCTATCGGGCAAGCTACCTCTGCAAGGCGGCCACGAAAGTCTACGGGAGTGGTCAGCATGGATTTGGATCCAGTCGGGTTTGATCCGAACTGGAGCCGCTTGGTGATGAGGCTCGGGCAATCTAAAGCTAGGGCTTGCTCGGGCTGAATAAAAAGACCAAAATAAAGACCGAAAATGAGGGCTTGAATATGCAGAGTGTTTTGGCCGAGGTTGCCGTTAGCGTTTCTGAGCTGAAGAAGAATCCATCTGGAGTCATGGCCGGAGCTGGCGGTTTGCCGGTGGCGGTTCTCAACCACAATCGCGTGATGGGTTACATGGTGCCTGCTGACCTGTACGAGCAGATGATGGAGCGACTTGACGATCTTGAACTGGTCGAAATTGCGAAGGCTCGTTCCGCTGAAAAGGGCATCCCGGTGAGCCTGGATGACCTATAAGCTTGAGTTTCTTCCTACAGCGCTCAAGGAATGGGAGAAGCTTGGCCATACGGTGCGTGAGCAGATCAAGAAGAAGCTTAGAGAGCGCCTGGAAGCGCCTCGGGTGCAGGCTGATGCTTTGCGGGACATGCCGGGACACTTCAAAATCAAGCTGCGCACTTCCGGGTATCGCCTGGTCTATCGGGTCGAGGAGGAACGAGTGGTTGTAATTGTAGTTTCCGTGGGCAAACGCGAGCGTGGAGCAGCGTACTAGTCGGCCAAGAAGCGTTAGCTACAGGCAGGATCTGATGCTCAGGGGGATCATCAAGCTTTCGTTGCTTACCTCTGATGGAATTGGCAATTGAGCAAAAAAGAAAAGTGGTACAGCAGCCGGAGTGGACAGCCTTTCGGCTGCCCCTCCTGTATCGCTCATTGACTGGATGAATTGTGCCGCTTTGCCATTTCCCGAGCATCCCGCATGCCAGCACCGCAGCGAGGCGGAAAGCACAGAATCAGAATCACCAGCAGTAGTACCGCCATGCAGCCGGCGAGGATGCCGGCGTACATAAAACGGCGGCAAAGATCGGTAGCAGCTGTTTCATCCGTCTCTTCACAGGTAACCCTGTTCCGCCAGCGAAACGCAGCCTTCGTGGCCTACAACGATGTGATCGAGCGTTCTCACACCGACCAGATCCAGCGCATCCTTCAACTTGTGGGTTAGCGTGCGATCCGCTTGGCTGGGTTCGGGATCGCCGGATGGATGGTTGTGCACCAAAATCATGGCGGCAGCGTTGTGCTCCAGAGCGATCTTCACGACCTCCCTTGGGTAGACGCTCGCGCCATCCAGGGTGCCCCGGAACAGCTCGTGAAACGCAATGACCCGGTGCTTACAGTCCAGCATCAGCAGGGCAAAGACTTCGTACTCATAGGCCTCCAGTAGCGTCTGCAGGTGGCTGAATACGTCCTGTGGCGCTGTAAGTTGCCGTCCCCGACGCAAGCGCTGGCTGGCCAGCTGTTTGGCCATCAACAGGATGTCGGCTTCAGTGACTGGTGACTCGATCAGGTAGGTGCCAGCGGTCTCACCGGCCTTGATTTTGTGCAATCGCATATTCAGCTCCATGGGCCGGGTGGCCAGTCTTAGGCATTCTGGGTTTGGTGCTTGGCTTCCAGCTTTTCAGCCAGGCTGGGTTTGCCCGACGAGTGCGATATGGCTTTGGAGAGCGGCTGTTCGTCGGCGCTCTCGATGGGGAAGAATTCTTCGACGATGGCACCGACGTCTTCTTCGCTATCCTCGAAGGCACCGTTGCCGAAGCCGCGCTTTGCCGCTTCGTCTAGTGCGTTCTGATCGAAGCCCGCCGCTTGCCGCTGTTCATCGAGCTCACTGGCAGCTTCGAGCGCCTCGGTCATGTCGATGCCGCTGCGCACGGTGAGGTCGACGTAGAAGATCGGCGTGCCATGGCTCTGCCGAGTCGACTTGCCACGCAGCCTTAGCTCCAGCGGCAGGCAGGCCAGGCGGTTCCCGGAGATGGCCTGGAAGTAATGAAGCCGTGCGGCCAGGGTGCGGATGCTGTTGAAGCCTGTGGTGCGGAACACAAAGCTGCCCAGCGGATCTTCATCACCAATCACCACATTCAGCCGGCCGTAGGGCTTGCAGGCTCCACCCTTAGCCAGTGAGCAAGCATCCGGTGAAGGGCAGGGCAGTGACTGCATGCCGTCTTGGGTAACCCGCTTACAGGTTTCGCCATTGCCTACGCAAACGGGGCGCCCGGTTTGCCGGTCGAACAGCGTGTAGTCTGCGCGAAAATTCAATTCCGGCTCGTTGAACAACAGGCGTACCGGAATGCTGCGCAGCTTGTCGTCCTTGCCTTGGCGCAGCTCATCATTGAGGGGATGCACTAACCAGCCGTCGCGGCTCTGTACCTGGGAAGTAATAGTGAACTGGTCATCTTTCTCTGGCAGGCGCTTGCCGTTTTTCTCGATGACCTTGCCAATGGAAATCCGCCCGAGCACCGGCGGAGTAATAGCCAGACCTTTGAGCATGGTGGTTCTCCTGGAAATGAAAAAAGGCCAGCCACACAGCGCGAACTGCATGGGCTGGCCAAGGGGAGGGAGTGATGGGAAGAGGTTGGAATCAGCCGACCAGGAAGCGCCGTGCGCCGGGTTTGATCAGCGAGTATTTAGCTTTCAAGTGCGGTCTTTCCTGGAGTAGCCGGGCCACGTCGAAGCCGACGCTGTCTTTGGCTTTACGCCAGCTGATGTACCCGTTGGTGAACTCAGCCCGACTGGCCTCGCCCATGGCCTGTTGCAGCATCTGCTTGAGCTGGGCCTCACGCTTTTCCTTATCGGCAATCGATTGGCGCAGTGCTTTGAGCTCAATGTAGGCCGCTGACAATCCAGCATGACCGCTGAAATCCACGGTCTCGCCTGAATCCGTTGGGAACAGGCAACGCAGGGCGGTCTCGGCGGAAGCTGTGCCGTCGGCGGGTGGTGGTGTATCGGTTTCCACGTACTGCCAGAAACGCCGTTCGAGCTCGATCAGGCGAGTAATCATTTGCTCATCGCGCTCAATCCGATGGATCTCCAGATGCTGACCGCCGAGCACAACCGCGACATCTGCTGCCTGCTTGCCGGTGACGGCCAGCTGGTGCATTACCTGCAGCTGCACATACTCGGGCACGCCTTCTTTCCAGAGGCGCGCCCCGTTAATACCGGCTGTCTTGCATTCAAGGATCTGCACATCGTCGGCACCGATCACCTCTCGGTCGATGTTGGCCAGCATCCAGGACAGGTCAGGATCCGGATGCTGCAGCACTGCATTGACGCGACGAACCTTGTTCTTGGTGCGCTTGCTGTAGTGCCAGGCGACGATCGGCTCCAAGACGTTGCCCCAGTACATCGGGCTGTCCTCGTCATCAGGATCGGTTTTCGGCAATCCGGTATCGCGCCCGGTCTTTTCCAGCCATAGCTCCAGCTGCGACTTGTAGGGGTTGAGGCCGACGGCTGCAGCTGCATCGGAACTGCCGATGCCTTGCTTGCGGATCTGCAGCCAATCTTCGCGAGGCAATTCCTTGGTGCTGATCAGGCGTAGAGCGGGACGTGGTTTGCTGGGGCTGAGGTTCAATGAAGTGGCTTTCATCATGTTTCTCCTGCAGACATAAAAACGCCCAGCCAGCACAAGGCTGACCGGGCGTTACGGTGGTAAATCAGACAAATAGCCGGGATATGCCATTGACATATCCCGCGTCGCTGGCAGACTGGTATATACGTAAGGCATATCCCAAGGAGGTTTCCATGGAACAAGGTGCAGTTTTTCAGAGCAATCGCAGTCAGGCGGTCCGTTTGCCCAAAGCGGTAGCGCTGCCTGAGGACGTGAAGCGGGTGGATGTAGTGGTAATTGGTCGGGCGCGAATCATCACACCGGCAGGCGAGGCCTGGGATAACTGGTTCGATGGCGAAGGTGTGACCGCTGACTTTATGGCGGATCGGGAACAGCCTGCAGATCAAGAGCGCGAGGCGCTCTGATGTTGAAGTTCATGCTCGATACCAACATCTGCATTTTCACGATCAAGAATCGCCCCGAGGAGGTGCGTGAAGCCTTCAAGCGCCATTCGGGGCAGTTAAGTATCAGTACCGTCACCCTGATGGAGCTTATTTACGGCGCAGAGAAGTCCGCTAATCCCGAGCGTAATCTGGCTGACGTTGAAGGTTTCGCTGCGCGCCTGGAAGTCCTGCCCTACGACACGCAGGCAGCGGCTCACTCTGGACAATTGCGAGCTGAGCTGGCTCGTATAGGAAAGCCTATTGGCCCGTATGATCAGATTATTGCTGGACACGCACGCGCCCAGGGACTGATTCTGGTGACGAATAATCTTCGTGAATTCGATCGAGTTCCAGGGTTGCGTGTCGAGGATTGGGTGAGCGCCTGAGTAATGGCGATCATTTAATGCAGAACCGTTGAACAACCCCTGATCTGCCTTATGGCGATCAGGGGTTGTGTTTATGCAGCAGCCTTTTAAGCGGCGAGCTGCAGCGCTGCATCCAGGGCGCGTTGCTTGATCTGTGCGCCTTGGCCGAACCAAGCAGAATCAAGCCGGTACTCGGTGCTGCGTGCACGCCGTTCGTGATCTACGTATTCGGTCACGGCATTGAGCAGGCCCCAGGCGGTGCCCCTTGCCGATTCCAGCTGACTGCCCCGGCCACGGCCTTCGTACAGCTCCTGTACCTTGCGCAGGGCGCGTTCATTGGGCAGTTGTTCGGGTAGCTGGCCGGTTGGGTTGACCTCGCACATAACGTTCAGGAAGAAGCCCATTGCCTCATGCCACTGCACCTTGCGTTCAGCCAGATGGCGCATGCGATACATGAAGTCGTCCCATTGCGAGACGGCGATACCGAGCTGATTCTTCACTACGTTCGGATCGAAGCGAGTGTTGTGCGGCACCTTGATGGCTCGACTTGTACCGTCCAAGGCGATGGTCAGGGTGTTATTACAGACCACGCGCACCGTAGTCGGCGTTGCAGTGGTGGCCAGGGTGCCGTCACACGACGTAGCCAACAGCAGGTAGCCGTTGACCTGGTCGTTACCCTTGATCGCCGTGCCTTGCCCGGTGCGCGCCAATGCCCAGAACTTGCGACCACCCTTGAGCACGCCAGCGGTTTCCAGCTCATATCCCGAGACCTCGGTGAGATCCCGGTAAAACTCCAAAACCTCCCGAGGCTGCACGGTGTGATAACGCTTGGAGACAACAGACAGCGGTGCCTTGGTATCCGAGCGATAGAGCACCTTCTGTTCCGGGTAGGAATGAATTGCGCCTAGATGGCCGATGCTGTCCGATTTGAAATGAACGGGGCTTTCCAGGATCTGCCAATCCATACCGGCTTCACGCTGCCAGACCTCGATAGGTTGCTTCTGCGGCAGGTTGTTGCCCAGGCCATGCCAAGGGGTAGCGCCAGCGTAGGCCATTGTTTCAACGAGATGAGCCATTGCAATACTCCTTCTACGTGTTTATACGTAATAACGTTTCATTTGCCGGCAAGACGAATTCATCGCTCGTTTTGTGTAAAAGCAGTACCGCAGTGATGACATTCATAGTTGTCGAGTACGTGAGAATCGAACTCTTCACCCATCTTGGCGCCGGCCAGCCCCCCGGCTGTTCCACCTGCCAGGCCGCCCAGAATCGCGCCAGCCAGGCTACCCAGCGTAATACCCACGGGGCCAGCGAAAGCCCCTATAAGCGCGCCGCTTTTTGCACCAGCCATAGCGCCTGCTGCTCCGCTCGCCGTGCCGCCAACGGCGCCAATAGCGCCACCGACTTTGCGACCATGATTGCGAACAACAACGCGAAGAGAACCGCAGGAAGGACAGCAAATACTCATCATTCAGACTCCTGTTCAAGAGAAAATACCCCGAGGTAGAGACGAGCTTTTTGTGCCCGGCTTCCAGTAGGTAATACAGGGCTGAAAATTTTTTGAATCCTGTAGCGTGACAGCGGCCTTGATGTTAGAGCTGTATGCTCGAATCGGTAATGGCACATGATGTTCGTGAGATAACGTGAGCCATCCAAAAGGACATAGGCCCTTCCTGGGGCAGGCAGGGATAAGCACGTGCGTGACTCTGATAAACGTTGCCAGCAGTACTACCAAGACCAATTCGCCAAATATTTGCAGTGCTATACCCCTGGCGAAGCACTCAATGAGTGCCTGCACGATTTTTTGGATCAGCGACCAAGCGGGAAGTACAGTTCACGTAGCCGTGCAGCTGGCTTGGCGTCCGCACAGTTTTGGTGGGCGTCAGCTGCAGTAACCGAGGCCGACCAGGCCAGTCTGGCACTGGCACGGGTGCTCCACTTTGATGACGTGATCGATATCGATTTGCTGAGTCATCTGGCCACGCACAACGCAGATCAGCTGCGATGGGCCGTCCGCTATTCAAAGTTGTTTACGCGCAGGGATTCGCCACTCTGGGTCCACCTGCGCAAGAGTTGCGTGGGCCTGCAATGGCAGACGTTCATAGATGTCTGTGACCGCCTGATGATGCGGCTTGAGCCATTCGATCAGGCAACCCTAGATGCCGAGAGGCGCCTCAAGTCCCTGTCGCTGCTGGAGTTGCTGTCCTATCTCAGCGTGCTAGCTTATTTCCGACTGGCAGACGCAAGGGGTGATCCTGCCGGAATGGAGTGGGTGGCCTATGAGCGAATCATCCAGCGCAAGTTGAGAACCTGTACCGAATCGGATTTCCGGCTTTCTACGGATGTGCTTGGCCGATCGCTGAAACGGCATCTGTCACCCATGCTCTTTCCACAGCGGGGCGAGGGTGCGGAATGCGCTGCCAATCTGGATGTCGTCAGCGAGATGGTTGTAGCAGTGCGTGAGCTCATCGAATGTGAACGGTCCATAGACCAGTTCTGCTTTGACAGTCAATGCGATTACCAGCTCAGTTCAGGGAGCCCGGTCATCGTCAACAGATCGAATGAGGGTGCATTGCGTTGGCAGCGCACCGAACAGAAAAGCCAGCTGTTGTGGTGCTACTGGATGCGCCGCGCGATTGAGACCTTTGCCGCTTCTGAGCTTACCGGAAAGCTGATCGGCAGTGCCGACAACCATGAGGCTAACCAGCTCGCCTACATCAAGACCATACGCAGTCAGCTTTATCTGCAAGTGGTTTTCGGGCTTGGAGAGCGGGTAAGGTTGAACAACGGAGCTGAAGTGAAGTTGTTCCACGCAATGTTGGCGAGTGAGCTGACCAGAGCGTTTTTCGAACAAGCCTACCTGCAGCCTTATCAGCGTTACTTGGATGAGTCGGGCGAGCCCATAACCGCGCTTGGGCGTTTGGCCTTTGAGGGTCTGCTACAGGGCGAGAATCGTTTTCCCATGACCTGGTCGGAGCAGCCAGAAAAAATTCAGCGGATCCTCGCATGGACAGTGAGTGATGATCACCCCGATGGGGATCCTGAAGCAGCGAAGGCGATCTTGCAGTTTTGGACTAGTGATCTCCAGACACTATCCGAGCAAGTGAAGCAACCCCCGAATTTGCCAACGCCAAGGCTATCGGAGAAGCCGTTTTACAAGATAGGTCGTTACAGCTTTCAGTTCCCTTGGGTGGCTGGCCGGCAAAACTCCCTGTCGGCTGCTGTAAACAATCTCCGGCGAGTCGAGCAGCGTCGGTCAGAGCTGCGCAGCGAAACAGAACGGATTGAGCATAACCTCGCCCATTCTCTTCGGCAACGCGGGTTCCACGTCGTTGTGGGCTACGAGCCTCGACGGGTAGACGCGCAGGATGCTGGAGAGATTGATCTGTTGGCGTGCCTGGCTGGTGTAATTCTTTTGCTTGAAGTGAAGTCAGGATTTATTCGCTCCACCCCACAGGAGGTCTGGTTACACCGCACAAATACGCTACGCAAGGCTGCCAGGCAGTTAAGGCGTAAAAGTGTGGCGGTGCGGCAAGCACTGCAACATGACCTAGTCTTACGTGCGGCGTTGGGGCTTGCTGCGCCCGATCCGCTGCCCACCTTGCATGGTTGGGTAGTTGATACTTCGATCGAATTTGATGGCGAGGTGGTTGATGGCTTTCGTATCGTTTCGCGCGAAGTTATTGAAGTAGCTCTTCGTGACGAGCTTCATTACCTGAAGGCGCTAGATAAACAGGGCGCGAATGAGGTGGCCACGCTTTATCCGGAAGGGTTCAGTGCGTCGGCATTTGCACGGATAATCGAGCAAAGTGAAGTGTGGAAAGAACTATAGGTGCCTGCGTTATGCAGCGGCTTACTTCTTCTGCTTCGGATCTATAATTGCTACTTATATCTTTGATCGGGTTCATGGATGATAAAATACCGCTACGCATTAAATGAAAATGGCCAGACCATATGTGCAGACGACATCGCCGGAAAGGTCATAAGTGAAAAGTTCACCTGTCTAGGTTGTCAAAACCCGCTGGTCGCAAGGGTTAACGGAGAGAAGGTGCGTCCGCACTTTGCTCATAAAACGCAGGTGGAGTGCAGCGGCGAAACATACTTGCATAAGCTCGGTAAAGCGACGTTTGTTGATGTATACACGAGATGTCTGGAGGCTGGTGAGCCATTTGTAATTAAGCTGGCGGCTACGAAGGTATGCCGCAAATTTCACCCAGCGATAATGACTGCTTGTGATCTGGGTTGTGTTGAGAAGGAATATGACCTGACGGAATACTTTCACAACATTCAGGTTGAAAAGCGGGATGGTCAATTTGTTCCAGATGTGTTGATTTCTAGCGAATCCAGGCCTTCTGAAAAAATATACATTGAAATAGCTCATACTCATTTCATGTCGGAGCGAAAAGAAAGCTCTGGAAATCGAGTAATTGAGATACCTATAGAGACAGAAGAAGATATCAATAAAATTAGAAAATCGAGTTTGTCGGCAAGTGACGCTCTTTTTATTGGTTTTAATCATGCAACAGAAGCTATCACTGACTCCGAGTGTAAGTGCGCAGCTAGGAAGTGTTACGCTTTTTTTGTGTACGAAAGTGGCAGAGCCAATCTGGAGTTTAACGAGCTGAGAGTGGTGCATTCAAAAGCGCGTAAATCAGATAAGCTTATTTATAGTAATTTATTTTTCTCCAATGCGGGAGCAAAGGCTCCTTTTGAGAACCAGGCGGAGGGTGGCCGTTTATTTATCGAACAGGTTGAGCTCGCTGCAAACCGGAACGTACCAATTAAGAACTGCTATCTCTGCCGCTATCACGCGGAAAGTTACGATGCCCTAAAAGGCCTTCCAATTTTCTGCAAGACGTTTAAAAAGGCTTGTGGGTCTAACGAGGCGGCCGATTGCGAGCGGTATCGGAGAGCTGTTTAGATCTTGATAGGCACAGCGTTCACCTTCGCCACAATCTGCGACTCGCTTCCGGCAACCTGCCTGAAAACTCGACCTGTATGAAAGTACAACATTGGTATGACTAGTTCGGCGACATATCCTGCGTCATGCCCACTGTATGGGCGGGATAGAGCCACTGGAATGGATGCCTACTCAAACAGGATGGGTTGTCATAGCGCAGGGGAAGAGCAATCGGGTGCCTTCCACCGGCTTGTCGAAGCTCCAGTTCACCACCACAGGCGTCGGCGGCAACACGAAGCAGCTTGAACGGTTGAAGATGACAATTACTGCCTGATTAGGCAGGATGCGGTCTGATGTCGAACTGATATCAAGCTTGACGATTAACGGATTGACGCAAGACCAACCTTGGATAGTCAGAGATAATGGCAGCTTTGCAGATCATTCCGTCCCTCAACGCCCGCTCAGCGGGTGCTGTGAGCTGGGAACCCACAAGTGATGCCATGACCAATCAGCAGTCTCTGATCAATTTCGGCTTCAAGTTCGGCAGAAGCGGAGCGCATGACTCCCGCACCATGATGTTGCCGGAGCTGCGTCGCCTTTTCTCCAGCACGCAATTTACCGATAGTCGCCCGCTGTATCGTGAGCAAATCACGGGGTTGAACTGCCTAGACAAGCCCACTAGCCGAGCGCGCAAGCTCACGGTCGGGCATCTGGTCGATCTCTACGGTCTGTCACCTGATATCCCACTGTTTCGCATTTTTCGCCAGCTTTGGGATGTGCGCATTGAGGCGCAGCCATTGCTCGCGCTGCAACTAGCGGTGGCTCGTGATCCACTGTTACGTGTGTCTGTTCCGCTGATGTTGGAGCTCAAGCCCGGTGAGCCTCTGCAGCGTGAGCAAACTGAGGCGGTATTGGCTGCTCAAGATCCCAATCGTTTCAGTCCTGCGTCGCTCAAGTCCTATGCCCAAAACATCAACGGCAGCTGGACTCAGGCCGGATTTCTGAGTGGGCGCATCAAAAAGAGTAGGGCGCAGCCGCAGGTAACCGAGGTGAACGTCGCCTATGCCCTGTTTCAGGCCTACCTCAACGGTTTGAGCGGGCAGCGCCTGTTTTCCAGCGAGTGGTGCAAGCTGCTGGATTGTCGATTTGAACGCCTGACAGAGCTTGCACGTACGGCATCCTTGCGGGGGCTGATCACATTCAAACAATCGGGTGAAGTCATTGAGGTCGGTTTCCCTGACTTCCTCACTCAAACCGAAAAGGCCTGGCTCCATGAGTAGTCGCCTCAATAAGCTCATCAAAAACTACGCTCGCCATATCAGCCTGCCTTGGCAAGCGGGCCTGGCAGATGAGCAGCGCGTTCTGTTTGCCGTTTATCACAAGGAAGACGAGCTTAAGCTGCGTGCGCGAATGGAAGAATTCAAAGTGGCCACGGAAGGCGCAGGCCACCCCTGGCTGGCGCTGGATATCACCAACGCATTTCCCGAGTGGATGGCCGCAGAAGAGTACCGGGATGCCTATTTCACTGACCCCAGTGACCTGATCGGTAACTACCCCGATTTCATCCAGGACCTCCTGGATCGACTGGAACAGCAGCTGGGTGACCAAGCCGACGAGGGCACCCTCGTAGCGCTGATTGGCAGCGGTGCCTTGTTTGGTTTCGGCTCAGTCGCGGGCTTCGTCAAAGCGCTCTCTGCACATGTGCCCGGTAGGCTGCTGGTGCTCTTCCCTGGCGAGTACATCGACAACACCTATCGCTTATTGGACGCCCGTGACGGCTGGGGCTACCACGCTACGCCGTTGACGGCTGACAACTGACTGTTTTGCTTAAGGGACTGAAATGCTTAACCGCGAAATCTACCTGAACGATCCGCTGGAAAACCGCCTGGCCAACAACGGTGTTGCCGAAGTGAAGGACGATCTGTCCGAGCAGGCGCTCAACACCCTTCGTTATGAGCTCAAGACTTTCGTCTGTGAAGGTGAGTACCAGGCCGGTATGGACAAGATCCTGTCCACCTACCTGCGCAACCTGGGCAGCAATCATGAGCAGCCGGGTGTATGGATCAGCGGCTTCTTCGGTTCGGGTAAGTCGCACATGGCCAAAATGCTGCGCACCCTGTGGGTCGACCAGGCTTTCCCGGACGGCCTTACCGCGCGCCATATTGCCAACCTGCCGCAGAACGTTGCAGACGCATTCAAAGAGCTGAGCATTCAGTCGCGTCGCTATGGAGGCCTGCATGCTGCATCCGGCACGCTCGGTGCTGGTGCGAACAACAATGTGCGCCTCGCACTGTTGGGCATCATCTTCAAGTCGGCGGGCCTGCCGGAGCAGTACCACCAGGCTCGTTTTGTCCTCTGGCTGAAAGAGCAAGGCTACTTCGATGCCGTTAAACAGACAGTAGAAGATGCCGGAAAACCCTGGGAGCGTGAGCTGAGCAAGCTGTACGTCTCGCCACTAATTGCTAATGCCTTGCTCGCGGCCTACCCAGATATGGCCAATGACGCTCAGGGCGTGCATCAACTGCTCAAAGGTCAATTCCCGACAGTCACCGATGTGACCAACGATCAAATGGTTCAGGCCATTGCAGATGCTCTGGACCGTGACGGCCAGTTCCCGCTAACTCTGGTCGTGCTCGACGAAGTCCAGCAATACGTGGGTAACGATGTAGACCGTGCACACATGATCCAGGAGGTCGTTGAGACCTGCTGTAAACACTCTGCTTTCGGTAATCGTCTGTTGTTCATTGCGACCGGCCAGAATGCGCTGTCCGGTATGCCAAATTTGATGCGCCTGATGGGCCGTTTCCAGATTCCTATCATGCTTAGCGACACCGATGTGGAGTCGGTCATTCGTAAGGTCATTCTGCAGAAGGTCGAGACCGCTCGTGCCGGGCTGCAGGCGCTTCTGACCAAGCACCTGGGCGAAATTTCTCGTCATCTGCGGGGCACCAAGGTGGAGTATCACCAGGATGACGAGAAGGTCATGCTGGCCGACTACCCGCTGTTGCCTGTGCGCCGCCGCTTCTGGGAGAAGGTACTGCGTATTGTCGATACCACCGGCACTGTTTCGCAGCTGCGTAACCAGCTCAAAGTCATCCATGAGGCCGCCAAGGCCACGGCCGAAAAAGAGTTGGGCAATATCGTCCCCGGCGACTTTATCTACCAGCAGATCGCGCCCAATCTGTTGCAGACCGGCGTCATCTCTAAGGAGGACTACGAGCGCATTGCCGAGCTGTCCGCTGGTAATGACGACCAGCAACTGCAGTCGCGTCTGCTCTCGCTGATTCTGCTGATTGGCAAGCTGCCGACAGACTCAATTTCCGACTGTGGTGTACGCGCCACCGCCGACATGCTGGCTGACCTTCTGGTAGATAACCTCAACCAGGGCAAAGACGAACTGCGCGCGCGCATCCCGGTTCAGCTGGAGGCCATGGCTAAGAATGGTCAACTGATGGCCATGGAGACCAGTGCTGGTGTCGAGTACCGTCTGCAAACCCAAGAAAGCGCCCAGTGGTACGACACTTTCCGCCAGCAGGAAGCCGACCTGCGCGGCAATATGCAACGTGTCGAGAACTTCCGGATCGACCTGCTGCACAAGCAAATTAAGTCCGAATTGGCCAAGGTTCGTGTCACCCAGGGGGCGTGCAAAGAGAACCGCCAGGTTATCGCCTGCTTCGATGCAGAAGTCCCCAAAGATGCTAACCAGAAAATCTACCTCTGGGTTCAGGACGGTTGGAGCCTGAACGAATCATCCTTCCTGGCAGAGGCGCGTAAAGCCAACCCGGATCTGCCGACGCTTTATCTCTATATCCCGGCGCGAAACCGTTCCGAGCTGAACAACGTCATCATCCATCAGGAAGCTGCCGATGCGACCCTGAGCTTGCGCGGCATGCCCAATACCGAAGCGGGCAATGATGCTCGTAAGGCCATGGAAACCCGTCAGCGCGATGCGCAGAAGCAGGTCGACCAGCTCCTCAAGGAAATTCTCTCGGGCGTGCAAGTACTGCAGGCCGGTGGTGCGGAAGTCGACGGCAACAGCATTGCCGAGCGCATTCAAACAGCCGCTCAAGCGTCTGTGGTACGCCTATACCGCGAATTCGATATGGCCGACAGCCCGCATTGGGCCAAGGTCTACGACCGTGCCCGCAAGGATGGCGGTCAGAATGCCCTGGAAGCTGTGGGCTTCAGTGGCGATACCGAAAAACACCCAGTCTGTGCCACGATACTGCGCTACATCGGCGCCTCCAAGAAAGGTAACGAGATCCGCGATCAGTTTGCTGCAGCCCCCTACGGTTGGCAGCAGGACACAATTGATGGCGCACTGTTCGCCCTGGTTGCTGCGGGTGTATTGCGTGCCACCGATGCCAGCGGCAATGCGCTGACGGCACAAAGCCTGGAGCGGCAGAAACTCACCCAGAGCACCTTCCGTCCTGAGACTGTGACGATCCGTCCGGTGGATCTGATCAAGATCCGTGGCCTGATCAGCTCGTTGGGTATCGACTGTCCGCCAGGTGAAGAGCAGGCCCGCTTGCCAGCGCTGGTCACCCTGGCCCGCGAGCTGCACCATGCGGCAGGCGGTGAGGCGCCGGCGCCTGCGCGTCCGGACGCCAGCTTGATTGATGAGATCGCCAAAGAGAGTGGCAATACCCAGCTCAAGTTGGTGCTGGACAACAAGGATGCCATTAAACCGCTGCTTGACACCTGGCGCAGCCTGGGCGAGCAGCTGCGTTCTCGCCGCAGTGATTGGGACCTGCTGCAAACTCTATTGCGGCTCAGCAAGGGGCTGGCCTTCGGTGAGAAGCTCAGTGGCGAAGTGGATGCCATCAAGAGCAATCGCAGCCTGTTGGCCGAGCCCAATCCGCTCGAGAGCCTGATCAGCACCACCGTCAGCCAGCTGCGTGAGGCGATCAACCACCACTTCCGCGCCTTCCAAACCGAATACCAAAAGCGCCAGGCTGAGCTGATAGTAGACAGCCACTGGCAGCAGCTCTCTGCCGCTCAGCAGAATGAGCTGCTGGCTCGTCGCGGCCTGGCTGAGCCTGAAGCGCTGAGCCTCGGTAGTCGCGAAGAGGTCATCGACAGCCTGGAAACCACCAGTCTGGAGCAGTGGACCGATCGTAAAGACAGCCTGGCTGCCAAGTTTGAAAGCGCCCGCCAAGAAGCGGTCAAGCTGCTGCAACCCAAGGTTCAGCATGTCAGCTTGCCTAAGCGCACCTTCGAAAACGAAGCGCAGCTGCGCCAATGGTTGGCGGAAATCGAGGCTCAGCTGCTGGCCAAGCTGGCGGAAGGCCCCGTGATGGTCTGATGGCACCCGTAGCATAGTGGCCCATTGGTGGCTTGGCCGCGGCGCGGCGTAACCCACCTAAGCGGCGCCCAAAAAATCGAATAAATGATTACGTGGCTTGCCGGTTGATAGGGCAGGCCGACTGAATACCTACAGCACTGGCTGTGGCAAGGACGTACCCATGCGCGAGTTCCTCGACAAAAAGCTTCGCAAGCAACTGGAAACCACCGTCATCAAGGCGCGAGATATTGCCGAGCAAGCCGCGCAAGAAGCACTCACCCGGCTCAGTGTTGGCGACGCCAGCGCGGCTAGTTACCTGGATGACGAGCAGCGTGCATTGCGCAACCGCTTGCGTGCCCATGGTCGTCAGCTCGGGGATCTGCGTGATACCCGTACCGGCCAGCAGGAAACTCAGCGCCTTTGTGTGGAGATTGCCTATGAGCATTGGCACCGTATGCTCTTTGCGCGCTTCCTCGAGCAGAACCACCTGCTGATGTACGACCCGCATACCGCGCTTACCCTGGAAGAGTGCCAGGAGCTGGCAGCGGATGAAGGCTGTGCCAATGGCTGGGAGCTGGCGGGCAAGCTGGCCTCACGCATGCTGCCCCAAGTGTTTCGTGCCGACTCACCCGCTTTGGCGGTGCCCCTGGCCTTTAACCACGTACGTGCGTTGGAAAAGCTGATTGCTGACCTGGACAAGGCCACCTTCGAGGCGGCCGATAGCTTGGGCTGGGTTTACCAATACTGGCAGGCCAAGAAAAAGGATGAAGTGAACGCTTCGGGCGTGAAGATTGGAGCGGACGAACTGTCGCCGGTGACCCAACTCTTCACTGAACCCTACATGGTGCAGTTCCTGCTGGATAATAGCCTGGGCGCCTGGTGGGTGACCCACTACCCGCAGCATCGTGATTTGCTGCCACTCACCTACCTGCGCACGGTGCCGGCATCTGCCGAAGTTGATTCGACCGAAAATACCCAGGTGCCCGCCGCAGGCACTTTCGACGGTTGGCCGCAAAATCTGGCGCAGTTCAAGATGCTGGATCCGTGTTGCGGCTCGGGGCACTTCCTGGTCGCCACCCTGTTGATGCTGGTGCCGATGCGTATGGCGGCCGAAGGCCTGTCAGCAGATCAAGCCGTTGATGCGGTGATCAGCCAGAACCTCCACGGCCTGGAGCTGGATCAGCGGTGCGTCGAGCTGGCTGCTTTTGCCGTTGCTCTTGAAGCCTGGCGTTATCCCGGTGCCGGTGGTTATCGCAACTTGCCGACGCTCAATATTGCTTGTGTGGGGCAACGGATTCAGACGCCGCGTGAGCAGTGGTTGGCGCTGGCTGGCGATAACCCTGAACTCAAAGCCGGCATGGCTCGGCTGTATGACACCTTCCGTGATGCGCCGATTCTGGGCTCGCTAATTGATCCGGCCCGCAGTCTAAAAGGCGATTTGCTTACGGCTGATTGGAGCCAGGTACAGCCTCTTTTAAGCAAGGCGCTTACAGTCGGAGACGCAGGTGAGGACGACCTGCAGGAGGCGGCTATTACAGCTCAAGGGTTAGCTAGAGCTGCGGAGTTACTCGGGCATCGCTATCAGTTAGTGATTACCAACGTACCCTATTTAGCACGTGGCAAGCAGTGCGAAACTCTCAGGAGTTTCTGTGAAAGCAACTACGAGCTCGCCAAGAACGATTTGGCTAACGTATTTCTGGACCGCTGTCTGGAATTAACCACGGCCGAAGGAACCGTGCAGTTTGTCATGCCCCAGAACTGGCTATTCATGACCAGCTACAGGAAGCTTCGCGAATACCTGCTCAAGAAGGTGAGCTGGAATCTTTTGGCGCGCTTGGGCTCAGGGGCTTTTGATACGATCAGTGGCGAGGTCGTAAACGTTATTCTTTTGACTCAAACGCAAACTATGCCTGCGGAAGATTTTCTGTTGCACGGTATAGATGCGAGTAATTTTAAGTATGCGCAGGAAAAAGCGGAAACTCTGCGTAGTGAGGAGCTGGTAGCTGTTGGGCAGAAGACACAGCTGGCTAACCCGGATGCTCGGATTGCTCTTGGGGATGTGCAGCTTGGTTCTTTGCTGTCCGAGCATGCGAGTTCCTTCCTTGGGCTTGGTACCGGCGACTTTGAAAAGTTCGGACGCAATTTTTGGGAACTGGCTGGAAATGCTCCCTCGGGGTGGAGTTATTTACAGTGTTCGCCAGTTGAGCATGGCCCATTTCAAGGGCTATCGCATTTAGTTGCTTGGGACTCTTCTCAGATGCGTGTTCGTGGAATGGACTCGCTTCATCGTGAGCGTATTCATAACCAAGATCAAAGTGGTCAGCAGGCGTGGGGGAAGCGGGGTGTTTCGGTTTCAGTGATGCGTGATCTAAAAGCATCGCTTTTCCAAGGTCAAAGGTACGATAAGTCTCTGGCAGTTCTTGTTCCAAAGAGCGAATGCCACCTTGCAGCTATCTGGTCGTTCTGTTCTAGCCCTGAATTCAACTCGGCAGTGAGGCAGCTTGAACAGGCTGTCATCGTTGCAAATGGTGCACTCGTAAAAGTGCCGTTTGATTTGACTTATTGGCAGCAAGTCGCCGCCGAGCGTTACCCCGACGGCTTGCCAGAACCATACTCAGACGATCCCACCCAGTGGATTTTTCATGGTAATCCGCA
Organism: Marinobacter sp.; assembly: GCF_048266785.1. Lineage (GTDB taxonomy): Bacteria > Pseudomonadota > Gammaproteobacteria > Pseudomonadales > Oleiphilaceae > Marinobacter. Next base: position 21,409 of record NZ_JBLWYX010000021.1, read on the forward strand.
GCCCGCTAGCGAGCCGCTGCAGGTCGCAGTCGCACGCTTACTTGGCTACCACTGGCCGGCAGAATCGGACGCCGAGATGGAGCTATCCGATGAGGCACGAGTCTGGATCGATCGTAGCGCTAGGCTGAATACCTTGGCCGACGACGACGGTATCGTTTGCCTTTCGCCACTGCGCGCTGAAAAAGCGGCTGATGTTCGGCTGGACGGCTTGTTGGAAGCGGCCTTCGGTGGGGATTGGACGCCGCAGCGTCGTAATCAGTTATTGGACCAGGTCGGTGCCAAAAGTCTCGACGCCTGGCTGCGAGACAAGTTCTTCGAACAGCACTGCAAGCTATTCCACCACCGCCCCTTTATCTGGCAGATCTGGGACGGCCTTAAGGATGGCTTTAGTGCTTTGGTCAATTATCACAAGCTCGACCGCAACAACCTGGAGCGGCTGATTTACACCTACCTGGATACTTGGATCAGCGACCAGCAGCGTGCTGTGAGTAAGGGTGTGGAAGGTGCAGATGTCCGCGTGGCCGCCGCCCAGAATCTGAAAGACCGTCTGGTTCGCATCCTCGAAGGCGAAGCCCCCTACGACATCTTCGTACGCTGGAAGCCAATGGAGCAGCAGCCCATTGGCTGGAACCCGGACCTCAACGACGGTGTGCGCCTCAACATCCGTCCCTTTATGACGGCTGAAGTCCTGCGCCACAACAAAAAGCCCAAGCTCAACATCGAGTGGAAAAAGGATCGCGGCAACGACGTCCCCAGTGCCCCCTGGTACACCCTGGGCCTTGAGTACGGCGAAAAAGAAGGCGCCCGCATCAACGACCACCACCTGACTTTGGCCAAGAAAAAAGACGCACAAAAATAAAACTGCAGCCCTGCCAGCTTTGTGCTGGCAGGGCTTATGCACCGCAGGAGGCGAGACATGAAGCAGCTCTGGCAGCAACTGGAAAACCACCTAAGCGCTCACAATCCCGAGCTGATTGCCGACCTAAACCCCCCGGCTACCGATGCCCAGATTCGCGAGCTCGAAAAGACCATAGGCGCGCAACTGCCTGCCGTTTTTGTCGCCTGCCTGAAAATTCATAATGGGCAAAAGGGCAAAGCTGACTGGTTGTTCGAGGGGCACGAGTTTCTCTCAATTGAGAAAATTCTGATGGACTGGGCGACCTTGAATCGGCTGCTTAAAGGTGGCGATTTCGACGGAGAAGCCGCAAAGCCGGATCCTGAAGTGATTGCTGAGTGGTGGAGCCCAAGCTGGGTGCCGTTTACTTCCAGTGGTGGTGGCGACCATCTCTGCCTGGATCTTGCGCCTTCCTCAAAGGGCACACCTGGCCAAGTCATCAAGTATTCAGGTGAGTTGCCCTCCAGGCGTTTGAAGGCATCGAGTTTCTCCAAGTGGTTTGAGTCGTTTGTGAAAGCCAAAGTCGGCTGCTGAGGTGCGATATGGAAAAAACGCTTACCGAGCTGCGCGAGGAGCGCCTGCAGAAATTATTTGCTGACTGTCAGCAGCAAGTGCTTGGGCAGATCATTGGCCCCTTTGGCCTGTCCATGGCCATGTTCGAAGACAAGAACGGGGGCAACGTTACGACGCTACGTAATTTCTCGCGCGATGACGACACCTATGTCGCGACGGAATCAGATAAGACACTTCATGCGCACTCAAAAATTGAGTATGACGAAGATGTGAGGTCACTCTACGAGGTAGACACACAAAAAAAAGCCAAGAATGCGGGTGGCAAGACTTGGGAACAAAAGCGCGCTGATAAAATAAAGTTAGGTGTGGATGAGTACACTGGCGCAGCTGTTTCATCAGATGGGAAAACTAAAGTTAAAAGCGGTGAAGTGGTAAATGCTGAGCTCGACCATGTTGTGTCGATTGGCGAAACCCACAGTACTGCGAAGAATCATCTTGCTCTAGGTAAGGTTGTTACCGATCCCGCAACAGGTGAGCAGGTGGTTGATACTTCTCGCATTCGAGAAATGGTGAATCACGATGACAATCTAGCTCTGACGAATAAGCCAGCTAACGGCTCTAAGAAAGCTCATGATCTCAAGGAGTGGGCTGGTAGGGAGAGGGCTGATGGTACGACTAACGCAGAAGAGTTTGGGTTAGACGATAAGCTGGTTAATGAGGCCTATTCGAAAGCTAGGGCTCATGCCGAGAACACGGCAAATAGCGCTCTTCTAAAGAAACAAGCAACAGAACTGCTACAAACTGGTGGCAAGCAGGCTGCTCTAATGGGCCTCAGGCAATCGCTTGGGTTGCTGTTGACTGAACTGGTCAATGGCCTTTTCAACGAATTTAAAGTACTGATCAAGGCTGGCGTTGAGGCAGGCAAGACGCTCTTCGAGGAGATCAAAGAGCGTCTTCAGCGCGTGATAGCCTCTGTGGTCAAGAAAATCCCCGCAGCTGCTTCCCAAGCCTTTCAGGGTGGGGTCAGTGGCTTTATGAGCAACCTGATCACCTTCTTGATCAACAACTTTCTCTCTACGGCCAAGCGCTTCGTTACCATCATCCGCGAGGGGCTGCTGGGTCTGGTCAAGGCTTTCAAGATGATCATGTTCCCACCTAAAGGCATGACATCCAGTGAGGCACTGCAGGAAGGATTGAAGGTCCTGACCGCCGTTGTGGTGACCAGTGTGGGCTTTCTGCTGCAGGAGAGTGTGGCGACCTTTCTAAAGACCGTGCCATTTCTCATTCCTGTCGCGGATGCGGTCTCCGGGGTATTGATTGGCATCATGACGGGGCTGCTTTCCGCATTTCTGGCGTATCAGCTGGATAACGTGTTCGCGCGTTACCGGTACGCTTATGACGAAAAACTCCTCGATGCTATAGCTACCGATGCCAAGCTCACCGAGAAAATGGCGAGTGACTTGGTGGTAGCTTCCGAAGCGTCACTCTCGTCTATCGCGAAATACGGTGAGTCGATAAAAAGCTACGAAAAAACTGGTGAGCTGTTGGGCGCGGCTGGGCGCGCATCACAAGCGGTGGCGTCCAGCCTTGCGCAAGCTGTCGAAAGTGCGAAGACGCAAGTGGTCGAGACGAAGGAGATGATTTCCTACCTCGACGAAACCAATGCATTGTTAGACGATTTTTTTGGTAAGAAGGCAACGGAATGAGCAGTTTGACTGGTAAAGAAGTCCAAATCGTTACCGCGCTATCAACAGCGGATCTGCCGGAAGCACTGATTGGTAATAGTTGCGTTAAGGAACTAGTTGGGGCTGTTGTTGGCGCACAGCAACAGACTAAAGCCGCCAACGATAAGTTGCAGGCTGCTCGCAGTGAAAAAGATTCGCAGAACGCAGTGTCAAGGTGGTGGAATAATACAGAAGATAAGATTAAAGACGCTCAGCTTGATCTTACTACGACAATTTCTAATCTAAATCGCCATTCATCTCAGTTGTTAATTTTCAACACCGCTATTTCTAAAGTCCTATGTGATCAGCAGGATATATTGCTTCGCCAGCAAAAAATTCTCGAAGAACAGGCCGCTCAGCTTAAGCAACAGAACCTGGAAATTCTCGATCAGCAGAAGGCGCTTGAGATCCAACAGGGCGAGATTAAAAAGGCGAATCAAGGGCTGATGGAGGCCAAGGGTGTTACTGCCGAACAAGCGCGCAACCTGGTCGGTTGTGTGCAAAGGGTCGAGGCGGCAGAGGAGCGGATTTCGGAGGTCAACCGCCAGCTCCTGGTAGCGATCGAGGAGCATCTCAACCAGGTTCGTAAAGATCTTGGTGCATCCCAGTCTTCGGCGGTGGCTGCCCTCGAGTCACGTGGTGACGAGCTAGTTCGGTTAATCGAAGGACATGAGCATCAGCTTGCGAGCCACTCAGCGCTGCAGCAAGAGCTTCAGGGGCGCTTGGCTCGCTTCGAGGAAGCGATGCCGCAGCAGATAGAAAAATCGATCAGCCAGCTTGTCGCTCCTGTCTTCCACCGAGTGGGGGTGCTTGAGCAGCGCAATGGCGAGCTGGCCCTACAGCAATCAAAATTGGCGAAGTGGGTGGTGGCAAGCTCCAGCTTGGCTGGAGTTGCGCTGGCAGGTCTGGCACTCGCCATGCTCCTCTTAAGGCAGAATGGGGTGTTTTAAGCGCGGTACGGAATTGCCGGCAGATGGTTTTCCGGCAGTTCCGGAAGCCGCAACCGGCAGTGCTTCATGTGATTCCGCTGAGCATCTGCGCGGCTACGGCAATCCCGAGATTTGAGTGAGAAGCGATGACCGTAATTGAGGCTTTGGCTGCGAGTCTACGTGCAGCAGCGCAGTACAACGCCAGTTCCCAGGTTGCACCTACAGCGATCCTTTGGCCTGACAAGGATCGAGAGTGGTTGCCTGTACTTGGTCAACTCCAAAGTGCGCTTCCAGAGCTTTTCTCGCTCGGAAGCTACAAGCCCGATCACCGGCAAGGCCCGGCCATATGGCTGAAGTGTGTAATCGCAGATGCGTTGCCTGAGATTTCCCTTCCGGTTGGCCAGACCCCGATCATCTATTTGCCGGGTGTGAGCCGGCAGGATTTGCGGGCGATCACTGCATGCCCTGTGGAACTGCAGCCCTTGGCCGAGTTGCAGTATCGGGGCGTGCTGTGGAGCCAGGTGAACGCCAAAGACTGGACGACCAATGCATTCTTAATTTCCCGCGCTGGTGGCCTAGGACTGGATGTAGCACAGGACGCGAAGACCCAAACTGCGATGCTACGCGCGCTCGAGCCATTGCTCGATACCGACGTCTCGCAACTCCAAGGGCGTCGACTGGAAGCCAGTGACTTCAACCAGCTTCTAAGCACAGACAGCGTCCGGGATGTGCTGACCTGGCTGTGTGATAGCAAGGGTGTGCAGGCAAGTTGGGCGGGAGCGCGTTGGGAAGCTTTTGTCGGCATCTGTCATGGCGAGTTTCTGGTCCATCCTGAGAAAGATGGGGATCTGGTCGCGGCGGAGAAGCTGTGTGCCCGGTTGGGCCCTTGGGCTCGTGTCTGGGAGCGGTTCACGGAAAACACGGCTGCCTTTTCACGGTTGCCCAATGTGTTGATGCGCTGTCAGCCTGATCTGGCAGCAGATGTCTCGACCTATCCGAGCTATAACCAGCAGCAGGAAAACGATCTGTTGGCGCAGCTGCGTTCGCTTTCCACTTGCGGTAGCAACGAGCTGCGTAAGGGGCTGATTGATCTTGATGTCCACCATGGCGTTCGTCGGTCATGGGTGTGGGCGGAAATGGGTTCGGCTCCTATCGCCCAGTTGCTCGAACCGCTGGTACTGATTGCTAAAACAGTTGGAGATAGTGGTCTTTCCGGTACCTCTCCCGAGGAAATGGCCGAGCATTATCGGAGCCATTTTTGGGTCGTTGACGATGCTCAACTCCGGGCCTTGGCGATGGCCCGAGAACCGTCAATGCAATTGTTGGTGAGGGATATCCTCAACAGCCTGTATACGCCCTGGCTGCACGAGACGGCGCTAAACTTCCAGCAGCTGGTGAGAGCGAAAGGCTATCCGGGGAGCGACGGCGTGAATGAAGCTGTTGCCACCTATCAAACCTCCAGTGAGGTCGTTTTCTTTGTCGATGGACTGCGCTATGACGTAGCGCAGCGTTTGGCAGTCCGTCTGCAAAGCTTGGGTGAGGTTAGGCAGCGGACAAATTGGGCTGCGCTGCCTTCGGTGACGGCCACGGCTAAAGCTGCCGTGATGCCGATTCATCATCAGGTAACGGGGCGTACAACCGATACTGACTTCCAGCCCAGCTTGAAGGCTGAGGACAAGCCGCTGAGCGCTCATTACTTCCGCAAGTTAATGGAAGAGGGCGGTTGGCAAGTCCTGGGGGCTGAGGAGAATGGTGATCCTCAAGGATTGGCCTGGGTGCAGACCGGCAATATCGATGAAGCCGGCCACACAGACAATCTGCGTCTGGCAGGCCGGATTGATGCTCTGCTGCAGGACGTATACCTGCGTGTTGAGGAGCTACTGCAGGCCGGCTGGCGAAAAATCCGTATCGTCACAGATCACGGTTGGCTTTTGACACCACAGCCGATGACTAAAGTCGATCTACCCAAACACCTTGCAGAGGTGCGCTGGGCTCGCTGTGCTGAAATCAAAGGCACCGTCCAAACCGTTCTGCCCACCGTCAATTGGCGCTGGAATCCAGAGCAAACGATTGCCGTTGCACCAGGGGCCAGTGCCTTCCTTGCTGGGCGTCATTACGATCATGGAGGCTTGAGCCTGCAGGAGTGTTTGACGCCAATCATCGAGGTGCTCAGCACAGCGGCGCCGTCGTTGAGGCTCAGTGCCGCCGCTATCACAAAGGTGCAGTGGTTGGGCCTGACGTGTCGCGTAGAAGTACAAAGTACAGCTGCTGATCTGAGTGTCGATTTGCGCAGCAGCCCTGCAGATCCGACGACCTCGCTTGTGCGTACTAAAAACCTCAAGGGGGGCAAGTGCAGCCTGCCGGTGGAGGACGATGATCGGGAGGGAGATGCGGTTGTGGTAGTAGTGCTGGACAGCGCTGGGAACGTGCTCGCTAAGCAGGCGACCTTGGTTGGAGATGAAGCGTGATCGAATTGGATACTCTTGACTCGAAAGCTGCGGCAGCCTTTGAGGGATATATCGTCCGCAAGGATCTGGTCAGAACCTTTGCCAGGCAATTCCCTGTGCCAACCTATGTTGTCGAGTTTTTGTTGGGTCGATACTGCGCCAGCACCGATCCCGATGAGATCGAAGAGGGTATCGAGATCGTAGAACGTCAGCTTTCCTCCCGGACCGTCAAGGCCGGCGAGGAGGAGCTGTTCAAGGCACGTGCATACAAGAACGGCACGGTGAAGTTGATTGATCTTGTAAGTGCGCGCTTTAGCCAGAAAGACAACGGTTATCTCGCAAGCCTGCCCAGCGTGCAGCTCACAAACGTTCGTATCGCAGATAAGTTAGTGGACGATAACGAGCGCCTGCTCACTGGTGGTTTCTATGCGGAAATCACGTTGGAGTACGATCCCGCGATAGCGGAGGAGCGCGGTAATCCTTTTGGCGTGCAGGATCTGCGGCCCATTCAGCTTTCGAAGCGCGACGTGCTCGACACCCTTGGCGAGGCGCGAAAAACATTCAGCAGTGAGGAGTGGAAGGACTTTCTGCTGAGGTCCATCGGCCTTGAACCTGAGAGGTTAGATGCCCGAGCCAAAGATGCGCTCCTGCTTCGTATGGTTCCGTTCGTTGAGCGGAACTACAACCTGGTTGAGCTGGGTCCCCGCGGTACGGGTAAAAGCCATCTGTTTCAGCAGGTCTCCCCCTATGCGCATCTGATCTCTGGCGGCAAGGCCACCATTGCCAAGATGTTCGTCAATAACGCCAGCGGCCAGAGAGGTCTGGTGTGCCAATACGACGTGGTCTGCTTTGACGAGATCAGCGGCATTTCCTTCGACTCGAAGGAAGGCATCAACATCATGAAAGGGTATATGGAGTCTGGCGAATTCAGTCGCGGCAAGGAGAGTATCCGTGCCGATGGTTCGCTGGTTTTCGTGGGAAATTTCGATGTAGACGTTGAGCACCAGCAGCGAGTGGGCCATCTGTTTGGGCCGCTGCCTCAGGAAATGCGTGATGACACCGCCTGGATGGATCGGATTCACTGCTTCCTACCTGGCTGGGATGTGCCCAAGATGAATCGAGAGCTGACCACCGATCATTTCGGGCTAGTGAGTGATTTTTTCTCGGAGTGCCTGAGCCGTCTCCGCTATGAGAGCAGGGTCAGTGCGCTGCAGAACCGAGTCCATCTGGGCGGCGCTTTGAGCGGCCGAGATACCAATGCGGTGAACAAGACGGTGTCCGGCCTTCTCAAGCTGCTCTATCCCGATTCATCTCAGACGATTTCAGATGAAGACCTTGAGTGGGCAACGCGCCTCGCTCTTGAGGTGCGCCGTCGGGTCAAAGAGCAGCAGAAGCGTATCGGTTCTGCTGAGTTTCGAAACACCCACTTCAGTTACTTCATTGGTGATGACGGCGTCGAGAAGTTCGTTGCGACCCCTGAGTTGCGGGCGGATAACGAGATCGGGGATGACCCCCTAGAGCCTGGCCAGATCTGGACAATCAGTGAGGGCGGGGCAGAAATTGATGATAACGCGGGCCTGTACCGGATTGAGGTCAACGAAGGGCCAGGTTCTGGAGTGAAGATCCTCAACAATCCAGTGCCACCAGCCTTCAAGGAGTCGGTGCGTTACGCCGAGCAAAATCTCTACGCTCGTGCCTCCCAGCTGATTGGTGATCGGGATCCTCGCGCACATGAGTTCACTGTCCAGCTGCGCGCTTTCGACGCCGCCAAGCGCGGCTCCAAGCTCGGTGTCGCCGCTCTGATTGCGATGTGTAGCAGTCTGCTGAAGAAGTCTGTTCGGGGCGGCTTGATTGTGGTGGGCGAGATCAACCTGGGTGGGTCTATCGAGCCGGTGCTTAACCCGGTGAGCATCGCCGAATTGGCGGTGGAGAAGGGGGCTAGTGCGCTGCTGATGCCGGTAACATGCCGGCGCCAGCTCTATGACCTGTCTGATGACATGGCGACGAAGATCGACATTCAGTTTTATCAGGATGCTAGGGACGCGTTTTTAAAGGCGATTGTTGAGTAGATTAAATTCTAACTGTAACCCACTCTTGGAGCCGCCGTAATCGGCTATTCCAGTGCCCTGCCTCCCCGAATTCCTGCAATGGCTTGTTGAGCTCTGAAGAACCAGCCAGTGGAGAAAAGGAACTGAGTTATTTCCGGCAGCATCCGTCCGCATTCCGGCCAGAAGCGGACAGTCATCCCAAGAGGTTGGTTTCGCCCGGCAGATCATGTCATAAAGCTACCAGTCATCAGGGATTAGCACTGCGTTGGCAGAAATGGCCAAGATAGGCGTCCCTGCCTCGTCATGAGTAACAGGGAGCGTCGCTGTGTACCTATCTGTTTTGAAACTAGAAAATTTCCGCCAGTTTGGCCAGGCCAACCACGGCTTGGAGGTCACCTTCAACCCAGGTGTCACCGCGCTGGTTGGGGAAAATGATGCAGGTAAAACGGCAGTCATCGATGCGATCCGGTATGTACTGCAAACCCGTGATGCCGAATACCTGAAGCTGCAACTAGAAGACTTCCATATCAATGACAGCGGAGCTCAGGCCAGCACCATTACGCTGAGGTGCACATTAGATGGTTTGAGTAAGGCCGAACTGGGTGCGTTCGCTGAGTATGTTACCTACAAGAACAGCGTAGGTCGGCTGCACATCCATTGGTCAGCCACGCGCGTCCAAGGCTCAACGCTCACACGCAGATGGGTAGATATTTCAGTGCGTTCCGGAGAGAACGGGGAAGGGCCGTCCCTGGATGCAGGGGCCCGTCTTCTGCTCGCCACTGCGTACTTGAAACCATTACGTGATGCAGAGCGCGAGATGTCGCCAGGCCGCAATTCTCGGCTCTCTCAGGTCTTGAGCAGCTTCCCAAGCATCGATGTCGGAAACGCTTTCGATACCGCGATCCCGCCTGCTAGCCCCGTTGATGCAGAAGCGTTGAGCATTGCTGGTATGGGCGACTACATGCGGTATCTGGTGAACAAGCACAGCGCTATCGTCAGCGCTGAACATGCCATCAACCAAAACTACCTAGCCCCGCTTTCTCTTACGGGACAGCCCCTGACAAGCCGTGTCAGTTTCGGCGAGGGGGGTACCGAGGATGCGAGGCTGAAACAGATCCTTGAGCGCCTAGAGCTCGGACTGCTTAATCACGCTTCGGGGGAGTCTCGGGGCGTGTATGGCCTGGGCTCGAACAACGTACTGTTTATGGCCTGCGAGCTCCTCTTGCTTGGAAAAGAGCCGGACGGCCTGCCGCTGCTATTGGTTGAAGAGCCTGAGGCTCATCTGCACCCGCAGCGGCAACTGCAGCTTATGGAGTTTCTTGAGAAGGCCGCGAAACCTGCGGATGGTTTGAGACCAGTACAGGTGGTTCTGACCACACACAGCCCGAATCTGAGCTCAAAGATTCCGATCCAGAATCTTGTGCTCATGCATCGAGGGCACGCGTTCTCCTTGGCTGAAGATCAGACCTGCTTGGGCGCAGATGACTATCGGTTCCTGAGTCGATTCCTAGATGTCACGAAAGCAGGATTGTTCTTCGCCAAAGGGCTGTTGGTGGTGGAGGGCGATGCTGAAGCGATCCTTCTGCCAGCCCTTGCGCGTAGGCTTGGAAAAGACCTGACCAAACATGGTGTGTCGGTGATCAATGTGGGCGGCGTAGGGTTACGACGCTACTCCAAGATCATGCAGCGTCGAGATACGAGCAAGGGTGAAATCTCCATTCCTACGGCGTGTATTACAGACATGGATGTCATGCCTGACTGCGCGCCTGAGATTCACGAATTGGTAACGGGGCCGACTGATCCCAAGTGGAGCAGTACTACCCGCCGCTGGAAGGCTGTGCGTGATTTCGGCGCGAATACTGCAGAGCAAGAAGCCGGTATGGCTGAGCACCGCCAGAAGCGGATGGTGAGCGACGGACAGTGCGTTCGAACCTTCGTAGCAGACCACTGGACACTCGAATATGACCTGGCCTTCTCCGGTCTTGCGCGTGAAGTGCACGCGGCAGCTTACCTAGCGATCAACGAGGAAAAGGTTGATCAGGGGAAGGTGACTAGAGCAGCTCTTTTGGTTGAGGCTGAAACCGCATTCAAGGCGATTGAGGCAGCCCACTCCACCAAGGAGGCCAGGTGTTCGGCTGTCTACAAGCTGGTCAAGAAGGCCTCCAAAACCATTACTGCCCAGCACCTGATCGACCTGATAGAAGAGCGTTTCGAAGCTAAGACGCTGGATGCGGCAACTCTGCGTGGCTCGCTATCAAAGTCTGTGATTCACGCGATCGAATACGCCACCAGTGGCTCAGCAGTACCGCCGACGGGGTCTACGGTCACGCCGGTTGCCATGGGCACTGTAGCCGACACTTCAGCGGCTGTTGAGGAGAGCGAGGAATGAACCTGACCCAGCTCATTGATCCGATAACCGATGACGATGTGGAGTGGGTCACCAACCTCATGAAATTGGAGGCATTGGACGAGCCTAGGCGCAGCTTCCTGAAGTCCATGAGCTCACTGGACGTCTCCGCTTGCCCAGGCAGCGGCAAGACCACATTGGTGGTGGCCAAGCTGGCGATCCTCGCTCGCCATTGGAAGAGTCGAACTCAGGGTATCTGCGTCCTTTCACATACCAACGCAGCGCGGGAGGAAATTGAGCATCGCTTGGGAGGCTCGGAGATTGGGCAACGTCTGCTTCGCTACCCACATTACATCGACACTATCCATGGATTCACTGGGCGATTCCTTGCTTCAGCATGGCTGCGATCGGAAGGCATTGCCCTCACGGCCATCGACGATGAACTCACGCATGCTGCTCGTAGGAAAGCACTGAAGCCCTGGGAATACGCGGGCATCAAGACAGCTTTTGAATCGGCGCACCTCAAACTCGAAAAGTTGCGCTTGCGCACTGTCGATTTCGACAACCCGCTCACAGGTTCCAGTTTCAAATTCGGGGCCCACACAGACACCTACAAAAGGGTCTGCAAAGCGATGACTCATGCAGCGAAGACAGGGTATTTTTGCTTCGATGAAGTGTTCGTGTTGGCTGATGCGCTGCTGGCTCAAGAGCCTGCGGTAGCGAGCGCTTTGCGAGCGCGTTTTCCCTGCGTTCTGGTCGATGAGATGCAAGATACGCGGTACGAGCAGGCCGACATTCTGAGCAAGGTTTTTCCGCGCCAGGATCCAGATGTTTGTGTCATCAGGGTTGGGGATCCCAACCAGGAAATTTTTGAAGAGAGGGTGGAGCTACCGGAGCCGTTTCCCGATCAGTCGCGCACCATGGAGATCGCCAGTAGCTTCCGTTTCAATCAGTCGATCGCCTCAATCGCCAATCCCTTTGCTTACCTGCCGATCACAGGTGGTTTGGTAGGGTTGAGGCAGAGTGGTGCCAGCCTGCCTGCTCCTAATACCATCATCGTCTTCCCTGATGGCGATGTGAGCAATGTGCTGGATACCTATGGGCAGCTATTGATCCAGCACCTACCTGCAGGTGTGCGGAGGTCAGGTGTCTATGCGGTTGGAGCGGTACATCGGCTGGACAATGACAAGCCAGAGCATTACCCCAAAGCGGTTGAGCATTACTGGGCACCGTATCAGTCAGAGGTTAATAAGCCTTCCTTCAAGCCACGTACATTTGCAGAGGGGGTGCACATCGCTCGTCGATATGTTGCTAAGGATGCAACTGCGGCTTTAGGCGTGGAACTGATTGCGTCCTGCTTGTTGACCCTGGTGCGCCTGGCGTTTCCCAGTGACGCGATTGTGGCGAGGTCTCGCAGTCATCAATGCGTCGAACAGCATCTTTCCGGGCGTCCTGGTGTGGCCGCTGCATATCGTAAATGGCTCGAACGGCTGTTGTTTAGCCCCGCTGGTTTTACCCAGGCGGAATGGGATGCAACAGTTGCCTCAGACTTAATGGATCTTGCGGCGGAATTGGTGTTTTCTGATCAACTGATGGCAGCAACGGATGCTGAAGCCTACCTTGCCTGGTCAACTGCTCCTCAAGTAGAAGACCCAGGCGATAACGTTGGTGCGCTGCTCAACACGTACAGGTTTGAGACCGGTTCTGAGAACGTGAACATCCGGTTGTCTTCGATTCACGCCGAGAAGGGTAAAACGCATGCTGCCACCCTGATTCTGGAAACGTACAACCGCACTCACTTCGTCAACAAGCTCTTGCCGTGGCTTGAAGGCAAAGCCTCAGCTGCGAAGCGTCCGAACGAGGCGGCAAAGAAGAGCATGATGCTCATGTACGTGGGGATGACCAGGCCGACTCATATGCTCTGTCTGGCCATGCGCAAAAGCTCGATGGGTGAGGGTAAAGCCGAGACCAAGAGGAGGACAGCACTGCAGCAGGCAGGCTGGGCAATTATCGACATTTGATACGAACACGTAATTCGCCGTTTAGATCAGTGAATCGCCCCTAGTTTCCTAAACACTCAACGACCGCTTCTGGCCGGGAGGTGCCTGTCGTAGCAGGCTGAAACCGGCCATAAGCGGCAGTCTGTTGAGCTAACCATCTTTGGACGGCATTTAGGCTGAACAGCCCGCAGGAAAGATGGCGCGTGTCAGCTATAGGAGAATGGATTTAATCTCACGCTTGGCCTATTGGCCGGAAAAACTGTTGCACTGAGCTTTACTTCTCGTGGAGGGCGTCCACCTAAGATGATCAGAATCGGTTCTCGACACGAGTATTTGGAGTTTGTCGCGATGGATCGCATGGTATGCATATCGGGGCCGCTTGGTTCCGGTGCTCCGCCAGGATGATAGTGCCACTCACCGACATAGTGAAAACCTTCATCCCAACGCGCGGCGAGCAATTCTCTCAGCCCAATTGTTCCGCGTTGGAAGGTGACTGAGCTGCTGATTGAGTCCTTGGGGTGTGATGTAATTTCCGAGATAAGGGCAACGCTCCCGTCGCTACTGTACTTCCCTATCAAAATGCCGCCCGTTTCGTGCGTTCCTGCCCGGACACAGTCACTTACCATCTTACTTAAGGCTGCAGCCTCTAAGGTCACAGTGTATGGGGCACCGGGGCTCGAGAATGAGAGCGGGACAGAGTTTTTCATTTTGCATGCTCGACTGTGCCGTCCGGCATTTGCCGGAAATACTCGTAGTGCCTTCCTGGACTCAATACGGCCCTACGTATGAATTTGCTACCAATCGCTCCCCATAGCTGAACATCATCGGCGGTCGCAGGGAATACGGCATGCCAGCATCCGATACCTTCGATCTTTGCGTCTAAGTCGTCGAAGGTAGGGGTGGGAGAGGCTGAGAATTGGGCCTTGGCATCTATAGCTGGAAAGCTCGATTCGGATGCGGCATACGCGAAAAGGCCTTCCGCTCGCCACGTCATAGCTAGGCTCACAAAGAGCTTTTCATTCTGCCAATCGAACGAAGCCAGAGCATCCAATACTTCATCGTCGCCCGTGCAGTCGACAATCACATCATAGCTTCTGACTGCTTGTTTGAGCTGTTCGCTATGGGGCGGAAACACGGTATCAAACGCCCTGACCTTTGCATCGGGCATGCATCCGTTGAGGTGCGCAGCAAGAGCCTTGGCTTTCTTGTGCCCCACCGCCTGCATGGAGAGCGTATGGCGGCTGAGATTGCCCATCATCACCCAGTCGTAATCCAGAATACCCAGTTCGCAAACGCCCATACGGAGGAGGTTCTCTGCGACTGAGCTTCCGAGGGAACCTGCGCCTATCAATACAATTCGACGCCCGCACATCTCACTCTCGGCCGCTCCCCTCGTTCTCAATTGGTCCGAGGCCCAGTTGGCTGTGCGCTGCCACTTCAGGGGTTCCTTGGATATAGCAATTTCAGCATCCCATTGGCGATGGTTGCGCTCACAGGACCTGAATCCATTTCGCCGCGCTGTCTTGTTGGCGAGTGGGGGGGATTTAATCGCAAGCCAGTGAAATCGGGATGGTGCTAACCCAACTCGTTCCGCGATCGGGAATCCCAGAAGTAGTACCCAGGGCGGCGCTCTCCGAGGACTTCGCCTAACCGCGCGCCCCATGTCAACGAGTATTTTTTCAAGATCGACGTGGTTAGCTGCTAGGCGTTCGTTTAGTTCCAGCCAAGACTTAGGCGCTTGCCAGGGAGGCGCTACTGGCATCTCAGGCAAGACAAGCCACAGGGCATCTGATGTACGTTCTTTGCTCAGCATCGAAGGCGACCATTCAGTGGTCCTGAAGATCTCGCCGTCGGCCAGTTGATATGCCGTTATGACCCGAGTGCCATCGGCCCCTTTCAACGGGCTTGTGCTTGCGTAGCCCCAACTCCCTTGGCGAGGCATCCACTGCGAAAGGCCGCCGGTGATTTCTCGAAACCCCAACAGTGGAAAGAGTGTTTGTCCGGGTAGGGGCGGAAGCTCAAGTGGGTCTCCCTCAACGCTAAGGGAATCGCTTGCCGCCGCGTCAATCCAGTTCAATAAGCGCTGCAGCAACCAGGACATGCGTTCGGCCAGGTTGCGAGGTTCGTTCGACCAGCTAGTGCGATTGAAAACTCCGATAGGTTTTTCCAAGCAAGGTTTGCCGAGCCTCCAATGACGCGGTGGATACGCTTCGCCGTTGTAATCCTGGTGAGGGAATGTGGCGGTGATGCCGTGAGTAGCATCTGGATAAACGTGAGCTGTTTCACCGCTATGGGTTGTCCAGACCACTAGCTGCCAGATCGATTCGCTTGGCACAAAGTCAGTCGGCGGTACGGAAAGACGCGCTACGAACCGGAGCGACCATTCTCCTTCCGGATGCAGCACCCAGCTACTGTCTGTATGGGTGCGTGCACCGCTGTTGATGGCATCAACAACCGACAACAGAATGCGGGGCGTTATCACTTGACAAACAGTCAAGCGAACCGCTCAGTCTTGTCAGGCTGGGCAGAGTGGTTCGGTGCGGTAAAGCCGCCATTCGACCTGTCACCACCTTGCGGGCCGGGCAGTGGGAACTTGCGCCCCAACAAGTCTTGCCACAACTGACCGCTCTCCTGGGCATCGGTGCTGTCGAGCGCTTTCCTGGCCAGCTTGGCCGCTTCGCATACTGCCGCGTAAAAGGCCTTGAAGTCTTCTACCGACAAGCGTGCGAGAACGTTGTGCTCTGGGACACCGTGGTCGGCAAGTGTTGGGACTGAATTGAGCAGGTCATAATAGGACCAGGTATCCCTGAAACTCTCCAAGGCCTGAACCAGGCCCGTCGCCATGGAGGTGGTACCGTCGACCAGGACATGCCCGATCATGTGCTCCAGTGGGTAGCCTTTCGGGTATTTAGGAAGACTTTCTGCATTCTCCTGGCGCCACCACTTCATTGCTCGCACTAGGTTCACGTAGTGGCCATTGCACGCTCGATTCTTTGCCGCCGTCCATTGAATCTGCGCGAGTGGGTGAGTGCGCCCCCACTTGCCGGCATCCCGATCCGGAAGAAACAATGGATGGGGCTTCCACTCTTCCTGAGGCGCGTCCTGAAGAGGTATCGCGTTGCCGAGCAGACCGCTAGGTGGTGTCCAACTGCGGTTCAATCGCCAGCTGGTCTCTTCTTCGAGCGAGTTAGTGGTCAACACTGACTGCGACCGGTAGAGCTGTTCTAGGAGACTGCGACGCGGGCCGTCGGTGGGCAGAGCCGTAATTACCAGGTCGAGATCCACATAGGAAAGCTCAATCCCGAATGAGCGCCCCTGGGGGCGCCATTTCCCCTTGTAGTAACGCTCCAGAAATGGCTCGAAGAGATCCATAGCCTCCTTCGGTGTCAGTCGGTTGTAATCCAGATTCGTCACCACCACGACATCGACGTCTGGACGTTTCTCACCCAGGGGGCGGACGGCTGTTGACCTGCGAACGCTGCCTTGCAGGAAGGTGGCTACGACGATGCCCTTGAGTTTCTCATCGGACTCGAGCCGGCTTCGCAAGGTCTTCGACCCGACTTTCCAATCTTCCTGCTGCGAAGGCGTTGGCCGAATTCCCGCTAGGAACTCCGCGAATTGAGGTTTGAGTTCCATGTCATTGAACCTTGAAGGTGGGGTGGTAGCTACCGTCGACGCGGCGGTTGAAATCGAACTCGTAGAAAACGCATGGGCCCATAGCTTCGACGTGTTGACCCACAAAGAAATTGACCGCATTCGGTGCCGCGCTAAATACGTGGATTTGAGCGCCGAATGGAACCCGAGCCTTGGCCACTGCCTTGGCAACGTCGTCCGCCAGGCGGGCGGCATGGGCCCCTCCCGCTACAGCGTTTTGGCCTGGCCCCTCTGTAGGCGTGATGTGCAAAATCTTGCCTATCGTCGGCTGCTTGGCGACGTAGTCCCGCACATCGTCCACAGCATCTCGAGATATGCTCAACACAAGCGCAATGTCTGGACCAGCATGGAGTTGTTCAACAGTGACATCGGTTGCGCTCTTATCTTTGCCGTCATCTGCCCGCCAAACAGATGTCCCTGAGCGCCCCTTCTGAACGAGCTCAACCTCCATGCCGGATTTCAGTCCGAGGCATCGTCCTGCCAGGAATGCGATTGAGGTATGAACGTCCAGAAACAATCGAATACGGCGTTCCGATTGCTTTATTCGCGCTAGGAACGACTCAACCGCGGGTTGAACTACAGATGCCCAATCCTCGCCTGGTCTGAGGTGACGGCCGTCAAAGTGCTGCAATAGTGAAAGAGTGTTTTCCGGTAGCGCGTCTATACGGTCGGTTGGACCATCTGCAAACGAGCGAAGGGCTACGTTGAGGAGATTCTCAGGAGGATCGGAACGAACCCAACCTTCCTCTTGGCAGAGGGTTTCGAACTGCTGACGCGTAAACTGGTACAGGCCTTTGCTCTTGAGGGACCTTGCAGCAGCGTCGAAACGGAATTCGGAACTGTCATGGCAACTGATCAGGCCAACTACTCGGAAGCGAAGGTTCACTTCTTCGCGCAGCTGAGTCAGAGACCGCTGGGCGGTTGCAATATGAAGTCCCTCCAGCACCTTCTTCAGTTCGTCGTCCGATGCGAGCTTGAGATGTTCGCGCCACAGCTTGCGAACCTTGCCCATTTTACTGGTGTCCGTTTTGCCAACCGATAGCTTGTCAAGGCGCAGGGAATAGTCCACGGCTGAAATGATCTCACCCAGTGGATCGCCATCTTTAACGCTGTCAATCGTAACAAGGTGATAAGCAGAGTTCTGAGGTGCGCTCTTTTTTGCCTGCTTCAATCTTTCCAGGAGAGACACCGATTCGGCGCCGATGAAGGCTGGATCGATGAGATCTGCGTAGCCGAATCGACCTGCGCCAGTGACATGAAACTTGATCTGGTGGTAGTCAACCGAGATGCGCACCGGCCCAGTGCTCGCCCGCGGCGGCTCATAGCGAATAATTACGTCGTCGAACGCTTTAGGACCGTCAGCCTCGTAGGAGACCTCAATGACATGTGACTGATCTGGGTCCCTTAATGCAGATGCATGAATCCAGAAAAATCGGGCTTGATAATCATGCCCGTGCCATCCGGCCGAAACCGCGTTTGCCATGCTCAATTCCTTATGCAGCGTTATGGCGAAACGCTATCGTCTCTTCAATCTGGATTCAAGCCGAAACGCTGGTTACGTGATCTCTCGATCGGCAGGCGGGAAGATGCGAAACAATCAGGGGGCTACGAAATAATGTTGGCGCGAGAAATATAGCCTCGTTCGGTTGGCTGTAACTGACTGCTTTGGCCGTTCCCTGCCTGCCAGGGGCATGAAGCATGCCGGTCAGATTCGCTGCTAATAACTGGTAAGGTTGATGAGTGCAAATGGGTGGTCAAGTCTAAGCAATTATCGACGCACGCAATCGCTCCCGCCGCATGAAGCCCTAACCAGCGCCGATGCTGGCGCCCTTCTCAAAGTCTGTGACTGACCGGTTGAGTCCCAGTATCTTGTGCCAAACATCTATCCACTCTCGCCTCACTCACGCCTTCTGGCCAACTATGAACGACATCGATTTTGCAAAGAGCGTCAGCCCCGACCTGGCCGTGCATTACGAGCAGGCTAAAGACCTGGCCTTCGTTACCCCAGCGTACGCCCTAACCCACTTGCGTAGCTTTGCAGCTGTGTTTTGCGATGAGATAGCGCCGTCGGCAAGGTTTGAGTTCAATATCGCCAGCAAGATCGAAAAGGTGCACAACGCGGCGGGCTCATCTGGGAAGATACTGTCAGCCTTGGACACCTTGCGCGACAGTGGGAATAGAGCTGCCCACCCGGAAGAATATGCGCCGGGCACCCTCGACTTCCCTTCGATGGTGGCTAAGGGGCTGCAGCTCGCTCGTGAGCTCTTGGAGCATTTGAACTGGCTGAGAACCGGCAGATCGGCAACGCCTAAATATGAAGTCATCGAGCCCACCCTGCACATCCAGCGAGACCTCAGCTACAAAGCCATATTCGAAGAGGATGCGCAGTCTCGATATACGCTAGGCGTCTACTTCAAAGAGAAAGCCGATCGAGAGAAGTCCGATTATGGGTTGCATCGTTTTGATGACGGCTATGGGGCGGCCGGTATGCTCTCGCGTGAGGCCATCGATCAGGCCATGCACTGGTTCAAATGTGCCGCCGAGAGCGATCATCCAGGTGCACAATATGAATATGGCGCGTACCTGTTTCGACTCAAGGACAACCCTGACGGGTCTATAAGTCGTCGCTACGATCGTGGGCGCGGTGAACACTATGTCTGGTGGGCATGCCAGGCGGGTCATGCGGACGCCCAAGCCATGATGGGCGACTTCTTCTTTAATGGCACTGAGCACCTTGACAGCGATTATGAGTGCGCAAGAGAGCACTATCAGAAAGCCGCTGAGCAGTCGCACCCGCGGGCATTGGCTCAACTGGGCAGAATGCATGAGCTGGGGCTTGGCGGACCGAAGAACCTCAAGAAAGCCTTCGAGTGCTCACTGAAAGCCGCAGAGTCCGGTTTCCCGCAAGCTCAATATCACCTGCACGCGCTGCATCGACAGGGGGACGCATTTGTCGGGGATCACTCTACCGCCCTCCACTGGCTAACCGCAGCCGCAGACCAACGCCATCCTGATGCCATGATGGTGTTGGCGGGGCTGATAGCGGATAAGAAAGTAGCGAATCGCAGCTTTGCAGATGCACGGCATCTTTATGAGCAGTGCTTCAACATCCCGCACCTTCGGATTCGGGCCCTGTACGCGTATGCCAATCTAGTGGCGATACACTCTGAGGATCTTCTAGAGCTGGAATCAGCACGCAATTGCATTTTGCAATGCGCGGAAGAAATCCAAGCCAATCCTGACTACCATCACTCGCTGCCGGGGTGCAACAGGATCCATAGTGTTCTCCTGAACAAGCAGGAAGCTGCCATGTCCCGTGAATTCCCTCATGTGCGGTTCCAATTTGGAGCCGCGGAGCCTGCACAGGGGGCATTGGCTTACACAGGTCCGAAAGTCGGCAGGAATGACCCATGTCCCTGTGGCAAGGGCTCTAAATATAAGCATTGCTGTATGAGATTAGAGAAGCGCTGGCAGCCCTAAGCGGCCTGCTGGAAGTTACTCAATCGAATCTAGTTCTGCGAGCCGAATACTCATCAAACCACATGCGTTCCCCGCTCTGGCCTGTACAGAATTTTGTATAGATGGTGCGGAGCTCCACGCACAAAGCTGCACCTTAACGCAACCTGAGGCCTACGGCTTTGGGTGACTGCTTCTGGCCGATTCTGTTGAAAAAGCCCCTCTGCAATGTTTGCATTCGAAAGTAGGCCTCTGACATCTGAAGCAGTTCCGCTCCCGATCAGCTTCAGATTTCGCGCAGCAACGTCAAAATCGTGCGTATCTTGAACGCTCGAAAGGTGGCTCCAGCATAGACCGCCTTTTTCAACAGAATCGGCCGGAAACGCCAGTCACGAGATTGTGAGGATCTGCTTTATAACCGGTCTGGTTTAACTAGCTGTCCGCAGTTCTGAGATGGAGAACAATCATATCCACCCTGACCCGTGCATCAGGCATGCCTGTCACCGCCTGCAGATGATGGAGCACCTAGACGATTGCAAGCCGCAGATTGTAAAAGCACACGCGAGTGAGGACCCATTTCGGTGTGAGTGAATCTTACCTAGCCTCCATCATCGTAATCTGTTTGTGAGCATCGAATGGACAGCTTTATACGTCTGCTGCTACCTTATTCAGAGGTAATACCTATAGATAAAGAGGGCTAACCATGGCCACATCCATCAAAATTGATGACGAGCTAAAAGGCCGCATCCAGCAGTTGGCGAGCCAACGCCAGCGCTCGTCTCACTGGATCATGCGCGAGGCGATCACCCAGTACGTCGAGCGCGAGGAGGCCCGAGAGAGCTTTAAGCAGGAAGCGTTGGCCTCGTGGGCGGCGTATCAGGAAACCGGACGGCATTTGACCAGCCAAGAAGCTCGGACCTGGCTCGGTAGCTGGGGTACAGATACTGAGGTAGAGCTTCCCAAGTGCCACGATTGATTGTTACTGAAGGCGCGGCGAAGGGCTTGGAGCGTTGCCGACGATTCCTTGCCGATAAAGATCCGCTGGTTGCGCGGCGCGCTGCGCAGGCGATTGAGCGCCAGTTGGCTCGCTTGGAAGAAAATCCGGAAGTAGGGCGCCCGTTTCCAGATCTACCGCAGCTGCGTGAGCTGATTATAGAGTTTGGTGACTCAGGGTACGTGGCTCTCTACCGCTATGAGCGCATAGACGATACTGCGTATGTCTTGGCCTTTCGCCATCAAAAGGAAGCGGGCCACTGAGTTTGAGCTACTGCACCTTCAGCAAGAATCGACTCCAGCTTCTCTCCCAATAACCGCCATGCTTCGGTCTTTTCCTTGGCGTAATCGTGGTGCAGGTAATGCCGGCGTACCTTGGAGCCGCCCAGCAGGTGGTTCTGGCAGCGGTCGATGATTTCCAGTGTCACACCCAGCTCCTGCATCATGGTAGCGCCTGTGCGGCGCAGATCATGCGGCGTCCATTCACCTCTAGTTCCTTTGCTCAGTACCAGTGAGTCGTCATGATGTCGGCCGGCCAGGGGCTTGCTGCGGTTCTTGAAGCGGCACTGCCGATCGCCGATGAGCTTGCTGACCGTCTTGGTATCAACATGGCTTTGGCTGTCCTTGCTGGGAAAGCAGAACTGCGTATGGCCGGTTTCTTTTTGCAAACACTTGAACTGCTCTATGGCGAAAGCTGATAGGAACACATGGTGATCCTGGCGTTTGCCTTTATGGCCTTTGGTAGTCTCGGCGGGGATGAACCAGGTGCCTTTCTTCAGGTCCAGGTAGCGCCACTCGGCCTTAAGCAGCTCGCCGATACGACAGAGGGTGCTCAGGCAGATCCACAGAGCGCACTGGACTCGAGTGTTGACCGGGCGAATGCCGGAATACTTCTGGCCAGCGGGAAGCTCTTCGTAGTCTTTCTCCTGGCGTTCGAGGATGTCACGCAGCTCGCGAATCTCGTCGGGGGAGAGTAGGCGGTCTCGTTGTTCTTCATAATCGTGATCGAGCAGCTTGCTGACATCTATAAGGTCGGCTGGATTGCCATCAGTCATCAGGCCTCGCCAGGGTTTGCGTTTCTCACCCCAGCGCAGCATCTGGCCAATGTCGTTGTTGCGGATAACGACGGTGCGGTTCAGGCCTCGGGCTTTGACTGAGCGCAGCACCGCGAGCAGATCCTTTTCGGTCAGGTTGCGCAGTGGCTTCTTGCCAACCAGCGGTAGGACATCTTTCTTGAAGCTGCGGATCAGTTCGGCATTGCCATCCTGGCGGGATACGCCGTCGCGAATCCATTCATCAAACAGGTCGGCCACCGTCTTGTTTTCGGCAGCTTGGCGTTCAGCTTCGGCAATGGTCGCTGCGACTGCAGCTTGAGCTTCGATCTTGGCAGCTTTGCGGGCAGCGGTTGGATCGATGCCTTTTGCAGCCGTCGCTCTAACCTCATCACGTTCGGCACGAATCTGAGCAAGAGACTTCTTTGGCCAGCTGCCCAGACTTTGATCGCGTTTCAGTCCGTCTTGTTTGAATTCGTAGCGAAACTGCACCGTTACACCACGGACGCCTGCGCGAACCCTGGCAACCAGGCCGCCGTCCTCCCGAAGGATTCTGCCGTCATCGGAAGAAGTAAGGGCCTCTAGCTGCTTCGCCGTTAACTTTGCCACTCTCTACCCCTTGCCTGATTCGGTTGCCTTAGAATTTTACCCCACTTTTACCCCACCGAATCGCTTGGCTGGTGGTGGACATCACTGGACGCTATGGGACGACAGAATAGCCTGTAAGCACCGTATTTGCTAGGATTCCTGGGTCCATGAGAGTCCATGTTGATCTACAGTGATCCACCAAAAAAGCGCATGGGGTGCAAGGGGTAGAGTTTTCAAATCACTCCGTCCCGACCAATTAGATTGATGACTTAGCCACCTTCGGGTGGCTTTGCTGTTTTTGCCTTAGTAACTTTCCGAGTAGCTATGGCATTTTTCTTATCCCAGCTCCTCTTCAGGATAGTTAGCGCGGGTGCGCGTGAGTCGGTCGCTGAGATCTTATTGGCGGCTTCGGTCAGCCGGTTCAGTTCTGCGGCCGTTAGTGACTGTAATGCTGCCGTCTTGAGATAGCCGCAGCCAATCTAGTGATCCAGTCCATGTCGAGCCGTTGCCACTTAACAGTTCTCGGCACGAAAGATGATGGAAGAAGGCGGTGGATGGGGGCGGACTCGACGGCTCGGTACATCTAAGCTGAAAGGATGCTCCTAGATACAGTCCTGCTTCCAACGGGAGGTCTTTCGTGATCGACCATATCGTCATCCATGTCTCGAATCTTGCAGCCAGCCGAGCGTTCTATTCGGCTGTGCTGAAACCACTTGGAATGCACGTGCGCAAGGAACTCGACGATGACGGCGTGCTGTTTGGTGGGGTAGAGCCTGTTCCGGGTGAAGACCCTGCTGGAGAGTTCTGCCTGTTGCAGGCCGAGGTGCCGCGCGAGCGCTGCCATCTTGCTTTCCGGGCGCGGACGCGTGAGCAGGTCGATGCTTTTTATCAGGCTGCGCTTGCTGCGGGCGGTATCGATAACGGCGCGCCTGGCCTCCGTCCGCAATACCATGGCAACTACTATGCTGCCTTCGTACATGACCTGGACGGCTACAACATCGAGGCGGTGTGCCATTGGCCTGCCTCTGATTGATGCTCCAAGATGGCGGGCGATGGCCACTGTTTGCCGGGATGACCTGCCGATCATTCTTCCCAATCTGGATCCGCATTTGCCGCAATGAAGAATCGGAAACAGCTAGGCGTCGGCTTGTTCACAGGCATGATCATCGGAATCATCGTCGACAACCTTGTCATGGGGATTGGGATAGGTCTGGCGATCGGTATCGCCATGTCGTTCGAATCGACCGCCTAGAGTAGTCGGCGCCTGTATTCAAACCGCACGAATGGCGCTGACGCTGGAAATGCAGCCGTTCCAGATCATTTCGTAGTGGGCGGTCTGGATGATGGAGGTTACTGGCCTTGGGGTCATGAGTGCCCAGCAATCCTGGCCTGCGTTACGCACCGAACGGTAGCGCAAGCCAGGGTGCCTGGCTTCTTTCACCCGTCGGCCGAGGCGATTGGCCTGGGAGTAGTCGTCGGAGTCATAGATCGGATCCGTCATCGGGATGACTGTCGCGTCGAGCATACCGACCTCGTTGAACTGGCATGACAGGCCACGAAAGACGAACCGCTCGTAGCTCAGGCCTTCGACATTGGACCAGTAGCGGTCCTGGTGGTAGCGGACTTCAGCGAGTGCCGTATCCATGCTGCTGGCCAGGTACAGCACACCGTAGCTTCCGTCGCTGAAGCGCGAACCGGCCGGGTTGACATGGGTGAAGGGCGCCGTGGCGTACGAGCAGCCGGGAATGCCGAAAGGTATTTCCGCGCGGGGTATCAGCTCGAGGCGTCCGGTTTCATTCTGCAGCCTGGGGTTGGTCAGGGCCTGCAGTTGATACAGCGTTTCGAATTCGCCGACGTCTGCCACATCGTCGAACAGGGCGATGGGGGGGAACTTGGAATTGACCAGTCGGTAGGCCCGCAGATGGGCTTCGGCCAGAAGAGGGAGTTGGTCCGGGTCTACCACTGCGCGCCTCGCAGGCTGTCGATGCGCCGAAACGATTCGTACAAGGAAATCATGTCGCCCTGGGCCATGACCTCCAGTGGGGATCGCCCGTTGAAGAACTCGTTGTGGTTGGCCATCGAAGGAAAGCCGTACACGTTCTCCGGATTGTCGAAAAGCAGGCGCAGGGCCGCGTGGATGTTGAGGATGAAACTGATGCGCTGCATCTGGTCAGCGTCGAGGCTCACCGACCATGCATCGTTGGACAGCTTGGCCCGCACATGGGTGCTGCGCGAAATGCGAAGAATGTTGCAGGACTGCTCGGTAGTCGCCTGCCATTTTTCGAGGATATTCACTGCCGCTCGCAAACCGGCTGTGCATTGATCCTTGGTAAAGGCCTGTGCCTGGATAACTGCCGCCATGACTGATAGCACCTGCTTTGTTTCTGTGGATACAATATAGCGCAGTATGTATCTATAGACAAAACTCAGGTGGTTGTATCTAAGAATATGAGGTAGCGCTGCCTGCTGTATCAGATTCGGTCTCGTTCGCTCACTTCGCTAAACCGGAGTCGATAACCACAGCAGCCAATCGATGTCGGCCCTGGCTGTTATTCATCAAGTCACGGCTCGCGTCTTCGAATCAGCCGCCGCAGCGCCCAGCCAACCAGCCAAACGGCAGGAAAAGCTGCTTGGCTGGGATCGTCGGTCAACTCCAGATATTAGGCAGCAGGCTGTTGCTGTAGCTGGAAATGAACAGCTTCTCGCTGCCATCCGCCTGATAAACGGCACGCTTCACTGCGCCGATATTGCCGCCGTAGACGTGGATGCTGATCGAGACACGGTCATCAAAGGCATTGCTGACCTGATGGATGTCACCAATGGCGGGCGACACGCATTCGACCTCACCGCGCTCGAGCCGTAGCGGTTCGCCTGCTGGGCGCAAGGTACCGTCGGGCTGGCGCTCGAAGCGTTGCCCCAGTTCGGCGCCCCGCAGCATGCCGATCATTCCCCAGACCCGGTGGTCGTGTACGGGCGTTCGCTGCCCCGGTCCCCAGACGAAGCTGACCACGGAGAAGCGCTGCAGCGAGTCGGCATGCAACAGGTATTGCAGATAATGTTCAGGATGCGGCACGGCGAATTGTTCGGGCAGCCAGTCATCGTGTTCGACCAGTCGCCGCAACAGTTCCTGACCCTGCTCGAGAATTGCCGATTCCTCCGGCTGCCGCTCCAGCAGAGCGGCCAGCTCGATGACGAACCCGCGAAGTCGGTCCAGGCGTAATGGCTCGCTCATATCGATCCCTCCGAGTGGTTGTGTTCTGTTGTGCTTGAGAGTTGATGCAGGTTCAAGCCATCACCGGGATCAGTAGTCCTTTCCAGGCGAATGGCGATGAATTTCGAAGTGGGCGTGTGGCTCCCCTCGCCATGGCTTTCCAGGGGTACCAGGGGGTTGGTCTCCGGGTAATAGGCTGCCGCCTGGCCCGATGGCGTGTCGTAGGGCAGCAGGGTCATGCCGGTGATGCGGCGCTCGATGCCGTCATTCCAGAGGGAAATCACATCGACTTTCTGTCCGGGCTCGTAACCCAGTCGCTGGATGTCCTGCGGATTGACGAAGATCACGTCGCGCATGCCCTTCACGCCCCGGTAACGATCCTCCAGGCCGTAGATGGTGGTGTTGTACTGGTCATGCGAGCGCAGGCTCTGCAGGATCAGGTCCGGCGTGACGCCCAGGCTGCGAATCTGCTGTGGCAGCAGTTCATCGGGCAAGGCGTGGGCGCTGAAGGCCGCCTTGCCTTCAGGCGTATTCCATTGTCGGCGGGAGGCGGCGTTGCCCAGGTAGAAGCCTCCCGAGCGCTGCAGTTTGGTTTCGAAGTCGGCGAAGCCCGGGATGG
This sequence comes from Marinobacter sp., assembly GCF_048266785.1. Lineage (GTDB taxonomy): Bacteria > Pseudomonadota > Gammaproteobacteria > Pseudomonadales > Oleiphilaceae > Marinobacter. The sequence continues at coordinate 47,885 of NZ_JBLWYX010000021.1, forward strand.
TTGCGGCAATCAGCTGGCGAATGCGTGCGTAATCCTCGACCAGCCAGGCCCAGTCGACCGGCTGAGGGCCGAGCGTCGCGGCGGCGATACCGGCAATGATCGCCGGTTCCGAACGCATCAGGGGCGACAGCGGTTCCAGCTGGCCGTGGGAGGCATGGACCATGCTGAACGAGTCCTCGACCGTTACCGCCTGCGGCCCGCATGCCTGCCGGTCGATGTCGGTGCGGCCCAGGCAGGGCAGTATCAGCGCCTCGCGCCCGCAGGTCAGATGGCTGCGGTTGAGCTTGGTGCTGATCTGCACGGTGAGTTCGCAGTTCTGCAGCGCCTGGTGAGTACGGACGGTATCGGGCGTGGCTTGGGCGAAATTACCGCCCAGGCCGATGAAGACTTGAGCCTGGCCGGTGAGCATGGCACCGATCGCGGCGACCGCGTTGTGCCCTGGCTGGCGCGGCGCGACGAAGTCGAAGTGCTTTTCCAGGGTATTGAGGAACGCCTGCGTTGGCCGCTCGTTAATGCCCATGGTGCGGTCGCCCTGCACGTTGCTGTGACCGCGCACGGGGCACAGGCCCGCGCCGGGCTTGCCGATGTTGCCGCGCAACAGCGCGAGGTTGGTGATTTCCTGGATGGTTGCCACCGAATGCTGATGCTGGGTGATGCCCATCGCCCAGCAGATGATCACCCGTTCGGCTTCGGCATACAGGCGTGCAGCCTGCTCGATCTCGCTGCGAGCAAGCCCGGACTGGGTTTCGATCTGCTCCCAGGGCGTTGCCTCGACGAGCGCCAGGTAGGCGTCGAGCCCCTGGGTGTGCTGGGCGATGAACGCGTGATCGAACAGCCCAGGCTGTTGCTTGGCCTGCGCCTCGCGTTCCCATTGCCAGAGGTATTTGACCATGCCGCGTACGAGCGCCATGTCGCCACCGAGATTCGGTCGGAAATAGGCGGTGCTGGTCGCACGGTCCCGATTGGAGAGCATCTCCAGCGCCTTCTGCGGATGCTGGAAGCGCTCCAGCCCACGCTCTTTCAGCGGGTTGAACACCACCACGCGGGCGCCTCGCTGGACGGCCTCGCGCAGCGGTTCGAGCATCCGCGGGTGGTTGGTGCCCGGGTTCTGGCCGAGCACGAAGATTGCGTCGGCATGCTCGAAATCCTCGAAGCTTACGGTGCCTTTGCCCACGCCGATGCTCTGGCCCAGGGCCACGCCACTGGCTTCGTGGCACAGGTTCGAGCAATCGGGGAAATTGTTGCTACCAAAGGCCCGGACGAACAGCTGATAGAGGTAGGCCGCCTCGTTACTGGCGCGCCCGGAGGTGTAGAACTCGGCCTGGTTCGGATCGTCCAGGCGCTTGAGATGACCGGCGATCAGGGAGAAGGCTTCGTCCCAGCCGATGGGACGGTAGCGGTCGCTGGCGCGGTCGTAGCGCAGCGGTTCGGTCAGGCGCCCCTGATATTCGAGCCAGTAATCGCTCTGCTCGCGCAATTGGCTGACGCTGTGGCGGGCGAAAAAGGAGGCGTCGACGCGGCGCTTGGTGGCTTCCCAGTTCACCGCCTTGGCGCCGTTTTCGCAGAATTTGATCGGCCCGCTCTCGGCGGATTCGCCCCAGGCGCAGCCGGGGCAATCGAAACCGCCGTGCTGATTGGTCTTGAGCAGGGCGCGGATGTTCTTCAGCGCATTGTCGCTACCGAGCCAGTGCCCGGTAACGCTGCGCAGTGCACCCCAGCCGCCGGCTGCGCCGGTATAAGGCTGATAGCGGCTGGCAGGCTTGAAACGGTCGTGACGGGACATGCGATGCCTCGCGAACAATAAGCTGAAGGGTCATTGAGCCAGTCCGGGGGACAATAACCGATTGATGCGACGCAGGATGAGCAAGGTGCGCGCCCATCCTGCGTTTCAGCATGCGCTTAGCGAGCCGTCATCGCGCCCAGCTCGTTCTCGTCCAGTTCCGGGCCATCGAGCGTTACGTGCTTTTCGCCCTTGCGGAACTTCGCGATGACCGGCTTCAGCTCTTCCTTGACGTGCTTTTCACTGTAGCCGTTGAACAGGTGGCCGAGCAGCCCGCGGCGCAGGTCCGTGGTGCCCATGAACCAGTCGGCGATGGGGAAGGTGAGGTTCATGTTGTACTTCATCATGATCCCCCAGTTGTGGTGGGCAGTATGATGGCGGCGGATGGTGTTGATGAATGGCACGTTGCGCACGAACCAGTTCTCATGCACGTGGCAGCAGTAATGGAAGGTCTCGTAGATCAGGTATTGCAGGACCATCGTCAGGAACACGATGAAACCCGCGTTGGCGTTGAATACCAGATACGTCAGATAGCCGAGCGTCGTGCCTGCCACGCCCAGGGTAGCCAGCACCCGCCAGGGGAAGAAGACGATGCGAAATTCCCTGAAGGAATCGATGGTCGGTTCCACGTCGGTGAAATACTGATGGTGCTGACGGGTGTGGCGTTCATAGATGGCGCGCAGGGCCCAGACATCGATGCGCTTGTGCATGACGTAGCGATGCATGAACCATTCGACGAAATTCCCGGCGATGAACACCGGCACCATCAACAACCATTCCCACGTGGCGCCCTGTATCTGCGAAAGGCAGTACCAGGCCGCTGTGAGGCCCACTCCATACATCACCGCGACGTGTAGCAGCCCGTTGTAATGGGGGCTGATGTCGGCTTTGTACTCTTCACGGAATTTCCGCTGGCGTTC
>NZ_JBLWYX010000022.1:0-48611 GCF_048266785.1 Marinobacter sp.
AAACTTTACGCCCGGATCGCGAGCAAGCTCGCTCCTACAGTTCCGGCTCTCGCCCATGTAGGAGCCAGCTTGCTGGCGATCAATCCCCACGCCGAGCCGCCAGTTGATCGCGCCCATGCTCCTGCGTGGGCGCGCAGCTTGCGATGCTCCGCGTCGCTGGGTGCAGAACGCCGCGGCTGGGGTTCCCACGCGGGAGCATGGGAACCATCAAAAAAACGATCGTTCCTGCGCTCCCGCGCAGGCACACCCTGTCTCTCGCCCACGTAGGAGCCAGCTTGCTGGCGATCAATCCACTGGAAGTGAGTAAAAAATCGTCATAACCTCTCAAACTAAATATTTTCTTTGCACAGTGAAGGAAATATTGCCGGCCAGCACCAAACACAAGGAAAGGTTCATGCGAAATGTAGGGTACGCGCTACTGCAAGAACGGTTACCGATTACCGCGGTGCCGCTGGCATGCCCCGCCCTGATACAGCCGACCACTCGGATCGAGAAGATCGCGCACACTCTGGCCGTACCGCCGAAGCTGGCGCCTGATGAGGATGACCTGCTCGGGAACGTACTCTTCGCCCTGAAGCATGAGGGAATCAACCTTTCGATTCTCGCCCAGGTGCTGCCGCGCATTCCGGTCATCGAACTAGAGGCCGCACTGAAGCGATCGCCAAACGGGGTATACATCCGAAAGACCTGTTATTTATGGGAAGCGTTCATCGGCAAGGAAATTGAACAGCATGCGCCCGTGCGAGGGAAGTTCATCCAATTGTTCGAGCCGGCGCAATACATCACCCGCCGCGGCGCCCGGAACTCGAAATGGCGTATTGAGTTCAATGGCCTCGGGGATCTCACCTACTGCGCCACCGTTGAACGGTCCCCGGCAATAACCGAGCTGCTGGCGCACGACATCCCTGGCCGAGCCAGGGCGTTCATTGGATCACTGCCCCCGTTGATGATGGACCGTGCCATCCACTGGGCCTACCTGCACGAAACCCAGGATTCCTTCGCGATCGAGCGAGAAGCGCCCACTCAGGACAAGTCACGTCGGTTCATCCAGCTGCTGCGACAGGCCCATGACCGTCAGCCGCTCACCGAGGATTACCTGGTCGCACTGCAGAACTCCACCGTGACGAACCCGTTTGATCTTGCAGCCGCTTTCCGGCACCAGCAGAACCACCTCGGAGCCAGCGGTATCCGGGGGGCGGCCGGGATTAGCTACGTGCCCCCACCTCCTGAACTCTGTCGCGAATTGATGGAGAGCCTGATGCGGTTCGCCAATGAGGCTCCGACGCAGATCGATCCACTGGTTGCGGCCGGGATCATCTCTTTCGGGTTCGTGTTCCTTCATCCGTTCATGGATGGCAACGGCCGCTTGTCTCGTTTTCTCATCCACCAGGCTCTCTGCCGGGCAGGCGCGCTTGAAAATGGCCTGCTGCTGCCTGTATCGGTGGCGATGAAAGATGCCGAGAGTCTCTACCTCAAGACACTACAGACCTTTTCCCGCCCGGTGCGGGACTTCTGGGATGTTCAGTGGATTGATGCCGACACGATCACCCTCGATTTCAAAGGCTCGGATGCACTCTACCGGTACTGGGATGCCACGCCTTGTGTGCTATTCACACTCCAGATGGCCAAGCATGCGCTTGAAGTCGATCTTCGTGAGGAGGCAGCCTTTCTGGAGACTTTTGACACCGTCTACAAAGCCGTAGACGAGAGGTTTGACGTGCGAGGCAGCGAACTCTCCAAGCTAGTCATGATGTGCCTCTCCAATGACGGGGTGATATCGAAGAACCGCCGCAAGCAGTTCCAATACATCGCAAGCGAGGAAGTCTTCGACTTCATCGAGCAAGCTGCACAGCAAGTGCTTGAAGCTCGGCGTGTGCTGACCGACGAAGATCACGCCGAGGAGCCGCCGACCAAGCGCGCCGGAGGCTGATCGAGTTGATCAGGAGGCAAAATCAACGGAAATTGCTTATGAGGTATATCCTTCGCGCGCCCACACAGCGATGCGGCCCATGACCGTAACCTGATTTAAGCGAAGCTCTACGCCCGGATCGCGAGCAAGCTCGCTCCTACAGGCCAGGCACTCGCCCACGTAGAAGCCAGCTTGCTGGCGATCAATCCCCACGCAGCGCCGCCAGCTGATCGCGCCCATGCTCCTGCGTGGGCGCGCAACGTGCGAGCTCCGCATCGCTAGGCACAAAGCACCGCGGCTGGCTTGGGTTCCCACGCAGGAGCATGAACCATCAGACGTTCCATCTCCCCTCTCCCTTGACGGAAGAGGGGCCGGGGCCAGAGGGTGAAAGACTTCCCCCACAAACACCGCCCTACTCCCCTGGCCCCGCTCGACGCTGCTGATAGATCAGATCCACGATTTCCCCTTCGGGCACATAACCACTCACCGCCTCGCGCAACAGCACACGAACCTGAGGATAGTCATCGTCCTCCACAGCCTTGAGCAGCCGAGCCAGCAGGCCCTTGAGCACATCCCAGGTGAAGTATTCCTCGTCGGCCCGCATGATCATCGGGTGTTCGGTGGCGCTGACGTTATCGCCGATCAGCAACTCCTCGTACAGCTTTTCCCCAGGCCGCAAGCCAGTGAATTCGATCGCGATATCCCCGTGCGGGCTCTTTTCCGAACGCACGCTCAGGCCGGACAGATGAATCAGCTTCTCGGCCAGCTCGGCAATCTTCACCGGCTGCCCCATATCCAGCACGAACACATCACCACCCTGTCCCATGGAGCCGGCCTGGATGACCAATTGCGCGGCCTCGGGGATGGTCATGAAGTAACGGGTGATCTTCGGATGGGTCACAGTCACCGGCCCACCGTTGCGAATCTGCTGGTAGAAGCGCGGAATCACCGAGCCCGAGGAGCCCAGCACATTGCCGAAACGCACCATGGTGAAGCGCGTCTTGTTGACGTGATGTACCGCGTCATCAGCGCCAAAAAGTACCGGCGCAGTTTCACGACTCAACGCCTGCAGAATCATCTCTGCCACACGCTTGGTACTGCCCATCACATTGGTGGGCCGCACAGCCTTGTCGGTAGAGATCAGAACGAAGTTGGCCACCCCGGCCTGCACCGCCGCCTGGGCCGTGTTCATGGTGCCAAGCACATTATTAAGCACGCCTTCCGCGACATTGTGTTCCACCATGGGCACATGCTTGTACGCCGCTGCGTGGTAGATCGTCTCCACCTGCCAGGTGCGCATCACGTCCAGCAGGCGCTCGGGATTACGGATGGAGCCCATGATCGGCACCAACCTCACCGGTAGCGAAGCCCGCTCGATCGTACGCTCCAGCTCGATGTGAATGCTGTAAAGGTTGAATTCACTGTGCTCGAACAACAGCAGCGTGCGAGGCTTGTTCGCCAGAATCTGCCGGCACAGCTCCGAGCCAATCGAGCCGCCCGCACCAGTCACCATCACGACTTTGTTGATAATGCACTGCTCGAACAGCGCCTGCTGCGGTGGCACTGCATCACGCCCGAGCAGATCCGCGATATCCACTTCCTGGATATCCTCGACCTTCACCCGGCCACTGGCCAGGTCCATGAAGCCCGGCACGCTGCGAACATGAAGTGGATAAGGCTCTAGCGTCTCCAGCACTTCACGCCGCCTGCCACGAGACGCCGAAGGGATCGCCAACAGAATTTCATCGGCACCCGTTTCATCGATCATCTGCTGAATATGCTTGGGCGAATAAACTCGCAACCCGGCAATGGTGCGGTTAAAAAGATTGGGGTCATCGTCGATGAACGCAACCGGACGCATCGCGCGCCCCAGGCGCAAGGCCGCAACCAGCTGATTTCCCGCCGCTCCTGCGCCATAAACCGCCACCTTGGGCAAACTCGCATCGCGACCTTTGAACTTCATGAGCGAATCCGGGGAAAACCAGTCACCCATGAAGTACTGTCGCATCACCAGGCGCAGACCGCCGATCAAGACCAAGCTCAACCACCAATAGTTGAATACCATCGAACGCGGTATCAGCTTCGGCGCGTCACTGCGCCAATAAACAGCCAAGGCAAGCAACAGGGCGGAAAGCGTAACGGCCTTTGCGATAGCCATCAGGGCGTCATTGCCGAAATAGCGCATCACTGCGCGATACATGCCGAAGCGGATAAAGAAGGGAATCGAGACCAGGGGTGCTACGCCGAACAGCCAGGCATGCCCCCCAAGTGGCTCGACAAAATCGGACTCCCCTAGGCGAACGAAAAACGCCAGCCAAAGTGCCAGCCAGACCAGTAGCACATCCGTGGTCACCTGTATGACACGCTTCTGTCTGCGTGGCAGCTGTACCAGGCGGGACCGTAGTTTTTCAGCCAATCTCAACACAGGAAAACCTCAAACCAAGCAACCTTAACGCGCATTAATAACCCAAACGGCATAGGCCCCTATCCGCGAACTCTGGCAGACCGCTTCTCTAACCCACTGTAGGAGCCAGCTTGCTGGCGAAAACGCACCATACCGCATACCTCAAGGGGCGCTTCAGCCTGATCGGAAACAGACAAAGCAAGACAACAACGAGACCTCACCGAACCCTATCGCCTGCCCCTTTTCCGGCCACCGTCATAAAGATGTATTTGAAATAATCCTTCACCGTAAGGCTCTGGATCATCTTCTGGTCCGTCTCCGCCAGTAATGCCGGTGTGGACATATCGATCTCGTTCACCTGCGCCAACCCGGTAATACCAGGGCGCACATCGAACACTCCGCGCTTAGCACGCTCTTCGGTCAGCTCTTCCTGATTGAACAGGCCCGGTCTTGGCCCTACCAGGCTCATCTCCCCCTTGAGCACATTCCATAGCTGGGGCAGCTCATCCAACTTGGTCTTGCGCAGAAAATGACCAAAACGAGTAATGGATGCACTGCTGGCCAGATGAGTGGCAACCGACACCGTATCCAATTTCATGGTCCGGAATTTGACTAACGTAAAAGGTTGCTGGTGCCGTCCAACACGCACCTGTCGAAAGATCGGCGAGCCCGTATCGAACAAACCAATAATCGTCAGCACCAATAGCACCGGGAAACCAACCAGCAGGCCCAACAGCGAAAAAATAAAATCGAAAATTCGAATCACAGGTTCACCTGGTAACAATCACTTGGAACGCTCGAAGCAACGCCTGAGCCCCTCTTCCACGGTATATGGTGGCTTCCAGTCCAGCAGCTCGCACGTTTTGCTGATATCCACCTGCAACGAGCCAAGCAACCGCTGAGCCATGGCGCTTTTCCCAAGCAAAGTAGCTCCGAACTGCAACAGGCCTGCCGGCATGGGAAGCAACCGTGCCGGCTTACCCAGAGCCTTACCCACACCACGCAGCAACTCGGTAGTGGAAATATCCTCGCCATCACCCGCGAGAAAAATCTGGTTGGCAGCTACAGGATGGTCGATACAACGAATGATCAAATCGGTCAGGTTGTCGATCCCCACCAGCGAACGCTTGTTGTGGATGGCGCCAAGGGGAAGCGGGACACCTTTATCGATCAGCTTGATCATGCTGGCAAAATTGCCCTTTACGCCGGGACCGTACACCAGCGGCGGCCGAATAATGACCATCTCCATGTCAGTTTCAGCGGCCAACAGTATTAACCCCTGCTCAGCCTCCAACTTGGAAACACCATAGGCATCCTCTGGCGACGGCACATCATCGGCGTGAAAAGGATTTCCCGGGGCGGTCGCCTCACCGTTGACTTTAATCGAACTCAGAAACACAAAACGCCGGACTCCGGCGGCAACCGCTTGGCGTGCCAAGTTCAACGTGCCCTCAACATTAACCTTACGGTATTCGGTAAGGGGATCATCCACCTCATCACGCATGATATGGGCACGGGCAGCTGCATGAATGACGACATCGACGCCTGCTAGAGCTTCAGAAAAGTCCGTGCTCCCATCAATATTGCCTACAGCAACGCAGTCAAGACTTTTCCTCCCCCTGCGTACCGCAGTTACTAGATGAATACCAGAGTCAGATGCCAGTTCAGCTTTCAACACAGAGCCAACGAATCCGTTAGCTCCAGTCAGCATTATTTTTTTCATCCTCAAATACTCCGCTCACTTATGACCAGTTGGCCCAAGCGCTCCACAAAAACATCAAACCCCAGATGTTCTTTGAGCTTTTCACGGTCAGTATCGAAAGAGCCAGGTGACAAGTCTCCACTTTCAACAGCACGGAAAAACTGGCAGAGTCCGTCAGCGGTGGGATCGAGAACTACTCCCAAATTGTTTTCCAAAACCCACTTGGCAACACTGGTTTCCGTTCCACAGATAGCTGCAACCAAAGCTCCTGAGAAAACGTAGGAAGATGACTTACTAGGGAAAGCAAAGCGAGTCACCTCATCTTCAATCGGCAGAAGGGCCCATTGATAGTCAGCATTCAACTGAGCGGCTTCAAGTGCCGAAACGAACCCAAAATAAGTGACATTGCCATGCGTGGCTGCAAGCTCCTTTAAATTCTCGGAAAACACGCCAGCACCAGCAAAAACAAAGGGCAATTTTCCGCCGCCCGCACAATACTGTTCAATGGCCTGAATCAATAAAGGTATCCGCTGCAAACGCCCAGCATTCCCACAGAAGGCGAATCCGGGTCGTTTGTTTTCAGGCAGCACTACCTCGTCGAAGGATACGGAAGGGTTCGACAAAATCTGGACAGGAGACAGCGTGCCGGATCGCTCCTTAATTTCCGTGGCCATTTCCTCAGTAATCGTGATCAGAAGACTGGCGTTTCGCATCGTAATTGCATCGATCCAGCGCAAAAAACGATAAATTACTGGCCGTACAGGAAAAACAACATTAGCCGCTTCGGGGTGAATATCCTGCAGGTGATACACATACCGCGCCCGAAAAATCTTGCTGTACACCATCACGATGAAGGGCACCAGAACCGGCGGGTCAGTCGACACATACACTTTCTTGGGGCGCTTTATCAGCAGAACTGCGAACACCCACAACATAAAAAACACCGCGTCGGCGGCACGTCGCACAATACTACTGCCAGAGACAGAAAAAGCACGGCAGGGATAAAAGCCAACCTTGTCCCCGCGTTGCTCACACGCAAGGTGTTTCTTAATATCGGCATGGTTCTGAAAAACTACGCCAACAGACTGCATCTGAGCGTGCTGCTCGGCGAAACGCATCAGGGCCTCACCAATCACGGGATAAATCGGCCAGAAGCTTCGATTGATAATTACCAGGTCCAGTCTTCTAGACATCAATACCGCTTCCAAACCGTGCGCATCACATAATCCCGATAGCTATGGATAATACGCACTACCTTGTCCGATACATTCGGCATACTGTAATCCGCCACCAAGCGCAAGCTACGCTCTTCATTACGTCCTTGGCTTTCGAGAATCTGGAGCCCTTGCAACACACGTTCCCTCTCAAGACCGACCATCATTGCCGCGGCCTCCTCCATGCCCTCCGGGCGTTCATGCGCCTCGCGGATATTCAGCGCGGGGAAGTTGAGGATCGAAGATTCTTCATTGATGGTGCCACTGTCAGACAACACTGCCTTGGCAGTGAGTTGCAGCTTGTTGTAGTCCTTGAAGCCCAGCGGCTTGAGCAGGCGAACATTGGCGTGGAACTTCACGCCCATCGCATCCACGCGCTTCTGGGTGCGCGGATGGGTAGAGACGATTACCGGGAAGCCATAGTGCGCAGCGACGGTATTCAGCACCTCAACCAGCTTGAGGAAGTTTTTATCGGAGTCGACATTCTCTTCACGGTGCGCACTGACCACGAAAAACTTGCCAGCCTCAAGGCCCAGCCGTTCCAGCACACCGGAAGCCTCGATACCCTCGCGGTAATAATTGAGCACCTCGAACATCGGGCTGCCGGTCTTGATCATCATGTCCGGGGACAACCCTTCGCGCAGCAGATAATCGCGGGCAATGGTGCTGTAGGTCAGGTTGATATCGGCCGTGTGATCAACAATGCGGCGATTGATCTCTTCCGGCACGCGCATGTCGAAGCAACGGTTACCCGCTTCCATATGGAAGGTGGGGATCTTGCGGCGCTTGGCCGGGATCACAGCCATACAACTGTTCGTATCACCCAGGACCAGAAGCGCTTCGGGCTGCACTTCAGCCAGCACGCGGTCCACAGCGATGATCACATTACCGATGGTTTCCGCACCGCTGGCACCGGCAGCATTGAGGAAATGATCCGGCTTGCGAATGCCCAGGTCCTGGAAAAAGATTTCGTTCAGTTCGTAATCGTAGTTCTGGCCGGTATGCACCAGCACATGCTCACAGTATTCATCCAGCTTGGCCATCACCCTCGACAGACGAATGATTTCGGGGCGAGTACCTACTACGGTTACGACTCTCAGCTTCTTCATTGCGGTTTCCTGTTCGTACTCAGGCTTCGGTGCCGACTGGCCGAGCATAGGTATCGGGGTGTTCACGATCGAAGATTTCGTTGGCCCACAGCATCACGATCATCTCGTCCTCGCCTACGTTGGTGATGTCATGCGTCCAACCCGGGACAGTTTCGACGATTTCCGACCGTTCTCCGGTGGTGAACAGTTCGTAGAACTGACCAGTCAGGATATGCCGAAAACGGAAACAGGCCTTGCCCTTGATGACCAGGAATTTTTCCGTCTTGGAATGATGGTAATGCCCACCACGAGTAATACCGGGATGAGCCGTAAAAAAGGAGAACTGCCCCGAATCCCTGGTTTTAAGCATTTCCACGAAGACGCCACGTGGATCACCATACCTGGGCACCTGGTAGGTGAAGCGCTCGGGTGGCAGGTAGCTCAGATAAGTGGAATACAACGCCCTAACCAAACCGCTGCCCACAGGCTCGGTGAGCATGGACTTGCGGCTATCACGGAAGGCATACAACTGCTCGGCCAGCTCGCCAACCGAAATGCTGTATTGCGGTTCAACACCGACGAAAGGCTTCCCGGCCAACTTGCCATCCATGATCGCAACGAACTGACTGATCACATCATCGATGTAGACGAGATTGATAAGCGCGGCGGAATCATTGATCTGGATTGGCAGATCACGCGCGATGTTATGACAGAAGGTCGCCACTGCCGAGTTGTAATTTGGTCGTGCCCATTTTCCGAAGACATTAGGCAGGCGAAATAGATGAACCGGAGAGCCCTGGGTGGACTGCAGCTCAAGTAACGCCTGCTCAGCGCCCCGCTTGCTGCTGCCATAGAGGTTATCCAGCTCCGCCTGGCTGGAAGAGGTGTAAATCACCGGGATCTGCCGGCCAGAGGATTTGATGGCTTCGCACAGCGTACGGGTCAAATCGGTATTGCCGGTATGAAATTCCTGCAGGTCTTGTGGGCGATTGACGCCGGCGAGATGAAAGATGCATCCCACCTGAGCAACCAGGCAAGGCAGGTTTTCCAGCGAATCCTCACGGGTAAAACGTAGCACCTCGATGTCGGCGCGCTCGGCCAAATGTGCGATGAGATTCTGGCCGACAAAGCCATTAGCCCCAGTAATAAGAACCTTCATTCTTCACTCCTCGGGCGTTGCGTGCTCACCGCGCTGGATAGCGCGCATGAAATCAAGCTTCAGCAGCAGCTGCTGCATTCCCACTACATCCAATCGCTCGGTATTGTGCGAATTGTAGTCTTCGGTGCGGGAAATTTTTGTTTCGCCCTGCTCCACGAACTTTGCGTAATTGAGGTCGCGCAGATCCGGCGGTACGCGGAAGTACTTTCCCATATCCTCAGCGCAAGCCATTTCCTCGCGACTGAGCAAAGCTTCATAAAGCTTTTCGCCATGGCGAGTACCAATCACCTGGATTGGATGGTCGGGCTTTCCAACCAGATCGGTCAGCGCCAGCGCCAAGGTTTCTACGGTTGCAGCCGGCGCTTTCTGTACGAATAGGTCGCCGTTATTACCGTGTTCGAAGGCATAGAGCACCAGGTCGACCGCATCGGCCAAGGTCATCATGAAACGGGTCATATTCGGATCAGTGATCGACAGCGGCTTGCCGGCACGAATCTGCTCGATAAACAAAGGGATTACCGAACCACGCGAAGCCATCACGTTTCCGTATCGCGTGCCGCAAATGACCGTCTTGGTCTCATCAACGTTTCGCGACTTGGCGACCATGACCTTTTCCATCATTGCCTTGGAAATACCCATGGCATTGATCGGGTAAACGGCCTTATCCGTACTAAGACAAACCACCCGATTCACTTCATTCTGGATTGCAGCCTCCAAGACGTTCTCGGTGCCAAGCACATTGGTTTTAACCGCCTCCATAGGATGGAACTCGCAGGATGGGACCTGCTTCAACGCCGCAGCATGGAAGATGTAGTCCACCCCTCGCGTGGCATTCAACACACTCTGGTAATCGCGCACGTCACCAATATAGAACTTCAGCTTGGAGTTGGCGTAGCGTTTACGCATGTCATCCTGCTTTTTCTCGTCACGGCTGAAAATGCGAATTTCAGTAATATCGGTATCGAGGAAGCGCTTGAGCACGGCGTTGCCGAAGGAGCCGGTTCCACCACTAATGAGAAGAATTTTGTTCTTAAACATCAAGCAAGCCCTATAAATAACAGAAAAACAGCCAACACATTAATTAACGATCACCCGCCTTAAAGATAGGTCTTACCTTATCAATCCATCGAAAGTAAACTCGCCGCTCAATCTTTTTAAAAGCAGTCGAAAAGCCATGATCTTTATGTTCCCCAAACCAATCCAAATCCTGACATCTAAACTTACCAATAACTAAATTCTCATCATCCAACTCTTCCGCATACTCCGAATCATCTGCGGTAAAAAAATTATCCCTAACAGCATTCAAAATACTGGAGACATCGGCATCAAAATTATATTCATTTTCATACGTATTTAGAGGCCTAATAAAATTAACGAATTGCGCACACCGCTTATGAAAGCAATAAATAAACCTTAACGACCTTCGAATGACATCATCAGCATCATGTGTCTCAAGAAAGGATAAAGCGCCAAAATCATGAGGACTATGGACTTGCGATGAAAACCCAGAAGTACTATACCAAGACGGAGAAAGGCCTATAACTTTTTTCCCCAGCAGGCCCGCCTCAATTCCGGCCGTCCCATATTGAACGATAACAATGTCCGCCTGCCGTATTAAATCAATAGTATTTATCTTACTAGAACTAGGTATAATAACAGCCCCATTACGGGTCGCCCAATCCACATAGACGCGCTCTGACTTAGAGCCATCCAAACTAACTCCAATATTTTCACTCCAGTTTGGATGGCTTCTTATTACACAATTAGAAAAATCAATATTTAGCTTAGATAAAACCGCCTCCACTCCTTCCAGTGGATGCTTCCAAGCTGGAGTCCATGCATCAGCACCTTTAAGCTCATGATTGCTGCTAGGCACTATTAAGATCTTTTGACGCCCATTAGAAGGCCAACTAGCAGGCAACGGATCTGTATTATAGAGCCTCCAGACCAAATTACTTTTACTGAGCATTTGGTTAGCTATCTCCGCAGAAAAAACAGCTTGAGATAACTTTAATGGTTTCCCAATAAATTCGCCTATGATTTTATGCAGCGACTTCAAAGACCTACAGTCATCATTTACCTCTAAAGCAACCCCAGGATACGCCGCCTCAAAGGTGATAAAAGGTATACCCTTAGATTCGCAGGCCTTTAAAACAGCTCGCGGCATATCTAAGCGGCCATTAAAAATAAAAACAAGCTTTAATTCATTATCCTCAATCCACTTCAAAGCATTTGCATATACAATTTCAGCCAAGGGCTTAAGCTTATCTTGCGTATCCAACACTGCTTTTGAACTACAATCTTCATCAGTTTCTATTCTATGCAGGCTATAAGAAGTAGAAGAGACTATATCGAACTTAAGATCCTCACTTAGCTTTAATCGCAATCTTTTATCAATACTTGTCACATTCTCAACATTAAAAGTATCAACCCCCCCAGCAAAACACTTGGTACATTCTACAAGCTTACTAGTCCCTTTAATCATCCTATTATAACAATAAGGGACAGAGGCATTGCACTTCAGGAAGAAATTTTGATGCCCTTGCCTCTTAAACAATTCAGATAAAAAAATCATATTTTGAATGCTGCCGCGATATGGGTACAACATTGCGTATCCGATTTTCATATACCCTCCCTCAAAGATATATTTTTCGCCTAAAAAAAGCCATATTAGTTATAAAGAAAACAAAAAACGCGAACAAAATGAAAGAATAATAACTAAACCCGTATGCTGGTACAATTGGAGAAAGAATTAATATTGGCATCGTAAAGAAAACCAAACCTGCACCAACGAGACCCAACCTTCTATATGTATTTACATAAAACAACACCACTCCAAATAACCATCCGAAGAAAGTGGAGTATACAACGAGCCCCAACCAACCAAAATCATAATAAACAGAAGCAGGCAAAGAAACAAATGCTCCTGTATCTGAAAACGCCCGCTCATATAAACCTAAATCTATAACTCCTAAGTCATCCAAAATAACGGTAAAGGCAGAAACAATCGAATGGTAACCGGCACGCTCATCTAAGCTATAAACGATCTGTGACGTCCACTGCCCATGAAAGAGATACAAAAAAGAATATAATAAAAAACAGAGCAAGTCAGAATGATCCTCTTTAAAAAAATCCAGATCAGGCACTCCATACATCTCTATCAAACCAAAATATAGTAACTCTTGTATAGAAGCCCCACCAATAGAAGCAGATGACTTGACCACCGCCAATATATAGAAAAAAACAGCCAATAAAAACAAAACCGCCAAAAATGAGAACTTATTAAGGACCAATGCGATGTTTATCTTGTAGCGCCCAATACAATATAAAACAACCAAAAAAACCAACAGCAAAAAAACATTGCTTCTGCCACCATTGAGATAGGCATGAAAGAAAATAGAAAACACCGAAGTACACAACAGCAAATATCTTATTTTTATGTATTTAAAGTATCTCAAAGCAAAAAAAACACCTACGTAAGAAAACGGAATAAATAAATTCCCTGCGATTCCAAAAAAAGACCCCCCCTCAGAAGATAGCCATTCATACCTCGCAGCCCTTAATTCCTGATCTAGATAGTTTATATCCCTAATAACAACCCGATCGTAAAAAAGAAGAAAAACCCCTAGCAAAGGTAAAAAAAACAAAAACCAAGAATTAATCCCAACCCACTTAGCATCAACAATACAATCACATGAAACAGATTGTCCTTTCTTATATTGCAACAAGCAACCATAAGTTACCAAGCCAAGCAAAAGAACAATCACAACAAAGATCCAACTTGAGAAAAATAAAAAATAATAATTCTCAACTATTGACCTACCCGGAAAGAAACAAACAAATATAATAGCCAAGACATATGGAAACAGGAATGAAAATATCAGTCTTTTAGTCATACCATCAAACCTTTCCACTGAATCCAGCAAAAGCAAATAAACACTCTTCGCCAAACCATAATAGTTGCAATTTAATTTGACTCAAGAATATCCGCCCTGCGCAACAAGCTTCATTACAATGTAAAGCCATCGTCGACAACTATATTCTGCCCCACGACATATCGCGACTGATCGGATAATAAAAAAAGCACAGAACCAACGATACTATCTACATCCAACATGCCTGTACCAAGAGTTTTTTCTTTATACGCCTTTAAGAATACCTCCGGTTGATGGTCGAAAATGCCGCCGGGGCTAACACAATTAACACGAAACCTACTATCATCAATATAAGAAGCCACATATTTATTAAGATGCAACAGTGCAGATTTTATTGCCGCGTACTCAACCGCCATGGTCATTGTTGTATCTTTATATATGGAAAAGTCTGGCGGAACAACACCATAAATTGATGATATATTTACCAGCGAGAATGGCTTTCTATTTCTTACAAAATAAGCCGCACATTGTTGAGAAAACAAAAAAGAACTACCCAAATGCAGAGAAACATTTTCATTAAAACTATCTAAAGTCACATCGAAGAAGTGAGCACCATAGGTTTTATTTCGGGGATAAGTACTGTTAACTGCACCATCTATATTATCAGAGGTAGAAAACAGCTTTTTAACCGCATCTGTGTTTGTAATATCAAGAGATAGCATTTGCAGAGCAGGCGAATTAACATCAACGCCCAGCTCAATAAATAAATCCTTCGCTCTGTCAATATTTATATCTGCCGCTATGACATTAGCGCCTTGTGCAAGCAACCCACATACTAGCCGGCTTCCAAGTAGCCCACCTGCACCGGCAACTAGTATCGATTTGTGTTCGAGTAAATTTTTCATCCTTTTTCCCCTTTAGAGCTTAGAGTAATAGCTTCCGCTAGTTTAAAATCATAAATGTCATCAATATCTACCGCTCTAGATTTCGGCACCTCAATAGCCGTCACCTTCCCAGAGAATAGACCGCAGCTGTTAAGAATGAAATCAGGCTTAGAAACATATACGACCGTTGTAACATCAAAAACCAAAGGTGCATCCTGCCGGCGTTTTATCTCATCGTCCGACTTATTTAATAGCTCAACATAGCCTTCTTGATTGTATTTAACCATGTTGAAGTAAGGGCTTCTATTCGCAGGCGTTACTGCAATACACACGTCTGCTGCATCTTTACGCAGCTTTTGAATGGCAGTTTCCACATCACCAACACTGCGCAAGGGGCTAGTCGCAGGTAAGCTAACGAAGGTATCAAACCTACCATAGTTTTTTGCAACCCATTCTATAGCATGTTGCCAAGCCAACCATTCCGGCGCGTGATCATCAGCTAATTTTATTGGCCGTTTGATGACAACTGCACCCGCATTCTTCGCTATCTCCGCAATTTCAAGGTCATCGGTAGACACAAAAACCTTATCAATCGAGGGTGCAACCAATGCGACATCTATCGAATGACATAAAAGTGGTTTACCTGCTAGTTCTTTTATATTTTTCTTCGGCAGGCCTTTTGAGCCACCTCTAGCAAAAATGAATGCATAAGTTTTCATTGCAGCCCTTTCGTAGTAAGCGCCGATGATTTTATTTTAGTTATTAAAGAAACGGTTCTTTGTGCTTCATCCAAAGTAACACAACTATTGGGCTTGCCATTTATTAGCCCTTCAAAATCCTGAAGCATATTCAAGTACATTTGATTTTTATCCCATTCAGGCTGACTGAATACTTGTCTTTCAGAGCCTTTCGTAGAAAGCGTTATCTCATTTCGCAGCAAATCCCATTCCAGACTGCCCTCGCTACCTATGAAGCGACACTTTCGATGTACCTTCCGTTGTAAAAAATCAAGATGTACCGACACTACTGTTCCCCCGACATTCAGAGCCAAAATATCTGCAGAGTCTTCAACGGGTAGTTGTAGATCTTTTGATGAACGTAAAATGGCGTGCTGATATTGAAGTGGGCCCAAGAGCCACTGTATATAGTCAAGCTCGTGGCTCAGCTCAAGTAGTACGCCTCCACCTAGCTGAGCGCTGGCAGAAACACTTTCTCGGTAGTTTTGACTCGGTCGCCAATCGGGCAGATATTGACCCACCTCCACAAATGCATTATAAATCTCACCAATCAAGTTATCTTCAAGCAGCAACTTAATATATTGACTGCTGGGTAGATATCGGAGGCAATACCCTACTGTGGCGGGAGTTTTATATTGTTTTTCAGCCGCTAAGATAGACGCAGCGTCCCATTCACACCCTGAAAGCGGCTTCTCAATTAATACAGGAATCTCGTTTTTTAATAACGGAATTGCATGCTGAGCATGGAAGGTCGCCGGCGAAGCTACAATAGCCATATCCGGTTTATGTTGTAGAAGCTCATCAATGCTCGATAAAAATTCATCTGCATTTTCGATTGGCTCACAAGGTTGTCTTCCACTAGCTGAAACAGCAAAAACTACTGCTTCAGGATAAAGTCTTTTTATATTAGCTCTATGTCGCTTAGAAATATTACCCAGCCCAATTACTGCAACTTTATTCATCATAATTTCCATTGGGTGGCTTGAAATAGGTTTCAATATCCCGCTGTGCCTTTTGGTAGTCTTTCATTTGACCGATATCAAGCCAATAATCATAACTGGTATAGGTACCTATACGCTTTTTATTAACTCTGTGCTTCTCCAACAACGTGGGCATATCAATGCGTTGGCTCGGCTGCACACTGGTAACGATATCGGGATTAAGAATATAAATGCCTGTGTTGATCTTGTATCGGAAAGTAGGTTTTTCTACCATACTAGTGACAAGCTGCTCTTCAGTTTCTATTACACCAAAGGGTACTCTATGCTCATCTTCACGCACGCAGATGGTAGCGTCAAACTTGTACCTTTCGTGGTGACGCAACAAACGTGTATAGTCTATCTTAGTCAGCACATCACCGTTCATCATAATAAGCGGAAGGTTAGGAAGACCTATAGGTAGCAAACCTAGCGCCCCTCCCGTCCCAAGCGGACTCTCTTCATGCACATATTGGATACTGACGTTCCATCGGCTACCATCACCGAAGTGGCTACGAATTATTTCGGGAAGATAGTGCGTAGAAATATAGAAATTATAAAAACCATGGCTAATAAATTGGTTGAGAAGAAGCTCTAGCATAGGCTTGTCACCAACCCGCAGCATGGGTTTCGGGCAGTGATCGGTAAGCGGTTGCAGACGCGTACCAAATCCACCAGCCATAATAAATACTGGATTATCGCGCTGTTCTGGCTGCATAGCTTGGTGTAAGGTTTCGAGGCTGATAACAGAATTCCTGCTGTCCAGAATCGGGATAGCTGTAAGATCATGCTGTTTCATCAACCGAAGACGCTGCTCGCGACTAGTGTTACTGGTTACACTTATAGGATTGGTATTCATTATCTGACTGACAGCGTCCTGCATATTAGCATCGGCTAATAGTGCACGGCGGGTATCACCGTCAGTAACTGTTCCCAACAGCTTTTGCTCAGCATCACAAATAAGCACAATACGCAGCGAGCCTTTATCCAGTGTTCGCATAGCATCGCGGATGGAGTCGTTAGGGGATAAGACTATGCATTCCCAACTCTTCATTATGCGTCACCCCCAAAGCGGATTTTTTAGAACCCATACATTATTTTTATTTTTATTGAAGATCTCTTTATTATAATGGCTATCAACTACCTTCCAAAAATCCCGTTCGCTATAACCAGTAAAGTGACAGAATTCTTCAACGCATCTCGGGTCTAATGCATGATCATGCTCACGTACAAGCTTAATCGCCTGCTCTCGGCTTATCATACCGTAGCGAATCATTCTTGCTGCATAATCAGTCGCTGAGGCGTGTCCAAACTTTGGATAC
This sequence comes from Marinobacter sp., assembly GCF_048266785.1. GTDB lineage: Bacteria > Pseudomonadota > Gammaproteobacteria > Pseudomonadales > Oleiphilaceae > Marinobacter. The sequence goes on from NZ_JBLWYX010000022.1 coordinate 17,272, forward strand.
TTCATCCACGAATGGACAAGGTAAGCCGGGGTATCTACTTGATCAAACTGCTCAACGTGATGCGTTCTATTCCACTCATGAGTCAAGTCGTGAAAACCGTTCTTTTTTGCGAATTCATAGTTCCGAAAACTACTCCACTCTAGAAAATAACTTAAATATATAGGATCTAGCTTATCAATTTCCTTTTGCGTTGGCGGGTCAAAAAAGCTCAAACTCCTTGAATCTATACCTAAATTCACAATTTCTTCTATAGCTATCCCACTCCCCACACCATTATTTACTTGATCTTTCGCTGAATATGTTTCAACAGCATGGGCGCCGCCATACTCATAAGCAACGTTTTCACCATAAACAAGAAGTGGAGTATTAAATTTAACCGCCATATGCAATGGATAAGTATAAATATATCTATCAACTAGATAGGTTGGCCTCCCATACCTCTCAAAAGTATATTTTGTTATTATTTTTTGGGATTGCAAGTTAGGCTTCATCGAAATTATATCGCAGCCAAAAGCCTCAGATATATTTTTAATGTTATGAATACCAGCCTTGGTCATCGGGAAGTTATCCTCCACGGAAACCAAAAGCGGATTCATTCCCATTTTTTCTTTCATTATATGAACTTGGAAGTGGCTATCCTTACCACCCGATACCGCTATCATGCAGTCATAGCCATTGGCCCCATTCATACCACGATATTTATCGCAAATATTTTCTAGTTCATGCCAGCGCTCATGATAATTTACTTTTTCTCTTTTTTCATAACTCTGACAGGCAGCACAAACGCCTCTCTCATCGAAAGTTATCCCAGGTCTCGTGCTTGGCATAACACATTTAATGCAATATTTCATGTTTTCACCTACATCAATCAAAATCGAAAAATACTTTCTTCACAGTGATATTTAACTTTATCTTCTTTATTAGATCTATAATTTTATGGCTTGGACAGCCATCACCATATGGATTTACCGTTTCAGGCAAAAGCGCTTGGAACTCTACTGAATAGAGTTTAATAAAAGCCTGACTTATAGACTTTTTTTGAGGGTCACAATCAATTACACTAACTGCTTTTATTCTACCCTTTTGTCTATCACCAATATTTATAGTGCCGATTCGAAAGCTGGGCGCTTCAGCTAACCCGCTGGAGCTATTGCCTACAACGGCGTCCACATACTGTAGGGCGCTGAGATAACGTAATTGACCAAGGGAAGTAAAAGCGACTGCTTTATATGAGTTAACGCTGACGTAATCATCAATCATTTGATTGATAACACGCCCAGCGGTATCGCTGTTGGCTTTGGTGAAAATAAGGTGGGTGTCTTTCAGCTCATCTAAAGCGGCTAGCAGTTCAGAAAACTGAGCTTCAGCGGTGGCTTCTTCCAGTGTTACGGGGTGAAAAGTAACAAGGAGATTTCTTGCAGCCAGATTAAAACTAATAGATTCTTCAAATTCATTTTTATCAAGCAAAGGCATGCGTCGAATATTTTCCACGCCCATACCGCCAACAGCAAATACGCGATCAGGCTGCTCGCCCAACTGAATTACTCGCCTTCTATATTCTTCGGTGCCTGTAAAGTGTAGATGACTCATCTTCGTGATGCTATGACGCATAGCCTCATCAAAGGCGCCTTCGGTGGTCTCCCCACCATGTAAGTGGGCGATGGGTATGCAAGAAATCATTGCCGCACTTGCGGCAGCAAAGATCTCGTAGCGATCACCCAGCACTATGAGTAAATCTGGCTTAAGCTCTTCATAGGCTTCGGCAAAGCTGATTTGCGCCAAGCCCATCGATTTTGATATACCTACAGGAGTATCAGATGAAAGCAACATTTCTATCTTTTTATCGATAGTAAATTCTTTTTCTATTTCTTTATAGGTCAACCCGAACTCAGGGCTTAGATGCATTCCAGTAACTATCAGCTGCAGCTGCAACTCACAGTCGCTTTCGATGCCTTTCATAAGCCAATAAAGCAAACCATACTCCGCACGCGTACCGGTGACTACGCAGAGTTTCATATCAACTCATCCTCTTCGTAATCTCTTTGCGCTCTAATACCGATAAACTCATCCCAACGCATAGGGCTGATGCCGGTACCCGGGCGCTTCACGGTCAAGTTAGTTTCGTTGAAGGCTTCACCTTGCTTGATGGCGACTTTAGCAACTAGAGATTTGCGCGCTATAGCTTTATTCTTTGCTTCGCTGGGGCTGGCCTGCTTGATCGGACTGCCCAGCGCGAGCTCAATGTTGCGGATAGCGTTGACCATAGCGAATAGCTCTTCCGGCTCTAGGCTGGCTTTATGATCCGGACCAGGCAGCGCTTTATCCAAAGTGAAATGTTTTTCAATCACGCTTGCGCCTAAGGCGACGGCAGCGATAGGCACTTCTATGCCATTGGTGTGGTCACTATACCCGTAGGCCAAGTCGAACGATTGTCCCAGAGTTTGCATAGCCTTCAGGTTTACATCCTGCATAGGTGTAGGGTATTCGGTATTGGCGTGCAGAACGGTGATATTTGTCCGCTGCGTTCCGGCTTGTATAAGCGTTTGAATCGCCGATTCGATTTCTCCGAGATTAGCCATACCAGTGGATAGGATAACTTGTTTTTTCAGGCTGCCGATATGGCGCAAATATGGCAGATTTGTTATTTCACCGCTGGGTACTTTGAAGGTTGCCAAGCCTAGTTCATGAAGCATCTCAATACTATCGTGGTCAAACGGTGTTGAAAGAAACTCAATGCCCTTGGTTTTACAGTAAGAAATAAGCTCTAGATGTGCTGATCGATCGAGCTCGAGTTTTTTTACCATCTCTAACTGTGATTCAACTTCCCCGGTGGCTTTTTTTTGATAATCTGCCTTAGGCGCAAACTTAGAAATTGCAAGCTCAGCCTTAAAGGTTTGAAATTTCACAGCATCTGCTTTCGCTGCTACTGCCGCATCCACTAATTGCTTCGCCGTTTCTACAGAACCATTATGGTTAACACCGATTTCCGCAATAATAAAAACACTCATCTCACACCTTCAAAATTTCAGAAGCTAAGGAATAAAAATCTCTGCCTCACCATCGGTAACAATCTTACCGCCAACCTTACATATCGTTTTAAAAAAAACTTTTTTCGCATCAACTTTAACATCTATAACTTCGATTATTGCGGTAACTGTATCATCTATATAAACAGGTCGTTTGAAATTTAGGCTCTGCGATACATATACACAACCTTCCCCCGGTATTTTTGTGCCGAAAAGAGAAGAAAAAAAAGAAGCAGTAAGCAAACCATGAGCTATTCTCTTTTTATATCTTGATCTAGAAGCATAAACACCGTCTACATGTACAGGATTTTTATCCCCAGAAATAGCTGCAAAGGCTTTTATGTCCGCATCTGTTATAGTTTGTGAAAACGAAGCCGACATCCCTATTTCTATGCTCTCTATTGGAATGCTATTTAGGAATTTACTCATCAAGACCTCCTTTTTATATTTTCTTTAGTAAATTCTATAGCGGGACTACCAAAAAATATTTTTCCTGCAGGAACACTTTTAGTAACCACTGAACCTGCAGCTATTACTGAGCCCGCCCCGATAATTAGAGGCTTACCTGGCTTGCCTTGAAATATGACTGCACCAGTACCAACATAGACATCATCTTCAATTATCACATTTCCGTTACACTTCACACCAGGCGCAAATGTGACATTATTTCCGAGAACACAATCATGCGCCACATAGCTATATATGTTCGCATGGAAATTTCTACCTATAATAGCGTTTGAAGTGATCGTGACGAACGGACACAGTATTGCTCCCTCAGCTATATCTGCAATAGAAGAAACATAACAACTGTGATGTATGATATTAGGAAACTTCAGCCCTCTTTTCTTTAGCTTAAGATAAACTTTACCTCTAACCTTGCAATCAGCTATAGAAATGACTATATTATCACCGGAATTAAATTCAAACTCCTCCTCCGAGCCCAAAAAAGGTGAAAAGTAATCATTCCCAACATATTCTTTATCGAAATAACCAGCTATCTTATATTTGCTATTATCCTTAATATATCCAGAGATCTCTAAAGCAAATCCACTTGCCCCAACCACATAAACATTTGAAATTATCTCTACACCACCAAACTTCTCTCGTCTTTCCATATACTATCCCTTCTAAGTACCAGCTTCGGCGCCCTGCACCTATTTGCCGTGCTAAATAGTGAATCATTGACTCAGTTTTTTCGCCATTGCCGCAAAACTTTTCACAACCCAAATTCAATAAAAAATTAAATTTCCAAGGCTGAGCTAGGCAAGTTGACCAGATGGGCTTCAGCTTGCTCTGCGTAGGTTAACTCACCTTTTAGGCACTGTTGGTACATAGGCAGACGGTGCATGAGCTGCCATACGGGACGAGTCATGACCCCCTGAGCGTTGGTTTTTTCCAACAACTCGTTACGAGCCTGAGCACTTGGGCAGTAGATTGCGTTGAGCCAGTAGTTGGAACGCCCATAACTGGGCTCTGCAACGAAACGATAGTCGCTTTCGGCAAAGAACTCCTGATAGAGATGGGCAATACGCCGCTTGCTGACTAGACGAGCCTCCAGTTGCTCAATCTGCGCACAGCCTAGGGCGGCATTTAGATTGGGCATGCGGTAATTGAAGCCGGGCTGATCGTGATAGAACTCATAAGGGTGTGGCTGTTTAGCGGTGGTGGTCAGATGCTTGGCAACTCCACCATCCTCGGAGTTGCGACAAAGCAGCATGCCGCCGCCACCTGTGGTAATAATTTTATTACCATTGAAACTCAATACTCCAAAGCGCCCCAAAGTGCCCGTATGGTGCTCCTGATAGTAGGAGCCAAGGCTTTCTGCTGCGTCTTCGACCAAACATAGATTCCACTTTTCGCTCAGCGCCAAAAGCTCTGCCAGCCGGACGGGATGTCCGAAGGTGTGCATAGGTACAAGCGCTTGAATACGCGCGCCAGTTTGCTTGTGACGACATTGACCGTCACTATCCAGCTGAGCGTTATTTTCAAGCCAGAACTCGGTTGCCTTAGGACATAGACCAAATGCCTGGGGCTCGATGTCGATAAACACCGGTTGCGCACCTAGTTGGTGGATAGCGTTACAAGTGGCGACAAATGTGAGCGCTTGGGTGAGAACCAGATCCCCAGCCCTGACGTTTGCCATATAAAGAGCGGTGTGCAGTGCAGCAGTGCCATTTACCGTAGCGATAGCGCGCTGGCTGCGGGTGAAAGTTTGAATCTGCGCTTCGAACTGATCAACAAACTCGCCCACGCTGGATACAAAAGTGCTGTCGATGGTTTGGTTCAGGTACGCTTTTTCGTTACCAGTGAAACTAGGCACATGCAAGGGAATAAAGTCTTGTGTCTGATAAAGATCGCGTACAAATTGAACGAGTTCGGTGTGCATATCGAGGCTCACATTTTACTATCGAGGTATTTACCAGTTTCCTTGTGCCCAAACTCAGGCAACATTTGCAAAAAAAGATCTACCAATTCTCGCTTACTCCAGCCCTCATTCTTTTTCATCGCAAGGATACTGTCGCTGAAGTTGCTGAGTAGATTCTCGTCAAATTCCGGTTGGTTTTTTATTACACCTAAATTGATAAAGCTTTGCATATCGAGAGTTTCTTGGTCGGTGAAAAACTCTTCAAAATCTTTCTCGCCAGTGGTATCACTGGAAGTGAACAGACAAGGCCACTGTTTGGCTTGCTCATGTTTTTCTGCTTTTTCGGAAAAAAATGCACGAGCCTCTTCTTCAGTTTGACAAATATAGGGCTCATATCCCTTAGCTTTAAGATACTTAACTGCTATATCGGCAAAAGTAATTAGATGAAGGTTTTCGCTTAGCTTGGGGAAAAATATGTCGCGATTTTCGCCAAAAATACAACTCATTAGACAAAGTTCCCCTGATTCTTGAGGGGTAACAAAGTAACGTTTGATATCGTTTGGAGCAACTATTGGTTGCCGCTTCTCCAAACGTTGATTAAAGCCATGCAACAAGGAGCCATCTGAAAAGGCCACATTAGCAAAGCGAGCAGTGGAAATATCAATTTGAAGGCTGCGGCGCATAAGGAACATTTCCATAATACGCTTGGACGCGCCCATCATATTTACCGGATTGGCCGCTTTATCAGTGGAAACGCAAAAATATTTCTTTACCCCAGCGTCAATGCACTGCTTCAGCGTTTTGTCTGTGTTGAAGATATTGACATCAATCATGCGCATCAGGGTATAAGGGTCTTTCTCGCTGCGCACATGTTTCAACGCCGAAAGATTAAGCACATAATCGTAATTACCGTCGGCCTTGAAAAATGCATCGTATTCCGCCGAACCTATATCCAGGGCGAAGGTTTGAAAATCCCCGTCGATATATCCATATGAACTTCTAATATCTCGCACCAGTTCTACCAAGTTGTTTTCGCTGATATCAACAACATGTAGCTTTTGGGGGTTACGCTTGAAGATTTCCTTAACCACTGCTTGACCAATGGAGCCAGCACCACCAAGAACCAAGAACCTGGACCCAGCAACGATCTTCTCTAAGCTTTCCTTACTATTATCGATATCATTATCAAACAGCCTTCTCTCGCGCCCTATCACACCAAGAATATTCATACTATCGCCTTCGCAGGTTCGGAACTCAAATGATACGCACAGGTCTTATATATCAGGACAAAACCATATACAATACACAACGCTATAGGTATTGCATACAAGGTGTCATACTGGGCCAGCAATAAAACGCTTACAATGAATAGAGGAACACTCATTATATTAGATACTACGATCCCCCTATCTTCGCCTCGCGCGTACAGCCCATAATGGGGGATATAGCTAAACACTTGGAGCAAAACCATAAAAACTAAAATATAGAAAACACCTATATTTTCCGAATATACAGGCTCTCCCAACAGGGAAAAAAACCAATCTGCAAAGAAAAACACAATAGCGACAAAAAGAACCGACACCACCGCAACTTGAAAAAACATTGCTTTTAGACCTGACAAAAAACCAATATCATCCTTATTGGAGTGACAAGCTAAAAGCTTGGGATATAAAAAAGAAAAAATCCCAGCGTCCATAAATGTGATCATTGCCGAAGCTATAGACATATAAAAAACGTAAGCTCCTAAATTGGCCTCGCCCTGTAAAAATGAGAACCAGTAACGATCCACAGTTATAATAAAATTGACGCTTAGTGAGGCAGCAAATAAGGGAAGAGCAATTTTCATTCCCTTCAGCACCCAGCTCCAGTCGGTTCGACTCAACAACCTACCCTTTACATAGGAAACTTTCAATAAAACATAAGCAGACAAACATAACGCTAGCAAACCGCCTATTACCCACGCTACTAGCAGATAATCCAGTTTCCGGGACTCCGGATAGAACAGCATTAGCAATACTAAAACCAGAGCCCAAAGGCCTTGACGCAGGAATAAAGCTATACTTGAAACCAGTTGATATTGTAGCGCAATCAACAATCGCATAGCTTCCTGATTTAAATGTTCGAGCACAACCAGAAGCAAAAAAAACGGAGCTAGCCGCCAAGGAAGAAACTCAAAGTAAAATAGCGACATAAGAATCGGCATGACAAAAACATATAGCACAGCATGCATAGAAATCTGATTCTTCAACTTCTGCGCTCTATCTTTTAGATCAGTCCGGACAAGCTCACGGGAGCTGAAAGTGTAAAACTCAAATCCTAGCGGATATATAGAATAAGCAATAGTAACCACAAGCAAGCCATATATACCAAGGGCACTCGGCTGCAAATATTTCGCAAGCATGAAGACCAGCAAGAATTTACTTACCAGAGTCGCGCCCCTGAGACACACATTGAGCAGTCTAGCTGTAAATCCCGTGTTATCCATCACCTACCATTCCAACGTCACTGACTTCTCAAGTTAATTAAAAACTACTGCATTCTTATTGTAACGTATGGCATCAGATGTTAAGGCTTCGGTTGGCATATATGCTCCGCTTGATGAGTATTCCTCAACATCAGCGCACGTTGCTTGTTCTCATGTTCTAGCCCGCAGATACGATCTCCAAAAGCGGTCTATTTCGCTGTGCGTACTCCGCATATAGCCGATCGGCAAGGGTTTGCTTGGCCTCTTGCTCCCCATGCACTATCCGAATCTCAGTCGGCCACTGCTGCATCCCAGTCACAAAATCCACCAACCCGTTCTGATCCGCATGGGCAGAGTAGCCACCGATGCTGCTAATGCCAGCACGGATATCGAAGCGTTCACCATCCAGGTTTACATAGCCGCCTTTCGGACCGTAGGTCTGGATGGCGTGCCCTGGTGTGCCTTTGGCCTGGTAGCCAACGAAAAGGACGTTGTGTCTTTTGTCGCCCAGCATGGCTTTCAGGTAATTGACGATGCGGCCACCCGAGCACATGCCACCACCGGCAATCACGATGGCGGGGCGTGCGGTTTGAGTCAGGTGGTTCACTATTCGTTGGTGGTCGCTGTGGCTGTCTATTGTAATGAGTTGTTCGAAGCTCAGCGGGCGGCGGCCGGATTGGACTCGGTCGCGTGCTTCCTGGTTCCAGAAGGGTTTCAGCTCACGGTAGGCTGCGGTGAAGCGGCTGGCCAGGGGTGAGTCGAGGATGATGGGGAGTTCGGGCCAGTTGGTGGTGGTCTGTTCAGGTGAGTGATTTGCGGCCAGGGGTGTTTCGTTTATCTCCCTCTCCCCGGCCCTCTCCCGCAGGGGGAGAGGGGGTTGTTCGGCATCGCTGCTGATTGCGGGGCTGGTTTCTTCGCTTCTCAACCCGGCGCTTTCGGAGGTCATTCCGTTCTCTGGCATGGCTTCCCTTCCCCTCACCCCAGCCCTCTCCCCAGCGGGGAGAGGGAGATGGTCGGAGTTGTTGTTCGCGAGCGAGCTCGCTCCTACAGAAGCGGAAGAAGCGGGTGCGGTCTCGGAAGGGAGCATATTTGCGAGTGAGCTCGCGCCTATAGAGCGCGTATGGATGATTTCTTCCAGTTCGTAGAGCAGTTCCTGGGTGCGGCCGATGCTGAAGGCGGGGATCAGGACTGTGCCCTGGTCCTGCAACGCTTGTTCGATGACGGCTTCTAGGCGCTGGCGGCGGGTTTGCCGGTCTTCGTGAAGGCGGTCGCCGTAGGTACTTTCCAGCACCAGGATATCCGCACGTTCGGGCGGTTGCGGTGGCATCAGAAAAGGCGCATGGGGTGCGCCCAGGTCGCCGGAAAACACTATCCGCTTGCTCTCCCCTGCCTGAGGATAATTCAGATCGATTTCCACATAGGCGGAACCAATGATATGGCCGGCACGTTGCAGGCGGATACGCGCGTTCAGTTCGTCGGTATCTACCAGCGTAAACCAATGCTGATAAGGCAGCGCGACGAGGCGGCTTTCAACGATGTCGATGTAACGTTCGATACGCTGCTGGTCGCGGCTGAAGCTCAGCTTGAAGGCATCTTCAAGAACGATGGGCAGGAGTTTTGCCGAAGCCTCGCTGCACAGAATCGGCCCCGCGAAGCCTGCCGCCAACAGATAGGGAATACGCCCGACATGGTCGATGTGTACATGGGTGACCACCAGCGCCTTGATGGTATTCAGCGGAAAGTCGATCGGTAGACGGCTACCGCCCTCGCCGCTCGGAATGGAAGCGTCGTCACCTTGAAACAGCCCGCAGTCGACTAGAAGACTGGTCGTAGCATTCATGTCGAGCTGGTGGCAGGAGCCGGTCACGCCGTCCTTGGCGCCGTGATGTTCGATGTGTGGAAAATCCATACGTTACTCCTTTAACTAAGGATTCAGAAGCGTGCTCCGACCAGCTTCCATCAAACGTTGCGGCTGATGCGGTTGGTCAACATCGAGCGAATCAACCCAATGAAAACTCCGACCATCCCGCCTAAAACGAAGCCTAGCGCAATGATCAATGTGCGCTTTGGTTTTACCGGTACAGACGGGACCGTTGCAGATTGCTCCAAACGATAGAGAGCTGAAACTTCCACTTCTTCAGCCACACCCATCCCGTTTAAAAACTCATTCAACTGCACAGCTGTCGTAGCAGTTGTGTAAGTCAAATATGCATCGATGAACGCTTTGGACAACTCAGGCTCTGTCCCTGTCGCGTTTAGCGAGACGGGGTCAGCCGCCTGTCTTCCCCGACTCGCCTGAAATACAACTTGGCGGTAGGCAGCATTAGTTTCGTCAAAGCCTCGCCGGACGATTTGAGAGTTGAGGTTATCGACCAAGACATCGAAAGCGTCATTCGCCAAGCGAATACCACCAGAGATAGCGGACTCTCCATACGTGGGGCGTCGAAGATTTAGGGTGCCAGCGAGCATGCCAAAGCTATTAATGGAAGCTGGTGCAATTGTCGCTTGGGATGTGTAGGTTGGGGTAACTGTGTAGGAATAACCCAAAGCCAGGAGCGTAAAAAGAACGGTACAAAGTGCAATGAGTAACCTTTGGCCCCAGAGCGCTTGAGCAAGCTCAACAAGGTCTATCTCATCAGTCGCTGAAGGGTGGCCGCTGGTCATTTCCGTCTCGTTGTAGATCACAAAAAGCGGAATTCTGTCACAGCGAGCGGTACGGTTCTAGCGTTTACAGAAACCAAACTGAAAATGGCAGCAATACCATGGCGCGCGGAATGATAATAATTATTAAGTACGGAAATACAGGCCGTGAGTCTTCGAGCTAAGTGCCGTAATTACGCAGAAATGCCACGAATGGGACAGATAGGAGCCCCTCGCAGCACACGTTCACGTAGCCGAGCTGCCGTTTAATCATCCGGAGGGGAGTTGGCACCACCTTCGCTAGCCTTCTTCTCTTTGCGCTGGCTATCCAAAGTGTGGGTTAAGCCGGCCCCTCGTACGCAGCATGGCTTAACCAGGCGTGCACGGGCGAACTCAGAACCTGCCTAGGTTGACATACAAAGTGCATGATCCGAGGGAACGTAAAGCTTATTGCTCAGCGCTACGCACCATCAAGCTACGAATCAGCGCGATGAACACACCGAGCATCCCACCGAGCACAAGCCCTAACGCGATGATCATGGCTTTTTTCGGCTTGACAGGATTCAGCGACTGGAGTGCGAGCTGGTCCAGCCGAACCAGCCGCAACCGTTCCGTATCGAGCTTGATTCCTTTCAGACGTGCGGCTTCCTCACGTAGCTCGGCAAGGTCGGTCAGGTACAGGTCTTCCTGATCTCGCTCCTGAAGGATCTCGACTTCACGATTATTCTCGAGCATGGTCAGTTCGGATTGGATTTCGGCAATACGAGGCTCGATGAAATCGTCCGATTCTCGGCTAGCGAGGGCATCACGCTCTGCCGTCAGCGCTTCGGTGCCCATGAAATACAAGGGTATCTCCTGGTTGGTCACTTCAGTGCGAATGACCTGCGTACCGCTGCGTGTGGATTGCGTCATGGCCGACGGCGTGGTTGGCGTGCGGATCCCCAGCGATTCGGCAATCTCGATTGCCTCGCTGAGCTTCTGAATACGGTTGTTCCGGCGTGTTTTCAGCTCCTCACGCAAAGCCGCGAGCTCGTCCTGCAGCCGGGCCCGGTTAAGGGCACTCTCTTCAAGAAGACCCGCGATAGCCGCTTCCTTGGAGGCGTTGTAGCTTGCCCGCTGCGCTTCCATCTTCATGTCCAAGCTGGACAAGCGATTATTGATCAGGCTCTCGAGGTCATCGGCGATCTCCTTGCGCTCCAGCTCCACCACATAGGATACGAAGCCATTCACCACGGACGCACCGTCCATTCCTTTGGGATAAGTAAGCTTGAGGCCGACGAAAGCGCTGCGGTTATCCGTCTTCTTGGGATCGGGGTGAAGCATCTCGAATGCCGTCTCGTTGAAGGCCGCGAAGGTCTGTTCGAGCGAGTCGCCACGCTTGGGGATATTTTGAAAAAGCTCCTGGTTGTTCAGGAAAAAGTCCAGACGGTTGTCATAGGACGAAAGGCCACCTGCCACCCTGTTGATCGCTTCTTCGGGGGTCAGCTTGTAGATGCCTGTTTCATTGAGCTGATCGAGATTACTCTGCGGTACGGGTCGCAGGTAGGTTCGGGTTTCATAGTAAGGCGTTGCTAGAAAAGCGTAGGCAGCAGCTATAACCATGACGATGAGCGTAACGCCAATGATGAGTAGCTTCTGCCGCCAAAGCGCACGAAACAGTTCGACCAGATCTATCTCGTCAGTTGTGTTGGGTTGCTGAGGCACGATCATTCCCGAATCCCTGTTCTAAATGCGCATCAAAGCAGATGCGAGCGAACCGGGATTTCGTACCTGTTGCGGCCGAAAAGTTCCGCCGGGCTTGATGACTTATGACATTTTTTAAGGGCGCGCTTTTAGCGAGTCGCAGACGCCTGCACGCTACTCTTCCTCATTGACCCTATCCCGCAGCTCCTTCCCCGGCTTGAAGTGCGGGACGAACTTGCCATCGAGCGGAACGGATTGCCCGGTCTTGGGGTTACGGCCGATGCGGGGCGCGCGGTAGTGAAGGGAAAAACTGCCGAAGCCGCGAATCTCGATGCGATCTCCGGTAGCCAATGCCTGAGCCATCTGCTCGAGCATGGTCTTGATGGCCAGCTCGACATCCTTCGAAGAAAGCAGCCCCTGCTGGGTGACGATACGCTCGATCAACTCCGACTTGGTCATGGTTTTCCCTTCGTTTTCAAGCGACTAGGTCATTTGACTTGCGCCTGTTTGTAGCATGTTGTTCAGAGTTTGAACAGCCGAAGGCTTCTGTCCGGAAGGATATTGCCGAGAAGCTCGCATGGATGGGCTCAGCGCAACGCGAAGCCGAACGATCAGAGGCGTCATTTCCGTTGTGGCCAGTCGGGACGACAGGCCGCGAATCCTGGATCCAGGCATCTCGCTCTGGCGCTTTATTTCACCCCGTGCAAACGAGCCGACGAAAGGCATGTTCATCCATGTGCCTTGGCGGCTGTAGCCCCTGTCATACGCCGCCTTGAGACAAAAGCGAGGGTGCCGATGAGCGGCGCCTCCGCTCGTCGACCTGAGCTAAAGACAGGTCATTCACAGTCGATGGCGTTACACGGCCTATTCGCTATAGACAGAACGCCGCTGAAAAAAATAAAGTGATATCACTGTGATATCACAACAACAATTGCGGCCTCTCCTACTGCAAAACCGAAAGATCACCGTTCCCTTTTCGAGCAGCGCGCCATGAGCAAGCCTTCACCTCTTCGTGTTCTTCCTTCCGCGTTGCTGCTGATGGGGCTCTCGCTGCCATCATTGGCACAGCAGATTCCTTCCGCGGCAGAGCCTGGGCGCCAGGCGCCGCTGCCGGTCATGCCCATGCCCGCAGCACCGGGCGGGCCCATCCTGGTTCCGCAGTCCCCGGCGGTCCAGGCGCCAGCCGGTGCGGAGAAATTCACCCTGACGCTCACGCAAGTGACCATCGAAGGGGCTACGGTCTTTTCTCGGGACGAACTCGAGGCGCTGTATCGCGACTTGATCGGCAAGCAGGTCACTGTGCTGGACCTGTTCAAGATCGCCAACGATCTGGAGGTCAAGTACCGCAACGCCGGCTACATCACGACGCGGGTCATCGTGCCAGAGCAGGAGATCGACGATGGCCATTTCCGCCTGGTAGTGGTGGAAGGTTTCGTTTCCGGTGTGGTCATGCCTGACGACATCGGTCCGGCAAAGGCGGCCGTCAACAAGTTGATCGAGCCGCTACGCGGCGTTCGGCCAATCAACATCGCCGATATCGAGCGCCGCCTGTTGCTGGCCAACGACCTCGCGGGCCTGACCGTCCGGGGCAGCCTGGAGCCATCGCCTACAGAGCTGGGTGGTTCGGTGATCGTGATCTCCACCGAGAGGAAGGCCGTGGACAGCTCGCTCAGCCTGAGCGATCGCAATTCCCGCTATCTGGGCGATGCGGAACTGGGTGCGAACATCAGTTTCAATTCGTTCGGCAGCCGAGCGGACCGCTTCAGCCTGAACGCCAGGACGTCCATCCCTCTGGACCGATCCTGGGGCGTTTCGGGCACCTACGATGCCTTGCTCAACAGCGACGGCCTGGCCGGTGCCTTCACCTCCTCCTACGCCCATTCCCAGCCCGGTCTGGAGCTGGAGGAGCTGGACGTGGAAAGCGAAGTGATCTCCGAGGTCGCTTCGCTGAGCTATCCATTGATTCGTTCGCGCAGACAGAACCTGCGCCTGTTCAGCGAATTCGAATATCGCAACGTCTATACGGATATCGCCGGCGAAGCCTTCAACCGCGACAGGTTGCGCATCTTGCGCGCAGGCCTGAGTTACGACCGGACCGATAGCTGGAATGGCATCACCGCCGCCCGCGCCACCGTTCATCAGGGGTTGGACCTGATGAACGCCAGCGATGAGGGCTCCGAATACGCCTCGCGCTTCAACGGCCGCAGCGACTTCACCAAATTCACCGCCGACCTCACTCGCATCCAGCAGCTACCCGGCAACTTCAGCCTGCTGGCCACCGCAACCGGTCAGGTAACCAACAGACCTCTGCTGGCCAGCGAAGAAATCGCCCTGGGTGGGCCGAACTTCGGTCGCGGCTATGACGATGGCGAAGTCGCCGGCGACAGCGGCTGGGCCGCTGCTCTTGAGCTCCGCTACAACTCGTTCGGCCTGCCGCTGTTTCCTCGCGGCATCCAGTACTACGCGTTCTATGACGCGGGCCAGGTCTGGTCCAAGGCGGAAGCGCGTTTCGAAGGCCACCAGAATCTCTTCTCCACCGGTCTGGGCCTGCGCGTGAACCTGCTCGACAACCTGTTCGCCACGGCCGAGTTCAGTCAGCCGTTGAACCGGGACGTCCAGACCGAAGGCGACAAGAGCCCCCGTACCTTCTTCAGCCTCGTGGCCCACTACTGATAGCGAGCGATATTCCAATGAGCACATTCTCCTTTCGCCGTATCGCCCGCTCGGTAACGCCCTCGGCCAAGCGCTCTTCCCTTCCCTCAGTCGCCCAGCGCACCGCCCTGGCCGAAGCCACCGGCATCAGTGCCGGGCGTGGCGCAGGCCAGCCATTGCTGGGCATGGTCACTGCTGCCGCCAGCATCTACGTACTGGGCTCCCTGCTCTCCGCCAGCGCCTGGGCTGCCCCTTCCGGTGGCACCGTGGTCGCCGGCAACGCCAGTATCGTCCAGGCCACGCCGGACACCCTGAATATCGTCCAGGGTTCGAACAAGGCGATCATCAACTGGCAGAGCTTCAGTATCGGTGCCGGGGAAACGGTCAATTTCCAGCAACCGTCGTCCAAGAGCGTCACCCTCAACCGCGTCACCGGTAACGACCCATCAGCCATCTATGGCAGCCTCAATGCCAACGGCACGGTGATGCTGGTCAACCCCAACGGGGTGGTCTTCGGCCCCTCCTCCCGCGTCGATGTGGGTGGCCTGGTAGCCAGTACGGCCAATATCAGCGATGCCGATTTCATGGCCGGCAATTACCGTTTTGCCGAAGCCTCGGCGAACAAGAACGCGCGGATCGTCAACCAGGGCGACATCAGCATTCGCGATGCGGGCCTGGCCGCTCTGGTAGCACCCGGCGTGGAAAACTCCGGCGTGATCAAGGCCAGGCTCGGCAAGGTTGCCCTCGCCGGCGCTGAAACCTTCACCCTCGACTTCCAGGGCGACGGCCTGCTCAGTTTCGATGCCAGCTCGGTGGTCAGCCAGGCCCCTCAGGGTGCCGAAGGCAAGGCGCTGGTGATCAACTCCGGCAGTATTTCGGCCGACGGCGGTTCGATCGAGCTTTCCGCACGGGCGGTGAAAGGCGTGATCGACAACGTCATCAATACCAACGGCGTGGTCGCGGCCAACTCCATCGGCAGCAGGAACGGCAAGATCGTGCTGTCTGGCGGGGACAACGGCGGCGTTGCCATCGCTGGCACGCTGAGCGCAACGGGCAGCGCTGAAGCTGAAGTCGGCGGTCGCGTGATCGCTACCGGCAACGCCATCAACGTCGGGGAAAACACCCTCATCGACGCCTCCGGCAACGCAGGCGGCGGCCAGATCGCTGTCGGCAATGATGGCACTGCAAACGGCACCTGGGCACGCGAGAGCGTAACCGTGGCCGAGAGTGCCACTCTCAAGGCCGATGCGCTGAAGAAAGGCGATGGCGGCCGGGTCACCGTGCTGGCCGATAAAACCACCCGCTTCGCCGGCAAGATTTCCGCCAAAGGTGGTGCCGAAGGCGGCGACGGCGGCTTCGCCGAAGTTTCCAGCCGCGACACCATCATGCTGACAGGCGATGTCGACCTCAGCGCGGCCAAGGGCAAGACCGGCGACCTGCTGATCGACCCGGCGACGCTACGCATCATCGATAACAGCAGCACCAGCGGCGACGGCACCGGCAACGAGGTGACCCGCGGCTGGCTGGAAAATCGTGCAGCCAATGCCAACATCACGCTGGAAGCCGACGGCCTGATCACCATCGACAAGATGGCGAGCAATCTCATCAACCTGAAGACGGGTACAGGCAACAACTTCACCCTCCGCTCGCTGAAGAGCGACGGCATCGTCTTTGCCGATGCCAACACCGAGATCCGTACCCAGGGCGGCAGTATCAACCTGGAAGCCCTGGGTGTAGGCAGCACCTTGAGCAACATTGGCAAGCTGACCAGCAACGGCGGCGACATTTCCCTCGTGTCCAACAGCGGGATCACCTTGGGCAACGCACTGAACGCCGGGAGCGGCAATATCACCGTGCAGTCGGTCGCGGCGTCCATAGGCAGCCTGTCCGACAATGCCGTATTGAGCGGTGCAAAGGTCTCGCTGCTGGCCGCTACCGGCAACCTGGGCAACGCCACCACCGCCCTGAACACCGCGACATCTGCACTGGTGCTGCAGACCGGTGGACACCTGAACGTGGCCAACGATGGCAGCCTGGACAGCCTGTCCATTACCAGCCGCCACGTGTTGCCTAACGCCAACAACACCTATGCACTAAGCTCCGACGGCCTCGAATTCTCGATGGACGACGGCAACTCCTACGACCTGCAGCGCGTAGTCCAAGACGGCCTGGACTTCACCCTCAGCGGTGATCGCAACGTGCGGCTCGGCACCCTCGACCTGGGCAATGGCGACCTTCAACTCACCTCGACCAATGGCAGCCTGCTGGCGGGCAGCGACAACCTGCTGCGCGCCGCTTCACTCAGGTTGTCCGCCACTGGCGCGATCGGCGCCAACGGGCAGGCGCTGAACACGGAAAGTCCTTCGATCCAGGCCACGGCCCTGAACGGCGGCTTGTACCTGAACAATGCTGGCGACCTTGCGTTGTCCGCTTTGGCCACCGGCCGCGTCGATATAGCCACCAGCCGCACGCTGTTGCTCAAGAGCCTGTCCGCCACCAATCAAGCGGTTTCGCTGAACGCCAACGCCGGCGACATCACGACCGACAGTGGCATCATTCTGGACGCGGGTAGCCTGGGTCTCACCGCTACCGGTGCCATCGGCAGCGCCGGTAACCGGCTGCTCAGCAACGCCACCGGTTTCACCGCCAACGCGGGCCTGGGCGGCGTCTATGCCGACCTGAAGGGCAGCTCTGCCACACTGGACGTCATCTCCGGCAATGGCGCCATCGACCTCACGACGGCAGGCAACACCAATGCCGTCCGGTTGATTTCCTCGACCTCTTCCCCTGCCAACGGCATCAAGCTAGAAGTCGCCAAGGGCTACCTGAACCTGGGTGACATCGACTCGGGCAACCTCGCCGACGTACTGCTGCGCCTGCTCGGCAGCGGTGCCGTGAACTCCAACTACAACACGCGCGTCAGCGGACGCCGGGTAACGCTGGATACCGCCTCGAGCAGTAACGTCAACGTCAACACCGGCGCCGAATTCCTCGATGTGCAGGGTAGTGGCGCGGTCACCATCAATCAGAGCGGTGATGTGCGGGTCGAGCGGCTGCTATCCAGCAACTCCAACGTCAACCTGACCAATGTCCAGGGCGATACGACGCTGGTGAGCGTCAACGCCAAGGGCAGCGTCAACCTCAATGCGCAGGACGGTTCCATCTTCGACGACGGCAACGCCGCAACGGGCATCATCAGTGGCAGCAGCACCAGCCTGTCCGCTTCGCTGCATCTGGGTACCAGTGCCGACCGCCTGTCCACCAAAGCCCAGCAGCTGTATCTGACCAGCGGCGGCGACATCTATGTCGGCAATGGCGCCAACCTCAACACGCTGCACATCACCAACAGCCACGCCATCGAAGGGCGCGCCAATGTTCTGGAGGTGAGCTCGCCCTTCCAGAAATTCGATGTCAGCAACGACGGCAACCGTTACACCCTGACCAATGTCGACAGCGCCCTGCTCAACAACTTCTCCTTCACCGGCGACCAGACGCTGGTTGTTGGACAAGTGCGTGGTGGTACTTCCTCCTCCGTCGCGCTCCGCGCCACCTTCGGTGACATCCTCGACGACGGCAACGCACAGACCCGTATCACCGGCAACAACGTCACCCTCACAGCCAACAACGGCTCGCTGGGCGACGCGACCCATGCACTCAACGTGAATACCGGCTCACTGAGCCTGAACACGGCGGCCAATCTGTTCCTGAACAGCATCGCCGACTTGTCGAGCCTGAACCTGACCAGCCGGCATCTCGACCCCGAGGCGCGGTACAGCTACCGGCTGACCGCTCCGTCGCTGGTTCTTGACCTTACGGACGCGACCGACGGTTATCGCTTCAACACGCTGACCGATGTCACCAGCCTGTCCTTCACCTTCAACGGCGACCGCGACCTGTACCTGGGCGATATCGATCTCACCCGCGGTGGATACCTGAACCTCACCAGCTCCACGGGTTCGATCTTCGACGACGGCGATGCCACAACTCGAATCCTGGCCAATAGCCTGAACCTGAACGCCAATGGGTCCATCGGTAGCAACAACACGCCGCTGACGCTGGTGGCTCAATCCATCTACACCACCGCAGACAATGGCGACATCGACCTGGTGCTGGCAATGCCCACCAACTCGACATTCAACCAGACCACCTTCCAAGCCTATGCCCACCGTGGCGACATTACGCTGAATGCCCTGCAGGGCGATTTGCTGCTGAGTACCGTTTATGCCCAGGGCGACATCCGCCTGAATGCCGTCAATGGCTCGATGAACTACAGCGGCGGAACGCTGCAGGGTGCGAGCGTGACCCTGAATGCCAAGGGATCGTTGGGCAGTGCCAGCAATATGTTGCGTCTCAACATCTCCGGCCTGGTTACCGCCAGCACCCAGGGTGGCGATATCGCGCTGAACAACCAGAATGGCACTTTCCGTCTTGGCGAAATCGATGCGGGCAGCGCCAACCTGTATCTGACCGGCAGCGGCAGTCTGCTGGACGACGGCGATACCAGCACACGCGTGCGTGGGGCGACGATCACCCTGGACGCCAACGGTGCGCTGGGCAGCGCCGATACCGCCCTGGGCCTGGCCACCGGCAAGCTGACCGCAAGCGCCAACGGGCTGATGAACCTGGCAAACCAGGGTAGCCTCACGGATCTGTACCTGACCGGCAAAGGCTGGCCGGCCAGCATCAATCTGGCGGATGGCAACATCGGCAGCTTCGAAGCAAGCAATACCGATGGCCTCTACTACCTGCAGGACATCACCGCCAACGGGACGCTGAACTTCGGCTTCACCAGCAACGGCTATGGCATCCGTGTCGGCCATATCGATACCAAGGGCGGTTCGGCCAGCCTGACCAGCGCCGGCAACATCACTACCGACCGCAACGAGACCACGGCGCATATCGAGGCAGCCAGCGTCGCACTGAAGGCCAGCGGATCCATCGGCGCCAGCGGCGACCACAACACCTTGCTGCTATCCGGTACGCGCGACCTGTCGCTGGAGGCGAACAACAACTTCTACGTGACCAGCGATACCCGGCTGACCGATCTGGCACTGACCGTCAACAACAGCGGCGCCACGGCCAACCAGTTCGCCATCGCCGCGCCCGGCCAGACCTTCGACATCAGCGATGACGGCGCCTATACCCACACGCTGAACAATGTCGCCGGTACCGGGCTGAACCACTTCAGCTTCACCAGCAAGAAGAACATCGCAGTGGGTAGCGTCGCCGCCAACGGCAGCGTCAGCCTGAGCACCAGCGGCGGCAGCCGCAATGCCATCAGCCAAGCAGCCGGCAGCGGCATCAGTGCAGGTTCGGTGAACCTGTACACCCAGAACGGCTCGGCCGACGCTGTTTACAGTCGCATCGGCGCTAGCGGCGATGCGCTGAACGTCGCCACCTCCAACCTCAAGGTGGGTACTTCCAGCAGTTTCTACATCGACCACAGCGGCACGTTGGGCAGTCTCGACCTGACGCTGCGCCACAACAGCACTGCATCGGGTAGCCCGATCTATACCTACAGCCTGGCCTCCTCCGGCCGGACTTTCAACGTCTCCGACAGCATTACGACCACCACGCTAAGCAACGTTTCGTGGAGCGGCCTGAACTTCAGTCTGAACAGCGACCGCGCGATCGCCGTAGGTACTGTCAACACGGGCAGCAGCGGCACCGTCAGCCTGACCGCTGCCGGCGGCGCCAATATCAACACCGGCATGGTGCCAACCATTACCGGCAACGCCGGCAACCACATCACTGCAGGCTCGGTGAGCCTGTCCGCTTCCAACAGAAACGGTCGCATCACCGGAATCAATACGACCGCTAGTAATCTGTCGGTCGCCTCCGCCGGCAACGTTTCGGTAACCAACACCGGCACCCTTTCCGGCCTTTCGCTGACCGCCAACGTCAATAACGATAGCAACAGCGCGACCTACGCGATTACTGCCGCCAATCTCACCTCTCGCGATATTAGCTACGACACAACCTACGGTCTGCGGCTGAACAATCTGGTATCCAACAGCAACCTAGCGCTCACGGTGAACACTGGCCACACCCTGACCATCGGCACCGTCAACACCCGCACGGGCGGCAGCGTCTCTCTGACCAGTAATTCCGCTGTGCAGGGTTTTAACGCCAGCGCAAGGATCACCGCTGGTGAAGTCACGCTCAACGGCAGCTCTGTGGGCGTTCGTAACGACAGCAACTCGCCGCTGCTGCTGACCACCTCGCGGCTCTCGGGCAACGTGAGCGGCAATCTGTACGTTTCCAATAGCGGTGCCGGCAACTTGACCTTGGGCAACCTCACCCTGGGCAGCGGCCAGATCCACAACGATGCCTCGATCCTCTACGACGGGGCGGCGATCAAGGCCACCAGCCTGACGCTGGAAGCCGCCAGTGGCAGCATCGGCAGCGCGGCCTCGCATATGGTCCTGGACGTGCGTGAGCTCAGCACCCGCACCGGGCGCGACCTCTATGTGGATGGCGTCTCGGACTTCTACAGCCTGAAAGTCACCAGCAATCACGCAGACCCGGGCCGCCAGAACGTGCTGCAGGTCACCGCTCCGCAACTGGCGTTCGATATCGTCGATGACGGCAGCCGTTTCGTGCTGAGCGAAGTCAGCGATGCCAGCGGTCTGGACTTTACCTTCAGCGGCGACCGCGACATCTCCGTCGCGGAAATCGATGGGCAGCGTGGTCGTACAGTTTCGGCCAATTCGACCGGTGGCAGTCTGATCAGCAATGGTGCCACCCTTAACGCCAGCCAGATCAGCCTGACGGCGAGGGATTCCATCGGCACCAATAATGACGCCTTTACCACCCACGCCCTGAACCTGAGCGTCACTGCGGGCCGCGATATATACGTCGACAACACGCTCGACCTGTCGGCGCTGAGCTTCCACAACACCCAGAGCGGTAGCAACGGCGCCAGCTACCGGATCACCTCCGGCCCGGCGTTCGGCTCGGCTACGCCAACGCTCACCTTCGTCGCCAATGACGACGGCAGCGCGACCTACCTCGACACCGTGACCGACACTACCGGCCTCAACTTCACCGGCCGCACCAATGGGCACAATCTGGTGTATGGCACCATCGACACCTCACCGGAAGGTGTCACCAACGGCGGCTCGCTGACGCTGATCAGCAATACCGGCATCCTCGCCAAGGATGCCAGCAGCCACCTGACCGCAGCCAACCTGTCGTTCATCACCTACAACGGTGCCGGCGTCGGTGCCGATGGCAGTGCGTTGAAGTTCTCCGCACCGCGGCTGAGTCTGGACGTCACGGGCAACTATTACCTCGCCTCCGACGTCCACCTCGACGAACTGACGGTAAACACCCAGCGTCAGGGTGGCAGCACGGTTTCGAATTACCAGTTGACCGCGCCAGACCTGACCTACAGTGCTGTCGACAGCGTCAACGGAACGACCCTGAACATCACCGATACCCGCGGCCTGCGCCTGAACTACTACAGCGGGCGCTCACTGGTGCTGGGCGATATCGATCTGGGCGAGACCAGTGTGCTGAATCTGAGCACCAGCAATGGCGCCAGCATCGTCGGCGACGGCAACGTAGATCACAAGATCACCACTGGCACCCTCTCACTTAGGGCTGAAGGTGCCATTGGCGCTGACGGCACGGTACGTGCCTATGCAGCAACAGCCAACGCTAACGCCCAGAGCGGCGGCGTGCGCATGGCGCTGAGCAACCCTTCGGCGCTGGACAACATCACCGCTAATGGCGATACCTATCTGGAGAATGCGCAAGGCGATATCGCCCTGGGGAACATCAATCTCAACGGCCACAACCTCGAAGTCATCAACAAGGGCGGCTCGATCGTCAGCGGCTCGCTGACCAATGTAGTCAACGCGACCCTGGATGCCTACGGCTCGATCGGCAACATCAGTGCGATCACCACCACGGCGCAGGGCCAAGGCACCACGACGCTGACCGCCACTGCCCGCACCAACGATCGCGGTGCTACCGGCAGCATTGCAATCAACGAGTCCCACAATCTGATCGCCACCAGTGTGTCCGCTCCCGGCGGTGTATCACTGACCGCCGGCAAAGGCCTGACCGTAGGCAACATCAATGGAGGCGCCTCGGACGTCTCGCTGACTGCGAATCGGGGCAATATCTCCGGCCTCAACGGCAGCAATTTGATTACTGGCGGTAAAGTCACCCTGTCGGCCGATTACACCAATGCCTCGGAGGCCTATTCGATCGGTACCTCGGGCACACGCATCAACGTGGCTACCCCGCACCTGACGCTGATCTCGCCGAAGGACATTTACGTCAGCAACAACCAGGCGCTGGACAGCCTGGCCATTACCCGTAAGAACAGCAACTACACCGCCGGCGGTGCCATCTCCGTACA
Organism: Marinobacter sp.; assembly: GCF_048266785.1. Taxonomy (GTDB): domain Bacteria; phylum Pseudomonadota; class Gammaproteobacteria; order Pseudomonadales; family Oleiphilaceae; genus Marinobacter. The sequence goes on from NZ_JBLWYX010000022.1 coordinate 40,473, forward strand.
GGCCAGCGGGCTCATCGCGAGTCTCAGCGACAACGCGATCAGCAATCTGCAAGCCAATGGCCTGGACTTCACCTTCAACGCCAATCGTGCCTTGCAGATCGGCACCATCGATGTCGGCACCGGCAACGTCATCCTGAAGAGCAGTGGCTACCAGCAGGACGGTAGCATCACGGCCATCAACAGCAGCTCGCTTATTACGGCCGGCAGCCTGGACGTTACCGCCACCCGCTATACCGGTGGCACCACCCCGACCGCCGGTTCCATCGGCACCGTCGGACAGGCGCTACTCACCAACGTAGGCAGCATCAGCGCCAACGCACAGGGCCTGATCAATCTGGACAACCAGGGCAGCGTCCAGCTGGACAACTTGAGTGCCGGCGGCAACCTGAGCGTGGTCACCCGCAACGGTGGCGACATCCTTCTGGGCGCCCTTGCCTACGGCAGCGGGACCTCGCTGTCGCTGAAGGCCGCCGGTAGCATCCTGGCGGGCAGCGGTAGCCTCAGCAGTAACGCCGGCGCCATCGTTCTGGAAGCGGTGAACGGCATCGGCACAGCCGACGCCGCAGTGAGCATCGCGGCCGGTAGCAGCAACCCGGTCACCGCCAAAGTTACCGGCAACGGCGACATTCACCTGAGCACCAGCAATCTCAGCGGCGGCCTGACCACCGAGGCCAATGGCGGCGACACCTATGTCGAGTCCAACGGCAATGTGCTGCTGACCAGCATGAGCTCCGCTGGCGGCGATATCAGCGTGAGCGCCAGCGGCACGCTGACCGCTGGTGACCTGAATGCCGGCGATGGCAACGTCATGCTGACCGCCAACAGCATTCTTGCCCAAAGTGCAGGCAAAGCCATTCGCGGCCAGGGCATCGACATCATTAGCACCGGCTTCGGGGGCGTCGGCACCAGCAGCCTCGGCCTGAACACCATTGGCCGCAAGGTCACGGTGAGCAGCCAGGGCGGCAGCATCTACCTGTCACCCAGCGAAGCCTCCACCCTGGCCGTGGTCGCGTCCAATGGCGGCGCCATCGTGGTCCGTGCGGGTAACGATCTGTTCTTGGGCAACCTGCTTTCCAGCGGTGGCGCCATCGATGCCAGCGCACAAGGCAATCTTTACGCCGGCAACATCAATGCCGGTGGCGGCAACGTCAAACTGTCGGGCGCTACCATCAAGGCGGACGATGCCGAAACCTCGCTGATCATCGGCTCTCAGGTCGCGTTGACGGCCGTCAGCGGCATCGGCGATGCCAGCCGGGCCTTGCAGACCCGCACCAACCGCCTGGATGCGGTAGTGACCGGCACAGGCGACCTCTATCTGAACGACACCAATGTCGCCGGCCTGCTGCTGAACAATGTGCGTACCCAGAACGGCGCCATCGACATCCGCTCGGCCGGGCCGCTCTCCGCCGCTTCGGTAACCTCCAGCAGCGATGCGGTCGGTAACGACATCCGCCTGCAGAACACCAGCGGCAGCCTGTTGCTCGGGAACCTGCGCGCAGGTGACGTTAATGGCAAGGTGGTACTGGTTTCCGCGGGTGACGTGGGCCGTCTGGGTAATGATGCGACCAACGTTCGCGGTTTTGACCTGTCGATTACCGCCAATGGCAACATTGGCGCTGTCACCGACGTGATGACCGGCGCCGTGGATGCGCTGCGTACCCAGGTCACCTCCATCCATCTGGATACTGGAGTCCTGGGCGATCAGGTAGCGATCAGCAATAGCGGCAACCTGACCATCGGCACTCCGCTTCAAATACCTGCCGACGGCAAGGTCTACCTGCAAGCCAACGGCAATCTCGACGCGCACCGGGTGTCCGCCCCCGCTACTGGCGACCTGGCTCTGCTCGCCAGTGGTGTGCTGCAGCTGCCGACAGATGCTTTGACCACAACCGGCAACCTGCGCCTGGAAGGCCAGACCGATGTACTCAGCAGCGGTGCCACACCGCGCAGCATCGCTGCCAACGCCGGCAGCTTGCGCTTCGTGACCGGCAGCCAGGGTGGCGACACCCAGCTGAACAGCCAGACCGGAAACCTCTATGTGAGCAGTGGGGCCCACGATCTGGTGATCGAGAACCAGGGCCAGCTGAGCATGGTCGACGTGATCGGTACCGGCAACATCGACTTCACCAACGATAGTGGCTTCGTCGCCAACAACTTCATCACCTCCGGCACAGACAAGACCCTGCGCCTGACTGCCGAAGATGGCGACATCACCATTCTCGGTGCGATGGCGGGCAATAGCTCCCTGAGCGTGGAGCTCGCTGCGAACAATGGCGACGTGACGCTCGCACAGCACGCCGGCGGTCTGAAGAGCCTGAGCATCGAGGCGACGAACATCTCCCTGGTGGGCGCTACCACCAATGGCGGTGCTCAGTCCTACAAGGGTGCCACCCGGCTCGGTGGTACCTACATGACCAACGGCGGCGGCTTCACCATCGAAGGCGCCACGCAACTGACCGACTCTACGGCCATCGTTACAGGCAACGGCAATGTCAGCCTGCAAACGGTGGATGGCGAGCAGGAGCTGATCATCGCCAACGGTACCGGCACTGTTCGATTCAGCGATGCTGTCGGCGCAAGCGAGGCGCTGGCCAGGCTGGTCGTCAACGGCAGCGGCAATCTGCTGCTCGAGGACGCCATCACCACCGTCGGCACCCAGCGCTACAACAATGTGCGCCTGGACGGTAACAGCACGCTCACCAGCCAGAACGCCGGCATTACTGTCGACGGTCTGGTCGATGGCGGACATGATCTGCGACTGATCAGCGGAAACGCGGGGGATGTGGCCTTCCTGGGTGCCCTGGGCAGCCTGGAGAGAGTCGGCGCGGTCCGGATCGACACCGCTGGCGAATCGTACTTTGGCGCCGCCGTCCGGGCCGCGTCGGTCTACACCGACGACCCGGGCCACGTTCGCGTCAGCGCCAACGTGGATACCACCGGCAACCAGTACTACGGCGAGCGCCTGGTGCTGAACAACGACGTGGTGCTCACTGGCGGCCTGGTGACGCTGGCTCAAGGCGCCGACGGTCCTCATGGCCTGTCCGTCGTCGGTGATGCCGATGTGCGGGGCGCCATCGGCGCCGACCAGGCTTTGACCTCGCTTTCCATCAGCGGCACGGCTCAGCTCGGGGGCGGCCTGATCAGCACCACCGGCAACCAGACCTACCAGGGTGCGGTGACGCTCGGTGCAGACGCGCAGCTCGAAACCGTCGGCGGCAACGTGACTTTTGTCTCGACCCTCGATGGTGGCCACGACCTGACCATCGATAGCGCTACCGGCAACGTGACCTTCTCCGCAGAGGTCGGTGGCAGCGAGCGCCTGGGCGCGATATCGGTCGTCAGCGATGGCACCAGCCGCTTCGCCGCACCGTTGAAAGCGACCTCGCTCGAAACCGATGCGGGCGGCGTGCTGGAAATCGCCGCCGGGCCGATCGACACCACCGGCATGCAGCGCTACGGCGAGCATCTGACCCTGTCCACCAACACCGTGCTCAAGGCCAGCGAAGTCGTATTGCTGGCCGGCGTGGACGCCAGCGCTGAAGGTGCCCAGTCACTCACTATCGAAGGTGATGCGACGCTGGGTGCCGTCGGCTCCCAGAATGCCTTGTCGACCTTGAGCGTGACCGGCAACAGTGCGATCAAGGGCGGCGTGACCACCACCGGCGAGCAACACTACAGCCAAACCCTGGTCATCGACGCCGATACCGTGCTCAAGGCCAGCAAAGTGACCTTGACCCAGGGCGTCGGCGGTGTGACCGCGGGCGGGCAATCGCTGCGCATCGAAGGTAATGCGGTGATCGGCGGCGAACAGGGCGACACGGCCCCGCTGGCCAGCCTGACGGTCGTCGGCACTACCGATTTCACCGGCGGCTCCTTGATCACCACTGGCGAGCAGCTCTACCAGGGCGCAGTCAGCCTCAGCGGCGACCACACCCTGAGCAGCACCGGCGGCTCACTGGTGTTCGGCTCCACGCTGGACAGCGGCAACCGTTCATCGCTGACGCTCTCGGCTGGTGAAGATATCGTCGTGCAAGGTGCCGTTGGCGGTACTTCGCCGCTGGGCGCGCTGGTGATCGACGCAGGCGACAGCATCGACTTCGCCTCCAACGTCCACGTATCCAGCGTGCAACAGGCCGCGGCCGGCGGACTCACCCGCTTCGGTGGCGAACTGCGGGCCGATGGTGCGGACGGTATCGTGCTGAGCGGAGACGGCTTCGTCTTCGAAGCAGGCGTCACCGCCGATCAAGGCGTCCTGACGGTGCACAACAGCGATGCAGCAGGGACGATCGCTTTCAACGGTCCGATCCTGTCGAAGAAGGACTTCACCCAGACCGGCGGCGCCCATGTGTATCTGCCGGAGACCATCACCGTTTCCAATGGCGGCATCAAGCTGGAAACGGTGGCGGAAATCCTGTCCGACAAGGCCAACTTCACCACCACCGGCGATATCGTGATGAACGGCTTGTATGCACCGAAAACCTGGCTGACCCTATCTTCCGGCACCGGCGCACTGAATATCGGCCTGCCCTCCGGTAACACGACCAACCGCAACCTGATCCAGGTGGCGCGCCTCAGCGTCCCCACCGCCGGATCGGCCAACCTGTTCGGCAGCATCGGTATCGTCGGTGGCCGCAAGGCCGCACGCGAAATCGACTCCAAGCTCACCCGAGCGCCTTACTTCATCAACGAAACCCCTTGGGGCGACAACGAAATGATCAGTCAGGTGATTGCGGTAACCGTGCCCAAGACGGCAATTCCGACGACGCCATCGGTCACGTCCCTGTTCATCCACACGCACAGCCCGCTTGGCATGACTCCTGACGCCCTCGGTGCCTATGCATCGCCCAAGGTGCTCGATGTCGCGGAGGACTTTGCGCCGCAGGCCGGCACCTGTGTGAAAGGTGACGAGAACGCACCACTGCTTTGTGGTCTCTAATCAACTGCGAACGACTTCAACCGACGAGCCAGATCGAGTAACGAACATGACCGAAAAGACATTGCCTGCGTTCTACCAGAAGCCGCGTCCGATTCACGCCGAGCAGGACGCCAACCTTGCCCTGGCCGAGACGGCCAACTATCTGTTCGCTGCCAGCAGCAACTCGGTGCCGCTGGTAGCGGCCGAGTTCACCCTGGCGTGCAAACATTTCCCCATCCTGTTCGCCGATGGCGACAAGCCGCTGCCCGTCGCGCTGCTCGGCCTACGCAGCGAGGAGAACCTGTTCGTCGATGCCGAAGGCAAATGGCAGGCCGGCTACGTTCCGGCCTATGTGCGCCGCTATCCGTTCATCTTCATGGAGAATGCCGACAAGTCGGAATACACCCTGTGCATCGACGAGGCCGCTCCGGGCCTGGTCGACGACGGTGAGCGGCGGCTGTTCAACGACGGCAAGCCGACCGAACTGCTCGACAATGCCCTGGCCTTCTGTCGCGACTACCAAGGGCACCATGCATTCACCAGCGAATTCGTCGAGGCGCTGGCCAAGGCCGAGCTGTTGGTCGATAACCGTGCCGACGTCAGCCTCGCGACGGGGCAGAAGCTCAGCCTGGCTGGTTTCAAGGTGATCGACGAAGCCAAATTCAACCAGCTGCCAAGCGAAGAGTTCCTGCGCTGGCGCGAGCGTGGCTGGCTGCATCTGGTCTACTGCCACTTCATCTCGATGAGCAACTGGGCCAGCCTGATCGACCTGACAGCCGAGCAGGGCAAGAGCTGACGAGTCTCTCGTTAAGATAAACGCTGATGGTGCCCATGCTCCTGCGCGGCACCGTCACCCTTTCGCCGCGAGGGCGCGGCTCCCACAAGGGCAGCATGGCAAGCCGCAATCCGTGGGAGCGCCGACCTCGGCGCGAAGCTTCTAACGTCGAGCCCCTTTGGATGATGGTGCCCATGCTCCTGCGTGGGCACCGTCACCCTTTCGCCGCGAGGGCGCGGCTCCCACAAGGGCAGCGTGGCAAGCCGCAATCCGTGGGAGCGCCGACCTCGGCGCGAAGCTTCTAACGCCGAGCCCTTTGGGATGATGGTGCGGGCACCTTCCGATCCGCTCCGCCCTTCCCACAGGCACAAGCCTGAGCTTGTAGGGTGGAAAACTCGCGACGCGATTTTCCACGCGGGGCAGGAAGGCAACCCGGATAACTCAACTCCGCCCCGCGTGGATGGCTTCGGCCATCCACCCTACGTCAGGCTCGGGGATCGCCAGCAAGCTGGCTCCTACGGGATGTGGGATCTGTCGGGTCCTGGGGTTCTGGCAGATACAAAAAAGGCGAGCTGATCAGCTCGCCTTTTTCTTTGCTATGTAACCCTCAGTCCTCGCGATAGCGACGCAGCTTCAACTGCTTGCCGCCGACACGGGTGTCCTTGAGTTTGCCCAGCAGGCGCTCGAGGCCTTCTTCGGGCAGCTCGACGAGGCTGAAACTGTCGCGCACCTGGATGCGACCGATGGCTTCGCGGGCCAGGCCGCCTTCGTTGAGGATGGCACCGAGCAGGTTGCGCGCGGCGATGCCGTCGCGTGCGCCCAGCGGGGTACGGCAGCGAGCGCGACCTTCGGCCAGCGGCATCGGCGCACGGCGCTCGCGATCACCGCTGCGCTCTGGACGATCGGAACGCTCACGCGGACCACTGGTTGGTACCAGCGGTTGTTCCTTTTCCACTTCGGCCAGAGTAAGCGCCTGACCGTTGGTAGCCTTGCGCAGCAGCGCAGCGGCCAAGGCATGCGGGCTGCAGCCGATATCGGCAATCAGCTTGTCGAGCAGCTCGCCATGGCTGGCTTCGGCATCGGCCACCAGCGGCGCGAGGCCGTTGGTGAGTTTCTTGATGCGGGCGTCCAGCACCTGCTGGGCGTTGGGCAGGCGCACTTCGGCGACCTTCTGGTTGGTCACACGCTCGATGACCTGCAGCATGCGGCGCTCACGCGGGGTGACCAGCAGCAGCGCGCGGCCATCGCGGCCAGCGCGGCCGGTACGACCGATGCGGTGCACGTAGGACTCGGGATCATAGGGCATGTCCACGTTGAATACGTGGGTGATGCGCGCCACGTCCAGGCCGCGGGCAGCGACGTCGGTGGCCACGACGATGTCCAGGCGGCCGTCCTTGAGCGATTCGATGACGCGCTCGCGCTGGTTCTGGGCGATGTCGCCATTCAGTGCGGCGGCCTTGTAGCCTTTGGCCTCCAGCGCGGCGGCCAGATCCAGGGTGGCCTGCTTGGTACGCACGAAGGCGATCAGCGCGTCGAAATCCTCGACTTCCAACAGACGCAGCACGGCCGGGATCTTCTGGTCGGCATGGACCATCAGGTGTGCCTGCTCGATGCGCGCCACGGTCTGGGTCTTGGCGGCGATCTTGATGTGCTGCGGCTCGCGCAGGTGCTTCTCGGCGATAGCGCGGATCGAGTGCGGCAGCGTGGCGGAGAACAGCACGCTCTGACGGCTTTCCGGCATGGCTTCGAAGATCACTTCCAGATCGTCCATGAAGCCCAGCTTGAGCATCTCGTCGGCTTCGTCGAGTACCAGGAACTGGATGGTCGACAGCAGTGCGCTGTTGCGGCTCAGGTGGTCGACCAGACGGCCGGGGGTCGCGACGATGATCTGCGCGCCCTGGCGGATGGCCTTGAGCTGCGGGCCCATCGGTGCGCCACCATAGATGGCGACGACGCCGACGCCGGGCATCTGCTTGGAATAGGTTTCGAACGCGGTGGCGACCTGCAGGGCCAGCTCGCGGGTCGGCGCGAGGATCAGCGCCTGCGGCTCGCGACGGGCCGGGTCGATCTTCGACAGGATCGGCAGCGCGAAGGCCGCGGTCTTGCCGGTACCGGTCTGCGCCTGGCCGATCATGTCGTGGCCGCCGAGGATCACCGGGATCGCCTGGGCCTGAATGGGGGATGGTTCTTCGTAGCCGACTGCGCTGATGGCAGCCAGTACGGCGGAGTGAATACCGAGTGCGGCAAAGCCGCCGATTTCCTGGGTCATGGGTCTTTCCTGAGGCTCCGCAAAGACCCATGTTCCGAAGCTGCGCATGCCATGCAACACCCGAAGGTCACCCTGGCAGCCTGGTCGGCGGGGTTTGCGAAAACGTATGAATGATGAATCGTCAAGGATAGCTCGAAAGCTGACAGCAGCCGAAGCAGCGCTTCGTATTGTTGCGGCACC
>NZ_JBLWYX010000023.1:0-41405 GCF_048266785.1 Marinobacter sp.
TCTCGCCGCCTTGTCAACCGTTTAATTAAAGAAACTTCAAACTCGTTTTCTTCAATACTTTCAAACAGTTGCCCTTCTCAGATCACCCCGCCTCAGCGGTGTGTCCCTCGAAGGAGATGCGCATTCTACAGACACTCGCAGATCTGTCAACGGCCATTTTGAAAAAAGTCCAAAATGACCTGAAATCGATCAGGCAGTGATCAAAACCCGGGCAATTTTCTTCTTTCCTGCCTGAATAACACAACTATCACCCTCTACGAATACCCGATCGCCTTCAAATTTCTCGCCATTCACGAATACGGCACCTCGACCGAGAACGTCACGCGCTGCTGCACCATTCTTAACGAGCCCAGCCAGACGCAACACAGAAGCCATCAACACCTCCGACTGGCCATCCAGCGAAACCTCGACAACGGGAACATTTTCAGGAATATCGCCAAGCGCCACCCTGTTACCCGCCGACTTGTGAGCAGTTTCTGCATCCTCTTCACTGTGGAAGCGTGCGATTATCTCTTCAGCAAGCAGCTTTTTGTAGTCCTGAGGGTTGGCTCCCTCGCTCACCGCTTTCTGGAATTCGCTTACCTCCGCGAGAGGGCGAAAGCTGAGAAGCTCGAAGTAGCGCCACAACAATTCATCTGGCACGGACAGCAGCTTGGTATACATTTCACCCGGGGAATCATTAACACCGATATAGTTACCCAGAGACTTCGACATCTTCTGTACGCCATCCAACCCCTCAAGGATCGGCATGGTCAATACCGCTTGCGGAGACTGACCATATTGCCTCTGCAAAATACGCCCCATCAGAAGATTGAACTTTTGATCCGTGCCGCCCAACTCAACATCTGCTTTCAAAGCTACTGAGTCGTACCCTTGTATCAGCGGGTACAGAAACTCATGAATGGCGATAGACTGCTCAGCACGGTAGCGTTTGGTGAAGTCATCCCGCTCCAACATCCGGGCCACCGTATACTGTCCCGCCAGCCGGATCATGTCCGCCGCAGTCATCTTGCTCATCCACTCGGAATTAAAGACCACCCGGGTCTTCTCGCGATCCAGAATTTTGAATACCTGCTCTTTATAGGTAATCGCGTTTTGGGCAACCTGTTCATCCGTCAGCGGAGGGCGGGTAGCGCTCTTGCCTGAGGGGTCTCCGATCTTGCCGGTAAAATCACCTATCAGAAAGATAACCTCATGGCCGAGATCCTGAAACTGACGCAGCTTATTGATGAGCACAGTATGCCCGAGATGGAGATCGGGGGCGGTGGGGTCGAAGCCTGCCTTGATACGCAGAGGGCGACCTTCCTTTAATTTCGCAATCAGATCGTCTTCCGGTATAAGCTCGTCTACGCCTCGCTTGATAATAGCTAGCGCTTCATCAATAGATGCCATGAATCATTCATCCCCAATCGGTTTCAGACAATTATCAGTTACAGACTTCAACAAAAGAAATCTGTGAGTTACCTGGCGCCCTGCTACAGTGTAAATGCTCAGTTTTTAAACAAAACATGCGGTTTGGGCTGGCGCATTATATCAATGACGCCGCAAGAAATCCGTCGGGCAGCGCAACAACCGTAATGTTCTGCGCTGTTCCACACGCTTTTTATACGGTAATCTGTTGATCTATACTTGAACAGCAGCTTTAATTAGGCAGCACAAGCTGCCGGAATACCGATTAAAACGGATGCGATACGTGCTGAAAATGTTCCCGAAATCCCACATTACCATTGCTGCAGCTACAACCGTTGTGGTGACAGCAGCTATTTTGATGAGCCCCAGCGCGGACGTTGAGGCCAAACGGATGTCCTACGCTCTTGACCTGGAACAGGGCAGTGCATCGGAGATCCATTCGCAAAAACAGAAGCTCACGCCTGCAGCTTCCCCGGATCAGACAGTTGCCGTTACTGCGGACGCGATAGAAGTCGCCCCGGAAGCTCCAAATCTGGCGAGCGCTGTTGAAGCAAAACCGCGCCTGGAATGGCAAACATTCAAGATCAAATCTGGCGACACCCTGTCCTCCCTCTTCAAAAAAGCGGGATTCAATGATGGCATCATGCTCTCAGTCATTCACGGTGAAGGCGAGGCCAAAAAACTACAGCGCCTTTATGCCGGCGAGACCATTCGTTTCGCGACCGATAACGAAGGCGAGCTTGCTGCAATTGAACTCCAGCGCAGCTTGCTGGAATCATTGAAAATCCAAAAGCAGGAAGAGTCCTTTAAAGGCGAGACAAACCTACGGGAGCCCGAACCCAAACCTGCTTTTGCCTCCGGCACGATCGACGGGTCGCTTTATCTTGCTGCGCGTGAAGCCGGGCTCAACGACCGGCTAACAATGGAGCTCGCCGGAATATTCGGCTGGGATATCGATTTTGTCTACGATGTCCGCAAAGGCGACCAGTTTGAAGTGGTTTATGAGGAACTGTATCTCGACGGAGAAAAGTTCAGCACCGGCCGCATATTGTCAGCCCGCTTTATAAACCGGGGCGAGGACAATATTGCCCTGTTGTACACAGACAGCAACGGCGACAGCGACTATTACACGCCTGATGGCAAGAGTATGCGTAAAGCCTTTTTGCGCACGCCAATAAGCGCCCGTGTATCTTCTGCTTTTAACCTTCAGCGCCGCCACCCGGTTCTGGATGTTGTCCGACCCCATGAAGGCACTGATTATGCAGCGCCCCCGGGCACGCCGATCAAGGCTGCGGGGAATGGCAGGGTTCAGTTTGCCGGCTGGAAAGGCGGATATGGGCGCACGGTTGTCCTGAAACATGGCGACAACATAACAACTCTGTACGCTCATATGAGTCGAATTGGCAAAGGCATGAAGAGCGGAACACGGGTGAAGCAGGGTGAAACGATCGGTTATGTCGGGTCCTCTGGCATGGTAACCGGGCCTCACCTTCACTACGAATTCCGTGTTAATGGCTCGCCGCGCAATTCCAGGACTGTAAAACTCCCGGACGCCCAACCGATTCCAGCCTCTGAAATGGCGCAATTCAAAAAGTTTACCGGACAACAAGTTGCTCAGTTTGAAGCCTTCAGAACCAACTACCAGCAACTTGCCATGACCTCGGAAGACTGAAGCCCGATGGATTCCTGGATAGGACTTATGTCCGGCACCAGCATGGATGGCATAGACGCCGTGCTGGTGTCCTTCCAGGGCAACACTGTCCGTATTCACGGTACACACTCCATACCCTACCCCGAAAACCTCCGTCACCGCCTGATGCTTGCAAGCCAGAACCAGGCAACACCTGATGAGGTGGGCGAGCTTGATACATTGACGGGGTTACTTTTTGCGGACGCTGCAGAAGCTCTGATCTGCAATTCCAGTGTTGATAACTCACCAATCCGGGCGATCGGTAGCCACGGGCAGACTCTGCGCCATCAACCTTCCGGCCCGGGCCGGTTCTCTCTTCAGATAGGCAATCCGGCAATCATTGCGGAAAGGACCGGGATTACAACGGTAGGTGATTTCCGGAGCCGGGACATGGCCGCAGGCGGTCAGGGTGCCCCATTGGTTCCGGCCTTCCATCAGTCTTTCTTTGGCTCCGAAACCGAAGACAGGTGCATCCTGAATCTCGGAGGCATAGCGAATATAACCTGGATTCCGTCCGATCCTGATAGTCCGGCAACCGGATTCGACACTGGGCCCGCCAACGCTTTGATGGATGCCTGGTGCCATGATCAGACGGGGCGACCCTACGATGAAGACGGCCATTGGGCGCAGGAGGGAATCGTCGACCAGGCCCTACTGACCGACATGCTATCCGACGCTTATTTCGACCGTCCTGCCCCAAAAAGCACCGGAAAAGAAAAGTTCAATCTCGAGTGGGTTAAAACTCTGGTTCAGCGACATGAAAAAACCCGGCCAGAAGACGTTCAACGCACACTGCTTCAGTTGTCAGTGATAACGGCAGTCCGGCAAATGCCTCAATCACCAGCCATGACGGTTTATGCTTGCGGGGGGGGTACTCGTAACCGGCTACTGATGAGAGAGCTATCCCAAGCCCTCAGCCCTATCCGTGTACTCGATACCACTGAATTAGGCCTTGACCCCCAATGGGTGGAGCCGACGGCGTTTGCATGGCTGGCCCGACAAACAATCGAGCGCAAGCCGGGAAATCTGGCAGAAGTAACCGGAGCCAAAGGGCCCCGAATACTCGGCGCCATATACCCCGCCTGAACTCGCTGTCTTTTCTGCGCAACTGACGGCCCACAACCCTCAGATCGTAAACGAGCTTCCACAGCCGCAGGTAGAGCTGGCATTGGGGTTCTGAACCACAAACTGGGAACCTTGCAAACCTTCCTGGTAATCGATAGTGGCTCCCACAAGGTACTGATAGCTCATGGGGTCGACCAGAAGAATGGCGCCATCCCGTTCTACTGTCGTGTCTTCTTCATCCTGGCTTTCATCGAATGAGAATCCGTACTGAAAACCGGAACATCCACCGCCGGTAACGAACACGCGCAACCTGAGTTCGGGGTTTCCCTCTTCCTCAACCAGTTCGCGTACTTTGTTGACCGCACTGTCGCTGAAAAACAGCGGTGCTGCCATTTGCTGCTGAACTACACTCAAGCTCGCCTCCGGATTACCTGCTACAACTACAGGGATTATGGTATTCCTGAGTAAAACAATCAACTATTCGGACTTTCCACCATCGCCTTCCAATGCTTCGTCGACACCGGCACCTGGCAGAGCATTGACGAATCCGGCGCCTGGCGCCTTATCCTGCGTCAGCAATCCGGAAGGTTCACGTTGGTGAACAAGATTGCCATTGACCGACGACCCCATCGCCATCTGGATGAGATTGTAATAAACACTGCCGTTAATAGCGGCCTTCTCAGCGAGTTCAAGATGCGCGGACGCATGGACATCACCGTGAACCGTGCCGTTGATAATAACGTGCGGGGCCGCTATGTCGCCGGTAACCTCACCTACCTCCGAGACTCGCAAGACAGCATCACTGCCATCCTCAGCCAACACCTTGCCGCGGATATGACCATCGACATGCAAACCACCAGAGAAATGCACATCACCTTCTATGGTGGTGCGCGATGAAATCAATGTGTCAAAATTGCCCGTCGGCCGGCGGGGCTTCTGCTTTTTCTTGCCAAGCATTTCTATTTCTCCGTTAAGTCATCCCAGCTGAATGTGCGCTCAGCTTGCGAGGATTTGCGCCCTTCGGCCTGAGCAACCACCTGCACCTCCAGCGGTTCGAACCCATCAGGCAGCGCCAGTTTACCTTCAACATCCTGGAAATACCGAAAGCGGAATTTCACGCCAAGAGCCTCAATTTCCTGAGACAGGTCGCGCAGCGCGATGATTTCTTTCTCACCATCCCGCGCGCCGATTATGTTGACGGCCACGACACCTGAAATATAGCTTTTGTTGTTGCCAACCTGCGTAAGTACCAGTTTGAAATTATAAACACCAACCTGACGATCGCTGGCCAGGGAAAAGCGGTCAACCTGCAATCCCTTACTGGTCTCAGAGGGCGCCATAATATTTTTATAGAACGTCAGGTCAGACTTCAAGGCGCCGGCACGGGTTTCAAGATCAACAATTATTTTTCGAGCCTGGTTCAGTGCCTGCTCATCAATCAGTTTGCCACGTTCAAGATTGACCAGTTGTTGCCGGGCTTCACGATAGTTCGCTTCCAGCGTCGCAACTTTAGCCTCCAGTTGCTCATTGGAGGCTTCCGCACTGGTGAATCGAAACCCTCCCTGCGCCAAACCTGCTGCATAGCCCGCAGCGGCAGCTATCACCGTGAACACCACCAGAATTACTGCCCGCCTCAACCGGTAGCCCGGCTGATGACGGATTATCACATATTCATCGGTCGGCTTGCGTTGTTCGCTCACTGGGGGCTCCTCAAGGCAGCAATGCAGGCGCTTCAAGGCCCAGCGTTTCTTTGAGGCCAAACATGATATTCATATTCTGAACTGCCTGACCGGCAGCGCCTTTAACGAGGTTGTCGATTACCGAGGAGATGATAATAATATTGCTCTGCTCCTGACGATGCAGCGCCATACGACACAAGTTGGCTCCCCGTACGCTGCGGGTTTCCGGATGACTACCGAACGGCATCACGTCCACAAATGGCTCATCGCGATAACGCTCTTCAAACAACTCTTGTAGACGATCAAAGTCAGCCGGATTCTTCAGCTCCGCATAGAGTGTCGCCTCGATACCACGAATCATCGGAACAAGGTGCGGCACAAACGTAACGCCGGTGTTGACGCCTGCGGCTGCGGATAAACCCTGACGGATTTCCGGCAAGTGCCGATGGCCCGAAGCACCGTAAGCTTTGAAGCTTTCACTCACTTCGCCGTGCAGCATGCCAATTTTCGCCTGCCGACCACCGCCGCTCGCACCGGATTTTGCGTCGGCAATCAGCCGGGAAGGATCTACCAGGCCAAGTTCCAACAGCGGCAGGAAACCGAGCTGCACAGCCGTAGGGTAACATCCAGGGTTTGCCACCAACTGCGCTTTGGAAATTTCACTGCGCACGACTTCGGGTAATCCGTAAACTGCTTTCTCAGCCCACTCCGGCGCTTCGTGAGGCATGCCATACCACTCAGACCAGACCTTCAGATCTTTGAGGCGGAAGTCTGCCGATAGGTCAACAACCCGCACACCGGAAGCCATCAACTCCGGAATCATCCGCATTGCAACGCCGTGTGGTGTCGCAAAAAAGACCAGGTCACAGGCCGCCAGCACACTGGAGTCTGGCTCGGAGAAAGCGAGATCAAAATGCCCGCGAAGGTTCGGGTACATGTCGGCCACAGGCATGCCAGCCTCCGACCTTGAAGTGATACAGCTCACCACAACTTCCGGGTGAACAGCGAGAATTCTGAGCAGCTCAACGCCGGTATACCCGGTGCCGCCAACGATACCTACTTTAATCACCTTGCTCTCCAGCGACGTCGTATCAGGATTTAGAAGTTTAATCTCGAAGTCTATCATGATAAACCAAGGACTTATTGCAGCTTACAGGGCGACGGTTACAATGTTGTCAGAAACCCTTTGGCGGGCCACCCTCTTGTTCCGGACCACCGGCATCCATGAAAAAATTCTGGCAGCAGCTTGGCGAAAAACTGATCAGCGCGTTCCCACGCAGGATGTCCGGCGTTGACTCATTGCCTCAGTTGGCTGTCCTCGGTTTGTTATCGGGATTGGTTACCGGCGGAGTGATCCTGATTTTCCGTTTGGCCATAGAGTGGCCTCTGGGATATTTCTTGCCTGGCGATGGCTCTGAGGCGTTCCCATCTGAGGCGTTCGAGAACCTGGACATCCTTATACGAGGAGTTCTGCCTTTTGCCGGCGCCCTTGGTCTCGGCTTTTTTTTGCACCGCCTCGCAACGCACGACCGCAAGGTCGGTGTGGTTCATGTCATGGAACGTCTGAACTATCACCAGGGTTATATCACTGCCAAAAGTGCTTTTATTCAGTTCATTGTCGGCGTCACAACCGTTGTAACGGGACAGTCCGCTGGCCGCGAAGGCCCGGCAGTGCACTTGGGCGCCGCGTTCTCCAGCCTGATGGGGCAGTGGATGAGGCTACCGAATAACAGCATCCGCACTCTCGTTGCTTGCGGCTGCGCCGCTGCAATATCTGCCTCATTCAACACCCCGATTGCCGGGGTCATTTTCGCCATGGAAGTGGTGATGATGGAATACACCATTGCGGGCTTTACGCCCATTATTCTTGCCTCAGTCAGCGCAGCTTTTGTGACACAGTCTGTGTATGGCTCGGAGCCCGCTTTCAGCGTTCCCGCACTGACCATGAATTCGCCGCTGGAGATACCATGGATTCTGGCGATCGCCGTTATCATCGGTATCTCGGCGGCGCTTTTTATACACCTGGTCGATTCCATGGGGCGCTTTCATCACCGACCGATTCTGCTGCGCGTAATAATCGCCGGCGCACTCATGGTGCCTGTTGCTGTAATGGTGCCCCAGACCATGGGGATCGGCTATGACACCGTCAATGAAACCATTAATGGTGAGCTCGGCCTCTGGCTGCTGATCAGTGTGGGGATCGCGAAACTTTTGATTACCGCCCTGACAGTTGGCTTGGGCATGCCCAGCAGCATTATCGGCCCAACGTTGTTTATGGGCGCAACGATTGGCGGAGCCATGGGGCTGGTCGGCGCGGAGATCATGCCGGACCACGCCTCCTCAGTTGGCTTTTATGCCATGCTCGGAATGGGCGCTATGATGGGCGCAGTCCTGCAGGCGCCGCTGGCTGCCCTGATGGCGCTAATGGAACTGACCCGTAACCCTCATATCATTCTTCCTGGCATGCTTATCATCACCACCTCCAGCCTCATCACGAGCGAGGCCTTCGGGAAAAGGTCCCTGTTCCTGACGGTATTGAAAAGCCAGGGTTTGAGCTATCAGAGTTCACCGGTTATTCAAGCCTTGCGCCGGGTCTCTGTGGCCGCGATCATGGACAAGAGCATTCTGCGCATAGACAGGCATCTGACGATCGAGGAAGCACGAAAAGCGCTGACAGCTGAGCCAAAATGGCTGGTGGTGGAAGGCAGCAACGGACCGACCTCTCTGTTGCCGGCTGTCGATCTGGCGCGATATCTGGAAGATTCTGAGAAAGTGGCGAGCGATGAAGAAGCTGAAACACCGGAATCCATTGATCTGATGGATATCCCCGCCAACCGGCGTGACATTGCGCCGGTACAATATCAGGCCACGCTCGAAGAAGCCCTGCACGAGTTTGAGACGACCAGTGCCGAGGCACTGTATGTACAACGCCATGTAGCACCTATGATTCAACGGATTTATGGCGTAGTGCTTAAATCTGACATCGAAAGCTATTATCAATATCGACGGAGCTGATCAATGCTGTGGGTGAAAGCCTTCCACATAATTTCTCTGGTGTGCTGGTTCGCTGGCATCTTTTATCTGCCGAGGTTATTTGTCTATCATGCCGCTTGTGAAGACGAGCCGGGGCGTGAACGTTTCAAAATCATGGAGCGGAAGCTCTATCGGGGCATCACAACACCTTCGATGATTGCTACGGTGATATTTGGCGTATGGCTGCTCAGCTATAATCTATCAAGCTATTTCAGCCAGGGCTGGCTGCACGCAAAGCTGATACTTGTGGCACTGCTGATTGTCTATCACTTTTATTGCGGATACCTGGTCAAGGTATTTCGCGACGACCTCAATACGCGCGGTCATGTATTCTACCGCTGGTTCAATGAGTTGCCAGTATTCATCCTGCTGGCAGTTGTTATTCTCGCCGTTGTTAAACCTTTCTAGGGAGCTTTAGCTATCAGACACTACACCCGCCCTCAGGTACTCGTTCTTTCCGGCCTTGACCCTTCCGGCGGTGCCGGCATCCAGGCGGACATTCAGGCCATCACATCGCTTGGGTGTCACCCTTTGCCAGTGCTCACCTGCCTGACTGTTCAGGATACCCGGAACGTATACGGTGCCGAAGCTGTCAATCCGGATCTGATTCGTCAGCAACTCAAATGCATTTCTGAAGACGCACCCATACACGCCGTTAAAACTGGCGCTCTGGGGAACGCTGCAGTAGTCGATGTGTTGGTGGAATTCCTTAAACAGCACCCGGATATTCCCGTGATAACCGACCCGGTAATCAAGGCGGCGGGCGGCGGTGATCTTGCAGACGAGGACATTCTTGCCAGCATGAAAGAGCGACTGTTCCCACTGGCCGAGATGATCACCCCGAACGGGGTAGAGCTGGCATTGCTCGGAGAGAGCGATGACCCGGACGAGGCTGCGCGCAAACTGATCAAGAATGGCTGCGCGTCGGTACTTGCAACCGGGGGGCATGGCACAGGTATTCGTATCACAAATACGCTTTATAACCATTCACCTACCCCCATATCGTGGGATATCGAGCGTATTGGTGGCGAGTACCACGGCACCGGCTGCACTCTTGCAGCCGCAATTGCTGCCGGTCGGGCCCAGGGGCTCTCCGCCCGTGCCGCCATTTCCCAGGCCCAGAACTACGTGCATCGCACTATTCTGCACGCACTTGAGGTAGGCAGAGGCCAGCCGGTTCCGGACCGGGGCATTTTGTGGGAACGATGAACAACCCTATCCAGGTTGGGCTTTACGCCATTACCGACAGCCAGCTTACCCCCGCGGCAACGTTGATCACTTCCGTAGAGGCGGCGATTCGCGGCGGCACTGTGATGGTACAATATCGCGAGAAATTCGCTCCTATGGCCGAGCGCGTGGCACAAGCCAGAAACCTTCAGTCAATCTGCGCTGCTGCGGGCGTTCCGTTGCTTATTAATGACGACGCAGAGCTTGCCCGACGCGTAGGCGCTGCTGGCGTCCACCTTGGCCAGACAGATGGTTCCGCCGCAGAAGCGCGCCACTTGCTTGGCGATGGCGCAATAATCGGCATTACCTGCCATGCAGACCTCGAACTGGCCAGGACCGCCCTGGAGGAAAGCGCAGACTATCTGGCCTTTGGCCGTTTTTTCACATCGTCGACCAAGCCAGGGGCTCCGGCAGCCTCTACCGACATACTGACCCAAGCAAAACGCTTCAACCGGCCGGTTACCGCCATTGGCGGCATCACTACAGAGAACGGTGAGTTGCTCATCCGGGCAGGCGCTGATCTGTTGGCGGTTGTTGGTGGGCTTTTCGGGGGCGATCCCGAAACAATAGAACAGAAAGCAAAAACATTTCAGAGGCTGTTTGCCAGCCACCACCCACTCTTTCTATATCCCGATAACAGGAGCTCTCACAAATGACGCACTCCGAAACCTTGTTCGAACAGGCTCAGAAATACATCCCCGGTGGTGTTAACTCCCCGGTTCGCGCGTTCCGCGGTGTGGGCGGCACGCCGATCTTTTTCAAACATGCCAAGGGTGCCTACCTGTACGATGAGGACGGCCAGCGTTATATAGACTACATCGGTTCCTGGGGCCCTATGATTCTTGGACACTCGGATCAGCGCATCAAAGATGCCCTGCACGCCCAGGTTGACCTTGGCGTCGGCTATGGTGCGCCCACCGCAATCGAAACCGATATGGCGCGAAAAGTGTGCGAACTGGTACCCTCAATAGACCTGGTGCGCATGGTGAACTCCGGCACCGAAGCCACCATGAGCGCCATTCGCCTGGCCCGAGGCTACACCGGCCGCGACAAAATCGTGAAATTTGAAGGCTGCTACCACGGCCACGTGGATTCACTGCTTGTTAAGGCTGGCTCCGGCGCACTGACCCTGGGTGTTCCCAACTCACCCGGCATACCTGCCTGCCTGGCCGAGCTCACTCTGACTCTCGATTTCAACGACATTGAGGGTGTGCGTGAAACCTTTAAAGAAATGGGCGACCAGATTGCCGCCATTATCGTAGAGCCGGTTGCCGGCAACATGAACTGCATCCCGCCGGTTCCGGGTTTCCTGGAGGGCCTTCGCGAAGTTTGCGACGAGCACGGAACCGTGCTGATTTTCGACGAAGTAATGAGTGGTTTCAGGGTATCGCTCGGCGGCGCTCAAGGTCTGTTCGGCGTAACCCCTGACCTGACGGCGCTCGGTAAGGTCATCGGCGGCGGGTTGCCTGTTGGCGCCTTCGGAGGCAAGCGCGAGATCATGGAACACATCTCCCCTCTCGGGCCGGTTTACCAGGCCGGTACACTGAGTGGTAACCCGTTGGCCATGTGTGCTGGTCTTGCCACGCTGAACGCTATTTCAGAGCCGGGCTTTCACGATCGCCTGACTGAAAAAACTCTCGCGTTGCGGGACGGGTTGAAGGCTGCGGCAGACGCTACCGGGATTCCGCTTGCAGTCCAGGGCGCTGGTGCCATGTTTGGCTTTTTCTTCACAGAAGAATCCAGCATTACGCGCTTTGACCAGGTAATGGCCTGCGACGTGGAGCGCTTCAAGAAGTTCTTCCAAGGCATGCTTAAGGAGGGCATTTATCTTGCCCCCTCCGCGTTTGAAGCTGGCTTCACCAGCGCAGCCCTGACGGATGAAGACATTGCAGATACGGTCAAAGCTGCGAAAAAGGTTATGGCTACGCTTTAAAACACAAGACAAGTAATTTTTCGAACTGGCTCCCGGCAGAGTCCAAGGCATTAACCTGTCCTGTCGGGCCAGCTTCGCGAACACCGTCACATTTTAACGGTAATACACCGGGTTTGCCCCTTCTGTCGTTGACTTACCTACCCTGCTGATCAAATTATGGTCACATCTCACTAGAGATGCTCTGCCGGCATAAACTTAACAAGAACAATATGGAAGACAGAGGCCTCGTACCGGAGCGTTCGCGCACTCGGTACAGGTATGCAGTATCTGGAGCAACCCGTTAGGTTGAGCCGCAGTTTGAATAACAAACACAACATCAAACTGTAGGAAAAGACAATGAAACTCTGGATCAAGACATTAGCACTGGTCGTAACCATTGCCTGGTCAGCCCCTTCTGCCGCCTGGTGGTGGAATCCCAAGCCGTCAACCTACGCCGATACCCGTTATCCCGTTGTACTGGTTCACGGCATGTTTGGCTTTGACTCTATCATTGGCGTGGACTACTGGTACGGCATCGCAGAGGATCTGCGCAAGAACGGCGCGGATGTCTATACCGCCCAGGTTCCTGCGCTGGACAGCACCATTGCCCGTGGAGAAGCCCTGTTGCCTCAGATCCAGGCCATCGCGGCCGTTCATGGCAAGGTGAACCTGATCGGTCACAGTCATGGTGGCCCCACCGCCCGGTATATTTCAACAGTCCGCCCTGACCTGGTCGCGTCTGTAACATCAGTTGGCTCTCCCCATGCTGGCTCCCCCGTTGCGGACCTTATCTACAACTCACCGGCAGAGGGCCTGGCTGTGACCCTGGGTAATGCCCTTGGCGGCCTTATCGATGTTCTTTCCGGTGGAGGTTACAATCAGGACGTGCGCTCCAGCTTGCAGTCACTGACCTCCCAGGGAAGCGCAGAGTTCAACAACTTTGCGCCGGCCGGCATGCCAATAACTGCCTGCGGCGAAGGCGCGTATTCAGCAAACGGCATACGATTCTACTCGTGGGGCGGCACCGGGGTTCTGACCAACGTGCTGGATCTCTCAGACGCCTTGCTCGGCACAACCAGACTAGCCTTCGGTTTCAGCCAGAATGATGGCCTGGTGGGCCGTTGCAGCAATCACTTCGGCAAGGTAATTCGAGACAACTACTTCATGAACCACCTGGATGAAGTTAACCAACTGCTGGGCCTGCACAGCCTGTTTGAGACAGACCCCAAGGCGGTATACAAACTGCACGCCAACCGACTGAAGAACGCCGGCCTCTAGCCGCTGCCTCTCGGGTGGGATGGCCTGACTCTTACGACCTTCTACGGGTAACGCCAAGCTTAATGTCTGGCGGGGCATGTTTTTCTTGGGCAGATTGAGGGGCCGGGCAAGGGACCTTCTATGTGAATTTTTTCGACACACAAGCCTGGATGCGCTCTATCAAGGGCTGCTTCCAGCGGTTACAGAGCGTGGCAGGCAGCTTTTGGTGGATAGTCTGTCGATAATTCTTACAGACCTCCTCTTTGATTGTTGCTTGGATAATTCTTAGCACACTGATTTTAAAGAATTAATAGTTTTTGGCATTGGTTATGCTTATTTTTTCAAAGATGCGGTCGTATTTGCCGTAACGACTGGTTTTAAACGGAATTAAGGGGCTCAATTTAATAGCCCCGACAGGGGGTGGCGGTATGAAAGTTTTATCAAAATCTGTGGTTATAGTGGCAGCCCTCTCTTGGGGTGGCTTGGCCTCAGCTTATTCTATAAGTGGGATTGATGTAGGAAGTATTGACGCGCTGCTGGGCGAAACTAACGACCTTAACCAAAACCCCGCTGGAGTCTGTGGATCCGGAAACAGCCCCACCACGGAACTTTGTTGGATCAATAATCTGCTGAATAGTCTGAGCGAGAGTCCAACAACCTACGGTACGAAAGTTGAAACGCAGCCCTACGCATTGGTTGATGGAAGTTCGACGGTGATCGGATTTGAGCTGTCGAGCCCGACCGAGTACTTTTTTATCAAGAATGCGCAGTGGTATGGGCTTTTCGAAAATACGTCTGAGCTTAACTGGGCTGTCATTGACACTGCAGTGATTGCGGCAGGTTTTAACCTACCAGACACCAGCAAGCTTACGATCAGTCATATCGCTCCGATCGGTGGCACCGTAACCGTTGATGTGCCTGAGCCGGGAACAATGGCCCTTCTCGGATTAGGTCTCGTTGGGCTAGGGTTTAAGCGTCGACTTATGAAGTCCTGATATCGTATTACGGAGACACGACAAAACCCGGTAGTTGCCAAGCCGTTCAGACCCACTTTAGGTCGACGACTTGGCTACTCCGGGGCCTTTTGTCAACCTGACCTATTCTGAAACTCACAGAGCCCCTGCTCGCGCCTCCGCCTGATTCGCTCCCGCCACATTACCCCGCGCCCGGCGTATATCCGCCAGCAATAACCAGCCTGCTCTCTGCAGTCGGGTATCATTCCCCGCCAGCGACAAACCCTTCAAGGTAAACTGTTCGGCGGGCCCCAGCTTGTTACCGGCCACATAGGCTTGCGACAGTTTGAAGTAAACCTCTGCCGACCTGGGCGCGATCCGTTGCGCACGCTCCAGCCGGACGATGGCGCCCTGTGCATCACCACTCTTCAAAAGCTTGTCTGCCTCGCGAACCAGGCTCAAAGCCGCGGGTGACAGCTCATCCCCCGCGTCACGGTAACTCGGCTTATTACTGCGCTGCGTCTGCTCCGGCTCACGGGCTTCAGGCTGTTCACTTTTGCGCCAAACCTGTGGATTTTCTCTATCCTCCCCACCCTTCGTGGTCTGCGGCGGGTCCGGCGCGCGGGTGGAGCCACCTGCCGGCACATAAATAGAACCTCCCGGGCCGGAGGCACACCCGGCCAGGCTCAAAAACACTGCCAACATACCTGCGTGAAAAACACCTTGCCTAATCATTGGAACAATCCTTCAAACCAACCTCGAATTTTCCGCTCAAGGGTACCGGAGCATGACACCCTCTGTGTCGGCTCGCTACCCGATATAAACGGCAGAAGGCGCGCATTATCGCAATACTCATCGGTTAATGCCTGTTTTTCGGTATTTACCCAGTGATAATTCACGCCATCGGGAACCACGGGGGAAAATCCGTGTTGTGGCACCTGTGCCATGAACCGCGCCCACACCGGCAAAGCCCCGGTGGCGCCGGTCAGTGCCGTCGGGCCGTTATCGTCGCGCCCTACCCAGGCGACTGCCAGAAGATCACCGCTGAACCCTGCAAACCAGGAATCACGACCATCGTCGGTTGTTCCGGTTTTGCCGGCCAGCGTCAGTTCCTTGGAAACCGAGTAGTAAGCCGAGCGCCCGGTGCCTTCCTGCATGGTTTCCTGCATTGCGTACTGCAACAAGTGCACCGCAGCCGGGTCTGCCACCTGGTCCACTTTCAGGCTGTAGCGTGAAAGCGCCTCCCCGCCGGAATCTGTCACTTCTCTTATAGTGCGCAACGGAGTGTTGAACCCGGAAGTCGCCAACCCCTGGTAAATCTGTGCGACGGTTACAGGGCTCATGGCAATCGAGCCCAATAGCATGGACGGGTATTCAGAAATCGGCGTAACCACACCGAAGGCACGTAAGGTCTTGCGCACAGCCGGAACGCCAACATCCAGGCCTACCCGCACTGCCGGCAGGTTGTAAGACTTCGAAAGAGCCAGATGCAGAGGAACTTCACCCCGTTCTTTACCATCGTAGTTTTTCGGCTGCCAGCGTTTCCCGTCATCAAATTCCAGGGTGAACGACTTGTCCAGCACCGGAGTCATCAAGGTATAGCGCTCCGGCTGCTCCAGCGCGGTCAGGTAGGTAAACGGCTTGATCAGCGAGCCAATCGGGCGGTTGGCATCCAGTGCCCGATTGAATCCCGCATATTGCGGGTCTTTACCACCTACGAGCGCCAGAACTTCACCGGTATCCTTGGCGGTCACTACAAGAGTCGCTTCCAGAGCTTTGCCCGTGTCGCCGTTGGCCAATCTTGGCAAGGTGTCAGTCACGGCATACTCAGCGGCATACTGAATAGCCGGGTTTAGGGTGGTGAATATCCGAAGCCCTTCGCTGCGCAGGTCGTCTTCCTTGTAATCCCGTGCCAGGTGCCGCCGGACAAGATCAATATAGGCAGGGTAACGGTTCTCCGAGTACGACGGTTGTGCGCTGACGCCAAGTGATAAACCTCGAGCACGGGCAGCTTTTGTCGCATCGATAAGGCCCGCATCTTCCATCTCGCTGATAACCAGATTTCGCCGCTGCGTGGCTCGCTCCGGATGCCGGCGAGGATTGTAGTAGCTTGGCCCCTTGACCATCCCCACGAGCAGTGCAATCTGATGCACATCCAGATCTTTCAGTGAATCACCAAAGTAGAATTGGCTCGCCAGCCCGAACCCGTTAATGCTTCGGGTGCCGGCCTGTCCCAGATACACTTCGTTCAGATAGGTTTCCAGTATGTCGTCTTTCTCGTAATGCAACTCAAGCAGAATCGACATCAAAGCCTCATTGCCCTTGCGCAGCAGGGTCTGATCCCGGGTAAGAAAGAAGTTTTTTACCAACTGCTGTGTCAGGGTACTGCCGCCCTGAACGACTTGCCCAGCGCGCATGTTGGCCAGCATGGCGCGACCGATAGAGGTGGGAGCAATTCCGAAGTGGTCATAGAATTTCCGGTCTTCTACCGCTATAAGCGCAGCAGGCAACAGTGCAGGAACATCATCCAGCCGCACCAGAATCCGGTCTTCTTTGTGAGCTGGATAGATGCCGCCGATGCGGGCTGGCTCCAGCCGCACAATCGCGGCGCTGTCACCGGCGGATACGGAAAAGTCCTGAATCCGGTCTCCGTAGATGTTCAGCGCGAGCTTCCGCCGGGGTTCATCGCCATCAGGAAAGCGGAAGCCACGGGTGCTGATAACAAAGTGTCCGCCGTTGCGACGATAGCTGCCAGGTCTTACACCGTCACCCTTCCTGTAACCAGACAGCGCCAGCTCACGCTCAAGTGCTCCGGAGCTCACACCGGCACCGTCGTATAGCTCCAGAGGGCGCGCATAAACCCGCGAGGGCACTTCAAACCGCCGCCCCTCGAACCGGTCAGTGACAACCGCATCGAGATAGACCATCCAGCCTGCCAGCAACACAAGGCCGATGGCGGACACACGGACAAACATTTTCCAGAACCAGGCGCTGCGACCGTTCCGGCTGTTTTTACTTTGGGGTTTTCTATTTGGCTTCGAAGAGGATCTGTTTTTTTTCATAGGCGGATTATAACGAA
Organism: Marinobacter sp.; assembly: GCF_048266785.1. Taxonomy (GTDB): domain Bacteria; phylum Pseudomonadota; class Gammaproteobacteria; order Pseudomonadales; family Oleiphilaceae; genus Marinobacter. The sequence continues at coordinate 17,306 of NZ_JBLWYX010000023.1, forward strand.
GCCTGCACGATATAAGGCACATCAACTATGTGTTATTTCTGTAACCTGGCCGCTATGATAGGGCAATAAAAATCAATGAGTTCAGGGAAGCGAGGAGCACACCGTGAGTGAAACATCCCCAGGCAATCTGTTACTGGCACTGCAGAACCCCGAGCTGTACAACCATCCGGTTGACGGATTCCAGATTATCGAAACTCACATCTCTCAGGTAATCCTGACCGGCCAGTACGCCTACAAGATCAAAAAACCTATGGATTTCGGGTTTCTTGATTTCTCCACGCTGGCGCGCCGCAAGCACTTTTGTGAAGAAGAATTGCGCCTTAATCGTCGCTTGGCGGAACCACTTTATCTGGAAGTACTCCCGATTACCGGAACCCCGGAGCAGCCGGAGATTGACGGCAAAGGCGAACCGTTTGAATACGTGCTGAAAATGCGTCAGTTCCGCCAGAGCCAGCTATTTGACCAGCAACAGGAATCCGGAGAGTTAAAACCGGAGCTGCTTTCCAGCCTTGCACAGCAGGTGGCAAATTTCCACGACAGCTTGAAGCCGATACCAGAAGACAAACCTCTGGGCACACCGGAAGCGGTGTACGCGGCCATGCAGGAAAACTTCGACCAGATCCGGCCAATGATCAGCGATGCCACCCTGCTCAGCCAGCTCGACAACCTCGAAGCCTGGACGCAAACCACCTTCGAGCGCCACCGCGAGCTTATTGCCAGGCGTCGTAGCGACGGTTTTGTACGCGAATGTCACGGTGACCTGCACCTGGCTAACATCACTGTTTACGAAGGCAAGGTTACGGTTTTCGACTGCATTGAATTCAGCGAGCCCTTCCGCTGGATTGATGTCATCAATGACCTGGCATTTCTGCTGATGGATCTGGAGTCCCGACGCGAGCCTGCTCTGGCGAACCTGGTCCTGAATACTTATCTGGAGTACCGCGACGATTTTGAAGCCTTGCCTCTGTTGCCCTTGTACAAAGCCTACCGTGCGCTTGTGCGTGCCAAGATTGCGCTGTTCACAAGGGCCAACCCGACACTGAGCGAGCAGGAAAAAGAAGGATTGATGCAGCGTTACCGCGAGTATGCTCAGCTGGCAGAAGATTACAGCAGCATCCCGAATCGTTACCTGCTGGCCACCGTGGGCCTGTCCGCCAGCGGTAAAACGTGTGTCAGCGCAGCCATGTCGGGCGAGCTCGGCCTTATCCGCCTGCGCTCCGACGTTGAGCGCAAACGGCTGCATGGGTTGGCACCGCTGGAGGACAGTAAGTCGCCTACCGGAGGAAACCTGTACTCCACCGACGCCAACGAAAAGACCTATGAACGTCTGGCGACGCTTGCCAGCGACCTGCTCGCTGCCGGCTTGCCGGTTATCATCGATGCCGCCTGCTTGAAAGAACGTGAGCGCGCCCTGTTTGCTGCTGTCGCAGAGAGCCAGGGGGTTCCCTTTGCACTGATCCACTGCGAGGCTCCCGAGGAGCTACGCAAGGAATGGGTGCGCAAACGCAAGGGCGACGCCTCGGAAGCAACAGAAGAATTGCTGGATGCCCAGAAAGACTGGTTTGAACCCCTTACAGTTGAAGAAAAAACCTACACGGCTCACCTTCGCAGCGATCAGGAGCATGTAGCGGAGGCGGTTGCTGACAGAATTCGACAGCACTTTGGCCTGACTCACAGCTAATCGGCGAGCACTATATCAAGGCCGTAAAACGCCCGGGCAACCTTTACACCGCTGAAGAACCGGAATAAAACGTTATAAGGAATGATCATGGAAACCGACGCCGTGCGCCATATCAAAGATCCGCTCTACGAAACGCTTCGCCAGGAAGATATTGCCGCCTTCAATGCCGAAAAATCAGCGCGAAGCGAGCTCCCCAGCTTTGCCCATGGAGATTTCAGAGGGCTCGACTTGCGCGGGCTGGATGCTCAAGGGCTTGATCTGAGCCACGCCTACTTTCGGGGCGCGGATCTCAGAGGTATAGACTTTAGCCACTCACTCATGGAAGGAGCGAGCATTGCGGGCGCCAAGATCTCCGGATGTTTCTTCCCTCACAAACTTGCCGCTGAAGAAATCGTGATGTCTCTGAACCACGGCACGCGAATGCGATACTGTGCTCAACAATGACGTGCAGTCACGCGCCCCCTTGGCAGGCAATATGTTCTAGACAAGCATTGGAAAACGGACAGTTTTTCGAGTTCTCGCTGGCCGTTGCCGAACAGAATGTCGACACCCTGCCTCTCACCGGCTTCGCCTTTCTGGATGGCGACACGCCCAGAGCCTACGTAAATCGATGTCCTCATATGGGCATTGAGCTGAACTGGGTGCCCGGTCGCTTCAAGGATACCGACAACCTGTTCCTTCAGTGCTCAACCCATGGCGCCCTGTTCAAACCCAGGGACGGTGAGTGTATTGCCGGGCCTTGCCAGGGTGACGCACTCACAGCACTGGATATACGGGAAGCCGGGGTTATTCTGGAAGTCAGACTTCCAGAATAACCGGCACCGGTTCAGCCAAGGTCATTTCGCCAGATGGACTGCCATCTTCGTTAGCCAGGGATGCGCGATAGGCGATCACTTCCACACCCGCATCACACGCTTGCCGCAACAACTGGCCGTAGTGCGGGTCGATATGATCTGCAGGCCTCACAGTTTCAATGGCAGTATGGTTCACGACAAAAAACAGCACAGCGCGATCACCCAACGCAACCTGCGTCATCAGCTCTCGCAGATGCTTCTGCCCGCGGGTTGTTACCGCGTCGGGAAAGAAGCCTTGGCCGTTTTCCTCAAGGGTTACGTTCTTTACCTCTACCCAAGCATCAGGTTCTGTCTCATGCCCTGAAAGCAACAGGTCAATCCGGCTTTTTTCCTCGCCATACTTTACTTCTGAGCGGCACTCACCGTATCCGGGCAGCTCGCTGACACGACCTGCCTCAATCGCCTCTCGTGCCTGAGCGTTGGGTCTTGCGGTATTCACACAGGCAAGCACTCCGGGAGTCGTTTCAACAAGCTCCCAGGTATAGGCCAGTTTGCGCGTCGGGTTATCGCTGCGGCTCAGCCAAACCCTGCCATCCGCTGGCTGGCAACCGAGCATGGAACCGGTATTCGGGCAGTGAGCCGTTACTTGCGTATCGTCAGGTAACCGGACATCGGCCAGAAAACGCTTATAACGTTGAATCAGACGCCCTTCAATCAAGGGTTCCGGAAACTTCATAGGCTCTCCAAATGCGAAGTGGGCATCACAGGGCTGGCACCCCGGTGACTAATCTGCTATTTTCCGCCAAATCCCGTTTCAGGACGACCGCTTCATCCAGGTTATGGCCGCGCCGCCACGGGGGCTGGTGCGTAGGGAAGCAAAGCGTCCTTGTGAAGTATAAAAAAGAGGCCGGGTTCAATGGCAAACACATCAAACGAAAATTTCACCAACTTCACCCCTTATGAAATGAAGAAGGGTGAAGACTACATGAGTGCTGACATGCTCGAGCACTTCAAAGAGCTGCTACTGCAATGGAAACAACAGCTTATGGAGGAAGTGGACCGCACCATGCATCACATGCAGGAAGATGCAGCAAATTACGCGGATCCCAGTGATCGCGCAACCCAGGAAGAAGAGTTCAGCCTGGAGCTGCGCACCCGCGATCGCGAGCGCAAACTGATCAAGAAAATCGACCAGACCATCGATCGCATCGACAAAGATGATTACGGCTTTTGCGACCAGTGCGGAGTTGAAATCGGTACCCGTCGCCTTGAGGCACGCCCAACCGCGACGCTGTGCATTGATTGCAAAACACTTGCCGAAATCCGAGAGCGCCAGACTGGCATCTAAAGCCATACGATCGACATGGCCGGCGCAGACCCTAAAGATCCTGCCGGCCAATCTGTCGTACCCATGACAAACTCGCGCAACTATCGGGGCCGCTTTGCGCCCTCCCCCACAGGGCCGCTTCATTTCGGCTCACTTGTTACCGCTCTGGCCAGCTATCTGGAAGCGAAATCCTGCGGAGGACAATGGCTCGTCCGTATCGAAGATCTCGATCCTCTGCGAGAGCCGCCAGAAGCCACCGGCGAAATCCTCAATAGCCTTGATGCACACGGCCTGTTTTCTGACGAGCCAGTCCTCTTCCAGTCTCGACGGCACGAGGCTTACCACTCCGCCGTCGAACACTTGCTGAGTGAGGGCGCTGCCTATCGTTGCAGTTGCTCACGCAAACAACTGCAGGCCAATAATGGCCGACATCCCCGGCATTGCAGGAACAGCAATGCGGCGATCAGCAATCAACCGTCCGCCATCCGGTTTGCTCTGAACGACGAGCAACGTCAGTGGCAGGACCAGCTATTGGGGCGGCAACACCATCGTGTACGTGCAGAAATCAATGATCCGGTTCTTCTGCGAAAAGAGGGCTTTTTCGCCTACCAGCTTGCCGTTGTGGTGGACGACATAGAACAGGGTATTACCGACGTGGTCCGCGGCTCGGATCTGCTCGACATGACCGCTCAGCAACTACAGATTTACCACGCCTTGGCGGCAACACCACCACGTTGGCTCCACGTTCCCGTTATCGTTAACGAGCAGGGGCAAAAATTGAGCAAACAGAACCGCGCACCTGCTCTGGACAACCCCAGTGCGGTAAAGAATCTGTTTGAGGCTCTCGGGGCGCTGGGCCAGCAGCCACCGCAATCTTTGCTGGCAGGGTCGGTCGAAGCGTCACTTGAGTGGGCCCGAACGCACTGGCGACGTGGCGCCATTCACCTGACAGACCGATGATCGACATGGTATAAAGCCTTTCACAAACCTCAGCGCGGATAGCATGCCTGATGTATATATACCGTCTGGTTTTTCTGCTGGTTCTGGCCATCTATATATTTTCACCCAACATTCTTGACTGGTGGACCTCTCCCGGGAACGCTTGGTATAGCCCCTTCGTGGTATGGGCAGGCCTTATAGCCATAGGGTTCTGGCTGGAATGGCGGCGGGACCCGAATGAGTTTTAGTGCGTCAGGGCTTTTGCTCGCCAGCTTGCTCTATCTTGTCCTCCTGTTCGGCATTGCCTGGATGACCGAGCGAGGCATAGTGCCTCGCCACTGGGTACGTCACCCGCTGGTTTACACCCTGAGCCTTGGTGTGTACGCAGGAATCTGGGCGGTTTACGCAGCAGTCGGCATGGCGGCCGAATCCGGTTACGGCTTCCTTGCCTATTATCTCGGTATTAGCGGCGCCTTCTTACTGGCTCCGGTTCTGCTCAACCCCATCATGAGGATCGGCCGGGCCTATCAACTGACCTCACTCGCCGATCTGTTTGCCTACCGGTATCGCAGCCAATGGGCAGGGACACTGGTTACTCTGTGCTCGGGCGTTGCCATCCTTGCTCTGCTGAGCATGCAGATACAGGCCGTATCGACATCTGCCAGCATCCTCGCCCCGGAAACCTCACCACATCTGATCAGCTTTATGTTCAGCCTGATCGTAGTGTTGTTCGCCATGCTGTTTGGCACCCGCCGCAACCAGGATGGCGAAAACCATCCAGGGCTGGTACTCGCCATTGCCTTCGACTCGCTGGTCAAACTTATCGCCCTTCTGGTCATTGGCGGCGCTGTTCTCTTCGGCGTATTCGGTGGCATGGGCGGCCTGGACGTCTGGCTGGAAGGCAACACCACCCCGGCCACTACCATGTCCCTTAGCGTTGATGACGGCAGTTGGCGTGCACTTATGTTGATGTCATTCGCCGGCGCGGTTGTGCTGCCGCACATGTACCACATGACGTTCAGCGAAAACCCGTCACCCAAAGCTCTCGCCAAGGCGAGCTGGGGGCTACCCCTCTACCTGTTATTTCTGGGCATTCCCGTTCCACTGATTCTGTGGGGTGGTCAGGCGCTGGGGGTTACTACAGGCCCGAACTTTTACACGCTGGGAATAGCCCAGGCACTGGAAAGCCCGGCCCTCACCTTGCTTATGTACATTGCCGGGCTTTCAGCCGCCAGCGGCCTGATGATTGTCAGCAGCCTGGCACTCGCCGGAATGGTGCTCAACCACGTCGTGTTGCCACTGAAAACGCCAAAAGACCAGGGCGATATCTATCGCTGGCTGCAATGGACCAAGCGCCTGCTGATTGCCGCAATCATCCTTCTGGCACTGCTATTCCATGAAACACTTGGCAAGAACCTGGACTTGTCCATTCTCGGGGCAATTTCGCTTTCCGGAACCCTGCAATTGCTGCCCGGTGCCCTGGGCGTTATTTACTGGCCGGAAGGGAATCGTCGCGGGCTGATTGCTGGGCTTGTTGCCGGGCTGGTGATCTGGGTGGTTACGTTGGTGCTGCCGTTCTCCCATACGGCCAACCTGCTTGAGTGGCTGGGCGCTCCCCTGATTCCGGATTACAGCAACTGGCACATATTTACGTTTGTAAGCCTGACAGCGAACGTAACGGTGTTCGCACTGATCTCGGTTCTCAGCACAAGCACCAGTGAGGAAACAAGCGCCGCACAGGCTTGCTCCCTGGGCGCACTCTCCCGCCCGCAACGCCGCGAACTGCTTGCAAGCTCCTCCGCTGACTTTGTGCGACAAATGGCAGAACCCCTGGGTCTGGGAGTTGCGAAACGAGAAGTTGAGCGGGCTCTCGGGCAACTGAAACTCCCCAATGTTGAGTACCGGCCCTACCAACTAAGACGACTTCGCGACCAGGTTGAAATCAACCTCTCAGGATTGTTGGGGCCGTCAGTAGCCCGGGATATGGTCAAGCGCCACCTCGGTTTCAAACCCATGGCCCAGGGCGGCACGGCTCAGGATATTCGCTACGTAGAGCGCGCTTTAGGAGATTATCAGAACCGTTTAACCGGTCTCGCAGGCGAATTGGACAACCTTCGCCGGCACTACCGCCAGACCCTGCAGAACCTGCCGATTCCGGCCTGTTCCGTGGGCGAGGATGGTGAAATCCTCATGTGGAACCATGCCATTGAAGCACTCACGAGAATCACCGCCGACGATGTTGTGGGCGCCCGGCTGATGGCGCTGCCAGACCACTGGCACCACCTGCTGGATGACTTCAACAGCGGCGAAGATCTGCATCGCTACAAACACCGGCTGGACCTCAAGGGCAGACCCCACTGGCTGAACCTGCACAAGGCTGCCCTCAGTGGGCCTGACCATCCGGATGGTGGCAGTATCATTCTGGTGGAAGACCAGACCGAAATCCGGTTGCTTGAAGATGAACTGATGCACAGCGAGCGCCTGGCCTCGGTTGGACGCCTGGCCGCAGGCGTAGCACACGAAATAGGCAACCCGGTGACCGGCATTTCTTCTCTTGCACAGAACCTCAAGCTGGAAACCGATAATCCGGAAATTCTCGATACCGCAAGCCAGATTCAACAGCAAACCCGGCGCATATCAACCATTTTGCAATCATTGATGAATTTTGCGCGCACCGGCAACCATGCTCAGGCGAACCGATATGAGCCGGTGAGCATCCGCCGCTGCATCGACGAATCCATCAACCTGTTGTCCCTGAGCGACAAAGGACTTGGCATTCATTACATCAACGACTGCCCCGAAACACTCCAGATACTGGGTGACGAGCAACGGCTTGTGCAGGTTTTTGTAAACCTCCTGGCTAACGCCCGGGACGCGTCGCCAGAGGGCGGTTCAATCCGGGTAACTGGCAAGGATGATGGCTACTCAGCTATCATCGAAGTCGTTGACCAAGGCTCAGGAATACCATCAGATCAGCTTGACCACGTGTTTGAGCCCTTCTACACCACCAAAGCAACCAATAAGGGAACTGGGCTGGGCTTGTCGCTGGTGTACAGCATAGTTGAAGAGCACTACGGTAATATTCAGGTTGAAAGCCCTGCCAACCCCGCAACCGGACTTGGCACCTGCATGCGACTGAAACTGCCCGCATATGAGCCGGAGACAGACAACTCCACCACCCTCCCGAATGAAAGGTTCTGAAACCGCCATGCCCCGTATTCTGATCGTGGAAGATGAAGACATTATTCGCTCCGCCGTCCGCAAGCTGCTACTGCACGCCGGCTATGACGTTGAGGATGTCGGCTCAGTGGAAGAGGCCGAACAGGACCACGATCCGGACCAGTTCGACCTGATTATTTCAGATCTGCGCCTACCCGGTGCCGCCGGCACGGAAATGATTAACAGAGCACCGAGTACACCTGTGCTGATCATGACCAGTTACGCCAGCCTGCGCTCTGCGGTGGACTCCATGAAAATGGGGGCGGTGGAATACATCGCCAAACCCTTTGATCACGATGAAATGCTGGCCGCCGTGGAAAGCATTCTCGCTCGCACCATGTCACCGGCTTCCGAACGTCACAACGGTTCAGAAGCGCCGTCAGAAAACGGGGACCCTGCCAGCATAATGTACGGCCGGTGTGAACCGATGCAGCGGGTGTTCACACTTATACGCAAAGTAGCACCAACAGAAACAACCGTACTTGTGCAGGGCGAATCCGGCACCGGCAAGGAGCTGGTCGCCCGAGCGCTTCACCTTTTAAGCCCGCGCGCTACAAAGCCGCTGATCTCTGTGAACTGCGCCGCCATTCCTGAAAGCCTTATTGAATCTGAACTGTTCGGTCATGAAAAAGGTGCTTTCACCGGTGCAGTCTCTGCCCGAACAGGCCTGATTGAAGCAGCGGATGGTGGCAGCCTGTTTCTGGACGAGATCGGTGAGCTGCCAGCCGAAGCACAGGCGCGCCTGCTGCGCGTCCTCCAGGAAGGGGAGATCCGAAAAGTGGGGTCAACCCAGAGCCGGAAGGTCAATGTGCGGATGATCGCTGCAACCCACCGGAACCTGAAAGCAATGACCCGCACCGGTGGTTTCCGCGAAGACCTGTATTATCGCCTCAACGTGATGCAGATACGGATTCCACCTCTGCGCGAACGCCAGAGCGATATCCTCGGGCTCGCCCAGCGCTTTCTTGTTACCCAGGGCGACAGGGTGCGCAAGCCGAACCTGAACCTGAACCCCGAGGCAATGCGAACGCTTGAGCGACACCGCTGGCCGGGCAACGTTCGGGAGTTGGAAAATGCCATTGAACGGGCCAGTATCCTGTGCGATGGCGATATTATCACCCCTTCACTGCTGGATCTCGACGGCGAGGGTGGTGACGAATACATCCCCGAATCGCTGGTGGAGGGTGACAACGAGCAGCTTCGCACCCGCGACACCGAAGGCGCCAGCGACCTTTCTCTGGAAGACTACTTCCAACACTTCGTACTGGAAAACCAGGACCGCATGAGCGAGACGGAGCTAGCCCAGAAACTGGGCATCAGCCGAAAATCCCTATGGGAGCGCAGGCAACGCCTTGGCATCCCTCGCAAGAAAACCTCCGGAGACTGATTTCTTCCGGGCATGGGCCGTCTGCCCTCCAAAAGCATGAACGCTTACCCAGTTGTTACCGCATGTTCCCCTTGGTAACACTTCGCAGAAAAAGCACTCGTTGCGGGTAACACTTATACCGCATACGGGGTAACACTTACATGTCGCAAAACCCCAACCAATTGTTAATAAACAACTTTCAAAAACTGGCACACCAACTGCACTCTTATTAGCGCACGACAACAAAAACAAGAGTGACAAAGCGGCGCTTCAACAAAAACAAAAAGCTGCGGGAATACGTTCAGTAACAAAAACAACAACAGAACGTGAGCGAATTGAGTGTTTTGGGTACTTTGCTTTTTTGGTAGTCCCTTGGCACGTGCGAGTTGTAGAGATGCAGAGAAGAATCACCTTCGAGGTGACGCAGCACCTACCAATGACTCGTTCGATGTCTTTGACTGCTCGCTGTGTTCAAAGCTTTCCGTTTGCACTGCTGAGAAGCCTCAATTTTGGGGATATACAGTGGGGTACAAAAACGAAGAAGAATCCCGTTAAAAAATAAAAACAATGCAGATCGTCAACGTTTTGGAGGCGGATTCGTGAAAGCGGGTCCGCCTTTTGATTATCCGGGTACGCAAGATTCCAAGGCAAACGTGTGCAAATCCTGCTCAAACCGTTAAACTCTCGGTTTTGCTCAACGCAACCACGGATTTCAATGCCAAAATCACTTTCCTCCATCTTCGAGCAGTCCGTCGACAAGCTCCGCTCTTTCATTCCGGGAAACGGGAAGAAGAAAGCCCGAGTTTACCAGAGACGGGAAATCTCCAGAGACCAGCACAACGTCTCACGCTCCGTTATAAGCGAGCCGACCAAGAAAGTTCTCGGCCGACTCAACAATTCCGGTTATGAGGCGTACCTTGTTGGCGGCGGTGTACGCGACATCCTTCTGGGGAAGCAGCCCAAAGATTTTGATATAGCCACCAACGCCACCCCGGAAGAAGTACACGACCTGTTCCGTAACTCTCGCCTGATAGGTCGGCGTTTTCGGATCGTTCACGTTGTATTCGGGCGCGAAGTGATTGAAGTGACCACATTTCGTGGTAACGCGGCGGAAGCCGACAACGACAGTCCGGACGACGATCGCAAAACCAGCGAACATGGCCTGCTGCTGCGGGACAATGTTTACGGCAACCAGGAAGAAGATGCGCTGCGCCGCGACTTTACGGTCAACGCCCTTTACTACTGCATCCGCGATTTCACCGTCGTTGATTTTGCCAACGGCATTGAAGACCTCCGTAACCGGCAACTCCGCCTGATTGGAGACCCCGAAACCCGCTACCGGGAAGATCCGGTTCGCATGCTTCGCGCCATCCGCTTTGCCGCCAAGCTTGGCTTTGATATAGAGCCAGAAACCGAAGCTCCTATCGGAAAGCTCGCCCCGTTGCTGACTCACATCCCGGCAGCGCGCCTGTTTGAAGAAGTCCTGAAGCTGTTTTCCGCCGGCCACGGCGAAGCCACCTACGACCTCCTCACCCGCCATAACCTGCTGGCCCCATTATTCCCTGAGACCGTAAAAGCGATCGATTCCGGCGAGCCTGACGAATTGATTCGCCAGGCATTGCGCAACACCGATGCTCGTATCGCACAAGGAAAGTCCGTTACGCCTTACTTCCTGTTTGCCGCCATGCTCTGGCCTGCGCTGCAAAAAGAGTGGCATCACCGCCAGGATAACGGCGACCCGGTGCAGCCGGCATTGCACGGCGCAATCGGCAAAGTCATTGGCCGGCAAGTGCAGGCAACCTCTATACCCAAGCGATTCTCAGGCCCCATGAAAGAAATCTGGGAGCTTCAGATGCGCCTGCCCCGTCGTCAAGGCAAGCGGGCCTTCGTAACCATGAGCCACCCCAGATTTCGTGCGGCCTACGATTTCCTGCTGGTTCGGGAAGCCTGCGGTGAGATCGAGCCGGGCCTCGGGGATTGGTGGACTGAGTTCCAGCGTCTGGACGAGCGTGGACAGGAACGCATGCTTTCAGAACTCAGCAGCGATGCACCGAAAAAGCGTCGCCGCCGCAAACCGGTCACACGGCCAGCGCCCTGATGAGAACGGATGCCTTCATCGGCCTGGGCAGCAACCTGCAAGAGCCCGCAGCCCAGCTGGCAAGAGCAGTAGCAGAGCTGGCCGCGTTACCCGACACTACTCTGATCGCCCAGGCGCCCTTTTACACCAGCAGCCCGGTTGGGCCTCAGGACCAGCCGGATTTCGTAAACGGCGCAGTGTGGCTCAGCACAGGGCTTGAGCCACATGCTCTGCTCGATCAGCTTCAAGCCATAGAACAGGCCCATGGGCGGGAACGGCTAAGCCACTGGGGCCCACGCACACTGGACCTTGATCTGCTGATTTTCGGCAACCATGTACTCAACGACGACCGGCTTAGCGTTCCCCACCGCGAGCTCCCCAACCGGGATTTCGCTCTGCAGCCGCTACTGGACCTGAAGCCCGACCTGACGCTGCCAAACGGTACCGCAATCGCGGCTTTGAGGGCACAATGCCCAGACAACCGGTTGCGCCGCCTTCTGCCTCCGGATTACTCTTAGCAACTGAAAGCCGGTCATCCCGGCACGGTCTTGGCCCACCTACCCAAAAGGCAAGGATTTTATGGCTGTTACCATCAATACCCTGCGGGAATACAAACAGAGGGGAGAAGCCTTCTCTGCCCTCACCTCCTACGACGCCACTTTTGCTCAGGTTGTCAGCGAAGCCGGGGTGGACGTCATCCTGATTGGCGACTCGCTGGGCATGGTTCTTCAGGGCCACGACAGCACATTGCCCGTCACCATGGACCAGATCGTGTACCACGTAAGCTGTGTTGCCAAAGGAAACCGCGGCTCTCTGATCATGGCCGACATGCCTTTCATGAGTTATGGCACCGTAGACGCTGCTCTGGAGAATGCTGCTGAACTCATGCGGGCGGGCGCTCACATGGTGAAGCTGGAAGGCACTGACTGGATGAAAGACACCATTATCGCGCTTTCTGAACGGGCCGTACCGGTATGCGCTCACCTTGGCCTGACGCCTCAATTCGTCAACAAATTTGGCGGCTACAAAGTGCAGGGCCGCGATGAAAAGTCAGCGGACATGATGATAGATCACGCCTGCGAACTTGTAGCCGCAGGTGCTGACGTTATTCTTCTTGAATGCGTGCCTGCACCTCTGGCCGCGCGGATTGCTCAAGCAGTCACAGCGCCTGTGATTGGCATTGGAGCAGGCGCTGATACCGATGGCCAGATTCTGGTACTGCACGACATGCTGGGCATTACCACGGGGCGCAAACCGCGTTTCGTGAAAGACTTTCTGGCCGAAAACGGCTCTATTCGGGGCGCCATCGCGGCCTACTCAAAAGCAGTGCGCGAGCGCACATTCCCCGCTGAGGAGCATACGTTCAAGGCATGAGAACCGTCCATTCACTAAAAGAACTGCGTGCCATCCTCCGCGGTTACCGCCAGCAAGGAAAAACCATTGGCCTGGTCCCCACCATGGGCAACCTGCATGAGGGGCACATTTCACTGGTTCGCAAAGCGGCCGAAGCAGCCGATATTGTGGTCACGAGCATTTTCGTTAACCCGATGCAGTTTGGTGCCAATGAGGATCTCGATACCTACCCCCGCACCCTGATTGATGATCAGGAGAAGCTCGGCGCCGCCGGAAACACACTGGTTTTTGCGCCAACTGCCGAGGAAGTTTATCCGGAGGGCCTTGCCCGGCACACCCGCATAGTGGTGCCGGAGGTCAGTGATGGGCATTGCGGCGTCAGCCGCCCGGGGCACTTTGAAGGCGTCGCGACGGTGGTCTCTGTTCTTTTCAACATGATTCAACCCGACTTTGCCGTGTTCGGTGAGAAAGATTTCCAGCAACTGGCGGTCATCCGCAAGATGACGCGAGATCTGATGATGCCGATTGAGGTGATCGGCGCGCCAACCGTCCGGGAAGAAGACGGTTTGGCCAAAAGCTCGCGCAACGGTTATCTCTCCGAAGCGGAGCGCCAGATTGCCCCGGCCATTTATCAAATACTGAAAGCTACAGCTGCAAAGATTACCGATGGACGCAGTGATTTTCAGGTGCTTGCACAAGAAGCTGGAGACAGTCTGCGCGTAGCCGGTCTGCACCTGGATTACTTTAACATTGCAAACAGCCATACCCTGAAGCCTGCCACGCCAGAAGACAGAGACATCACGATTCTGGCAGCCGCTTTTCTTGGCACCACCCGGCTGATTGATAACATCTCAGTAACGCGCTGAGGCGCTGTCGATCCACCAGGAAAGGACTCTCTGATGACTTCGCCACACCCCGCACTGACCAATTCTTCTGAATGGAAAGAACTGGCGAACTTGAAGGAGCGCTTGCAAAACCGCCCCATGAGGGCGCTTTTTGCTGACGATCCGGAACGGGCAAGGCGTTATTTCATTGATGGTGCGGGTCTGTCTCTCGACTTCTCCAGAAACCGGCTTACAGACGACGTCCTCGAAGCGCTGATAGCACTGGCTCGCCATTGCCAGCTGGAAGAGCGCAGGGCCGCCCTGCTTTGCGGGGAAAAGGTGAACGTTACCGAAGACCGCCCGGCGTTGCACACGGCTTTGCGTAACCCCGGAACTGACACCATCGCCGTCGATGGCCAGGATGTGGTCGCTGAGGTAACCGCAACGCTGGCACGTATGGACACCTTCGTTCACGAAGTGCGAAACCAGTCACGCACCGGCTTTACAGGCAAGGCGTTTACCGATGTGGTCAGCATTGGCATTGGTGGCTCCTTCCTCGGCCCAAAACTGGTGACCGAGGCACTGCAGCCTTACCGGACACCCGGCCTTCGTTGCCACTATGTGGCCAACATCGATGGCACTGAAATCTGTGAAGCTCTCGAAAGGCTTAATCCTGAAACCACATTATTCCTGGTTCAGTCAAAATCGTTTGGCACGCGAGAAACCCTGGAAAACAGCAAAGTCGCCCGGGATTGGTTCATGGAGCGTAGCAATAACGAGCAGGCGGTTGCCAGTCATTTTATGGCCGTTACAGCCAACAAAGCCGCCGCGCAGGACTTTGGCATCGATCCGGAAAACGTGTTCCCGATGTGGGACTGGGTAGGTGGGCGTTACTCGCTTTGGTCCGCCATTGGCCTACCTGTCGCACTGACCATCGGCATGGACAACTTCAGGGCACTGCTCGCCGGAGCCCACGCCATGGACACTCACTTCCGCGGCGCGCCGCTGGAAAAGAACCTGCCCGTGGTCATGGCGATGCTGGGTATCTGGTACAGCAATTTCTGGGGCGCGGAAACACACGCCATACTGCCTTACGACCACTACCTCCGTAGCTTGCCGGATCATCTGCAGCAACTGGACATGGAAAGCAGCGGTAAACGGGTGAATCAGCAAGGAAAAACTCTGGACTACCATTCAGGCCCCGTAATCTGGGGCGGTGTCGGCGCCAATGGCCAGCACGCATACCACCAGCTAATTCACCAAGGCACCCGATTGATTCCGGCCGACTTCATCATCCCCCTGCAAACCCATAACCCGGTCGCCACACATCATGCGGACTTGTTCGCCAATTGTCTGGGCCAATCCCGCGCAATGATGGCCGGAAAAACGCTTGAAGAAGCCAAGGCCGAGCTGGCAGCCAGCGGCATGGCAGAAACAGACATTGAGCGCCTGGCGCCACACAAGGTGATACCCGGGAATCAGCCCAGCAACACACTGATGATGAACAAGGTGACTCCGGAAACCGTCGGCGCGCTGATCGCGCTTTACGAACACCGGACTTTTGTTCAGGGCGTCATTTGGGACGTTGATTCGTTTGATCAGTGGGGCGTTGAGCTGGGCAAAAAGCTGGGCGAAAACATTCTGCCAAGACTGCTGGGATCGAACACATCGAGCGAAGCAAGTGACAGCGCCACAGATAATTTGATCGCAGTTTTTCGCTCAGCAAACCACCTGTGAAATCGTTCGCCCCTGCCAGATGAAGTTCACCGGCCAGAGTTTCTGGTCGGTGTTATATGCCTGCCAAAGCTCAAGGTAGCTAGTCCGGCACACAGGGTGTTTCACTGTCGGAGCAATATCTGCCAGCGGGCGCAGCACAAACGCATTCTGGAGAATTTCGCCCCTGGGCAACTCCACACCGTCCATTCGGCCCACCGCCTCTCCATAGGTGAGAATGTCGAGATCCAACGTTCTTGCGCTGAATTTCGGAGCATCCCGGCGACGGCCGTTTTCTGTTTCCAGTTGTTTGAAGTACTGTGAAAGCTCGCCTACGGAAAGATGGGTTTTAACACCCACAACCAGATTCAGAAATGGCGAGCCGTCAAACCCTACAGCTTCACTTTCATATACCGGGGAGATTTCAAGCTCATCAAACCAGCCTGCTAAAGCATCCAGAGACGCACGTACATTGCGCTCCCTGTCGATGTTGCTGCCAATACTGATATAAACCGGAACCTGATCAGCTACCACCGAGCTCTCCTTTCGAAGCAGATCTTTCAATGCAGACACCCACGGATCGGGCAGCAGGCACGGCGCCGGGCTTGCGCAGCGTAAGACGAAGCCAGCCAATGCCGAACTTCCGCTGCAGTCTATCCGCCAGAACCTCAGCACCGTGTTCAAGCAGCTTTGGCTTGAGGTCTTTCAGGCACTGCTCAGCCAGCGCGCTTACGGCAGCATAATCAAGTGCGTCCGCCACATCATCAGACGCGCCTGGAATACGGTTATCCCACGCCATCTCAAGATCTACAACGAGTGCCTGGGCCACTTCGCGCTCCCAGTCGTATACACCCACTACGGTTTCTACAACCAGGCCTTCGATCATTACACTGTCTGCCAAAGGGTCTCCCGGGGCGATCCCGCACACTGCTGATTGAATAACGTACAGACTGCGGATACTGTAACCACACAGGCCTGCCAATTGAGGGCGGGCATTTTCGCACACATTACCCTGACACGTCTTTGTCTCCGAGCTCGCAAAATGGCCCTGAGTGATCCGACAATAACTGTTCTGCTGTGTATGGCTGCCTACCTGGGTGGCTCAGTGCTGTTCGCACTGCCGGTTTGCCGGCTCTGGGCCCTGCCCGACCCGCGGGCCCAGGGCTCAGGCAATCCGGGCGCAACCAACGTATACCGCACCGGTGGCTGGCTCCCTGCTCTGACAACTCTGGCCCTGGATGCCGCAAAAGGCTGGCTGCCCGTCTGGCTCGCATACAACGCAGGGCTATCCCCCTTGGTACAGGCAATTGTGGCCTTGTGTGCCGTTACCGGGCATATGGTTCCGGTGTTCTACCGGTTCAAGGGCGGCAAAGGCGTTGCAACTGCACTGGGTGCAGGCCTTGCCCTGGCGCCGATCACTACGCTCATAATGACTGCACTATGGTTACTGGTACTCTGGCGCTGGAAGATTTCCGCACTGGCGTCTGTGGTAGCCATCGTAAGCGGCCCAGCCATCAGCGCATTCATCGATCCGGCAAACCTCCCCATGTTCGGCTTACTGGCGATCCTGATTATCGTGCGTCACCGCGATAATCTTATACGGCTCGCCCAAGGGCGGGAAATTGGCTTCTAGCTCAATCGACAAGCCCTGTCAGCCGCGCCTCGGTGAGCGACGGCAGCTCATTCATCGGCCACCTGGGCACAGCCACAATCCGTTCACCATCGCGCTGCCCCGCTTTCATACGCTGGGCGCCGGCATAGGCAATCATCGCACCATTATCGGTACAGAATTCCGGGCGCGCATAAAACACATGGGCGCGCAACTTCTCGGCCATTTTCTCCAAGCCTGCCCGTAACCGCTTGTTAGCACTCACTCCGCCCGCTATCACCAAGCGATCGCAGCCTGTTTGCTCCAGTGCCCGCCGGCACTTGATCACAAGGGTCTCCACTGCAGCAGTTTCAAAAGCCAGGGCGATATCAGCTCGCACCTGATCACTCAGCCCATCAACTGATTTCTTTTCTGCATTGACCGTATTGAGAGTAAAGGTTTTCAGACCACTGAAACTGAAATCCAGGCCCGGCCGATCCGTCATCGGCCGTGGAAACCGGTATCTGCCCGGAACGCCCTTTTCTGCCAACGCGGCTACCCGGGGGCCACCAGGATAGTCCAGCCCCAGCATTTTGGCCGTTTTATCGAACGCCTCGCCGGCGGCATCATCCACAGATTCACCGAGCATCTGATATTCGCCGATGCCATCCACACGCACCAGTTGTGTATGTCCGCCCGACACGAGAAGAGCCACAAACGGGAATGCCGGCGGGTTGTCCTCAAGCATGGGCGCCAGCAGATGGCCTTCCATGTGATGCACGCCAAGCACCGGTATATCGAGGGCAAACCCCACGGCATGGGCAACCGAGCCACCCACCATAAGAGCGCCAATCAGGCCCGGCCCTGCCGTATAAGCAATACCCTCAATATCTCTACGGGTAAGACCCGCCGCGGAGAGAACCTGGTCACACAGCGGGAGAAGCTTGCGAACATGGTCACGGGATGCCAACTCTGGCACCACGCCGCCATAATCGGCATGCATGTCAACCTGGCTGAACAGCGCATGGCTTAGCAGCCCTTTGTCGGTGTCAAACAAGGCGACGCCGGTTTCATCACAGGAGGTCTCAATACCCAGAATCAACATATAACCTGGCCATATCGGTTGGCGTAAATGAATAAACGGTTCGCATTTTAGCAGAAACCCGAAACTCACTGGCAGTTTCATCGAACAAACATTGACCTTGCCACGATCCAGGCGCTATCATTGCCGCCCTAAATTACGAACTGGTCGCGTTTTATCCAATTTGACCAGGGATCGAGCCGGTCTGGCACTGCCAGATGCGCATCCAAATGAAACCGAATCTATCAGGTAGGTGATTGTCGAATGCCAGCTGTTAAAGTGAAAGAGAATGAACCGTTTGACGTAGCACTGCGTCGCTTCAAGCGCTCTTGCGAAAAAGCGGGTGTACTCTCGGAAGTACGTCGTCGTGAGCACTATGAAAAGCCGACTTCCGTTCGTAAGCGCAAAGCAGCTGCTGCCGTTAAGCGTCATCTCAAGAAGCTTCAGCGTGAACAGCGCAAGTTTGAGCGTTTGTACTGAGTTTTAGCAGACGCCGCTTGACTGCAAAGCACTGATTGCCTGTAAAGCCACAGGCTGCACAGAGCGATCAAAAAATGCCGCCGGGGCTTGGCTTCGGCGGCATTTTTGGCTATTGGTCCTGGCATGTAGCCGGCCTGAAGTGGAGCCTCTATGAGCGGACTGATCCCCCAACGCTTCGTTGAAGACCTGCTCGATCGGGTAGATCTTGCAGAGTTGATCGGCTCGCGCATTACACTCAAAAAGGCCGGCGCCAATTACAAAGCCTGCTGTCCGTTTCATGATGAAAAAACGCCCTCATTCAATGTAAGGCCGGACAAAGGCTTCTATCACTGTTTCGGCTGTGGCGCTCATGGTGATGCCATCAGCTTTGTGCGCGAATTTGAGGGTCTGGGCTTTACCGAAGCTGTCGAAGAGTTGGCGCGCAGGGCCGGGCTGGAAGTGCCATACGACCAGGCTGCCAAGCAGGAAATCCAGCAGGCGAGAACGCTGACAGATGCGCTGGACTTCGCCAGTCGATTCTACCAGTCCGAACTGCATGGCCAGCAAGGCGCCTTTGCCCGCGACTATCTGAAACAGCGGGGCCTGGATGAGAATATTATCCAGCAATATCAGGTGGGTTATGCGCCGGCAGCAGGCACAGCCCTGTTTGATGCTGCAAGCAAGGATTTACAGGGGCCGCTGATTGAAACCGGCACTGTCTCTGACAAGTATGGCCGACCACGGGACCTGTTTCGTAACCGGGTCATGTTCCCGATCCGCAATAGCCGGGGCAAAACCATAGCTTTCGGCGGGCGGACGCTCGGCGAAGACAAGGCCAAATACATCAACTCCCCGGAGTCGGATGTTTTTCACAAAAGCCGCCAGATATACGGCCTTTTTGAAGCAAAGCAGGTACTGAAACAGCTCGACAAGTTGCTCGTAGTGGAAGGCTACATGGATGTGATTGCCCTGGCCCAGCATGGCATTCATTACGCCGTTGCGACCCTTGGCACAGCAACAAATCAGGACAGTCTGACCGCCTTGTTAAGGCAGGTACGGCATGTGGTGTTCTGCTTTGACGGCGATCAGGCGGGCTTCCGAGCCGCAGATCGCGCAATGGATAATGCTCTTGAGCTTATGGCAGACGGGCTGCATTTACAGTTCCTGATGCTCCCGGAGGGCGAAGATCCGGATACGCTGGTACGCAAGGAAGGCCGAGAAGCGTTTCAGAAACGCATTGATGGCGCGACGCCGTTCTCCCGGTATCTTTTTGACCGTCAGAGCGAGGGTCTGGATCTTCAGCTACCGGAAAACCGGGGCGAGCTCAGAGCCAGAGCCGAGCCGCTGCTGAACAAGATGCCCAGAAGCACCCTGCGGGATGCTATGTGGCACGAAATGTTGCGCTTGTGTGGGGGCCGTACTCAGTGGCAGAACCGCCCACCCCAGCAGCGGGGAAACTGGAAAGGTGAGCGGCGCGATCGTGTCACCGAAGAGCGTATCGACGTAAAGCTGAGCAAAGACAGCATTCTGTGCCTGGCGCTTCTGGAAGCGCCGGATATGGCGAGTGAAGTCACTGAACTGGCGCAGCACTCCCGCCAGTACACTCAGGCCGGGAATTTTGCCGGATTTATTCTGGAACATGATATCCGGAATCGGAAAGCACTTATAACAACACTGGCTCTCGACAGCCGGGCGCGCGAGCGGTTCTATCATCTGTTTGACGGCATTGAGCACATCCCGGCAAGGGAAAGCACTCTGGCCGCAGCACGAGAGATGCTGAGCCCGAATGAAGAAGCAGCAAGGCAGCAAAAGCTGGCCACGTTGTTACGCAATTTCGCGAACCTTACTGCCGAGGAGCGGCAAGAGCTTAGAGCGCTGAGCGGGGGAACCCCGGATTAACAGCACTTGAAACTTGGCACATTGATCACCATCTAACCATTCGGTGGCAGAGCATTAGAGCGGCAGCTATAATGGCTGTTTCATTTTATCTTTATTTAAGCGGGTTCACAGGGTGTCTATGTCAGGCAATTCGCAGAAATCACGTTTGAAAGACCTCATCGCAAGAGGCAAGGAACAAGGCTACCTGACTTACGCCGAGGTGAACGACCACCTCCCGGAAGACATTGCCGATCCGGATCAGGTCGAAGACATCATTCGCATGATCAACGACATGGGCATTCAGGTATCTGAAGTGGCACCGGATGCCGACACACTGCTGATGACCGACGGCGATTCCACAGCCGACGAAGCAGCAGCCGCTGAAGCTGCTGCTGCTCTCGCCGCCGTGGAATCCGATGCCGGCCGCACAACGGATCCCGTACGCATGTACATGCGTGAGATGGGCACCGTTGAGCTGCTGACACGTGAAGGCGAAATTGTCATCGCCAAACGCATCGAAGAAGGCATCCGTGATGTCATGGCAGCGGTTGCCCACTTTCCCGGCACCGTTGGCACCGTTATTCAGGCCTACGACCGTATCATCGAAAACGAAGGCCGAATCACCGATATCGTTACCGGTTTTCTTGATCCCGACGGCGCCGAACCCTTCATGCCGGAACCTCCCCAAAAGGCTGAGGTGCCGGAAGGTGAAGAATCTGAAGACGATTCAGACGAAGAGGAAGAAGAACCCGAGAGCGGTCCGGATCCCGAAGAGACTCGTCTGCGTTTCGAGCAGCTCAGGGAGAAACTGGCCACCGCAGAGGAGTCTCTGTCAAAGCACGGTCGCGCTGACAAGAAGACCCAGCATGCGCTAAACGAGCTGGGTCAGGTTTTTGCGCCCTTCAAACTGGGCAACAAAGCTTTTGATGAGCTGGTTAACGTCGTGCGCTCCACCAACGACCTCGTGCGACAGAATGAGCGTGCAATACTCCAGATCTGCGTTCGTGACTGCAAAATGCCACGCAAGGATTTCATCAAATCCTTCCCGGGCAATGAGGCGAATCAGGACTGGGCCGAAAAAATCATCAAGAGCAAAAAGGTCTACGCTGCGCCAATGGGCGAGCGCATTGATGAAATCATCCGGCTTCAGAAGCGCATACAAAATGTGCAGACCGAAGTGGATCTGGACGTTGTCGACATCAAGGAAATCAACCGCCGCGTATCCATTGGTGAGGCAAGAGCCCGTCGCGCCAAGAAAGAAATGGTTGAGGCCAACCTGCGTCTGGTTATTTCTATTGCCAAGAAGTACACCAACCGCGGCCTGCAATTCCTGGATCTCATCCAGGAAGGCAACATCGGCCTGATGAAGGCCGTCGACAAGTTTGAATATCGTCGAGGCTACAAGTTCTCGACCTACGCTACCTGGTGGATTCGTCAGGCCATAACCCGCTCCATTGCGGACCAGGCGCGCACCATTCGTATTCCGGTGCACATGATTGAAACCATTAACAAGCTCAATCGGATTTCCCGTCAAATGCTTCAGGAAATGGGTCGTGAACCCACGCCGGAAGAGTTGGGCGAGCGCATGGAGATGCCGGAAGACAAGATTCGCAAGGTACTGAAGATCGCGAAAGAGCCAATCTCCATGGAGACGCCAATCGGTGACGATGAAGACAGCCACTTGGGCGACTTCATCGAAGACATCCAAGCGCTCTCGCCAGTGGATTCTGCAACCGCAGAAGGCCTGCGCGAAGCCACTCGCTCCGTATTGGCCGGCCTCACTGCTCGTGAGTCCAAAGTACTGCGCATGCGCTTCGGCATCGAAATGAACACTGATCACACGCTGGAAGAAGTCGGCAAACAGTTCGACGTAACCCGCGAGCGGATTCGTCAAATCGAAGCCAAGGCACTGCGCAAGCTGCGTCACCCGTCCCGTTCGGACCACCTGCGCGGCTTTATTGACGATCAGGGCAACGGATAAGTACCACAACAGTAGCGGGCGCCGCGCCTCCCCGGTATAATGGCGCCCGCTTTGTTTCCCTCACAGGAAACACCTTCCTGACAGCGTTCGCTGAACGGGCCTATAGCTCAGTTGGTTAGAGCAGAGGACTCATAATCCTTTGGTCCCTGGTTCGAGTCCAGGTGGGCCCACCATTTTTCAATGACTTACCACCCCTCTGTTACATCACGAACCAAAACTGTCAACAGAACGTCAACGGTGGCTAGGATGTTCACATTTTTAGACTTGGTCTATTCGAGTGATCGCGCTCGGCTTTTAGCTTCAAACGATGGGCGTAAACGATTTTCTCCGCCTCTTCGAAAGTAGTTGCGACGCCGATCTGTTTATCGTCCCAGAAAACGATAAACAAATATCCAGGCACTGGGTCTGAATTAGCATCGTACTTTTCGCAAACTCGTCCTTTGACTCCAACCGTCGTGATTTTCTTGAATTCTGACATGAGACACCTACATTGTGTATTTGAAGCACCAACATACACCGCCACCTAATATTATTCAACTTGTTGTTTTTTATTGTATTTTTATAATATAACTTACGCAATCAGACAACTTGCCTCAGCTTCGAAATTGTTTTAATTGGACCCTTTTCCACTACCTCACTCAGAAAATCCGGGGCGAGGTGGGCATATCTCATAGTAAGCTTCAGGTCGGAATGCCCAAGGACTCTCTGGAGAGTCAGGATGTGACCACCATTCATCACAAAATGACTGGCGAAGGTGTGGCGGCAGATGTGGGTTAACTGGCCTTTGGGTAAAGTTATCTCCGTTCTTTCCAATGCCGACCGGAAAGCGCTGTAGCAGGATTGGAACGGCAGCTCCTCGATGACCTGGCTGTAGATCTCTTTGGAAAGCGGGACCGATCGACTTTTACCGGACTTGGTGGCGTTGTAGGTCACCCTATAGGGGGTGAAGTTTGCCTGGGTTACGCTTTCCGCTTCTGACCAACGGGCCCCCGTGGAGAGCGCGAGAATTGTTACGTAGTACACCGATGGATTGGAAGATGCCTTGCATTCATCCAGGAGAAGATTGATTTGATCCTGGTCCAGAAACGCTAGTTCCGTCTGGTCGATCTTTAGCCGCCTGAGCTTTGCCAGAGGGTTCTCACCATTCCATTGCCCCTGGCGTATCAGTTCGTTGTAAACGGCTGTCAGGTAGGCCTGTTCATGGTTCAGCGTGTTTGGTGACATGCCTTCCTGGATACGGACAAGCCGGTAAGCAGCAAAATCTCCCGATGTAACCTTGGCAGCCCTTGGATACCCGAGCTTTTCGCAGATGGCTACCAGCTTTCGCTTTCTGGACTCCCCGTCCTTCAACGAGTGCCCATGGTGGAGATACCAAAGATCGATAAGCTCCAGGAGCGTTCGTCTATCTTTTTTCGGGCTCCACTCTTCCCCGGCATCGTTACGAGCCATAACCCAACGCTCAAACCGTTGCGCATCTGTCTTTGAGTCAAAGGATTTCCGGACGCGCTTCTGCCCTCTTCCGCCTGGCTGGATATCGACCTGCCATTTCCCGGAAGATAACTTCTTAATCATGCTGCCACCTTGGTCAGCAGTCGTCGTCTTATGAGTCCATCCTGGACGAGCTGGAAGAGTTCGTTTTCATAGATTTCTCGCCTTCGGTAATAGGCGCACAGATCCTCCCAAAGGCCGGATTTTTTGAGGCAGTCCCAGGCCTGACGAGGGTTAAACCGGTTGCGGGCATATATGGAAAGCAGGTTTCCGAAGGCCAGGGAGACGTTCTTTTCGTTGCCGCAACCGGGTTCCTTTTTTGCGCGTTTGTA
>NZ_JBLWYX010000024.1:0-31637 GCF_048266785.1 Marinobacter sp.
GATGTGACGCCGATTCCCCATAACGGTTGTCGTCCGCCCAAAAAGCGCCGCGTCTAACACAGGAGACAGTGAAATATGGCTCGTTATATAGGCCCGAAGTGCAAGCTGTCTCGTCGTGAAGGGACAGATCTTTTTCTAAAGAGCGGTGTTCGCGCGCTGGATTCAAAGTGCAACATTGAGACCCCGCCGGGTATGCACGGCGCGCGTCGCAGCCGTCTGTCCGAGTATGGCGTACAGCTTCGTGAGAAACAGAAAGTTCGTCGTATTTATGGCGTTCTTGAGAAGCAATTTCGCAACTACTACAAAGAGGCTGCCCGTCTGAAGGGTGCAACGGGTGAAAACCTGCTGCAACTCCTCGAGACACGCCTCGATAACGTTGTATATCGCATGGGTTTCGGTTCTACCCGTGCCGAGTCCCGTCAGCTCGTCTCTCACAAGGCGATCCTGGTTAATGACAAGGTAGTGAATATTCCTTCCTACAAGGTCAAGCCAGGTGATGTTGTGAGCATTCGCGAAAAGGCCAGAAATCAGCTGCGCGTTAAAGGCGCTCTGGATCTGTCTGCAAGCCGTGCGCCGGTGAGCTGGGTAGAGGTCGACGCCACCAAGATGTCCGGCGTTTACAAGTCAGTGCCTGAGCGTACTGAACTGCCGGCCGACATCAACGAGAACCTCATCGTCGAGCTTTACTCCAAGTAAAGCCCGGTTAGCAACGATAGTAGATAGGGGCGTCTATGCAGCGTTCAGTACAAGAGTTATTGACACCTCGTACCATTGACGTGAAGGAATCGGGTGCGACTCGCGCCAAGGTTACGCTTGAACCCCTGGAAAGGGGTTTTGGCCACACTTTAGGAAGCGCGTTGCGCCGAATTCTCTTGTCTTCGATGCCGGGCTGCGCCGTTACTGAAGTGCAGATTGACGGTGTCTTGCACGAGTACAGCGCAATCGAGGGTGTTCAGGAAGACGTGATTGAGATTCTGTTGAATCTCAAGGGCGTTGCGGTAAAGATGAACGGTCGGGACGATACTGAGCTCACGCTCAGCAAAAAAGGCCCGGGCGTCGTTACAGCCGGTGATATCAAGCTGGATCATGATGTTGAGATCTCCAATCCGGATCATGTGATCTGTCACCTGAGTGAAAATGGTGAAGTGAGCATGCGTCTTCGGGTGGCGCGCGGTCGGGGCTATGAGCCTGCGGATCAGCGTGGTCTTGATGAAGATGAGACCCGCGCCATCGGACGCCTGCAACTGGATGCAACCTTCAGCCCGGTTCGCCGCGTAGCTTATTCCGTGGAAAGTGCACGGGTAGAACAGCGCACCGATCTGGACAAGCTGGTTATTGATCTGGAGACCAATGGCACCATCGATCCGGAAGAAGCAATTCGCCGGGCGGCCACGATTCTCCAGCAGCAACTGGCGGTATTTGTCGACTTTGATCATGAAAAAGAGCCAGAGCGTGTCGAAGAAGAGGAAGAAATTGATCCGATTCTGCTGCGCCCGGTCGATGATCTTGAGCTGACAGTGCGTTCAGCTAACTGCTTGAAGGCCGAAAATATTTACTACATCGGCGATCTTATCCAGCGCACAGAAGTTGAGCTGTTGAAGACGCCTAACCTTGGTAAGAAGTCGCTCACCGAGATCAAGGACGTTTTGGCGTCCCGTGGTTTGTCTCTGGGTATGCGTCTTGATAACTGGCCGCCGGCTAGCCTTCGTGGCGACGACCGGGTTCTGGGCGGTTGATTGCCGATTAGTTTAAGGTAAGGAATCAGAGCAATGCGTCATCGTAAGAGTGGTCGTAAGTTCAGCAGGACCAGTGCGCATCGCAAGGCCATGTTTCGTAACATGACTGCGTCACTGGTTGGTCATGAGCTGATTAAAACAACGCTGCCGAAAGCCAAAGAGCTTCGTCGGGTAGCGGAGCCTTTGATCACGCTCGCCAAGAAAGATTCGGTTGCGAATCGTCGTCTGGCGTTTTCTCGCCTGCGCGACGACGCTGCGGTTGCCAAGCTGTTCAATGAGCTTGGTCCCCGTTACAACGAGCGTCCGGGTGGTTACCTTCGTATTCTGAAGTGTGGCTTCCGCGCCGGCGACAATGCCCCTATGGCATTCGTAGAGCTGGTAGGTCGTCCGTTGGACATCGAAGCGGAAGAAGTGGACGAAGGCGACGAGTAAAATCGTTGGCTAGTCTCAAAAACCGGATTCCGCGAGGTGTCCGGTTTTTTTGTGTCTGGGGTTTGAGAGGGACCTCTGTAGCTTGCCACAGTATGAGTTGGGCCAGAGGTGGTGACACTTTTCAAACTGAAAAACAACTCGCTTTGCTCAGACATTTTTTCAGTTTGAAAAGTGTCACCACCCCAGCCCTTCCAGGCTTTTGGGATATATCCGTTCTATTTATTTAGCAGTGGCTTTAAGTAGCGTCCTGTGTGCGATGCCGGATTCTCTGAAACCTCTTCAGGCGTGCCTTCTGCAATGATCCGGCCCCCGCCGGATCCACCTTCTGGTCCCAGGTCGATAATCCAGTCTGCGGTTTTGATGACGTCCAGATTATGCTCGATGACAACAATGGTGTTGCCGTGATCCCTCAGGCGTTGCAGCACATTCAGTAGTTGCTGAATGTCATAGAAGTGCAAACCGGTTGTTGGTTCGTCGAGAATATACAGGGTTTTGCCGGTATCCCGCTTGGAGAGCTCTTTGGCGAGCTTTACGCGCTGGGCCTCACCTCCAGAAAGCGTCACTGCGCTCTGCCCGAGTCGGATGTAGGAAAGGCCTACATCGATGAGTGTTTGCAGTTTTCTGGCAAGAAACGGAACGGCATCAAAAAACTCCCGTCCTTCCTCAACGGTCATGCTCAACACTTCATTGATATTTTTGCCTTTGTAGCGCACCTCGAGTGTCTCTCGATTATAGCGCTTGGCTTTGCATACATCGCAGGGAACGTACACATCCGGGAGGAAATGCATTTCCACCTTGATCATGCCGTCGCCCTGGCAGGCTTCACAGCGCCCGCCTTTGACGTTAAAAGAGAAGCGTCCTGGCTTGTAGCCTCTTGAACGAGCCTCCTGAGTGCCTGCAAACAGTTCACGGATGGGGGTGAACAGGCCGGTGTACGTGGCCGGATTGGAGCGAGGTGTGCGTCCGATAGGGCTTTGATCGATGTCGATCACTTTGTCCAACTGGTCGAGGCCTGTCAGTCCCTTGTAGGCTGAGGCGCTAAGGCTGGTCGCCTTATTGAGCTTGGCGGCGGCGACCGGATAAAGAGTACTGTTTATCAGGGTGGACTTGCCGGAGCCAGAAACTCCGGTCACGCAGGTCATAATGCCCAGGGGCAAGGTGAGTGTGACATCTTGCAAGTTGTTACCGGTGGCACCGGTCAGCGAGAGGGTTTCGCCGATGCCCTTATGTCGGGTTTCGGGAATGGCTATTTCTTTTGCTCCGCTGAGATACTGGCCGGTCAGCGAATCCGGGTTTTCCAGAATCTGGGCGGGTGTGCCCTGAGCAATGATCTGGCCGCCATGTACTCCGGCACCCGGGCCGATATCGATAACATGGTCAGCCGCTCGAATGGCGTCTTCATCGTGCTCGACAACGATGACGGTATTGCCCAGATCACGCAGGTGGGTGAGGGTGCTTAGCAGGCGGTCGTTGTCTCGCTGATGAAGCCCGATGGAGGGCTCGTCCAGAATGTACATCACACCCACGAGACCTGCGCCGATCTGGCTGGCGAGCCTGATACGCTGTGCTTCTCCACCAGACAGGGTGTCAGCACTGCGCTCCAGTGTTAAATACTCGAGGCCCACGTTCACAAGAAACTGGAGTCGCTGCCGGACTTCCTTGGTAATTTTTTCAGCAATCTCGCCTTTGCGTCCGGAAAGCGCAAGTGCATCAAAGTAGGAATAGGCTTCGCCGATTGGAAGGCGTGTGATGTCGGAAATATTGCGTTCTTCAATAAAAACGTGGCGGGCACTGCGTCGAAGTCGGGAGCCTTTGCACTCTTTGCAGGGTTGGGTGCTGAGGTTGCGAGCCAGTTCTTCGCGCATGCTTTGGGAGTCGGTTTCCCGGTAACGGCGTTCAAGGTTTGGAATAATGCCCTCGAATGAATGCGCCTTCTCCATGATATGGCCGCGAGAATTTACGTAGCGAAACGGAATCTCTTCAGAGCCGGATCCGAACAGAAGCAATGTTCGAAAGTCCTCGGGTAGCTCTTCCCAGGGCGTTTCCAGATCGATGCCATAGTGCTCGGCGACGCTGCCAAGCAATTGGAAGTAATAAACCGCTCGTCTATCCCAGCCTTTGATGGCACCAGCAGCAAGCGTGGCTTCGGGGTGCTGCACAATTTTTCCAGCATCAAAAAACTGCTTAACGCCAAGGCCATCGCAGGTGGGGCAGGCCCCGGCAGGGTTGTTGAAGGAAAACAGCTTGGGTTCTAGCTCGCTCAACGCGTAACCGCACTGAGTGCAGGCGTATTTTGCAGAAAAGGTCTGCTCTTGGTTTTCGCTCTCCGTCTCTACATCCATCGGTGCGACAAGCGCTATGCCGTCGGCAAGCCCAAGCGCAGTCTCAAAACTTTCGGCCAGTCGCTGTTCCAGACCGGGTTTTACCTTGAATCGGTCGACGACAACATCAATCTGATGCTTGCGCTTTTTGTCGAGCGCCGGGACATCATCGATGTCGTAAACGACACCGTCGACGCGCAGTCGGATAAAGCCCTGGCTGCGCATGGTTTCTACGACTTGCAGGTGTTCACCTTTGCGATCCCGGATAACTGGAGCAAGGATCATCAGCTTGCTGTCTTCCGGCATCGCCAGCACCTGATCAACCATCTGGCTGACGGTTTGTGCCTCCAGCGGCTGTCCGTGATCCGGGCATCGAGGTTCGCCTGCGCGAGCAAACATCAGTCGAAGGTAATCGTAGATTTCGGTGATGGTGCCAACGGTCGAGCGCGGGTTGTGCGATGTTGATTTCTGCTCGATAGAGATGGCAGGGGACAGGCCTTCGATGTGGTCTACATCGGGCTTTTCCATCATTGAGAGGAACTGGCGAGCGTAGGTGGACAAGGATTCCACATAGCGCCTCTGACCTTCGGCATAAAGCGTATCAAATGCCAGGGACGATTTGCCTGAGCCGGATAACCCGGTTATGACGATCAATTTGTCCCTTGGGATATCCAGGTCGATGTTCTTCAGGTTGTGGGTCCGTGCCCCTTTGATCTGGATATGATCCATAACACCTCGCTTGGAGAAAAAACGGAAATTATACCGCGTTACGCCGGCCGCGGCGAAAATGCCTATCAAGTTGTACCTGTCCCCCGCCGGAGAACCTTCTGTTACAATGCGCCGCTCTGCGGAAGATATGTTCTTTCGCAATGTTACGCTTTAAGCCCCGGGAGAGGAGCCAACTGCCATGAATACGCTGGAAAAACGCTCCGTATTTGCGCTGGCGTCTGTTTATGCCATACGCATGCTCGGGCTATTCATGATCATGCCTGTATTCATGTTGCTGGGTGATGGCCTTGAAGGTGCCACTCCGGCACTGCTCGGCTTCGCCATTGGCGCCTACGGCCTGAGCCAGGCCCTGTTGCAGATCCCTTTTGGCCTGCTTTCAGATCGTGTTGGCCGCAAACGCATGATCTATATCGGCCTGGTTGTGTTTGCTGCGGGCAGCATACTGGCAGGTTCCGCCGATTCAATATACGTTGTTATCGCGGGTCGGATTCTTCAGGGAGCGGGCGCTATTGCCAGTGTGCTCATGGCGCTGCTCAGTGATCTTACCCGGGAAGAAGAACGAACCAAAGCCATGGCGACGGTCGGTATCTCTATCGGGCTTTCCTTCTCCGTCTCGTTGGTGCTCGGGCCACTGCTGGGTTCGGTATGGGGACTGTCCGGGATTTTCTATGCCACTGCCGTGTTGGCCATGATAGCCCTGTTCATCGTCAGCCGTGTGGTGCCTACGCCGCACCAACATAAAATCAGTGCCGACACTCACCCTGCAAAAGCCATGCTCGGAAGAGTTCTGTCTGAAAAGCGGTTGTTGCGACTGGATTTCGGTATTTTCGCACTGCACCTGGTGCTGACTTCGTTGTTTCTGGTGTTTCCATCGGTTCTGCAGAATCAGCTTGGGCTGGCCAGCGCTTCACATTGGTGGTTTTATCTGAGTGTGATGATTACCTCATTTTTTGCCATGGTGCCCTTTATCATTATTGGCGAGAAAAAACGTATGATGAAACCAGTGCTCTGTGGTGCAATTGCCCTGCTTGCCTTGGCGACAGCGGGGCTTTCGGAAGTGTCTTCAAGCCTTGTCTTCGCTTGGGTCATGATGTTTTTCTTTTTTATGGCATTCAATCTGCTGGAAGCCAGCCTCCCATCCCTGCTCAGCAAAGAGGCACCGGCGGCCAGCAAGGGAACGGCTATGGGGGTTTATTCTACCTCTCAGTTCATGGGTGCCTTCCTGGGCGGCGCCTTTGGCGGGTACCTGTTGCAGCAGGTTGGAATTGAAGGTGTTGTCTGGTTTATGGTGAGTGTTCTCGGGCTATGGTTACTGGTCGCCCTGACCATGCCTGTGCCGGGCCACTCTTCAGGTTTCGTGGTACAGTTGCGGGATATGGTCAGCGACCAGTACGACGATGTTGATGGCAGTCTGCGCAGCTTACCGGGTGTGCAGGATGTAGTCATAGTTGAAAACGCTGCCACCGCCTATCTCAAGGTGGATCGACAGTATTTTGATGAGGCGTTACTTGCGGACTTTCCATTCGTCCGGCAGGGTAGCAGTTCTTGAAATCCGGAGGCTCGCAAGGAAGGCGGGTGTCCCTGAAAACAGAATCAGGAGCAGAACATGGCAAGAGGCGTAAACAAAGTTATTCTTATCGGGAATCTCGGACAGGATCCGGATACCCGTTACACCCCGAACGGCAACGCCGTGGTGAATCTGACGCTTGCTACCGATGAGAGCTACAAGGATCGCCAGACCGGCCAACTGGTTCCAAAAACCGAATGGCACCGGATTGTCATGTTTGGAAAGATTGCGGAGATTGCTGGTCAGTACCTGCGTAAAGGCTCCAAAGTCTATATTGAGGGAAAGCTACAGACGCGTAAATGGCAGAACAAAGAAGGCCAGGACGTTTACACCACTGAGGTGGTTGTCGACATTAATGGCCAGATGCAGATGCTGGATAGTCGTGGCAGTGAAGGTGGAATGAGCCAAGGTGCGCCGGCCGGGCGTCCCCAGCAATCAGCGCCAGCAGCGCAGCCTCAGAATAATCCGCCGCCTGCACAGTCGGGTGGTTATAACCAGAATCAGAGCCAAAACCAGCCGTCACAGGGCAACAGCATGCCTGAGCCGGTTGATGATTTTGATGACGATATCCCGTTCTAACTTCCGGTAGTTTTACTTTACCTAAAAAAACGGCTGCTTAGGCAGCCGTTTTTTTAGGTCTGTTTCCGTCTCAAGTTCATTCTTCCTCAATGCTATCCATACCCAGTTCATTAATTTTGCGCGTAAGAGTGTTCCTCCCCCAGCCAAGAAGAACCGATGCATCCCGGCGGCGCCCCCCGGTGTGCTTCAGAGCGGTCTCAATCATGATTTTTTCAAATTCTGGCAGGGCCGACCCAAGAATTGCCTTTTCTCCTCTTTTTAATTCTTGATCGGCCCAGTTTTTAAGCCCTTCCTGCCATGTTATTCCTGTGGTGTGAGCTTCAATCTGGTGCAGCAACTCAGGGGGCAGGTCATCGATATGAATCTCTCGGCCGCTGGCCATGACTGTGAGCCATCGGCAAGTGTTCTCAAGCTGGCGTACGTTGCCGGGCCAGGGCAGGGTTGTGAGATAGCTTTCTGCATCTGGGCGCAGGATCTTGGGCTCTACAGCCAGCTCTGTGGCGGCTCGTTGCAGAAAGTGCTGCATTAACCGGGGAATGTCTTCGGAGCGCTCGGCCAGTTTTGGCAGGTGCACGCGAATAACGTTCAGTCGATGGAAAAGGTCCTCCCGGAACGAACCTGACTGAACAAGCTTCTCCAGGTTTTGGTGCGTGGCTGCGATGATACGGACATCAACCTTGATGGGTGTGGCGCCGCCGACGCGATAGAATTCGCCATCGGCCAGGACTCGCAACAGCCGGGTCTGGGTATCTGCTGGCATATCACCGATTTCATCCAGAAACAGGGTGCCACCGTTGGCTTGTTCAAACCGGCCCTGGCGCACTGCAGTAGCTCCTGTAAATGCGCCTTTTTCATGGCCGAAGAGTTCCGACTCTATAAGGTCCCGCGGTATGGCCGCCATATTGAGGGCTATAAACGGATGCCGTGCCCGGGGGCTGTGGTTGTGCAGCGCCTGGGCAACCAGTTCCTTCCCTGTTCCGCTCTCGCCGTTGATCAATACCGTGATGTTGGAATGGGAGAGTCGGCCAATAGCACGGAAAACTTCCTGCATGGCGGGAGCTTCACCGATGATCTCGGTGCTGTGTTGGATGGCCTCTACGTGCGGCGTAGAGGCGGCGCGTTTTTCGTGGCTGTGTGCGACAGCCCGTTTCGCCAGGGCAACCGCATCGTCTACATCGAACGGTTTCGGAAGATACTCAAAAGCACCAGTCTGATAACTGGTAACGGCGCTCTCAAGGTCAGAATGGGCGGTCATGATAATGACGGGCACGTCAGGGTGAGCTTCAACAATATGTGACAACAGGGTGATGCCATCTACTCCGGGCATGCGAATATCACTGATGATGGCGTCGGGCTGCTCGCGTTCCAGTCGCCTCATAATATTTTCACCGCTCTCGAACGCTGTGGTCTGCATGCCAGCTTGGCTCAAGGCGCGTTCAAGCACCCAGCGTATGCTGCGATCGTCGTCGACGATCCAGATGTTGGCGGATTTTTGGCTCATATAGTGCGCTCCAGGGGCAGGAAAATGATGAAGTCTGTCTGGCCGGGCTCACTCTCGCACTCAACCAGCCCATGGTGTTGGCTGATGATACTCTGAGTAATGGAGAGTCCGAGCCCGGTGCCATTGGCACGGCCACTGATCATCGGGTAGAAAATATTCTGGCGCAGCTCCGGGGCAATTCCCGGGCCGTTGTCGATGATGTCTATTCGGCATACAAGTCGATGGCAATTGGGGCCGATAGTGACTTGCCGCAGGGCCCGGGTGCGAAACGTAATGGTGGGTGTTTTCTGGCTGTCCGGATGGGCGGCCTCGCTTTCAAAGGCAGCCTCCATCGCATTGCGGGCAATGTTGAGAAAAGCCTGAATTAGCTGTTCCTTATCACCCGAAAATTCAGGCAGGCTGGGGTCGTAGTCCCGTTGGAACAGCACTCTGCCTTTGCATTCCGCTTCCAGCAGGGTTCGCACCCGTTCAAGGATTTCATGAATATTTACAGACGCCGGCTTCAGCGCCTTGTTAGGGCCGAGCATGCGGTCAACAAGATTGCGCAAGCGATCGGCTTCTTCAATGATGACCCGGGTATATTCGCGCTGGTCCGCGCTGGATAGTTCCCGGTCAAGCAATTGAGCGGCTCCGCGAATGCCTCCAAGCGGATTCTTTATCTCGTGAGCCATGCCACGTACCAGGATCCGGGTGGTTTCCTGCTGGGAGATCAGGTCCTCTTCCCGGCTTATCCGTAGTAGACGATCCCGAGGCTGTACCTCCACCAGCAGTGCAGCAGAGCTGTGGTCAAGGGGCGAAACGGAGTAGTCCACAATTCTTTGTGAGCCGCTGGCAAGAAGGAACTCCGTTTCCCTGCGGGTGTAGGACTGGCCGGATTCAGCGGCAACACGCAGGGTGTTGAAGGTGCTCTCGGCATCAAGAAGGATGTCGCGCAGATGCAGCCCTGAGCTGCGGGTCATGCTGGTTTCAAACAGGCTTTCTGCGGCTGGATTCAGATAGCGGATTATCAGATCGCTTTCCAGCACAAGAACTGCTGTCGTGAGGTTGTCCAGCATGCTCTTGTACCTGTTTGCGTCGGCTGATGAGTTTGCCATGCGTGCTTCCTGTTGGTTTCATGCCGGAGGAGCGGGGTGGAATCTTGCCATCGTTCACGGCACCTTGCTCAACCGCTCCAAAAGGAATCAGCAAGAACTGAACCAGTTTCGAAATGCGAGTGACTTGCTTGGATAGCCCGGTGAGAAGTATGTGGGAGGCGCGTTATTTCAGGGTGGGCCAGTTGAGAAGATAGTGGGCAGCCTGAGCGCATTGCTCCGTTGTTGCCCTGAGCTTCGCACAATATCGGTGCTAGTGCACCAATTTAGTGCGATCGGGCAATGTCAGTTTTGAATGGAGGGGCGGTGGACCGTAAAACGAATCGGGCTGCCGGTTTTAATCTGCACACCATTCTGGTCCACAATGTGGATGCCTGCCTCGTGTGTGCCCCGGAACACATTGCTTACGGTAATCGTACCGGAAGAGCTCTGGCCAACTGGCTGGCCGTCGAGCGTCACTTCGTATCTGTGATCAGGTTCAAGGCCGGGTGTGCTGCGCATTTCAAAACGCACGTCGCCACTGCCGCTGTAGAATGCCTGTTCATCTTCAGGGTAGGAGAACGATACGCTCTCGTAGATTGAGCCTTCCCGCTTCACCTCTTCCCGGAGTTTGTCGGTTTCCCTGACGTTTTGTGGTTTGGGCAGGGTAATGGTTGTAACCGGCTTTACCTTGATCGCTTCTGAGCCTTTCGAAGGTTCGTCGGAGAAGGTTACATTGCCCTGAGCATCTACATTGCGGTAGACCTCTGCGGCCACGGGCCCTGCGAGCAGGAGCAACAGCCCTGCGGTGATTCCAAGCCTCGGGTTCATAATCACAACCTGTGTAGTGTTTGTATTGATTATCAATGGCCGGACAGGCCTTTTCAATGTAGCAGAGGGAGATGTTGGTTACATATCGTTAAGGGCGGTGGAAGTGTGCGGACGATCACAAAAAAAGCCCCGCTGTTTCAGAGCGAGGCTTTTGAAGCTGCCAGTCACCGCCAAGGCAGCTTAAGCAGGAACCGCCGAGGCGGTTTTAGCAAGAATAGTACAGTTCGAACTCAACCGGATGGGTGGTCATGTTGATGCGCTCAACTTCGCCACGCTTCAGATCGATGTAGCCCTGGATCATATCTTCAGTAAATACGCCGCCACGGGTCAGGAACTCATGGTCTTCTTTCAGGCAGTCCAGAGCTTCCTGCAGGGTTTCAGCCACTTTCGGAATGCTCAGGGCTTCTTCTTTAGGCAGGTCATACAGATCCTTGTCCATGGCGTCGCCCGGGTGAATCTTGTTCTGGATGCCATCGAGGCCAGCCATCATCAACGCAGAAAACGCCAGGTATGGGTTGGCAGCCGGGTCAGGGAAGCGCACTTCCACTCGGCGTGCTTTCGGGCTGGTGACATACGGTATGCGGATTGAGGCGGAGCGGTTGCGCGCAGAATAAGCCAGCATAACCGGTGCTTCATAGTGCGGAACCAGGCGCTTGTAGCTGTTTGTAGCCGGGTTGGTGAACGCGTTGAGAGCCTTGGCGTGCTTGATGATGCCGCCCACGTAGAACAGCGCCATTTCACTCAGGCCGGCATAGCTGTCGCCCGCAAACAGGTTTTTGCCGTCTTTGTTAAGGCTCATGTGCACATGCATGCCGGAACCGTTATCGCCGACCACTGGCTTGGGCATAAATGTGGCGGTTTTGCCGTAGGCGTGGGCCACATTGTGCACGCAGTATTTCAGGATCTGCACCTCGTCGGCTTTTTTGGTCAGCGTGTTGGCGCCAACGCCGATTTCGCACTGGCCTGCCGTGCCCACTTCGTGGTGGTGTACTTCAATAACCAGGCCCATGGACTCCATGGCGGCGCACATAGCGCCTCGCAGATCGTGCAGGCTGTCCACTGGAGGCACAGGGAAGTAGCCGCCTTTAACACCCGGGCGGTGGCCAATGTTGTTGTTATCAAAGTCGTCACCGGAAACCCATGCCGCTTCTTCTGAGTGAAGCGAATACATGGAGCCCTGCATGTCGGTTTTCCATTTTGCAGAATCGAAGACGAAAAACTCGGGCTCAGGGCCAAACAGAGCGCCATCTGCGATGCCGGTAGATTTCAGATACTCCTCGGCCCGGCGGGCAACGGAGCGTGGATCCCGCTCATAGCCCTGCATGGTAGAAGGCTCAACAATGTCGCAGGTAACGTTGATGGTGCTTTCTTCGGTAAACGGGTCAAGAACGGAGCTGCTGTCGTCCGGCATCAGGATCATGTCGGATTCATTAATGCCTTTCCAGCCCGCGATGGAGGAGCCGTCAAACATCTTGCCTTCGGCGAAGAAGTCTTCGTTGACCTCAGTTGCCGGAATGGTGACGTGCTGCTCTTTGCCCCGGCTGTCGGTGAAGCGCATATCAACCCACTTGACTTCGTGTTCTTTAATCAAATCAACTGTCTTGGACATTGTGCATGCTCCGTAAGTAATCCCGCACCGCGGGTGTATTCGTGATCATGTCCCGGATTGCTCTGAGGGGCTGAATTCCGGATTGTTGTTCAGGTTTGCGCAGCTTAGCAAAAGCTGTTGATTCTTACCTTCACATTTCGGATTTACAGATGCTCGGAAAACCTGATGGGGGTGATTAAAGCAAGGTGCTTGCCAGTTTTGACTGGATGCGATGTAACAGTGGTTTTATGGCCGAATGCCATGTATCCAGCCGGCGTATGTGGATGAACCCGGATGGTTAACCGGCCTCGACTAAGAGGGCGTGCACCATAAGGGCGCGCTAACATAAGTAGTGCTTGCGATATTGCACCAATTTGGTGCGCAATAATTAACAAACGAAATTGATTAAGAAATAGGCGTTCTTCTACATATAAACGGTGCGGGGTTTTCGATATACTGCGCGCCGCTTCATTTTCTCCGCATGAGCCTGGAGTCGTATCCGGATGCTGCA
Source organism: Marinobacter sp. (assembly GCF_048266785.1). Taxonomy (GTDB): domain Bacteria; phylum Pseudomonadota; class Gammaproteobacteria; order Pseudomonadales; family Oleiphilaceae; genus Marinobacter. Next base: position 12,866 of record NZ_JBLWYX010000024.1, read on the forward strand.
TGTGAGGCGCCGGGCCGTCAGGCCTCGGTGGATGAGTTCATTTTACGGATCTGAGACAATATGTGTGGGCAATGCCTGCAAACGACCTTCTCAGGTCATTGAGTGCATGCCGCAGGAATAATTTTGTGATTGAGAAACTTCGTAATATCGCCATTATCGCTCACGTTGACCATGGTAAGACCACCCTCGTAGACAAGCTGTTGCGCCTGTCTGGCACGCTGGATCGCAAAGAGCTCGAGAATGAGCGCGTCATGGACTCCAACGACCAGGAAAAAGAGCGTGGGATTACCATTCTGGCCAAAAACACCGCACTGAAGTGGAACGGCTACGATATTAATATCGTAGACACCCCGGGCCACGCGGATTTTGGTGGTGAAGTCGAGCGAGTAATGAGCATGGTGGACTGCGTGCTGCTGGTGGTCGACTCTATTGACGGGCCAATGCCACAGACTCGTTTTGTTACCCAGAAAGCGTTCGCGGCCGGATTGCGCCCAATCGTTGTGGTCAACAAAATCGACCGTCCGGGCGCCCGTCCGGACTGGGTCGTAGATCAGGTTTTCGATCTTTTTGACAGCCTGGGGGCCACCGACGAGCAGTTGGACTTCCCCATTGTTTACGCCAGCGCGCTGAACGGTATTGCCGGTTTGGACCATGAAGACCTGAGCGACAACATGGACGCTGTATTCCAGTCGATTGTCGATCACGTGCCTGCGCCGTCAGTGGATATGGATGGCCCTTTCCAGATGCAGATCTCGCAGTTGGATTACAGCAGCTTTTTGGGCGTAATCGGTATCGGCCGTATCGCCCGCGGTAAGGTAAAAACCAATACCCCGGTGGTTGCTATTGGTGCCGATGGCAAGAAGCGCCAGGGCCGTATCCTGAAAATCATGGGCCACTCCGGCCTGCATCGGGTTGAAGTAAACGAAGCTCAGGCTGGCGATATCATCTGCATCAGCGGTCTGGATGAGCTGCATATCTCCGACACCCTGTGTGATATGAACAACGTAGAGGCCTTGCCGCCGCTAACAGTTGATGAGCCCACGGTGTCCATGACCTTTCAGGTCAACGATTCGCCCTTCTGTGGTAAAGAGGGCAAATTCGTCACCAGTCGCAACATCAAGGAGCGTCTGGAGAAAGAGCTTTTGCACAACGTCGCTTTGCGGGTTGAAGAAGGCGAAACCATGGACAAGTTCAAGGTTTCCGGTCGCGGAGAACTGCATCTGTCGGTGCTGATCGAAAATATGCGTCGCGAGAACTTCGAGCTGGCGGTCGGTCGCCCGGAAGTGGTGATCAGGGAAGTGGACGGCGAGAAACAAGAGCCGTACGAGAACGTTATTGTCGACATTGAAGAGCAGCATCAGGGCCCTTTGATGGAGCAAATGGGCCTGCGCAAAGGTGACCTGACCAATATGGTGCCGGATGGTAAAGGCCGCATGCGTCTTGAGTACACCATTCCTGCGCGCGGTTTGATCGGTTTCCGCAACAGCTTCCTGACCATGACATCGGGCACCGGTATTCTTACCTCTACCTTCAGCCATTACGGGCCGATCAAGGTGGGCGATGTCACCAGTCGCCAGAACGGTGTTCTGGTCTCCATGGCGAAGGGCACAGCGTTGACCTACTCTCTGGAAACGCTTCAGAGCCGTGGCAAGCTCTTCCTCGATCCTGGTCAGGAAGTATACGAGGGCCAGCTTTGTGGTATTCACAGCCGCGACAACGATCTGGTGATCAACCCGACCAAAGGCAAAAAGCTCGATAACATGCGTGCGTCCGGCAAGGATGAGGTCATTGCTCTGGTGCCGCCGATCAAGTTCACTCTTGAGCAGGCGTTGGAATTCATCGACGACGACGAGCTGGTTGAAGTGACGCCCAAGTCGATTCGCCTGCGCAAGAAGCACCTTACCGAGAACGAACGTAAGCGCGCGAGCAAAAAATAACGAAGACGTATTGAATCAGGCCGGCGCTGGTAACAGCTCCGGCCTTTTTTGTGTTTGTGCTTTTCGTAAAGCTCGCCCACCGGCCATTCAACTCCGCTACAATGCTATCGAAACTCACCTGATCGGCGGACTGGCCCATGCTCAATTTGTACCCGGACATCAAACCCTACGCCAGCCACCGGCTGGCGGTTGATGCGCCTCATGAGTTGTATATCGAAGAGAGTGGAAACCCTGACGGTATGCCTGTGCTTTTCGTTCATGGTGGCCCCGGGGCAGGGTGCGAGGATTATCATCGCCGTTTTTTTGATGCTGAGCGCTTCCGGATTATTCTGATGGATCAGCGCGGTGCTGGCCGCTCCACGCCCTTGGCGGAACTGGAAGGGAACAGTACTGACAAGCTGATTCAGGATATGGAAGCCATACGCATGTTTCTGGGCATAGAGCGTTGGTTATTATTCGGCGGGAGTTGGGGGTCGACTCTCAGCCTGGTCTACGCCCAAACGCACACCGAGAGAGTGTTGGGGCTTGTTCTCAGGGGTATTTTTCTATGTCGCCCGCGAGATATCGCCTGGTTTTATCAGGAGGGTGCAAGCCGTGTATTCCCGGATTACTGGCGGGAGTTTGAGGCGCAGATACCCGAGAGTGAGCGCGGGGATATGGTGAGTGCCTACTATCGCAGGTTGACCAGTAAAAACGAGTTGGAGCAGATTCAGGCGGCAAAAGCCTGGTCGACCTGGGAAGGTCGGTGTGCGACTCTGCACCCAAACCCCCAGGTTGTTGAGCATTTTGGTCATCCTCATGTTGCAATCGCATTGGCCCGTATCGAGTGCCACTACTTCATGAACTCTTCGTTTCTCGAGCATGATCAGATTATCAGGGATGCCTACAAGCTTCGGGATATTCCCGGCCTCATTGTGCATGGACGCTACGACATGATTTGCCCGCTGGATAATGCTTTTGCGCTCAGCAAGGCCTGGCCGGAAGCAGATTTGCGAATTATCCGCGATGCGGGACACTCGGCCTCCGAGCCCGCTATTGTGGATGCGCTCATACGCGGTGTCGATGAGGTGGTGGCGAAAACGGTGAAAAATGCGGGCTGAAGTCTTATAGCGTGAAAGGGTTGCGGGAACCTGGCTGCATGGATACACTCCTACTTGATTTTAATTCTCATTTGGCCGGAGCGATCAGAATACCGGATGAAAGGTCTTGTCCAACGGGTGTCAGAAGCAAGCGTTGAAGTCGACGGGCGTGAGGTCTCACGGATAGGCGCAGGCATTCTGTTATTACTTGGCGTAGAGCAGGGAGATCGGCAGGATGAGGCAAAGGAACTGTGCCGAAAAATTCTCAATTATCGAATTTTTTCCGACGAAGCGGGCCGTATGAACCTAAGTGTACTTGATGCCGGTCATGCTCTTCTTGTCGTTCCCCAGTTTACACTCGCTGCAGATACCTCCTCCGGCACTCGCCCCGGCTTTTCCCGTGCGGGCAGCCCGGAGATTGCAAAAAAACTCTACGCCGAATTCCTGGGTCTCGCACGGACTGAAATGGGTGCGGAAAGGGTTATGGAAGGACGTTTCGGCGCCGACATGAAGGTGAGCCTGATCAATGACGGACCGGTTACCTTTATGCTCTCAACATCTGAAAGGCGGTGCTGAACGAAATGCAACTTCAGCCAGGCAGGATTGTGCGCGGATCCCGGCTTTCAGGGTGTAGGTAAGAGGTTCCAAGAATAAGAGTATGCGCCCTTAATGCCAAACGAACTAAAAATGAAACATTAAATATTTGCAAAACAGGTGGTGTTGTATTAAAACAGTGTCATCATCCAGTGCTTTAAGATAACTCTGTAAGTAGCTGAACTATATAGATCTGATTAAATTCGGGTCTCAATAATAAGAAAAGTTGCCGACATGTCATAAATCTGACGCACGGTAGCAATAAGATCGGAGCCATCCAGTTGTTCTGGGGCGCCTCACAAAAATCGGGACTTACCCGTTGTTAAAACCTGACATAACTCGCAAAAGGACATACAACATGAAAAAAACACTCATTGCATCGGCTATCGCTGCTATCTCTTTCTCCGGCGCAGCTGCTGCCCAGAGCACCCTGTCCGCGTCGGAGATGGCCGCTAAAATGAATTCCATGCCGACCGTGTACGGCAACATTCAGTTGGCAGTCACCCACGACAACTTCGATGGTGGGCCTTCTGCTACTGAGCTCGCCGATAATGGCTCCACCCTTGGTGTGAAGCATGACCACGTAATAGCTCCGGGCATCATTGGTTTTTTCAAGGCAGAGCTTGAGTTTGATGCTGATAACAAGGCCGATAACAGTGGCTTGGACAGGTTCGATGAAGCATACATTGGTGTGCGCGGCGATAACTTTGGCCAGGTTTGGGCCGGCTCTGATGATTCCACTTATGAAACGGCTATCGACGAAATCAGTAACTACTTTGAAGTAGCGACCCTGAACCTTGGTGGTCTCTACGACACTGGTGAAGGTGACTTGGTTCAGTATAAGACACCGTCTTTCGGTGGTCTGACTTTGGGAGCAGCCGTTCAGTTTAACGGTGACGGTGATGACAAGGTGAATAAAAAGTCATACCCGTACCAGCTTTCAGCGGTATATGCTGTCGACGCGTTGGAGTTGGCGTTTGCCGTAGACTCCAACGACGGTGCCGAGTCGTACTCAAAGACGACTGCCAGCATCAACAACGAAAACACCTACGGCCTGCGGGCCAGCGGTAATTTTGCGAACCTGCGCGTAACTGGTCAATTCCAGACCCGTAAAGATGTTGCTGACATTTACGGTTTGATGGGCATTTATAGTTTGGGCAAGAACCAGTTTGCGTTGGCTTATGAGTACAAAGAGCTGGATGGCGATAGCAAACCTGCCAACGGCGAGTCCAAGAGAGATACGATCACCCTGCAGGCGCTGCACAACGTGTCTGACAATATGTACGTTTATGTTGAAGGGTACATTGGTGGTGGCGACGACGTGTACACGTATGAAGACTCTCAGGGCAACGATGCTGTGACTGATGAGCGTTCTGTCGCTGCAATTGGTGCAACATACTACTTCTGATCCGCTAACCAGCTAATCAGTTAGTATGGAAGACCGGTGACCTCAGGGTCGCCGGTTTTTTGTTTTTCGGGTTCGCAGAAACTAAAGGTGCAAGAGACATGGCAGAAGAGCTGGAAATAAAGCTGAGTCTTGATCCTGATGGTCTCATAAAGGCTCTGGACTGGCTGCAGGCTCAGCCCGAGGCCGAAAAAGGCAGCAAAAAGTCCTTGGTTAACTGTTACTACGACACACCGAATGCAGTGCTCAATCAACAGAAAGCCGCTCTGCGTATACGTCAGGCCGGAGGTCGGTATATACAGACGCTCAAAACCCGTGGTGAGTTCGTTAACGGCGCGCACCGTCGCGAGGAATGGGAGTGGCCAGTCTCAGGGCCGTCGCTTTCGCTGGGTTTGCTGGCGGATACGCCGCTGGGAGATCGTATAAATCTGGCCCGGCTGGCGCCTGTTTTCGAAACCAATTTTACTCGCCAAGTCATAGTGCTGGACGATGGCGAGGCGATGATTGAATGTGCTTTGGATGAGGGTGTTATTAGCGCTAATGGGCAGGAAAAGCCGCTTCACGAGGTTGAATTTGAGCTGATATCCGGTGATCCGAAGCGCCTGCTTGTCTGGGCTGAAAGGCTTGCGCAGAAATGCCCGGTTTTTCTGAATCTGATCAGCAAGGCAGAACAGGGTTACTACCTTGCAGGCATACACGCTGGAAAGTCAGCCGCTGCCGAAAAACCAGGTGCCAATACGGACGGGCAAGATGATGTCGACCTTTTTTTACACCTGCTCAGCAACGCCTGGCTGGAGCAAAGGAGTGTTTCACTTGAAGGCTTAGACCTGCAGTCGCTGCAGGTGCAGGCTGAAGCTTGCGGTTTGGGCCAACCCTTTTTCGAGGTGGCGGAATATCTGGCCAAGGGCGGAACCCTCAGGCACATACTCCATAAGCCAGAGCTTGGTCGATGCCAGCTTGGTTTGTTGGCGAACAGGGAAAGGCAGTCGCTAGGCGCCTAAAATCATTGTGGCGATGCTGAAGTAAATCATCACGCCGCTCACGTCGGCAATCGTTGTTATAAGCGGTATGCTCGCGGCAGCCGGGTCTACGCCGAGGCGGTTGAGCAGCAGCGGCAACAAGATACCTATAAGCCCGCCGGCAAGCACGACCGCTATCATGGTTATGGCTACGATTGTGGCAATAACCATTTCCGTGCGAAACATGCCCACAGTCCATACCGTCAGGGCCATGGTCAGGCCAAGTGCTGTTGCTACCAGCAGTTCCTTGTTGAACAGGCGAACCCAGTCACGGTTCACCACGTCGCCCGTTGCAATGCCGCGCACCACCAGCGTGGCGGATTGTGCGCCTGCGTTGCCGGCACTCGCTACTAACAAGGGCATAAAGAACAGCAGAGCCAGATGGGCGCCAATAATGTCTTCAAAGTGCGCTATGCCGGCCCCGGTAAAGATGTTCGCAAACACCAGAATAACCAGCCATTGAATGCGGGAGCGGTAAAGCGAGAAAGGCGAGGCCGTGGTAATAGCGGTGTCGAGGTTGCTGACCGACCCGCCTTTGTGAATATCCTCCGTTGCCTCTGCCTCGATAACATCCATGGCATCGTCATAGGTAATAATGCCCACGAGGCGATTATGGTGGTCCAGCACTGGCAGGGCCAGCAGGTCGTACTTTGTGATCAACCTGGCGACATCATCCTGGGATGTATCCGTATGGGCAGACACCAGGCCTGTGGCAAGCAGCGAATCGATAATGATGTCTGGCTTGGCGATGATCAAGCGGCGCAGGGATACGACACCGATCAGTATCCCGTTTTCGTCGATTACGTAAGATTGATAAATGGTCTCTTTGTCTTCTGCTGTTTTGCGCAGAATGTCTATGGCTTCACTTGCCGTGATGCCCGACTCAAACACCGCGTAATCGGTGCTCATCAGTGCGCCGGCAGTGCCCTCGGCGTGGGCCAGAAGCGCTGTAAGACTTTCTCTGTCTTCCTCGTCAAGCTCTCTGATGAGCTGTTTCTGGCGAGGTTCTTCAAGCAGGTTGAAAAAATCAACCCGGTCATCCGACGGCATTTCCGTGGTAAGCACCGCCAGTTCAGCCAGAGGCGTTGCTCGCGTCAATAATAGTTGTGTGTCCGGGTTGGTGTAGCCCAGGACCTTCGCGCGCAGAGCCATAGGGAGACTCTGAAACAGCGAGTTTGCTGTTTCATTCTCTATGTTTTGCTCAATAAACTCGGCAAGGTCTGCAGCGTTGAAAAGATTTGCTGCGTCAGCAACGGCCTGGGGCTGACCCGATGCAAGTGCATCCACCAACGGCTGGAAAAGAACGGATTCCATAGATGATGCCTGGAAAAAATGCTCAGTGTGGAGTGGAAGCTGATGAGTCGGTTACGGTCGCATCTTTCTGCATATTTCTCCATTTCTCCATAAATTTTCGGTAGCGCTCCAGTGCTTCTTTCACCACCTCAAGATCCGGCGTTTCGTTGGATTTGACCAACACGATAAGCCCTTTGCCTTCAATTTCCTTGTTCACGGGCGGATGGCAGATAACTTCCTCGTCATTATCGATGTAGGCCAGTGCTGTGCCAATACCGTGCCGGATCAGCGCGCTGACGATGTCTGCCCAGTTAAGGTCGTCCAGCTCCAGGTCGTAGCGGTGTGGGTGGTCATGCTCGTAATTGAACATGTCTTCCAGTACTTTTTCCGAGCCCGGGGCAACCACAGAGCGCACCATGATTTCAGGGTAGGTGCGAACCGGGCGAATAACAGCTCGCACACCAAGTTCTTTGAAACGACTACGGTTAGCATCCGTGACACATTCCACCGTGGTTTTCTGGCCAAGATTCAGCTCACCGAGCCGATGGGATATGTCGAATGTCAGGCTATCTGAGTGCGGGTCAGATTCGTCGGCCGCCAGCACAACAATGTGTCGTGCACTTCCTGCGTGCACTGCTTTCAGGGCTTCGGGGTCGAACCCCGAACCATGGAAATGTACGATGCCCAGGTCAGACAGTTCGGCAGGAAGGCCGCTTGGAAACTCGCGGGTAAGCAGCATGATAGGAACGGTTTCATAGCCCTGTACAGAGCGAATTTGTGTGGCAAAACGCATGAAGTAGGTTATGCCACCGTTCTTCGGGGTATTAATGATGACGATATGGTTGTTCATTTTATAGATCCAGCGTCCGGTGAGAATGCGTTCCCGGCGGTAGAACCGGTACTCGATAAAATCGCTGACAATCAGCGTTAGCAGAGTGATAGCGCCGACGAACATGAACAGGATGGTGCTGATCCGGCCGATGTAGGTTACGGGAGCGTAGTCGCCATAGCCTACTGTGGCGATGGTGGTCATTGTCATCCACAGCGACTCGAACAGAGTCAGATCTTCAACCCCCCAGATAATCAGCACCTGGGTGACCAGCAGCGCTATCAAGATCATAAACAGGCGCTTCACCCGCTTCCGAATGAGTCCGCCCATGGGTATATGGCTCTGCTCATGCTCGGCGTTAAGGGGAAAGCGGTTTCTCAGCATCCGGTGTTGGCCTGTTCAGTCTTGGGTAAGTTCGTTATACAGTAACGGAAATATAACAGAGAGACAGGGGATTGCATTATGTCCGAGCCATGGAGTTGCCTTCCGTTGCCGCTGGCAGATGATGTTGCTGCCAGTTGGGCGTCGGTTTTCCCTGAAGGTCTGCCAGGCTGGCTGCTGGACGACGCCAGCATCTCGGAAGAGGTGATTGCCCAGGCTATGGCCCGGAGCTTGTTTCTGCGCCAGACCCTTGAGCGGTACCCGGCACAGGTGCGAACCCTTCTCGAATCACGGCTGTTGAGTGAACCGACCTCTCCGGATTTTCTGCAGGCACGTTGGAATGAGTATCTTGTGGATGTGACGGATGAGCCCGGGCTGCATGCAGCACTGCGCCGTTTCCGCCGGGAAGCGCAGTTCCGCATTATATGGCGGGATCTGATGCGTTGGGCTGACCTGCCCGAAACCATGGCTGCGACCAGTGCGTTCGCGGAGGTGTGCATTCAGGGGGCGCTTGGCTGGCTGCACGAGGCAGCCTGTGAGCAGTACGGCACGCCTTGGGGCAAAGATCCGGTATCAGGTTCGGAAGCGCCGCAGTCGCTGATCGTGATCGGAATGGGAAAGCTGGGTGGGAGCGAGCTGAATGTCTCCTCAGATATTGATCTGATTTTCGCCTTTCCCGGAAAAGGCGAAACCCGGGGTGGCGGCCGCTCTCTGGATAATCAGCAGTTTTTCATCCGGCTGGGCCAGCGCCTGATTCAGGCATTGGATCAGATTACCGCTGACGGCTTCGTGTTCCGTGTGGATATGCGCTTGCGGCCTTATGGGCAGAGTGGTGCCCTTGCGCTGAGTTTCGCGGCACTGGAAACCTATTATCAGGACCAGGGTCGGGACTGGGAACGTTATGCCATGGTCAAGTCCCGGGTAGTAGCCGGCGATCCGAAAGCCGGTCAGGTCCTTATGGAAAGCCTCCGGCCGTTCGTGTATCGCCGGTACATCGATTTTAGCGCTTTCGAGTCTCTACGCAGCATGAAAGCGATGATAAGCCGTGAAGTTCGCAGGCAGGGGCTGGAAAACAACATCAAGCTTGGCAGCGGTGGCATTCGGGAAATCGAGTTTGTGGTTCAGGCGTTCCAGCTCATTCGTGGCGGCCGGGACAGAGAACTGCAACAGCGCGAACTGCTGATCATACTGAACGAGCTGGAGGTGTTGGAGTTGCTGCCTTCGCAGGTCGTTAACGAGCTCCGTGAGGCCTATGTTTTCCTCCGTAATCTTGAGCACGCTCTGCAAGGCATAGAAGACAAGCAGACCCAGTTATTGCCCGAAGACGAGCTTTCGCAAGCGCGAGTTGCACTGATCATGGGGTTCGACGACTGGCAGAGCTGCCAACAAGGGCTGGCGCAGCATCGGGAAAATGTTGCCACGCACTTTGCCAATATCATTGCCACGGAAGAGGATGAAGAGGGCGCGCAGTCCTCCCTTGATGAGGGCTGGTTTGAGCTCTGGCTGGCGGAGGTTGATGAAGTATCGGATACGCAGTGGCTGGAAAAGAACGGATACGAAGATCCGGCTGGCAGTCTGAGCTTGCTCTCCAACCTGCGTGACAGTCGCACGGTTCAGACCATGCAAACCCAGGGACGCAAGCGGCTGAATCAGTTCATGCCGGTGTTGCTGGAAGCGCTGACTGAGGTCGAGAATCCATCTGAAACCTTGTCCCGTGTTTTGCAGTTGGTTGAAGCTGTCCTGCGCCGAACGGCTTACATGATCCTACTTCTGGAGAACCCGGGCGCTCGCACCCAGTTAGTCAAGCTTTGCAGCGAAAGCCCGTGGATTGCACGGCAGTTGGCAGAAACGCCGTTGCTGCTGGATGAGCTGCTAAATGCTGAAAGTCTTTACAGCCCACCCGCACGAGACGAATTGCAGGATGATCTGCGTCAGCAAATGCTGCGGATTTCCTATGACGACCTGGAAAACCAGATGGAGTCATTGCGGCACTTCAAAAAAGCCCACTCGCTTCGTGTCGCTGCCTCTGAGCTGAAGGGCACCCTGCCACTGATGAAGGTAAGTGATTACCTGACCTGGATTGCGGAAGTCGTCCTTGATCATGTGGTGGATGTAGCCTTCTCCAATCTGGTGGCCCGCCATGGTTATCCGGGGCGCGCCGACAGCGCGAGCAGTGAAACGGATTTCGCGGTTATCGGTTATGGAAAATTGGGAGGGGTTGAGCTTGGTTACACTTCGGATCTTGACCTGGTGTTCGTTCATAATGCGGACCCTGAGCTGGCGACCGACGGAGACAAACCTATTGATAACGCGGTTTTCTATACGCGTTTAGGGCAGCGAATTGTTCATATTCTCAACGCTCAGACGCCGTCCGGTCAGCTGTATGAGGTCGATATGCGTTTGCGGCCATCGGGCAATTCCGGGTTGCTGGTAAGCACGCTACACGCCTTCGAAAGGTACCAGCGTAATGACGCCTGGACATGGGAGCATCAAGCACTGGCCCGGGCCCGGGGCGTCGCAGGATGTCGTGAAACACTCGCCGCCTTTGAGGCTGTCCGGCACAACATACTTTGTCAGGGTCGTGAGAAGGACAAACTGCGCCAGGAAGTGGTGGAGATGCGTGAAAAAATGCGAATCAATCTGGGCACGCCAGAAAGCCGGCGCGAGGAAACCTTCCACATCAAACACGATGCAGGCGGCATTGTGGATATGGAGTTTATGGTGCAATACCTCATGCTTGCATGGAGTGAGGACCACCCGGAACTGACCCAGTGGTCGGATAATATCCGGCAGATGGAAGAGCTTGGACGCGCCGGTGTGTTGCCCGTGGAAGATGCAAAAAAACTGCGCGAAGCATACATTGCCCTGCGTTCAAGTATTCACCGGCGGGCGCTGCAGAACCTTAATAGTCAGGTGGGCGGGGATGCCTTTGCCGATGAGCGGCAGTACATCCGGTCTGTCTGGCAGAAAATCATGACCGGATAACGCGCCGGGTGTCGTTCCGTCAAAATTTCCTGCTAGAATGTTTAATCCCCGAAAACCGCTTTTTTAGGAGCAATGAAGAATGTCGATGGCTGATCGCGATGGCGTTATCTGGCTGGATGGTGAAATGGTTCCCTGGCGCGAAGCCAAAACCCACGTCCTGACCCACACTCTGCACTACGGCCTGGGCTGTTTTGAAGGAGTGCGCGCTTACAGCACTGCGACCGGCCCCGCTATTTTTCGCCTGCAAGACCATACGGATCGTCTGTTCCGATCCGCTCATATTCTGAATATGAAGATGCCGTTCAGTAAAGAAGAGCTGAACGAGGCACAGCGTGCGGCGGTTCGTGAGAATAATCTGGATGAAGCTTACCTGCGTCCGATGGCCTTTCTCGGCTCCGAAGGAATGGGTCTGCGTGCAGACAACCTGAAAGTACACGTAATGGTCGCCGCCTGGAGCTGGCCGTCCTACATGTCGCCCGAAGCCAAGGAAATCGGCATCAAGGTGCGCACCTCCTCCTATACGCGCCATCACGTCAACATCACCATGTGCAAGGCCAAGGCGAACGGCAACTACATCAACTCCATGCTGGCGCTGAACGAAGCCATTGCCAGTGGTTGTGAAGAAGCTCTCTTGCTGGACAACGAGGGCTATGTGGCTGAAGGCTCCGGCGAGAACATCTTTATTATGCGTAACGGTGTATTGCATACGCCAGAATTGACCTCCTGCCTGGAAGGTATCACCCGCCAGACCATTCTGGATTTTGCGACCGAACTGAACATTCCTGTCAAAGAGCGCCGTATTACCCGTGATGAGGTCTACGTAGCAGACGAGGCCTTCTTCACCGGCACCGCCGCCGAAGTGCTGCCCATCCGTGAGCTCGACGGTCGCGTTATTGGCGCCGGCAAGCGAGGCCCGGTTACAGAGAAGTTGCAGGCTATGTATTTTGATGCTGTTAAAGGGAAGTCGGCTCAGCATAAGGATTGGTTGACTCTGGTCCGCTGATCCGAATAAAAGAGCCGCAGCGCTTGAGTGACTGCTGTTTTTTATTATACATCTACTTGCGATCGTCAACTCGTTGCTTGCTGTCACGGTTTCCCAGTGTGAATGGGTGCCGGAGTCACAGTAGAGAGCCACACTTCGCTGAGAGGTCTGATTCTCAGTTTATGTCTATTCTCTTTATTCTTGGCCTTTATCAAAGCAGAAAACCACAGCGCTGGCGGCCCAAACACAAGGTTTTTTCCAACCTGAGTCAGTCGTTGGCGGCGCTTGGCATTGACAGCTATTTCCTGTGCAATCCGAGATCGGTAAAGTCACGCTTTATTGGCGACACCACCTGCTATTTTTATGAGGGTGAAAAGGATCTGGCCAGTCTGGTTAGAGAAAAACACATTACTCACGTAGTTATTTGGGGAGGGAGAACGGAGGCAGATCAGCGTATCCGGGATGAAGTCGGTGACAAGGTGAAAATTGTCTACGGAGAATACGGGTGGTTTCCCCAGTCGCAACATTGCTATTTTAGCCCCAATGGAACAAATGCAGACGCGAATTTTCTCTCTGAGGGCTTGAGTGAACACATCCTGGATCGCAAGAGTTTTCTTGCCGCCCGGTCGAAGTTGCTTTTATCAATGCTGGGCTGGAGAGCATTGATCAACAGGCCTGATTTTTTTGAAGAACGACAGTTTGACACTCAGAAGCAGATATTTGTTCCGCTGCAGGATGAGATGGATACCAATATTATGCTGTCGTCTCCGGTCAAAACCATGTCCGCCTTCATTGAAGGCCTGGCAAGCAACTATCCGGACTATCGATTTCTTGTGCGCCCCCACCCGCGAGCCCGTTACGAATCGTTGCCTACAAAACCAAATATTGAATACCAGACAATCGAAGTAAATCCTTTCCGGAATTACAGTCAGTACGGTGGCGTTTTCGGTATAAACTCAACGATGTTGCTGCAGTTTGCGTTACTTGGTCTACCAGTAGCAGGAATAGGTAAGGGTGTCGCTTCCGGGACTGAGGTGTACGCAGACCTGGACTGGAGCAACCTGCCCTCGGATTTGGGGATAATTTCATCCAATCCGTTGAATGCCGCCAAGGTTCTGGATTTCCTGCTTCGCGTTAAGCAGATGAGGGTTAAGGACCTTAAGAAATCACGATATATAGAGCGTAGTTATATCTATAACCTGTTCACTTCCTGAGGTCCCATCCTATATTTGGTAGCAAGGATTTGTCTGTCCCAAGAATGTAGAAATCAAAATTTCTCTTTGTTCCAAGGTGGTTTGGGTATATCTGTGAAAACAACTCTGGTGATTGTTTCATTCAATAGTTTCAAAGTCATTGAACGCTGTCTTGGTAGTGTTATTGATTCGGGAGTTTACCCTGTAATTATCGTTGATAACGGGAGTCCGGATGGCAGTGCGGAGGGGCTGATGGCTCGCTTTCCAGGGGCAGATGTGGTCTGCCTCGAGCGGAATATCGGCTATGGGAGGGCTGCAAATCGTGGTTTTGCTCGAGTGAAAACGGGTTATGCCCTGTTACTGAACCCGGATATTGTCGGCACCCTGGATAAAATCAGGTTGCTCGAGCAGCGCCTTTCTGAGCTTCCTGACCAGGTAGTGATTCTTGCACCTGCGGTAAGCGCCAAACATTTTTGTGAACAGGGTCTTCTTGAGAAAGACTGGGTTATTGGTGCCGCCCTTTTATTGCGGATGCAGTCGTTAAAGGAGGTAGGTTTTTTTGACGAGAATATTTTTTTATTTTCCGAGGAAACAGACCTTTGTTTGCGGATTAAGCAGGCAGGGAAGCGGATATTACTGGACTCGGACGTGTACATTGAGCACCTTTCAAAGCAGTCGAGTACACCAAGTGCCGAAGTTGATTTTTTGAAAGCCTGGCATTACGCATGGTCGAATCAGTACCTTGCCGTAAAGCATGGATTTGCACATGGAAAAAACAACCCGCGAAGGCGCCTACTGATGTATTGGCTCAAGTTCGTCACGGCGACCAATCCGGAAAAGCGCCAGAAATTCAAGGCCAGGTATCTTGGCGCGCGCGCTTTCCTGGCTGGAGAGGGGGCATTCTTGACCGACGGTAGCCCTCAGCAGGGCCACCGCCTGGGATAATGCTCCTGGAGCGTCAGCTACATTTTTGACGCTGGATTTTTCCGTGGAGCATTCCACTGAGTAATCCGATGGGTGTCCAGAACACCAGATAGATTTCCTGGGGACTGGTTACCAGTGTGTCAGGATCTGTGAAACACAGCCCCGCTACGGTAACCAGCATCCACAATGCCAGGTTGCGTTCTTGATGGTTTCGGGTGAATGCTTTGAAAACCAATGTGGCGAATAGCAGCATGATCATGGTAAAAGCGAAGATCCCGCCATCTACCCAGGTTGAAAGGAACAAATTGTGGGGGTGGTCGTGCCTCACCCCCATGGCTTGCTCGATTGCTGCTCCAATGCTGGTGTCCGCGACGGAAGAGGCGGCTCCAACCCCCGTCCAGAAGAATGCTCCTATATTGTCAAGAGTCGCTCCCCAGATTTCCAGGCGGTAGGAGCTTCCTCGGTTAATCATCCTGTCGAAAAGAACCGAGAGATCCAAAAGATAAGTCAGGCCGACACCCAGGAGCAGGATAGGGACTAGCAGATATTTTATGCTTCTGGAATACATAATGGTGAAGGAAAGCCAAGCAAGAACTGCCATTCCAAGGGGGGCTCGGCTCTGGTTGAGAAGGGCGTACGCGGTTATCAGTATTAAGGCCATTATGGCAATGAACAGATCCTTTTTCTGCTCAACTTGCAGACTGGTCAGAGAAACGACCCAGAGCATAACGAGTACAGAAGAGCTCGCAATTATATCATCCAGAAGACCAAAGCCAGTTATCCTCGCGGGATATTGTGATTCAAGAATATAAAATAGAATGGCGATCAAGGTCCCTGAAATCAGAGCTGCCTGTATGGTATAACCATGCGCCTTCTTTCGATGTAGTCCTGATTTTCCATAAAGATGCATAGCGGTGAAGAAAATCAGGGTTTCTATAAACCAGCGTGTGTGACGGGCAATTTCCTCTGCGGGATCCTTGGTTTCACTCCAGTAAACGGAAAGATAAAGTATGGTGATCAACCCGTAAGCGGATAAAAGGCTGCAAGATGTAAGAGACGTTTTTAAAGCTTTCTTCTTGAATACCAGATATAGCGTCGCCGGCAGCATTCCGGCAAAGAAGAATATTCTGAAAAGATCATCCAGCTCTTGAGTCAGGCCAAAAAAAACAAAAAGCAGGAAGGAGGATTGCAATAGAAACTCAGGTTTTCCCGAGGAGTCTCCTTCTGAGTTGCGGGTGAAAGATTTTGGTATCATAGGAGGTAATTTCGCGTTGCGTTAAACTGTTAATAAGCAAGGTTTGGAGTCGCCTCGAAATGCTGAGACGTGGTTTTCCGTGCGCGCATCGTAATTTATCGAGGGGGAATAATCTCGTGCTTGCAGGTTTTGAGTGACCAGCGGATGAGCTGAGGGACGACGATTCTAGCAGCGTTCGATCAGCGTGAATAGTTTGGCGGGCGGGATTTGCGTATAATGGCAAAGGTTACGCGAGTGGTTTGCAGAGGTGATAGCCGGTCTCAACTTTTAGTGGTTTTAATGGCTTAGCCGATTCTTGGTGAACCACTACGGTGTAGTTAAAGCAACTGTTCCTTGTGCCGGGTTAGACGGCTGTTAGTTTTAAGCCTCCTCCTGTGCGACGATCTCAAATTGAAGGCTGTAAATAGATCATGAAGTTACTGGTAACCGGCGGCGCCGGCTTCATAGGCTCTGCCGTTATACGCCACACCATTCAAAACACTACCGATGAAGTGGTTAATCTTGACAAGCTCACCTACGCCGGCAATCTCGAAAGCTTGGCCGAGGTCAGTGACAGCGAACGCTACAACTTCGAACAGGTAGACATCTGCAACCGCGCCGAAGTAGACCGCGTTTTCGCCCAGCACCAACCGGATGCCATCATGCACCTGGCAGCGGAAAGCCACGTGGATCGCTCCATAGATCGCCCTGCAGAGTTCATCGAAACCAACATTGTAGGCACCTACACCCTGCTGGAAGCCACCCGCCATTACTGGCAGGCGATGGATGCTAATCGCCGCGAAAACTTCCGCTTCCATCACATAAGCACCGATGAAGTTTACGGCGACCTCCCACACCCAGCAGACTTCCACCCCTCTCCCCTAGCGGAAGAGGGGCAGGGGGAGATGGGGCAACAAGAACTCCCAATGTTCACCGAAACCACCCCCTACGCCCCAAGCAGCCCCTACAGTGCCAGCAAAGCCAGTTCAGACCACCTGGTACGAGCCTGGCACCGCACCTACGGCTTACCAGTACTAGTCACCAATTGCAGCAATAACTACGGTTCCTACCACTTCCCGGAAAAACTCATTCCTTTAATCATACTGAACGCCCTGGAAGGTAAGCCGCTGCCGGTATATGGCAAGGGTGATCAGATTCGGGATTGGCTGTATGTAGATGACCACGCCCGCGCGCTTTACAAGGTGATTACCGAAGGCACACCGGGTGAGACCTACAATATTGGTGGCCACAACGAAAAACAGAACATCGAAGTCGTCCACACCATTTGCGACATTCTCCAGGAACTGCGCCCGCAGAAACGCAGCTATCGCGACTTGATCACCAATGTAAAAGATCGCCCCGGCCACGACATGCGCTACGCCATAGACGCCAGCAAAATCCAGGAAGAGCTCGGCTGGGCCCCGAAAGAGACCTTCGAAACCGGCATCCGCAAAACTGTGCAGTGGTACCTGAACAACCTGGACTGGTGTCAGCGGGTCCAAGACGGCAGCTACCAGCGCGAACGGCTAGGAGTAGGGTAATGAAAATCTTACTTTTGGGTAAAACCGGTCAGGTCGGGTTTGAGCTCCATCGCACACTTTCCCCCTTGGGCGCCATCAATTCCCCAGACAGGGAAACGCTGGATTTGATGAACGCAAAGGCCGTGGCCAACTACCTGTCCAGTGCCAAGCCAAATCTTATCGTAAACGCTGCAGCCTGGACCGCCGTAGATGCTGCTGAAGGTCACCAAATCGCGGCTGAACGCCTGAACGCTGGTCTGCCCAGGCAGTTGGCAGGCTACGCAGCCGCCCAAAACGCTCGTTTGATTCATTATAGTAGCGATTACGTTTACCCCGGTGATGGTGATCAAGCCTGGCGGGAAACCAGTGAAGCCGGTCCGCTAAGCGTTTACGGCAAAACCAAACTCCAGGGTGACCAGGCCATTGAACAAAGCGAGGCAGATTACCTGATCTTCCGCACTAGCTGGGTATACAGTGCCCGTGGCAATAACTTCCTGAAAACCATGTTGCGCCTGGCAAAAAGCAAACCTGAGCTCAACATTGTGGCGGATCAGATGGGTGCCCCAACGCCTGCGCGCCTGATCGCCCAGGTCACCACGTTGGCCATTTATGGCAAGCTGGCAAAAGGTTTTTACCACCTGGCCCCCAGAGGTGAAATCAGTTGGCACGGTTTTGCACAGGAAATCTTCCGGCTGGCGCAGGAAAATGGCGAGCCGCTAACCATGGGTGCTGAAAACGCTTACCCCATCCCTACCAGCGACTACCCCACGCCGGCAACCCGGCCGCTGAACTCAAGGATGGACGTAACTAAGCTGGAAACCGCTCTCAACATCCAGCTGCCAGACTGGCAAAGCCAACTGGAGCTAACTTTGGGTGAATACCTCAACAAGAATTAGCCACGAAACCACAAAAAAAGTCCTTTGTTTTAATCTCTTTTTCGTGTTCTTTAGTGGATTTAGTGGCAAACAAGTCTTCCGTTATTAAGGAGAGCAAGTGAAAGGCATCATCTTGGCCGGCGGCTCCGGCACCCGTCTGTACCCGATTACCCGAGGAATCTCCAAACAGCTCCTTCCTGTGTACGACAAACCCATGATCTACTATCCGTTATCCGTCCTCATGTTGGCCGGAATACGGGACATCCTCGTCATCACTACCCCAGATGACCAGAGCGGCTTCAAACGCTTGCTCGATGATGGTGGCCAATGGGGTATTAACCTGAGCTACGCAGTGCAACCCAGCCCGGACGGCCTGGCGCAAGCCTTCATCATCGGTGAGAACTTCATCGGGCACGACAGCGTATGCCTGGTACTGGGCGACAATATCTACTACGGCCAGGGTCTGAGTAATATGCTGCAAACCGCAGCAGCCAGGGGCAAAGGCGCCACCGTATTCGGCTA
>NZ_JBLWYX010000025.1:0-30403 GCF_048266785.1 Marinobacter sp.
CCCAGGCGCTTGATGCTGTGTGTCTCGCGTAGCAGGCTTTCCAGCTCTTCTTTAACCAATCGATCCATACCGCTTGCCCTCGTGTTTACTGGATCAGAAGCCAGTATGACGGTGTGGTGCGACAGAATGAGTCGCGGCGGGGCGGCTGTTCGCAGGGCGTAGAATTGCGCATAGGCAAGTGTGTTGGTGCCGGGTTCAGACTGGCGTTATTTAAACCTCCGGAGGGTGACGCTCAAGGCTATCAGTTGCAGGCTGCGACAGGCCTTGTCGCTCTCTATGGCATGCTGGTTTCAGCAAGCAAGAATCGAGGAGCTCGGTGGGTTATGAAAGGCAAAACCAGCAGCACTGATAGCGAGTTCGAGTTATTGCGCCTGGACATGTTGGCGAGGCAGTTTCCGGGCATTGTTCAGGGCTGTGGTCAGGTTGTTTTTGCTGCAGAGGATGATGAAGCCCGGTTGAGCCACGCCTCCTGGCGTACTGAAGGGGATCTGTTTGAAAGGGCAAGCGAGACTGGCTTCAAGCAATACCTTATGGAGCTGATTGACTGCTTTATTCAGTACCGCGCGCAGATCGGTCAGGCGAAGCGAAAAAACGGTGTCGTACGCATCGACCGGGGCAGCCTTATGATTGAATGGCTATCAGACGGCGATCGACTGGAAGCAGAAGGAACATAACGAATGGATGCATTGAAACAAGAATACGCGCGCATTCTGCAGGGGCTGCGGATTGATAAATTCAACCTGGATGAGGATGAGTACTCCGGCGTATTTCTACCTGAGCCCTTTGATGAGTATTGGACGGCAAAGAATAAGGTCGTGCTGGTTGGTCGGGAGACGGCAGGGTGGAATACTAAACCCGGGAAAAACACCATCAAGCGGGCTGCAGGACTGGACGATGTTTCGGTATCGGAGGTTGTAGATGAGTCCCTCGATCGCTACAGCAACCATTTAAAGTTGAAAGGCGAAAAGGTCGTCGATACGTCCAGAAGCCGTTTTATGCAGTACTACTTCCGGCTGGCCAAGGAGCTGGCCCTTGATCCGCGAGCGCTCATATACGCCAACCTTTTCGCATGGGACTACGCCAAGAAAAGTCCAAGGTGCCGGCCCGCGGACGAGTTCAACGAAATTGCGTCCATTTCCCAGCAACTGCTGGCTGCGCAGATACGATGTTTTAAACCGGATTTCGTTGTATTTGCTTCGGGCATCAGAGGCGCTGATGGGGTTATCCGGAGCCTGTTTAATGATCATCTCGGTGGATACCAGACCGCTAAAGACAAGCTGGTTCCGGGCAAACTCTGGGAGTTCGAAGCGGCCGGCGCCACCTGTTATCGCATAGCGCACCCGCGTGCTGAATATGGGCATGCGGAGTTCAGGGATCAGGTGATCGAACGCATCCAGGCCAGCGTTGCTTCGAGGCATCTGCATAAGGGCCGTCACTAAGGCACGACATTGGTCTTGGTTATTGGTAGGAGGTATCGCGGCATGGGGATTCTGATTAAGTATCTTTTCAATGCCAGCATCCTGATGCTGCAGCTGACCACGATGGGCTACGGGCTTTGGCTTGGTGTGACGGAGTCCTGGGGTATGGGGTTGTTCATGTTTGGGGTTGCGTTGCTGCTCGGCGCTGCGGCCTTTTCTGTGCCTGAACTACCTGATCCACCATCGGAGGCCTGATGACCGCTCAGATCGGTGATCTGCTTTTCTATCAGGGTGAACGGCTCACCATGTGTGATGCTCCGCTCGGCACCTACTTTCGTTTGGGCGGCGCCTATCCTGAGTTTGAACCTAGCTCCACTGCGCTCATGCGTGGTTATGTTGCCACTTGGGAGCTACTGGACGACCGGCTGTACTTGATCGCGATCCAGGGCTGGCTAAGTGATGGAGCGGACGCGTCGTTGGAGTCGGTCTTCCCGGGCTATCCGGAACGGGTGTTCGCGCACTGGTACTCCGGTCGCATCAGGGTCCCGCGTGGCAAGCTGCTGAAGTACGTTCACGCCGGCTACGCAAGTGTCTATGAGCGCGATCTGCTGCTTGATTTTGAACGGGGTGTGCTTGTCGCATCGGCGGAGAAGCACAACGGCGTATCGGACAACCCGGATGCTCCCGAGGGATATGGTGTCGGGGCGCTGACGGTGTTTTCGAGGCCGGGCACGCAGCAGGAGACGGACAATTGACCTATCTCTACCTGTATCTCGGCATTGGTCTGCTGGTCGGCATTGGCTTCAGCATCAATGGCGCGCGGGCCTACGCTAATGCCCCACCAATAACCGAGGTGGTAGCGCAGGCCCTTGACCCGGACTGGCAGCCACCCAGGCGGCGCTGGCTACCACTGATTCTGATCAGTAGTGTGATTTGGCCGGTGCTGCTTCTGCTTCCTCTACTGGAGCGGCCGTTTGAGCCAGAAGCGCCCAGACCCGAGTTCGCTGTAGCCGGGGACCATCTACTGGAGTCGCTTACAGTGGTTGAAATCGAAGCCCGAGAGCGGGTTTTCGATCCGCTTGGCGCGGTGCCCGACTTGCCATTCGGACACCTGAATACGGCCTGGCAGGATTTTCTCGCCGAGTGCGAAGAGGGCGTCGAGTTCAGGCGGTTTGCGGCTGATTGGAATGCAGGGTGGTGCAAGGAACGGCGCGAAGGCTACGTCGAGATGGTTGACGGCCAGCCGGGGCGTTTCTTCATGACGGTCTGCAAGACGCTGCCGGAGGAGTAACCAGCAGCTTCTTCAGACTTAACCCCAAAGGTTGTTGCAGATGCGCTGGACGGCAGCGTTGGCGGCCCTGCAGTCAAATACCGTCGGATCAAAGTGACCACCGGCCCAGGCCAGCGCCTCTTTGCCTTCGTCACTGTCTGGCCGAGCAATCGCCTGCAGAAAGTCCAGATACCCTGGCACGCCGCCCACATCCTCTGGCGGACAGGCGCCGGCACCATCGAGTACCTCGCACCAGGTGCCGGATACATCGCTCGGCTCCTGTGCTTCCAGCGCAATCACGTGTTGCCAGCTATCGCCAAAGTCATAGGTGTAGCGCACGCGATCTACATGCTTGAACGCCTTTGTCAGCTTGATGCGTCGGTCATCCTGCGCATCGCCCTGCAGGTCGGCAAACTCCGGGTCCAGCGGCGTATAGTGATTGAGCCCGTCCTGAAACTCATGCAGGTGGCAGCTGTGCCAGCCAAACGCCGCCTGGATGAAGTGATGGAGCTTGCGTAGCGTGCAGTCGCTGTTTACTCGGATCAGACGCCATACGGGCGGTTCGATTTGCAGCGGCTCCAGTTGGATAAACAATGTGTACAGCGCGGGTTTGGTTGCCATCGAGGATCCTTGGGTTACTTGTAAAACCACGGCTGCAGTTGCTCGAGGTTACCGACCACAATCTGCTGGGCTGTGGGCTTGGCGTGCACCTTGGTTGGGTCGATCTGGTAGCGCTGCAATACGTACTGCACCAATGCGCCGCGGGTCTGGATCTCCAGCTGCCCGCCGATCATGCCGTAATCCGCCTCCACGATGGCCCGCTGTTCAGCCTTCAAACGTGAGTCTGGCTCAATGATGACGGCGACTCGGGTATTCCAGCCTGTATCCGCCTCGCGCGTGTTGTCCGACAGGTCATCCATCAACTCAGGCACACCACGGAACCGACTAAGCACAAAGTCGCGGTAGTCCCCGTTCTTCTCGCAGTAGGCGCGCACATGCCAGCGCATACCGGTAAATACCAGCGTGTGCGGTGCGATCAGGCGCGTCTCTCCATCGGGCGTGGTGAACGACACATATTCACACTCAAGCCGTTGGCCCTCACGGCAGGCCTTCAGCAACGGCCGCAGCACCTCAGGACGCACCGACCTGTCCGGCACATCCAGCACCTCGGTATGGGCATAGGCCAATGCCAACCCTTCAATATGCGGCGCGCGGTCGTGGCTCTGGTTCAGCAGATGCAGGTATGCGCTGGCGCTGTCGTCGATAAAGCGCGGCTGGAACCGCTTGCTCGGCACATAGCCCTTCAGGTGCTTGTCGTACTCCAGATTCTTCGGCGCATGCTCGGTGATGTAGGTGTTGATGTCCTTGGAGGCCTGCTGACGGCTGATACCAAAACTCTGCATCAGGTGCTGAGTGGTCAACCGACCTTCCCACCAGGCTACCGTCTCGATCAGACGGTAGCGAAGGGCAAGATCCCAGCGAACGGATTCGGGGGTGGTGCTGCGTTTCATGGTGTCCTTACCTGTGCGAAAACTTTACCTGTATAGGTAAACAATATGGATCTGTCTAGAAAATCTACATATGTTCCTGTTTGGCTGCAAGCCTTCCCGCTGCAGCTTTCTCGTTATGGAAAACAGGGTGAAACATATGGCATTGATCGAATGTGGAGAGTGCGGCAGCACGGTGAGTGAACTGGCAGCGGCCTGCCCGAATTGCGGCGCACCGGTTAGCAGGCGCGCTGCCGCGAGTGCTGTGCGTGTCGTGGAGCAGCCACGTAGCGTTGGGTTCTGGCTTGGGGTGGGGATATTCCTGTTTCCGTTGATGTTTAGCTGGTTCCTGTTACGCAAGGGGCACTCCACAACAAGTCGGGTGATCGGCTTTATCTGGCTGGGTTTGTCTCTGCTTTTGATGGCTGGACAGCATGAAACAGAGACGAATAGCCGTTCTGTTGCTCGCCCCGATACAAGCACAGTCGCGCCTGCAGCATCCCGTCCGGCACCGGTAGAGCAACCGTTGCTGCAGGTCACTGCGAGTCAGTTGGCGCAGGCCTATGACCGCAATACTGTTGCCGCGGATCAGCAGTTCAAGGGCAAGCGTTTTTTGGTCACCGGTGTTGTTGATTCGATTAACACCGACTTTCTCGGACGCCCTTATCTGACGCTACGAGGAGGGGTGAATCAGTTCATGGAACCGCAGTTCGAACTGGATCGTGCCCATGAGTCCTACGCAGCGAAGCTACAGGCTGGCATGCGGGTCAGTCTTGTCTGCACGGGGAGCGGCGATATCGCCAAGACGCCAATGTCCAAGAGCTGTAAGCCCGCGGATTGAGGTTGCTTTGACTTGCGCGTACTGAACGCTTGAGCTGGCTGCGTTAGCTATCCAGAATGTAGCGGATAGTATTTACTGCAGGCGACGCAGTGCGCAGCCGCGGTGAAACGGCTCTTTTTGACTATTGGGATGTGATACGTGCCAGATTACCAACCTCCGTTAACGCTGACTCCCCGCATGCTCGCTCTAGTGGCCGAGATCAGCGAGCTGGTTGGGCGTTTGAGCGCACAGGAGCAGAGCCGCCTTACCCCGCAGCTTCGGCGCGGCAATCGGATTCGAACCATTCAGGCCTCTCTTGCCATCGAAAACAATACCTTGAGCGTTGAGCAGGTGACTGCGGTGCTTGATGGCAAGCTAGTGCTCGGGTTGCCGGCGGAGATTCAGGAGGTACGTAATGCGTTTGCGGCTTACGATGCTATGGCCGGTTGGCAACCCGACTCGGTGGAGCACCTGCTGACAGCACATCGCCTGCTCATGCATGGGTTGCTGGACGATGCCGGATGCTATCGAGCGGGCGGTGTAGGTATTTATCGCGGCGAGAAACTGCTGCACATGGCGCCACCGCCCAGCCGGGTTGCTTTGCTGATGCAGGACTTACTTGCCTGGCTCGCTGCTACCGAGCTACCGGCACTGATAGCCAGTTGCGTGTTTCATTACGAGTTTGAATTTATCCATCCCTTTGCGGACGGTAATGGGCGCATGGGGCGACTCTGGCAGACGCTCATCCTGAGTCGCTGGCAGCCATTGCTGGCTTATCTGCCGGTGGAGACGGTCATCCAGACACATCAAGGTGAGTATTACGCAGCACTTGCCGAAGCTGACAAGGTATCCGAAGCCTCCCCGTTTGTGCTGTTCATGCTGGGTGCTTTGCGCGAAGCGTTGCTTGAAGCGGTAGCTGGCGACCAAGTAAGCGATCAAGTAAGCGACCAAGTAGAACGGTTGATGGCGGTGCTGCAGCCAGGTGTTGCACTGAAAGCGAGTGAATTGATGGAGCTTTTGAATCTCTCTCATCGTCACAGCTTCGGCAAATCGTATTTGAAGCCGGCGCTTGCCGCCGGCTTGATCGAAATGACTGACCCCGCGTCGCCGCGGAGTCCTGTGCAGCGTTATCGGCGTCGCTTACGTTGAGAGCCCCGGGGGAGCGTGCCTTACGGAGCACAAGTATTCAGGTATGGCTGTTCGATCGGACACCATCCAGCAGCGTTGATCTACTTTTACCGGTGCGTATGCCGCTTAATCTTGGAGCGAGTGAGCTGCCTGAGGCTGCGTTCTGACTTTTGCACCTGGCTAGGCTATTCACGGTAGCTCTACGTTCTCAAGTCGCTATTCAGCGCGGCAGCGCTATCCCAATAGTTGTTCGCCAGCCATACTGGCACTCTGCATTTTTACCGCGTGCTGCGTATGACATCACACTCTGATGCGAAGAAAATTGCCCCTCATTGGTTGATGCGCCTGTTTGGCGCTGAAGCAGCCACATTTGTGCTCGATGAAAATGGACTCCAGGTCACGACTAGAGGTGGCGAAAGGTACCTGATCCTGTCCGAATCGCTAGCGTCAGAGGCAGTGCTTGAGGAAGGGATGTTTCTATCCCGTTTGGTACTGCAAACCAATCTTGGCCCTAAAGTGTTCTCCGGTTTGCGCAAGCAGGATGCAAACGCGTTGTTCGGCTGGCTACGTGAGCACTGGCTGAAGGAGTTGGCGCCAGATGTCGTTCAGGCCGCCGCTACGGTAAGGAGGATGTTGGAGCATGGATACCCGAGAACCTCAAAGGTTAGTGATGCGATTCATTTGGCGCACGCCGCTAAGGTTCGGTTTAGGCGAGTTCCCGAGCCACAATGGTGCACCCATCTGAGCGACGACGAGGTGGCTGCATTTGGCTACTTGAGCGACGTGGCTAGCTGGGATCAGACTGCCATAGAGGTGCTGCGGACCAGTTATGTTTCTCAACAGCTCGAGCGTTACACCGGGTTCTTTGATCAGGTCGAGAGCAAACCGCTAACGGAAAAGCAGCGCGAGGCCTGTGTTATTGACGAGGACAATAATCTGGTGCTTGCCGGCGCGGGAACGGGTAAGACCAGCACCATGATTGGCAGAGCCGGTTATCTGCTCGAAAGTGGTCAAGCCCGAGCAGAAGAAATACTGCTGCTGGCTTTTGCCAACAAGGCTGCGACAGAGATGCAGCAGCGTAGTCAGAGGCGGCTTGGTGATGCCGGTCTATCGATCAGTACGTTCCACAAGCTGGGCAAAGAGATCATTGCCGCCGTTGAGGGGCAGCAGCCCGCCTTGACCGCTCTCGCGGAGGATGATCGGGCGTTAGCGAGTCATGTGAACACATGGTTCGAGAGCCATCTACAGGTGCCTGCATACCGTCAACTGGTGCTGAAGTACTTTCGAGACCACCTTTATCCGGACGCGAACCCGTTCGACTTTAAGGCGACTACTACGAGTACATCAATGCAAACGAGATTCGCACGCTGAAGGGGGAGTTGGTAAAGAGCCTCGGTGAATGCCTTGTCGCCAACCACCTGTTTAGCCTAGGCATCGAATACCAGTACGAACCTGCCTACCAGCATAAGACGGCTTCTCCGTTATACCGGCAGTATCAACCGGACTTCTATCTGCCAGAACACGGAATCTACATCGAGTACTACGGCATCGACCGTCAAGGCAATACCGCACCTTACGTTGACCGAGAGCTGTATCACCAGGGTATCGCCTGGAAACGCGGCCTTCACCAGCAGCATCAAACGCCTCTGCTTGAGCTGTTTCACTATGAGAAGCAAGAAGGGACATTGTTTGAGTCTCTGGAGCAGCAACTGATAGCGCATGGTGTCGAGTTCCAGGCGCTGTCCCCGGAAGCAATGCTTGCGACCTTGCGCGAATTTGGAGCTATTAGCAGTTTTGCTTCGCTGCTGGCTGACTTACTAAAACGTTATCGTGCCAACTGCTACGAGGAAGGCGGGATTGAGCAAGCGATCGCAAGGGCCAGTAATGCTGCGCAAGTAGATGCAGCCATGAAACTGTTGCAGCCGATAATGGACGACTATGAGCAGTTGCTTGTTCAAGATGGCCATATCGATTTTGACGACATGATTGGCAAGGCAATAAGCTATGTTCGTGACGGTAAGTTCCGAAGCCCGTGGCGTTTTATCCTGGTAGATGAGTTTCAGGACATTTCGGACGCCAGGGCGCGTTTGATAACCTGCCTGCGTGATGCCGCCAGAGGCTGTTCGCTCTTTTGCGTAGGCGACGACTGGCAAGCAATCTATCGTTTCGCGGGGAGTGACCTGCGCTTCACCACCGCATTTGCCGCCGCATTTGGCTGCACCAAGGTAACGGCACTTGATCTGACATTTCGCTTTAACAGGGGCATTAGCGATGTAGCCTCTCGTTTCGTCTTGCAGAATCCGGAGCAGATCCGTAAGCAGCTCAACACGCTTCGCACTGAGCGGCTGCCAACCGTTTCGCTCATGCGAGAAGACAATCGCAAGCGCTCCAGCGTCGCTGAGCCTGATCGACTGGAAAGGGTTATTGAGCGTATCGCCGCAATAGCTCGGCCCGGAAGCAGTGTGTTTTTGCTAGGGCGATACAGTTTCATTTTGCCGGATCAGGCAGACCTCAAGCGCCTTTCCAGCAGATTCCCCTCGCTTAAGTTGGAGCGATATACGATTCATGCCTGTAAGGGCAAGGAGGCAGACTACGTCGTCGTTCTGGGTATGGAGTCAGGCAAGCACGGCTTTCCGTCCCAGAAGATTACGCATCCATTGCTGGAGGCTCTGCTTCCTGAGAAGGAGACGTTCGATCATGCGGAGGAGCGACGTTTGTTTTACGTGGCCCTGACCCGTGCAAGGCAACGAGCTTATTTGATTGCGGATATGGCTGTTGCCTCTTCGTTCGTCGTTGAGCTGCTTCGGGAGCAATACCCGGTAGAACTGAACGAGTTTGAGGCATCGCTTACTCAGCAGCTGTTTCATCTACTCAAGTGCGGTGCATGCAAAACCGGCTCGTTGGTGCCTCGCAAGAGCCAGTATGGCGCGTTCTTCGGCTGCAACAAGTTTCCGTTGTGCACACACCGTGAACGAGGGTGCCAGCGGTGCGGCTCGCAGATGCGCCGCGAGGGGCGCTTCAAAATTTGCATCAACGCGGATTGTTTGAACTGGGTGCCGACGTGCCCTCGCTGCAAGGCTGAGATGGTTCGTCGGAAGGGGCGCTATGGCGAGTTCTGGGGCTGCCGGAATTATCGAATAAAGGGGGACGGCTGCCGTCATACTGAGCCGCGCATCGACATTGATAGACGCCTGTTGACGCCGCCAGCCATTAGTTCGAGCTGACGGTCTGAGTGGTCCGCCTAAAAACTTGGCTTGTATTAATGGCTGCTATTGGGAGTATGCCCTGCTTATGATCTGAAAGGCCATAGGATGCGAAGGTCCGTGAATACTGCTGTTGTTTCTCAAGGCGGAATGCAACGTCTGGAGCAGGCCCAGCACCCATGCCAAAACAGGTCGCTGCGTAGAAAAGTGTTTAGGAAATTCAGGTGAGTCACACCGCCCAAAAAACTGCCCGTAGCCGTAAGCCACGGTGGGTGCCTAGCTACTTTGGCTCATCTGCGAGAGTTGTTAATAGTTCACAAGCTTGCAAATTGATTTCAACGAAATCGTCCCAGCTGTAAACTCTCGAGTAGTGCTTGGCGTATTGTACGTCCACTCTGCAGATTTCAGGTCGAGACGAGTAGATGCTGCATGCCTTCTTCGCCGGGTCGTAGTTCAGGCAAGTGCCGTCGCCTCTATCTAGATGGCGAGTTTGCGGAGCCTTGTCTACATGTTGGCAGCATAGCCCGCACCGGGTGCAGGGGAAGTCGTACTTTTTTTTGTCTGAACAGTGCATAGGTCAGGAAGCTGGGACGCCCCGAGCTTGGCTTGGGGCATCATTTCAGTGGGTCATATTGGTTCGGCTAGGCTTGGTCAGCAGCCATTACTGCGATCTCTTTAATGCGTTTTTGGGTGGAGAGTACCAAGTTGCCTTGCTCATCTAGAATTGGAGTGTCAATCATCGCTTTTATGAGCTGGGCAAATTTGACGGTTCTATATGTGACTTCCTTATCCTCGTTTGAGAATGAGCTAAAGTCGGTTCCTTGGCTGGCAATGGTTTTTTTCAAACTATGGACCGCGTTGCGCAGATGAGAGCTAATAGTTGAGAAGGTATTGTCAGCGAGTTTTGTGACATCGCCGATGGCTGTGAGCTTGTCTGCTATGATGTTGGACTCGGTTCGGAGAGTTTTTGCTTGCTCTAGATTCCCCAGTGCGGTGTTCAGCGCTTGCTCTCCCTTATTGCCAAGGATGTGGCCAAACACTGCGAGCGCCGGCCCCGCGACAATTCCTCCTAAAACAATCATTCCGCCAGCCATTCCATAACCCCCGGCTGCAAGGGACCCTCCTCCAAGCCATGCTAGCGTAGCGTTGGTGGCTGCTACTCCGCCGAGCGTAGAAATGGCTGTGCCTGTGCTGGCTGTTGCCAGCAACATTGTCCCATTGTATGCACCGAATGCTAATGCTGCGCCGCCGCTTAAGCCTGCTCCTAGGCCCAAGCCAGCGTCCTTCAGGGCCTGGTAATCTTGACGTAGGCCCGTTAATGGGTTTTGTGAGAAGTCCTGCTCGGTGAGCTTTTCTAACTCAGGGCTCTTAACTATCTCCACATTTTTTAACTGCTCAAAAGTTAGAATAAAATCCGCGATGACACCATTGAAGGCGCGCAGCTTTCGTTGCCCATATTGTTCTAGTGATTGATTCGTTGATTCGCGACGAGTTTCCACTTTTTGGTTCGCTTCACGAACAATGGCTTCTGATTCGGAGTTCGTCTTCTTGGCAGCTTGGTGGTCCAGAGCGCCACTGATGCCTTTTTTAGCGCCATAAAGGCCGGCCGCCGCCGCAGCAGCACCGATGATTAATGGGATTGGCATTATGTATCCTTTTGTTTATTCGAGTACGAGAGAAATGGTTTTGCTTATTTCGCTGTTTAGGACTTCGGCGCGCTCTTTGATTTCGTCAAAAATAAAATCTGGAAGCTTGCAGAGTTTCTTGAATTCATGAAGGAGCTCTTGCTCTATGGCGGATACTACCCCGTCGCGTAGTGCGACCAAGAACATTTCAAATAGCATGATCTTCGGAGTCTCTGGGCGAAACTCATCCTGGCTTTCTAGAAGCTCTGCAAGCACGATTTTTGCGGCGCTGGCTCTCGCGATGCTTTCTTGGGTTTTATGGATAGAAAGCGCTTTTATGTTTTTGACAAGCCGGCTCTCGATATCCGCGTTGCGGGAAAAAATAGAGCGATCCCATATCCCGGTAATACCTGCGGATTGCTTCAGCTCCTCGATAAGTTCATTTTCTTTTTCATTTGCCTGGATGGAAATGTTGCTGAGATCTGTATCGGCAGTCAGCTCGTCGTAGGTTTTTCCATCCCAAAGCACGGGGTTGTCTGAGAATGCAAGTAGCTCGGCGATGTCGATTAATAGATTCTTTTCTTGGTCGGGCAGTAGTCGAATGAGCATGTTTACCTAATTCTCCATCTATAGGCTTAGTGGTTTGTCAGAGCTCATGAATGCGTCGAATTCATCCATGCTTCGAAATTGTAGGTTGTGTCCAAGTAATGTCGCGTATCGATTGATTGCAATCGCGAAATTATCAATGTTGTTACTCTGGATCGAGAGGAAAAGCGTATCTGTTTCTTGGCGCAGTTGCGGAATCTCTCGTTGTATGAACGCATCGATTCTTGCCCGCTCGTGCATCAAACGCTCAAGAGCAGCCGCCTCGATAGTTCGGATGCGTGCAAGCTCCTCTCTAGAATGCGCTACGCCTTCGGCCGCCTCCAACGCACTCTGGTAGAAGAATGATGACAACGTATAGCCGATCATCCCGCCAATGGCTGCTCCGACAAACGGAATAGGAATAGCAACTTGGCCGACCGCGCCCATCATTCCAGCCGACAACATCCCAGTGCCTTTCTCACCTACCTCGTTTAGGAGCTGCGCTTCTGTGATTTCACCGGTTACATATCGCTTAACGCTGCTTCCTAGTGAAATGCAAACATTGACAGCCAACGCTGGAGCGTTAGTTGCGGAGAGTGAGCGTAAGGTTTGACTGCTAGACTGCTGCATCACGCCCTTCAGCGCTGACCCCGCAAATGCGGTGCTGTAACCCAGCGCCGCAGCAAACAGCGTGTCCTCCGCGATGTCCTGGGCCGCGTCGCTTGGCGCTTTTTCGTTCTGAGCGATGCTGAACGCATTTGTCACAATCGAAATGACTGCGCCGATAAGGGCGCCCCATTTTGCTCCCTCAACTCCAGCACGGTGGCTGGTTTTGGCGATCTCTGTAGCCGTGGTGCGCAGTGGTCGTGTGGCAGCAGCTCTTGCTTCCTCAGTCGTCAATCCTGAGTCAACGACTCGTTCTTCGAGCTTGTCGCAACGATCAGCCGTTTCGCGTAATCCTTTAGCCTTTTCGCGAAGGACGCCCGCTGCTTTGGTGTCAGCACCCTTTGCTGTAGCCTGGGCATCAAGCTCCTTGGCTCTATCTCGGAAGGCTTGTGCTTTCTCACGACACCGTCGCTTAATCTCATTGACTTGGTCGGATGGCACTTCAAGACAAATTTCGCTGACTCCAATTTCCCTGTTCGCCGCGACCCGCTCGTTTAAGTCTTCAGCGATGCTGTTCCATTTTTCCGCGAGCTCATGCTGGCCTCGCTCGGTAAAAACCGCCGCTTTCGCTTCCGCCCGCTTTACGCTTTCGAGGTGCTTCGCGGCCCTTGCCTCGCAAACCTCCAATGGATCAAGGTATCGGCTGTAGGGGCCGTCTTCTGCTACGATTTTGTTGATCAGCTTGTTTGGTGAGGCTTCGAACTTCATTTGAGTGAATGTGGCGCCGCCATCCTCACTCAATTTGATCCTGTCCACGACGGGGTGATTCGTGCCGTACCGCCGGCTTTGATCGTCCGCGCGAGCTGATCTGGCTGCGGACTTGTTGATGATGTTTTCAGCGTTGTCACGGCTCGTAGCGTGAATTTCTGCCGCGTTCCCGGCTTTCTGCGCCTCTCCGGTCTTTTGGCGGCTTAGACTTTTCAGCCCATCGCGTAGCTTGCGGCCTGTTTCATTGTCTACTCCACGATAGCCTTTG
This sequence comes from Marinobacter sp., assembly GCF_048266785.1. Classification (GTDB taxonomy): domain Bacteria; phylum Pseudomonadota; class Gammaproteobacteria; order Pseudomonadales; family Oleiphilaceae; genus Marinobacter. The sequence continues at coordinate 13,179 of NZ_JBLWYX010000025.1, forward strand.
ATGTACTCAGCGTTGGCGCTGCCAAACCGGAACACCACTTCGCTGGAGGACAGTGCAGTTGCGGCGCGAGCAGTATCCTTGCGAATTTCCCTTCTATTGTCGTCTTCACCCTTTGCAGTAGAAGACTTCGCCGAAAAAGAATCAGGGTGCATAGCGCCTCCAATGCGCGTGATATCTGGTAGCGGCCGGTAGCTTAGCTCACTCGACTCTAATACAGCTAAAGGCGCTTAGCCATCACTAATTAGTCCAAGATTAAATCAGTTTTGTTTCAGTGTTGAGTTTATTCTTGTCGCTGCGGGAACCAACGTTCCGCTGATCGCCGACAGCTACACCAGTTGGCTCTAACGTCGACCAGATGCATCGTAAATTTGCTGTGCGACAAACTCCGCCGCACTGTGGCTGAGCTTTTCGCGGTTGATTAGGGACGAAGAGGGCATCTACTAGGTGGTTGTTCCGTGAGCGCAAACCAATGCTTGTCATCGCTTTGCCCGTGGCTTCAGTTACCGACATCGCTTGTGCGCACTGACTCTGAAGGACTGTTGTTCTGGAGGATTCGCATTACCGACGGCCTTGGCTGGAGGTGATCGGCGTGTGGGGCAAGCTGAGCTCCTTTCCCCGAGACAGGGCAGCGGACGAAGACGTGGTTAATAGAGAGGGCGAAGTGTGCTCACTCGCAAGCAACCTGCCTGAAAACTTGACCTGTATGCATGACCATTATTGGTCTGTCAGCTAACGCGACATATCATCCAACTGTGCCCGCTGGGAGTGGGCAGGGATGGATCCCCTGGTCATGGATGACCGACTCTGTTTCAGTGTCTTTGGCAAATACCCTGCGAAAGACAACAACCGCTTTACCCCGTGCCTGTCGCTGGCTAAAGTGATGGCCATCACACTTCGCCGCAGGTCATCAGGGATGGACCGCTCGATGCTACCTGCTTCGCTATCCCTTCCTGCTTGCCTCCGGTAATCCGATTTGTTCAAGGCTGCCTTCTGGCGGCTTGCAGGAGTTTAGTTATGCATGATCAGGCCCGTCTGGCAGAGTCGCTGTTGGCGTTGGTGCCGGTCGATGGTTCCAGCATTGGCAACCAGTCTCTGTTCGAGCAGCTTGGTGCTGCCTTCCCCGATGTGCCCCAGGAGGCCTTTGCCGAAGCGCGTGATGCGCTGATTGCGCAGGGCGTGCTGCAGAAGGGACGAGGGCGTGGTGGTTCGGTCAAGCGCAGAGAGGCGGATGGCAGCGCTGTGGCTGCCAAGCCTGCTGCAGTAAAGAAGCCGGCACGCAGCACTGAGAAAGCCGCTGTCAGCAGCATGGATGACCTGAAGAAGACCCTTTGGGCCACCGCTGATAAGCTGCGCGCCAACATGGACGCCGCCGAGTACAAGCACATCGTGCTTGGGCTGATCTTCCTCAAGTACATTTCCGACAGCTTCGCCAGCCGCCGCGCCGAGCTGGAGCGCAAGCTGACTGATGAAAACGACGACTACTATCTGGGTGATGACGACCCGGAATTGCTGGCCGCCGAACTGGAAGACCGCGATTACTACCGTGCGGTTAACGTGTTCTGGGTGCCGGAAGTGGCACGCTGGGAGTCGATCCGCTCAGCTGCCAAGCAGGCGGACATCGGCAAGCGCATTGATGATGCACTAGCGGCCATTGAGGCAGAAAACCCGCGCCTGAAGAACATCCTCGACAAGCGCTACGCTCGCGCCCAATTGCCGGACGGCAAGCTGGGCGAGCTGGTGGATCTGGTCTCGACCATCGGCTTTGGTGACGACACCAACAAGGCCCGCGACCTGCTCGGGCAGGTGTATGAATACTTCCTCGGCCAGTTCGCCAGTGCCGAGGGTAAGAAGGGCGGGCAGTTCTATACCCCGGCGAGCATCGTCAAAACCCTGGTGGCGGTGCTCAACCCGCACCACGGCAAGGTCTATGACCCATGCTGTGGCAGTGGCGGCATGTTTGTGCAGTCGGAGAAATTTATCGAGGCCCACGGCGGCAAACTGGGCGATGTGTCGATTTACGGGCAGGAGTCCAACCCTACCACCTGGCGGCTGGCGGCGATGAACCTGGCCATTCGCGGCATCGACTTCAATTTGGGCAAGGAGCCGGCGGATACCTTTATACGCAATCAGCACGCTGACCTGCGTGCCGACTTTGTATTGGCCAACCCGCCGTTCAATATCAGCGACTGGTGGCACGGCAGTCTGGAAGGGGACCCGCGCTGGGTCTTCGGCACACCGCCGCAGGGCAATGCCAACTACGCCTGGCTGCAACATATGCTCTACCACCTCAAGCCCAGTGGCCGCGCCGGTATCGTACTGGCCAACGGCTCCATGAGCTCCAGCCAGAATAGCGAAGGCGATATCCGCCGCGCCATGGTCGAGGCCGATGTGGTGGAAGTGATGGTCGCGCTGCCCGGCCAGCTGTTCTTCAACACCCAGATCCCTGCCTGCCTGTGGTTCCTCGCCAAGGACAAACGCCACGCCCTGAGCACCGCCGGCATCGACCGCAGCGGGCAGGTACTGTTTATCGACGCACGCAAGCTCGGCACCAGCGTCAGTCGGGTACAGATCGAACTGACCGATGCCGATATCGAACGCATCGCGCAAACCGTCGCCGCTTGGCGCGGCGAATCCCTCGATGCGCCGGACTCCACCTCACGTCATTCCCGCGAAGGCGGGAATCTAGTCGAGCCCTACGAGGACATCCCCGGCTTCTGCCGCAGCGTCACCCTTGCCGAAATCGCTGAGCACGGTCATGTGCTTACGCCGGGCCGCTATGTCGGTGCCGAAGAGGTGGAGGATGACGACGAAGCTTTTGCCGAGAAGATGCAGCGGTTGACCCAGCAACTGGGTGAGCAGATGCACAAGGGCGCGGAACTCGACCAGTTGATCCGGCAGAAGCTGGGAGGGTTGGGGTATGAGTTCTGAGTGGGCACTGATCAAACTCAATGAGCTCTGTTTGAAAATTACCGATGGCGCTCATCAAAGCCCGAAATCTGTCGCGGTAGGAAAGCCTATGGCTTCAGTCAAAGATCTCACGAGATTTGGTGTTGATATTTCAACTGCAAGGCATATCTCAGAAGATGACTTTTACGCCTTGGTGAGACAAGGCTGTCAGCCAGAAGTTGGTGATGTATTGATAGCCAAAGACGGTAATTCTGCTCTTGATACAGTCTGCGTGGTTGATTCTGGTTTGGATGCTGTTCTGCTTTCATCTGTAGCTATTTTGAGGCCGGATCAGTCGAAAATTAATTCGCACTACCTCAAGCACTATCTGTCATCGCCCGATGTTATCGATTACCTGAAAAGTAACTTTATATCTGGCGCGGCAATACCGCGTGTTGTTTTGAAAGATTTCAAAAAGGCAGAAATAAGGGTGCCCCCTCTTTCTGAGCAAGGGGCCATTGCATCTGTGCTGGATGCTTTTGACAATCGCATCACCCTGCTATGTGAAACCAACGCCACCCTGGAAGCCATCGCCCAAGCGTTGTTCAAATCTTGGTTCGTCGATTTCGACCCCGTACGCGCCAAGGCCGAAGGCCGCCAGCCGGAAGGCATGGACGCCGCCACCGCCGCCCTGTTCCCCGACAGCTTCGAAGAGTCCGAGCTGGGCTTGGTGCCGAAGGGGTGGGTGGTTAAGGCGCTAGCAGATGCTTATGAAATTAACCCCACTCGCAAACTTAAGAAGGGTGATCCTGCTCGGTACTTAGACATGGCAAGTGTCGCAACTCAAGGGCATGTGGTTGATGGCGTGGTTGACCGTGAAATGGGCTCTGGAACCAAGTTTACTAATGGGGATACGTTGCTCGCCCGTATCACACCCTGTCTCGAAAATGGCAAAACGGCTTACGTAGATTTTCTCGACTCAGACCAAGTTGGTTGGGGATCGACTGAGTTTGTGGTTCTAAGACCGAAAGCACCTTTGCCGTCATATCACGGTTATCTCTTGGCGCGTCATACCGCATTCCGAGACTATGCAATTCAGAGCATGTCCGGCACCAGCGGACGCCAACGGATACAAAATGATTTGCTTGGCCGTTACCCCGTAGCAGTTCCAGCTCCTGAGGTGGCAGAGGCGTTTGCGGGGTTTGTGCAGAGTGCACAGCGGAAAATTGCTGCCAACCAATCGCAAGCCCAAACCCTCACCCACCTCCGCGACACCCTCTTACCCCGCTTGATCTCCGGCCAACTGCGCTTGCCGGACACAGCAAAGAGCGAAACGCCTTATGTTGACTGAAGAGTATTTGGACAAAATCTGCTCCGCACGTGAAGGCGAGGAAGATATCAGGCGCTGGGTTCAAATGGTGCTTGAGGCGATTGTTGCCCGTTATCCTGATGTGGATATTTATCCAGTTTCTCTACAGTCGAGAAAATACACTGGACTGGGCTTTGGCTGTAAATCAGGTAGCAAAGCGAGTCACGTGGCTCTTGGCCTAGCTGTTTTTCCTTACAGTGTTCGGCTGGGCCCTAAGCGAAAAACGCCTCTTCGCAAGGCGCTTGAGGCTGCGGGTAGAACGGACGTGATTGTGTCAAAACAGGACAGACTTGCTGACAGAGCGGCCGTAGACGACTGGTTAAGCACGCTGGAAGGCGCGCTCGGTCAGCCTTTTGTTGACGCGATGAAAGGCAACTCACGGCGGCCAGAGGACTTTCCTGTTCCTGAATTGGATGACAGCGAAGATGGTAGCGCTCAGTCAGGGGCTATCGAGGGATACCAAGACAGGCGAGTAACTGAATTGCTTCGGAAGGGAAGCCAGGAGGATAAAGCCTGGTTCTGGATGCTCATTCGTACACTGCGCCAGCGCTTTCCAACAGCAGACCACTACACGGTGAACCTCGACCCGACCGACGTGCGCGTGGGGAGCAAGGCCAGGGCGGAGAAGAATGGCAAGGTCGCCTTCCGCATCCGCTGGAGTAAAGACGGGTTTACCTGTGATGCGCGTGATTTGAAGAACCATTTGGCGTTGCTGCAAAACCAGGGCGTAGCGGAGCAGATCAGCTCAAGAGTGCAGGTGGATCAGCCCCAGATCAACGCGTGGCTGGATGCTGTGATTAACGCGGTGTCTTTGGAAACGCTGCCATTGGAAGGAGAGGGACGTATGCCACGCGACTATGAAAACAATGAATCGCAGAGCAATGATGCAGAGATGAGCACTGCGCACAACGGCGGCAGCACAGAACTACCGCCACTCAACCAGATCCTGTTCGGCCCGCCCGGCACCGGCAAGACCTACAACACCATCGACGAAGCGCTGAAGATTCTGGCGCCGCAGCTTTTGGAGCAGAACAGTGGTGACGACCCCGACTCGCGCAAACGCTTGAAAGAGGCGTTCGATGAGCTTGTTGACAAGGAGCGTATCCGCTTTGTGACCTTTCATCAGAGCTTCAGCTATGAGGACTTTGTGGAAGGTTTGCGCGCTCGCACGGATGAGACAACTGGCCAGTTGCGTTATGACGTGGTGGATGGGGTATTTAAGTCACTCTGTGAGGCTGCTGCGTCCAAGGTAACTCAACAGGCTGATGCGCCTGCTGGAGTCGGTGCGCGACGTGTTTGGAAAATGTCGCTGGGTAATACGCTGGGCGATGACGCCGGTATTTTCCAAGAGTGCATCGACGGTGGGTACGTTCTGCTCGGCTATGGTGGCGGAATCAACTTTGCGGGCTGCGCTAACCGGCAGCAGGTTCAGGCGCGCTTTGCGGATAACAATGTGTTGCCAGACAACCCTGGGACCGATTACGGCATCACTAGCGTGACAGCCTTTGTGGCCAAGATGAAAGTCGGTGACCTGATCGTCGTGTCGGATGGCAATTTTAAGTTGCGGGCTATCGGAGAGGTGACAGGCAACTACGAGTTCAAGCCGCATAACGAGTTTGACGACGGTTACTCGCAACTGCGGTCGGTGAAGTGGCTGCGACATTACCAACCTTCCTTGCCTCACTCGGAACTGCTGAACGGGCAGTTCAGCCAGATGACCTTATACGAGTTGCGCGCGCCAACGCTCAACCAGGAGAAACTGGAGCAGCTGCTGGGCGCTGGCGTTCCGGAGGGTAGGGCAGAGAATGATGCTCGGGTGCTGATCATTGACGAAATCAACCGGGGTAGCGTTTCTCGCATCTTCGGTGAGCTGATCACGTTGATCGAAGAGAGCAAGCGAGCGGGGAGAGCCGAGGCGCTCTCTATTGTTTTGCCTTACTCCCAGACGCGATTCAGCGTGCCGGATAACCTCTACATCATCGGCACCATGAACACCGCTGACCGCTCCTTGGCAGGGCTGGACATTGCCTTGCGTCGTCGCTTTGCGTTCAAGGAAATGCCTCCCAAGCTTGAACCGCTGGATGGTGTTCAAGTGGCCGGCGTCAGCGTTCGGGAACTGCTGAAAGTGATGAATCAGCGCATCGAAGTACTGCTGGATCGCGATCATTGCCTGGGACATGCGTACTTCATGCCCTTGAAAGAAGGCGGCCTGACAGAGGATCAGAAGCTGGCGCGGCTGGAGCTGATCTTCCGCAACCAGATACTACCTCTGTTGCAGGAGTACTTCTTCGAGGACTGGCAGCGCATTTGTTGGGTGTTGAACGATCATCGCAAGCCTGAGTTAGACCGTTTTGTGGGCCAAGACGAGCAGGATGTCGCTGAGTTGTTTGGCGTCGCCAACGTGCCTGTGCAAGGTGGTGTCTGGCGTATCAACGACGAGGCTTTTAAGCGTGCTTCTGCCTATGCCGGCATCATTACTGCTAATTACAAGGGTGAGGCCTCAACGGATGAACCAGAGGAGGCGGATGCGTGAGCGCATCTGTCGTCGTGCGTGAATACGCGTGTCTGACCACTGCACCGGTAGCGCCCGATGATCTTGATTGTGCGCAGGTATCGGAAAGCGCGTTCGACTGGCTTTGTGAGCTGAGTGCTCGCTTTAACAGCAATGGCGCGAAACTGCTACAGGTGCAGGGGCGTCGCTCGCTGAAGTGGGACTCCTACGTGGGCGTGCTGGAGACCCCCTGTGGCACGCGCCTGGAAATCGTACCCAAGCACCACGAAGAGGGTGATTGCCTGCAAAAAGGGCGGCAGTTGCTGCGCAAGCTTATTCAGCGAGCTCTGGATCTGAAAGCCCGTGAGGCATCGGTGGCAGGGTTAGAGCTGTTTGAGGCGCCGCTCAGCGAATGGGTAATGGCGCAGTTTCTGGCGGAGCTCGACCTGTTGGTGAAACGGGGTGTGCGGTTCGACTATCAACGCGTCGAGGAGGAACAGCGCTTTTTGCGTGGCCAGCTCAACGTGGTTGCACAGATGCGTCAGCGCCCCGGAAGGCAGCACTACTTCCAAATTCGCCATGATGTATTTCAACCGAATCGCGCTGAGAACCGTCTGCTCAAATCAGCTTTGGAGCAGGTGGCGAAGAGTACCAGGGATGCTAACAACTGGCGGCTAGCCGCTGAGCTGCGCGCTATGCTCGGCGATTTGCCCGCAAGCCGTCAGATTGACTTGGACTTCCGGGCTTGGAGCACCGACCGGCTGATGGCGCACTACCAGGCAATAAAGCCCTGGTGCGAGCTGATCCTCAATCAGCAGATGCCGCTGGCGGTGAGCGGTGAGTGGCGCGGAATGAGCATGCTGTTCCCGATGGAGAAGCTGTTTGAACGCTATGTAGAGGGCTGGCTGAGGAACTGCCTAGTGCCGGGCGCCGAGCTGATTACGCAGGGCAAAGGGATCGCTAAGTCTTTGTGCAAGCAAGGTTCAGAACCGGTGTTTGAGTTGAAGCCCGACTTCCTTGTTGATAACGATGGTAGGCGTTGGGTCTTGGATGCAAAGTGGAAACGCGCCGGGCAGGGGGCTGAGAAAAAGAAAGAAGCACTGCGTGAAGCGGATTTTTATCAGTTGTTCGCCTATGGTCACAAATACCGTGTTGATGAAGCCCAGCCAGTGCTGGCACTGATTTACCCGCGATGGAAGGGATTGCCTGATGCGTTGCCGGTCTTTGAATTCGGCGAGGGGCTTCAGCTGCATGTCCTGCCTTTTGATCTGGATCGCGATTACCTAGTGGGTGCGCAAGCCATGCAGCTGCCGTTGGCTCAGGCCATAGCAAGAGCCAGCTAACGACGTTGATGTGATCTTAAAAATATGGAAAAGGCCCGTTAGAGGTCTGTTTGACAGGGTGTAAGGGCTAGGACATGGACTACGTAAACTTGCTGGAACTGTGGGATCAAGCGACGATGGCGCAGCTTATTGCGCCTGTATCCGTTGCGAGTTTGGTGACGGTTCTCTGTGCTTTCTATTTCGTGCGTTATTTTGTTTGGTCGTTCGTGCTCAGCGTGCGCTTGAAGAGACTCTCCAAGCGTATTCGCAAGTTGGGCGACGTGGCGCCGGCCAAAAGACGTGCAGAGCTGGACGCATTATTCCAGAAGCACAAGCTGGGTCACGCGTGGCACGAATATGCAGAGACGCTGCACGACCAGCATGAGGTGCGTAACGGCGAGCAGGTGCTTGTCTGCTCTCGCGCAACAGCGGGTGCAGGGCACTACTTCACGGCTCAATCGGTCGTTGAAACATCGCTTGCCACGGAGTTTTTCAAGCATTTGCCCGGTGTTCTCACTGGTATCGGTATTGTCGGGACCTTTTTCGGCCTGATGCTTGGTTTGCAGCACTTTGACCCGAGCACGCCAGAGCAAGTGACTTCCAGCGTGGATCAACTGCTTAAGGATGTGTTCTTCGCTTTCCTCGGCTCCTTCATCTCCATTTTGGCTTCGATCATCGTCACTCTTACCGAGAAGTGGCGTCTGGGACGGTGTTACAGCCATCTGGAAGGGCTTACTGAGGCCATTGATGGTTTATTCGACAGCGGGGTGGGTGAGGAGTATCTAGCTCAGTTGGTTAAATCGAGCAACGAGAGTTCGATTCAGACCCGTCAGCTCAAAGATAGCCTGGTTACCGACCTGCGCGAGATGTTGCAGAACCTGGTCGACACTCAGGTTCGCGAGAGTTTGAAGCTCGCTGATACTCTGTCCACGACCTATCGCGACTCCGGCAAGCAATTGGCCGATCAGGTCAGCGGTGCGATCGAAAACAGCCTCAAGGCTCCTCTGGAGTCGATTGCTGGCGCCGTTCAAACGGCTAGCGGCGATCAGAGTAACCAGGTCCAAAGTCTGCTGACTGATGTTTTGACGGCGTTCATGAGCAAGCTGGAGAGCACCTTTGGGCAGCAGTTCAATGGGCTGCACGAGATGATGGGGCAATCGGTCGCCGCTATGCAGTCAATGCAGCAAGGGTTCAACACGTTGCTCGACGACATGCGGGCGACCGGTGAGGCATCGGCCAGAGGGAACGCGGATGCGATGAGTCGGATGATGGCAGAGATGCAGGCCAGTCAAGCTGCCATGCAAACCGGCATGAGTGACATGGTAGCCAGCTTGCAGGCGTCCATCGCCAAAATTGGTAGTGAAGGCGAGAGTGCCGGCGAGCGAATGGCACAGCAGCTGGAGAAGTTGTTTGCTGAAAGCGAGGCTCGTCAGCGCGCCATGGCAGACAGCATGCAGACTTTTGTTGATTCGCTTAAGGAAAGCGTGGGTCAGGGGCAGCAGGAAACCATGGCGAAGATCTCAGGCACGGTGGAGGTGCTTGGCGAGCAGCTTGGTAGCCTGTTTAAACAACTGGAAAGCAACCGGGCTCAGATGGATCAGGCCAGCAAGGTTGCGCAAGTTGAGCTGCATCGCGGTACCCGCGATATGGTCGGCAGTTTGGAGAAGCAGGTCGAGACACTCCTGGCTGCGGTTGGTGAACAAAACTCCGCAATGCACCAAACCCTGGAGCAGCTTAGCCAGCAGACGGCTGATCATCTACGCAATATGCAGGCGGGGGCAGAGAAGATGCGTGCCGCCGCCGAACGATTTGATACTGCGGGGCAGAGCGTTACCAGGGCTGGTGAGGCCACTGCAGGTGTCCTCGGGACGCTGCAGGGTACCAGCTCCGAATTGAGTGCTGCAGCGCGTGAGCTGGGCGCTGTGGTCGCGGATTACCGTGGTCATCGTGAGGCGTTGGCGCAGTCGCTGACGGCCATTCAAGGCATGCTTGCAAGCACACAAGGTGAGGCGGCGGGTCGGGCTCAATATCTACAGGATCTCAAACAGCAGGGTGAGCAACTTAAGGCTCTTAACCGTGAAGTGAACGAGTACCTGGAGCACATCAGTGGTGTGCTCGGGAAAGGATTCAACGAGTTTACTGAAGGTGTGGATCGTAGCCTGCGCCACACACTTGGTACTCTTGACGCAGAGCTGCATAAGGCGATGACGAGCCTTGCGGGTGGAGTCGAGGGGGTCAAAGACAGTATCGAAGACTTCAATGACATCATGGAAAGTATCCAGCGCAAGTGAGGGTGAGGCATGTTTGGTAAATCTGCCACCCCGGTGCGAACCAGGGACGAGGGCGAAAAACCGTTTTGGATCTCCTTCGCCGACTTGATGACAGCGATGATGATCCTGTTTTTAGTGGTGATGGTGGCGTCACTCAGTGCCGTTACCCAACAAATAGCGCAGGTTGATCAGAGTGGGGAGCAGCGAGACAAGGACATCAAAAAGCTTTGCCAGGATCTACAGCTTCGGGCCAGCAACCTCAATACAACCATCATGGTCGATTGCACTGATAGACGGATTAGCTTTGGTGAAGCTGGCCGTTTTGGAAAAAACCAGTACTTCCTCAATCGCCAGGGGCAGGCTGCGCTACAGGACGTGGTACCCCTGATTCTTGACGCAGCTAACAGTGATGAAGGGAGCAAATGGTTAAAACAGGTGGTGATTGAAGGGTTTACCGATACGGACGGCTCCTATCTTTATAACCTTCACCTTTCTTTGCAACGCTCCGAGTGGGTGATGTGCAGCTTGCTGGACAGTCGCAGCCCCGTGCAACAGGGGCTCTCCGAGGAGCGGCAGCAGCAGATTCGCTCGATGTTCCTGGCCGGCGGTGTGTCCTTCAATAACGCTAAGGAAAGCAACGAGGAAAGTCGCCGAGTGGAACTGCGTATGCAGTTTTTCGGCTTGAAGGAGCAGGGCGAACAGACCTCCGAGGAAACTCCCGTGTTTACCACTTCCGCAGCAGAGAAGTGTCAACTGGAGTTTCGCTAGATGACACGTTTGTTGAACTCTCTCACTGCTGCGATTGATCAAGGTTTGCTGAGACAGCAGAGCAGGACGGATGGTCGCGGCCTGGCAGAGTTTCCGGGCTTGCAGCGGGCGGCCTCTGATCTGGATCGGCGGTTTAACGCGCTAGAGAAGGCGTTGGCACCGCCGCGCGAGAAGCGCAGGGAGGCGCTGGGTAAATTTCGCGATGAAAAGCCGTTGACTGGTACTGAGTGGCGCCTTGTTTTCGCTGGATTGTCTGACCAGGATCCCGACACTTTGCGCCTGCTGGATGACTCTGAGGGTTTTACGCGAGTTCACGCGGAGGTGTCTGAGCGCATTGAGCGTCGAACCCTGAATCGAAGGGACTGGCTGGCATTATGCTTCAGCTATTTTTCTTTTGATGAAAGTCAGCCGGAGGTGAACGCCAACTGGCGCACTCTGCGCAATGATATTGACCTTGGTTTTGATGTGGTGCGCGGGCGAAGCTCGCGGGAGAAGGCCTGGATGCAAATTGTTCAACAGCATCGCGACCTGTTTGGCGATGGTGCTGGGAAGCAGTTGGCTGAAGAGATCTTCTCAGGGCGGGCAAAAGACCTGTCTGTCCTCCACGCGATTGCACAGATTCCCGACAGCAGCTGGCTTTGGCAGCGAGTATTCGCTGTGCTGATTTCTCGCGTGTTCGAGCTGGATGATGAGAATTTCCAACGACGTCTGCCCGAGCTGGTCGCGCTTGGTCAGTTGAATACTCTCTATCTGAATCAGGTTTTGAGCGCCTGTCTTACCCGGTATCACAAAGCGCGCTTTCGAGACCAGCCGTCCCCTCTGCTCAAGCAAGCGGCCCTTGATCATTGGGGCAGTCCCCAGATGCGCTCACGCCAGAATGCCTGGCTGCAGTATGTGAGTGAACCTGTCTGTGCGATGGTCGCGGGCTGGTTTGCGCGGGAGGACCTTCAGCACTTCTTCACGTTGCTCAAGGGGGAGGCTGAAGTGGATCAGTCTCGCCTGTTTTACTGGCTGCGCTTTGCCAGCCAGATGAGTTACACCCGCATCATCATGGGCAGGGATGCTTGGACTGACCAAGGCTCTGAGTTTGTTGAGTTTCGAAACAAGAACAAAGGCCGGTTGAGTCGCCTTGAGGGCGGCCAGGCAGCGGACAACGCAGTTGTCATGCAAATTGGCGGCTATTTCTTTGTTGAGTTTTCTAGAACCGGGAACGCTTGCTACGTATACCGGGCGAGCTCTGCCCCCTTCAATCCAGACAAGACGACACTGGAGCTGAACTACGAGCTCAAGCAGTCAGGTAGTGCGCTATTACGGATGCGTCATGCCCCTGCGCCTAGCCGACCAGACCGGGTCGAGGGGTGGTTGGAAAAGTATGATCAAGAGTTGAGAACCCTTGGTATCGTGCCTTCCGACCACTTATCCTCAGCAGGTAGCGGGAATCCGGATTCGATTCTGGCTGATTTGACCAAGAAGCTTTCTCATGTCCGTTACCAAGTGGAAGACAACCGACACAAGGGCGGAGTCCTTAAGGTCACCTTGGCGGGCGATAACATGGGGGCCAGAACGACACTGCTGCGTTTAGGCTTCAAGGCTGTAGGTAACAAGGCTCTGACCTTTTGGAGGAATTGATGCTGGGACGCTTTTTTTCAAAACTTTCGCGTGATGCCGCTGATGCCTCAGGGTTCTCTCCCGCAGCAGATGAGCAGGGGTTCAGCTATCCGCTGAGTCTGGCTGATAGCGAGCAACACTGGCAGCTCGCGGGTTATCTGGACCAGCTGTTTGAAGAGGATTATGTTTCACAGCTCAGTGATCGTTGGCTGCTGCCTTGGGAATCTCTTTATCAGCTTCTTGACGACTCAGAGCATGAAACGAGTCTCTCATTACTTGGAATTCCCCCTTTTTCGACTGTTCAACCGCAGCTAGCGAGCAGCGGTGGCCTGTCGGATCCTTCGTTCAAGGTGTTTATCCAGGAGTGGCGAGATTCTGCCTCTGGGAGACCGGTGGCTCTCGAAAGGGTAGGCTCGCTGGTGCGCATTGACGGACGCACAGAACTGCTTAGTGCAGCGACCTGGAGCTTGTTGCAGGCTGTACGCGAGCTACAACAGTCACAGGCTGATGCGCCGGGCGAAGCGACGAACCAGGTGGGCTGGGCAAAAATACGCAAACAGGCGAAACGTGCTCAAGCTGGCATGGACGGCTTTCTGGACAAGACGGTTGTTGTGAAGCCTGAAAAGCTGAGGCTGAAGCCCAAAAAAACGGTTGTGGGCGGGACGCCGGTCATCGAACTGGAGCCCTCGTTTGATGATCAGCCGGATAACTGGACGGAGAGTTTTGATCGATATGGGCAAGTGCAGGATGCGTACCATATTCCAACTGCTGATGGTTCGGTAACGCATGTATTGATCGAGCCAGAGGTGAAAACCGTTCTGGAGTCGGTCAGGGCGTTTCCGGGGCGTCGAGTGGCTGGGGATGATGCACTGGCTTTGGTGCGAAACCCCTACAGCGTAATTGGTGATGCTGCTCGTAATGTGGTTGATAGTGACGAATATGAGGCTGGCCTAGCTGAGGCCGGTATTCACTTTCATCGCTTCCGTCTGACGCCTCAGTTGGATGACAGCGGTGTACGCATTGAGTCGGTTACCTTAGACCTTGAGCCTCTCACGGCGACTCCAGAGCAGACCATCGAGTTTTGTTTTAACGCTCCGCACGAGTTAGAGCTCTTTGTCAAAGAACTGCAATTCAAGTTGGCTGCTGCAATGCCGGTAGGGCTGTGGCAGGGGTACGAACTGGAGCTGAGCGATTTTGATCTCAGGCAGCTGACGGGTATCCGAGACCTATTTGAAGAGTGGAAGCGGCAGGAGGCAGGTGCTGTTTTTGACAGCGTTCTTGATTTGAATGCCTACGGTGACAGGGTTATCGGTATTGGAGAGGCGGCTCGAATTACCTCGCCGTTTCTGGTCAAGGAGGCAACGGAGGATTGGTTGCCTGCAGAGATCGCCAACACTGAAGCTGGCGCCGAATTTTTGAATCACTGGGATCCGTCGAGCCGCGAGAATTTTAACGAACTGGAAGAGCGCATTGATCGCGCGCGCGCGGAGGGAGAAGAGCAAGTTTGTCTTCCCGGAAGCGAGTCGCTGGTGCCGCTAGAGGCAGCACAGAAGCTTTACGATACGTGGCGAAAAAAGCTCGACCGCGAGGCGAAGCCACTTGCTGAGGGCAAACCCGCCGATAAGCCTGTTCGAGCAGTACTTCAGATCGAACACAATATCGAGGAAGCAACTTACGCTCAGCGTCGAGAGGATGCTTTACGGGCAGCGCGCGATGCAACGCCGCGTTTACCTGCACTACTGCGTGACGAAATCACGCTAAGAGATCACCAGTTACAAGGCGTGGCTTGGCTACAGCATCTGTTTGATCTATCTCCATCCCATGTGGCGGGTTGCCTGTTGGCGGACGACATGGGGCTCGGTAAAACAATCCAGCTACTTGCGTTCGTGGTGTCGTTTCTTGAGCAGGAGTCAGCAGCCAATCCGGTGCTGATCGTTGCGCCAGTATCGCTGCTGGATAACTGGGAGAGAGAGCTACATAAATTCTTTCATGCGGATGCATTGCCCGTTCTGAAACTGTATGGCTCAACGCTCAGCGAAGCAAAATTCAGGAAAGACGAGATTCCAGAGGAGCTTGTTGCAAAAGGGATCAAGAACCTGCTGCGACCAGGTTGGCTTGGGGACAGCAAGATTGTGCTGACCACTTACGAGACGTTGCGTGATCAGGAGTTCTCGTTGGCACGTCAGCAATGGTCGATGATGATCTGTGACGAAGCTCAGAAGATCAAAAATCCGGCTGCGATGATTACACAGGCGGCGAAGGCAATCCCCGCCAGATTCAGAATCGCGTGCACGGGGACGCCTGTCGAAAATACGTTGATTGATCTTTGGTGCCTTTTCGATTTCATCCAGCCAGGCTTCCTCGGGGGATTGAATCAATTTGGGCGTGAATATCAGAGACCGATCGAGGCCGGGTTGGAGCGTGATGACGCCGCTTTAGATAAGCTTCGAGCGCTAATCGAGCCTCAGACCTTGCGCCGAACCAAGCAGGATGTTGCTAAAGATCTGCCGGCAAAAATTGAAGATCAAGCCTGTCGCTCGTTACCGATGCATGTGCTGCAGCGAGACCTCTACCTCTCTGAAATATCGAAGTACAACCAGCAAAAGAAAATGCAGGAACAGCTGGAGCAGAGAGAAAGCGGCATGCTGGGGTTGCTGCATAAGCTGAAGTTGGTATGTGCACACCCGTTCAGTGTTCGGCCAGACCCTCGTTTGAAAGAGCAGTCGCCGAAGCTGAATTGGCTGATGACGCAGCTGGATGCCATCAAGCAAGCAGGCCGCGGCGACAAAGTGATTCTGTTTACCGAGCTGAGGGATATCCAGCGGGAGTTGCAGCACGCAATCGAAGGCCGATTTGGCTTTAAGCCAATTATCATCAACGGAGACACCAGCACGAGCAGCAAAAGTGCTCAGAGCAGACAGCGCTTGATCGACAGGTTCCAGGAAGAGCAGGGCTTTTCGATCATTATCCTGTCGACCGTTGCTGTTGGATTTGGCGTTAACGTACAAGCGGCAAACCACGTGATTCATTTCACGCGTTGCTGGAATCCGGCAAAAGAGGATCAGGCTACTGACCGGGCGTACCGCATTGGGCAGGAGAAGGATGTGTATGTTTACTACCCAACGATTCGCGACGCCAGCATGCCAACGTTTGAATCAACGCTAGATGATCTGCTCGATAAACGCCGAGCGCTTGCCCGTGACATGTTGCACGGTGCTTCGGATATCAGGGCAGCAGAGTTCGGCGAAGTTCTTGGAGCCTCGTAGCAGGCGTCGTGGCTGGTTTTCAGCAAATTTGTGTTGGCCGGAGTTGCCGGTAGTAACTGAATGGCAGGTAGGGAATGACTGAAGATCAACTGGAGCAGGAAGCACTCGGCTGGCTGGACGAGCTGGGCTATCAGCACCTCTATGGGCCGGACATTGCTCATGATGGCGATAACCCGGAGCGCGAGAGCTACCGTGACGTGGTGCTTGCCATGCGGTTACGGGCAGCGGTTGCGCGGCTGAACCCCGGTGTGCCGCTGGCCGCTCGTGAGGACGCGGTGCGTCAGGTATTGGAACTGGGTGTACCTGTTCAGCTGTCTGCCAATCGCCTGTTTCATCGTCTGCTGGTCAGCGGGGTACCGGTTCAGTATCAGAAGGACGGCGAGACGCGCGGCGATTTCGTGCGTCTGATCGACTGGGCAGATGTGAAAGCCAACGAGTGGCTCGCGGTCAATCAGTTCAGCATCCAGGGCCCCAAGCATACTCGCAGGCCTGACATCATTCTGTTCGTCAACGGCTTGCCTCTGGTGCTGCTGGAGCTGAAGAACCCGGCCGACGTGAATGCCGATCTGGTCAAAGCGTTCGACCAGATCCAGACCTACAAAGAGCAGATTCCGGACGTATTCCAGTACAACGAGATCCTGATCATCTCCGATGGTAGCGAGGCCCGCATGGGCTCGCTGTCTGCCGATATCGAACGCTTCGCCCGTTGGCGCACCATTGATGGAGTGAACCTGGACCCGCTGGGGCAGTTCAGCGAGCTGGAAACGTTGATGCGCGGTGTGCTGGCGCCGGAGATGTTGCTCGATTATCTGCGCTACTTCGTGTTGTTCGAGGATGACGGCCGGTTGGTGAAGAAGATCGCCGGCTATCACCAGTTTCATGCAGTGCGCGCTGCCATCAATCAGGTAGTGGATGCGTCGCGCCCGGGCGGTTCACACAAGGGCGGGGTAGTGTGGCACACCCAGGGCTCAGGCAAGAGCATCACTATGACCTGTTTTGCTGCACGGGTGATGCAGGCGAGCCAGATGGAGAACCCCACCATTGTCGTGATCACCGATCGTAATGATCTGGATGGTCAGCTGTTTGGGGTGTTCTCCCTGTCGCAGGACTTGCTGCGCGAGCAACCGGTTCAGGTTGCCACCCGCGGAGACCTGCGGGAAAAGCTGTCCAATCGCCCGAGTGGCGGGATAGTGTTCGCGACCATTCAAAAGTTCATGCCCGGGGAGGATGAAGACAGCTTCCCGG
>NZ_JBLWYX010000026.1:0-30385 GCF_048266785.1 Marinobacter sp.
GGCTGGGGTGGCAGGATTCGAACCTGCGCATGACGGGATCAAAACCCGTTGCCTTACCACTTGGCGACACCCCAGTATCGTGCTTTTTTGGCATCATTCCAGCTCTGTCAGCTTTTGGTGAAGAGGTGATACGTTCACCCCTTTAGCGACGAACCCGGTGATGCCGGAGGGTTTGCTTTCCCAGATAATCCGGGCTGCGGATTCTGTAGGGAAACGTCCAAATATGCAAGCCCCGGTTCCGGTTAATCTTGCAGGTCCGAATTCTGCGAGCCATTCCATGCTCTCATTGACCTCAGGATACAGTCTTCTGACTACATCTTCACAGTCGTTTCGGCACCTCGAGGCGTCTCCCTCAAAAGCGGGCGCTATTCTGATTCTCGGGGTGTCCCTTGTCAACCCTTGCTCTGAAAATATCTTCCCCGTGTTGATGTTGCAGGCAGGTTTCAGAACCACAAACCAGTCTTCCGGCGGGAAAGCAGGGGTTAGCTTCTCTCCTACGCCTTCCCCGAAAGCGGCATGGCCTCGCACAAAAACCGGTACATCCGCGCCGAGTGTCAGCCCTGTTTGCGCCAGATCATCAAGCCCGAGCCCGAGTTTCCAGAGATGATTAAGGCCGAGCAGAGTTGTGGCCGCATTGGAGCTTCCGCCGCCGAGCCCGCCGCCCATCGGAAGGCGCTTGGTGATGCCTATGGTTACGCCAGGCAGCTCGCCTGATGCCTTTTTCGCAAGAGCGCGCGCACCTCTGATGATCAGGTTGTCTTCATCCGCCACCCCGCTTACGGGGCGCTCAAGCCGGATGCCAGGCTGTTCCGGGGTCAGGCTCAGTGTGATGTCGTCACCGTAATCGAGGAATTGAAACAGTGTCTGGAGCTCATGGTAGCCATCCGGTCGCCGGCCAACGATGTGCAAAAAGAGGTTCAGTTTGGCGGGAGATGGCAGTGTGATGGTTGCTGTCACGGGTTCAGATCCTGCCAACTGCTTACCACAACACGTACCCGCTTATCCTCTTTCAAGGCGGTAATCCTGGCGGGCAGGGCGGGCATATCGCCTTGCAGCTCGTGCCAGCGGTCGTAACGGATTTCCCAGCCAGCCTGGCGAATCATCGCGAGCTCACCCCGGTCATCAAACAACAGACGGAAATCACCGCCTGGTGCCGGCAGGCCGCGTATCCACCATGTCAGGCTCTCCATTGGGAGTTGCCAACCAGTGGCGGCCTTCATCAGTGCATCCGGGTCTGCGGAGCGGTATGTCTCTCCATTCGAGAGCGTCAGTTCAATGAACCCCGGCACGCCTTTCAGGTTCGTGCTGCCCATTCCGAGGAATGACGACGACAAGGCGAGATCATAAGCTTCGCCTTCCTGTTTCCAGTAGTTGATGATGGCTGTGCCGCTGTCCGAAGGCTGGCGTACAGCCAGTTTTCCGGACAATTGCCAGTGACTAAACTGCCTGAGCTTTGCGGCACGGGCTTGCCAGTCGGCTGGAGGTTGATCGGTCATGCCTGCCGGCAGTGGCTCCAGCTGAATGGTGGTGCAGGCGCTCAGGCTGACAATCATGAGCAGGGCTGCCCAGATGCGAATGACCTGACCCATCACAGGTCACCGTTGTTGGTCAGCCGTTCAATGGTCTCGCGCAAGACAACGTGATCCGGATCCTGTTCAAGCCCTTCTTTCCAGACAATCTGGGCCTGTTCTTCGGCGCCACTCATCCACAATGCTTCGCCATAGTGGGCAGCGACTTCCGCGTCCGGGAAGGCTGCCCACGCGCGGGACAGGTAGTCCAGCGCGGGCTCGATCTGGCCCTCCTGGAACAGAACCCATCCCATGCTGTCGAGAATGGCAGGGTTTTCCGGGTCGAGCGCCAGAGCCTGTTCGATGTAGCCCCGGGCTTCCTTCAGCCGATCCGTACGAGTTGTCAGAATGTACCCCAGAGCGTTGAGTGCGACCGCGTTTTCGGGGTTGTTTGCAACAATCTGCTTGAGATCTTCTTCAGCTTTCCCCGGCTGATCCAGAGCATCGAACAGCATGGCGCGCGCATAACGGATCTGAAGGTTCTCAGGATACTTCTCAAGTGCGCTGGAGCCCGCTTCGAGAGCCTCTTGCTGCAGCCCTCGGTCGAGCAGCAGGTTTACCTCAAGTAGCCAGTAATTTTCTGCCCGCTCAGGATTGGCGCTGCGCAGAGAGCGAATGTTGTCCAACGCCTCGTCGAGCCGGCCGTCTGCGGCCAGCAAGGCGCTGGCCCGGGAGAGGGCGGGCAGGTAATAGTTGCCCTGCTCCACGTTCTGGTAGTAACCGATGGCCTGCTCTGCGTTGCCAGCCTCGTCTTCAATCCTGCCCAGGTAATAACTCGCTTCGCTGGTTTGGTGACCTTGTTCCGTAAGTCGCGTGAGCTCTTCTTTTGCGAGTTCAAGCTGCCCGTTTTCCAGAGCAACAAGCGCGTGTGAGAGTCGTAGCCCGGGGTTGTCCGGATAGCGATCTGACAAGCGACTGAACTCATCCTGAGCAGCCTGCAATTCACCTTCGCTGATCAACATGCGCCCGTAGAGAGTGCCCATCTGGCGATTTGCCGGGAAGCGCCGGGTATTTACCAAAAGGTGATCCAGGGCTTCGTTTACCTTGCCCGTCTGGTACAGGAGGTCGCCCTTGAGAATAATGGCGGGCTGAAAGTTGGGCTCTTCGGCAAGCAGCGGTTCCAGCCGTCGAAGCGCAGCATCAGGGTCCCCTGTGATTTTTAGCAGCAGGGCGATGCTGTATTCCAGCTCCGGAGTGTCCGGGTGGCGGTTTGCCATCTCTTCATACAGGGCAAGCAACTCTCGTTGCTGTTCCGCGGGGAGGTTTCCTGCCATGGCGGCAAGGCTGTCGAAATCTGCGTCGCCGCCCTGGTTAAGGATCCTTTCCATATAACCCAGGGCAGACTCAAGCTCATTCCGTTTGACCGCCTGAATGGCCGAAACCTGAAGTGCATGAAGACTTCGCGGATCTACATCAAGCCAAAGCTCTGCCAACTGCTTCTGGGCATTGTCACCATTGAGCGACTGGGCAATGCGCATGGCTCGCTCTATGACATTTTTATCCCGGGATTGCTGCGCAGCTTTGAGGTAATTAACCAGAGTGACATCATACCGGCCCCGCTGTGCTGCAATTTCTGCCGAGAGGAGCAGGTAAAGGGTTTCGGGCTCAAAATCTGCGTATTCTATGGGTGGCTCGCTGCTAGTTTGCCCGATGCCTTCTTGCTGGTTTGTGTTGATTTTCTCGTCGGCGGCCGATGTGTCCCCCGAACCGGTTATACTGGCGCAACCTGCCAGTGAGAGGCCGAACAGGCAGGTAACCAAAAGCGGTGCGGATTTGTGCATGCAACTTCCCGTGATTTGACGACTACGCATCTTGAATAACCCGGATCCCCTCTTTTTTTGAGCTGAGTCGGGTCCCGGCGGCAACCGGTTCCCTATAATGGCATAAGCTCCTGTTCTTGCCCAACCTGTCCGCACTTCCCGAAGCACTGGCGGTTTTGGGTGGCAGCTAACGGCCGGGGCCGCTAAAATGCCTGCAGAATGGCGTTCGTTTACATCGCACATCGGTAAAGGATTGTAGAACCAAGAAATGGCATTGCTAACGCTGGGAATCAATCATCGCACGGCCCCTGTCGAGTTACGGGAGCGAGTCGCGTTTACGCCTGAGCGTATGTCAGAGGCGTTTGCGGAGTTGCGTGCGGCGTCTGGCGCCAGTGAGGCGGCTATTCTTTCCACCTGCAATCGCACCGAACTCTACCTCGCGGGCGACGACGACTGCGCGCCGCTGGTGCTGCGCTGGCTGGCGGGCTTCCACGATCTGGAGGCTGCTGAGCTCGAAGAAGTGCTGTATATCCACCGCGACGCGGATGCGGTTAGGCACATGATGCGCGTTGCTGCCGGTCTGGATTCCATGGTTCTGGGTGAGCCACAGATATTCGGCCAGTTAAAGGATGCCTACGCTCTGGCCCGGGAACACGGCGGGAGCGGCTCGTTCCTCTCTCGCATGTTTGAGCAAACCTTTTCCGTTGCCAAACGCGTTCGTACACAAACTGCCATCGGCGAAAACCCGGTTTCTGTCGCTTATGCCGCCGTGAGCATGGCTCATCGCATTTTCGCGGATATGTCGCAGAATAAGGCGTTGCTGATTGGCGCAGGCAAAACCATCGAACTGGTTGCACGCCATCTTGCAGATGCCGGCGTGAAGAACTTCATTGTTGCCAACCGCACGTTGGAGCGCGCTCAGGCGCTGGCAGAATCCAGAGGCGGCCGGGGTATTCTGCTTTCGGAGATTCCGGATTACCTGGCCGATGTCGATATTATTATTTCATCCACGGCCAGCCCGCTTCCGATTCTCGGTAAAGGCGCGGTCGAGCGCTCGCTAAAAAAACGCAAGCATCGGCCATTTTTCATGGTGGATATTGCCGTGCCTCGGGATATAGAGCCGGAAGTGGCTTCCCTGGCGGATGTGTATCTTTATACCGTTGATGACTTGCGCCAGGTGATTGAAGAAAATATTCGTACCCGTGAGGGTGCCGCCCGTGAAGCGGAAAATCTCATAACAGCTGGCGTGCAGGAATTTCTCAGCCAGCTTCGCGCACTGGATGCGGTTTCCACACTGAAACAGTTCCGGCAGCGTGCGGAAGTGTTACGAGATATGGAAACCGAAAAAGCCCTGCGCGCTTTGCGCAATGGCGGTGATCCCGAAACAGCGTTGCGCAGTCTCGCGCGAGGCCTTACAAACAAACTCCTGCACGAACCGTCTATACAGGTTCGCAAGGCCACCACCGAAGGGCGCGCCGAGGTGACTGAATGGCTGAGAGAGCTGCATCAGCTTGATGTGTTGGACGCAGACGCGACGACCACCTCGGAAAAAATATGAAACCATCGATACAGTCCCGCCTCGAGCAGCTTGTTGAACGCTACGAGGAGGTGAGTGCTTTGCTCAGCGATCCAGCAACCATCGCCCAACAGGACAGGTTTCGGGAATTATCCCGGGAGTATTCCGAGATTGAGCCTGTGGTGCAGTGCTTTCAGGCGTGGAAGCACTCGCTGGACGATATCAGCGAGGCAAAAGAACTGGCGAAAGACGGCGATGCCGACATGCGGGAGATGGCCGCAGAAGAACTTGAAATTGCCGAGCGGAAAACGGAAGAGCTGGATGAAGAGCTGCAGCGTTTGATGCTGCCAAAAGATCCGAATGACGGCAAAAACGTGTTCCTGGAAATCCGGGCGGGAACTGGCGGCGATGAAGCTGCAATTTTTGCCGGAGATCTGTTCCGCATGTACAGCCGTTACGCCGAGCGTCGGCGCTGGCAGATTGAAGTGCTCAGCGAGAACGAAGGCGAGCATGGCGGTTATAAGGAAGTGATTGCCCGGGTTGCGGGCGACGCTGTATACGGCGCATTGAAATTCGAATCCGGTGCGCACCGGGTTCAGCGGGTGCCGGAGACCGAATCCCAGGGCCGCATCCATACCTCCGCCTGCACCGTTGCCGTTATGCCAGAGGCCGATGAGGCCGAGGCAATCGAGATCAACAAAGCCGACTTGCGCGTGGATACCTTCCGCTCCTCGGGCGCGGGGGGGCAGCACGTCAACAAAACCGACTCCGCCATCCGGATTACCCACCTGCCAAGCGGTATTGTGGTGGAGTGTCAGGAAGAGCGCTCGCAGCATAAAAACCGGGCCAAAGCCATGAGCTTTCTGGCCTCAAGACTGCAGAACGTTGAAACTGAGCGGCAGCAGAAAACCATGGCAGAAACCCGCAAAAGCCTGGTGGGCAGCGGCGATCGCTCTGAGCGTATCCGCACCTATAACTTCCCCCAGGGCCGGGTCACCGATCACCGCATCAACCTCACGCTTTACAAACTTGATGATGTCATTGCGGGTGATCTGGATTCTGTAGTTGTGCCCCTTCAGCAAGAGCATCAGGCGGAGCTTCTGGCCTCGCTTTCCGATGACGAGTAAACCTTCACTGACCTGCGAGGCGTTGCTGGACAATGCGGTGCGCCGGATTGCCGGTGATACTGCCCGGGTCGATGCCGAGTTGCTCCTTGCCCAGGTAACTGGCCTGAGCCGTTCCGGCTTCCGTGCCTTTCCCGAGCGCGAAGTGGAAGCCTGGCTGGCAGCTGAATTCGAAGATCTTGTGGTGCAGCGTGCGCAGGGTATGCCGGTTGCCTACCTGTTGGGTCATCAGGAGTTCTGGTCCCTTCCGTTCAAAGTAAGCAGCAGTACATTGATTCCCAGGCCGGACACCGAGTGCCTGGTAGAGCAGGCGCTGGAATTGCCCTTGCCGGACAATGCCCGGGTTGTTGATCTTGGCACCGGCACAGGAGCCATCGCTTTGGCGCTGGCTAGCGAGCGGCCCGGCTGGGCGATCAGTGCCTGCGACCTGATGGAAGATGCGGTGGCATTGGCACAGGCAAATGCCAGCCAGCTAAAGTTACCGGTGGAGGTTTTCCAGAGCCGTTGGTTTGCCGGATTGCCCACTGGCAGTTTTGATCTGATAGTTTCCAATCCACCTTATGTCGCTTCGGGTGACCACCACCTCGATGAAGGCGATGTTCGCTTTGAGCCGGCCTCTGCACTGGTATCCGGAGCTGATGGCCTTGATGACATTCGCCTGATTGTGAGTGAAGCGCCTGCCTGGCTGAATGCCGAAGGTTGGCTGCTTCTGGAGCACGGATTCGATCAGGCCGAAGCCGTTCAAGGGCTGTTCACCACCCGAGGGTTTGCTAAGGTGGAAAGCCGGAAAGACTACGGCGGCAACGACCGCATGACCCTGGGGCAGTGGCCCCGAAAAGGAGACCTCCATGCTCAGTGATGAAGAACTCCTGCGCTTCAGCCGTCAGATTTTGATGCCCCGCTTTGATATTGCGGGGCAGCAGGCACTGAAGTCCGCCCGCGTTGTGATAGTAGGATCTGGTGGCCTCGGTTGCCCGGTTGCGCTTTATTTGGGTGCGGCCGGTGTTGGTCACATAACGTTGGTAGATGATGACGTTATTGAACTGGCCAACCTGCAGCGCCAGATCGCATTTGAGACGGCTCAAATTGGCGAGTCCAAAGCGGAAACCCTGGCCGCGCGAGTACGCAGTATCAATCCGGCAGTGTCTATTTCTGTGGTTAACCGCCGCCTTGAACTGAACGACTTTGCCCGCGAAGTAGCCGAAGCCAGCCTGGCACTGGATTGCTCGGATAACTTCAGCACCCGATTCGCCCTGAACCGCGCTTGTGTAGCCGCCGGCGTTCCGTTGATCTCTGGCGCAGCTATCCGGGGTGAAGGCCAACTCAGTGTTTACGATAGCCGGAATCCCGAATCCCCTTGTTACCACTGTCTGTATCCCGAGCAGGGCAACGAAGACCTGACCTGTTCTGAAGCCGGCGTGATCGCCCCGCTCGTTGGTATGATCGGTTCGGCCCAGGCGATGGAAGCTATCAAAGTAATTTCCGGAGTTGGCAGACCCCTTGTGGGTCGGTTACTGCTTCTGGATGCCTGGGAAATGCAGTGGCGTGAAATGAAGCTCTCAAAAGACCCTGACTGCCCTGTTTGCGGAAAGAACTAAGCCGATAGGCGCCGGCGGAGAGCTTCCTCCAAAACCGTGCGGAGCCATGGATGGCGGAGCCGAGCGTACAGGAATGTATTCACAGCGTGTTTTGGAGGAAGCTCTCCGTCGGCGCCTGCACCCAGTCTGAACCTACTCCTTTAACGCTTTAAATTTGGCTATCGCCTCCTTCCTGCTTTCTTTCAAATCAACAATAGGCCGTGGGTACCCACCCGGAATCACGCCGCCTTTTGACGGATCGTGGATGCGCTTGTTATCCAGCTTTGCCAACTCAGGCACCCATTCCCGAATAAACTCACCTTTCGGATCAAAACGCTCACTTTGAGTAACCGGGTTGAACACCCGGAAGTAGGGCGCCGCGTCGGTGCCAGTCGATGCGCTCCATTGCCAGCCGCCATTGTTGGAGGCCAGGAAGCCGTCCACCAGCTTTGACATGAAATAAGCCTCGCCCAGCCGCCAGTCGATGAACAGGTTTTTGGTCAGAAACATCGCCGTAACCATACGCAGCCGGTTGTGCATCCAGCCGGTCTCGTTGAGCTGGCGCATGGCTGCATCAACCAGGGGGATGCCGGTGTTGCCGGATTTCCATGCCTCGAAGTGCTCACCCGGGTCGTTCCATTTCAGCGCTTCGGTTTCCGGTTTGAAGGCCCGGTGCATGCTCACCCGGGGGCAGTGGTACAGAGTGTGGATATAGAAATCCCGCCAGGCGATTTCGTTAATCCAGGTCACCAGGCCTTCCTGGTTGCCTCCCATGCCTTGCGCTTGTCGCCCGGCGATCAGGCATTGGCGGCCGGAGAGTATGCCGTTTGCCAGGTAAGGGGAGAGCTGGCTGGTGCCATCAAGCGCTGGGAAGTCTCGTTGTTCCTTGTAGGCGCCGCCGTGTTCGCTGAGGAAGCGCTCCAGCTGCGAGTGCGCGGCATCCTCTCCGGTTTCTACCAGTGCTGGCGGAGCGTCTTCAAAGCCTTCAGGAATATTTTTTATGCGCTCCGGCTGAATGGCTTTGCCCCGGGCTTTGGGGGCCGGATACAGCGTTGGCTGGGTTTCATCAATCCAGGTGCGCCAGCGGCGGGAGAAGGGAGTGAATACGGAGTAGGGCTCACCCTGGCCGGTCAGTATTTCACCCACCGGCGCCACGGTCTGGTCGCGATATTTGCGGGTAGTGATGCCCAATGCATCAAAGCGGTGCTTCACTGCCTTGTCGCGTTTGCGCTCGTTAACGCCATATTCTTCGTTGAAATGGAGCTGGCGGATGCCGTGTTCCCGGCAATGGGCTTCAAGCGCTGTGATGCTGTCGCTGAAGCGTTCAGCTTCGATAAAAGAAAGCGGTATGCCGAGTTTTGCCAGTTCCTGAGCCAGTGCATTGGCGTGGGCAATCACAAACTGAACCCGGGCTGGCGACCAGTTGTGTTCCTGCCATTGTGCCGGCGTGAGGATGAAGCAGGCTCGAACGTCTGTGTCGCCTCCCGTGTTATCCGATTCTTTGCAGGCTGCGGCAAGGGCCGGGTTGTCGGCGATTCGCAGGTCGTTTCTGAACCATACAAGTTGCGTCATTGTCTGTTCCGTATCGGGTTCGGGCTTTGAATGTAAGGGTAATTACATCGCACTGTGGTAATAAAATCACATAGTTGGATATTCGCCCGGGATCCCTGATTGGATTATAGTTGTCCCAACTTTACCAGCCGTATTCGTGGGAGATTTA
Organism: Marinobacter sp.; assembly: GCF_048266785.1. Lineage (GTDB taxonomy): Bacteria > Pseudomonadota > Gammaproteobacteria > Pseudomonadales > Oleiphilaceae > Marinobacter. The sequence goes on from NZ_JBLWYX010000026.1 coordinate 9,266, forward strand.
CAGCGTTTATGGATATTGAAACCGAAAGCCGGCGCGACGGTGTCTGGGCTCAGCCGTACGAACTTGTGACCGGCCAAACCCAGCACCATAAGCTTGGGCATGTTCGGCTGTGGGTCACTCTGCTGGAAAAAGAATGGCAGGTGCGTACGGAAACCCGGGAGCCGGAGACAGACCCCGTAGGCTGGACAGAGTCCGTAGACCACCGGCTGCCACCCGCAAGCGAGTCCCTGAAACGGTTTGTCCGCGAAGGGAATACGTCCACGGTAACGTTCATACCGGCGGTGGCCAATCTTCCGACGGTCATTCGTCCTTATCACCCCCTGACCATTCCCGGCGGCACGCGTTGCACTATTTACGTGGGAACCGTTGTCTGGATGAAAATCTGTGTTGGACAAAACCAGACCCTTCTGACAGAGGTTCCTCTGGCGGTGCCATCGCTTACCTGGGTGGGTAAAAATACGATGGAAGGTGAGCTGTGTTACGCGTCGCCGAACTTTGGTCGTCTGGTACTTGAGGCGGTGCCAAAACGCGCATGGCGGGCAGTGACTCCGGTCACCATTATTAACCGCAGGACTGAGCCGTTGCTGCTGGAACGCTTCAGCCTGCCTACGCCGTTACTGTCACTGCATCAGAACGACCGCGGAGAGCTTTGGACGCCGGGAGTGGTTGTGGAAGTGGCAACCGATATGAACTCTGCGAGCCTGCATGTGGATGAAGGGCTGCTTGTCGCTGCTGGCCCATGCAAGAAAGTGGCGCCGGCTCGTGAAAAGGCTGCCAGAGGGCGTCTGGTGCGAGCCATCGACCGGGTGTTTGGCTAATGCTCATTCTGCGGAGTAACGATTGTGGCTGAAGAGCTGAAAACGGGTGCAATGAGTGTGTTTGCCGACATAGCCTGGGGACAGTGGATCAGCTCCGGCTTTTTGCTGTTGCTCGGCATTGTGCTTGCGTCATTGGCTGCGCGCAGTGTGTCAAAGGTAATGGCGAAGCGCAGTTCCCGGCACCATACCGTCATGGTCCGGCGGTTGGTGTTCTACATCATCTTCTTGCTGTTTGGTGTGGCGGCGCTTCGGGAAGCCGGCTTTTCGCTGGACGTTGTGTTGGGCGCGGCCGGTATTCTTACCGTCGCCATCGGTTTTGCATCACAAACGTCCGCCTCCAACATGATCAGCGGTCTGTTCCTGCTTGTTGAAAAGCCCTTTGAAATCGGTGACTTTATTGAAGTGGAAACCATCATGGGCGAAGTGGTGGGAATCGACATGCTCAGCGTAAAACTGCGCACCAGAGACAACCTGTATGTGCGCATTCCCAACGAAACGCTGATCAAAACGCCGGTTGTTAACCGCTCCCGTTTTCCTATTCGCAGGATCGACCTTCAAGTGGGGATTGCCTATGCTGAAGATGCGGAGAAAGTAGAAGCTCTGCTGCTGGAGCTGGCAGAAAAGAACCCTGCCTGCCTGGAAGAGCCCAAAGCGTTTGTGTTGGTAACCGCCTTTGGCCCCTCCTCGGTGGACTTGCAGTTTTCCTTTTGGGTGCCAAAAGACAAGGTGCTGGAGAGCAAAAGCGGTATGCTCGTTGCTGTAAAGAAAACTCTGGACAGGGCTGGCATAGAAATACCTTTCCCGCATACCAGTATCTATGCCGGCAGTCATTCCGAGCCCTTCCGCGTGCAGCTAATGGCGCCGGAAAAAGTCATTGAAAAGGAACCGTTGGATGTCGACAAAGACAGCTGAAGCCATCAAAACCATCGAGCCGACACCTGCTGAAAACAAACTCAGCCTGGGTTGGAGGGAATGGGTGGCGCTGCCTGATCTGGATATTAGCCGTATCAAGGCAAAAGTGGATACCGGAGCACGTACCTCCTGCCTGCACACGTTTCGCACGGAACCCTACACACAGGATGGCGAGCGCCGGGTCCGGTTCTGGGTACATCCGGTTCAGAATGATATGCATCAGGTGGTGGAGTGCGATGCCCGTGTTCTCGATGAGCGTGATGTGTCGGACTCGGGTGGCCACAAGGAACTGCGGCTGGTAATCGAGACCACTCTGTCGATGGGCGACCAAAGCTGGCCCGTTGAAATGACTCTGACAAACCGGGACACCATGCGGTTTCGCATGCTGATCGGGCGTACCGCGATGGCGGGCCGCACGAAGATTTTTCCCGAAGCTTCCTATCTCGCCGGGGAACCGGCTTTAAGGTCTGAAAAATGAAAATTGCAGTTCTGTCGCGTAACCGGCATTTGTACTCTACCCGCCGTCTGGTAGAAGAAGGTGTCAATCGTGGTCATGAAGTGAAAGTTATCGATTGTCTGCACTGCTCCATGAACATCACGTCTGCCAATCCACGGATTCACTATCACGAAGAAGTGCTGGAAAACTTTGATGTTGTGATTCCCCGTATCGGGGCTTCCGTTACCTTCTATGGCACAGCGGTTTTGCGCCAGTTTGAAATGATGGGAACCTTCCCGGTGAACGAGTCTGTTGCCATTACCCGTTCACGGGACAAGCTGCGCTCCCTGCAGTTGCTTGCCCGCAAAGGCGTCGGCATGCCCATAACCGGCTTTGCCAACAAACCGGATAACGTGCCGGAGCTGCTGAAAATGGTGGGCGGTGCGCCGGTTGTTATCAAGCTGCTGCAAGGCACCCAGGGTATCGGTGTGGTGCTGGCGGAAACCCGTACAGCGGCTGAAAGTGTGATTGAGGCTTTCATGGGCCTTAAAGCCGACATACTGGTGCAGGAATTTATTAAAGAAGCCGGTGGCGCGGATATCCGGTGTTTTGTCATTGGCGACAAGGTGATTGCTGCCATGAAGCGGCAGGGGGCTGAGGGTGAGTTCCGCTCCAACCTGCACCGTGGTGGCAGTGCGTCACTGGTTCGCATTACGCCGGAAGAGCGAAAAACAGCCATTACCGCAGCCAAGTCCATGGGACTGAACGTGGCAGGTGTCGACTTGCTTCGCTCCAGCCGCGGCCCCCTGGTGATGGAAGTGAACTCCTCGCCCGGCCTGGAAGGGATTGAAAACGCCACCGGCAAGAACGTGGCGGGCATGATCGTAAGCTGGATTGAAAAAAATCAGGCGCCCTGGCGCACCAAAACCAAAGGCAGAGGTTAATCAATGGCGCGCGCGCCCTTTGAGATGGCCGGAGTAAAGGTTCAAGCTGGCACCCGGCAAACCATAGAAATTCCGGTAGCAAAGTTGTACACCCACACCCCCTTGCACATACCTGTGGAAATTGTGCACGGGCGCCGGGACGGCCCGGTACTGATGGTGTGCGGAGCCATACACGGTGATGAAATTGCAGGTGTGGAAATTGTGCGCCGTGTACTCACCAACTCGGCGCTGCGCCATTTGCGCGGCACCCTTATCGCAGTGCCTATCGTAAACATCTTCGGATTTGTGCATCGCACGCGTTATCTGCCAGACAGGCGCGACCTGAACCGCTGTTTTCCTGGCAGCGAAAGAGGCTCTCTTGGTGGGCGGATTGCGTATCTTTTGCGTACCCAGATTATGGAGCACGTAACGCACATCATCGATTTGCACACGGGCGCCATTCACCGCTTCAACCTGCCGCAGGTTCGGGCGGAGCTGAAAAACCCGGAAACCACCCGTATGGCAGAAGCCTTTGCCGCACCGGTGATTATTAATGCGGGCCTGCGCGATGGTAGTTTGCGTGCCTATGCCGACTCTCTGGATATCCCCGTTATCACCTACGAAGGCGGCGAAGCACTGCGCTTTGACGACGTTGTAATTGGCAGTGGCGCCAAAGGCGTGATGCGAGTGATGCGGGAACTGGAAATGGTTCCTCCACGCAAAGGCCGCAGTACGACGAAAAAGCGCTCGGAAATTGCAGCCAGTTCGCAGTGGGTGAGGGCAGAGATCGATGGCATCATGCGCCCCGTTGCGCAGCTCGGGCAGAAAGTACGCAAAGGCCAGAAGCTTGCCATGGTAGCGGATCCCTTTGGTGAATCTGAAACGGCGATTATTTCACCCTGCTCGGGTATCGTTATTTGTGTGAACAACCTTCCGTTGGTTAATGAAGGCGAGGCGATCTATCACATCGCCCGGTTCGATGAGCTGAACGAAGCCGAGAAAGCCATGGACTATTTCCGTAGCTCCTTCGAGGCAGAAGTAAGCGAAGCCGTTGTGCCCATGCACCCTTGGGATGAACTCCAGAAATAAACCACAGGAGCCGCCATGATCTGGGATCAGACGTTCGTTGACCTGGCACCGCTGCCGAGAGGATTTCATCTGGTAAACAATGAAATCCTGGCCCAGGCGCCGGACATGACCAACTGCGAAGTGGGGCTGCTGCACCTGTTCATCCAGCACACGTCAGCTTCGCTGGCGGTCAATGAAAACGCAGACCCGGACGTGCGCGGTGATCTGGAACGCCACTTCAACGTGATGGTGCCTGAGCGGGCCCCGTACTATGAGCATGTTATGGAAGGGCCGGACGACATGCCGGCTCATATCAAGAGCATACTTATAGGCCCGTCGCTCACGCTGCCCGTGCATCATGGGCGCCTGGCGCTTGGAACATGGCAGGGCATTTATCTGTGTGAGCACAGGGACCGAGCTAGTGGGCGGCGGATAGTGGCTACGTTGCAGGGGCGGTGGTGAGTGCGGGGCATTTCTAGAGCGTGCTAACGGGGGGCATAGAAACCCCCTCGAGCTTTACGCGCACAGGCCTGTACTCAACGAAACGGAGGCTCATCAAAGCTGCGCAGCTTGCGCGAATGCAGGGTGTAACCTTCAGTGCGCATCAGTTCCAGCGCGCGGATGCCGATATGCAAATGCTGGGTAACCGCACTCTCGTAGAAAGCACCTGCTGCGCCAGGTAGCTTGATCTCACTGTGCAGTGGTTTGTCGGAGACGCACAGCAGGGTGCCGTAAGGTACGCGAAACCGATAACCCTGAGCCGCGATGGTGCCGCTCTCCATATCAACCGCGATGGCGCGAGCGAGGTTAATCTGTGAGCGCTCCTGCGCCCAGCGCAGCTCCCAGTTACGGTCATCGTAGGTTAATACGGTACCGGTACGCAGTCGGCGCCGGAGTGTGTCTCCCTCTGCGCCGGTGATCTCCGCCGCAGCCTGCTGCAGTACTTGCTGTACTTCGGCTAACGCCGGCAACGGAATGTTCGGCGGCAGTACCCGGTCAAGGATCCCGTCTCGGCGCATGTACGCATGGGCCAGTACGTAGTCACCAATCACCTGCGACTGCCGCAGCCCACCGCAATGACCGATCATCAGCCAGCAGTGCGGACGGAGTACGGCGAGGTGATCGGTGATGTTCTTGGCGTTGGACGGTCCCACGCCAATGTTGACCAGGGTAATACCCTCTCCGGGCTCAGCCGCCTTCAGGTGGTAGGCTGGCATCTGGAACCGGTGCCAAACTACAGAGCCAATAATCGCCTCCATTTCATCTTCGGGCATACCTCGATCTATCACCACATTTCCGGGCAACACCATGCTCTGAAAGCGTGAGTCACCCTGCAGCATGTCCAGCCCGTGCCGAATAAACTGGTCAACGTAGCGATGGTAGTTAGTCAGTAATATCCACGGCTGCACATGCTGCCAGTTACTGCCGGTGTAATGCACCAGCCGGCGCAATGAAAAATCCGTGCGCGCCGCATCAAACAGAGCCAACGGCATTTGCTCCAGCTCTTGCCAGTCGTAGAGGCCATCGGCGGTGCCATCGTTGGTGGCAGACAGGTCAGTGCTGGGGAATACCCGCGACAGCTCGCTGGCGGTAACGCCCGAAGCGCCCAGCTCGTCGCCTTGCTCAACAACATAGGGATAGGGAATGTTGACCTGGCTCCGCCCGACCGCCACGACGACGGTGAAATCCCTCATCATGTACCCCAGCTGGCTCTCCAGATAACGCCTGAAGGCCTCGGGTTGAGTCACCGTAATAGTGTAAACACCGGGTACCTGCAGCCGCGCGTAGGCACGTATGCTACTGGGCACCTCGCCCTGGGATTGATACGTGAGGCGCAGCTCCGGGTAACGGAAGGTGCATTGGGAATCCTGCGGCAGTTGGCGATCATCAAGATACTGCTTCAGCGCCGCGCGCAGTGCGCTGGTGGCTTGTTCATACAGGGCGGCAAGACGATCAACCGCCGCTTCAGGGGTGGTCACTACAATAAAATCATCATCACAAGATGGTGTCATGACAGGCCTCAAAGTTGTTTAACAGTCTTCATATCGCCTGCTAATCGCATTGTGCCGGTAAAAATGCCAAGTTAAAGTAGCAAATGCAACAAAGTTGTATAGAGAGATTATATGACCCATACATTCAAGGTGCTCTGCATTTCAGGCGGGCTGCGGGAAAATCCCTACAATACCGCCGCAATCATGAGCGCCTCGGGGCTGGGCGACTGGACTCGAAAGCTGCAAGCGGGGAGCCAGCGATGAGCACACAAATACTGAAGCCAGATGAAGCATTTGATCAGGACTGCACAGAACCGGCCGGATGCAAGGCGGTCGAGTTGTTGATCGAGCCGCGCGACAGAGATTTGGGCGGCTTCTCGGTAAGGCGCGTTCTACCGACCAGGCAGCGACGCATGGTCGGTCCGTGGGTTTTCTTTGACCATATGGGACCGGCTGAGTTCGCCGCCGGTGAGGGTGTTAATGTGCGGCCACATCCGCACATTAACCTCGCCACGGTCACTTACCTGTTCGAGGGCGAAATACTGCATCGGGATTCGGTTGGCAGTTACCAGGCCATTCGCCCTGGTGATGTCAACCTGATGGTCGCAGGGAAGGGCATTACCCATTCCGAGCGGGAACGCTCAGAGGTCACCCAAACAGCGCACCGCCTACACGGCCTGCAACTCTGGCTGGCTTTGCCAGAGGCCGATGAAGAGATCGATCCGGCGTTTTATCACTATCCCAGCGACGACATCCCCCGCGTTGAAATCGACGGCGTGCCGATCCGTGTGATTATGGGTAGCGCCTACGGGGAAACATCGCCCGTCAAGGTATTTGCAGACACGCTTTACGTCGAGGCACACCTTCAGGCGGGGCAACGAATCAGAGTGCCGGAAGCCGAAGAGCGTGCAGTTTACGTGGCTGAGGGTGAGTTAACTGCGGGCAACACCCAGATCCCCGAATATGCGATGGCCGTGTTATCTGACGAGCCAGGTATCGAACTGACGGCAACACGCGATTCGCGCATTGCGATCGTTGGTGGTCAGAACCTGGGCAAGCGATATATGGAATGGAACTTCGTGTCCAGCCGCCGCGAGCGCATTGAACAGGCCAAGTCTGACTGGAAAGCCCAAACCTTCCCGAAGGTGGTGGGTGACGAAGAAGAATTTATTCCGATGCCGGAATAAAGCACCGATCGGAAAATGCCTGTGATTGCTATGCATTCTCGGGACCCTGCTCATGATACTGATTCGCTGTGTCGGGCAGGATTTCCCATGCAGCCTTTTGTTCGTGCCTATGTTGCCGAATACCAGCTCCACCACCGACGTCCGGTGGCTGTAGACGGCTTTGCCCTTGTCACTGTCTGCCCGGTGTTTTATCCAGTCCGTATACGTGGGGCCACGTTAGTTTCGCTAAGTGCAGGACACCTGGCGACAATTGCCTTTTCGGTGAACCGCCGAACTCCAATTCTGCATGCATTTGTGCTTCTTTGGGCAAGGTCGACATTGCAGTAAACGGCTCTGGAAGTGGGCGCGCGAGACGCCGTTTTGATCGACTCGCGTGCGTCCAAAATGCAGCGAGTTTCCCTCTCAGCAGAGACATGTCATCTGTACCGTATCGAAATCTTTAGCTTTCCTAGAGTTCTACCTCTTTCTTCCGGGAACGCCTGACTGAAATCAGGCGAATACGCTTACCCCTATATGTGACGACCGCCGGCCAGTGCTTTTCCAAGTTGGCCGCGCTGTTATCACCGTCGAACCCGAATTCATCAATGAGTATAAAGTGTCCCTTTTTTACTCAGCCAGCAAGATAGAAGTAGAGTAGAAGTACTTGCTAACGCCCCAGCGCACCGGTGACTTTGACGCAACGACGCAGAGGCAAAGTCATCCGAGTGACGCGCCTGGTTAGCTGCTCCCGAGCATGTATGCCCGAAGCTGTCGTTCCTCTCTCATAACGTAGAGGATAAGAATCCGTCTCTCATCTTCACGATAAAAAATGCGACATGGCCGCACCACTACTTCCCTGTATACGGAATTGGGCAGTGCCAGGGGAACCCGCCCGGATTGGGGAAAACTTTTCAAACGCTCGCCATCACCGGTGACAAAGCCGTAGCGAAGCGGAGCTTTTGGCATCCGGTGCATGGCCTGTTTATGTGTGTTTAGTCGACAACGAATAGCTTGGCGCCTCGCTTAGTCGATGAACGGTGAAGCTCTGCATTATCTGCGACCTGATAGCTCGAACCGGGACTGAGTATGAAGCGCCGGCCGTCTTCCAGTTCAGTATGAAGCTCGCCTTCTAGACAGAGAAGTATGTGCCCCTTGGCACACCAGTGATCGGCTAAATAGCCTGGGCTGTACTCAACCATTCGCACTCTGATATCGCCGAAGTTTCGGGTTTTCCAGTAAGCCACACCTTGTTCCCCGGAGTGCTCGGTCTTCTCAACTTCAGACCAATCAGTAATCCCAAAAGGCAGATCCGTGATGTTCAAGGTTGCTTCTCCTTAAGCACATAATGCCAACAGCACGCGCAGTAGCCGTCGCCGTGCCTGTATTTGTGTACGCCCGGCATGGGCATGAACTAATGGGGTGAAAGTCCCCTGTGGGAAGATCACCGTTCAGCCGGTTTTACCCGATTGAACGCTAACCACTAGCGAATGGCAAGGGCCGACCCGTGAGGGGTGGTCTCCGGAACGCCGGCCGGACGTAAGCCGCTAGCAGAACTGCGAGCTGATGAACAAGAACCTCCTATGAGGCGTAGGCCGGAGGCGAGTTGGCACAAGACGACGAAGCCGCGTGATCTAACGGCCACCGTAAATGATGCAGTTATGCAGTGACAGTACATGCTCTTATCTGGGGTGGTCAGACGCATCGGGGCCTGCTCCACGAGTGATCGGTCAATTACCAGGCAGGCCACTGGTCGATCAAGCCTGGGCGCAGCCGTTGCCTGCCGGTTACTTGTAGGCTACGCCAGCGCTTATCGCCCCCATGAATTGTTCGAGCCGCTCGGGCTCGCTGTAGAGCTCGGCGAACACTGACTTGCCCGTATGTTTAATCTCGTTTTGCGGCCTACCGGTTCGGAGCGCTTCGATGAGATTGTCCCAGAAACGGTAAAGGCGGCCGTTGGCCATTTCGAGGAAGTCGCCAATGAACTGCGGGCTGCGCCGATCAAGGAAGAGCGCTGTTTCCTCAGTGTTGCGATATCGCGCCCCAAGGCCATCGCCATCGCGGTCGAGAAAGTGAAGTGCCACCAAGGTGTCGAAGAAATCCGGATTGGCTCGCGGGTGAAGCCGAAGCACGGCCTGTAGCTCACGGCCCGTCATGGTATTGGCGCCAAGTTCTGTGAAAAGCTCCAGATTTTAAGTATAGGCGCTATTTTAGACTACTTATTGATCAATTTAAGATCTAGAAATGCCCACGACCTTTTTCTACAGCCTCAACACTTGCAGCATGCGCGTCCATTACATTGCTCGATAAACTTACCGATCTGGCCAAGGCACTAAGCCAGCTCTCGCTAATATTTAACGCGGAGGGGAACAATACCCAAACCGATTAGTCGTCGGTTCCCTCAAACATCCGAATTCGGGCACTATTAAGGTGTTTTTTCATCGCTAACTCTGCGTTCACGGCATCACCATCGATGATATGTCTCAGAATCGTATTGTGCTCTTCCTGAACAAGCGCCATGCGATTAGTGTCAGAAGATTGCAACGACAACGTCCGGGTGATGTTCATTCCCTCTTTGATATTCTCCCGCAGTGATTTCATCACCGTCGAGTAATACTGATTATTAGCGGCCTCGGCAATGGCGAGGTGGAATTCGAAATCCTCTTCACTGGCAATGGTATGAAGCCTGTTGGCCTCATCAATTTTTTCAGCGGCTGCAACAATGCGACCGAGTTGATCAGCGGTACGCCGCTTAGCGGCAAGACCCGCTGCACTGCCTTCAAGATCGGTGCGAAACTCAAAACACCGTTGAATACCCGCAATGCTGGAAATCTTGGAGAATGAAAGAACCGCATCATCCGGGCGCTTGATCACGAAACTACCTGACCCCCGCCGGGACACAATCAGGTTATCTTCTTTGAGTCGCGTTAACGCCTCTCTCAGCACAGGTCGAGAAACGCTGTATTTTTCGCAAAGCTTGGCCTCGCTAGGAAGCTTCTCGTTCGCCGGATACTCGCCACTTATGATGCCAACCAGAATTTTCTGGTATGCCACGGATGAAAGCGACCGACTGATCTCGTGTTTTTGCATCTGCATAGTTATACAACCAAAAACAGGGTGGAAAATGCCATAATAGACAAATTTTTACAGCTCTGGCGGCCATTTTGATTAACAGGTCACGCAAATAAAAACCAGCAGCACTTACGCTATCAATGTCTTTATTATCGGTAAATTAGCGCAATCATCGCCGAACTTTATCACTTTAAATGATTTTTCCGCAAGCGAATTTCCTGCCGACTACTGTTTCCGAAAGTCCAGTCATCGACCATTGTTTAATAAAACATTACAAAATCAACTAAGTTGTAAAAAGTTGTTTGATTTGTAAATTTCCATAACGTACAGTCTGGGTGTATTCAATTTGATCAAGGTACATATGCATGACAACAAATACTCAATATATGCAGATAAATCAAAAGGTTATTGAAGACCTTCGCCGCGTATCAACAGCAACGCTGCACACTGCTCTTTTCAAGAGAGGCCTGCGCAACACCTACATCCAGGGTGTCAGCCTCATCAACAATCAAAAACTAAAGATGGTCGGCCAGGCATTCACCCTGCGCTACATCCCCGCCCGCGAAGACCTTGATACCGTTGCGGCGTTTAAAAGCCCTGAGCATCCTCAGCGCCTGGCCGTTGAAAGCGTTCCGGAAGGCATGGTGTTGGTTTCTGACTGCCGACAGGACGCATCTGCAGCGTCTGCTGGGAGCATCCTCCTCACCCGGCTGGAAGTTCGCAAGTGTGCCGGCTTTGTTTCCGATGCCGGCATCAGAGATTTCAACGACGCGTCTGAGATGAGCCTGCCAATCTTTTGTGCCAAACCAAGCGCCCCGACAAACTTAACCAAGCATCACGCTGTTGATATACAAGTACCGATTGGTTGTGGCGGTGTGATGGTTAATCCCGGCGATGTGTTAGTAGGCGATGGTGACGGCATCATCGTTATCCCTCAGGAAATTGCGCAGGAAGTTTCCGAAGAAGCGCTGGCGATGGAGCTCTTCGAGGATTTTGTGCTGGAAAAAGTTCGGGCTGGATGCAAGGTCATTGGGCTTTATCCTCCCAACTCAGAAGCTCTGGAGGAGTACAACAGCCAAAAGGCGTAGTGGTCGTTGGGCTGGCGAGGCGAGAACGATAAACCACCATCGTAGGCGTCTTGCTCTCAATAGATAGTCGTCAAGATTGAGTGCCTATTTATAACAATCAAACAAAAAGAGACATAGCCATGATATTCAAGAGATTAAAAAATACACTCATTTGCGTCATTGGCGCTTGTGTGCTCCTTTCAACCGCAGCGGCGGCTGATTATCCCTCACGCGATATTCGTCTTATCGTGCCTTGGCCTGCCGGCGGTGGCGCCGATGCCATATCACGAAAACTCGGTAATATTGCCGAGCAGAAAATGCCGGTTTCTATTTATGTAGAAAATATAGCCGGTGCCGTGACCGCTTCTGGTTTGATGCAGATGACTCGTGCTCGCCCTGACGGTCACACCATTGGTGTTCTGACCTACGACAGCGTGATTACCCTTCCTCGCGGCAAAATGGTTCCAGGCTATTCGCTGGAAAAAATGACGCCAATTGCTCGTATCGCACGCGAAGCCGACGCTGTGGTGGTATCCAAACAGTCTGGCTTTACCGACTTCCAGCAGTTGATTGAAGCGGCCAAAGCAGAACCGAATAGTGTCCGCGTGGGTGTTGCACCAAGAGGGTCAGGGCCGTTTCTCGCCATCCGTCGCCTCGAGGAACAGGCTGGGGTTAAGTTTAATGTTATCACTTACCCTGGATCTTCAAGCGCCGAAGCTGAAGCATTGCTGTCCGGTGAGCTGGATGCCGCTATTTCAAGCCTGGGTGACTTTAGCGGAATCATCCGATCAGGAGACGCGAAAGGGCTGGTCGAACTTGCGTCGGAGCAGAACCCATCGTTTCCAAGTGTTCCACCCATTAGCACTCTCGGCTATGACCTGGAGACTGGCAGCTTCGTCTTATTGGCCGCTCCGAAGAATACACCTGAAGACGTGATCGCCAAGCTTGAAGCATCTTTTAAATATGCTTATGAGAGCGAAGAATTTCAAACCTGGGTTGCGGGTGTAGGTGTAACGCCAAGCTGGTTAGGCGCCAACGATGTACAGGAGTGGATTGACAACCTCCAATCTGAAACATTCAAAGTCATGGACGAACTTGGTCTATAACGATGTAGCGTGCATCCCCCTGCATCGATGACAGGGGGAGGCCAGAGGTACACGACATGCTTTCTATATATACAAAAACAATCTTTCAATTATTTCTGTTTGTTGTTTCTATCGGTTATCTCGTCACTGCTATCAACCTTGGAAGTCCAATAGCAGGCGGGCGCCTTCAGCCCTCTTTTTTTCCACTGATTCTGGGTTCTTTCTCAGTATTGTTTGGCGGAATATTATTTTTCAAAGAATGGATTGCTGTAAAGCAAGAAAAATTAACGGACACGGACGACGATGGTCGGAATCGATTTGCCGCTCCAATCATTATTGTTTCGATATTTGTTTATATCGTTGCCTTTTCAGCTGTCGGGTATTTTATCTCCTCATTATTTTTTGTATTTGCAATGCTGTGGGTATTTTCCTCAAAAGGCAAAATTGTTCAAAAGGCCGCCATTTCAGTAGTGATAGTCACGCTTGGATACCTCGTATTCGAACTACTTTTCGGCGTCAGACTTCCGGCCTTGGGGGGTTAAATAATGGAATTCACTATACTTGTAGCCAACAGTTTCACGATGCTGCTTGACCCCCTGGTACTGACCTACGTAGTAGCGGGCTTTTTCATCGGCACCATTTTCTCCGCCATTCCAGGGCTGACCGCCACGCTGGCGTTGGCGCTGTTATTACCCCTGACGTACAGTCTGGATGTCACCACCGCATTAATGGCTTGCGCCAGTATTTACATGGCAGGTATGTGCGGCGGTAGCATTACAGCTACCACCATAAACATCCCCGGAGCGCCCTCATCAATGATGACCGCTCTGGATGGCTATCCGCTGCAACAACAAGGGAAGGGCGCGCTAGCACTCGGACACGCAGCTCTTGGTTCGATGGTTGGCGGGGCTTTAGGCACGATTCTGCTGATCGCCATCGCACCGGTTATTGCCCAGGCATCGTTGCTGGTGCAGACCACAGGAAAGTTTTCGTTATTGGCTTTTGCCATCATCGTTATCGTTATCGCCCAGCGGGGCAAGATGATCAAAGCGGCCATGGCTGCATGCGTCGGTTTAATGCTGGCGACGATAGGTCTGGATGCGATGGAACCGATTACCCGTTTCACCTTTGGATTCGCCGATCTCACTGCTGGTATCGACCTGATGCCCGTCATTATCGGCACCTTTGCCATCAGTGAAATTTTGATTCAGGCCGGGGCTTCAAAAGACACCCGCCAGACCAGGGAAGCGATGAGCAAGGTTAAAATCAGGCGTCGCGATTTCATACCGCCATTATCGTCGATTCGTGAAATCGGCATTGTCTGCTACGTCAAGTCGTCGTTGATCGGCTACTTTGTTGGAACGCTGCCCGGAGCGGGTGGGTCGATGGGCAGCTTTCTGGCCTACGTTGAAACGGTGCGTACCTCCCCGAACCCTGAAAGCTTCGGCAAGGGCAACCCCAAGGGGATCGCAGCCTCCGAGAGCGCTAATAATGCGGTTTGCGGCGGCGCCCTGGTACCGATGCTTACGTTCGGCATCCCTGGTGATCCAATTACAGCCATCATGCTGGGAGTACTCGTAATTAACGGCATTCAGCCCGGCCCTCAGTTAATGTCAGGTCAAGCTGACCTGATTGCGCCGGTTCTCGCTTCACTGCTCTTCAGTGCAGTCATACTGATTCCTTTAACGATGTTCTTGCTCGGCCCCTATTTCATCAAGATCGTCTCGATCCGCAAGGACGTGCTCTACAGTGCTATCGCCCTGCTTGCCGTAGTAGGAAGCTACGTCGCCACTTACTCAGCCTTCCAGATGATGGTGGCATTGGTGATGGGGATACTGGCGTACTACCTGAGAAAGCATGATTTCCCGGTCATCACGATGCTGCTCGGGTTTATCCTCGGTCCCAATCTGGAAGAGTTTTTGCGACGCTCGCTGGCTCTCTCCAATGGCAACCCGATGACATTCTTTACCAGTCTGGACAGCTTGTTCTTTGTCGTTCTCACACTGGTTTTTGTTTACTTTCTTGCGATCAAAAAACCGCTCAAAAAACCAGGCGGTGCTGCCCAGACTGCCTGAAGAAACTATTAAACCAGCCCTGTTCGGCGATTCCGGTCCGCCGGGCAGAGCTAATTGTCGATACGTCAGGATCTAATCCTTTTTCTGTTATGTGCAATGTAGGAGCAACAATATGGAACCTAAAGGTCAGCAACTAATCGGCCAAGATGCTTTTTTCGCAAAAGGGGCGGCCATTCACGCAGTTAACCCTGCCACCGGTGAGAACCTTGAACCGGGTTATGCAAGCGGTAGCTCGGCTGAGGTCGAACGTGCATGCGCGCTAGCCGACTCGGCAAGCGTCGAGTTTCGAACATCCTCACTGCAACAGCGTGCGGCTTTTCTGGACACCATTGCAGATCAAATAGAAGCGCTCGGCGATGAACTGATTCAGCGCGGAATGCTCGAATCCGGCCTTCCCCGGGCACGTTTAGAAGGTGAGCGAGGCCGGACCTGTGGCCAATTACGCCTGTTCGCATCCGTGGTTCGTGAAGGTGAATGGTTGGATGTCCGTATCGATCCGGCTTTGCCAGAGCGTAAGCCCTTACCCCGAGTTGATTTGCGCCAGCAACATATCGCCCTGGGCCCTGTTGTGGTGTTCGGTGCGAGCAACTTCCCGCTAGCATTCAGCGTCGCCGGTGGAGACACCGCGTCGGCCCTGGCTGCGGGTTGCCCGGTCATAGTTAAGGGACACTCCGCTCACCCCGGCACCTCTGAGTTGGTAGGCCGCGCGGTGCAAGCAGCGGCCAGGCAGTGCGAAATGCCCGAAGGTGTGTTCTCACTGCTGTTTGGTTCCGGCAACGAGATCGGTCAGGCATTGGTATCAGACCCGCGGATCAAAGCCATCGGTTTTACCGGCTCACGCCGTGGCGGCATGGCATTGATGGCGACGGCTCAGGCTCGCCCTCAGCCGATTCCTGTTTATGCCGAGATGAGCAGTATCAATCCGGTATTCTTACTACCCGAAGCTCTGCAGTCACGAAGCGAAGCGCTGGCGGAGGGCTTTGTCGGTTCCCTGTCGATGGGGGCTGGCCAGTTCTGTACCAACCCGGGTCTGGTCATTGCTGTACGCAGCCAGGCACTCGATGAATTTGTGGCAGCAGCCAGCAAGAGCATTTCCGCAGTGGCGACCCAGACCATGCTGACGCCAGGCATCCATGATGCGTATGTACAGGGCGTCAAAGCGCTGTCTGACAACGACAGTGTTCGCTCGCTGGGCAACGGAGAGGAAAGCGAAGCGCCAAACCAATGCCAGGCCACCCTGTTCACCACCTCTGCCAAAGCGTTTATCAGTGACCAGAGCCTTCAGGACGAAGTGTTCGGCGCTTGCTCCGTCGTGATTGAATGCGACGATATAGCACAAGTGAAGCGTGTTGCAGAAAAGCTGGAAGGGCAGCTAACGGCCACCATACAGATGGACGAAAGTGATATTGAGCAGGCCAAGGTACTGCTTCCCACCCTGGAAGAAAGGGCTGGCCGGGTGATGGCAAATGGTTGGCCGACCGGAGTTGAGGTATGCCACGCAATGGTTCATGGCGGACCCTTCCCGGCAACCTCAGACTCACGCACCACCTCCGTTGGCAGTGCCGCAATTCATCGCTTCTTGCGCCCGGTTTGCTACCAAAATCTTCCTCAGGCGCTATTGCCTGAAGCTCTCCGCGACGGCAATCCGCTAAATGTTTCTCAGCTAGTGGATGGCAAGCGAATCGTTTAAAAGCGTATGCAGCGAGGCTTATCCAGCAAGCTGCAGTGGTTCAATGATTCCGGACACCAACGTAGGTGGTGATATCGCCACCCTAAACGAGGTGTCTACTGAAGTGGGGGAAGTCCACCATCGGGCCGGAACGAATTTAATGCAATTGTTAGGGTAGCGCACCGAGAATTTGAACGCTCATGATGAACATGCACACGACCCCGACTGCATACGCCACCGTTCGCCAGGGCTGAATTCCGCACAGATAAAACAAGGTATGCAGATAGCGTGCTGCGGTAAATATCAGGAAGAGCCAAACAGCCATACCCGGAGCCGCACCAACCCAAACGTAGGCAACCCCCAATGCAAGAAAAATGGGGATGTTCTCAAGGTCATTTAACCAGGCCCGAGCCGCTTTTTGAACTTGGGGCAACTCCTCTTTAGCGGCTTCTCGCCCGACGAAGGCAGCATCCTCGGGAGTCTTGAATGTGAGCTTCCCGATTCGGTGGAACCCTTGATATGCCGAGATGGCAAACATCTTTAAGAACAGCAGCACTGAAGCTACCGCGTACCAATACTCTGCCTGGTCCATGGTGTTTCCTTACTCCCTAACGCTGCGATAACTGGCATTGTAAAGCGTGCTTTCGCTTCGCTACAGCACGCTTTACAATGTCCGGTTGATTGCTTTGTGTACGCCCAGCATGGGCATGAACTAATGGGGTGAAAGTCCCTTGTGGGAAGATCACCGTTCAGCCGGTTTTACCCGATTGAACGCTAACCACTAGCGAATGGCAAGGGCCAACCCGTGGGGGCGGTCCGACGCATCGGGGTCTGCTCAACGAGCGATCGGTCAATTACCGGTCAGGCCACTGGTCGATCAAGCCTGGGCCGCAAGATCCGGGACAAGCGCCTGCTGGCCCTGATTGCCCGATACCTGCGAGCTGGGATTATCGATAACCAGCACTATCTGGAGAGTCGGGAAGGTGTACCACAGGGTGGCCCATTGTCACCTCTGCTGGCCAACATCATGCTTGACCCACTCGATAAAGAACTGGAACGGCGGGGCCATCGGTTTGCCCGTTATGCGGATGACTTCACCATTGTGGTGAGCAGCCGACGCGCGGGCGACCGGGTGCTGGCCAGCATCAGCCAATACTTGGAGCATCGTCTGAAACTGACGGTCAACACGGCTAAGAGCCGAGTGGTCAGAACCAATGAAAGCAAGTTCCTGGGCTTTCCCTTCAAGGGAACCCAGATCCATTGGCACCCGAACACGCTGCGCAAGTTCAAACAACGCATTCGGGTACTGACGAACCGGAATTGGGGCGTGTCGATGCACTACCAGCTCTTCAGGATCCGCCAGTACCTCCGTGGCTGGATCAACTACTTTGGCATTGCCACTGGCTACCAACGCTGCTGCGATCTGGATCACTGGATCCGCCGTCGCGTCCGGATGGCTTACTGGCGACAGTGGCGCAAGCCGCGCACCAAAGTGAGAAACCTGATGAAGTTGGGTGTTCATGTGCAGTCGGCCGTGGCATGTGGCATCACCAGTAAAGGTCCATGGCGCAGTTCCAAAACTCCAGGCATTCAACAGGCTCTGTCGAACGACTACCTGAAAGCCGAGGGATTGGTATCGCTGCGCGATGGATGGATTAGGCTTCACCATTCCCGGTGAAACGCCCTGTGCGGAGCCGTCGGGCCGACGCATCGGTGCAGGGTGTTGTGGGGGCTGAGGGTTAGATACCCTCGGCTACCCGATTATGCATTTGTTATGTTCTCTTTATAAGACTATTAATCGACAACGACTGACCATCAAATGTTAGCCCTATCGCCATGCCGTCTTTCGTTGCATCAATATGAAGATGTGGCTCAAGCGTATTTCCTGAATTGCCGATTTCTGCCAAAGGTTGCCCCATGGTCACGACGTCTCCCGGTGCCACTCTAATGCTACCCCGCCTTAAATGGGCCATTAAGATCTTGCCCTTAGCACACTTCAACACTATGTAGTTACCCTCCGGATGTTCTATATCGGGGTTTCCAGGAGGGTTGTCTGGCAGACTGTCGCGGACCTCGAAAATACTTCCTTGGCACGGGCTATAGAGTTTCTCGCCAAAGATTCTGTAAGCGCTCAGCGCTCGCGGGGCTATACCGTCTGCACGATTGCCGAGCGCGTTCAATTTGACGATGTCTATTGCCAGTTTGTTGTCGCCCAGTGCATGGAAAGGATTTGTCACTATGTTTACGCCGCCTTGGAGCACATAATAGGTGCCCGATCTGAACGGGAAAGCCACGTCAAACGTTTTTCCAGAGGGGTAGTACGACGCGATGGCCAGGGCATCCAGCACTACAAAGAGAAGAAGAAAGGCAGAAGGAACTATGATTCGGCTATCGCGTGTTCGAGCATGAAGGTTACTACGTTTGGTTCGGTAGTATGAGAAAACAGCGACTACGGTGAACAGCCCGAGCAATACATACCGCAAGTAATAACTGGTGAATGCCCATGACCCCGTCATAAAAGCGAAGGCAATTATGCTGCCGCAAGCCAATACCCAAACTGCCCAATTCAACCAACTTCGATGTCGAAGACTGAACAGCCAGACCATAACAATTCCTGAAAGAAGTAGCGGGTAGACTGCGAACGCTATGGGAAGACTCTCACTCATGGTGCTGATTTAGAAGTGCATAACGACTGAGCTGTGGGGCGCAAGCCGCATTGCGTCGCAGTGTTCCAACGAGTGATTTGTTATGTGCATTAACCATTTGCAGCCTCTAACTCAAATATAGGAAAATACATTAATGACACAGAAAGTGGTAAGAGCACTATTGAAAACAACAATGTTGACACAAAAACAAAAAAGATTCTATTATTTACCTTTTTAGACAATTCTGATTTTGTTAAATACCTTATGTATATACCTATTGGTATTATTAGCACTGCCAACCAATAAGGGTAGCTTACAGGTACGACATTTGTTAAAAATGGTAGATCAGTCCCAAACTCTAAAAATAATTTCTCGAATTCAGGGAAGACAAAATATGCACCAATCCCATAAACAAGATTTGTTATCGCAGTAAATATTGCAAGTATTTTTAGAAGCATTCATTACCTTCTTAGTACATAACAAATTGCTCAACGGCGCGCGTTAGCGCGTCCGGTGGAGGACCATCAGGGCCGGAACGAACTGGAGCAATTTGTTAGGTTTCATTGCCTCCGCATCTTGATATCGCTCCTTTTTACCACGCCACTTGGAGCGTGAGTACTTAGAAGCGAGCGTACGATCAACTCTTGCGCCTCAGTCACACAGGGCCCCAGAAGTACCTCCATGCGGTCGAAGCATGATTCATCCAGAGGCAAGTATAAAGCAGACTCATTCACGGGAAATTTAACCAAATCTAGCGCTGGGTGAGCTTGTGGATTCGAATCATTCAAAATGGCCTCAGAGAAAGTTGCTAGGATTTTGTAGCGCCATTCCTGTTCAAACTCCCAATAGGTGTTTTTGACCATTCCCAGGTCATGAAGCTGCACTGTCCATTGATCAGCGTCCTGCAATAAGCAAGGACTGTTTCTATATTTCTCTTCGTCCGTGTAGTAGATCTTATTCGGACCGGTTACATAGTAAGAAACGATACCCGGCCCGTTGTTTTTCCTCGTTATCTCGACTTTCGAATCGAAACGTTGCATCGCGCCACCTTTTTCAAAGATGGTTGGCTTGCATCTCCCCATGAACGGATTATTCGGCATACAGATACGGACACCCTGCATGTTGTCACTGTACATCCGCCACATTGCTATGGATTCCCGTTCGACTGCCGTCCAGCAAGAGGCAAACACCAACGTGGCCGCATTAGGTAAATCAGAAGCCGATGCCTCCTCTGGGTCGTTCACGCTATCCAAGCGGCCAAATCGAAGCGTACGGGTGGCCAAGATGAGAGCCAGTGTCTCTATCGAAGTGTAGTGATACAAAACGTCTGGGAGCTCTACGATACCCATTACGTCAAACATGAAATCGTCGGTGTAGAACATGGAACCTTACGCTTGCAGCATGCGCGCTCTTGGAGTGGAGCCAAAGGCGCAATGGAAAGGGCGTCGCCGTGCCTGCATTGATACTGATTGAGCCTTCTCCCCAGCCTGGCGGTTGCCCGCTAAGCTGGAAGGCGACGAAGCACAACAAGGGAGAAGACTCATGAACTTTTACCATAGCACTCACCGCCATTATTGTGGAATCGATCTGCACGCCCGCAGCCTGTACGTCTGCATCCTCGATCAACAGGGCGAGGTCCTGCTGCACAAGGAAATCAAGGCCCGGCCAGAGCCGCTGCTGGCTCTTCTGGAACCCTATCGCGATGACCTGGTCATTGGCGTGGAATGCATGCACTGCTGGTACTGGATTTCAGACCTGTGTGAAGCACACGGGATTCACTTCATCCTGGGCCACGCCTTGTACATGAAGGCCATCCACGGCGGTAAAACCAAGAACGACCGTATCGACTCCTTCAAGATCGCCATGCTCATGCGGGGTGGCAATTTCCCGCTGGCCTACACCTACCCCAAGGACATGCGGGCCACCCGGGACCTGCTGCGCCGACGCACCCGCATCGTCCAGCACGGGGCGATGCTCAAGGCCCATGCGGTCAACACCACCAGCCAGTACCACCTGCCACCGAACAAAGTGAATCTGAAAAATGTTGGTGCCCGGGAACGGGTTCGCCTGGCGTTTGCCAACCAGGATGTTCTGCAAAACATCAACTTCGACCTGGCCATCATCGAGTGTTATCACCGTGAGCTGGACAAGCTGGAAGATCATCTGGAGCGGCAGGCCAAACAACATGACCCTGCT
>NZ_JBLWYX010000027.1:0-27428 GCF_048266785.1 Marinobacter sp.
GCCCCTTGAGCGATTGCGCGTTGAGTTCTTCGATGCTGCTCATGTTCAACTTCCTGGCAGAATTGTGGCGAGTATAAGCATCCCGCGGCAGCGAGCGCGTGCTGATCGTGGCTAAACGAATACCAGAGAGGGAATAGCGATCTGAACTAACATTTCTAAATTTCCAACACTGGACCGCGCAGCAAAATCAATGAGTTATAGTCGCTACATTAAGTAAATCTAGAATATTTAGCATCTTCTCATACAGCGTTTCAGTCAGTAAAGCCTCCTCAAGAAAAAAATGAACTACAGATTCCAATTGGGATAATTTCCCAAAAGGTATTGGAATAAAGTCTAGATATTTCGAATCATTATATAAGGCCATCCTTATTATTGCTAATGTGAAACCAGAGAGGTTTTGCAGGCGATTCGTTTAATCGAAATGGCCTTATGGGGCTGTCTAGATATGGGTAAGCA
Organism: Marinobacter sp.; assembly: GCF_048266785.1. GTDB lineage: Bacteria > Pseudomonadota > Gammaproteobacteria > Pseudomonadales > Oleiphilaceae > Marinobacter. The sequence goes on from NZ_JBLWYX010000027.1 coordinate 457, forward strand.
AAGCAAGGTGCATGCGTTCACGAAGCGCGGAAAAGTGTTCGGGAACGTATGGCGGGTATATAGCGCAAAATGCGATCAAGATTTTTCGCTTAGTAGCGATCGGGAATTAGCGCATTGGATCCTGTTTTTAGAGTTCAATCCCGACGTAATCCGTTTCGACCTGAATCCACAATCGCGTAGTCAATCACCGGAGCCTGGTGCGAAGAGAACCATTCTCGATGCTGAGGTGATAGTGCGGGGTGGGGCAATAGAGTGGCATGAGATAAAGGAGGGAAGCTTCGACAAAGACGCGGAATCGACACCACAAATAGAACTTCAGCGCGAACTTGCAAAAGCAGCTGGCGTAAAATATCGAGTTTTTAATGATGATGACTTTGCGCCTAAAGCAAGCAGCATCATGCCGCTACTAAAGGTGGCGGCCTGCTTGGCAGCAGGCAGGCACTTTTTTATCCCTCCAGCAATTAATCTGGATGTTGCAGATTATTTTATAGGCCATGCTTCAGGCACGCTCGGCGAATATCTAAGACACTTGAATAACCACTCCCAAGATGCGCTTCTATACCTGTTTTGTCAGCATTACTCTTTAGGCAAGATAGCAGTCGAATTTGAAAGCGCATTTTTCGCAAAAAACACCAAGTGGACATTGGTGTCATGAAGTCTTCAATAACCTGGGAATCTTTGAATCGCTGTGGGTATGGGCGGGTAGACGAAGCCTGCCTTAAAGAACTAGATAAAAATATTTTTTTGCTCAGAAGGGAAGCGGTAAAGCTAAAACTGGAGGGGCAAGCCCTTAAGGAAATTGAAACCTACACAGGACTGAAGCCGCAAGAAGTGTGTCGACTAGTTCGTAGATTTACGACACTTGATGACTTTGGTGTGTACCATGGAGAGGCTGCCCTACTACCGAACAAACGAATTAAACAATACACCAGAACAAATATAGAGCAAAGCAAGCGTAGCGAGCAGCAAGGAAGTCTCAGCGGTATATTGGGCCTCACTATTGCAAAACATCCTGATGCGTTCCGTAAATTTGTAAAACGTGTTCTCCAACAGGGGACGACAGCATTCCGTGGATTAAAATACAAGAAAAGCTATTACTATGCTGAGTTCCTTAACCTTTTAAGAGAGGACGGTGTTACAGATGCAGAGTGGCCTTTTTCGGTGCAGGGCGCCGGGAAAAGAACAATTCTAAAGCTAATAGATTCGATCCTGAATCAGGATTTCGAAAAAGCAGTCTTTGCTATTGCAGATGTAGGAGGTAAAGCTCACCTACAGGTTGGCAACGGAATGCAACCATTGATAGTTGCCAGTGCACCTTTTGATGTGGTTGAAATAGATGCGTATAAAATTGATGGCTTTTTCTCTCTTGCGGTACGCCCTGAGCCTAACCTAACTACCACAACTGTCATTAATCGATTTTGGTTAATTGCCGCAGTTGAAAGCAGATCTGAGGCAGCACTTGCTTATCGGCTTGTCTTTAGCAGTGAGGTGCGAGCGCAAGACATACTTGATTTGATATGTGACGCATCAGTTGGAGGATGGGAACCAATCAGTGAGCTGGACGTACCTGGCCTGGAATACCCTAAAGGGGCTGGGATGCCTTGCTACTTAATCGAAGAGTCGAGGGGGGCGCTGTGGGGTTGTTTGTACTTAGATAATGCAATGGCGCATCATGCCGCGCTCGTTTCTAGTAATGCCAGAAATATCCTCGGGTTCTCTATAAATTACGGTCAGCTTGGAAGACCTGAGCGTCGTTCTCAAATTGAAGGCCTGTTTCGACAAGCAAGCCAAAGATTCTTGCACCTTATACCCTCAAGCACAGGAAGTAATCCATGGAATGGCAGATCAGAGGCACCGATAGAGAACGCTGAAAAATATCAAATCAATATCGACGAGGCCTCGCAGGTTGTTGATGTATTTATGGCTTCATACAACATTACCCCTCGCAGGGGGCGGAACTATTCTTTGAGTCCTGTTGAGGTGATGAGGCAGTTCTTTCGGGAAAACGGGCTTATCTTTCCACGACTGCAGAACAGGATGCAATCCGTTAGTGAACTGTCAAGCCATGTCAAGCAATGCACCGTTCGTGGAGGCATTAATAAGGGAATACGGCCTTATATTCAACTCGACAAAGCCCATTACACGAGCGCCGAATTAGCGAACCGGCCTTCGCTCATTGGGGAGCGTCTGCGAGTGAAAATCGACCCGAAAGACTATAGAGCGGTCGACGCGTACTACATCTCCGGTGAGTTTTTCGGAACACTTCACGTTCAAGGTATATGGCGTCATTCCAAGCACAGTGTTACAACCAGAAAGCTCATTAATAGAGCTATAGAAAAGCGGGTGCTTGAGTGCTCAATGATTGACGATGTTATTGTGAAGTATCGTGAGCATCTAATTTCATCAAAAAACCGAAGCACTAATTTAGAGTTGCAGCGACTATTTGATGAGCAGTTCGAGCCGGAAGGCAATGTGGAAAAAGAAACTCCCGTAATTCCCACACCAGTCGAGAAAGTGAAAGTCCAGTCTGTCACGAGCATGATTGGTTTTGATCTGAAACCTGGTCAGTTGATTCCGGGGCATGAGGACGATTATTGATAGGGCAACCTATGTTCGATCTCGATCATCCGGTAATTGAAACGCAATTTTTAATTGCCTCAAACGAAATTTCACGAATTAGTTCAATCGTCAAAGATCGTGTGTTCATGCGAAAAACGGGAGTTATATTTTACGGCCCAGCTCGACTCGGAAAGTCTCAATGCTGCAAGGCGCTGAAGGGTTATCTAATGGCGGCCTTTCCTAAGCTATATGTAAATTCGGTAACCGTTATTAACCGCGAGGGATTAAATTGCTCGAACATTATCCGTCAGCTTGCTGATATTGAAAACTGTCCTATAAAATCTCGCGAAACAAGGCTTTCGATTTTCAAAAAACTTACAGATAGGATCGTTCTTCGGGTTCGAGAAAACGACTGCAATCAATATGTATGCTTGATAGACGAGTTTCAGCGCTTGAGAAGTGCAGATCTATATCAGCTAGCCGACCTGTACAACTCTCTTGACAATGTCGGCATCAAGATGACTGTTGTTTCATTTGCTATGCCAGAAGTGATCCAGTTGCGCGACGAGCTGTATGCAAACGAACAGAGGCAAATAATTGCCAGGTTCATGAGTGAGTTCATCATATTCAAGGGCTGTTCCAGTGTTGATGATCTGACGATAATTTTGAAAGGGTATGACTCTATTACCGAGTATCCGCCGGGTTCTGGGATTACTTTTACACAAGCCTTTGCCCCCATGGCATTTTCGAGTGGGTTTCGGCTGGAAAAATATGCAAAGCCAATTTGGCTTGCATTGACTGGCTGTGCGATCGGAAGCTACAGAAACAACCTGCCTATGGAGCATGTTTTGTTTTCGATCAAATATATTCTCATGTGGTGCTCTTCTCACGATCGTGATGGTTTGATTCTAACGGATACACAGATAATGGCCGGGGTTGAATCTAGTTCATTACAAGATTTCTGTACTTACAGTGGCAAGTCCAGGGTGGTGTGATGCGGCTGTCGTTTTTTAAAACCGGCCCCTATCCGTTTGAATCTGTAGGGGGGATGGTTTCAAATTTAGCAATATTTAATTCGCTTACCGAGATTGAGTCTTTGGAGCTTTTAGGATTTAACTCTGCGAAGGTTGACTCGTGCTTTTATGTGCGCCCTCGCTCGGAACTAGGTCTTCCAGCATGTAAGCCGAGTGGGTTAGAAGATCATTTTCCTTCGAGCTATTATCCGTCTAATGAGCATCACCGGTACTGTGCTGAGTGCGCGCCGCTTGGATATCACTCAGCTTTTACATTTGTGCTGCAAGTAGATCGCTGCTTATTGCACGGTTCGCCTTTGAAAAAAATGTGCGATTCCTGCTCTAGGCTGCACTTAAATGATACTCCCCATCCATCCATTGGGCACCGCTGCTCCGACTGTGGATACCATATTCCAACATCTCTAGATCAACTGCCATACAGAGGTGATAATGCACTTCGAGCAATGATGCAGGAGGCTGGGGTCGCCCAGAAAAAATGGTTTGGGGCAATCATGGCCAAGCAGGAGGAAGGCTATCCTTTTAACAAAATAGTCCGATTAAAGTGTTACGAGGATGACGAAGACTTAACCCGGGCTGTAATGCAGCTTTTAAATGTGGAAAATCCATTTTTTTCCACCCATCGCGGTGTTACATCATCATCGATTGAGCTTCATCACTGGAGGGCAGATGAGTGTTCCCCTTATGACGTTGATGAGCTTGCGCTCAGAAAATTTGAGACACACCTACACAGGATATGCGCTGAAATAGAAAAGACATATTTAATCGGTCACGAGTCGTGTTTGAGAAGGGTTGAGAAGTCTTTTGATTATCAAGCCGATGACAGCTACATATGCCCACTATGTCCGCTAGCCGTTGCTTACAGTTATTTTCGGCTTAGACTCAGATTTCGTCACGGGGATAATTTAAGCGAAGAGCCAATTGGGGTGCTTGGGTTTGCTCATATTAAACGGCTCGCAATGGTCCACCCGTGGCTAGTCAGTGTTGATGATGGGTTCTACCAAACGCTATTTCTCAAGATTTTGGGTGAAATAAAACTTCTGATTGATTCTGAGTCCAGTGCCGCAATTCGAATTGGCGCTGGTGGTGGAATCCTTATGGATATGATTGAGAACTTCTCAACGACTCGCGGTATGGGTGTTGAATTTGTGCGTAACTTTGATCCTAGGGATTCAGAGTGCGGGGCGAGACAAATTTATCAATATGTTATTGAGTCAGAACGATTCTTGGTGAGAAAGGCCAAATTTAGTTACCATATAGTTCTTTGCAATAACGTGAACTTGAGCCATCACGCCCACATTCTCGTTTAAACGGTAGCGACAAGTAGCGAGCTTGAGAGCCGTGTAGCTAGTATCTCATACGATTGAATAGGGCCTTCCGGCCTGGTTCGTATGCAGTACCGTCGATGGCATGGTGACGTCAGCTCTTCAGCGCTCCATCTTCGAGCTGAAGACAGCCTGGGAAAGTACGCCGCCTGGAGATTGCTCTTCATTCAGGCCGGCCTGCAGTACTTCATGCTTGCTCGGGTAGTGGCGCAGCAGTTGGCGGGCTTCATCACGAATGGATTCTGGCAGAGCAGTGTCCTGTGAGAGCCTAGTGAGAAAATCCTTAGTCAGCACCACTGAGCGGGTGCGTTCGTAGGGTAGTGTCATATCAACCTCCACTCAGCTTCTGATCTAGTGTGGGGGATCAGGAGTTGTTTGTGATACCGCTGGTCTGCTCAACCAATTTCAATTGCGCGATAGCTTCTGCTAGGCGGGCATTCAAACTCTGTGCTTCCTGTGCCTGATCCAGGGTGAGTTCACCAAGTCGGGTCACTTCCTCTTGCAAGCTATGGCAGCGTTCCTCCAGGGCTGCATTCGTGCGCTCAGTACCGGCCAATGTGCTCTCGGCCACCTTCAGGGCTTTAGTGCTCTGAGCGAGAAGCTGTTGCTGCGCATGCTGATCTTTCTGTTGCTGTCGCGCCTCGGCAAGCAGGCGCGCATTGTCGCGATTTAGATGGGTTAGCTCATCCTGTTTGACTATCAACGTTTGTTGCAGCTGCCGCAGTTCTAGCTGCAGTTGTTGTGCCTGAGACTCGTGCCGGCGCTGTTCCTGCTCGCGCTGCTCTTTGTTGGCTTGGCGATAGTGCTCTAGTGCGTCTCGGGCATGCTGATGCTTGTCCTCGAGCGATCGTATCTGGGCATCACGATCTTGTACTCGCCTTTCCAGGTCTAGGTTGGCCTGGGCCAGGCGTGCGAGCTCAACTTCATTCTCCTGCCGTAGGTGTTGCTCGGACGAGAGAGCTTGCTGGGTAGCTTTGAGTTGGTCTGAAAGCTCTTTGCATTGATCTTCCAACTGAAGCGAACGTGCTTCTGCCTGCTGAGTTAGCGCCTGGTAGCGGATCCGCTCTTGCCCTAACTGTTCGCGCTCTTTGGCTACAGAAGCCTGTGCATCTGCCTTGAGCTGGTCGGAAAGCTGCCCTACCAGGTTGGCCAATTGTTCATTGAGGGGGAGGGGAGCGCCGTCCCGGCCGGAGCTTTCTTCGAGCTCTTTGAGATACCGGTGAATGGTGGTCTTCGAACCAGTATTTCCAAGCTCAACCCGTATCGCGTCGATGCTTGGGTTGCCGCCTCGAGCCAAGATCGCCTGGTAGGCCTTTTGAACCAGTGCCTTATTGATGCCGCCGCGGGCCATGGTTTGCTCCTACGATTTCGTAGTGGTTTACGTACCACGTAATTACATACTGATTATTGAAAAATTTAAATGAGAATTTTGGCCTATTGTCAGATATAATAATCACGAATTATCCAAGGTGAGGCGTCTTTTTCGTCGTTTGGTAGTCGCTCACCGGTACACCAAGGGGATATGTCCAGATGAGCCAGGACATCGAGCGGTACCTGCAGGCCGGAACCCGCGCCAACACTCGGCGCAGCTACCAGCAAGCGCTCGAGCACTTTGAGGTGACCTGGGGGGGCTTTCTACCGGCGACCAGCGATGCCATTGTGCGTTATCTGGTCGACTACGCCGCCACACTGTCCAGCAATACCCTGAAGCTGCGCTTGGCAGCTCTGGCGCAGTGGCACATCAGCCAGGGCTTTCCGGATCCGACCAAAACCCCGCTGGTTCGCCAGGTATTAAAGGGCATCCGTACCCTACATCCACGTCAGGAGAAGCAGGCTGAGCCGCTGCAACTGCGCCAGCTCGAGCAATGCGTGCAGTGGTTGGCTCAGACTGAGGCAAGGGCGCGAGCTGAGGACGACTGGCCGAGGGTGCTGCGCTGTTGCCGTGATCGCGCGCTAATCCTGATCGGCTTCTGGAGGGCATTTCGCAGTGATGAGTTATGCCGCTTGAAGGTCGAACACATCCAGGTGCGAGCCGGGGAGGGCATGCAGCTATTTCTGCCTTGGAGCAAAGGCGATCGGGACAGCCAAGGCCAGACCTATAGCGCGCCGGCGTTGGCCAAGCTGTGTCCGGTTCAGGCCTACGTCGACTGGATCAGCCTCGCCGGTATAGCACGCGGACCTGTATTCCGAGGCATCGACCGCTGGGGGCACTTCGGTGAGCAAGGCTTGCACCCGAATAGTGTAGTTCCACTCTTGCGCGCCGTACTGCAGTCAGCTGGATTGCCTGCTGAGTTTTACAGCAGTCACTCGCTGCGTCGCGGTTTTGCCACTTGGGCTACCCGCAGCGGCTGGGATCTCAAAGCGCTGATGCAGTATGTAGGCTGGAGTGATGGTCAATCCGCATTACGCTATGTCGAGAGTACGGGGGTATTCCCAGGGCAGCTGAGTGCGCTACAGCTCATCCCCAGCCGGCAGGAGGGACTTCCATAGCCGCACCTCCGCTCCGCCGATCTGCGCCTAGCTTCGTGGAGGGAACACCAGTTCGTCATGTGCGGTGCAAATGAGTCGATGATCCAGCACATGAAAAATCGCAAGATTCTTAGCATCCTGGACACCCACAAAGAAGAGGTAGCTGCGGGATGACTGCTTACCTTTCTTAGCTTTCATGTTCTCTTGTCGGGCTATTTCTAGCTCATTCTTTAGTCGCCCGCGAGCAACTGCAGACCATCCGTGCCAGTGGACGACTACTTGGTAAGGAGTAGGTAGCTCCCGAGGCCGTTTTGAAGTCATAGCCTGCGACCTTCATGTTGCTATCAAAGACTCGAACAAGCTCGGAAAGCCGCTCTATCTGCCACCCACCAGTGCCGTTAAGCCGGGCAGGTGTAACAACCTGAACCGCCTCGATTTGAGCCTTTTTCACGAGCTCCCTCAACATCGACTCGAGCTCCTCCTCGGTGGGTATGAGCAGCATGGTTCTCCATGTTGCTCCGTTCTCACCTTTGTTCACCGTCACGCAGAACCAAGGTCGATGCTGCTCAAGCTCGACGAAGCGCCACATCTGATAGTGGTCTCCAAATATCGGCGCAAGCGGGATTTCGGCATGCTGGGCAAGATCAATCTTTCGAATCTCCTTTCTTCTGTTTATTGTTGGCTGCATTTGCGTCTGGCTTGGACTTTGAGTGCTCGATGTCGTCCAGCCGCTCGATCTTGCGTGAGTTCGCCATGATCGTTTCTGCAGCCGACCGAAGCGCTTCAGGGTCGTTGTCGCTGCTGATGTCCGAACGCATCGCAATCGTGACTTCAGCTACGGCATGCATCACCTGTTCTGCGTCATTGCCGTTCAACTGGCCATCCTCAAGTCCATCAACAAGCAGATCAAGAACGCGTCGGAACGCTTCGACAACTGGCGCGCTGCCGACAACGGCAAGCTTGTGGCTGATGACCCTGAGTTCATCAATGAGCGCAAAATCATGACGTTCACGCTCCACGATTTCAGCAACCTTTTCGATGACGCGCATATATGTGTCATGCTTTTGTTGAAAAAGAAGAACTTGCCCTTCTTTTCTTAACTCAAGCTCAGTCTGGCGATTGAGGAGCACAGCTGTCAGATAGATAGTGGCAGCTGCACCCAGGAACACTAGGATCATCTCTTGGGCAAAAGGAACGTTTTCACCAACAAAGTATAAGCCGCGGTAGGCTGCGTAACCTACGCCCACTAAAACAATGGAAATTACCAGGTAGGCGACGTCCCTGCCGCGAAAGCTCGTCTTTACCGGTGGCTTCATGGGTTGGCCTTTCTTAATCATGGCTGTCGTTGCCTAGCGAACGGGTGTCAGGGGCAGGTTCGGTCTCCTTTTCGGGCCGCAAGAGAATAGGGGTTGGTCCAGAGCCAAATACATTGAACCCATCCCGCAGACAGCGCTCGAAAATCGTTTCATCCCAGTTCGAGAAATCTCTTTCCACTTCATATGTATATTTTGGCCGTGTCATTGGGCACCAGCCGGAGCTTCGATCCGAAAGGCAGGGGCTTTTCCATCCTTGTCCTGGCCGGCATAAAGCGTCAGATGCGGATAAGGGATTTCGATGCCAAGTTCGTCGAAGCGCTGTTTTATCCTGTGCAGATATTCGCGCCGGATTGACCATTGCTCACCTGGCAAGACCTTGAGGCGAAGACGCAGGATAACCGAAGAGTCACCCAACGTTTCGACCCCAAAGACCTCTGGCTCGGCTAATATTCTCGTTGACCAGGTTGTTTCCGAAGCTAGCTCACGGGCGACACTCTCCATAACGTTCAATGCCTCCTGAAGGTTTTCGCGATAGGCGACACCGACATCGATTACGGCCATCGAATAGTCCGTTGTCTTATTTGTCAGATTGGTGATGGCTCCGTTGGGCACATAGACCACGTCACCATTGAGTTGACGCAGGCGCACATAGCGCAACGTCATCTCTTCGACTTGGCCTGCCACACCGCCAATATCCACGATATCCCCGATGCGGAGTTGCCCTTCCAGCAACAAGACCAAACCCGAAAAATAGTCTTTTATCAGGCTCTGCGCAGCAAACCCCACTGCGATGCCGCTTACCCCCGCAGTCGTCAGGATCGGTGCCACAGAAATGCCAAGGATTGAGAGGGAAATGGTCACGGCCAAGGCCCACACGACCAGCCGACTGACGAAACGGATCAGACGAAGAGATGTTTCAATGCGTTTGACCTCATCTGCAGATCTCTTGGAAGTGCGGGTTCTTTTGCTGATGCGTGTGATGGCCCGCGAAAGCACTGCGGACACGAGCCACGCCACGGTCATGACGAGCACAATCTGTGCAACTGTTTGGGAAACGGAAATAAGGCCGGATAGGAGCTCTGCCTGTGTGACCTGCAAATTCAAAAAATGCATTTATATGCACTCCCTATTATTCTGGGGTAAGCGGATTAAATGGTTGATCTTACCTTTGCATGAGAGTGAGACAGACCGGCATCTCATCGGATTATCTGGTTGATGCTTGGCGGCGGCAAAAACTGAGTGCAACACCTGACCTTTCCGGTACGGTGCTGCCCCCATGTCTTATACCGAACTCTGTAGGTGGTGAACATCGAAGGATCTCATTATTTAAGCTATATACAGCATAGCTCATTCGAATCCAAAAAGGCTTCATCGTTCCTTTTGCGAGGGTGCAAAGTGGAACTGAATGAAGCACTGGGTTTGGTGATTAAGGACATTCGACAGAGGAGGGCGCTTTCCCAAGAAAACCTGGGGGCAAGCCAGAGCTACATCAGCACTATCGAGCGCGGTAAATGGAATCCTACCATCGGCAAAATCGAGCAGATCGCAGTCATTCTCGATGTCGAGCCGGCGACGCTTCTCGTGCTTGCGCGCCTGAAGCAGGCGCCCGTATCTGAACCCGATACAATCATGAAGCTGATCCAGACAGAGGTTGCCGAGCTAGCAAAGCCCGCATGACAGTCTCAGCTTTTAGCTGATCGCCCTAGTGGTCTGTCTGTATGCGAACTGGATAGCTGAAGCTATAGGCCAGGGGGCGCGGGGAGGGTGGGTGGCCTCTGAGAGGCCACCATAACCAAGTTTCGTCATCGATACGTTCGGTCGAGAGAGGAAGCTCTTGGGCAGCGATGGCAACATACCACACTCTTGTGCTCGCCCGGATCACCATTTGGATTACAGGCCAGCTAGCCCCTAGTTTAAGCAAGCATTGACACCTAAGAGATGGAGCGTTGCCTTGACTCTGCCTTATGAGCGCACACGCAGCCTGATTCAGACTGCTGACTTCTTGCGTCAGCTATCCCGAAGCCAGGATATTTCTGACCCCCTTCGTAATGAAGCCAAACGGCTGCTCCGACACTACCCGGATGCAGACCTCATACTCGGCCTGGGGAAATTTGAAGAGATTCTGGCGGCGACAGCACCGGAAGATCCTAAACGGGAAGTAGTGATCCAACTGCATTCGGTCATATTGAGTTCAAGCATGAAAGGCTGACGAAAAAATCTTGCGACTTCGAAAATTCGACCCAACCACTCTAAACAGACAAGGCGCAGATACTGGAACCCAATATCGATCCGCCATATTTTATAATAACGACGAACAGCTAGAAATCGCGAAAAACGCAATACTAGAAACCGAAAAAAAAGGCACCTGGAAAAGCCCAGTGGTAACCACCCTAGAGAGGTTAGCTGAATTTTTCGAGGCTGAGGATTATCACCAAGACTTCTTCACAAAGAATCCAAGCAACAGATACTGCCAGATATCAATCTCACCAAAGCTCGCAAAACTGGAAAAAATAATCAAACATGTGGCACCACTAGTACCACAGGTAGCTATCTCCCTTACCTGTGGGCCGTTGCGCTGCATCTGTCGCCATCTGCCTGGTTCGGGCGATTCTGTTAACCAGCTACTAGGCGGTCTTGCTTTGACGTAACATCACATCACGTTACTGACCCAAGCCAGGTGCCCAAGCCTATGAAAACTAGCAATCGCGTTGTGATCGAGGTTGATCCTGCCCAAAAGCAGCAGATCTACGCCGCACTCAAGGCACGTGGGTTGATCATGCGCGAGTGGTTTCTGCAGCAGGTGAGCCAGGAACTTTCCATTCCCAAGCCCACCACCCCCTCCAGTCAGTCGAGCAACGATTAAGTAATTCTCAGGGAGTCGAGCAGATGCTCAAGACAGTCAAGCTGCGATGGAGGCACCGGGTTCAGAACACTCCTGAATGACCTGGGCCTTAAAAGATTTGCTGTAGGTACGGCGCTGAGGGGGCATGGAAAATCCGCTTGATGGGCCATGGCCTTCGGCGGCGGTGTCGGGAAGGTGTGTTGGCAGGACGGATACTGTTGAACTACGTTGTCTGGGGCAACGGAAGTGTTTCGGCCCGACTCTGGAACGCGATCCGCAGCGACGACTGGGCAATTCCGCACGTTGGCCTGAGCAGCCTCGGGGAAATCGTCGGCTGGGCGCGCCCAGACGAGTTTCCGCCAAGGAACATGCAGACGAGCAAGGGGCTGCGGGCACTCGGCTACAACATGAGGATCGGTGTTTGATCGAGGCGCCTGTGGCACACGCAGGCTGACGAGCCATGCGCTGTCCATGGCCTGATCAGGCCGCCCCGCTGCGCCTTGCCTGAGCAGTTGACCTGCATCAATGGGGCGGGAGATCGCTGTACATTGACTCTTGAAGTTTGTCCTGGTAAGCGCAATACCTTGCAAAGTCTTGCAAGAACTTCCTCAGGCGAGGCCGCGTGACGACGGAACTTGTGGGGGTGGTATGACAGCGCGCCAGCAGGCGATCTTCACACTCGACGAGTTGGCTGCCTACTTGAAAGTCGGCAAGCGGACGCTTTACCGGCTCGCCTCGCACGGGGAGATTCCGGTCTTCAAGGTCGGCGGGACGTGGCGGTTTCGTCAAAGTGAAATCGAACGATGGATCAATGATCAGATCCAAGCAGGCAGAAAGAAGGAGGTGATACGCACAGATGAGCAGCCAAAGTCAGCGGAACACTCCGTGTCGTCTGGGCGCGCTGTCCGTCGCCGCAGGCAAACGGAGCGAGCGAGAGTCTTCAATTTTTCTTCTGGAGGTATGACATGGACATTGATTTCAAGAAGTTGGCTCCCTGGAACTGGTTCAAGAAGGAGCAGGAAGAACAACAGAGCACTGCCTCGCTGCCCGTGCAGCGCAATGACCTGCCGGTGGCGGGTGGGCCCGTCAGTCCCATCCTGCAATTGCACCGCGAGATCGACCGCCTCTTCGACGACACGTTTCGAGGCTTCGGTTTCCCGGCGCTGGCCATGCCACGCTGGCCGTCGGACTGGCCGGGCCTGCTGAAGCCGGCGCTGGACATCCAGGAGACCGACAAGCAGTACAAGATCGCCCTGGAAGTGCCCGGCGTCGAGGAAAAAGACATCCAGATCACGCTCGACAACGACGTGCTGCTGGTGCGCGGTGAAAAGCGTCAGGAGCAGGAAACGAAAGACGGCGGTTTCCACCGGGTGGAGCGCTGCTACGGCAGCTTTCAGCGCGCTCTGAACCTGCCGACCGATGCCAACCAAGACACGATCAAGGCCGCTTTCAAGAACGGCGTACTCACGATCACGATGGAAAAGCGCGAGGCCAGTGCTCCCAAGCAGGGCCGCTCGATCCCGATCAACGGCTGACGCCGATCGGCTCGTCCTCCGAAAAAACCAGGTGAAGGTCGAGGCGCCGTGATCGGTGGCGCCTCGTCAAATCAATCTTTACAGGAGCATCAGCATGACCAGAAAACAATGCCAAGTCTGCGGCCAGTCCGCCACGGTGCGGGTGGAAGCCAATCTCAATGGTCGCCACAGCACCATGCTGTTGTGTGACGATCACTATCGCCAACTGGCGCGCCAGCAAAAGCGCACCGTCTCGCCGCTGGAGGCTCTGTTTGGCTCGCGCAGCGGTTTGTTCGAAGACTTCCTCGGCAGCGACTTCTTCCGCATCGGTGACGATGCACCGTCCGTGGCGGCTGATGCCGACGAAGTGGTCGATGCGTCTTTCGGCGAATCCGCTCCCGCAACGGCGGGCACGGCGCGCCGCCGCGGCAGTGGGCTGGCCAGCCGTATCAGCGAACAGTCCGAGGCCCTATTGCAGGAGGCCGCCCGACACGCTGCAGAGTTCGGGCGCGCCGAAGTCGATACCGAACACCTGCTGCTGGCGCTATCCGACAGCGACGTGGTCAAGACCATCCTGGGGCAGTTCAAGATCAAGGTCGATGACCTCAAGCGCCAGATCGAATCCGAAGCCAAGCGCGGCGATAAGCCGTTCGAGGGCGAGATCGGCGTGTCGCCCCGGGTCAAGGACGCGCTCAGCCGTGCTTTCGTGGCCTCCAACGAACTCGGCCACTCTTATGTCGGGCCGGAGCATTTCCTGATCGGGCTCGCCGAGGAAGGCGAAGGTTTGGCGGCCAACCTGCTGCGCCGTTACGGCCTCACGCCGCAAGCGCTGCGCCAGCAGGTAAGCAAGGTGGTCGGCAAAGGGGCCGAGGATGGCCGCGCCGAGACGCCGACCAACACGCCGGAACTCGACAAGTATTCGCGCGACCTCACCCAAATGGCGCGCGAGGGCAAACTCGATCCAGTCATCGGCCGTGCGCAGGAGATCGAGACCACCATCGAGGTGCTGGCCCGGCGCAAGAAAAACAACCCGGTGTTGATTGGTGAGCCCGGCGTCGGCAAGACCGCCATCGTCGAAGGACTGGCGCAGCGCATGGTCGCCGGTGAAGTGCCCGAGACGCTGCGCGACAAGCGTCTGGTCGAACTCAACATCAACGCCATGGTGGCCGGCGCCAAGTACCGCGGCGAGTTCGAGGAGCGCGTGCAGAAGGTGCTCAAGGAAGTGACCGAGCACCAGGGCGAGATGATTCTCTTCATCGACGAGGTGCACACCATCGTCGGTGCCGGCCAGGGTGGCGGCGAAGGCGGGCTGGACGTGGCCAACGTGTTCAAGCCGATGATGGCGCGCGGCGAACTGAACCTGATCGGCGCCACCACGCTCAACGAGTATCAGAAGTACATCGAGAAGGACGCCGCGCTGGAGCGTCGCTTCCAGCCGGTGATGGTGCCCGAGCCGACGGTAGCGCAGACCATGATGATCCTGCGCGGCCTGCGCGACACCTTCGAGGCGCACCACAAGGTCAGCATCACCGAGGATGCGATCATCGCCGCCGCCGAGTTGTCGGACCGCTACATCACCGCGCGCTTTTTGCCTGACAAGGCCATCGACCTGCTTGACCAGGCGGCCGCACGCGTGAAGCTGTCGGCCACGGCTCGCCCAGTGGCGGTGCAGGAGCTGGAGTCCGAACTGCACCAGTTGCGGCGTGAGCAGGACTATATGGCCTCGCGCAAGCAGTACGACAAGGCCGCCGAGCTGGGCAAGCGCATCGAGGCAAAAGAGGCCGAACTCAAGAAGCTTATCGAAGAATGGGAACGCGAGCGCGCCTCGGGCAGCGCCGAAGTCAAGGCCGAGCATGTCGCGCAGATCGTCTCGCGCCTGACCGGCATTCCGGTCAACGAGCTGACGGTGGAAGAACGCGAGAAGCTGCTGCATCTGGAGCAGCGGCTGCACGAGCGCCTGGTGGGCCAGGACGAAGCGGTGCGCGCGGTGGCCGATGCCGTGCGGTTGTCGCGCGCGGGCCTGCGCGAAGGCGACAAGCCGGTGGCGACTTTCCTGTTCCTTGGGCCGACCGGCGTGGGCAAGACCGAGCTCGCCAAGGCGCTGGCCGAGTCCATCTATGGCGATGAAGGTGCGCTGCTGCGCATCGACATGTCCGAGTACGGGGAACGCCATGCCGTGGCACGCCTGGTGGGCGCGCCTCCGGGTTATGTGGGCTATGACGAGGGCGGCCAGCTCACCGAGAAGGTGCGTCGCAAGCCCTACAGCGTGTTGCTGCTCGATGAGATCGAAAAAGCGCACCCCGACGTCTACAACATCCTGCTGCAGGTGTTCGACGACGGGCGGCTCACCGACGGCAAGGGCCGGGTGGTGGATTTCACCAATACCATCATCATCGCCACCTCGAACCTGGGCTCGGACATCATCCAGCGTCGGCTGAAGGCCGGTGGCGCCGCCGGCGAGGAATACGAGAAGACCAAGTCCGAGGTGATGGACGTGCTGCGCGGACACTTCCGCCCCGAGTTCATCAACCGCATCGACGAGATCATCGTCTTCCATGCGCTGGGCAAGGAGGAGATCCGCCATATCGTCGGCCTGCAGCTTGATCGTGTGGCCCGCAACGCCGCCAGCCAGGGCGTGACGCTGACCTTCGATCAGACCTTGATCGACCACTTCGCGGAGGAAGGCTACAAGCCCGAGTTCGGCGCGCGTGAGCTCAAGCGGCTGATCCGCAGCGAGCTGGAAACCGCGCTGGCGCGCGAGATGCTGGGTGGCGGTATCGGCAAGGGTGATCACGCCAACGCCCGCTGGGACGACAAGGCCGAACGGGTGGTCTTCGAGCGCCAGGAGCCACCCGCGAAGTCGGCTGAGCCTGAAAAGCCCGATGCCGCGGACGTGGCCGAGGCACCGCCTGGCGACGCGAGCAAGCCTGCGCGCAAGCCTGCGCGCAAGAAGAAGTCAGCGGACGGCGAATCTTGAGCGATGGGAGGCTGTCGTGTCCGACCCCAATGGGCTGACATGGGCAGCCACCCTCGTGTCGCTGGCGGTCGCTATCCCCACAGCGGGGCATGCGGTCATCTACAAGCGTGACCCTCGATCGGCCACGCTGTGGGTACTGCTGATCGCCTTGCTGCCGCTGGGCGGTTCGCTGCTGTATGGGCTGTTCGGCATCAACCGTTACCAGCGGCGGGCGCGGCGGCTCTTCCCGGGGGCAGATCCTGCTGTTCGGCAGGATCTCTCGCCCACGATACCCGAGGCTGTATCGCCGCCACTTGCCGGTCTGGCCCACCTGGTGGGACGCGCCACCGGCCAGTCGCTGACCGGCGGCAACCGCATCGAGCCGCTTGTCGATGGCGAGCAGGCCTACCCGGCCATGCTCGCCGCCATCGAATCGGCGCGGTACAGCGTCGCCTTGACCTCGTACATCTTCGACAGCCAAGGCATCGGGGCGCAGTTCGTCGATGCGCTGCGCCGGGCTCATGAGCGCGGCGTGCAAGTGCGGGTGCTGATCGACGACGTCTCTGCCCGCTGGACGCACCGCAGCGCCTACCGCGCCTTGCAACGCGCCGGCGTTCCGGCGGCGACGTTCAACCCGACGTTGATTCCCGCGCGCCTGCATGCCGCGCATCTGCGCAATCACCGCAAGCTGCTGGTGATCGATGGCGAGACAGGTTTCACCGGTGGCATGAACATCTGCAGCACGTATTGGCGGCCCGATGCGCCGGACCAGGCCTGTCACGATTTGCACTTTCGTCTGCGCGGGCCGGTGGTGGAGCATCTGATGCGGAGCTTCACCGATGATTGGTGCGATACCACGGGCGAGCGGCTCAGCAAGGGTTTCTGGGGCGAACCGCCCGTAACGGCTGATGAGCCGGGAACCAGTTGGGCGCGCGGCATCGAGGCCGGTCCCGACGAAGCCCTGGACCGGATGCGCTGGACCTTCATGGGCGCTTTGAGCGCGGCGAAGCATTCGGTGCGCATCTGGACACCTTACTTCGTCCCCGATCAGCCGATGATCGCGGCGCTGAGCACGGCCGCGTTGCGCGGCGTGCGTATCGACGTGCTGACGCCCGCAAACGGCGACCATCCCACGGTGCAATGGGCCGCGCGCGCCCACTACTGGCAGGTGCTGGAGCACGGTGTGCGCATCTTCGAACGGCCTGGCCCGTTCGACCACAGCAAGCTGATGCTGGTAGACGGAGCGTGGTGCTGCCTGGGTTCGGCCAATTGGGATGCGCGCAGTTTGCGCCTCAACTTCGAGTTCAATGTGGAGGTGTACGACACCGCGTTGTCTACGCGGCTGGAATCTCTTTTTGATGCCGCTCGTGATGCGTCGGGCGAGATATCGGCGAAGGCGTTGCGCGCCCGCCCGCTGGCCATCCGCTTGCGCGACGGGGTGGCCCGTCTGTTCACCCCCATTCTCTAGCGACACGACTTGCTAGGAACATTGCCCATGGAAAAGAAAGATCAATGGAACATTGGCTACTGGATCGTCGCCGTCCTGTTGCTGCTGACGCTGCAGAACTACTGGCAGGCGGCCAAGACCGTCGAGCCCGTACCCTACAGCGAATTCGAGAAAGCGTTGGCCGAGGGGCGCGTCGCCGATGTGGTGGTGGCGGACCGCACGGTGACCGGGCGCCTGAAATCGCCGGACAGCCGGGGCAAGACCACCATCGTGGCCACCCGTGTCGAACCCGACCTGGCCGAGCGGCTGTCCAAGTACGACGTGCCCTATGCGCGGGTGGTGGAAAATACCTGGCTGCGTGATGTGCTCTCCTGGATTCTGCCGGCGGTGGTCTTCTTCGGCGTCTGGTTCTTCCTGTTCCGCCGCTTCGCCGAGAAGCAGGGCATGGGCGGCTTTCTCAGCATCGGCAAGAGCCGCGCCAAGGTATTCATGGAGAAGAACACCGGCGTGACCTTTGCCGATGTCGCGGGTGTGGATGAAGCCAAGGCGGAGTTGGTTGAGATCGTCGATTTCCTCAAGAATCCGCAGGAGTATGGACGGCTCGGGGCGCGCATTCCCAAGGGCGTGTTGCTGGTGGGCCCACCGGGCACCGGCAAGACATTGCTGGCCAAGGCTGTTGCCGGCGAGGCGGCGGTGCCCTTCTTCTCCATCTCCGGATCAGAGTTTGTCGAGATGTTCGTCGGCGTGGGTGCGGCGCGCGTGCGCGACCTGTTCGAGCAGGCGCGCGGGCAGGCGCCGGCGATCATCTTCATTGATGAGCTGGATGCTTTGGGCCGCGCACGCGGTGTCGGAGGACCGACCGGCGGACACGACGAGCGTGAGCAGACGCTGAACCAGTTGCTCACCGAAATGGATGGCTTCGACAGCTCGGTCGGGCTGATCATCCTCGCCGCCACCAACCGCCCCGAAATCCTCGATCAGGCCTTGCTTCGTGCCGGTCGCTTCGACCGTCAGGTGCTGGTGGACCGTCCCGACAAGAAAGGTCGCCTGGATATCCTGAAGGTCCATGTCAAGAAGATCACCCTGGCCCACGGTGTAGATCTGGAACAGGTGGCGGCGTTGACCACCGGCTTTTCCGGCGCTGATCTGGCCAATCTCGTGAACGAAACAGCGTTGAACGCGACGCAGCGCAAGGCGCAGGCTGTGGAGCTACAAGACTTCACCGCCGCAATCGAGCGCATCGTGGCCGGCCTGGAAAGGAAGAACCGTGTGCTCAATCCGAAGGAGCGGGAAACCGTGGCCTATCACGAGATAGGGCATGCGCTATTGCTTCATGGACTATTCTTGCTCATGGCCTGTTCTTGATAGAAACGAAAAGTAATAGGCGCTATTCAGAGTGAGCCGGCGGCTCTGTTCGGTGCGTCATCCAATTCACCGGCATTGTTCAAGGAGAACCGATATGTCTGCATTGACTCCGTGGGACCCCTTCCGGGAACTGGATGAATTGCAAGACCGCCTGGCGACGATGTTGGGACGGACACCCCAGCGACAGGGCGCCCGTACCAGCAACGAAGCCATGACCACGGCGGACTGGGCGCCAATGGTGGACATCAGCGAGGATGAGAACGCATTCATCCTCAAACTGGATCTGCCGGAGGTCCCCAAGGATGCCGTGCGCGTCAGCGCGGAAAACGGTGTGCTCACCATCAGCGGCGAGCGCAAACTGGAGAAAGAGGAGCAGGGCAAGAAGTTCCACCGCATCGAACGTGCGTATGGCCGCTTTGTGCGCAGCTTTGTCTTGCCTGACAACGTTGATCCGACCAAGGTGACGGCTTCGATGAAAGACGGCGCGCTGGAAGTGCGGCTTGTCAAGGCCGAGCAAGCCAAACCGAAACAGATTGAAATCTCAGTCAACTAACTTTAATCAAGAGCCCAAGATCATGAATATCAAACAGCCAAAATACATCTTCTCCGCACTTGCCCTGGCGGTCGTCGTCGGACTGAGCGGACCGGCTCTGGCCCAATCAGCGGCAGGTTCTAGCCCAGGTGCTGCAGCACCCTCTGCCGCATCCAAGGCGGCGCAGCCACAGGTAGATGACAAGGTCGCCCGGGAAGCCGCGAAAAAGCGCGCCGAACTCGCCCAAGATGCAATCACTGCGCTGGCCAAGACCCATGAGGCATTGATCCTCCTTGATGCAAAGAAGACCAAGGAGGCGCTCGCTGCGCTGGAACTGGCCAGCGGAAAGCTGGAACTGGTATTGGCGCGTGAGCCAAAACTTGCTTTGGCGCCCGTCGATGTAAGCGTCATCACCCATGACATCCACGCCGACGTGGAATCGGTCAAGAAAGCGGTCAAGTTGTCTCGGGAGTTGTTGGATGATGGCGAGGTGCAAAAGGCACGGCCCATCGTCGCCAATCTTGCCAGCGAAATCGTGATCGAAACCGACAACCTGCCGATGGCAACGTACCCGGCAGCGATCAAGTCGGCCGCACGGCTCATCGACAGCGGCAAGATCGACGACGCCAAGGCGGAACTCGCCCGAGCACTGAACACGCTGGTGGTGACCTCGGTCGCCTTTCCTCTGCCCGTGCTACGGGCCGAAGCCGCGATGGCAAAAGCGGAAAAGCTGGCCGAGACCGACAAGCGCGATGCCAAACAGAGCGAGGAGCTCAGCGCCCTGCTGGCCTACGTGCGCACGGAAATCGAGCTGGCGCAGATCCTGGGTTATGGCAAGAAGGCGGATTTCGAACCCATCTTCGATCAGGTGAAGTCCATTGAGCAAAAGTCGGCTGGTGGCAAAAGCGGCAAGGGATGGTTCGACGAGTTGAAGACGCGCCTCCAAAAGCTGTTTTGAGGTGATGAAGGGGCCGACTGTTCGGTCGGTCAGTCTCGCGATGTTCGCAGTCAGCCCCAATAGATTCGCCTATTGTCACTAACTCATACGAGGCATATCACCATGAATGAGCAAACATCGAATCCCAATGCGACGAACAAAGAAATAAACGAACAGGCCGCGGTAAGCAGCCTTCCTGTCAGTCCAGAGGCCAAGCCTGAAGTCGTCACGGAGGTACAGCCTGAGGTTCAGAAGGAAACGGACTCGCAGGCGGCAGACAAACGTAAACAAGTCCTCGATGAGGCCGTCTCGGCCTTGGCGCTGACCAAATCAGCGCTGGCCGCACTTGACGGCAAGGACGCTGCACGCGCATTGGCAACGCTGGCCGAAGTGACGGGAAAGCTGGAGCTGATCGTTGCGCGCGAACCCACGCTCGCCCTGGCCCCCGTTGATGTGCGCACCATCGTGCACGACTTGTTCGCCAACACGGAAACCATTGAGGCGATGACCGACGAGGCGCTGGACGCCCTCAAACATGGCGAGGTGCAACAGGCTCGCCACGTGCTGGCTTTGCTGGCCAGTGAAATCGTGATCACGGTCACCAACATCCCTCTGGCGTCCTATCCCGCAGCCGTGAAGGCAGTCGTGCCGCTGATCGATCAGGGCAAGATCGAAGAAGCCAAAGCCGCGCTGCAGTCAGCGCTCAGCACGCTGGTCGAGGAGCGCAGCGTTCTTCCGCTGCCCGCCCTGCGCGCCAGGCTGCTCCTGAAGCGCGCCGAGACCTTGGTAGAAGATGGTCAGCGGAGCGAAGCGTCCAATGAGCGCCTGGAGACATTATTGAACGAAGCGCGGCAGCAGTTGGAAATGGCAGAACTGCTGGGTTATGGAAAGAAGAAGGACTTTGAGCCCCTGTATGCTGAACTCAAGAAAGTCAAGCAAAAGACGGCTGGGGGAGGCGGCGGAAAAGGCTGGCTCGATGAAATCAAGGCAAAGCTGTCCAAGTTGTTCTGAAACCGCTGGATAGGGCGTAAGAGGGGCGCGTCGCGCCCCTCTCTTGGCTCAGGAGTGTTTGCTTTTTCACCCCATTAGATCTTTAGGAGATATAGCATGAACACAGACACCATCACCGATTCCAGTGCGGATGAGCCCACCAAAACACTGTGTTCATTGACCGAAAATTGGTGGATTTTTGCGTTGCGCGGTGTCTTGGCATTGATTTTCGCAGCCCTTGCGTTCTGGATGCCACAATCGGCTCTGTTGGCCATGACGATAGTGTTCGGCGCATTTTCTTTGGTCAATGGTGCGTTCAACCTGGTTGCAGCGGTGCGGCAAATGCGGCAAAAGCAGCGCTGGGGCTGGCTGTTGTTCAGCGGCATCGTCGGCATACTCACCGGTGTCGTTGTGGTAGTTGCCCCTCTGGCTGCCACTTTGGCGTTGGCCTATTTCTTGTGGGTAAGCGTGGCATTCTGGGCAATTTTCACCGGTATGCTGGAGATATCCGCCGCCGTTCGTCTGCGCCGGGAAATCAAGGGCGAGATCTGGCTTGCCCTCAGCGGGCTGCTTTCCGTGCTCCTCGGTGCGATCATCCTATGGATGTTTTTTACCCGCCCGATCGAATCATTTCTGGCCGCGGGCTGGGTATTGGGTTTCCATGCTGCGATCTTCGGTATGACTCTTTTGCTTCTTAGTTGGCGTTTGCGCAAAGCGCGTCAGCGGTAAGGGCGTGAAAAACCAAACCGTAAGATCATCTTTGAAAATCAACATATCCAATCACCCGGGTCCACTCACCTGGGCGGACAACCCTAAAGGGCTTGAGCATGCGTATACAATATAGCTATCGACTCGTCGAAAAAGAATTTCATGAACCTTGGCGAATGTCTGTAGAAAAAGCGGTTGAACCCGCTCTCAAGCCGCTGATCGAAAAGCGCTCCGAAGATTCGGTACGTCTTCAAATCGTCCTCGAACGCGCGAAAAAAGGATCTCGCTTAACGGCCAGTGGCCACATGCACTTGCCGGGCAAAAAAATCGTCAGCGTCACTGCATCGCATAACGATCTGACGCCTCTCGCGCACATGCTAGCGCAGGCGTTGTTCCGGCAGGCCAAGAAGCACTTTGATCGGCTGAGCGCTCAGGATCAAATCAAGCGTAAGGCGCGTCGTGAACGCTTGCGCGAGCTCAAGGCGCGGATTGCCGCAAAACCCGCATCAGCCGCCCATGAGGCCGAGGCGACCCGAATGCCTCTACTGTCGAAACTTGAGGCTGTCGCAAGGCGTGAGCTGGCTTATCTGCGGGCCGTCGGCGATTTACCGCGCGATTATCCGACGCTGCGCGACGTGGTGGATGAAGCGATTGTCCGAGCTGAGGTGGAATGGCAATCCGTGCCGGAAGAAAAAGCGGCTTACATCGGTCTTCTGAAGCATCTGTTCGCCGTCCTGGATCACGAAGTGGCAAACAGCCGACAATTTGGCGAATTCGTTTCTCTGGACGCGCCGGTCGAAGCGGATGCCCAGGACGTCGCCGAGGCCATGGTGGAAGAGGAAGTCTTCGAATTTTATCAGCCCGATGACACACTCAGGCTGGCCGATATCATCGCTGACAGTCAGCATCCCGATGCCGCAACGATCGCGGAACAGGAGGAGCTAGTTGATCGGTCGAGCGAGTTCGCTTTTGCATTCGACCTGCTGAAGGACATGCCGCGTTTGTGGCGGCGCATTTTTCTGCTTATCCGTGTGGACGGGCTGGATGCCAGCAGCGTCTCTGAGATCCTGCTGATTCCTAGTAAGGAAGATACTGTCCAAAGGTGGCTCATGCAGGCCGAAGCGTTCATCGCTGCTCATTTGGAAGAGGCCGGAGTAAGCAAAGACGGGAACGATTGGCTCCAAGGCGTTGATTGGTCGGCATTGTCTGTGACCCGAAGCGCGGCAGCCTCACTGTGGTCCAAGGAGGCGAACCATTAAGAATGATCTTCACCTCGTCTGTCCGCATTGCCAGTCCATCAACCGCGTACCGACTGCGAAGCTATCGGAACATCCCAACTGCGGCCGCTGCCAGCAGCCCTTGTTCACGGGCGAACCCATCGAGTTGACCACGGCGACGTTCTCGCGCCACGTGGAGCGCAGCGACCTGCCACTGTTGGTCGATTTCTGGGCACCTTGGTGCGGGCCGTGCAAGATGATGGCCCCGCAGTTCCAGCAAGCGGCGCGCCAGCTCGAACCCAGGGTCAGGCTGGCCAAGGTCAATACCGAGGCAGAACCCCACCTGGCCGCCCAGTTCGGTATTCGCAGCATTCCAACCCTGATTTTGTTCCGAGGGGGACATGAGGTTGCACGTCAGGCGGGCGCCATGGGCGCGCAGGACATTATGCGCTGGGTGACATCCCGCTTGCCGCAATGACCCGGCGCGAACCACCCTGCTTATCAGTTGTGCGATCCTTGAAGAAAGTGCGTAGCCGCGATGCATAGCGACCCCAACCACACAATCTTTGACGAAATACGCTCCGAGTTGCAGAAACGTTGGAACCTCTGTTTCACCCATAAGGAGCGTCACCTTTGAACGAGACGCCTCAAATCTCAGCCCGACACTGTGACCAGATTAACCAGAATGCCCATTCTGGCAGTTGGCATCTCGATCTTGGCTCGCAACTCCTCACTTGCTCCGATGAAGCCTGCCGCGTGCTCGGCCTGGATGTTGGTGCGCCAATAGCCTTCGAGCGATTCCTGCAGTGCATTCACCCTGAAGACCGCCCCCTCTTCGATAGGGCATGGGATGCTGCCATGTGCGGAAAGACCCTTGATCTGCGGTATCGCATCGTCAGCGGAGGGCAGGTTCGCTGGATACACCTGCGGGCAACATTCAAGGGCGACGCCTCTGGTCGGCCCAGAGCGGCAGACGGGACGGTAGAGGACATCACCGATCTCAAGAGGGTCGAGCAGGCGCTGAACGCTATGCGCCGACAGCGAGAAGAGTTGGCCAGCCACGTTCCCGGTATGCTTTACCAATACCGTCTTCGTCCGGACGGCAGCTCGCACTTCCCTTATGCCAGCGCGAGGATACAGGAAATATACGGGGTTGCACCGGAGGATGTTGTTGAGGATGCCACTCCTGCGTTCGCTGCGCTCCATCCTGAAGACCGCGACCGTGTGCATGAAACCATACAGGTGTCGGGGCAGTCACTCGCGCTTTGGCATGACGAGTACCGAGTGCAGTTTCCAGACGGTCGGGTGATCTGGGTCGAAGGTGAGGCGTCGCCTGAAGCCATGCCTGATGGGAGCATCCTCTGGCACGGCTATATCCATGATGTCACCTCACGCAGAAGATCCGCGGAAGAGCTTCGCCTTGCGGCTGAAGTTTTTGAGCACGCAGGAGAGGGCATCCTCGTTACGGACGCTCAAGGCCACATTGTCAACGTCAATCGGGCGTTTTCCGTGATCACTGGTTATGCGCGGGAGGAAGTAATGGGTCAGACACCTCGTCTGCTCGAGTCCGATCGCTATGACGATGAGTTCTATCAGACCGTTTGGCAGGCTCTGCGTGAGCACGACTATTGGCACGGAGAGCTCTGGTGCCGACGCAAGAACGGCAGTCAGTTTGCCGCGCTGCTGACGATCAGTGCAGTGCCGGATATGCAGGGCAATATCGAGCATTACGCAGCCATGTTTTCCGACATCACAGCGCTGAAGGAAAACCAGCAACAGCTTGAACGCGTTGCTCATTACGACCTGCTCACCGGCTTGCCCAATCGACTATTGCTTGGAGACCGCCTTAAGCAGGCCATTCGTCAGACGCGTCGGCGTGGCATGCACCTGGCGGTTGTCTTCATCGATCTGGATGGATTCAAGAAGGTCAACGACCAGCACGGCCACGCAGTCGGCGACAAATTGCTGTCCGTCCTGTCCAGGCGTATGACGCAGGTGTTGCGCGAAGACGATACCTTGGCCCGTCTTGGTGGTGATGAGTTTGTCGCTGTTCTGCTCGACCTGCCGGATATTTCCGTCAGCGTACCGATTCTCAATCGCTTGATCGAGGTGGCTGCACAGCCCGTACCGATTGGTGACGCACTGTGCGAGGTGAGCGCGAGTATCGGTGTGAGCTACTACCCGCAAGGCGAAGATATCGACGCCGACCAACTGCTGCGGCAGGCAGATCAGGCTATGTATCGTGCCAAGCAAGCCGGCAAGAATCGATATCACGTTTTCGATACGGAGAAGGACTGTACACTGCGCACCCGTCACGAAGGATTTGACAGCATAGAGAAGGCACTTGCCAATGGGCAGTTTCTGCTTTATTTCCAACCCAAGGTCAACATGCGCACCGGTGAGGTGCTGGGCGCCGAAGCCTTGATCCGCTGGCAACATCCAACGCGTGGCTTGTTATCTCCGGCCTCCTTCATACCCATCATTGAGAACCATCCGCTCGGGATTGACGTGGGGGAATGGACCATCGAGGCTGCGCTGACCCAGATCGAAGCTTGGCGCAAGGCCGGCCTTCATGTCCCGGTCAGCGTGAATATCGGTGCGCGGCACCTGCTGCAACCGGACTTCATCATGCATCTACGGGGTATGTTGTCACGACATCCCGGCGCCCAGCCGCAAGACCTTGAACTGGAAATCCTCGAAACCAGCGCCGTGGAGGACTTCGTTCAAGTGTCTCAGTCGATGGCGCTGTGCGAAAGGATGGGATTGCGTTTTGCCCTCGACGATTTCGGCAGCGGCTATTCATCGCTTACCTATCTGAAGCGCCTGCCCGCGTACCTGCTCAAGATCGACCAAGGTTTTATACGCGACATGCTCGAGGACCCGGACGATATCGCCATCCTGGATGCGCTACTGGCACTGGCAAGGTCGTTTGGCAGGAACTGCATCGCGGAGGGAGTCGAATCCATCAAGCATGGAGAAATTCTGCTGCGTCTGGGATGCGAGTGGGGCCAGGGTTATGCCATCGGGCATCCGATGCCGGTGCATGAATTCGAGCAATGGCTACACACCTGGCAGGTACCCTTATCCTGGAAGGGATTTAAACCTGACAGTCGCTCCGCGCTGCCCGTGCCGTTCACATACGCCGACCACCGGGTCTGGATTTCCCAGATGATCGACTATCTGTCAGGTAAGACCCAAGTGCCGCCTCAACCCGAAGCACTCCAATACTGGCGGGATCAAAGTGGCCGCCCGACGTTCTTCGGCAAGGATCCTGATGATCAGGTCGATGTCCTGCATCAGAGCATCCAGCAGTTAGCGCACACCCTGAGTGAAATGAAAAATGCCGGCCGTGTCGAGGCATTGAAGGCTGGCATCGACAAGTTGCAACATTTGCAGGCGGATCTGCTGGGATTGCTGCCGCCAGACCAGAAGCCGGATTGATGCCATGCATGGGACAAAGGGTTGACGTGCAAGAGGCTGATCCACCCATCGGCGGCGCCACGGGCGCGCAGGACATTATGCGCTGGGTGGCTTCGCAATTGCCTCGGCAATCCAGGTGTAATCGAGTCGTCTTCTCGGACTGCCCGTTCCATTAGGGAAGGTCTGAAAAAGACTTCCCGAATCTGGTGAAACACGCCGATCCCGCCAGCCGAGTTTTTCCATGAAGCAGATGACCTTCGCCGACGCCGAGTACGCCGGCAAGCGCAAGCAGACCCGTAAGGAATTGTTCCTGATCGAGATGGATCAGGTGGTGCCGTGGAAGG
>NZ_JBLWYX010000028.1:0-26598 GCF_048266785.1 Marinobacter sp.
GGATCAGCGCAGCCGATGGTCTGGCCAGCGTTATCGTCGGCGGTCAGGGCTTCACCCTGAGCCAGTTGCAGGCACTCAGCGCCGGCAGTCCGTCTGCGGCCATCAGCGTTGAAGGCGGCACTTTGGTGCTGACCGGCTTTACCGCCAGCAGCAGCGTCGGCGGCGTGCCGACTGCAGGCACCCTGACGTACACCTACACCCTGAGCGGTGAGCGCACGCACAGCAGTGCGGGTAACGACGACGTGCAGCTGAGCATACCGCTGAGCGTCACCGATGCGGGCAACGCCACCGCCAACGGCAGTCTGACCATCGAAGTGATCGATGATGTACCGACTGCGCTGAACGATAGCGCTAATGTCGCATCCGGTGAGTTCCAGCTGGTGCTTGACGGCAATGTCCTGGACAACGATACGCAGGGCGCTGACGGTGCCCGGGTTACCGGCGTTGGCCATGAAGATGACGCCAGCGAGACCAATGTACCGGGCGCGGGTAATCTGGTAATTGATGGCGAGTACGGCAAGCTGACTATCCACTCGGATGGCAGCTACAGCTATCAACGCGCTGCAGGCACCCCTGGTGGCGTGCAGGATGTATTCACATACACCATCACTGATGGCGACGGGGATACGGCAAATGCCGAACTGACCATCAACATCGCCGATGCAGCACCCGCCGCCGACGTTCCGTCCGCCGGTGGTGCCTCTACTACTGTGTATGAGGCGGGCCTGCCTGGTGGGTCTGACAGCATTCCTGACCGGGCGACCACCAGTGGCACTATCGAGTTCACGTCAGCCGACGGGGTGCTGTCAGTCAGCTTGGGCGGCAACGCCCTTACTACTGTTGATCAGGTCTTTGCGACCACTGGCCCTGACGGCAGCCTCACTGCTCGCTACGAGTACGACGCGGCCACCGGCGAAGGTGTTATCCATTACAGCTATACGCTGGAGGCAACGACTGCAGGCGATGACACCTCGGCCAGTTTCCCTGTGGTGATCACCGATCAGGACAATGACTCGTTGCCGGCGAGCAACCTGGTGATCACGATAGTCGACGACCAGCCCCGTGCGGTAAATGATCAAGGTACGGTCACTGAGGGTGACTCCTTGTCAGTGAGCGCAGCCGACGGTGTGCTCGGTAACGACAACGCCGGCGCTGACGGCTGGAACGGCACCGGCGCTGTAGTGGGCGTTGCAGCGGGCGATACCGGCACTACCAACGCAACGGGTGTTGCCACTGTGATCAATGGGCTCTACGGCACGCTGACCCTTAACGCGGATGGCAGCTACACCTACGTGTCCACCGCCAACGCGGTCACCGCTGATGCGGTAGATGTGTTCACCTACACCGTCCGCGATGCCGATGGCGACGAGACCACCGCCACGTTGACTATCAACGTCAATGACGTGACCGGTACGCCGCGCAACACCACCGACAGTGTTGATGAGGCAGGGCTGAGCGATGGAACCGACCCGACCTCAGACCGTGAGGTTGCTGAAGGTACCCTGAACCTGGACAGCGGCTGGACAGTTGCGCCAAGTAGTGTGGGAACTCAGAGCAGTAGCGTTGGCACGCTGACAATCAATGCCGACGGTAGCTACAACTATACCCTGAGCAGCGAAACGACCGATGTGGATGGTGTTCAGGAAACCGACAGCTTCAGCTATGTGGCGGTTGATCAATACGGTAATACGGTCACCAACACGGTGACCATCACCATCGTTGACGACGTGCCCAGCGTCACCTTGACCGGTAATGCCCTGGCTCAATTGCAGGTAGATGAAACCAGCATGGGTGTTGCCGATTCGGCGGACTTCTCCGGGGCGTTTAGTCACGACTTTGGCGCTGACGGCGATAACGGAGATGGACTGGTCTTTACCCTGGAGGTCGATGCTGCGGCGACAGGGTTGGTGGACACGCTGACTGGCCAGGACATCAGCCTGGTAGACAACGCGGGTGTGATTGAAGGTCAAAACGCTGACGGCGATGTGGTGTTTACCGTTGCGGTTGATGCCAGCGGTGAGGTCACGCTCACTCAGAGCAGGTCTGTCCAGCACGCCAATTCAAGTGATCCGGACGATGTGGTAGCTCTGCCCGATGGCAGTCTGCTGCTGACGGCCACCGCGACGGACGGCGATGGCGACGTTGCTTCTGACTCGGTCGACATCGGCGGACGCTTGAGCTTCCGGGATGATGGCCCAAGCATTGGGGCAGCGCCAGCGGCTGGTGCGGTCGACGAAGCCTGGTTAACCACCGGCAGCGGCGATGGTGACCCTGCCTTGAGCACCACGGCTGAGGCTGATCTGGATGTCGATTTTGGCGCCGACGGTCAAGGCGCGCTGGTGTTCTCTGATGAGCAGACAGCACTGCGTAACTGGCTGGACGCCAGCGGTAACACGGATATCAGTGTTACCGGTACGGGTACCAGTGTGCTCACCGGTACCCGTGGCGGCCAGGAGATATTCACAGTCACGCTGACTGTTGATGGCAGCGGTCAGGCGAAATACAGCTTCGAGCTCAAGGGCGCGATGCTGCACAGAAGCCCCACGCAGGATCACGAGTTGACCTTCAGCTACGATGCGCTGGACGGCGATGACGACAGTGTTTCCGGCACCTTCCGGGTTGATGTGAAGGACGACGAGCCACGCAGTGATATCGCCATTGAGGTTGATGAAGATGGCTCTGAGGGTCCTTTCACGACGTCAGCTGATGCGACGCAGGACAACACCAGCATCAGCACCACCAATGGTGGTGCTCCAATCGTCGGTACCGATGGCCCTGAGGGCAAGGACTATGACGTTGGGCACGGCACCGTCACTGTCCATGACGACGGGCGTCTCACCTACACGCCAAACCCGGATTACAGCAACTATGGTGGCTCAGACGAGTTCTACGTCACGGTCACTGAGGATAACGGCGCGCAGCAAACTATCAGGGTTACAGCGACCGTCAACCCGGTGGCTGACGCACCCGAATTGACGGTGGATGCGGCCGCGGTGTCTACCGATGAAGATGTGGCCATTGGCCTGGGGCTCAATACGCCAGAGGTTAGCGACGATAACGATCAGAATCTTGCTGCCACCGGCGACGATCCCGAGCTGCTTGGGTTGATTACGCTGTCCGGCATACCGGACGGTGCCGCACTGCTGGACGGCCTCAACGCTGATGCCGAACTGGTTGTGTCCAGTGGCGGCGATATCAGCATCCTGCTCAGCGACGGGCCTCATCTGAGCGATCTGCTGGCCAGCCCGCCGGCAGGTACGTTGGTTATCAGCTCGGCCCAGTTCGAGGCACTCAAGGTCCTGCCTGCTGCCGATGCGCACGAGAACTTTACTGTCGATGTGGCAGTCACCAGCTACGAGGTAGATGGTACGGGCACGCGGGTTCCGGGGGTTGACGGGGCAGAGTCCACAACCAGCGTAGCTGTCAACGTTGACGCGGTTACCGACCCGGTATCACTTACCTTTGATGACGATACCGATACCCGGGCGCTGACGATCAATGAAGACAGCACTTATGACCTGGCGGCAGCGCTGAAGGTCGAGTATCCCGATAACGACGGTAACACCTCGCCTGATCTGGATGGCAGCGAGGAGCGCTGGTTCGAGATTGCCGGCCTGCCGGTAGGTTCTACTGTGACGACCGCGGGCGGGGATATCGAAGTTACTGTGGGTAATCCAGTGGTTCGCGTTCCTGCTCCGGGGCTATCCACCTCGTCTACTGGACTGCCTCAGATGGACATCACTCCGCCTGCCGACTATAGCGGCGATGCGGTGGCGGTTACCGTAACGCTGAAGGCGCAGGACCGCGACAGCGATTCGCCTGCGGCCACGCCAGCGGTCGTGCAGGATTCCGTGACACTAAACCTGCAGGTTGATCCGGTGCCAGATGCGCCGGTGGTTGAAGGTGTGAGCACTGCTGAAGACACTGCCGTGGCGTTCCTGGCGAATGTGCAGCCCGGCGATACAGATGGCTCTGAGGAGCTGATCGCTATTACCGTCAAGGACATTCCTGCAGGCTGGACGGTCCAGGATCACTTGGGTAATACGCTGACACCGACTGCAGGCGAGTTGCAGATTGATCCGTCTGATGTAGCCAATGGAGATTATCTGTCGTACACCATCCAGGCGCCGGGTCACAGCAGCCTGGACACCACGCTGAAACTGGATGTAGAGGTCCGCGACAACAGTAACGATGGTGCTGTTGGACCGACGACCCAGGTCTTTACTGATATTGACCTTGAGGTAGAGGTGACACCTGTGGCTGAAACCACCGACACCGATACCAACGGCGTGGGTGGTAACGACGTAACCCTGACCCCCGGTCACGATTACACAACCTCTGGTGAAGAGGATGCGTGGTTCTCCCTTGGTGCGGAGCCTGGCTTCACCCTGTCCGATGGGTGGAGCAATGAGGATAGCGCCAGCGAGAAAACCTTCGCGCTGCTGACGCCTAATCTGGTGGCAGGCGACGGTTCTGCGGCTGACGCCCTGGGCTCCAGCTTCCGCTACTCGACTGATGGCGGCACTAGTTGGGTCACTCAGACCTACGGTGGCGAGCCCATCGAGGTGCCGGTTGAGTATCTGGATACCTTGCAGTTCAAGGCTGCGCCTAACTTCTCGGGCTCCTTCTCAATTGATGTGCAGGCGCTGACCCGTGACTACGATGAGGATGATCTGGGGGCCGGCAATACGGTCAACGACCTCACACCGGCGCAGTTGGCGGCGCTGAGCTATGACGAGGCGATCAGCGGCTCTGCTGTGCTGACCAATGTGTTGATAAAACCGGTTGCTGATACGGCGACAACCACAGTGACAGCGCACGTGCGAGGTAACGAAGACGAGGTTATGCCGCTGTCGATTCGTCCCAGCAGCTCCGACCCGTCGGAAACCTTCAACGTCACCATTTCGGCCATTCCGGATGGCGCGACACTGGTCTATGACGGCGTAACACTCACCGCAGACGCTACCGGACTGCCGGCAGGTTTCACTATCGTGTCGTCTGGCGATACCTGGTCGCTCAGCATTGATGGCTTCGACCCCGATTTGGGGGCGGGCATGACGATCCAGGCGCCTGAGGACAGTAACGAGCCCTTCACCCTCACGGTTGACACTGTGTCGGTAGATACGCTGGACGTTACAGGCGACCCGGGCTCACCCTATGTCAGTGAATCCTCTGCCTACAGCCTGGACATCCTGATTTCTCCACGGGGTGTCGCCGATGAGGCGCAACTGACGATTGTTGACCCGGCTGATCAGACGTTCGAAGAGAGTACCGTCGATGCCAATGGCGGTGTTGCTCTCAATGAGCTGATCACCAGTGCGGCGCTGACAGATGATGACGGCTCCGAGGTAC
Organism: Marinobacter sp.; assembly: GCF_048266785.1. Lineage (GTDB taxonomy): Bacteria > Pseudomonadota > Gammaproteobacteria > Pseudomonadales > Oleiphilaceae > Marinobacter. The sequence continues at coordinate 5,353 of NZ_JBLWYX010000028.1, forward strand.
TGAGCTTCCGCGTGAGCAATCTGCCAGAAGGGTTCTCTTTGCAGGGCGGCACTCTGATTGGGGACGGTGTCTGGTCGCTGACCGAGGCGCAGCTGCAGACTGCGAAGCTGCTCACGCCGGCCAACTTTAACGGTACTGCATCGTTCAACTTTTATTCGGTAACGACCGAGGATGATGGTGACTCACTGACTGAGCTTCACGCGGTCAGTCTGCGGGTTCAGCCGTCACCGGAAGCGACTATTAACCTGTCCGCCTCCATTGATGAGGATGTCAGTACAGCACTGTCATTCGGTATTCAACATCAGAACGGAGATACCGATGAGCAGCTGGATGCGGTGTGGTTGAGCGCATCGGATGTGGACGGTGCCACTGACTTTACGCTGACTTACGGTGCGAGCGGTGTCTCCTTGGCGCAAGCTGTGACTGACGGTCTGCCGGGGATTACGCTGGAGGACGGTTGGTACAAACTGTCTGGCGATGCGCTCAACAGTATCCACGCCCAAGGGCGCGAGAACTGGAGCGGCTCTGCTGAAATCGACGTCCGTTATCTGATTACCGACCCGGCGGCAGATGGCACGGTGAGCGATGTTCAGAGTGCTATCGACGACTCCTACAGCATCACGGTCAACCCGGTTACCGACCAGCCCGTGCTGACGGTTACCGGAGGGGAAATCTCCAGTCTGGCGGCACCGGGCGACGTGGTTGTTGCGCTGAATGTTGCCAACCAGGGCGGGGACTACGACGGTAGTGAGCAACTGAACCGCATCATTCTGGACAATGTGCCGGATGGCGTCATCGTTGAGGGTGCTGAGTACCTGGGTGGCGGTCAGTGGATGCTGGTGCCGGAGACCGCTTTCGGTGGCGAGCTGACGCCGAGCGTCACGCTTAAGGTTCAGGCGCGTGCAGGTGGCTTGGAGAATCATCCGATTCAGGTCACAGTCATTACCGAGGACAGTGCCAACGGCCAGCAGCTAACCGATAGCACCACTATCAGTTTGAGCACGACCTTTGCTGAAGGCGAGGCAACTCCGCCGGCCGAGATTCTGCAATGGGAGCAGAGCGACTTTGAGCCCACCGAGGACACCGCCTTTACCCTCGATCAAGGTATCAATGCTGAGATCGAAAATGGCATTACGGACAATGGCTTTACGGTGACCCTGACTGATTTGCCTGCCGGAACGACGGTCAGTGGCATGCGCCTGACGGTAATTGACGGCCAGCAGGTGTGGACTGCCTCCGGTGTGGGCGGTGATGCAGAGCTGCAGACATTGCTCAACAGCATTACCGTGACACCACCTGCAGACTGGAATAAGCACGATGGCGATTTTGTTTACAACGCGGAGCTGACCACCTATATCCCGTCGGGGGATCGTGCCGAAGCCGAGATAACCATGCAGCAGACGGTGGTTCCGGTCACCGACGATGCTGACATTGTGATAACCGCACCCGCTGTTGCGGAAGGCAATGACCTGGAAATCAGCATTGATCTATCTAACGCCGCAGATGATCCCAACTGGACGCTGATTGACGGCCTGCTCTACGTCACGCTCGACGAGCCGGTAGATATGCAGGGTGGTGTGTTGCAGGACGACTTGGGCAATCCGCTTACTCAATCTGCTGTGTCCGGCGTCGAGGGCGTGCCGGATGGCAGTTACTATGTGCTGGATGTTTCTGGCACTGGAAACAGTGCGAACCTGCGTTATACACCTGTGAATCAATACGTCAGCGGGTCCATCGGCCTTGGCGTGGTTGCTCGTGGCCAGGAGCTGGATTCGAGCTTGGTCAAAACAACCACGACGACTGCAACGGCCACTATTGAGCCGGTGAACAGCGGTTATGACTTCACCGTGGCAGATACCTCCGGCAGCGAGAACACCTTTGCTCAGGCGCTGGGTGACAAGTCCAATGTTATCCAGCTGCAGGTCACTGATGGCGGCCTGGTGGATGCGGATGGCTCCGAGAGTGTGGGGACCATCCTGCTTAATGGCCTGCCAAACGGGTTCCTCGTCTATGTTGGCAGTAGTGCGGCGGACGCGACTTTGGCCAGCCTGGGTAGCAACGCCGGTGCTGGTGCTGATGGCAGCAATACCTGGTTGCTGGGTGAGGGTGAGCTGCCTGCGTATATCGGTATCATGCCCCCGGCTCACTGGAGCGGTACGCTGGATGAACTGCGCTTGATAGTTAACAGCCAGGAATCGGCGCTGAGCCAGGTTGCCGCGACTGAAAGGGAGTTCTCGCTGACGGTTGAGGCGGTCGCTGAGGGGCTGGGTTTGAACCCGACGCCGAGCTTCGGCACCGAGGGCGATATTATTCGGCTAAACCTGAACACAGAAATGAGCGACATTGCCCAAGCCGGCCCTGATGACTCCTCGCTTGAGACCATCACGCTGCAGTTCAAGGGGATGGGCGAGCATGCGGCGTTCTACCTGGATGATGTTCTGATCAGTGGCGACTCCAACGTCACTTACGCAGACGGTGTTTACACTATCGAAGGTCTTACCCAGGAACAGATCGACGGCCTCGGTTTTGTGCAGAGCGCCGATGCCCTTGGCAATGTCGAGGTGCGAGGCCGTACGGTCGAAAGCGAGAATGGTGATGCGTCGGAGTGGACCCACGATGACGCGGCTGCTTGGGCACCGATCACCACCAACATTTCGACGCAGTTCGGCACAACGGGCGATGATCAACTGCTGTGGACCGGCTCGTTGATCAACGGCCGTACCGGTGAGGACACCATCCAGTTGCGCTTTGACGAGTCGGTTAGCGGCAACGAGCTGGGTAGTCTGGCGCGCAATATCGAGACGATCGATCTGAGCGGCCGTGGCGAGAACAGCATCAGTAGCCTGAGTGCCGAGGATGTCTTCGATATGACGGACGCTCGCAATACTCTGCGTATTGATGGGGATGCGGGAGGTGTAGATAGTGTTGAGCTGGATACGGGTAGCAGTTGGACGCTTGATGCCGGTGCCGGTGTCAGTGGTTACGATGTCTACACTGCAACAGTGTCCTCTCAGACCGTGGTACTGGAAGTGGCGCAGGGCGTACTGGTCGAGTAGTCGACCGGTAGGCTGCTGGCCTAGTGTTTCAGTGTGGCTTGTGGCACCCAGCTGCATGCGGGCATCATGCCCCCTTGTTTGACGAAGGGGGCATGAACGCCGGTGAGTAAACGCAGGGTATTGGCTGCCGTTGGGCTAGCGTGCATGGTTGGCTGCGCGCAGGCTGAGGACTCGTTCAAGCTTTATCATTGGTTGGTCACTGCTGCTGAGCGTGATTCGCTGATGGTGCTGCAACGCCATGCTGAGGCCGCAGGTTTGCAGTGGCGTGATGTCGCGCGTGAGCAACAATCCAGCTTCGCTGGCTATCGTCAGGAGCTGCGCCGGCAATTGGCCGACAACAGCCCGCCCGATGCTGCACTGGTGATATCGAGCGATGTCCAGCAGTTGGCTGCAGAGGGCTTGCTGCTTGAGCTGGATGAGTTGGCTGAGACTGAAGCTTGGGCAGAGGTTGTTCCAGCTGCAGTGCAGGCGCAGGCACGTTATCAAGAGCACTGGTTTGCGGTTCCCGTGAACCTTCATTCAACCAACTGGATCTGGTTGAACAGGGCGCTGATGCGTGAGCTTGATGTTCCGGAGCTCGATACCTGGGACGATCTGATTCTTGCGTTGGACAAGGCTCGCGCCGCAGGCGTGGTGCCCCTGGCGATAGGCGGTTCTGCTGGCCAGCACCTGATCCTGTTCGAGTCGGTTTGCGCGGGTCTAGGCGGTCCTGAATTCTATCGGCGTGTTTTCATGGATCTTGCTCCTAGTCGCTCCGACCTGGTCCTACTTGAAAAGGTATTTGCCAGGATGAGCGAGCTGCGTCCCTACGCAGGTACTTTGGATCCAGCAATCGGCTGGAGTCAGGCAAGTGAACTGGTCCGCACGGGCCAGGCGCTACTGCAGGTCCAGGGAGGCTGGGCAATGGCCGAGTTTATGCACTATGGGCAGGAGCAAGGACGGGATTTTGAGTGTCAGCGATTCCCCGACACTCAGGGCATGGTGGTATTTAGCAGCGACCTCATTGTGTTCTTCAACACCCCCGAGCAGTCGATAGGGGCACGCACTGCCTTTGCCAGCACGCTGATGAGCAAAGACCTGCAAGGTGAGCTGAATGTGCTCAAGGGGGCAACGCCCGCCCGCGTCGACGTGCCCACCGACAGCTTTTCTGCTTGTGGTCAGAAGTCTATTAACGATGTTCGGATGGGAGGTATGCGAGGTGCGTTGGTTGAGTCCTTGGCGATGACCGGCGCAAACCCAGCCTCACCGCGTCATGCGTTTTACGACATTGTCAGTGATCATTTCAGGGGTGTTATCTCAGACCGAGAGGCGCTTGCCCGCCTGCAACTGCTATGGGTACGGGGTTCTACCCCACTTCCACGGACGGTTTTAAAAGGGGCGAAAACTTCAGATCTTGTTGGGCAACTCTACGACGCATCCTAGGATTATGGAACCGCTCAATGTAGTCGAACAGATCCGCTCGCGCTTCATCAAGAGTCCGATACGATTGATGAGCAACACGCTCCCGCTTGAGTTGGCCGAAGAAGCCTTCGCAAGCCGCGTTGTCGCCACAATGGCCAACGGCACTCATACTGAAAACCAGCGTATTTCTGCCCAGAAAGCGCTGATAGTCGGCGCTGGTAAATTGGCTTCCCCTGTCAGAATGCAGAAGACCGACCAGTTGCCCTGACGCTGCCAAATCGCCATTTCCACTGCCCGGATGACCATCTGCCTGTCTTGGCGATGATGCATCGACCAGCCAATCACTAGCTTGCTGTACAGATCCAGCACTACACACAGGAAAAGCTTGCCCTCCAGAGTGGCTATCTCCGTGATATCCGTGACCCATTTGCGCTCCGGCTCCAAGGCATTGAAGTCGCGTTCCAGTAGATTTTCCACACCTGCTGGGCGGCCAGATGTTACCCGGCCAAAGCCACGTCTCTTCCTGCGCGGCCAACCTTGAATTTGCTCTGCGGCCATCAAACGAGCAACTCGGTTCAGGCTGGCGGTTTCACCTTCGAATAGGAGATCCTCATGCATGCGAGGCGCACCTATTGCACCGCGGCTATCCTCATGGATCTCAGGAATACGCTTTATCAGGCGCGCATTATCCTGAGCGCGTGGACTTGGCTCACGATCTTGCCAGTCGTAATAGCCACTGGCAGACACCTTCAAACAACGGCACATCAGTCGGACTGGATACTCGTTGCGGCAGCGCTGGATCACCGAGTACCGTTCGATGATTCCCTGGCAAAGTACGCTGCCGCGTCTTTTAAAAAATCACGTTCCTTCGTCACTCGGGCCAGCTCGCGCTTGAGGCGAGCAACTTCTTCATCTCGCGGGTTGCCTGTGCCGGGAAAAGGCCTCTCACCTGCTTGCGCCTCACGCACCCAGCGATTTAGCAAGCTTGGCGCCACACCGATCTCTTGAGCTATCTGACGACAGCTGGTACCTGAACGACGGGCCAGCTCTACGGCCTCCCGTTTGAACTCCGGGCTATATTGTTTGCGCTTGGACATGAACACTTCTATGACTTCACACGAGTCTACTTGAAAGTGTCCGTGTTAGCGGGGTAGAACCCCACCTAAGCCAGAGTTATTACCGAAACCATCGAGATAACGCTTGGCGACTCTTGGGGTCGGTGCCTGAACGAGCCCCCTGAAAGACAGGACACGGTTTCCCCCTTACCATAAGGGATAGGCAAACGACTGTGTTTATGACTACCAGCAAAGATAAAACCATTGAAATCCTCGGCCAGGAGCGGCGTCGCCGCTGGAGCACCGAGGAAAAGCTCGCCATGGTGCGCGAGAGCTTAGAGTCGGGACAAAGTGTCTCGGTGGTGGCTCGGCGCAACGGCATTAACCCCAACCAGCTGTTCCATTGGCGCAAGCTCTATCAAGACGGCAGCCTGCCTGCAGTTAGCTCAGGTCAAACCGTCGTGCCAGCCTCGGAGCTGGCGGATGCCCTCAAGCAGATCCGCGAACTGCAGCGAATGCTGGGCAAGAAGACCATGGAGGCAGAGATCCTGCGCGAAGCGGTGGAGATTGGTCGCTCGCGAAAATGGATTGCGCACTCACCCTTGTTGCCGGGGGACGACCAGTGAAAGCGGTCAGTGAAAGTCTCGGTGTGGCGCGCTCACAGTTAACGGCCCGATTCAAACAGCGTGCTCAAGAAGCCCGGCCTCGCCGTCGTCAAGTGCTCAACGATGATGTTCTAGTTGAGCAGATCAAGCTTACCGTGAGCACCTTACCGAGCTATGATTACCGCCGTGTCTGGGCATTGCTGCGTCGGCAGCGAGAGTAGCAGGCGCTGCCACCGATCAATGTGAAGCGGGTTTATCGAGTCATGCGTGACCATTCCCTGTTACTGGAGCGTCGGCGCAAACAACCGGGAGTAGCTCGGCGCCACGAAGGCAGGGTTGCAGTGGGGAAGCCAGCAACACGCGCTGGTGCTCAGATGGCTTCGAGTTTCGCTGCGAAGACGGTGACAAGCTGCGGGTAACCTTCGCACTGGACTGCTGTGATCGCGAGGCCATCAGCTGGGTTGCAAGCCCCAATGGCTATAGCAGCGACGATGTTCGAGACGTGATGTTGGGGGCCGTTGAACAACGCTTCGGCGATGCGCTTCCAAAGGCGCCGGTGCAATGGCTCAGTGATAACGGTTCGGCTTACACTGCGAGCCAGACTCGTACCTTTGCCCGGCAGATAGGTTTGCTACCGCTGACAACACCTGTGTGCAGCCCGCAGAGCAACGGCATGGCTGAGAGCTTCGTGAAGACCATGAAACGGGACTACATCAGCCACATGCCCAAACCAGACAGAACGACAGCCTTACGTAACCTGGCTATCGCTTTTGAGCACTACAACGAAGAACACCCACATAGCGCCCTGAAATACCGATCACCTCGGGAGTTCAGGCGGTTGGCTGAGACAGCAATTTAACGGGGTGTCCGTGTCCGGTTTTATAGGGGCCAGTCCAGTGCCTTAATCATCGCGGTCGCGCTTGATGCCTGCTCAAGGCGTCTCTTGAGATACATAACGAAGCAGTTCCTCAGTAGCGCCCCCGGTCATTTTGATGCCGCACCCTGGCTTGTAATTGCAGCATGCATTTCTTCAATGTTCACTGGCTTTGCAGGCTTACGGATCAACCCCTTCAGATCTTGCACCGAATGCGTAGAAGCCATGATGGCGAACTGTCCTTTCCCCAGCTCGACGAACTCGACGCGATCACCCGCGGCAAGGCCGAGAGACTCCCTCACTTGGGGGGGGATCGTAATTTGTCCTTTTGACGTGATCGTGGCGGTGACCAAGCTCATCTCCTACCCTAAGGAAAAATCGGGCTGACAACGAACACAACAGGCTCGTTGGTTGGCTCGTAGTGCTCTGTACAGGTGCACGCATTAATGAGTAAGTGCCGGCCCCGACGGTACATCCCATACCCCTCATGTATGTGCCCGAACACATGAATCTGCAGGGGCAGATCACGGGTGCGGTAGTACAGTTCCTCGCACCCTACGTTGATGGTGAGCATTCCATCGTTGACTCTATCACCGCTGAGGTATGGCGGCCCGTGTGTGATGAGCACATCCGTGTTGTCGGGAACCAGAGCCCACCGTGACCTCAAAGAACTCCCTCGATCCAGCATGAATGCGCCGTTGTGAAAGCGGGGTGTCCACGGCGATCCCCAGAATTTTACTCCATTGATTTCGACCCCACTGTCCTGAAGGTAGTGGGTGCTTGGGAGTAACTTGGGGATGAGGTCTGGGTGCTTTTCAAGTGCCTCGTCATGGTTGCCAGCAACCAACAACTTGTGTCGATGCGGCTGCGCTTCAAACCATTTAGCGAAGGCTTCAAGGGATTTCACGCTGCCGGAGCCGAGGCAGTCGCCGGCGTGAATAAGAACATCACAGTCTGGCAGTGGCGGAAGAGACTGATGGAGCCCGTGCGTGTCTGAGATGCACACGCAGGTTAGGAGGCATTGCTCTGATTTCCTGGTCATAGCCCCAAGCTCCCCCGCAAGGGTTGGGTATCAACGTAGAGTGATGGTGGACCGATGCGCGTCGCTCAATCGAGCCTTCGCGCTGCCTTGGTGAACAATGGCCTACTGCTCCAGGGCTGCCAGCTCTGCTTCGAAGCGGCTGATAAAGTCCAGCAGGCTGATGTTAAACACTTCGCAAATATCCCTCAGTTGGATCAGGTCAAGTCGGCGCGAGCCACGCTCCATATCGCTCACGAAGGATTGTGGGCGGTTTAGAGCCTTAGCGAATTCACCCTGAGTCATTCCTGACTCCGTCCGGTATTGCCTGAGCAGACGCAGTAGCACCAAATGTTCGTTCCTGTAAATCGAGCTACCCATGAGTTGCACCTGGATCCTTGACAGGCGGTCACTCTATATCTACCTTTCAGTTTTATGAATAACTGATATTCAGATATTCAGATTAAAATATAACGAATAGGAGGCGTCAATGCCTGAGCATCAAGAGGTGGGTTTCAGAGAGCTGGTTGAAGAGATCGTCGAGTGGGAGGTGAGGCTTATTCAGCCGGAACGCAGTGCCAGGGAGGCGTGCGCGATATCGGTAATCGCCGAGGTATTCGAGCTGAATCCTATTGATCCCCGTGACAAGACTGTGAAGCGACTGTACTCGGCGAGTGAGTTGTTGGACCAAGTGACGGATGTGCTTGAAGACCCGGATTTGGACGAGGCGCTGTATCTGAACCATTTGTTCCGCGCGTTGAAAGATCATTGTGAACGCTGCACAGATCCGGGATACGAGGGACTTGGAGCCTGGTGTGACAGGCTTGTTGCCGAGGCTGATTTGCCACATCGGGAGCTGGGAAGCGATGGCGTTTTGGAGATGAAGCGTCTGCTGCGTAGCGAACTGCGAAGAAGAAAAAGCCCAGTCATAAAAATAAGCCCAGTCGTGAAGTAGTGCTTGCAGCTCTTGAGTCGGCTTGGCTCAGGATAAGAGGTGCTGTAGTGCTTTCTTTCGAGGTTCGTCAGCACCGTGCAACGAGAATCTGATGTGCGGAGATACGGTAGTGGATCTAATAAGAAAAATTGAAGCACTGTTGCATGGCCCGGGCGAGCCTATGTCTGGGAGTGCGATGACAAATGATGAGGCGCTGGAGTATGGCCGTGCGACCTTCAACGGCACTCCCTTCTGCTTGGTTCGTAATTGGATTTGGGTAGACCTGGATGGGCCAGAAGAGCAGCGAGATTATCTGGCTACTATGCAGCTACAGCCCGCTATTCTGTTTGCCCACACGGTTGTGTACGACTCGTTGCGACGCTGGGACGTTGGTGATTTTGTGCGGACTACGGCGCTGCATGCGTTCACCGATGAATTCGTGTTTCGCACGTTGAATACCAACTATGTCCTGTTGGGAGATGGCCTGCGGAAGCTTGCACACCCACAAACCGTTGCGATGATTACGGGATAAAGCGATTTTTTGTCATCAGAACCTTTGATTCAGCTTGATTTCACAGATGTAAAATCAAGCTGAATTACTGAATCAAGAGGTGTCTAGTGGACCCTAGGGAAGCAGAGCGTTTACTGCTCAAGCCTTCACCTGACTCTGGCCAAGTTACGGTACTGAACTAAGCCGGGTCTTGCTAGAGATTTCCAGGAGGCTTTCATGATCGTTCTCTCCCGCGTCCACCCCTCTCCTACGACCGAAGAAGTTGCCATCGCACGGTAGAGCAGTTGGGTGCTGCCGGCCTTTTTGCAAACGCGCCCGGAAAGTCAGCGGATTGATACCTTCCGATGATAACGGTGTCGCCTATCCAGTTCTTCTCCCGCTATCTGCGCTGCGGTTGCTCGTCAATACCTTGTCCGAAACCGCTAAATGTTCTGCGGTCTGTGTAACCCCAATCCACGCAGAGTGACGGCTCAGGAGGCAGCGGATTTGCTCAACGTCTCGCGACCGTTCCGAGTGCAGCTGCTGGAGCGCGGGAACATCCCGTACCACAAGGCCGGCACGCACCGTCACGTCCGGTACAACGACGTTATCGCTTACAAGGAGCGCTTAGACGCAGAGGGCTGGGACGCGCTCGGTACTCTAGGCGAGCACGTCCAAGCGCTTAAGATAGAGCACGAATAAATTCGTGGCTATGCGTGTTTCTTCAGGTTGCTGGAAGGCAGCTGCACCCGAATCATAATCCGATTAGAGGCCGTGTGGCCCCTGACAACGGTCTTCTGCCAGGCGAACACTTGATCTGTGCATACTGAGTCACCGTGAAACGACCGCTCTCGGCCAAAAGCAGACGCTGGTGGATAGCCAGATTAAACAGGGTATCAGCCTGTAAATTTGCTGAGACGTGGAAGCAACTACGCAGACGGAGGTAATTGATAGTTCGCGACATAGTCAAATCTCATCGCAGTGGCTCGCTTAGTCAATTTTATAACCCCGTCATTCGTTTTGAGCATCGGCAATACGCTCGCGAAGCTTGTTCCATTGAGGCTTAAGTTGCTTTTTGATTGAAGAGGACTCCATGATCTTGGCGGCCCTATAACCGTATGAGATGAAGTTCCTCCGGCCCAGGTAGGAGTACTGCTTGTACAGTTTCTTCAGAAACATCGAGCGAGGTAATTGCCCTCTGGCCACCCGCTTGGCATTCACCTTTTTCATGCATTTCTCTGCCAGCCAGATGCCTCTGTTTACACGATCCTGATAGCGAGCTAATGAAGATGACCGCAAGTAAATGTTGGCACCATCAAAGACGAAGCCCAGGTATTGAAGAGGACGATTCGTTCTTAGCCCCTTGGCCGAACGTGTGAATTTGCAGATCTCTGTCTTGGTTGCCTGAATCTCCAATCCAATAGCATCGACACGGCACTCGATAAACGCCTTGGCGTCTGTCTCTTCCTTCAATGGGACTACCAACAGGACGTCATCGCAATACCGGTAGTAGGCGCCGCCGCAGGTTTGAACATAAGTGTGAATCTCCTCATCGAAGCCCATCATGTACACATTGGACAACAGGGCGCTGATAGGTGAGCCTTGAGGAATACCTTTTTTGTCCTTGTTAGTTTCGATCAAACCGCCATCCCGAACCTTGGCGCGGAATTCATGGGGCTCGCAAATTCGCTTACGACCTTGCTTAGGGTTGTTCTTTGATAGCCCCAAACTTTCGTACGCTTGGTCCCTGCAGACGAACGAGTATCTAGTGAGGGACCGATAGACCGCGTAGTGATCATCAGGCAATTGTTGGGTGCTTAGAAGGGCTTGCCAAGAATTTTTCAGGTGCGCATGGTCTAGGTTGTCGAAGAAGCCCTTGATGTCGATGGCGATGACACAACAGGACTCTCGCTCTGCGATATCCAGAAATGCATCCCGTGCATATTCGATATTACTCTTGCCAAGAGCTCTGAACGCCAGAACGGCCGAGGACCAGCGCGCTGTCGCTAGGTGATCCTCATAGGCCTGGTTCAGTCGCTCGCAGTAGTACGAATAAATATGGCTGTCGACATGCGCCGCATAGGAAATTGGTCGCTTCTTAGGGGGCTTTTTAACAACCGTTCCAATGCTTTTATCGAAAAACACTTTCTGTGTTTGGACGACATAGCGAATGAAAGGATAAAAGGCATGCTGCGCAACAGCCTTGGGATCTGAGACTATTTTTCGTGCGGCAGCCTGGTTAATCGGGCGGTCAAAGTGCAGATAGCCCCGAGACTTGTACCAATTTTCTGGCATCAGAGTACATCCTTGTTCGAGCTAACCGGCTAGGCATAGGATGGCGGCAATCCTCAGCCGCCTAGCCGGATGAACCCAAATGTTCCTCACATCATCCAATCGGTGTTGGTCACTCCGATTTCGCCGCTATTGCTAGGATCGACGTATAATGTCAGCGTCACAATTGGAGTACCTATGAAGATAAGTATCCGAGGACTGCTGGCCGCACTGCTGGTCATCTTGGGTGGTTACACCTGGGATGTCACACTGGGGCTTGACAGCTTGTGATGCACCTTTGGGTCTGTACCCAAAGCCTCTATAGGCTAGCACAAATCTCAGTTGAGTTAGCCTCCTCCTTTGGGCTAGGGCAATAATCCTCTTTCACTTTTATATAAATAGTGAATCGCACCGGTTTTCCTATGCCTATTGACCGTCCGTCTCTGGCTGTGTGCTGCCTGATGCGACAGCCCCTGAACGGCCAAAAGCGGCCGCTAGAAGAAAGCAGCCTTTAACCCCGATCCTGCACTGCCCCGCACAGCGGGCTGTATTGCCTGACTCGGAAGTAGGTTGATGGTCACTGTGACGAAGCTCGAGACAATAGGGACCGCACCCGTCTGGCTCCCAAATTCCGCCACCTCAGCGCCGGTGCATGTCATGCAAGGCAGCTTCCACTAGTGATTGCATGATGGCACTATGTTGCGCACGGACTCTTCCAATACAGCGTCCCCACCTTCAGCCCCTTAGGCTTATCGCTCGACTCGGATAGTTGCGGCTAGCTATAGACAAAGGATCGTGTCATGACAGACGAAGTAGTCCCACTCCACGATAAACTTAAGGGGCAACAGGCTTACCTCTCGCCAGGCGCCGTCGAGTGGCTGCCGTTGACTGAGGAGGCCTTCACGGCGCTGAACTCCGCAGACGAAGTTGATGATGAAAAAGTGCGTGCCAATAAAGCCGCGCTTTCGGCCATGTTCGCGTCCGCACTTCAAATCCCGAACCTAGGGTTCTTTGCGGGAAGCGGTACTTCGCTTGGCGCTGTCGGCGGCCCGAGCATGTGGGAGCTTTGGCGACGAGCGATGTGCCCAGAGGGGCAAGACAGGCTCTCCGAAAGTGCTGCCCAAGTCGCAGATACCGTTCGTTATCTTGAGAGAGACAACCCAAACATCGAGCACTTTTTGTCCCAGTGCGACGCCTACTTGGCGTTCAACAGCGACGCGGGGGTCAGCGCATTTGTTAACGATGTGAAAGCCTTGATTCTTCAGGCCTGCTCGGAGTTTATGGATAGCGGTAATTCCGACATCTCAGCGCACAGGAATCTGTTGCAGAAGTTGGCGAGGCGCAGGGTTAGAGATCCTCGGCTAAGGGTTTTCACTACTAACTACGACATGTGCTTTGAAACCGCTGCGTCCGAGCTAGGGATGGTTACCATTGATGGCTTCTCGTACACCCGAAAGCGCAGATTCGATGGAAAGCACTTTACATATGACATCGTGCGACGGGAGGCGGACAGCCACGAATTTACAGAGGGTATTTACCACCTCCTGAAGCTTCATGGCTCCGTAAGCTGGAGTCGTGAAGGTACAGAAATTTACGAGCATGGCGCCCCAACCCCAGAAAATGCCTGTTTGATCTATCCGGCAAAGGGAAAATATCAGCAAGCATTCCTACAGCCACACCTTGAGCTCCTATCAAGGTTTTTGGAGTTTTTGCGACAGCCCAATAGCTGTTTAATTATTGCTGGTTTCGGCTTCAACGATGATCACCTCTCCGAGCCCATCTACTCCGCGATTCAGTCCAACCCAAGCCTCAAACTCATCCTTTGTGATTTCCAGGGCATCATTCATCTAGATAATAGCGGCCAACATGGTTCAAGCCCCTATTGGGGAAAATTCCATGACCTTGCGATGGACGGCTTCGATATCCATTTCGTCAGCGGCTCATTCGGTGACATGGTCAGCCACATCCCGCATCTGCGTACCGCCTCGCCTGCAGAGCAGCTAGCAAACGCCGTGAGACATATAAAGGGAGGGGCATAATCGATGGCACTGGACGGAATTTTGGCCAGCACCCTGAAAATAGGGGTGGTATCTAGTGTCAGCGCTCAACTCATCAAAACAAACCTCGCCCATGCGGGCGAGGTAAGCGGGCACTATCTAGGCAAAAATCGCTATGGCAAAGGTGAAGTCGGCGAGCTTGTCTTGATCGAGGGCCAGCAGACAGTGCTCCTTGGACGTATCACGGAAGTCAATCTTCCTGACCGCGATCGAACTGAAATCTCTCAAGATTTTGCAGGAATTCGTCAGATCGACGCTATTGGGTTCATTCGCCTATTAGGCTCGGTAAACCCTCACACCCTTAAGGTCACAGCCGGAGTCAGCTCTTATCCTCGGCTAGGTGATCGAGTCTATTCCGCTCCTGGTGAGTTCATATCCCAAATCCCGGTGTTGACTTCTGCAGGAGTAGACGCAGAAGCGCCACGCGTCACTCTGGATCTAGGACATGTTGCGGGTGATAACGGGTTCCCAATCGCGGTCACCCCAGAGAAGTTATTCGGCCGACATTGCGCAGTTTTGGGCTCGACAGGTGGCGGCAAGAGCTGGACAACATCGAAGTTGATCCAAGAATGCCGAAAATTCTCATGCAAGCTAGTATTGATCGATGCTACTGGAGAGTATCGATCGCTGAATGGGGCCGACACTGTTCATTGCCACCTGGGTGAACCTATACATCGAAGCGCAGAGTCGTTCGAAGTCTCCATCCCTCCCACAAGCTTTGCGGAAACCGACTTTATTGCCTTGTTCCAGCCTTCAGGAAAGACCCAAGGGCCAAAGCTTAGGGAAGCGATTAAAAGCTTACGGCTAGCGGCACTTGCACCAGATCTGTTCCCTAGGGGAATTGTGCACAAGGTCAGCCAATCAAAAAAAACCTACCGAGAGGCGATGAAACGCGACAACAACGCTAGCTTGGTCGGTAACCCCAGCCAACCATTCGAGCCTAGGCACCTCGTTCAGCAGGTTGTCCAAGAATGCTGCTTTCCGGATGCCGGCGCAGAAAAAATGGATCGCTGGGGGGGAGCGAGCAATGAGCTTTCGTACTGTTCCTCGCTCATGACCCGGATTATGAGTGTGATGAGCTCCCGTTCACTCAGCTGCGTTTTTAGCCCTGCAGCCGACCTGCCGAGTATTGTTGATAACCTTGATGCTTTCTTGGAGGGTGATGAACGTCTGTTCAGGATTTGCCTGAGCTCCATCGGTTATGAATTCAATGCACGGGAAGTAATTGCCAATGCGATAGGACGGCTGCTCCTGCAGCGTGCCAGAAGTGAAGCGTTCCGCCGAAGCCCATTGGTAGTGATTCTCGATGAAGCTCATAACTTCCTTGGCAAGACCCTCGGAAACGAGGACGACGTTCAGAATCTCGATGCATTTGAGCTGATTGCCAAGGAGGGCCGTAAGTACGGATTGAACATCTGCCTAGCAACTCAACGGCCTAGGGACATTACCGAAGGTGTATTGAGCCAGATAGGCACTCTTCTAGTGCATCGATTAACCAATGATCGAGATAGAGAAGTTGTCGAGCGTGCATGTGGGGAGATTGATCGTTCAGCGGCTGCATTCCTGCCAAACCTAAAGCAGGGTGAAGTTGCAATGGTGGGGGTAGATTTTCCGATTCCAGTGACCATCCAAATTGGTCGACCCTCTCAACCACCAATGTCCGATGGGCCCAGCTTCCAAGAGCTGTGGTAATCGAGCCGGACACTGTAGGACTCCCCGCCGTCGGCGAGGAAGCGCTAGCTTTGGGTGGCGGAGCGCCAACCTGAATCGTCCCTAGCTTCGTAGATGCCTCATTAACTCAAAAATTCGGCCTAAGTGAACGTCCTCTTTTGGCCGAGAGCGGACGTTTTACGTTAATTCAGTATGGACAGATTAAGTACTTACCTAGCAGCTGGCTATTGTCAGGGGGAGGGCTTTACGACCTCGAACCGGATGTCGCTTTGCGCTGCTTTTTTCCGCTTTTGGGAGTCGGTATGCGAAGCATGCGGCATGTGGCACGTTGCTTGATGCACCGGCGCCGCGTCCCTGGCGCCGTGCAGATTTTTGTTAAACAGTGCGAGGCTTAGTCTGTTGGTGCGTATTTTTGGGGCTTACGCCCTTAGCCGCAGGTTCTGCCGAATACCACGCTGGTTTACTTTTCCTGCTGATTCTAACTTTCGAAAGGTCTGCATTGGATGCTGCCTCAGGCAAGGAGAAACGGCGCTTTGTTGCCGTACGCCTGTCTCCGTATCGCTCAATCGATCGCGTAGACCGATGGCCCATGATGTAGGCCATGAGCCTAGGGTCGATGCCAGAGGCTTTGAGGTTGGAGCCCATCTGGTGCCGTAAGCTTCTTAGCGTTGGCTGTACTTTACGTCTGGGCCAAAGCTGCCTGCATTGTTCTCGCAGAGTATCCCTGATTGCCGCAGCGCTGCGGTGTGAGTTTTGATACAGTTCTACTGCTTTAGCCGCAAGCTCATAATCTGTTTGGTGTGGGAACGTAATATCTCGGTCGGCACCCCTGATGCCTTGGTCGTCCTTTTTGGCTCCAATAATATGGAACCTCCCACGCATGACCTGAATCGAGTGCATCTCGCTGGGCCGGACGCCGAGCAGCCAAGCTAGCGTAACGGCAGCAAAAACGTCGTAGTGCCGTGTTTTTCCTAGGTGATGCAGAAGTGCGGCAATATCGTCCTCGCTCAGGGCTTTAACCGCGTGAAGTTTCGCTTTAGGAAGGATGGTGCTGCCAGGCAAGGTGGTTGGATTAGGCGTTAGCAGGATCCGCTTGGCTGCTTCTGAGTAGCCACGTTCACGAACGTCGAATGACAGTGCATTTTTCAGGACTCTGAAGTATCCGGGTCTATAGTCTGCTGCACATCCCGTCAATGCTTCGCATATCGCGCTTGTTGAGAGTTGTGTGCCTGGCATTCTCGTTATGTAGAAGTTTCTTGCAAGCTTTCGGTATCGTTCTTCGGTGCTCTTCAGCATGTTGGCATCCTTATAGTTATTGTTATTTTTTTGATGTCAAAAGCAGCCGCTTCGCGAAGGGGCGCTTGTTTTTTCGCTCCTGGTCGGAGCGAAAAATCATGTCGGCATGGCATTGGCTGGGCCTCACCTCACCGTTGTTCGTGATGCCCTCGCCAACACCATGCCGCCACTGCGCCCCCATACCCGAAGCGCGGGTATGGTGTGTGCGCACGTACTCGCGCGCATGAGCACGTACCGTGGGTACGCGCTCTGGCAGCGCGCTGCCTGGCTTTGTTTGACATCAAATTTGGTAGCCGGCTCGGGCCGGATATGAGCGGCAAAGTGTGGTATCCGCCTCAGGCTGCTTTTGGCTGTCGTCCGCGCTTTTTTCGTCCGCGCTGTGCCGCCATGAGTGGCTTGTAGTTTGCCCACTTCAAGTGCGATAGCGGAACGCCATATTGTAGGCCCTGTTCCATCGCCGCCTTGAGAGACGCACTGAGAGGGGTGTCCAGATAGTGCCTCTGTGTTACCTCATGGGCACTGCTCCTGTGCCCTAACAGGTGCGAGATTAGGCTGTCGGTTACCCCTGAGGCCTGAAGCCGTTGAGCGAAGCTTCGGCGACAGCTTTTAAAATTGAGAGAGCCCTCTGTGGCGCGTTCACAATGTGCGCCGATGTAGCCCTTTCCGGTCGCGTTGCCGCAAAAAAAACGGCTGGCAACCCTGGAATAGAGGTGTTCGCTTGAGAATGATAGCTCCGCGAATAGTTGAGCTGTGCTGCCGGCCTGATCTCGACGTTCTTGCACAAACTCCAGAAAGCCCATATCGACTAGGGCGTTGCAAATCGGGATTTCCCTCCGTGACTGCTCATTCTTGAGGCTCTTGTTATAGCCATCATCGTTAATGCTGATGACGTGAATGCCGTGTCCGTCCGGACGTATATCGTGTGCCCTCAGTTGGCACAGCTCGTTTAGCCGCGCCCCAGTAAAAAAACCAAGGGGAAGCAGCCAGAACCTGGACGATTGGGCGTCGAATTTGAGGGCCTGCGCCTGTTCGTCGGTATGCGTCTGATATGGCCAGCCCTGCAACAGGGAGCAAATCTCGTCAGTGCTGAACGGTTTAGTGTTATCAGCCTTCTTCGTTCTCGGGTTGCTCAGTTTTAGCTGGGTCGAGATGAAGTGATCGTTGAATGCCTCTGCCATTACTCGATTAAACAGCTGGTAGTAAGTCTGGATGCTTTCGCCCTGGCTTTTCGAGCGCTTTTGCTTCACCAGCGCGTTGGGCAGGGCGCGTTTTACTCTTGCAATGTCCTGTGGCGAAAGCTCGGCCATCCGTCGCTTGGGATCGTTGTCGCTTACCACCTTTTTCAGCTTGCCCATACGGGCGATAAGCATGTTGCGGCCTTTTACTGAGTAGTTATTTGCGTCGATGAACCGTTGGCACACCTCATCGAAGTACGAATGGACAGTTGGTGAGCAATCTAGTTGTTGCAGCAGCTGTGTGACCGGAAGCAGTTGTTTCAGCAGGGTCGGGTAGAACTTTTCGTACTTGGGGTCGTACTGAAGCTCAAATCCCTCGAGTAGTGGTACCAATTTTTTTGCTGAAACTGTCGCAGTCATGCCATGCCCTTATTCGTGGTTATGGCGCAATACTATTGCCATATTCTTTATAGGTAAATATTAAGAATTTGCTAATTCGACCGTTTTTTCTTGTTTTTATTTTGTTGTATATCAGGTTGAAAATTGACCGTTTGTCAATTTAATAGTTGTTTTTATTGGGGTTGTTATTTGTTTTTGGGGTTTTTGAGATTTTTTGACGTGGTGCGGTGATCTTGTCTTTTATGCCTGTTATTTATTTGTGCTGTAACTATATTTTTTTCAAAAAAAATTGGACGCACAGCACCCCATGGTGTGCTGTGCGGCCAGTCAGCTTGGTGGGTTACTTGGCGGGTCTACCTATCTGCTTACCGGCTTGCGCTGCCCGCAGGGACTGGTATCGGGCGTAGGAGACGTGCGTTAGGTCGAGGCTGAAGTCGAGCTGGTCGATTTCCTCCTTCAGTACGTGTAGCGGATAGATGTCGCCATAGCCGCCGGTCGTGCTGGTATCGACGTGCCCTACAAGCGCCTTGGCGATCAGTATATCCAGACGTTGCATGCGAAATTGCTGGATGAAGGTGTGCCGCAGGCCGTGAAAAGTCGCCTTCTCCTGGGCAAGATCGCACTGCTGCACGTAGCTGCCGAACCATCTGCTGGCAACGTGGCTCACGGGTACTTGGGAGTACTGCCGGTGTGAGTCGAAGAGCGGGGCGTCAGTATGGGGCGCTTTTTTCTTCTGTTGGCTGACGAAGTCTAGAAACCCCAATTTGATGAGCTCCTCGTGCAGCGGAACCTGTCGTATCGACTGGGTGTTTTTGATTCGCTTGCCGTCGCTGTTGTCGATATTGATCAGCCAGATATTGTTGCTGCATCGAACGTCGCGCAGCTGCAACTGGCAAAGCTCCCCTAGGCGTGCTCCGGTGTAGAGGCCAAGCAGTGGCAGCCAGAACTTGTACTCGTCCATGCGCCATGAGGGTAGTTGTGAGGCGGTATGGACTGGCCCTTTGACTAGCTTGGTGAGCATCTCGTGGGTATAGGTGCGCCGTCGTGGTGGGGGTGCGTTGCGGGTTTTGAATGTCAGGTTGGCGGTGATGTCGTGCTCAATCAGCTCTTGGTCTTGCGCGTACCGAATGAGTGATTTGGCGAGCTCAAAGTACGATTTGGCTGTACGCGGATTGATCGCCGGTGCTGTCCTTTCGATAATGAGCTGCTTGATTGATATTCGCTCTCGAGCTGCAAGCTGAGGGGCGCCGTACGGCAGAAACCGTAGTAGGTGGCGTAGTGTCAGGAAGTCTGTGCGGCGCAGTGTCTTCAGCCGACGGTGTGCGCCAATGAGCTCGACGATGATTTTGAGGCGCGCTATTCGCTGTGGTGTGGTTTTAACGTGTGTCCAGGCACCCTCGTCGATCTGGGCTTGCTGGAAGCGTTTCGCTAGCTCACCGAACGTGATGCCGTTGAGCTGTTCCGCTTTGCTATCGATGACGGTGACTTTGGTGTTGCTGATCAGCGCCTCAAGCTGGCCGCGCTGGTCTTCTGGCAGTAATGCTGCGAGTGCTGTTGCCAGGGCGTGTTTCGCTGGATCGACTGGGGCTGGGTTGCTGTCAGTCAGTGGTCTGGCGTTGGGTAGGCTTGGTAGTGGGGATTGCTCCAACATGCTGCCCAGAAAACCACGGGTCAGGGCTTCAAGCTCCTGCCTCGCTTGCTCGAGCGACGCGTCTGTTGGGGCGCGGCGCAGATGAATTTGAAGAGTGCTCTCGACGGCTGAGGTCAAGCGCTCGTTTAGGAGCGTGGCTATGATCGCGGAGGTGGTCGGCAGGGTGAGCGAAAATCCTCGGCTAGCCAGGATTGGATGCTTGTCTTTGAGTGTGCATGACGCGAGCTCAAGGGTGTAGAGCCCGGACTCCAGCTGTCGGCTGACAAAAGCTGAATAGCGGGGCTTGGGCCAGCTCAGTGATGTGAGTGTGCTGTGAATGCGATATGCCGCGAGCGAGCCGGGCAGGTCGGGCGGGATGTCGGCAACATGAGCGCCACCGTCTGGTCTGGCATTACGAAGGTACTCATGCAGTGCGAGCGCGTTGAATGTGGCGGGGTGCTGTAAGGCGGCGTCGGGGGTGTGCTGCTCCAGATGGGTTATAGCGGCGAATGCGTAGACGGCGGCGTCTTGGGCTCTTTCTTGCTCTGATGTGCCGAGGGGCCAGTCCAGGCGGTGAAAGCGAAGGCCCAGTGCTGACTGGAGGGCATCACTGGGTGTAATCGACAAAATCAGTTCACCGCCGGGCTTGGCGCTATAAAGGGTGGTCTGTTCGGCGCTAGCTTCTGCCAGTTTCTGTTTGGCTGCAGTCAGGTCTTGCTTGCCGAGCTGGCTGGGCTCGGGAAGGGGGCCCCAGGGGTTGGCTGCGTTATCCAGTGTGCGTTTTAGCCAGGCTTTAGCCTGCTTGAGCCGCTCACGTACCAGTTCTGGCGTAATCAGGGTTGCGCCGGGTTTGAGTATTAAGGAGAGCTCGGCATCGAGCAGTTGGGCGAGGGTGCGTGCGACGGATGCGTCGCGCCCGAGAGACCAGCGAACCTGAGCGGGCAAGCGTGGATCGCTGCTCAGGTGTGCCGGCAAAGTGAGGTAATACTGAAACACCCCGTTGGGCGAGGTGATAAGATGTTGCTGTTTGCGTGAGTTGGACATGGTAGAGCGCCTCTTTTAAGTCCCAAATGGACTTTGTGCGATCTACCAAACCCTTCCTTCGCTGAAACCCTCGTTCTAGACGGGTTTCTTGTCAAATTGGTGGAGCCGGGGGGATTTGAACCCCCGTCCGCCAGTCCTCCGCTATCGGTTCTACATGCTTAGCCATCTCTACTTAGTTAACTCCGCGCCGCCCGAGTGGCAGGGTGCTTGGAGCGAGCTGTATAAGTTTTAGCCGTTACGTCTACAGCAAACTTGGCGGCGATCCTGTTC
>NZ_JBLWYX010000029.1:0-24648 GCF_048266785.1 Marinobacter sp.
TGTCGAGCGCACGCGGATCATGCACATGCACCTCAACGCCCTGGGCCCAGAGCGCCTCAAGCAATTTGAGCGCAGGCGCATTGTTGATGCGCGAGGTTTCCGGCTTGAACGCCCCACAGTGCCACCTTGCGGCCGCGCAGGTCGGTGCCGTAATGACGCCACAGCTTGCGAAACAGCACCTCTTTCTGGCGCTCGTTGATATTCAGCACCTCATCAAGCAACTGCGCCGCCAGACCACTGCCTTCGAGGGTCGAGGCCAGGCTCATTACATCGCGGGAAAAACTCAGCCCGCCGAAGCCGCAACCGGGATACAGGTAGGCATCACCAATCCGCCGGTCAGCACCCATGCCCTGGCGCACCTGTTCGATATCCACATCCAGGCTGTCGGCTAGATTGGCCATGTCGTTCATGTAGCTCAAACGCGTGGCGAGCATGCCGGTGATCGCCAGTTTGGTGAACTCCGCCTCACGCGGGCGCATCGGCATGATGGCGTCGCGGCGGCGGTTGAATGGCCGCAGCAGCTCGGTTACCAGTTGGCGGGCCCAGTCGGCATCAGCGCCCAGCAGCCAGCTGTCGGCACGCATGAAGCTTTGCAGCGCATTACCCTCGATCAGCAGATCCGGCAGGCTGACCACCGCCCCCGGCTGCGTCGGCGGCGTATCGCAGTCGAGCAGGGTTTGTTGCAGCAACTCGCTGCTGCCCACCGCAAAGGTGGACTGGTTCACCACCAGCCAGCGCCGCGTGCAGCGCTCCGGCAACGCAGCGATCAGCGAAAGAGCCTCGGGCATGCTGTCCGGGTTCAACGCCAGCCAGATCACCGCGGACGGCTGCGGCGGTGCGGCGAGCGGCGCGAGCATCAGTCTGCCGCCTTGCATCTGCTCAGCCATCAGGTCTGCCAGCCCAGCCTCCCGAAAGGGGCACTCGCCACGCTGCAACTGCTCGGCATGCGGACCGGCCGGCAGATGCAACTGCACCTGGTTACCGGTCGAAGCCAGCGCCGTTGCGCTGACCAGGGCGCACAGCGTGTCACCGTAAACATCAACCTGCATGGTGCCTGTCCTCAGCCCGCGCGCTTACTGCGCATAGCGGGCCAGCAATCCCTTGAAATCCTGCCCCAACACCGGATGCTCCAGCCCGTAGGCCAGTGTCGCTTCCAGATAACCCAGCTTGCTGCCGCAGTCGAACGAGCGGCCACGCATGCGATAGGCCTCTGCCCCGGTCTGCTGCATCAATGCCGCAATCGCATCGGTCAGCTGAATCTCGCCGCCGGCGCCCGGCTTTGTTGCTGCCAGCAGCTGGAAGATCTCACCCGGCAGCACATAGCGGCCCACAATCGCCAGATTGGAGGGTGCCGCCTCGCGGGCGGGCTTTTCCACCACCTGCTGCATCAGCGCCTGCTTGCCCTGATGCAACTGCGCGCCACCCAGATCAACCACACCGTACTGATGCACCTGCTCCCACGGCACCGGCTCAACCATCACCTGCGCCTTGCCAGTGGCGACAAAACGCTCGGTCATCGCCTGCAAGTCAGACACCGCCCCCGCCTGGGCCACCAGCACATCCGGCAGCAACACCGCAAAGGGCTGATCGCCCACCACCGAACGCGCACAGGCCACCGCGTGCCCCAGACCCAGCGCACGGCCCTGACGCACCGCCGTAACCTTCAGCTCCGGCGGCGCAATCTCGCGCAGCACCTGCAGCAGGGCGTCCTTACCGCGCCGTGCCAGCTCGGCCTCAAGCTCGTAGTTGACGTCAAAGTGATCTTCAATGGCCTTCTTGCTGGCGTGGGTCACCAGCACAATCTCGTTGATGCCCGCCGCCAGCGCTTCCTCAACCACATACTGCACCACGGGCTTGTCCACCACGGTGACCATTTCCTTCGGAATCGCTTTGCTGGCCGGCAAAAACCGCGTGCCCAGCCCCGCTACGGGTAAAACAGCCTTGGTAACCTTCACGGCAACTCCTGATTATTCAAGTTCATTCATCCTGTGGGGGGCGCAACGCAGACTAGCACGCAGCCACAACCGGGCACGGCATGCCGTGTCCCTACGAGTCGACGGCGGCATTACCCACCTGCGGTGCTTCGCACACATTGCCCACGCACCAAACACACTGCACCCGTAGGGACGCGGCATGCCGCGTCCGCACAAAAACTCATAACCCAACCAAGCAAGATTGGCACCACCCCAACGGGATCAAGGCGGTAGCAATGAACGCCAACCCCTCTAAAACGGCAATCCAGGAACGATCAACGGTGCCCTGCTTGCGCCAGAACGTGCTCGATCACTGCACAGGTTTTGTTCATCTCCGCCTCGGTCAGCGTCGGGTGCACCAGAAACATCAGACTGGTCTCACCCAGCTCACGCGCCACCGGCAAACGCTCCGCCGGCCGCCAGCCGGTATCGTCAAACGCCTTTTCCAGATACACCTCGGAACAGGATCCCTGAAAACAGGGCACGCCCTCGGCCACAATCGCCTCGATAATACGGTCACGCGTCCAACCAGCAGCCAGCTTATCCGGCACCACCTGAACGTAACACTTGTAATGGGCGTGCACACAATCGGCGGGGAATGCCGGTACGCGCACAACATCAAATGCGCGGCAGGTATTCCAGATACGCTCCGCATTGCGCGTGCGCGCCGCCGTCCAGTCGGCCATGCGCCGCAGCTGAATTCGCCCGATCACCGCCTGCAGTTCGGTCATGCGCCAGTTGGTGCCAAAGCTCTCGTGCAGCCAGCGGAACCCCGGCGGATGCTCGCGTTCATATACCGCCTCCCAGCTCTTGCCGTGATCCTTGTAAGACCACATGCGCGACCACAGTTCGCGGTCGTTGGTCGTCACCATGCCGCCTTCACCCCCGGTGGTCATGATCTTGTCCTGACAGAACGACCACGCGCCCACATGCCCAATAGAGCCAACCGAACGCCCCTTGTAGCGGGCACCGTGCGCCTGCGCACAATCCTCAATCACGACGAGACCGTGCTTGGCCGCCAACGCCATGATCGGGTCCATATCGCAGGGCCAACCCGCCAAATGCACACAGATGATGGCTCTGGTGCTCTCGCTCAGTACTGCGGCAATGGTCTCGGCAGTGATGTTCTGCGAGTCACGGTCCACATCCGCAAACACCGGCACGGCACCTGCCGTCACAATGCTCGAAGCGGACGCCAAAAAGGTACGCGGCGTAACAATCACCTCATCACCCGGCCCGATACCCAGCCCTTTCAGCGCAAGGTCCAGCGCCTGCGTGCCATTGGACAGCGCAATGGCGTGATTGCAGTCGGCCCAGGCCGCAAACTCCTTCTCAAACTCGCGCCCCTCCTGCCCGGTCCAATAATTGACCTTGTTGGACAAGAGCACCGCCTGCAGCGCGTCGGCTTCTTCTGAGGTGAACGACGGCCAGGGAGAAAACGGGGTGTTAAGCATCAATAAAAGCCCTTAAAAGACAGACCACACAGCACTTGCTGTATGGCGACATAACATTCAGCGGGGTCGTGCAGGAACGCCAACAAGGGTCACGGCATCGGCAGTATCAGCAACGACAGCAGCACCAGCGCCAACAACGACATCACTGCCAATCCGAACCAGTTGTCGAACACTGGCACCAATACCTATCCAGCTGCGCTCTGCAACAACAACGCCACCTGCTAGATTGGCACCCGGGCTGATATGCACGCCATCGCCCAGCACGCAGTCGTGGTCGACGGTGGCACCCGTGTTAATGATGACGCCCTTGCCTAGTTCACTGTCGGCGTTAATCACCGCGCCGGCGAACACAACCGAGCCCAAGCCAATGCGCGCATAACGGCTGACCTGAGCCGAAGGGTGTTGCAAAACAGGCAACTGCGCCCCGGCATCGAGCAACTGTTGCAGTTTGGTCAAACGAATACCGTTGTTGCCAATCCCCACAACCACGCCCTGAAACTGCGAAAGGGTCTCTATAAGCTCATTGGTGCCACCGATAACAGGCCAATGACCGTTAACCTTCAGCTCCGGCCAGCGATCATCAAAGAAGCTAACCTGCTCCCAACCACAGAGTTCGGCACAATCGGCAATTACCTTTCCGTGGCCGCTGGCACCCAGCACAGCAAGGTGTTTCACGAGTCGCTCCCGGTGAACTTCGACATGGTGGCCTCTCCTTCCGCACTGATGCCATCACGCACCAGTACCTTTTTTACGGTAAGAAACAACACCATGATATCCAACCAGAGCGAACGGTTATCCACGTACCAAACGTCCAGCTTGAACTTGTCTTCCCAGCTCAGCGTGTTACGACCATTCACCTGGGCCCAACCGGTAACACCCGGCCGCACCTCATGCCGTCGAGCCTGCTCAGGCGAGTACAACGGCAAATATTCCATCAACAAAGGGCGCGGCCCCACCAGACTCATATCGCCCTTAAGCACATTCCACAACTCGGGCAACTCATCCAGACTGGAAGAACGCAAAAACTGCCCAAAGGGCGTTAAGCGCTCGGAATCAGGCAGCGGGTTGCCTGATGCGTCCATGGCGTCTTTCATGGTGCGAAACTTGATCATCTCGAACGGCTTGCCATTCAAGCCGGGGCGCACCTGTCGAAATAACACTGGCGAGCCCATCTTGCGGCTGATTTGCCAAGCGACAAAAACGATCACAGGTGCCAGCACAAGCAAAGCGCACCCAGCCGCAACAATATCGAATGCGCGCTTGATCATTGAATCCCCATTTCTTTAAGCATGACAGCGTTCACTTTGTGCACATCGTACTTCTCTTCCGCGATTTCACGCGAACGCTTACCCATTCGAACGGCCAGATCAGGGTCTTCAATGAATCGCGTCATAGCATCGACCAACGCGTCCACTGACTTCACAGGCACAAGAAACCCGTTTTCACCATCAATAACCGTCTCGCGGCAACCTGGTGCATCGGTTGTGATGATGGCCCGACCCATTGCCATAGCTTCAAGTACGGTGCGCGGGGTTCCCTCTCGGTAGGAGGGCAAGACATAGACGCAAGTATCGGCAATCGCAGGACGTACGTCACTCAGCCAACCGCTATAGTCAATGGCACCATTCGCAATCCAACCATCAAGCTCAGTTCGGGTAATCGAGTCGGGGTTAGGGTCGATATCTCCGACTAAGCGGAACTGAGCATTGGGGTAACGGAGCTTTAATACAGCAGCGGCTCGAACATATTCACGAATGCCCTTATCACCCAGAAGACGAGCGATCAGTAGAAAGCTTGGTGCATCTTGTGGCAAAGGAGCGACCTCGAAGATGGCCGTATCAATACCGGAACCGTTAACCACCTTGGTTGAAACTGTGATGGGCACAAGGCCCATAGTCCGGAATAGCTCTTCATCATCAGGATTTTGAAAGTACACAAGCTCGGAATGCTTCAACGCCAGACGGTACAATTCCCTTGCAATCTTCTGCACCAACTTCCTCTTACCGGCGGCTTGACCAGTAAACGCGTAACCGAGTCCGGTGATCAGCGCAAAACGCCTGGGAACACCTGCCAGCCAAGCCCCTATGGTGCCGTAGATAACAGGCTTGATGGTATACCCTAGCGCCAAATCCGGTTTGATCTCACGCAGCTTGCGCATATAGACCCAAAGCGTTGAAAAATCTCTTAACGGATTCACCCCGGCACGATGCAAAGGCACATCATGGAGCACCACCCCCCACTCCGTAAGGCGCCTCCGGGTGGGCTCGTCTGACGTCAGTTCCGGGGCAAATGCATGCACTTCCAGGCCTGCATCACAAAGCGCCTTGACCAAAGGCCCGCGAAAGTTAATTAAAGAGCTGGCAAGGCCGGCCATAATGGCTATGCGTCTGGGGTGGTGCCTCATTGCAACCGCTCGCTCGACACATACCACGGCATCGCCCTAGCAATACCTTCCATGATGGCAAATTCGGGGACATAACCAAGCTGCGCTTCAGCCTTGGAAACGTCTGCCTGGGAATGACGAACATCGCCAGCACGAAAATCCCGATAAACCGGTGAGCGGATGTAAGGCTTGCCATTTGCGGCTAAGGCAGCACTCAGCGCGTGGAACAGGTCGTTTAATGTGGTGCGATCGCCTACAGCCACGTTATAGACTTCGTTCTTTGCCTTCTCATCGGCTGCAGCAGCCAAGAGGTTGGCCTGCACCGCGTTATCGACGAAACAAAAATCTCGGCTAGTTTCACCATCGCCGTTGATAAACACGTCTTCACCTTTAATCATGGCCGCAGCCCATTTTGGAATGACGGCAGCATAGGCGCCATTCGGGTCCTGACGCGGGCCGAATACGTTGAAATAACGCAGGCCAATACAGTTGAACCCGTAGGACTTGGCAAACACTTCTGCATACAACTCATTTACATATTTGGTAACTGCGTATGGCGACAATGGCTTGCCAATATTCTCTTCCACCTTGGGCAACGCAGGGTGATCGCCATACGTCGAACTGCTGGCCGCGTATGTGAAGCTACTCACGCCGGCATCCCTTCCGGCTACCAACATATTCAAAAAACCATCGATATTGGTGGCATTGGTAGCAACAGGATCATCAATAGAGCGTGGAACCGAGCCAAGTGCAGCCTGGTGCAATATGTAATCAACATCTTCACAAGCCCTGCGGCAATCCTCCAGATCACGAATATCGCCTTCAATGAACCTGAAACGCCGCCACTGATCGGGTGAGACTAAGCGACGAACCTCGTCGAGGTTCTGCTGGTAACCTGTCGCAAAGTTGTCCAGACCTACGACTCGCTGGTTCAGCTTAAGCAGGGTTTCAAGGAGATTGGAGCCGATGAACCCCGCAACGCCGGTTACAAGCCAAGTTTTGGGCTGCGACGATAGAACAGCACAGAGCTTTTGATATGCAGTCATGGTCACAATCTCAAATCACTTTCGTCGGCGGAGAACAGGTACTTCAGGTCGTACAAAATATGATTGCTTTTGCCCAGCGCTCGAATTGCGTCGACACCCATAGCTTTGAATTGCTGGTGGCTCACGGCGAGAATAATAGCGTCATAACTACCGGCTTCTGGCTCACTTACCGGAATAATTCCGTACTCATGCTGTGCCTCAGCGGAATCCACCCAAGGATCATAGACAACGGGCACTGCGCCGTAATCTTCCAACTCAGAAACAATATCGACTACACGGGTATTGCGCAGATCAGGACAGTTTTCCTTAAAGGTTAACCCCATCACAAGAACTTTGGCGCCAGCAACACCAATCGACGCCTTAACCATCGCTTTAACTAATTGGCTAACGACATACTCTCCCATGCCGTCATTGATACGCCGCCCAGCGAGGATCATCTCAGGATGATAACCAATCGCTTGCGCCTTGTGCGTTAAATAATAAGGATCTACCCCAATGCAGTGGCCACCAACCAAACCCGGACGAAACGGTAAGAAATTCCACTTAGTACCAGCTGCCTCGAGTACTGCCTGAGTATCAATACCCATCTTGTTAAAGATAAGCGCCAACTCATTAACCAGAGCAATGTTGACATCACGCTGAGTGTTTTCAATCACCTTGGCCGCCTCAGCAACCTTAATCGAAGGCGCCTTGTGTGTACCCACCTGAATAATCTCTCGATAGAGCTTGTCAACCAGCTCAGCAACTTCAGGCGTTGAGCCAGAGGTTACCTTAACAATGTTGTGCACACGGTGTTCTTTGTCCCCTGGGTTGATACGTTCAGGACTGTAGCCTACGAAAAAATCCTTATTAAACTTTAAGCCAGATACCCGCTCCAGCACTGGCACACAGACTTCTTCAGTTGCACCGGGATAAACCGTTGACTCGTAAATAACTATATCACCATTCTTGAGTACACTCCCGAGGCTCTCACTAGCATTAACAAGGGGGGTTAAGTCAGGTGTTTTGAAATTGTCGATCGGTGTCGGCACGGTAACAATGAAAACCGTACACTTTGCAAGGTCGCTCAATTCATCAGTAAACGTCAAATATCGCGCCAAAGAAAACTCGAACGAAGTGACCTCCTGAGTTCGATCACGCCCCTTCTTTAGCTCCGCAATACGGTTCCGATTAATATCAAAACCCACTACAGGGCGCTTACTTCCAAAAGCAACTGCAAGAGGCAAACCAACATAACCCATACCAATAACTGCCACGTCACCCCCAACACCATCCGAAAGAAGCATCATATAACCTCCAAAACAACAAAACCTTAAAGTATATAAAAAACAAATTCAAGGCCAACATGACCCAACAAGAACATATAGAAGAAAAACAAGCAACACATGCGCACGGACAGAGTAAGTCCGAAACATATAAAGAAAAAAAACAAAACACTCAACACTTTTTAAACATAAATCTTGATGAGCAATAAAAAACAAGCATATGAAGAAAAAAGGTAATAATCATAGTTCTAGTCTCACCAACATAGAACGTGTAAGCAGCTGCATTTGCAAAATAAAACTTCAATGCATTATTACCTTCATCTCCATAAGCCTTGAAAACAAAACCAGAAAATTTACCAATAAACCTGTAAAAAATACCAGATACAAAAACCCCAAAATAGCCCAGCTGAACATAACCAAATGCGAGATAGCCCGGAGGCACAATAGATTCACGAGCACCTAAAAAAACCTCGGTATTGTAATACGTCAACGAATCACCTAAATCGACACCAAACACACGAAAATAAAACAACCCCCCCTGCAGATAATCATAAAAGTACCGAAAGCCCACAAGCTCTATCAAATCATCAACAAAGAGAAGCGACATTAAAGGGTGTCCAAAATTGCTAAGCACAACATCATACGTCAACCCCGAGCGATAATATGCGAAGATATCCGGAATCTCCCTATTTATCGCAATGCTAGCAATTACCATCTTCATATTAACCAATAGTGGCACGAGCAAGGGAAAAACCACAAACGCCACAAGTAAGAAATAACGAACCCTGACCCTGGCGTAGTGAACAAATAAAAGAGAGAAAAAAACCAAAACCCCAGCCCTACCAGTTGCCGCAGAAAAAACACTAATCAGCATAAGAAGAGCGATAATAAGGACAATCCAATTCTTTTTCGCTGCAGTAGCAGCAAAAAAGACACTAAAACTCAATGCACCAAAAACAATACCCAACAAAAACTCCAGCCTACTACCCTCTAATGCACCTTGCCTAATCAAATATCCTTGTTCAGCTCGATCACTGTCTAAAATTCCTACCATAAGGCCAAACACAACCACTACAAATAAAAACCAAAACCCTCGACCAACCCGCATCCGTGGTCTAACAAGTGAAATATCAGAAGATATAGCCGGCTCACTTTGAAGCCTTACAAACTTTTGGATAGACACGAGCCTAAGCATATCGACAACCAGGAAGCCGAAAACAAAAAAAGTAAATGACCAAAAAACCCTTTGATAGTCCAGACTCCCCAAAAGCTTATTAAGATAATAAGATCCAGCTCCACTCTCAACTATATAAAGTGGATAAACAAAGAAAATACAAATATAAAAAACAGCAAAAAGAACAAACAAGGAATCAAAGCTTTGCTTGCGAAAATTATATAGAAAAACCAAAACCAGGAATATTAGCAACACCGCCCACATACATAATTCCGCCCGTATCTTTTCGTTCAACCCAACAAATTATACAAATAAATTAAATCACACCATAAATAGAAAGCCAAACATCTACCACGCTTTCAACATTGAAGCACTTAATTATTCTTTCCCTAGACATCCGCCCTTTTAATGCAGCATCAGTATCACTCAATAACAGAGCCTTAGACATAGAGGTGGACAACTGATAGCTACGCCTTGGCTGAACAAGATATTCGAAGTCCAAAAGAAACTCCTTGGCTCCACCTGCATCGGTGGATACAACAATCCTCTCACAAGCCATTGCCTCACCAACTACAAGTGGGAGTCCCTCCCAAGCCGATGAGAGTACAAAAACATCTGCAGATGAAAGCAGCTCAGGAATATCTGTCCGAACCCCAAGCAGTGTCACCTTGTCACCCAAACAATATTTTTTTATATCCTGCTCAACAATTCCTCTAAGCTCACCATCCCCAACAATTAATAGATGGCAATTGTCATTCACCTCGCAAACCAAAGAGAATGCCTTCAGCAGATTAGGATAATCTTTAGCTGCATGAAACCGGCCTATACTTATAAACACCTTATGTGAGTCAATACCTAACTCAGCCCTAATACGTCCCCTAGCGCTTAAATCAAACTTAAAGCGATTAGTATCGATCCCGTTGTGCACAACCCTCATGCGACCAATATGTGCAGCTCCTTTCCTCTCGAAGGACCGTACTGCCTCTTGACTAACGTTCGTAAACTCGTCAGCAAATTTGTCTGTCAAACGGTACATTAACATTCGTGAAATGCCGCCCTCATCGACACTATGAGCGGTGCAAACTAGGCGTGGCACATCGCAAAAGAACCGAGCAAGTCGAGATAGCATGTTTGCATGATACATATGACTATGAACTACGTCAGGCTTAATTCTGTGCACCAAACCGAGCATTCTGCGAAAAGCTTTTATCATGCCCAATACGGATTTACTACCGCCTAACCAGATGACATCCACTTGATCAGACTTAGGCTGGACTATCATTGGCTTAAGAATGTATGCGATTGTAATGCTGTGCCCTCGCGAACTGAGCGCGTCAGATAGATTTACCACTTGGCTTTCCGCGCCACCCATCCCAAGACCAGTTATCACAAAGAGAATTTTCATACACCCCACTAAATTAGCTTTTCAGAAAAGCGTTAAAAAGCATAAAAGCCACTGAAGATACAGATCTTAAGAATTCAAATTTTGCCGCAACAAAAACATATAAAAAAGATAACCAAGAAACCACGACTAAAAATCAAAGCAACCCCAAAAAACACTATGAACTAACCAACTTCAAATACAGAAAGACAAGTGCGCCAGGGAAAACCTAAAGAAGGCGACGTATCGAATGCAACCATTTAATCAAAAAGACCGATCGAAAAGCGGATAAAATTATCGCAACCCTATAAGTTAAAGATATTTTTCGCTCTCCAATCAAACTCAAATCGCTTATTTCAAAAATATTAATTCCATTCTTTGCAAACTGATATATTGCGAAAGCCCTTTGCCTCGCCAACAAAAAATCTAATACTCGCTTTGGTAAAACATTAGCGTATAGATCAACAATTTTCGAAACCACAGCAACAGACTGCTCAATAGTCTGGGGAGTCATATTCATCGTGGCTGAACCGCTACTCAGTCTGTATACATAAACAGACTCGTCCAAACAACCTAAACGAAGATTTCCGCCCCTTAACATCTTTGCGAGAAGCAGCTTATCTTCCATATAATTAATGCCAGATTCAAACCGCACACCCTTATAACATGATCTCCTTATTAGCTTATTACATAACGACGCGTGATACCTACCAAGCAGCAACCCCTCTAAGAACTCTGACGCCAAAAAACTAGAGTCAACACCTATATATTTTCTTCGGCCTCTATACAGAACCGTATAACCACCTATTACAATATCAGAATCCATCGCCAACGCAGCATGAACAAGCTTTGAAATAGCGCTCCTTGGCAAAATATCATCGGCATCTGCGTGAATTATGTACTCGCCATTTGCCGCATCTACACCTACTTGACGCGCAGAAGCAACACCACCGTTATCCTTTCTTATAACCTGCCTGTTAATACCAGCATCCACAAATCTCTTTGCAACAAAGGAATAGAGTTCGTCTGAGCCGTCATCAACTAGCACAACCTCAAGATTTTTATAGTCTTGGCTGGCTAGGCTATCAAGAAGCTCATCAAAGTACGCCCCTGGATTAAAAAATGGCACTACAATAGAGACAAGGGGCAGGCGACTTTTTTCCACCATAGACCCCCTCACATCATCCCTATAAACCAAAGATAGATTGCCAGACAGAAACAGACCTTAGCCTTCAGATAGACTTTCATAAAGAAACCTTTCTGATTGTTTACGCGCTAAATCAAGATTATTATTTACAGCCTTATAATCAATTGGGACATCCACAACCGCCTGTATTTCTTCCTTAGAAAAGCAGGTAACCAATCTGCCAGACAAACCAAGTTGATTCGCCAAAGAATAAAACCTCGAGGCACCACGACCAGAGTTAACCAACGCCACAAACGGTTTATTGAAAATAATTGAAAAAACCATCCCATGAAAAGAATCAGTAACGACAAAGTCTGCCTCTAAAAACCCCTTAACCCATCCTTTGACGGAGGGCATCACATAATCACTAATATTCGAAGATTTTAGTTGCGCCATACTACTATTTGCCTGATTTCTGTAAACAGGCAAACACAGCAACTCTGAGACGTGATCAACAACCTGACTCTTCCACGACAACTGATCCAGAATATAAGTATAAACACCTTTACTTTCTAAAACCTGCTTACCTATGAGCATTCTCTGATAATTTTCTTTATCCAACAAGAGAGTTGGGTCAAGCACATGACTGGCGCACACACCCAGATGCTGCTCACATAATTCCACACCTGCTAATTCACGCACTCCAATTACATCGAACTTCTTCACCAAAGCCATGCATCGTTCAGTCTGGGTTGGAGAAAACTCCCAATCATCAACCCCAAAAGATGCTGCATAAGCCAAACGCTTAATATTGCTATCGCTTAAGAAATCGAGAAAAAAATTATAGATATTTGGTGAGTATTTAGGCCGCCATGTTTGATCGCTACCCACAATCACTGCATCATACTGCTCACGACTGAAATGGCACCTTAGGTCTGCAGTAGAAAATAATGGTTCGGACAAAACAATATTTTTCTCAATGAAATTCCGAGTATTAAACAAAATCTCTGGCATATAGCGCTCGAAATTCAAAGGTACACTCCAACGCCCTACTGCCTTTTTAACCGCGCGCTTACTCATTCGAACAAGGTTGTAAATTCTCCCTTTACGGTCATGCCGTCGATCTATTGTTACCGGAGCATGTCCAGCGGCCTCTAACACCTGCTGCAGAGCCCATGCCTGCATTATTCCGCCATAGTTACGTCCAAGCGGCTGGGTCATAATGGCAATCTTCATGACTTACCTTTTAAAATTTTTTTAACTGTGGCAATGCGTTTTCTACCAAGTACTTTTCGAGCCAGCTGCCTTGCCTTTCCGTCTGCGCTAACCTCTAACTGGTGCATAACCTGTAGCGCTCTACTTTCTTCATCACTATCAGTAAAAACCTCAAATAACATTGGCCGACCTGTTAACACAGGATCGAGAAATCGCTGATAACAGGCTTCAAATTCTTCTTTATTGCTCGCAGTCAGATATTCAAACCCCAGATTTTCAGCGAAATCTCTAACAAGACTTTTTGACTTATTTCCATAGTGCCCCGCCGCAGCTACAAATTCGTCACCATCTTCCCCAAAGTGAGACGCATGATGATTGTACAAGCGGAACTCTATGCCTTTGCCGTTATTGACCAAAAGAATACGAAGGTTATTTGGCGTGTGACGGTTACCAATGGCGTTAAGATCATAGAAAAAGGCTAGATCCCCAATCACTCCAAAGTAGAGCTTCTTGGCGTCAGCCAGTGAAGCGCCCAATAGAGTAGATACACCACCATCAATCCCGAACCCCCCTACGTTGGAGAAGGAGGAAACTGTGTCAGGGAGCTGGAAGAAATTCCAGGTTCTCAGGCTGTTAAGGATGCCGAAGTGAATGGCCGATCCGGAGGGGATCCTCGCCGCCATTTTTGAGGCTAGCCAGACATTTGAAAACGGCAACTCTGGAATTTTTTGCCGTACAGTGTTTAGAAATGACTCACATTGCCGATAATATGAATCAGTGCCCGCCTGGTTACTTTTATCTGCGTAGTGCTGAAAAAAAGACGATTCAGGCATTTCGAATACATAGCGCAGCCGACGGAATGTGTCTCTTATCTCGCCGTCCGGGCTAATACGCCATACTTCTTTTCCGGCCATCCCAAGCAAGGGATAGTCTCCGGTGATCTCGCCAATATGCAGTGTTATATCCGGCTTAAGCTCTGCCTTGCTGTGCAGTTCTTGAGCAGCTGCGAGTGAAAACTGTAGCCGCCCCTTACCTTTGTAGCCACTGGTATGATCACCGAAAACAACTGCGTTGTAGTGTTCGCAAAATTCCTCCAGCGCCTTTGTTTCTTCAGCAGTCCAGTTCTTGTGCGCGCCTATCATCACCGCTACACGCTTGTTGGCGTCAAGACCTGGCAGTGCACTGGTCAACGTGAACCGATTAATCACTCGGCACTGCAAGCTTTCCTTTTCAGTGAAAGGCAGCGCGTATGTCGTCGGCAGCTCGATGTGTGCGGGCCCGCCTCCATGCCGACTCAGTTCAAGAATTGCCTTGTTAACATTAATTTCGCATTCCCACTGATCTTCCTCATCCTTGACTATCGGGAGGCGCACACTCAACCTCGCAACATCAGCCTGAATGCGGCTGCGATCAACAACTTGAGCCACATGGTGGCCAACGCGCGCGATAGGCTGCATCGAGGTGATAGCCAAGACTGGGAGCTTTCGATAAAAGGCTTCAGTCATGCCTGGGACATAGTTTCTTGATGCGGTTGCACCGGTACAACTGATCACTACGGGCTCTCCAGTTTCCGCCGCAAGGCCGCAAGCCATGTATGCAGCAGATCGCTCATCTACTGCGGAAAAAACCTTGAAAGATGGATCATTCTGGATGCTACCTACGAACGCAGAGTTAGTAGTCCCAGGTGACGCTATTACAAAACGTATCCCGTGGGCTTTCAGCAGTGAAATAACGATCAGTGCATTTTTTTCAGTTGTTGAATAAAATTTCATCTAGCTATCAGCCTTCCAACCTTTGGCAGGATTCTAAACAAGTTATAAATAATCTGCTGTTTCAGCTTGTCAGGCTCTGTTAAACGTGCCCATTGATTTACAGCTCTATCTTTGAGGGCTTCTTCCCGCCAATTCAGCGTCTTGAAGGCGTAAGATTGACCTTGAAGAAAGCGTTCAAGGCACTGAGCAAGACCGGCTTGTGGAGCAATAAAACCCCTTGTATTTACAAATCCACCAATCTTTTTATTGTCAAATATTCGATCATATAACCTGTCATATACAACCTGATATTTGCCGCTTCTCCAAGTTAGAAACTGACCTAACTCTTGCTCAACAAGTGTTGCGTTGACACCCTGCTGATGCAGAATCCGCATATAGATTTCAGATATTTCGTTCCAGGCCAGGTCTTGATCAGCTGTGATATGGAACGCCTCTCCGAGAGCGTCCTCATTTCCTATCAACGAGGCCATGACTCTGGAAACGTCCTCACCTGAAGTTAGCGTGGTGCGTTTCGCCTGGATATCTTTAGCAGTAACTATCGTGCGCCCCTGAAGCGCACGATAGAGCCACTCCTCTTTTTCAAGAACACCTAGTTGCAATCGCTCATCATCATAGGTGATATAGGGACGTATAATTGTCCAGTTCTTTTTACCGCTTTTGAAAAGCAGGTCTTCTTGCCTGGCCTTTGCTAGAGCGTATTCATCTGTTTTCAGATAATCGGTGTCAGTCGTAACATCAAGCAACCGCGGTGACGACTCTGTTATCGGCTCATCTGATTCGGCGTATACGCGTGCAGAACTCAGAAAAACGTATTGACGCGTCGAGTCTAGGTAATATTTATAACGCTGATTAAACTCAGAAGAGCCATACACCATGAAATCAACTATCGCATCCCAGCTCTGGCTCAGCAGGCTTGCCGTAAAAGCCTGATCCCTGGCGTTGCCTTTGAGATACTGTACGTTACCGTCATCACCTGAACGGGTTCGTGATGTCACAAATACCTGATTACCTTTTGCGTCAAGCATGCGCACAAGATGCCGCCCCATAGCACCTGTACCGCCGAGTATTAAAACTTTCATCTATGCCCACCGTATCTTTGAGACTTTATTAACGAGGACGCCTAACACTTTTTTTCGCCAAAATTTATCTAAACCTAGAAAATACATAGCCAGCACTGAAAAAGTCATTGAAAAGATCACGGTTAGCGCCGACTTGAGGAGGCTTTCCGTTGCAAAATAAAAAAGGGCATAACTTATACCCGCTGAAATCACGAGCACAGCCAGCACCGGCATTACCACCTTCTGATAGAACCCCTTCACAGACAGCCGCGTTAAGCGGTGAACCAGAAGCAAGCGGATTTTGAACATCAGCAGATTTGCAAGTATCGCAACATAGAAGACGGACTCTGCCGCGTAGCCAAGGCTCAACACCCACCACGACATAAAAAATATCGCTATCTGAATGCTGCCGAGCACCGTTTCATACAGCGCCATTCGCCCAGGAGCCCGAGCTGCGGTAGCCAGCGGCATGCTCAGCGCCATAATCAGCGATTCGACAATCGCCAGCCGGGTAAACAAAACCGCTTCTGGCGGCGGCGTCTCCAACCAGATACGAAGAATAGTTTCCATCTCCAGCATGATAGGCAGAGCAAACATCCACATGAGGAAGAATGTCAGCTTGGAACCATTAAAGACCAAACCTGCCATTTCATCCCTTTGATTTGCGGCGTAGCTTTTGATGATCGGCGGATAAAGGCCGGTATTGAGGTTGTTGGAGAAAACGGCGACCTGACCAGCAACGCTAAGGGCAATTGCTCGCGCAGCCACGGTAGCCGGGTTGAACATTTGGTTCACCAGCACCGTCACCGCCTGATTGCGAAACACGGTGCTGATCTGTCCCAGCAGTGTCCACGCTGTGAAGCTCCAGATTTCTTTGAGCAGACGGCTGCTCCAGTAGAGCTTACGTAGCTGGCACTCCGCGTAGCGTTTAAGACAAATTGCCACATAGGCGCAAGCGATCACGACCGAAACAGCAAGCAACGCAATGCCGTAGTACACCAGCAGGTCATAGCTGACATAAGCCAAGGATATTGCCGCTGCAAGCTTCAGAACAGCATCCACCACTGAAATCATGGCATACAGATGCATGTCTTCATGCGCAATCAAAATGGCGATGAATGGCGCGGTAAAAATAGAGAATACAAAGGACAGTGACGCGTAATGATATAGCGCCAATGCAGCACTGGCGCGCTCATCGGGCATTTTCAGATGCTCGCCGACGTACCAGAGCCCTACCGTCTGAAGCAACGTGTAAGCGAGGAGCGCGATCGCGATGTACATGACGAGGTTCACGCTGAATGTCTGCTGCAGGCGTTCCGGGTCCTGTTTCCCCATGGCAAAAGCGAAAAATCGCTGCGTCGCACTCGCCATGCTGCCGGGCAGGAATGCCAACAAAGTGACGAATCCGGTAACCACACTGTAAATACCGTAATCCTCCACACCCAACTCGATCAGAATCACCCGCATCGAGTAAAGCGTGATGAGGATGATAATTATCTGGCGCAGATAAAGCGCCAAGGTGTTTTTGAAGATTTTTTTATGTGACATGCAGCCCCGCGCTCAAGATCACTAAAACAAGCTAGCTATTATTCATAGGTGTTGCCACCACTTACTCCACCGTGACCGACTTGGCCAGATTACGGGGCTTGTCCACGTCCGTGCCCTTGATCAGGGCAACATGGTAGCTAAGGAGTTGTAACGGAATGGTGTACAGAATCGGAGAAACCGTTTCGTACACCCAGGGCATGGCGATATGGGTGATGCCTTCGCCGTCATCAAGCACGGCGCGTTCGCAGGCGAAGTTGATCAATTGCCCGCCGCGGGCGCGGACTTCCTGCAGGTTGGACTTGAGCTTATCCAGCAGGCTGTCGCTGGGGGCGACGCTGACGACGGGCATGTCGTCGTCGACCAGGGCCAGCGGGCCGTGTTTCAGTTCGCCGGCGGCGTAGGCTTCTGCGTGAATGTAGGAAATTTCCTTGAGCTTGAGCGCCCCTTCCATCGCGATGGGGTAATGCGGCCCGCGGCCCAGGAACAAGGCGTGGTGCTTTGCCTGAAACTGCTTTGCCAGCTCGGCAATCGCCGGGGCCAGCTCCAGTGTGTCGCTGATGCGGGCCGGCAGGCTGCGCAGGGCGCGCACATTGGCGGCGATGATTTCAGGGGCGCGCTCACGCACCTGGGCCAAGGCGGTGGTCAGCCACAGCAATGCGGTGAGTTGGGTGGTAAACGCCTTGGTGGAGGCCACACCAATTTCAGGGCCGGCATGGGTCAGCAGCCGCCAGTCTGCCTCACGCACCAGGGAGCTGCCCGGCACGTTGCAAATCGCCAGGGTGCCAAGATATTGCTGCTCGCGGGCATAGCGCAACGCGGCCAGGGTATCGGCCGTTTCTCCGGATTGGGAGATGGCGATCAACAGGGTGCCCTCGGGCACACAGACCTGACGGTAACGGTATTCGCTGGCGACCTCGACCTGACAGGGCAGGCCCGTCTGCTCTTCTATCCAGTAGCGGGCAACCATACCGGCGTGGTAGCTGGTGCCGCAGGCGACGATGTGAATATTGCGGATCAGCGGCAGCTGGCTTTCAGCCCCGGGGCCCAGGGCGGCGGTCAAGACATGATCATCGGCGAGCAGGCCATCCAGCGTGTCGGCGATGGCGGCGGGCTGCTCAAAGATTTCCTTGAGCATAAAGTGCTGATACTCGCCCTTATCCATGCTCAGGGCCGCGTGCTGGTATTGCTGCACAGCGTGCTGGACCAGCTGGTTCTGCCTGTTCCAGATCTGGCAGTCGTCGCGGGTCAGCCGGGCGTGTTCGCCTTCATCCAGATAGATGAAGCGGTCGGTCACCTGCAGCAGGGCCAGAGGGTCGGAGCCGATGTAATGCTCGCCGCTGCCGACGCCGATGACCAACGGGCTGCCCATGCGGGCGCAATACAGGGTGTCGGGTTCATCCTGATGGATGATGCCGAGGGCGAAGGCGCCGCGCAGTTCGGCCAGCGTGCAACGCAGAGCGCTGAGCATGTTCTGCTGACGGCCGTAGTGGTGAGCCAGCAGGTGGGCGACCACTTCGGTGTCGGTCTCGGAGGTGAATACGTAGCCAAGTTCCTGCAGCTGCAGGCGCAACGGGTGGTGATTCTCGATGATACCGTTGTGGACGATAGCCAGGCGGTCGGAACAATGCGGGTGGGCGTTCTGCTCACTGGCCTTGCCGTGGGTTGCCCAGCGGGTATGGGCGATGCCCAGTTGGCCCGTGAGCGGTTGCCGGGCGAGCCGTTGCTCAAGCTCGGCGACCTTGCCGGTGGAGCGGGCACGATTCACCGCTCCGGCCGCATCCAGCGCGGCAATGCCGGCCGAGTCGTAACCGCGATACTCCAGCCGCCGCAACCCTTCCAGCAGAACCGGGGTCAGGTCACGCGTGGCGATGCCACCAACAATTCCGCACATACCGTCAATCTTCCTTTGCAAGACTCGTGTCCCGTCACGAGGGGCAGTCGATTGCCGTTCGAGCAAAGCGCAACCGCATGGTTCAGCACTGATTATCCACTTGCACAAACAAACGCTGAAAACCGCGATTGGCTCACATCTTCAGGATCATCCTGATGTCGCCTGAACACGTCTGGCATGCGTCTCGAAGCAGCTCAACAGATGGCTTATTGCCACCAGCTTTTGACGAGAGGCGGGATCATAACCAGTGAGTCAAAGATGATGCAAGCAACATTTTGACGCTGGTTTGCGCCGGGATTCTAACAGCCAAAACGTATGTTCGGGCAATAATACAAATGGATTATCGAGAATGATTCGCACGCAGTGTACGACGAATGGTTGAGGGGCTGTCGTTGCGGAGGGGGCGGCCACGACATGTCGTGGCCCTACGACGGGCGGTGGATGTTTTTCTGCGACGCCGTGATGTGTCTCGCACCAGCCGCAGGGACGCGAGATGTCGCGTCCGTGGTGGCGGTGCTGGCGGGCACGACATGTCGTGGCCCTACATTCGGGTTGGGTGCATATTGGGCACAGCACGCTGTGCCGTGACAAAGGGCGGTGCGCGGGATGATTCTCTGCGACGCCGTGATGTGTCTCGCACCAGCCGCAGGGACGCGAGATGTCGCGTTCGGGGTGGCGGTGGCCACGACATGTCGTGGCCCTACAGTCGGGTTGGGTGCACATTGGGCACAGCACGCTGTGCCGCGACAAAGGGCGGTGCGCGGGATGGTTTTCTGCGACGCACCGACGTATCTGGCACGAGCCGTAGGGACGCGACATGTCGCGTCCGTGGTGGCTGACCCAGGGTCAGTCTGCAATCACAACGTTCAGCGACCGGTCCTGCGCTTTGGCATCAGCCCGCAGCTGCGCAGCCAATTCGGCTTTGGCTGCTGCGTCTCCGTGAACCAGACGCACTTCCCGCGGCGCAACCGGAATGTCGCGCACAAAGGCTATCAGCCCGGCCTGATCGGCGTGGGCGGAATAGCCTCCCAGTGAATGAACACCGGCGCGGATGGTGTAACGCTGACCGTCGAGTTCAACATACCCACCGGCGGGGCCGTATTGCTGGATGGCATGTCCGGGTGTGCCTTTGGCCTGGTAGCCGACAAACACGACGTTGTGCCGTACATCACCCAGCATGGCCTTGAGGTAATTGACCACCCGGCCG
The DNA here is from genome assembly GCF_048266785.1 of Marinobacter sp. GTDB lineage: Bacteria > Pseudomonadota > Gammaproteobacteria > Pseudomonadales > Oleiphilaceae > Marinobacter. Next base: position 20,494 of record NZ_JBLWYX010000029.1, read on the forward strand.
GCATTGCACATGCCGCTGCCGGTAATCACCACGGCCGGCTGGCGGGTGCTGACCAGCCGGTTAAGCATCCGCTGGTGCTGGGCATGAGTCTGCACCTTAAGCAGTTGATCAAAGCCGAGCGGTCGCCGGCCGGCGGCAAGACGTGCCTGCCCTTCTGCGTTCCAGCTCTGGCGCAGCTCGCGGTACAGGGCGGTAAAACGCCCGGCCAGCGGCGCATCCAGAATGACGGGGATATGCTGCCACTCGGGGTTGTCATGCATGATGCCTTCGAGTTCATAGAGCAGCTCCTGCGTACGGCCAATGCTGAAGGCCGGCACGATCACGGTACCGCCATCGGCCAGCGCCTGTTCCAGCACCCGCTGCAGGCGGGCACGCCGGGTGGCGCGATCTTCGTGCAGACGGTCGCCGTAGGTGCTTTCCAGTATCAGCAAATCGGCGCGCTCGGGTGGCTGGGGCGGTTCGAGCAGGGGTGCGCCGGCGGCACCAAGATCGCCGGAGAAGACCACACGTTGGCTGCGCTGTTCCGGCGGATAGTCGATATCGATTTCAACATAGGCCGACCCGAGAATATGCCCGGCCGGTTGGAAGCGCACCCGACAGATTAGGTCGCCACGGGTGATGAGGCTGACCCACTGCCCGTAGGTGTGCCCCTGGAGTAACGCGGAGACGACGGCGACATAACGCGAGGCCAGCGCAGCATCCGGGCGCACGCCTACCCGGAAGGCATCCTCAAGCACGGCAGGCAGCAGCAATGCCGATGCCTCGGTGGCATGAACAGCCCGATCAAAGCCGGCTGCCAGCAACCAGGGCAAGCGCCCCACGTGATCGACATGGACATGGGTGAGCAGCAGGGCATGAACCGAGTCGAGGGGGAACTCGATGGCGAGCTGGTCCTGCCCGGCACCGGCGCCGGAGGTCTCGGCGCCCTGGAATAGCCCGCAGTCGATCAGCAGGCTGTCGGCGGGTGTCATCCACAGTTGGTGGCAGGACCCGGTCACGCCGTTGACCGCGCCATGGTGCTGCACCCGCGGATAGGGGTGTTGGTTCATCAGCAAATTCCTTTTGCCTGGTTGTTAGTATGCTGTTGCCGCAATCCGGCGGCGTATTGCAAGCCCCGGATCATAAACGGATATGCCGGGCGATTCGGCGAACCCGGTCACGACGTGTGGCGAGCCTTGAGGACGCAGGTAGTGTCGGTGATTGGCATGATGCGGTTTGATGTGTAACCCATGTGCCCGGTTAGTACCCGGGGTCGCTGGATCCCCGCCTTCGCGGGGATGAGAGGAAAAGATGGGAGTGACGGGGTGAGCTAGATCAGCACATCCAGCTCGTCCTGATCGATCAGGCCGCTCAGTTCACTGAGCTTTGCCCGTTCGGCGGAGCGGCTGTTGAGTTTGGCGACGGCGGCTTCTGGCAGGTCGGTGATGCGAATGACGCCACGCTGCAACAGGACTTCGATCAGGTCTTCCAGCACCCGGATCATATCGGCATCGCTGCCTTGAAGACGTTGCAGGCTTTCCTTCATCGAGCGGCCCTGCTGCCACTCCATCAGTTCCCTTGCGTCATCGGCCAGCCATTCGGAGAAGCCGTTGCCGGCCTCGCTGGAAATCGCGCTGATTGCGCCATCGGTGTCACGCTTGACGTACATGCACTCCCCTTCTGCCGGAGGCTGGATTGATACAGCGACTATAGAACAAGGGCCGACACCGGTCGTCACCCGATGTCGGCCCCTGGCCCTTGCTTTTACTGACGCTTAGACAATCAGGCTCGGATCCGGGCCTGCCAGCATGCTGTTGATATCAGACACGCTGAGCCCCTTGACCAGAATCACCTGATCCGCACCGCTGGCAATATCGCCTGTAGTGCTGATATTGAGCTGGGCACTAGCCACGCCATAAACCGAGACGCTGGAGACCTGCAGATAGTCAGCAATTTCAGAGGGAGTGATATCGCCCAGCAGCGAACTGAGGTCAAGCACGTCGGTCCCGAGGGAGAAGTCCATGACCATGTCGACTGCCGGGGTGCCAACCGCGCCGGCATCACCGCTCTGCCAGACGAAGGTGTCAGAGCCGAGGCCGCCGTAGAGGATGTCATTGCCCTGACCACCGATCAGCACGTCGTCGCCGGCACCGGCCATCAGCAGGTCGTTACCAGCACCAGCAGTGATGGTATCGGCCCCACCTTCGGTGGTGGTCTGGTCATAGAAGTCCAGCGGGTTGGCCCGCAGCAGCGCGATGACTTCTTCGGTGCTGGGCGCATGGCCGAGGGTGTCAGTCAGGTAATCGACAACACCCTGATAGCCCATACCGGCGTAGTCGGTACCCAGGCTGTCCGAGCTGACGGTGTCGCCATAGATGATGTCATCACCGGCTGTGCCGACCAGGGTGTCATCACCAACCTTCGGTACCACGGTCACGCTGCTGTCCAGAGCCAGCTCCAGATCCTCTGCGGTATCGACGTTTTGAACCTCGCCGACCGGCCCTCTGATCCGCGACCCATCGATCCAAACCGAGTCATTGCCTGTGTTATTGGTGTTGTCGAAGAAGCGGAGGTAGTCCGTATTACTGCCGTCACCAATGCCAATGGCATTGACCTTGACGCTGTAGGACTGCCCCACCAGCGAGGCCATGGCGCTTACTGCATCAGCCAGATCCCAGTACTGAGTGCTGTTGCCACTGCCGCCATCGGTCGGGTTACCGCTGCTGTTCAGATGGAATGTCGGGTTACCATCGGTCAGGAACAGCGCCAGGTTTTCAAAGTCAGGCGTACCGGGGGTCTGGGTATCGAACCAGCTCTTGGCTGCGCGCAGCACAGCCTCGTAGTTGGTGCCGCCCATATCGGTAGAGCCCGAGTAAGCTGCCAGACCGGAAATTGCCAGCAGCAAAGCATTGAGCTGAGCCGGGCTGTTCAGTGAGTAGCTGGTTTCCTGGCCGACATCGCCACCGAAGGTGATCAGCCGGACGTTCACCACACCACCATGCGAGCCGAGGTCGTTGACCAGTTTGGTGAGCGATTCTTTCATCAACTCCAGTCGGCTCTTGCCCTCGGTACCGGAGTCATCAGTCATGCTCGCAGACAGGTCAACCATCAGGGCAATGTTGTAGTCATCTGGCACAACGACGCTGTAAGAGCCTTCAACATCACCGATGATAATGTCGTTGCCGCGCCCGGCGTTGAGGGTGTCATCTTCGGCGGTACCAACAATCAGCTGGTCAATCGCTGGTGAATTCACGTCGACGCTGAACTGGGCATCGTCGGTGTCGCCATCGGCATCGACGATCTCGACCCCGAAGTCCAGATGGGTATCTTCCGGCAGCAACGCGGTTTCGATATCCATCGAGGTCAGACGAATCTCATCACCCAGGGTGCTGTCAAAGCCACCTTGGTGCTTGATGGTGACGCCATAGAAACCATCGATATTCAGATCATCGGCACTGATCAGAATCGTCGGTGAGGTGTCGGTCAGCGCGATGTCATTCAACGTGGCGATCACGTCACCGTTTTCATCCAGCACATCGATGCTGATTTTGGCGTCATCGCCGCCGCCATTAAAGTTGAACGTCAGGATGGCTGAGTCGACCAGTTTGGTCGCGTCCGCCGCCGGCAGGGTTGAAGTACCGGTGGCGTCAAAGAACGCCAGCGTCAGTGTTTCGCCAATTGAGAACAGGTTGTTGTCGGAGCCAATGCCCTGATTGCCCCAGTTCACCTCGTCGGTGCTGCCGTTCTTGGTCGCGGTGAAGCGAATATCGGTCGCCCCATCATAGTTATTGATAACCTGAGACGCCCACAGCGTAGGAGCGATACCCCCGTTGACACTGGTAAATACCACGCCTTCCGAGCCGGTTGGCTTGGGGGTGACCAGATTAAATTGGTAAGTACCATCCACCTTCATGAACAGGGTGAAGTAAGTGTAGCTGTCGGTACCGTCGGCATAACTGACGGTTAGCAACTCACCCTGATACTCGCCGGCGTTGTAGACGTCTTCGCGCACTGCAGTGAATGCCTCACCCAGGCCAGCAGCATCGAAGCTCAGATTGATGCCGCTTTCCAGGTCGGATGCAACATCCGACAGGCCATCGGCACCACCGCTATAAGACCAGTTGCCGACGGTAACACCAGCCTCATTCGAGGTAGTCATATCGTCTACTACAGAGA
>NZ_JBLWYX010000030.1:0-23765 GCF_048266785.1 Marinobacter sp.
AGCTTTTCATGGCCTTCGAAACCCAGTACCTGCAGGTCGGTTTCGACGCCGGAAATGGCGAGGGTGATATGCGCTTGATTGGCATCCAGCATGCCTTGGCCTCCATCCTTGAGTCAGGCGAAGGCCGAAGGTTGACCGACCTGGACGCCCGTTTCAACGAGGGCGGGGCGGCAGCATGATGGGAATCACGTTTCTTCGGAATCCTAGCAATCGGAGGCCTTGTAACGCTCGGTGGTGATCGGCTTGTTGCTCTCGTATTCGCTGAATTCGAAGCGCAGGACCGCGCCTTGCTCCATCAGCAGGCGCAGGCCGTCGTTGCTGCAGACGCTGGCGGCGAGCTGGGTGCGAACATCCTTGGGGTTATCACGCATTTGCGCCGCGTGCCGGGGCTGGACGCTGAGGTGGTTGACGAGCTCGTTACCCTCCACGCTGTAGCCGACGTCGAGGATGTCGGAATTGATGGCGCGGGGTGTGCCGACGCTGCTTTCGCGCGCGACCTTGTCCAGAAGCTGGCCCAGCTGCTGTTCCTGCAGGGAAGCGGCGTGGGCGGCGGGCCATGCGAGGCATAAAGTGAGCAGGGTAGTCAGACGGTACATGGTGATCTCCTAGGCTTCGTCGTGGCCGCATGAGAAACGGCAGCAGACGCAAGTGACTGCCGTCGTTCGACCGGAAGCCTCCGGTGCGGTTCAGTCGCAGGGCGGATGGCCTGCTAGAATGCGCCTCCCTCGAAACAGAGCAGCCCGTTCATGCCCCATGCCGTAGCCCGCCTGCGCGACCAGCGCCTGGCCCTCAGCAGCAAACCCTTCGTGGCGCGCGGCTCACGCGCGCCCCGTTGCAGTCGCTGCCGAGTGTTGCCGAGCCATTGCCTGTGCGCCTGGCAGCCTCGCCTGGAGGGCTTGCATTGCGGCGTGTGCCTGCTGATGCACGACGTGGAACCGCTCAAACCGAGTAACACCGGCTGGCTGATCGCCGACGTGGTGCCCGACACCTACGCCTTCACCTGGCAGCGAACCCATGTGGAGCCGGCGCTGCTGGCGCTACTGGCCGATCCCCAATGGCAGCCCTTCGTGGTCTTCCCGGGTGAATATGCCGAGCCGGAGCGGGTGGTGACGCACGTTGAGCCAATCCCAGGCAAGCGCCCGCTGTTCATTCTGCTCGACGCGACCTGGACCGAAGCGCGCAAGATGTTTCGCAAGAGCCCCTACCTGAACGGCTTGCCGGTGCTGAGCCTGCAATCGGAGCTGGTCTCGCGCTACCGGCTTCGTCGCTCCAAGCGCAGCGAACACCTCTGCACGGCCGAGGTGGCGGCGCTGTGCCTGGGGCTGGCGGGCGACGAGGATGCTGCCGGGCAACTGGATGCCTGGCTCGACGTGTTCACCGATCACTACCTGGCCGCCAAGTACCAGCGTGTGCCCAGCCTCGACGACGAGGCACACCGGCGGTTGTCGGCGGACTAGGCCGGTCTGCCATCGCCCGAGGTGGGGACCGCCGGCGCAGGGTCGAGTACGTCCGACGGTTTGCGTGGCCAGAGCTGGGCGATGAGCATGCCGATGAACATCAGGGTGCAGCCGGCGTAGCCGCGCAGGCTGAGGCTTTCGTCGAGGAAGATCGCGCCGGCGATGGCGGCGAATACCGCTTCGAGCGAGAGGATGATCGCTGCGTGCGAGGCGATGGCATGCTTCTGCGCCACGACCTGGAGCGTATAGCCCACGCCCACGGCGAACACGCCGCCGTAGACCAGCGCCGGTGTCGCCAGCCAGATCTGCTCAAGGCTGGTTTCTTCGAATACCGCGGCCAGGATCAGGCTGACCACCGCGCAGGTGACGAATTGCAGGAAGGCCAGACGGATGGCGTCGTGGCGGCCAACGAAGAAGCTCACGAGCAGTACGTGCAGCCCCCAGACGAAGGCGCCGGCGAGCTGTATCCAGTCGCCGGAGGCGACCTGGAAATTCTCGCCGATGCTCAGCAGCGCCATGCCGGCTACGGCCAGCACCGCGCCGAGCCAGGTGCCCATGCCGGTCTTCTGCCCGATGATCATCCCCAGCAGCGGTACGACGATGACGTAGAGGCCCGTGATGAACCCCGAGTTGGTGACGCTGGTGAAGAGCAGACCCACTTGTTGCAGGTTGATCCCCAGCGTCAGCGCCAACCCCATCAGCAGGCCGCCGAGCAGCAGGCCACGCTCACTGAACGGCGCATGCGCGAGCGGTCCCCGGCTTTGCTGCAGCAGCAAGGGCAGCAGCGCAAGGGCGCCCAGTGCGAAACGCAGGCCGGTGAAAAGGAACGGGCCGATGTGGTCCATGCCGAGCCGCTGGGCCACGAATCCGGTTCCCCAGATCATCGCGGTGATCAGCATCAGGATGTCGGCACGAAGGGCTTGGCTGCGCATGTTTTAGCTCGTCGGGAAAAAAGGACGCAGACTTTGCAATAAAGCAAGGCGCTTGACCACTTATTCCCGGGTCGGCATGCTGACGCCGCTTGACTAAAGTATGAGTGCAAAGGATGAATTTCGGTTGATGGCCATATACCATCATTCCGGTCCGGCACTTGAACGACAGTTCGAGTCTTGCCGGTTCAGCCCGGCATCGGCTCGCCCGCCGATGAAAGCGCCAATAAAAAAACTACAGGTCTGCCAAATGGCTGCTTACGAAATAATCATCGCCGACGATCATCCGCTGTTCCGTAGCGCGCTTCAGCAAGCGCTGACGCTTGGCCTGAGCGATAACGTTCACCTGGTCGAGGCGGCGAGCATCGCCGAGCTGGAGACGCTCCTCGAGCAGGGGGCGGAATGGGATCTGGTGCTGCTGGATCTGAACATGCCCGGGGCTTACGGCTTTTCCGGCCTGGTGCTGCTTCGCGGGCAGTATCCGCAATTGCCGGTGGTGATGATATCGGCGCAGGAAGACGCTTCGGTCGTCGCGCGCGCTCGCGAATTCGGCGCCAGCGGTTTCATTCCCAAATCCAGTTCGCTGGAAGCCATCCAGGAAGCGGTGCGCGCAGTGCTTGACGGCGATGTGTGGTGGCCGAGCAATATCGAGGATGCTTCCCATGTCAGCGCCGAAGCCAAGGCGGCCAGCGCCGGGCTCGCCAGCCTGACACCGCAGCAGTTCCGTGTGCTGACGATGGTCTGCGACGGGCTGCTGAACAAGCAGATCGCTTACGAGCTGAGCGTTTCGGAAGCTACCATCAAGGCGCACGTCACGGCGATCTTCCGCAAGCTGGGTGTACGCACCCGCACCCAGGCTGCGCTGCTGCTGCAGCAGATGGGCTCGATCCCGACCAACTGAAGCCCGGCTCAGGCGATCACGGGCAGGACGATTTCGTCACTGCGTCGAATGCCGGCGGTGAGCGTCTGGCACTGCTCGATGAATTCGCGCATCGCCGCCGTCTGGTACTTCTGCGAGTGCCAGATGAAGAAGAATTGCCGGGTCAGGTCCAGCTCCGGCGTCTCCACTGGCACCAGGCTGCCCCGGCGAAACGCATCGCGTAGCGCTAGGCGCGAAATGCAGCTGATACCCAGACCGGACTCGACGGCCCGCTTGATGGCTTCGGTGTGTTCCAGCTCGAGACGGATATTGAGCTTGGTGGGGCGATGGCGCATGGCCTGATCGAAGGTCAATCGGGTACCCGAGCCCTGCTCACGAAGAATCCAGGCTTCGTCGATCAGGTCGTCGATCCGCGCGGTGCCCCGACGCGCCAGCGGATGCTGCGGTGCACAGAACACCACCAGCTCATCCTCCACCCAGGGCAGCACCTCGATATCGGGATGCTGACAGTTGCCTTCGATCAGACCCAGATCAAGTTCATGCAGGGCAACCTGCCGGACAATGTGCGCAGTGTTGTGCACATGCAGGCTGACTCGGCACTCGGGGTGGCGCTGCATGAAGCCGCCGATCAGTTGCGTGGCCAGGTAATTGCCCACCGTCAGCGTCGCACCGACGTTCAGCGAGCCGAAGCCGGTCTTGCCGGCCAGCAGGTCCTCGATGGCCTTGGCCTGGTCGAGCAGGGCGACCACCTGTGGCAGCAACTGCCGGCCCAATGCGTTCAGCCACAAGCGCTTGCCGGCGCGATCGAACAGCTGGCAACCGGATTGCCGTTCCAGTTCAGCCAGTGATGTGCTGGTCGCGGACTGCGACAGGGACAGGCTCTCGGCGGCACGGGAAACGCTTTGTTGGCGCGCGATCGAGGCGAAGACCTGGAGTTGACGCAAAGTAAAATGCATATCTATATAACCGATAAGACATATTTTAATTATCTGCTTACCGAATATTAGTGGGCGCTATAAACTAGCGCAATCACTGCCTTTGCCCACCGTCGGCACGCGAGTTAGAGGAAATCAGTAAGTGAGCAATCTGAATGTAGAACGGGTCCTGAGCGTTCATCACTGGAACGACACGCTGTTCAGCTTCAAGACCACTCGTAACCCTGGGTTGCGCTTCGAGAACGGCCAGTTCGTGATGATCGGGCTGGAAGTGGGTGGCCGCCCGTTGATGCGCGCCTACAGCATCGCGAGCCCCAACTATGAAGAGCATCTGGAGTTCTTCAGCATCAAGGTGCCCGATGGTCCCTTGACGTCACGTCTGCAGCATCTGCAGGAAGGCGATTCGCTGATGGTCAGCCGCAAGCCGACCGGCACGCTGGTGCTCGACGACCTGCTGCCGGGCAAGCACCTGTATCTGCTGAGCACGGGCACCGGCCTGGCGCCTTTCATGAGCGTGATCCAGGACCCGGAAACCTACGAGCGTTTCGAGAAGGTGGTGCTGGTCCACGGCGTGCGCTACGTCAACGAGGTGGCCTATCGCGAATTCATCACCGAGCTGCTGCCGCAGAACGAATACTTCGGTGAGGCGCTGAAGGAAAAGCTGATCTATTACCCCACCGTTACCCGTGAGCCGTTCGAGAACCAGGGCCGCCTGACCGACCTGATGCGCAGCGGCAAGCTGTTCAGCGACATCGGCCTGCCGCCGATCAACCCGGAAGACGACCGCGCGATGATCTGCGGCAGCCCGAGCATGCTGACCGACACCAGCGCGGTGCTCGACAGCTTCGGCCTGAAGGCATCGCCGCGCATGGGCGACCCGGGGCACTATCTGATCGAGCGGGCCTTCGTCGAGAAGTAAGGGTTGCAGGAAAACATGCCGATCCGGAAAAGCCGAGCCGATGTGCTCGGCTTTCTCGTTTCGGGTTTATAGATAGGCGGCGCAACACTTCTTCACATTCTGGCACAATCCACCCATCTAGCAGGGAGGGTGCATTGTGTCTGCCAACCAGAAGCCACGGGCTTACTCATACATCAGGTTTTCCAATGCTACGCAGGCAGCGGGGGACAGCTACCGCCGTCAGCGCGAGGCAGCAGAGGCTTATTGCACACAGCACGGCCTAGAACTTGTCGATGCCAAGGAATACAGCTTCTTCGATCAAGGAAGGTCGGCGTACAAGGCACGGCACCTTGACGATACGGGGGAGCTGGCTCGATTCCTTGCGTTTGTGCAGGACGGCACCATTCCCAAAGGAAGCACACTCCTAGTCGAAAGCCTCGACCGTCTCAGCCGGGAGCGGGTTAAGGACGCTCTACCTCGTTTTCTCGACCTGTTGAATCAGGGAATCAACGTAGTGACGTTGGCAGACGGAAGACTCTACACATCGGCCTATAACGAACTCGATCTGATTATCTCGATTGTCCAGATGAGCAGGGCGCACGAAGAGTCAGCCACCAAAGGCAAGCGAGTGTCAGCAGCGTGGCGACGTAAGCAGGACAGCGCCCGTACAGAATCACTACCTATCGGCAAGCTGCGCCCTCTGTGGCTCGATTACACACCGGATGGCTACATACCCAACCCCGAACGGGTAGAGGTCGTTCAGCGCATCTACAAGCTCGCTCAGGACGGGTACGGTCACAGGGCGATAGCCGCTCAACTAAACCAAAGTGGTGTCCCTTCTTTCAGTGCTGATAGGAAGAACGCTTCCGGCTTGTGGGCAAATAGTGGCATTGCTCGGACGTTGAGTAATCGTGCCGTGCTTGGCGAGTACCAACCGCACCAATTTATCGACGGTAAGCGTGTTCCAGTCGGAGCACCCATCACAGGTTTCTATCCTCCGATCATCACTGAGGATGAGTTCTACGCAGCTCAACAGGCTGTCTCGTCTCGCCGTCAGTCGCAGGCTACTAAACCCGGTAAACGATTCAATGTCTGGCAAGGTGTATCGCAGTGCGGCATCTGCGAAGGACCGATGCACATCAGCAAACGGGGGAACTCCCGCATCTTGCGGTGCTTCCGAAACATCCAAGGTCTATGCCCAGCGAAGCCGATCTTGCTGCCGCGTAGTGAAGAGGTGTTCCGGGAAATATTGGCGAAGGTTGATAGCCTCGCGCTGGTACAGAGCAATCAAGGGAAGCTGCAACGTCAGATCGCAGTATGTGATGGCAGGATCGCGGAGGCGCAAGAGCGGATTGAATCGCTGCAATCTCAGATTTTAAATCTAAGCGGTGCTCTTCCGGTTTCAATCATCTCTGTTATGCAACGCCTCGAAGAAGATTTGTCCAGGCACCAGCAGGAACGAGATTCTCTGAAAGAAGATATTGCTCGCGAGCAGATCATAAACAAGGACGAATTCTTCAGTCGTCTCGATCTGGTGTCATATGAGGGGAGGGCACGTGCTAACAGTTTGCTGAAGAGCTTGAATGTTGAGGTGGCGATAGAGCGGATTGGCGAGCTACGGGGAAAGAAAGCACCTGTCCATTACCGAGTATCTAAGGAAGGTTTGCCAATATTCTCGTTCCTTGATACTTCCGGTGAACTTGAGTTCCTGCCGCTCACTACGCCAAGCATTGCGATAGCCGAGGTACAAGGGGAGGTTATCAGACCCGAGTTCCATCAGTATGTGCTCACACGTGAACGCCAGTTCGCTTGGGAAGCGTCAGAGCGCACGCGCCTTGAGGAGCTGTGCAAGACATCCAGCTTCAAAGATGTAGCATCAGCGGAAGGGATAAGCGTTAGAGAACTAAAACGTATCTTGGCGGGGGAGAGGTCTAACAGAAGTGCCCCGTAATTCGATTGTTTCCCGTAGTTTTGATGGTGTAAATCGCCGTTCTCGTTTTAGCCTTGTGCCTATGCAGGTAGAAGACAGCGAAGATTGAACACACTACTTTTCCCTATATACATTTATTTAACTACTACTATTGCAAAATAGAAAAAGTAGTGTAATATCCTCCCTTCACCTTTGAATTTTACGAGTAGCCTCCTCTTGGAGATAGCTGCTCTTTCGTGCGTCTGCTATTTGGCAAGTATTAGCAGCATGACCGTTCGTCGGAAATGAATATAAGACAAAGTTAGCTCATTAAGCTGAAACCCACTGTATATGCGGCATTGGCAACTAAGGTGACAACTAACGCAAGTTAGAATGATAAATTAATACTTGACAAACATGAACTTTCGTGGGAGAATGAGATGAAGGTAGAGCTTTAAGTTGGCGGGCTGAAAAAATTACCCGCGAGACTTCTCCACTCTCCCGAAACACCCAAGCTTGTGCAATGCGAGCTTTACAGATTCCTCCTAAACCACCCCAGCTTGTTTCTCCTCTTCTTGTGCTGTGGTGGCTTTCAAAAAAGCCCCGATGGGCTTCTAACTCGCTATCAATTTGTGCACACCCTCTTGGGTGTTTGGTGCGTGTTAGTTTCTTTTATTCCTGTGAAGGCGTTCTCGAAAGAGCTACGCCTTTTTTATTGGTTTTTTTATGAATCTATTACTTATTAGGAGATTCGACTATGGCAATAACTCGTCGTTGTGTTTGGTGTTCAACACAATTCACCGCAAACAGGCAACACGCAAAATTATGTGGAAATACCTGTACTGTAGCTTGGCACAGATTCAAGAAAGCAAACTTATACTGGCTGACATCTAAAGAAGCGTTTGAGGTGTTGAGTAATATGGCACAGGAAGGCAGGCATCCTAACCCGCTGTTTGCACCGGCCCACAGAGCATTTAAAGAATTGGAGGCTGATGTATACGCAAGTGCTTCAGAGGCATTATCTAAATACAACAGCCTCTTAGAAAAGGTTATCGAATACGGACAAGAGGAGGAGCGATAAAATTAACGACCGCTACACCCTCTTTTACTAAGGGTTTTCACCCCTTAAATCGTTAAATCTACACAAACCCCACCCATTACAGGCTTTGTCTGTTCTGCGTGGTTCTATTGCCAAAATATAAGGAAACAATCATATGAGAAATTGCATCATCTGCAACAAAGAGTTCGAACCGGTTCGTAGCAATCACAGAAAATGTAGCAACCTCTGTTGCGTTAGGCACTATCAAGAGCGTTTGAAAGCTAAAGAAAAGTTTTCAGCAATTCTGAAACAGCTAAAGAGTCCAGAAGCCTTGGAGATGTTGAATCAGGAATTGGAGCGAATGTTGGAGGCAACCCCATATGCCGCGATCTGAAATCTATATAGGATCGCTTGCCTACTCCAAAGAATTGCTGCTGATTGAGCTTGAACTTCTGAACAAGCTACAACGGCTGAGCCTAAGGGAAGGTACATCTGTATCAGAAACCATAAACAATCTACTTAATAAGCAATTGAAGGATAAAAACAATGAGTAAGCCAAACGAAATTTTCTTTAAGCCGGTTACGTGGCGATGGCTGTTTGATCGCAGCCAAATCAAAGGTATCTCTGTGCAATCTAATGTCGCTCACTTGGCCGACCGAGTAAGGCAGCTACGGCAGGGTGAGATTACAGAAGACGATCTTCTTTTGTTTATCTACAACCTGTAGTAACTACACGCTACAACACATTAGCCTCCGTCCTTAGTGCCACGTAGCTTCCAGCCATTAAAGAGGTGAACAATGAAACTGAAACTATCAGAGAGAGCAGAGCGAGAGCTTGTAGCACTGCACGAAAGTGCTGGAGAGCAAGTCAGCCTTACGCACTTTCTAAACACTCTCATCAGTAAAGAGTATGCAGCGATGCAAGCTATAAATAACATCCCACCAATAGAGGATTGTAATAATGGTTCAACGAAACAAAGTATGCCAACACTGCAACATTGAGTTCACTACCAGCCAATACGCAGCTAAATACTGCTCCGTTAAGTGCCGTACTCAATCCCGTAACACTAAGACAGCATCCAAGCGAATTGCCAATCTTCCGTGCTCCGATGAATGGTTGTGGGTCAGTCGTGAATGCAAGCGCGCTGGCACAGTAGAGATTTTAACGGATGTTGATCTGGTAGAACTGTTCTCGGTCTATCGTCGTCGCTTCAAATGCTATGGTTGGAACGAAGACAAACAGAAGTCAAAGTTCCACCTCTGCCACATTAGTCCCGCTCAAGGTAGGGACACTGTAGGTCTTCTTCACCACCAGAATCTGTTCATTGGCGGCAGTCTTGCCAATCAAGTGCATGGTGCTACAGCGGTAGAGGGTGCAGGTCTTTGTATTAAGCGCAGCAGCTTGAAGAACAAGTGGCTTGTAGATGATAAAGCTACAGATAAAGCTGTGCTGAGCAAGGTTAAATCGTTTCTGGGTAAAAAGTTGGTTGAGTATGCCAAGACCCACCCTATTCGTAAGAGTCAGCGGTTTGGGTTGGGAAAGAAGATCAAGACGGAATTTCCTAAGTGTGAGGTTCCTCTGGCTGAGCTGGAACGTATGGGCATGACCGCCCTTCGCAAGCTGTATGCGTCGCTACAAGAGCAGGAGTTGTACACGCTACGTCTCACCCCACGCCGTACCCTTTGCGTCTATGTGGAGGAGCTGGAGCGCTTCGCTGAGCATTGCTCAGACCCTACCAAGAGCAGTGATTATGCCTTTACGGCTGCTGCTGTTCGGTGCGTGGCTCTATGGGTGATGAATCAACGTGGTGAAGAAGGTTTCGGAGCTATCGGTGGTGAAGCCTACGGGTGCTGGTTCAACCCTGTACGCCTGAAGCCGGGACAAGATGGTAGCAACCTGCGCGACTTCGCGGCCTTCACTGCATTCAGTGTCCTGCAAGGTGCCAAGCCTGATCGAAAGCTAATCAGCAATACGCTCCGCAAGTACCTGGAGCTGGTCAGCTTGGATCATCACGATTCGAGGAACGATCACGGTGATGACTGGCTGGTTCACGCCTCGTGGGTCGTTGAAGACATTGAAGTATTTATCCAGCAGACAGAGAAGAATAAAGACGCTCTGAACACTGTTGGCCTGATTGACGGTGAGTTTTTGTATTGGTGGCTTGAGAGTCGCAAAGAAGCTCTACAGATTGCCAGCTTCTACGAAGAACGAGAGTTCACCGAGTGCCGATCAGAGTTCGATTACCCAGACAATTACTTTCAGGTTGAGGATGACTATGTGCCAAGCCCGCCTGTTGAGCCTTGGTATGATCCAGAGTTAGTACCGTTCTAAACTAAAACTTAACAACGCATATAGTCATTACAGTTAACAATACATCGTGCTCTAAGCCCCGTCTTTACTGGCTCTCAGCCTACTGACCTTAGCAACACAAACTAAATACTAAAGCTTTTGCTCTTCACACGAAGTGCAGATAACGGGCTTCTATGCCCACAACAACGCCATAACGGCAATAACTTAAAATTGAGGAAACAATATTATGAAGACCAACGTAGTTAAACTGAACACTTTCACTTTCAACCAAGAAGAGCTTGATCGCCGCACTAACCGAGCTATCGAGAACTTTAAAACCACGCTTCACGCGCTTGACGTAATCCAGTTGCCATTTTCCGTTGCAATCGACGCCATTGTCGAAGCAGCTCTAAGTGGTAAGAAACTTTCTAAATATCGAAAGCCCCAGCTCCACGGTTCTATCGTTTTCTGCTACTTCGAAAAAGAGAACATCGAACACTTGTTGGAAGAAGTTGCGGAACAAGAGAAGGAGAAATACTTGGCAGAGCTGGAAGCTGAGAAACAGCGAAACCTCGAATTGCTGGCAGAACAACTGTATCAGCAGGAAAAAGCGAAGAAGATTAAAGCTGAGCAAGAGAAAGAACAGAAAGCACGAGATCAAGCCAAACGAGATGCCATCGATTACTTCAACAGCTTGGAGGCTAAATAATGAACCTTACCGAACAGCTACTGATGAAGAAATATTATCCAGAGGTCGTAAAGCAACAAGAAGAAGCCGAAGCAAAGCGCAAGT
The DNA here is from genome assembly GCF_048266785.1 of Marinobacter sp. GTDB lineage: Bacteria > Pseudomonadota > Gammaproteobacteria > Pseudomonadales > Oleiphilaceae > Marinobacter. Next base: position 11,131 of record NZ_JBLWYX010000030.1, read on the forward strand.
CTGAACTCCTCGCCTTTGTTGAAGGAATGGTTGCTGCTCTTGAACAAGAGAAAGAGACTAAACAAAGCAAAGTGCTCTTTAAAAGCAACGATGGCCCTTGGGCTGAAGGGGGCCGCCAATGATGAATGGTAAACGCCTGATGGCAGTGCTTGAGAAGAAAGCAAAAGAAAAAGCTCTTGCTCCTACAATTCCGACGCCCTCTCCTAAGCAGGAAAAAAAGTATTCCTTCGCTGAATTGCAGTGGGCGATTGATTTGGTGATGGAGGCGCATTTAGAAAGTTTAAAGCCGAAGCTGACGACAACAGATCGCATTATCCAACAAAGACTCGGATTGATCTAAACAACACAGGGGAGCTTCGGCTCCCTTTGTTTTTACAAGGATAAGAACAATGATCGTATCGAAATACACAATTTCAGTTGGAATTAACTTCCCAAAGTCAGAAATCAGGAAAATTGACTTCCAACTAAAAGCTCTTGAGAAACGGTTTCAAGCCTTCGGCAAGAATATGGCCACGAGCTTTGCCAAAACGCTGACGCTTCCTGAATTGAAAGTTAAGAAGCTTACACTTGACAGTTTAGGCGCTCAACGCACCCTTCAAACTGACTTGAACCGCATTGGTCGGCTGTTGCAGGTTCCAATCGGCAACGTGCAGTTGGACCAAGCGCGTATTAATAAGCAGCTTCAAGGTGTTATGACACGTGCAGCTTCAGCAGCTCGAATTAATATCCGTACTATTCAGGGGAGTCACGGAGGATCAAATATTCACTACCCCTCTCACCTCGGTGTGCCACGAGGTTTTGACGCTTTCAGTGGGGGTTTTGGTGGAGCTGGGGCCGCTGGCTTTCTCCCTCGTGTTGGCCCTGTGGGAATGGGCGCAGCAGGAGTAGCAGCAGCAGGCATGTATGCAGGAACTAAAGTCAATCAAGCTCGTGAGCTTATGTCCTCAAGGGAGATGCAGCGGCTGCAACTTGAAATCGCTGTAGGTGGTTCAGAGGAAAGACGACAAAGTAGTATTGATGCCCTTATTGGACTTGCTAACAAGCTTGGTACAGTGGCGGAAACGCAAGTCGATGGCTATAGCAAATTTATGAAGCAAGCGCAGTTGAGTATGAAGCTTACAGCTCAACAGGGTTTCAACTTGTATCAGAATATGGGCATCGCCACGAAAGGTAATGGCGGTGACGATATGTCGATACAAAGACAGGCATATGCGTTGCAGCAAATAGGGGGCCTTGGATATCTGCGTGCTGAAGAATTAAACCAGCAGTTAGCCGATAGCAACCCCGCTATTCGCAGTTACATTATCAAAGCTTGGGAAGAGCGCACGGGACAGAGCGGTGTAGACAAGTTTCTCAAAGCGATGAGCAAACGAGAGGTTAGCTTTAACGATGTAATGAGGGGTTATGAACTGGCAGCAAAGGACGCAGCCGGGAAGGTGGAAGAGCTTTCAAATACTATTCAAGGTGAGTCAGCACGTCTACAGAATGCAAAGTTTGCTGAAGAGCTTGAGCGTACAAAGGGCGCTATGGGTGAAGCCTCACGCCAGTTTGTACAATCTCAGCAAGAGCTTCACGAGGCAATGGAACCCCTGCGGGATTCGTTCTATTCCGTAGCCGCAGCATCGACAAGCCTTGCAGCACGTCTTATTTCTTGGGGTGTTAAGCAATCTCAAAGTGCCCCGGCCGTAAACGGCGAGGCAAGTAACGAGCAACGGTCTGAAAACCCTTGGTCAAGCTCTACAGGACGCGGAATGTTCTCTGTACCAGATGCACGAGCCATCAAGCAGCCGTCATACCCGCAATTCGTATCCCCTTTGATCCCTGAGCAAAAAGAATGGGAGAAGTCTCGGTTTATTCCATCTGTTGATAGCCTGATGTCTTCTACATCAAGCAAGGTGGTAAATAGCAATCCTGTTATCAATCAAACATTCAATGTCAATGGTGTTGATAGCTTTGAATTCAAAAGTCTATTCCAGAACGAGTTTAGGAACGTTATAGAAACAACGATGCTTCAATACTCTGAGAAAGAGTAATTGTTATGAAGTAACACATGATCAATCACACAAGTTTGGGCATAGCTGGCATGGAAGCTGGCACCTCCCTATCCGCTACACCCCGCATATCCACTATTCAAACAGTTGTTTGAGTTAAGCCGTTTTGTCCTCAAATCCCAAATAAAATAAGGAGAGAATCAATGATTCGCCTGATAACGGCTGTTCTGCTGACAGCCATCACGTTTCACCTATTCACCCTAGAGCGCCAAGTAAGCCAATCCGTAGTCACGGTGCAGCATCAGAGCCAAGAAATTGATGCACGCCTGTCTAAGCAGAGCGAACGGATAGACACGCTCAGCAATGAGATACGCAATCGTCTGAACGTCATCGAAGCCCGTCAGAGGGCCACGCGATGAGCGATCTTTCGTATATGTGGTTGGTGCTCAAGCCAGCTTCGGGCCTTACGCCAACGCTACTATTGGAATCTTGGGAACCTGTCTCGATTGACGTGCAAGAAATGTCAGAGGCAGGCACGTACAGCGTCCTGTTCAGCACGAGAAAACCGGGGCAGTTCTTCTACACGTGGCAAGAGTCGATCCGTGGCCAGTGGCTGCGCCTTGGGTGGGCTAACGAAGCTATGTTCTTCCCAAGCCAACTCACCTATCCGAACACCCGCGAAGGCTTGAACGAATTCGTCACCGCCTACCGCAAGGGGATGAAGGTTCACCAGCTCAGCGAATCCTGACTTCCACGTCTATCATTTGAGTCTACTCAAAAGGTAGAGCGATAACCGCCTGTCTGCCCCTATCAATATCCCTCTGTTAAATAGCTAAACGATAGATTATCATTGACCTATCAATTCAGAGGCCAAACGATAATGAACACCCACATCTACCTCCGCGCTTCAACCAAGGATCAGGATGCCGAGCGAGCATTGGCATTGCTCCAAGCCTTCGCCAGCGATCACAACCTTAATGTCGTCGCCACACACGCCGAGAATGTCAGCGGAACCACTCTTGAGCGCCCGGCGCTGAACACCCTTCTGAATAGTGCCAAAGCTGGGGATGTGCTTCTGGTGGAATCGGTAGATCGTCTCTCTCGCCTTTCTCAGACGGATTGGGCCAAGCTGAAGACGGTGATACAGGACAAGGGATTGAAGCTCGTAGTGGCTGACCTACCAACGAGTCATATGCTGGTTGATGATAAGGGAATCACAGGTCAGATCATGCAGGTTATCAACGCCATGCTGATTGACCTGATGGCTACGATGGCTCGCCTCGATCAAGAGAAGCGCGTGGAGCGTATCAAGCAAGGTCTAGCGAACAAGCGTGCGGCAGGCGAGAAGGTGGGTGGTAAGGCTCGGAACGAGAAGAAGTGGGCAGAGATTCGCAAACACCTACAGAACCCCACGCTTACGGTGGAGCAGGTAGCCAAGCTGTGTGGTGTGGGTGTGGCTACTGTATATCGGGTGAAGAAGACCCCAGCCTGATTGGATCGGTACTCAAGAAAGCCCCTTCGGGGGCTTCTTTCGTTCTGGTGTACCCAGCGTGACGATATTTTGGATTTTGGTCACTAGTACTGTGCTAGAAATCTACCCCGACTAAGCGCTACGACCCTAGCGACAAGGTTTCAGAATCTACAACAGCCCTTGGGATATTTTCCCACAGCACCAATCTTGGCTTGATCGTGCAATGGCTACCCCGTCTGGCGGGGAATAGTGTTATCGGAGCGTTGCTCTTTCCCCAGAGTACGGAAGGAAGCACCCTCCAGCGCTCTTCATCAAAAAGCGCACAGTGATTACCTGCCCCTTCTGCAGATCGTAGCCAGCTCGCTTGTCTTGAAAGTCTACGGATAGGTCTTGAAGACCCTGACCATCGATGTTCAGCGAAGCGCTATCAGCCTCAACCAATTCAATGCGGCCAGACCAAGTCATCCATCGATTACGGAAACGGTCATTGAATATGTCGTCTTTCTTGTCGTCACTGAAGGTACTGGCGCAGCCCACCAGTCGATCAACCTCATCGTAGCTGGCATGGCTATCGATGTAGCTAGGCTCTGACTGTGAAGAAGCGGAAGCGGGCGTTGAGCTACTTGTTCTGTCATTGGCAAGCCAACCAAGCACGGTGAGGCCTACAAATCCCCAAAACACGATAATCGCCAGCTTTTTAAATGGCCCCACCCGTTTCTTTGCGGGCGCTCGTTCCAGATCAGCCTGTCCGTGCTTCGCAGGCGCCCCACAGTGCGGACACGCGGCAGCGATTGAGCTGATTTGCTTCCCGCATTCATAACATTCGATCAGAGCCATTTTTCGCCCTCCTTTGCGACGTAAGGTCTTAGCCTACCTGTCCTGACGGCATTTTGTAATCACTACGAAACGACGCATAAAGAGGAGCGCCCCCTCCTCAGAAGGTCGATTAAAGGCCGCTAAGAATTGAGTGCAAAGTAGCAGCACTTCTTGAATTTCTGACCGCTGCCGCAAGGGCAGGGGTCATTGCGACCGGCGCGCAAGGGCACGCTCGGATCGATGAAGTACCAGCGCCCGTCATGCTGCACGAAGGCCGAGCGCTCGTGCTGCGCATGTTCGCCCTGTCCGTCGTGCCAGCGGGCAATGAAGCTCACCAGCGCATGCTCCGGCTGCCCGCCGAATACCTGGCTTTCCTCGACTTCCAGGCCCAGCCAGGTACTGGCCATGCTCCAGTCGCGCATCGCCTGCAGGTCCAGAGCGGCTTGCTGGGCCGGCAACGTGGTCGCCTGCAGGTAATCGATCAAGCCAAGCACATAGGCGCTGTAGCGCGATCGCATCAGCAACTGCGCACTGGGCGCCGGCTGGCCGGCATGGAAGCGGCCGCAGCAGTCGGCCAGCGTATTCGAGCTGCCGCAAGGGCAGTTGCCTATCTGTGTCGTTTCGACGTCGTTCATTCGTTTATCGATAATTATCAGCCGTTGTGGATTTGTCCGGTGCGCCCGTCTTCGACCGGATCGGAACCTGCTTGTAGCCAAGCGGGTCGTAAATGAAGAGTGTCATGAGCTGTTCATGTTTCAAACCGCAACTTCACTTGCGCCTCGATGCGTCGGGCTTGGTCGGTACGGCGTACTTGTCGCGGTACATGGGGGCGGGTTGTTCGCAGCCGAGTCGTGATCCTCGTTAGCTGATTTAGCAATGCCGATATGAAGACGCCCAGGGCCGGTTGCAGTAAAGACTAGCGTGGTGACCCATGTCGGCCTAATCTCGATATACCCGGAGCCAGTATTTTGCCTTCGCGAAAATACCGCTCTGGCCGATCCCACAGTAGGAGGCTTTACCGATGAGTAGCTTACGGACAGCAGTACCCGTCATCGTCATGACCACTTTCCTGGCCGGTTGTGCAGGGGTGCAGAAACAGGACTGGCCCACCTGTGCCGCCGTCGGGGGTGTGAGTGGCGCTGCATTGGGCGCGATAGAAAGCAGCACTTACGCCGGTTGGGGTGCATTGATCGGCGGTGGTGTGGCAGCTGCCTATTGCTGGGCCAACGGTACCGAAGAGCAGACCGTCGCGGTGGTGGAAACCGTCGAGCCGATTCCGACCGCCGAGGTCGAGCCCGAGCCGGTTGCCGAAGCGGTGCGTGTCGAGCTGGATGTGAAGTTCGATTTCGACCGCGCAGAAGTGAAGTCGGGCAGCTACGACGATATCCGCAACCTGGCCGACTTCATGAAGGAATACGGGCAGACCTCCACGGTCGTCGAAGGTCATACCGACTCCGTCGGCACCGATGCCTACAACCAGCGTCTTTCCGAGCGTCGTGCCAATGCGGTGCGCGATGTGCTGGTCAATCAGCACGGCTTGGACAGCAGCCGTATCGAAGCGGTTGGTTATGGCGAATCGCGTCCGGTAGCCGATAACGCGACCGAAGAAGGCCGGGCGATCAACCGTCGTGTGGAAGCGGAAGTCGAAGCGCGTCCTTAACGGCAGAACGATGGTTCAGGAGCCGGGCATTCATGCCCGGCTTCTTATTTTTGAGCTGACGATCGGCGGGCTTGTGCACCGTCCATACGGCGGGGCGACGAGGCGGGGCAAATCTTCAGTGGCGGAGGGGGAAACGCGCGTTATCATAGCCACCCCTCGAAACACTGAAAATATATACAGCTCTTCGCCCATGCTTAGTACCGAACTCAAATCCCAGATCCAGGGCGCCTACTCGCGTTTCCTCGAGGCCAAGGGCCTCAAGCCGCGCTATGGGCAACGGCTGATGATTGCCGAAGTGACCAAGGTCCTGGGCGCGATCAAGGCCGACGACGAAGGCCGCCGCGACGGTGAGCCCGCGGTGGTCGCGGTGGAGGCGGGTACCGGTACGGGCAAGACCGTGGCCTATAGCCTGGCCGCGATTCCCACCGCCAAAGCAGCCGGCAAGCGCCTGGTGATCGCCACGGCGACCGTGGCCCTGCAGGAGCAGATCGTCCACAAGGATCTGCCCGACCTGATGCGCAACAGCGGGCTCAACTTCAGCTTCGCTCTGGCAAAGGGGCGGGGGCGCTATCTGTGCCTGTCCAAGCTCGACACGCTGTTGCAGGAAGGCGAGGCGCAGAGCGCCACCGCGCAACTCTTCGAAGAGGAGGGCTTTCGCCTCGATGTCGACGAGCGCAGTCAGAAGCTGTTCGGCAGCATGATCGAAAAACTCGCCGGCAATCGCTGGGACGGCGATCGCGACACCTGGCCGGAAGAGCTGGCCGACCCGGACTGGGCGCGGCTGACCACCGATCACAGCCAGTGTACCGGTCGGCATTGCCCGAATTTCCAGCAGTGCGCCTTCTACAAGGCGCGCGAAGGCATGACCAAGGTCGATGTGATCGTCACCAACCACGACATGGTGCTGGCGGACCTGGCGCTGGGGGGCGGCGCGGTGCTGCCCGACCCGCGCGACACCATCTACGTGTTCGACGAAGGCCACCACCTGCCGGACAAGGCCATCGGCCACTTTGCCCATTTCACGCGTCTGCGCTCCACCGCCGACTGGCTGGGGCAGGTCGAGAAGAACCTGACCAAGTTGCTGGCCCAGCATCCGCTGCCAGGCGATTTGGGGCGCCTGATCGAGGCCGTGCCGGAGCTGGCGCGCGATCTGCGGGCGCAGCAGCAGTTCATGTTCAGCGCCTGCGAACAGCTGGCCGACTTCAAGCCCGGCGAGGACATGGAGGGCCGCGAGCGTCCGCGTCACCGCTTCGTCGGTGGTGTGGTGCCCGAGCACCTGATCGAATTGGGCACCGAGTTGAAGAAGGGTTTTGCCAAGCTGACCGACCTGTTCACGCGTCTTGCCGAACTGCTCAAGGAGGCGATGGATGGCGAGAGCGGTGTCGGCATCGCCAGCCACCAGGCGGAGGAATGGTATCCGCTGTTCGGCAGCCTGCTGACCCGCGCCCAGGGCAACTGGGAGCTTTGGACCGCCTTCACCGTGGAAGACCCCGAGGACAGCCCGCCGATGGCACGCTGGCTGACCCTGGCCGACGGCGGAGCGCTGTTCGACATCGAGGTCAATGCGAGCCCGATCCTGGCGGCCGAAACGCTGCGGCGCAATCTCTGGAACGTCGCCTACGGAGCCCTGGCGACCTCCGCCACGCTGACCGCGCTGAACAGTTTCGACCGCTATCGCATGCGCGCCGGCCTGCCGCGTTCGGCGGTGACGGCGGTGGTGCCGAGCCCCTTCCACCATGCCGACGCCGGCATGCTGCGGGTGCCCGACCTCGATGCCGATCCGCGCGATGCGGCGGCGCACACGGCGGCGATCATCCGCGAACTGCCGCGCCTGGTGGAGGGTTCGCGAGGTACGCTGGTGCTGTTTTCCTCACGCCGGCAGATGCAGGATGTGTTCGACGGGCTGGATCGTGACTGGCGCCGGCGCGTGTTCATCCAGGGCAACCTGTCCAAGCAGGAGACACTCAACAAGCACAAGGCGCGTGTGGACGACGGCGAATCCAGCGTGCTGTTCGGGCTTGCCAGTTTCGCCGAGGGCGTCGACCTGCCGGGCGCCTATTGCGAGCACGTGGTGATCGCCAAGATTCCCTTCGCCGTCCCGGATGACCCAGTGGAAGCGGCGCTGGCCGAATGGATCGAGGCGCGTGGCGGCAACCCTTTCATGGAAATCGCCGTCCCGGATGCCTCGCTGCGACTGGTGCAAGCCTGTGGACGCCTGCTGCGGACCGAGGAAGATCGCGGCACCATCACCCTGCTCGACCGGCGCGTGGTCACCCAGCGCTACGGCAAGGCGATACTCAATGCACTGCCGCCGTTCAGGCGTCACATCGAATAGAGCGAAGGGGACCGGGATTGGACATTCAAGGATATTTCGATCTTCGTTTCGAAGCGGTCAGGGAGGCGTTCGGCGAACTGTTCGAACAGACTGCGCAACGCGGTGCGGCAGTATGCGTCCAGCTGGGTGGCGAAACCGTCGTCGACCTGTGGGCCGGCATGGCCGACAACGCCGGCGAGGAGGTGTGGCAGCAGGACACCTTGGTCAATCTGTTTTCCTGCACCAAGACCTTCACGGCGGTAGCGGCGTTGCAACTGGTGGCCGAGGGCAAGCTGGAACACGACAGTCCGGTGGCCCGGATCTGGCCGGAATTCGCCGCCAACGGCAAGCAGGACATAACCTTGCGCCAGTTGCTCAGCCACCAGGCGGGCCTGCCGGCGATCCGCGAGCCGCTGCCGCCGGAAGCGCTCTACGACTGGGAAAGCATGACGCGCGCGCTGGCCGCCGAACGCCCCTGGTGGACACCCGGCGAAGGGCACGGCTATGCGGCCATTACCTATGGCTGGTTGCTGGGCGAGTTGATCAGGCGAGCCGACGGGCGCGAGCCGGGGGAGGCCATCGTCGCGCGCGCTGCCCGCTCCTGTGGCCTGGATTTTCATCTGGGGCTCGCTGACAGCGACTTCCAGCGTGTGGCCTATCTGACCCGGATGAAGAACGATTTCGGCGATGCCGCGGCGCAGCGCCTGTTCAAGGCCACGCTGAGCCAGCCTGAATCGCTCAGTGCCCGCGCATTCAACAATCCGCCCTCGATCATGACCAGTGGCAACAAGCCTGAATGGCGGCGCATGGCGCAGCCGGCGGCGAACGGGCACGGCAATGCCAGGTCGCTTGCCGGGTTCTACAGCGCCTTGCTCCAGGGGCGGCTGCTCGACGACGCCTTGCTGGCGGAGATGACCCGTGAGCATTGCCTGGGTGAGGATCGCACGCTACTGACGCGGACCCGGTTTGCGCTGGGGTGCTGGCTCGATCAGCCGGATGTGGAGAACGCCACCTTCGGGGTCGGGCCGCGTGCTTTCGGTCATCCCGGAGCGGGAGGTTGCATCGGCTTCGCCGATCCGGAGCGCGAACTGGCGTTCGGTTTCGTCACCAACACCATGGGACCCTACGTGCTGATGGACCCTCGCGCCCAGAAGCTGGCGCGAGTCGTGCGGCGTTGCCTGGGTTGAGCCACTCGTCGGTTTCAGGGGCGAAGACTTTTCATAACAATGACCTGCGTCCACAATTTGAGCCAGATCCTTGCATTAAGCTGCGACTTTCCTGATCGCGACGCTGCGCTCGTACCCGTCTTCAATGGAATCTGCACATGAAACTGCTGAACTGCGCTTCCCTGATGCTTTGCATGATCGTCGCCGGCTGCAGCTCCACCGGCGACAAGTCGAGTGAAGCGGCGGTCGCCCCGGTGGCCAAGGTCGATTCGGCCTGGCTGGATGATTACGAACCGCGGCTGCGGGATGCACTGAAGGACAGCCGGTTCGAACTGGAGCGTCGCGAAGAGGGCGTGCTGGTCGTGACCGCTCCGGTGGATGCCTCCTTCAATCCGGATCGTCCCGGTATGCTGCTGCCGGCCACGCTCGGCCCCATCAGCCGCGTCGCAAAACTGGTGGAGGGCGATGAGAAGACCGCGGTGATCGTGCTCGGCCATGCCGACAGTACCGGCTCCATCGAGATCAATCAGACCATCAGTCGCCAGCGTGCGGGCGCGGTGGCGGCGATCTTCCGCCTCAGCGGCCTGAAGCATGACCGTCTGCGCATCCGCGGCGTCGGTTCCGACATGCCGCGTGCCTCCAACGAGCACGAGGAAGGGCGCGCGCTCAACCGTCGTGTCGAGATGGTGCTGGCGCCACAAACCACGCTGCTGGCGCTGATCGCCCAGTACAATCAGGCCCCGACTCCAACTCCGGCTGCGGCGGAAGCCACTCAGGTCGCCGTTGCGAAGTAAGCACGGCTGCCGTTAGTTCCAGCTGCTTTGCCTTGAATCAAGTGAGGCGAACGGCCAGGCAGGCTAAGCTTTCAGCTCGACCGTTTCAGGAAGCTTGTGATGACCCAGACTCTGGCTGATATGCGCCGCGATTACACCCGTGACGGGCTCAGCGAGGCGAATGCCCCCGATGATCCCTTGAGTCTGTTCCGGCAATGGTTCGACGATGCCGTGCAGACCGAGCAACTGCCGGTGGAGCCGAACGCCATGACGCTGGCCACCGTCGATGCCGAAGGGCGCCCGCATTGCCGGGTGCTTTTGCTCAAGGCGCTGGACGATCGCGGTTTCAGCTTTTTCAGCAACTACGAAAGCGACAAGGCGAGGCAATTGGAGGCCAACCCGCTGGCTGCCATGACCTTCTTCTGGCCGACCCTGGAGCGCCAGGTGCGTATCGAGGGACGGGTAGAGAAGCTGGCGGCGCAGGAGTCGGATGCCTACTACCAGGTCCGTCCCTTGGGTAGCCGTCTCGGTGCCTGGGCGTCACCGCAGAGCCGGGTCATCCGTGATCGTGCGGAGTTGGAGCGGAGCCTGGCCGAGACAGAGCAGCGTTTCCTCGAGCAGATGCCGCATCGCCCGCCGCACTGGGGCGGTTATCTGCTGCTGCCAGAGCGTATGGAGTTCTGGCAGGGCCGTCCGAGCCGGCTGCATGATCGGCTCAATTATCTGCGTATCGCCAACGACTGGCAGCGAGAGCGTCTCGCTCCCTGATCGCCGCACTGGCCGGCTTTCGTCGCCTCACGCCGATTTCAGCGTGGGGCGTAGCCGTCCAGTTCACGTCTCAACCAGCTCTCCAGCTCCTTCCTCCGAACACCCTCGGCTTTCGCTTGCGCCAGGCGCTCCAGTGCCCAGGCGCGCTTTTGCGGATCATTGCCGGCCAGCGAAAGCGCCAGATCCCGATCCGCCCACCGTCTGAATCGAACGAACAGCCAGCCATGGAAAGCCAGCCCGGCCAGGGTGGTGACGGCTATGATGAAGTAGTCCATGCAAATGAATCTCGTATACGACTTAGGCAGGGCGGATCATGCGGGGCGGGAGCGTGTGGCGTAAAGTAGCGTCCAATGGAGACGGATGCTGAACCAGACAGAGGGACTCTGCCAAGCGTTCCATCGCCGCAGGCGCCTGCCTGGCGACCGGGATCATCAATTCGCGACTCAGGAGCACACCAATGCGTAACGCCATTTTCATCGCATCGTTCACCGCTATGGCTCTTGCTACGGGTTGTACTTCCAACCTGACCGGCGACAGTTATTCCCGTGACGAGGCGCGTACCGTGCAGACCGTTCGTTACGGAACCATCGAGTCGTTGCGCCCGGTCAAGCTCGAGGGCACCAAGACCCCCATCGGCACCGGCGCAGGTGCGGTAGTGGGAGGCATCGCCGGTAGCGGCGTCGGCGGCGGCCGTGGCAGCGCCGTGGCTGCGGTGATCGGCGCCGTGGCCGGCGGCATGCTGGGGGCGGCTGCCGAGGAGGGCATCACCCGTGCGCAGGGCGTCGAAATCACCGTCCGTGAAGATGACGGCAATATGCGCGCCTATGTCCAGGAAGTGGAGCCCAACCAGGTGTTTCGGGTGGGGCAGCGGGTTCGCATCATGACCGTCAACGGAACCAGCCGGATAGCGCCATAAGGCAACGGCGCTCGAGCCTGCCGCGCAGACTGGTCGCTTCATCGACGTCTCCGCGTACGGCGAGGGTGTGCCGGAGATGAGGCTGATGGTCCGCCGGTAGCTTGGCGGGCCGACATCTGTTTTTTCTTATCTGTCAGGTGGTTGGAGCTGACAGCGGGCCAGCTTTTTGTTTTTCAAAATGCACGATTTCAGGACGCTGGCCTGGGCAATATGGATAATCGGCCCGCTGCACTTTTTATGGCTTTGGGCCGAAAGCTGGTCTGCCAGGGAAAACATGCCTACGTTTTGTCGGCTTAAAGGGGTTTAGGTCATGGCGCTTGCGCTGATAATCGCTCTGCCATTCTTGGGGATCTTCCTGCCTCTGTTGCTGGAGCGTACCGGGAGATCTGCCTGCGCATTCGGCGCCGGGCTGGCGCCTCTGGCGGCGCTGGTTCTGCTGTTGTCGAAGCGCGAAGAGGTGTTCGCAGGCGAAACGGAAATCCAGACGTTGCCATGGCTGCCCGAGTTGGGGTTGAACCTCAGTCTGCGACTCGACGGACTGGGCTTCCTGTTCGCCCTGCTGATTCTCGGCATCGGGCTGCTGGTCATCCTTTATGCGCGCTATTACCTGTCGAAGAAAGACCCGATGGGCCGCTTCTTCGGGTACTTCCTGCTCTTCATGGGCTCCATGCTGGGCGTGGTGCTTTCTGAAAACCTCCTGCTGATGCTGATGTTCTGGGAGCTGACGAGCCTGTCGTCGTTCCTGCTGATCGGCTACTGG
>NZ_JBLWYX010000031.1:0-23414 GCF_048266785.1 Marinobacter sp.
TGGGTGAGCTGAGAGAGGCAGTAGCGACCTACGCGACCCGAGCTGCCGAGAAACTACGTCAGCAGCAGTCACTCTGTAGCTTGCTGCAAGTGGGTATTCGTACAGGTCTGTTTAATACCAATGAAGAGCGCATCTCACGCAGCGTGACGTGCCATCTGCCCTACCCAACAGATGACACTCGCCTGCTGGTTCAATCAGCCATCGCCGGCCTGGATCAGATCTACAAGGCAGGCCCAGCCTACGCCAAGGCATCCGTCATGCTCATGGATCTGTGCCAACGCAATGAATACACCCCTGACCTCTTCGCACCAACTCAGCCAGCAGGTACCGACCAGTTGATGCAGACGATGGATCAGATCAATCAACGCTGGGGCAAAGGGACTATCCGCCCTGGACGTGTTCCCACCAAGTCAGAATGGCAAATGCAACGCCAGCTACTGAGCCCTGCATTCACCACCAGATTTGATCAACTATGGACGGTACGGGCTGGCAACTAGCGGATACATCCCGTCCTGTAGGCCCTGACACCTGCCGGTCTGATCCGCAGGTGCTGTCCCTTGTCCTTGACCAGGTAGGTCATCAGGCTCGCTACAGCATGGCGTCCATTCACGTCGCTACGCTGGAACATGCCAGTGCCTCTGCCCTCATCCTTGCCACCCTGTTTCATCCATTCCGCACCACTGTCGTGCCAATGCCCGCCACCATGAGTGATCTCTCCCCACAGCTCACCGATTAGCTCAGCAATGCGAAAATGACGTCTGACGTGTGAACCATTGAAGAGGAACGCGACATGCAGATGAAAGCCCTGATCCTCACCCTGCTCTACCCGGATGATGAAAGCCACCAGATGCTCAAAGATGTGATTGGTCCTGCGAGATCTGGCCCGTCAGAAAACGCGATTTACAGAATCAGTACCGGGATAGCGTAAGGCCTGCCTCGGAGCTCTAACCCCGACTGCAGCCAAACCCTCGCTGACGATCGCCATATGACTTAGTCGCAACCTTGCAGAGGTAGCTGGCACGATGAAACAAATCCGGCAGGACATCACGCTCCTCACGCCGGAGCGACCTGTCTATTCTGTACGTTGAGTTCTTCGGGATATGCACCAATCCTGAGGCCTGGGAAAGGTCTAATCCCAGTGCTCCCGCCCAAGAAGCCTCAATGCGGCTAATCATGTTCTCACGTTCGGAATTTAACTTGCCCAGCGTGTAATAAGCATCTCTGTTCAGGAGTATCAGCACGTGATAGTGAGGTACACCTTTCTCCCCTATCTCCCTTGACCAGACGTAACGCACTTTGCAACCACGAGCATATCCATCACGCTGGCGTACCTTCTCCTGGTGATACTGAATTTTTCTGCTGAAGGATTCGAAGAAATTGCTGATGACTTCGTTTGTGTACGCTCGATCAGGTAGCCTGACTCCTTGAGGTAGCCTCAGGTCCACTCTGAAAGCTAGCACCCTTGGATACTCAGCCAGTGCAAGCTCGATAGTCCTGTAAAGGGCGTCTAGATACTCGCGAATGAAAGGCCCTTTATCCACCATCAGAGGTAATCCATCATAGCGGGCATCCTGATACAGATGGAGATTGCTATTGGATGGGTGACGACGAGGGTATCGAGGTTCTGGTAGAAGATTAGACATGGCTATGACTCCGTTACTAGGTGAAGGTCATAACCATTGCTCTGTATTTCTTTTTTTACTTTGCTCTCTTATACGTATCTTGAGAATATCGAGTAGCTCTGCACTAACCCTTCGGGTGAAGTACTACACATAAAGCATAATACCCGTACCGCGATAACACACTCTGACAAATCAGCCAGAAGATGATCAACTCAACAAGCTGGGCCAGCATTTTTCTGCAGCTGTCAATTCCGGAGATAAACTAACTTCTGCGGGCGATCAGCAAACCGATCAACTCTAGGCACCGCTTTGAACAACCAAGCGTCTAATAGGATCAGACTCAGCGGCGAGCGGTCAGTTGCCATTTCCCTTACGTCCGCAAACTGCGCAGGTAGTCGAAGTAGCATCTCTCAAAGCGACCCTTGTGCGAATCCATGCGCTAACTTCACTCTCGATCCAACCCACACTGCGGCGTGTGATCGGTACGGGTGGTGGAAAATCACCGGTGGAAATTAGTTTGTAGATCGTTGATCTCGCAAGCCCCGTGACCTGGATGACAGCACCCAAACGTAACACTTTCATGAGCACTCCAAATCTAACTGACTCATGCAGAGTTGTATTGAACTGATTTTCCGTTTGCAAAGCATACACTACCAACAGGGGTTGATCGGAGAGATCCAGCTAACGCTCTCTTTCAACTAGCAAGAAATTCTTCATCAGACGTTGATGTCCCTGGTTTTCCATACGTCTGTTGCCAACGCGATGAGCAACAAATGACGCCTCTCAATTGCATCAGCGTTCCACGCAGGAAAAGCCGAAAGTTTTGCGTTGATCCGGGAAATGGATGTATTTTGCCCAACGATGGTCAGCGCAACTAGGCTTCTGGTCAGATAGTTGCCGCTCTTGCTGTATTCAACCTGTTTCTCCTTGTAAAAGTCATTGCCCGCGACGATGTTGATAGGCTTCTCCAGCAATGTCAGGTTGCCCAGCCGATTCTTGTAGTCGTCATAGACCATCCCAGGATTCTCGGTGGCCCACTTGGCATGCAGATCGGCCTCTGGCTTGTTGGGCAGAATGTGCTCGATTTCCAGATTGGTGAACGGTTCCAGACTACCTGGCACCTTCAATCCGCTGAACGCCATCTCAACGTGCTGCGTCAGCCGGGCCAGCAGATAACGTGTCCGATACTGCTGCATCGAATACAAGGTGAAGCGTTTTAGGGCATCGGCCAATTCCTGTGACTTGCCCGCCATGTTCTTCTCAAAACGATCGGCGACGAATGCGTTGAGCTGAACCTTCTGCTTCACCGCATCAGTCGTCTCCGCAATCGCGCGCAGCTCATCGGCCCATTGGGAGAAACTGCGCTCCAGATCCTTGGTCGGGGTCTTGGTGAAGATGTAGTAAAAGAGGAAGCTCTCGAGCTGCGCTACGAAGTGGTCGAACAACGCCTTGGGGAAGTTGGCCGCCGCCAGTAGCAAGACATAGTGCAAGCTGAACGCGCCACCGGTCAGGCGCTTCAGACTGTCCATCGCCAGACTGGGCTTGCCGTCGTTGCCCAGCCCGTTGGCAAAGGCCAGGTAGTGTTCGACGTTACGGATCACCTTGCGGACGAACTCGAAGGGCTTGCCTTGGTAGTCGCATAGCGCCGCGTTGTCCTTGGCGATGAACCAGTCGTAGATCTCGTCCTCACGAACCACCGCATCGCCGCGCTCGTTCTTGATCGCGTAGTTGGCCATTAAGAAGTAGCGCAGGAAGCGCAGCGGCTTTTCCTTCCCCTTCTCCAGCGGCTTGGTGATCTTTTTCCATTCGTCCTTGAGCTGGGTGAACTGCGTTTGCTTGACCTGCGTGAACAGCAGGTTCTTGAGCAAATCCATCGGGTTCAGGCCCACGCCGCGCTCGTTGATCGTCTCGAAAATCTTCAGCGCGCTACTGACGTCGGTGGAGATCTGGATGAAAACGACGTTGTTGGCCAGATAGCCCCAATACTTCTTCAGCTTGGCGACGTCGTCGTAGTTGTCCTTCAGATAGCGGTACAGCGTGCTGTAGGCGTTGATCAGATTCTCCAGCGAGCCGAAGCTGGCGATGCCCGCAGCCTGGATGCCTGCGCGCACGGCCATAGGTTCGGCGTCTAGCTCCACCAGCTTGGCCATCACTTCGCCTGCGCTCTCGTAACGCGGCTCCAGCTTCAGGTTGGTGCGCACCTCGCCATCGCTGTCCACGTAGCTGGTCGAGATCAGCCCGGCAATCATTTGTCGTTGCGGCTCTCCGTGGAACAGATGCTTGAGCGCGCACAACAGCAGGAAGAACGTGGTCAGGCGCTGCTGACCGTCGATCACCTCGTAATGGTTCTTATGCTCGGTGGGCGACACTAGCACGGTGCCGATGAAGTATTCCCGCGTCGTCCCGGCATCGATCTGTTCGCCGATATCCTCAAGCAGCTGATGTACCTCCTTGTCCGTCCAGACGTACTCGCGCTGGTAGTCAGGGACGATATAGAAGCATTCCCGGAAAGCTTCCTCGATGCTGTACTTGTGGTTTTCGATGCGAGCCATGTTTGTCTTTTGTTCCTGTCCCGTTTTTTCTTGTGATACGACCTCAGCCGAGGTGACGATTGAATACTTGGTACCCGGTCAAATCAGTCGCAGGGTTTATCTCCAGCGCGCGGGCACGAAGCTCCCGGTGGTCTCTGTAAGCTCCGCGTCGCTCCCAAGTCTGACCGTTTTGCTCAATGCCTCGAATCAGCTCGATGCAATCGTCCAGATCAAATTTCGGCAACAGAGGTCGGATCGCCTCATTGAAGCGCTGGTCAGCACCGTCGTAGCTTATGCTGGCCACGTAGTACGCGCTCGCAAGACGTACTACGGTTTTCTCCCATTCAGGTGAGTCCGATATATGCCGCAAAGCATCCCAGGTTTCGCGCCCGATCTCTGTGTAGGCATCGCTAATAAGCCATTCACGCAAGGATTCGGCGTGTTCCGGCAATGACGCTGCGGTGAACCACGCCAAGCATCGGGACGATACATCGTTGTCTACGGCATGCTGAATCGCGGTTTTAGCGTGATCTGCCAAAAGCCCGTAGATCGGGCCGGAACGGGATAAAAAGTGGATCAGGAAAACCAGCGCTGTGCCGCCAGTTGCTATCGTGCTGAAGTAATCCCTGTCGGCTTCGATCTGCGCACGAAACTGGCCGGGGTTGCGGCTATAGAGCAGGTTCAATGCGCTGTAGTTGATAGCGCGGTTCTTTTCGCATTTTTCGTCCGTCAGCCGGAATACGAATTTCCAGAGAGCTTTGAATACGGCTTTTTCGACCTCCGGATTGAAGCGCGAGAAATACTTGCTATCCAAGTACGCCTTTAGCTTCTTGTCATCGATCAGGATGCCCGATGCCTGTTCGAGGTCTTCGACCAGATCACCGACAATCTGCTTCGACAAGATCGGAGCCTTCGTAAGCAGACCATCAAGTGCGTTGCGGATCAGAGCACGTGCAGTATCACGGTTTGGCCGATGCAACTGGAAATTCGCGTTGACCACCGGATGTGCTGCAAGATGGCGCTGCCGTTGCAGGTGGAGCAAATTCTCACGCTCAGCAATGTCCAGTAACTGGGTCTGCTCGGCCACCGATTCCACCAGCTTCGTTTCCCAGACGGGCGACCGCTCGTTATCCTGCTGTATCTGTCCAATCTCGGCCAGAATGCTCTTGGCTTTGGCATCCCCGTAGAGATCAACCAAATGCTGGAGCTTGAACAGCAGGTCACAGACCACAACCGACCAGAGCATCACGACCGCTGACCGATGGTTGCCTGCGGAATAGCAGCTCAGTACCTCGGAAAAATATTCCTTGCTGCGTGCATCGAAAATCTGCGTTGCGCGCTGCTCGATGGAGTATTCGTCCAACATCACGCCCCCTAGTTCACGATCTCAACGTATCCAATCAGCTCTGCCGAATAGCTGCCATCCCCATTCGCTGCGCCCTTGTGCTTCAGCTCCCGCTGCAGTGTCGGCTCAACCACCTGCGCGAATAGTTCCTGCCGCTGTTCTGGCTCGAACATCGGTAGGGTTATTGGTGCCTGCAGGTATTGCTCCGCCAGCCGCTCGACCGCCGGAACCCTTGTGCCGTCCTGCTTGACGGCAATGGGCTGAATTACGACACGGCGTTCACCATTGCCTATGGACGCCTCGACCATCCAGAGAGAAAGCAGAACCGGCGCGTCCACATCCCCTGAAACCGCAATGCCAATATCTTCAGGTGCAACGCTGCGCCAGCGTCCAAGCTCTTCCTGTATCAGCGGATGATCCAGGCCCATCAGTTCCACGTTATCGCTGCTGGTTGCCGTATCGCGGTTCAAGGTAAATCGTGCCCGACGTGTGCCATCAACCGTCACAAGGTCGTATGTTTCGTCGTCCATCTTGACCAAGCGCTGCTGACGATCCGCTACTGCGGCCGACAGGAAACGCACCAGCCGATCCAGGCTAGACGACACGTCGGAGAACGGCTTGTAGTCATCAAGACTGAAGCCGTCGAGGTCTTGGAACAGATCAAACACTACCTGCCGCGCCTCGCGTGAGTTCGACAACGCCGCTTCCAGTTCCACTTGTGTGCGTTTCAATTCAGGATCGGACAACGCTTCCTGGTAAAGACGGTCGTAATTGAGACGTTCGGATAGCTGGCCAAGAATCTGCGCGCGCAGGTCTTCGGCAACCTTGCCTTGGTCGTCGACCTTACCGACTGTCTTGGCAATTTCCGTCAGCTTCTCGTCGAGCATCAGGAAAATTCGTCCTTCGATAGTGTCGGACAGAACCAGGTTGTAGACCTGTGCCGTGTGATTTTGTCCATAACGGTGGATGCGCCCAATTCGTTGTTCCACATCCATGGGATTCCAAGGCAAATCGAAATTGAATAGGATTCGGGCGAACTGCAAATTCAAGCCTTCGCGGCCTGCCGCCGTACACACAAGAACACGCGGCCCATCTTTTAGGCGGAACTTCCGCTCTGCCGCCAACTTGGCCCCGTGGTCGCCGCCGCGTAGCACCACCACGCCCTGGCCGGGATAGGCCTGCTCAATCTCGCGGGCAATCAGATCGACCGTGCCGAGGTAAGTGGCAAAGATGACGATCTTCTCGCTGGCATTCTGTCGCCAAAGATAGCCCAAGCCATCCAGCAACTTCTGCACTTTGGTTTCCCGCTGCTGCGGGAAGACCTTGAGCAAATCGCCGATGCGCAGACGCTCCTCGGGCAAATGCAGCTCCACGACAGCAGACGCAGCGTCCTCTGCGTGCGTTGCAGAATATTCGCTGCCGTAAGGGTCGGAAGCCATTTCCAGGGCTTCCTCATCTAACTTCTTGACCAAACGGTATTTGAGGTCGGCGAGCACGCGATCCACTTCACTGCGCCCGATGCTGTCGTGCGGCAGGCCAAACTCCGCATGAATTAATGCTCGTGCTTCCTCTGTCAGGCGCTCACGTCCTTCAATATCAAGCTCCTTGTCTCGCAGCAGCGCTTCGTGCAGGGTCAGCATAAGGAGTCGGCGCTTGAGCGTGCGACGCACGGCCGCAAAGCTGGATGCTGCAATCTTCTGAAAGATTGCCATCAAGAAGCCGAGGGCGCGCCCCTGGCCGCCCTGGCGGCGGGCCAGATCGAAGCCATCCTCCAGGTATTCGCGCAGCTTCTCGTAAAACAGCCGCTCTTCCTGATTCATCAGGAACGATTCAGTATGCACCCAGCGCCGTGCGAACAACGGCGATCCATCAGGCTGGCAGGCATCAGCCTTGGTACGGCGAAACATCACGGTATTGAGGCGGTGGCGATTCTCCAACATCTCTTCGGGGCTGCCGAAGAGCGTGGGGTTAAGGAGCTGAGCCAACATCCAGAACTGGAAATGATTGCCTTGGTGGGGAGTGGCCGACAGCAGCATCAGATCACGTGAATGATCCTTCAAGGCCTCAGCCAGCTTGTAGTTCTCGGTTTTCCTGACCTTGCCCCCAATGCGGTGTGCCGTCAGATGGTGCGCTTCGTCGAACACCACAAGATCCCAACGAGGAGCATCAAGCAGGCGTTTGATACGCGCCGGGCGTTTGAGGGTGTCGATGCTGGCTATCAGCCGATCGTGTTTGGCAAAAGCATTCGTCTTGCGGTCGGTGATGTCACCCTCGGAGCCGAATACCTCGAAATCAAGGTTGAAAACTTCGTTCAGCTCACGGTGCCAGTTGTTCACCAGCCCTGCGGGTACAACCATCAGAGCGCGATTCAACTCGCCTCGGCTAGCCAGCTCTCGCAAGATAAGCGCAGTTTCGATGGTCTTGCCCAAGCCAACCTCATCGGCAATCAGATAGCGCCTGGGAGATGCCGTGGCAATGCGGTGCGTGAGCACCACCTGATGTGGCAACAGGTCGATCCTGGCCGAGGTCAGTGCCGATGCGCTCTCCATAACAGGCAAAGCATGGGCCTCATAGGAGAGCCAGGCTTTTCGGGCGCGCTCAGTACTGCTATCAACCGCACCCAGGATGCGCTCGGTTCGGGAAAGCTGGCGGCGCACGGCACCAATTGGCACACGACGCTCGCCCACGCCGAAGAAGGCACGTAGGTAGCCATCGCGAGCCGGGTCCAAAACGACACCTGGGCCAAATTCGTGGTGAGTGATCCGTTCGCCGGGTTGAAACTGAGCCTCTGCTTCCACGTGCCGACCTCAAGTTATTCGCAAATGGAAAAGGCCTGCAGGTTTCGCGCCCTCTCGCAGCAGGATTTCCTGCGGATACTCGTTGGCCTCGCCCCAGAGTAATCGGCCAAAGTCGAGCTGCTTTCCACGGTGCGGCGCTTCGCACAACCACGACACTGCATCGGTAGTAGCTTGCACACTGAGGCGTTTATCTCCCTGCGGCATCCAGAAGATCAACGCGCCATCGCCTCCCCATTCGTCCTGAAACGAGAGAATCGCGCGCTTTATCGTATCCCCCAACCACACTTCCCCCTGGTCAGGCGCCAGCAAGTCAAGACTACCCTCGAGGCCAGCAACCACCAGAGTTCTACCTTGATTGCTAGGTAGCTCCTCGGGCCACCCACTCCCATTCGGAACGGCGGCAAGCAAGAACTGACGTAGACTCCACACCTCGCCGGCCGCACAAATTGTGTTGCGTGCTTCCTCATCCCATAGCCAGCTGGTACCGCGCCGTTGCCACACCGTGTAGAGCACCTGCCTCATTACGCATACTCCCCATCGTCATTAAACAGCGATCCTTGCTGCGGCTTGGGTGCCTGGCTGGCTTGCCAGGTTGTGAAGATCGACACCGCGCGCGAGGCAGCATTTCGAGTGGTTTGATCCGGACCATTTTTTTGCAACCACTCCAGCAGCGGCTTGAGAGCAACGTGCGGATTGAAGTTGTCGTTCTTAAGCGTGTCTGAGGCATTGATGCCACTGCCGTCGACACAGGCACCGATAAGCACCAACGCCTGATCCAGATCGGAGGTCAGGCGGCGACGATGTTTGCCCGACCAATCGCGGGCGAAATCGAGCGGATTCGTACGGTGGTAGATTTTCTTATCAAGGAAGCACCATCCTCGTGCTTCAAACTCGTCAGGGGTTGTGATCGAGCCCCTCAAAAACTTCTGCAGCTCATTCCGCTCAAGCTGGTTCGATGTCCCAAACGTTCGCAGGAACTGACGCGTCATTGGTTCGGCATTTACCGGAGGCGGCTCCTTGCCTTTGTCGGCATCCTCGTCGATTAGCTGGTTGATACCGACGAGCGCATCCCTAACAGAGATGGTGCGGTCATTATCGACATAGACTTTGCCGTAGTGGCGGGAGAAGTATTCCAGCGCCTTGCCGCGACGAATCACCTGAATATCTGCGGCGGGCAAGCCCTCCTTCGCATGGTTTTCCAGCATCGCCTGCAGTTGGCGAACATCGACCATCACCTCGCGACGCATGCGGCCCCAGCTCACAGGCTTGGGTTCTTCCGTGCGCTTACGGCAGACGTGGATGATGTCGTACTCAATGGTCTTGGAGCCAAACTCACCATCACCCTTAGTTTCATCGGAGCGGATCGGGTACGTCGCTTCGAGGTAATAGCCAGCATCGAACAACGACTCCAACACTGCCACCCATGGTTCATCCTCACTGTGGTGGAAGGTGAAGGCAAGGATGCCGCTGGGCTTTAAGAGTCGATGCGCTTCACGCCAGCATTGAGTGAGCAGGCGCTGGTAGAAACCATCCGGATCTTCCGGCTCGCGTGCGCGGTTGGCCACAGCCTCCAGCGATTTAGGTGTGTACTCTGCGCCGAAAATCTGTGGGTACTTATTCTTAAGAACAAGACGCAGCCAAACGTAGAAAAAGTCAGCAAGCTCCGAGTAATGCAGCAAGCCACCGAAAGGAGGATCGGTGATTACCAGGTCAAGGCTACCGCTTTCAAGCTGAGCCAGATCCGTGGAAGAGCCTTGGTGTAAGGCCACATCCAACACTGGATCGCCGGGGAAAACCTTCTCGCTCTTGCCGATCAACTGCCCTGCCAATGCGGGGTCGCGGCGCCCCAGTGCTTCGATGCTCACCGCTTCCCATGGATCAATTGCCCAGTCGCGACCTTCGAGAATGCCCTCGGAACTGGATGCCCAGTTCCCACGACCTAGCACCGGGAAAACACAGTTCTCGATAACAGTAGATTTTGGGTGGTAGTTGTTGTTCGAGAACATGGGCTCGGGTGTATCCCGCTGCGGGTTCCAGAAGCCAAACAAGCTCTGATTACGAAGGTACTGCTGGAAACTACCGAGCACATACTCACGTACCGTCCAGTCGTAGTCGCCAACTTCCACAATGGCCTTGAGTAGCTGTGCGTGTACCAGTAGCTGGCGGGGGTTGAACATCGTCCACCAATGCGTAAAACCATGGTTCGGCACGCCACCCTGCAGATGGTGGGTCATAAATCCATAGGGAAGTTCCGAACGAGGCCAGTAGTCCTTGAGATCGGCATCCTTGCGCGCCTCCCACTCCAAAAGTGCCGCATCGTATTGGATGGCGTATGCAGAATCGTAAGCGGCAAAAAAGCGACCGCTATAGGGTTTACCGGCAGCATCACGTTTGGGGGCGTATCCCTGCACCGCGTAACCCGCCATAGGACCGGTCTTGCCGGTAGCCTTAATCGTGGTGAGTACATCCTGCACAGTGCCGCATGCTGCGCAGGCGTAGTGCGATTTTTTCGGCACTGTGCCGATTTCCGGCGCAAAGGTGACCTTGGTTTCCGGACAAGTCACCACATCTGGAAGTACACCGCGCACTTCCAGCAAGCGAATCTTCGAGGCACGCTCAGTATCCCAGCGCGTGGTCGTCGCCACATCATCCTGCGCCGAGCCGCCATAGGGCTGGCCTTCCGAATCCTGCTTAGGCGAACCTGCCAGCCATTGCGGATGGATAAGCAGGCTCAATTCGACCTTTTTGTTTTTGCCCTTACCCAGCTTGATCTGACCGCGAGCACCCGCGATGGCCAATCCGTCTTTGGGGTGGATATTGGCTGCTGCGGTGTCTCCGCAGTGCGGACAGGTGACACCCGATACAGGATCAAACACCGCATAGGGCTGCTCCGTCGGCGCCACGAACAGCGGTACATCAGCAGCCATTCGTGCTGAGTCAGCTTCAATATGGAACTGTCCCCCACATTTGCCGCAAGCGTGCTCCCAGTGCTTGACGGTGAGGGCCTTCACCGCCGTCACAGGGCTGGTCATGATTGGCGTTCGGTGGCCGCAGCCGGTCACCTGACAAGGGCCGTGCTTGGCCCAAAAGGTGTAGATGATCTCCGGGCCTTCGTATCGGTAGTCCTTGCGCTCGTTACGCGGAATAGTCAGTGGGTCGAAACCAGCTGGCATTACCTTTTGGGTTGGTAGGTGCGTCCACGTACCTTTTTCACCTTCTGGTCCGTCGCAGTAGTAGTACGGCATGATCTGCGGCTTGACCTCAGCCTCAATGTCGGCCAGCAGGCGTTTTACTTCCTCCAAATCGACGTTGGCCAGCTCCTGCTTAACCACGAACCAGGCGACCGGATTCAGGTCGTTACCAACCATCTGCATGCCAAGACGTGAGCCTTCGACCAGAGTGGTGCCGCCGCCCATGAAGATGTCGGCCACCTTCAGGTCCTTGAACGCACCTTTTTTCTGGTGGTTCGCGTAGTAGTTGTCCCATACCAGCTTGGCTGCGTGAGATTTGTCTTCCGGAGCCTTGGTCGCCGCTGCGAGCAACATAGAGCGGAAGACACTGGAGCGGCGGCGCGCCCACCACTTCGACATCTGGTAGATAGGCTTGCCCGCGTTGCCCTCAATAATCGCTACCTGATTGACCGGCAAGATCGGGAAATCTACCTCCAGGCAAGTCTTGGGGCGATTAGGATCGTTGAAGTCGACGGTCTCAAGCGCAACTGCCTTACCAGCTCCGACGGCCTTGGCGACTTCCTGCGCGAGTAGTTCTTTTTTAGTGGCCATTCTAACTTCCTTAATCTTCTTGTACGCGGGACTGGCGGCGCATATTTTCTACGGCGGCAACCAGATCGACTTCCGCTTTGGGGGTGGCCCACCGGGTCCAGAAGGGGATCGTTGCACTGCGTGGTTCGTGCTTGGGCTTCGACATCTTGATACGGGTCGGCAGCAGGGTGGCATCGCCCACTACCACAGCCTCGCCCACATCCAACGTCGATAGCACCTCCATCAGCCCCTCCAGACTTTCTGGTAAGAGCTGCTTGACCACGGCCTGATCGGTTTTATTCGCTAGGCGCAGGCTGATGATGTTGCTGCACTGGCTGAGAATGGTCGTGCTAACGTCCGAGGGTCGCTGACTGACCACCATCAGGCCCACGCCATACTTGCGGCCTTCTTTGGCGATGCGCTCGTAGTTTTCCAGGGCGCGTTTTTCCAACGGCCCGGTGGAGGCAGCACTGCTTGGCAGGTAGAGATGCGCCTCATCGCAGACGATGACAATCGGGTGGCGCGCATCGCCGTCTTCGCCTGGGCTGCTCCAGAATTGGATTTGGTAGATCAGACGCCCGACCAAGCCCACCACCACCGGCAGGATGTCCGAGGGAACCTCAGAGAAGTCGATGATCTTGATGCCTGGATTGACGCCATCGTTGAGGTTACCCGTGCCGAGCAGCTTTTTTGCGAGCTCGTGCAACGCTTCGTAAGTCTCGTACTCCTCCGGCGCTTGATACATGAATGCGTAGCGGCGGTCATTCATCTTGGTTTTCAAGCGAATGAGGAAGCGCGAGAGCTTGCCATTCAACGGGCCCTTTTCGGTTTTTGGCAGGCCTTTACGCGGGCCGCTCGCGTACGTCTCCCCAGTATCAATAGCCTCATCATTCTTGTCGTCCAACGATTGGACAAGATCAGCAAGCCGATACGGTACTGGTGTATCGACGGTGAAGCCTTCCAAAAGATCCGGCTTGCCAAGCGCAGCGATAGCAGCGCGCTTCATCACCATCACCGAATCCATCAGCGCAAGCGCCTGATTGGGCGCGTTGTCACCGGAGCGATCCACAAATACTGACTGCATCTCGTCATAGGTCAGCAGCCAGAAAGGCAGGAAGATCGCCCCGTCCTTCTTGGTCTTGATATCGCCAATACCTGCGATGCGGTAGTGCGAAGCGAACTTCATACTCGAATACTCACCATGCAAATCGAGCACGACGATATTGGCGTGCGGCAGTTGCGCGGACTGCTCAAGGATGGAGGCCACGGTGAAGGATTTACCCGAGCCCGTGCTGCCCAGCAGCGCGGCATGGCGCTGGAACAGCTTGTCGCCATCGATATAGGCGCTGGCCTTGCCGTCTAGGGTATAGGTGCCGACCTTGAGTGGGGCAGCCGCGTCCGCCTTGGACGACGCGCTCAAGATGCCCATGAAATCTTCGAGCGATTTCTCTTCAATGGGGAATACCGCACGGT
Organism: Marinobacter sp.; assembly: GCF_048266785.1. Taxonomy (GTDB): domain Bacteria; phylum Pseudomonadota; class Gammaproteobacteria; order Pseudomonadales; family Oleiphilaceae; genus Marinobacter. The sequence continues at coordinate 13,531 of NZ_JBLWYX010000031.1, forward strand.
TGATTTCCGGTAAGAGGAAAACGGCACGCGTGAAGGTGCCCTTGCGCTGGCCATCCCGAGCGCGATAGGTGCCGACCAAGCTGATCGAAACACCGTTTTCCTCTTGAGGCACAGCAGCCAGATCTGCTGGTGGATCAGCCTCAGGCAGCGTCGGCAGTTCCACCGGATGTCGCCAAACCCGTTCGATGATGCCGATGAGCCATTCATCCCCCATCGACTGGATGGCAACCAATCGACCGACGCGCGCTTTTTGCAGGCGCTGACCATCCGTCACCCGCACGGTGATCCGCGAGGTTTCTACACTGCGGACTTCTCCCAATGACTGCTCATTGGTGAAATTGAAGATGCTCATCCCTGCCTTACTCCAAAAATTTCTTCAAAAAGTCATCAAGCTGCCAGATTGGCTCTGGTGAGCGCAGCGCATTCCCGTTCCAGCGACAAACCGCCCCATCACCATCCTTAAAGAAGGCGATTACGTGAGGATGCTCATCAAGCAATTGTTCAATGTTCGGGGTCGGATCGCGCGTGATAATGATTGCTGGCATACCTGCAGCCAGGCGCCGCTTGATGACGCCTTGCAAATGGTCGTCGTTGAAGCCAAATCCGATACACAACAGCGCCTGAGCATCGGCAAGCGCCGCATTCATCGCAGTACGCATTTCGTCGAACAGGGTGTTGACCAATGCGTCTTGGTACTTCGACGGGCCGGGCACAACAATGGCTCGACCTATTGTGGCGGCATCGTTGAGCACCTCCATCGGTCCCTCATCGGTGGTCAGCCAACTAATGGAACCGTGGGGTTTGTAGAGGCGAACGGTTTTGCAAAGCCTGTGATCAAATTGCTGCTGACGCTTTTCAGCAACCCAAACTCGGTTGTACTGATTCTGGAATATTGGCCGAGGACGCGGTTTACGCCGACGAAATCCGGCGAAGCCTGTATCAAGGGGTAATCCCGCCAGATCACAAAACAGCTCCAACAATGTGTCGTAGTTGGTCGTGATAACGTGTATACCTTCCACATTTTGCGGCGAACCATCGAACAGTCGATTCAGAAGGCGTGATGGGGCGTGCCCTCCATCCGCTTTTTCTTGAAGCACCCTCGATTCGGCAGTGGCAGTTTTTCCCAGTATCAACCGGGCCGTCTCGCTGCGAATGGCAGAAACGATTTCGGCCCAACCTGCAGCCCCCAGCGGAATACTGTTCAGCCCCGCTTCCAGGTTTTCCTTGATCGCATCAATTGCCTGTGCCCAAGCATTTTTTGCTTCATCTGTGGTCAGCACGTCGTCAACGGTATTTGCCAAGTGCTCTGCCAAAGCTCCCATGCCAGGAAGGCCATAGCCGCAAGAGAATCCAGACCCGACGAGGAGCACTGGAGCTTTACGAAAAGCGCCCTGTATTTCGTTGAAGAGCTCGTCAGGCAAATCTGCTGCCGCCATATCGTGCCCGCCTATTTGGTCAGCTCAACAAATGGCGACAACACCTCCAGCAGCGAGAGGCCTCCGTGCGTCAGAGTCGGGTAACCACCTTGGCTACGCCATTTTCTTCGTCCCATAGCCAACAAATGAGCGCCGTGAGGACTCTGAATTTGCAAGGCAACCGGAGGAACGAAGGGGCCTGCATCACCATTACCAGCTTTACTACGCCCGCTGGAAAAAGTCTGTTTAAGATGGGCAGCAACCTCACCATCGGCATCGGGGAAATAGCCGGTAGCGGCGTAGCCGTGATCCGAAGTGATGACCAAGCGCCGCCCAATGGCAAGGCGCTCAACAAAAGCCCAGAAGTCGTCACTGGAAAGCTGCTGCGCGGCATCCTTGGTCAGCAGCTCCAGCCCATGGCCTGCACCATAGTCATGTAGCTTGGCATCCGGCCAGTGATGCCAGAACACCCAGTTCTTCGCACCAGAGGCGCTGCCCACCAGCCCTTCGCAATCCTTCCACGGCAGATCGATAGTTTCGGTCTGCGCTGGTTGCAGCTTGTGCGCCAGACCACCTCCGTTGGCCTGCAATTGACTGCGACTTGCCAAGCCCAGTGCACGCGCGAATTGGTTGGTTTCACTAGGCAATTCGGAGGCGGTAGCTGTAACACCTTGTAGAGTAAAGCCGCGCTCTTTGGCGCCCTGCAGCAACCAGGGCAGCTCGCGCAAGCTCAAGGCATCCAGAACAAGCACAGCCCGGGCTGCGCTATTGCCATAGCTCGGCTCGGCCCACCAACGAGCTAGACGATCAGAGGTGCGCTCGACACCGCTAATCTCGGGTTGACCGAAACACTGCCACAGATCCCAACCACTGGAAGCGAGGAACAGATCGAGCTCGCCGATCTCTCGGTCACGCTTGACGACCTCGCTCGGCGCATTGCCTTCGGCCAAAGGTCGTGAAGCGATATCAAGCGTGCGCTCAATAATAAATTGCCACGCATCCGATGCGGTACCTTGAGTTAGGCGCTGCAATATTGCTGCATCGAGTGCCATCAGCTGTCCTCCTTCTCAAGACTCAGCTCGAAAGTCATTCCGTCTGGCAACTTCTTAAGCAGCTCCTTGAGCTGTGCACCGGTAATCTGCGCGTTTTGACCAGCAGACACTTTGATCGAGACCTCTGCCACGGGCGTGGCTGGGCCAATGCCCCATCCTTCAAGTTTGCCAATCAGGTTGAGCGGCGAGGTTGGCGGGTTGGAGAGCGGGATGCGCGGTTTGGTAGTACTGCCTGTACTACCAAAGATTTCGCCAGGTACTGGGGCTGGATCGGGCGAAGTGCCGGGGTACGGTTCTTGTACCCCGGGAGCGGCGCCACCAAAGATGTCGCCTCCGCTTCCAGCAGCGGGTGGCTGTGGCACGGGTGGCGTAGTCCCGCCGGTAGCGGGCACGGCTGAAGGCTCCATTAGGAAAACTTCATCCAGCTGACGCCCGGTGTAGGAAAGTTTGGGCCGCAAGCGCCGCCATGCAGACTCCTCGTCTTCGCCTGCGTGGGTTTGCAGATGCTCCAGATTACGCAGATTGATGGCGATCTTGCCGCGTGCGCACAGGCGCAGGATGCGCTCCTTCATGGCGGTTTCACCCAGCCATGGGATGCAGTCCTGGCCAGCCGGGCGTGGTTCCTGCAGTTCGCGCAGTAGCTTGCCAAGGGGCGCATTTTCCGAGGCGGCCTCGAGCACGAGGTCTTCGAAGTCTTCAGGCACGAAAAGATCGTTGGTCAACGTTTCCTCGATACCTTCGGGGATTTGTGCGCCTTGCTTTTTCAGATGCTCGACACTGAACAGGGATTGCAGTGGGCTCTGGTGATCATAGCGGTGCAGTACAGCGAAACGGTCAAAGCGCCTCTTAAGGTTTTCACGCAGGGTGCCTTCGAACTCTTTGTGCAGCTTTTTGTATTCCGGGCTCTGTCCGCTCCACTCCTGCGCCTTCATTTCAGCGCGCGCGAGGATGAGCAGATCTCGATCCAGGAATGCATTGGTGGAACCAGATCTGGGCAGAAGGAAGCGAATGGTGTTGCGACGCTTTTGCAGGTGATCTTTGAGCCAACGGCCGAGTGCCTGATCGATTTTTTCCGGCTCTTCCGGTAGTACCAGGACGGGCAGACGGTCATCCCAGCGCTCAGGCTGCTCGGCTTCGTCAAGTGGTGTCCATGGATCTGTCTGCCAGGATCTCGGCAACGCAATAACACGGAAGTTTTTTGCGACCTCGTCGCTGCCGCCGATAACGTAGCGAATCTGCTTGGCCAGCTGCGCCTGGTCAGAGCCATCGGTGAACAGTTTGTCGTTACGGGCACAAGCCATCAATTTGGCCCGTGGGTTTTCTTCCTCACGGAAGACCAGGCGTGGGCCGTCTTGATGGATGTTGAAGCTGTTCTCAACAATCGTCGCCAGCTCAACCTGGAAGGCATTACCGTCCACCGGCTTGCTACGCGTGATGTCAACCTGCAGCGTGGCTGGATCGGCTCCAGCAAGATTGCCAACGGCAATCGACCGCAGCCACAGTGCGCCCACGATCTCTTGCAGGTGAGGCGCAAGATTTGCGTGGTCGTACACTGCCTCGGTTACAGAGATGATGTTGTGCTGTGCCTTTTCTCGCAGGGTCCGATGGTGCTCGTTGGACACCGAGTCCAACAGCGCGCCAATGCCCGAGGCATCGTCATCCAGCCGGAAGTCGGCGGCGGTGAGCACAGGCACGGCTTCGCCACGGCTCTTGTAAAGGTTGGCCAGGATGCGAATCATGTCGCGCGTTTCCTGCGCGTCAGTGGCGATCAGCACCTGCTCCTCCAGCAGACGCAGCAGGTGCGGTGCATAAGGCCAAGACTCGGTGAATTCGCGACGCTTGCGCTCCTGCTCGGCCGGCGGCACATCAAGCAGGCGGAAGTATTCTGAGACGTGCTGGGCGACCAGTGACTCAATAGTGCCGTCAGCTATCTGAAGACGGTTGTCGAACAAACGGTGCAGCAACATTCGCCGCCGATCCTGCTGGATGCGCTCAGCATTGCCCCCCGCTTTGAAGTCAATGGCTACCGGATTAACGCGGTGTACCTGCTGGTAGGCATCGCTTCCACCATTACGAACGGAGATCACGAGCACCAACAGATCTGGGCGCTCCTTGGCAATCTCCGAAAGGATCTGGATAAAGTTAAACGCCCAGTTCTTCCATGGGTACTGCTTGGTATTGGTCAGGCCGTCATACCAGGTCTGGAACTCATCCAGCAGCAGCATCGTTGGCGTGTGCTCAAGGAGCTCAACGATGAGCTTGTCGGATGGGATATCGGTCTTGGCAGCCCCCATACCCTCCCATTTACCCTTGATGAATTCGCCGCGAGGATGCCGCTCGAACAGCAAATCCCACAAAAATTTGTAGCGCTGGCGGTGAAGGCTCTCGCCAATGACCAACATTCCATTGCGCAAAGCAATCTGACTGACATTGGCATCACCTAGCGTGGCAGCCCATCCCTTTAGCCAGGCACCAGTCGATATTGGATCGTTAACAGCGTGATATAGCGCAGCCATCAGGTGGGACTTACCCAGACCGCGCTCTCCGATCACTACCACCGGGCGCCCCTGGTTAGGGCCTACGGCCTCAATGCCCTTTAATAGGTCATGGGTCGGATAGGTGATCTCGAGAAACTGCTGTGCGGCGATTTGCGTCGCACCAGTATTTGCGTCGTTGGAGAGCTCGATTGCTGTCCCTTTGAGGCGCTTGCCTCGAAACTCTTCCCGTAAAGTCAATCCAAGCATTATTCCAGCCTCCAACAAAAAATTGGCCACTAGCTCCCTGGTTGCGCATCTTGCACGACCAATATGAGACTATGGATTCCGCGTTTGCGGCAAAACAGCCAAAAGACATCATGGATTAGCCGATCTCAATTGGCAACCAATTGGCAACCAGCAAACCACTTTGCTGAAAACGTGACAAAACCATCAATCAAAAAAAAATCCAACCACCGCTAAGTGATTGGATTTTCTACCAAATTTTGGTCGGGACGGAGTGATTCGAACACTCGACCCCTTGCACCCCATGCAAGTGCGCTACCAGGCTGCGCTACGCCCCGACGATGCTTCGGTTTGTCTGCCGAAGCGGGTCGCATAATACATTAACTCCCTGAAATGAGAAAGTTTTTTTTCAGTATCAGCGAACCCGAAGAACGTTGAGCACTTCCTCCAGCTCGGCAATGGTCTGACGGATCAGTTGCTTGTACTGGGTGAGATCTTCGCGGGCTTCTTCACCGGACAGGCGCTGGCGTGCGCCGCCGATGGTGAATCCCTGATCGTACAGCAGAGCACGAATCTGACGGATCATGAGCACATCCTGACGCTGATAGTAGCGACGGTTACCCCGACGCTTGACCGGCGACAACTGGGGAAACTCCTGTTCCCAGTAGCGCAGAACATGGGGCTTTACTGCACACAACTCGCTCACCTCACCAATGGTGAAGTAGCGTTTACCGGGGATCGCCGGCAGCTCGTCGTTATGGCTGGGTTCCAGCATACGCTTCTACTCGTGCCTTGAGTTTTTGTCCCGGGCGAAAGGTCACCACCCGCCTGGCGGTAATGGGGATCTCTTCGCCTGTTTTCGGATTTCGGCCGGGGCGCTGACGTTTATCGCGCAAATCGAAGTTACCGAATCCGGACAACTTGACCTGTTCATTGGCTTCCAGTGCGTTACGAATTTCTTCGAAAAACAACTCGACCAACTCTTTGGCTTCGCGCTTGTTGAACCCTAACTCTTCGTACAGCCGCTCAGCCATTTCCGCTTTTGTCAGAGCCCCCATTTCACCTATTTCCTTAGCGTGGCGTTAAACCCTTGCTCCAAGGACTGCAGCACTCTGTCCATGACAGCATTCACCTCATCATCGGTAAGAGTGCGTGACGAATCCTGTAACGTCAAGCCGATTGCCATGCTTTTTCTATGAGGATCAATACCTTTGCCCTCATACACGTCAAACAACCTGAGGTTTTTGAGATGTTCGCCGGCCGCTTGGCGAATGGCACCGAGCAGATCCTGGGCCAATACCTCGCGGTCCACAACCAGTGCGATATCCCGTCTGACCTCAGGGAAGCGGGACAATTCGCTAAAGCGCGGCAGCTCGCCCTGACAGATCTTCGCCAATGCCAACTCGAACACAAATACCGGCCCATTGAGGTCAAGATCCTCAACCAGCTGCGGGTGCAGCGCACCGATCAGGCCTACCTGCTCTTCACCATTGAGGATCCCGGCAGACTGGCCAGGATGCAGCGCAGGGTGGGCCACCGGTGCGAAGCGGAAGCTGACGCCGGCGGCACTCTGCGCCAGGATGGCTTCAACATCAGCCTTGACGTCGAAGAAGTCGACCTTCTCTGCCCCGTTCGCCCAGCCCTCAGGTTGACGGCTGCCAGTAACAATACCGGAAAGCATGACTTCCTGACGCAGACCATCTGCGCACGGAATGAAGCGCTGGCCGCTCTCGAACAGCCGCACCCGGCCTTGCTGCCGATTCTGGTTGTACTGCACCGCCTTGCACAGGCCCGGCCACAGGGAGGGACGCATGACTGCCATGTCACTGGAAATCGGGTTGGCCAGCGCCAGGGGTTCGATCTCCGGCTCGAACTGCTTGCTCAGGCCCGGCTCGATGAAGCTGTAAGTAATGGCTTCATGGTAGCCACGGGCGACCAGCAGGCGACGCAGCACGGTCAGCTCGCCGCGGGCCTCCGGCTTGCCAGCCAGACTGAGGGCTGCGGTTGGCGCGCTGACCGGCAGGCGATTGTAACCATACAGGCGAGCCAGCTCTTCGATCAGATCCACTTCGATACTGATATCGAAGCGGTGACTGGGTACATCGATCTGCCACTGGCCATTACCAATCGCGGTAACGCCCAGCCCAAGACCGGAGAGATAACCGACCACGTCGGCCTCACCCATCTGCATGCCGAGCATCTGGGTGATGCGGTCATTGCGCAAGGTGATTTGCTTGAGTGAGGGCAATGCGCCCTGCTCGACCGCCTCGATGACCGGACCCGGCTCACCACCGACGATCTCCAGGATCAGGGCCGTCGCACGCTCGATGGCCTCACGCTGCAGTTGCCAGTCAACGCCTCGCTCAAAGCGATGCGAAGAGTCGGTGTGCAGGCTGTAGCCACGCGCCTTGCCGGCGATGGCGATGGTGTCGAAGAAGGCGCTTTCCAGGAACAGGTCCCGGGTGTTTTCGCTGACGCCACTGTGCTCACCACCCATGATGCCGGCCATAGCCAGCGGGCGTTCGTGGTCTGCAATCACCAGGGTATCTGCACGCAGGCTGATTTCCTGGCCGTCCAGCAGTACCAGCTTCTCACCCTCTTCCGCCATGCGCACGCGAATGCCGCCCTTGATCTCGGCCAGATCGAAGGCATGCATCGGCTGTCCCAGCTCAAGCATCACGTAGTTGGTGATGTCGACCACTGCATCAATACTGCGAATATCGCTGCGACGCAGACGCTCAACCATCCACAGTGGCGTTGGGCGTGACAGATCAACGTTGCGGATAACCCGCCCCACATAACGCGGGCAGGCTTGAGCAGCGACCAGCTCAACCGGGCGCACCTCGTCATGGACGGCTGCGATCGACTCAACCTTGACACGGCAAACCTCGGCGCCATAGTTGGCGCCTACTTCACGGGCCAGACCGGCGATAGACAGGCAATCACCACGGTTCGGCGTCAGATCGACTTCGATGATAGCGTCGTCGAGGCCAAGGTACTCGCGTACGCTCTGACCGACAGGGGCATCAAGCGGCAGCTCATAGAGGCCGTCGTGGTCTTCTGAAATCTGCAGCTCGGCAGCCGAGCACAGCATGCCGAAGGATTCGACACCGCGCAGTTTGGCCTTCTTGATCTTGAAGTCTTCGCCCAGTACCGCGCCCACCATGGCAAACGGGATCTTGATGCCGGCGCGCGCGTTGGGTGCGCCGCACACCACCTGGAACTCTTCGCTGCCATTGCTGACACGGCATACGCGCAGCTTGTCGGCATCGGGATGCTGCTCGGCACTGAGGATCTCGCCCACCACAACGCCGGAGAACTCGCCGGCTGCCGGGGTAACGCTGTCTACTTCGAGTCCGGTCATGGACAGGCGCGCTACCAGTTCGTCACGGGAAACGTCAGGGTTTACCCAGGTGCGCAGCCACTGTTCACTGAATTTCATTATCGATTCCTGCTGTCAAAAGGGTTGCGGGTGCGGCGCTCAACGGAACTGCTCAAGGAAACGCAGATCGTTGTCGAAGAAAATGCGCAGATCGCCCACGCCATAACGCAGCATGGTCAGGCGCTCGACGCCCATCCCGAAAGCAAACCCCTGGTATTTCTCCGGGTCGATACCGGACATGCGCAGCACCTCCGGGTGCACCATGCCGCAACCCAGGACTTCCAGCCAGTCGGCCTTTTCTTCACCGTTCTTGACTACGCGGCGGCGAATATCCACCTCGGCGGAAGGTTCGGTGAAGGGGAAGAACGACGGGCGGAAACGGACTTCGAGATCAGCCTCGAAGAACTCGCGCAGGAACTGCTCAATGGTGCCCTTCAGATCGGCAAAGCTCACACCCTCGTCAATCAGCAGACCTTCAACCTGATGGAACATCGGCGAGTGGGTCTGGTCGGAGTCGCAGCGGTACACGCGACCCGGACAGATGATGCGAATCGGCGGCTGCTGGCTCTCCATGGTACGTACCTGAACCGGCGAGGTGTGAGTACGCAGCAGGGTGTTGGCATTGAAGTAGAAGGTATCGTGCATGGCACGCGCCGGGTGGTGACCCGGAATATTCAGCGCCTCGAAGTTGTGGTAGTCGTCTTCCACTTCCGGGCCTTCCGCGACGGTATAACCGACGTGGGCAAAAATCTGTTCAATCCGCTCCATGGTGCGGGTAACCGGGTGCAAACCACCGGTAGTCTGACCACGGCCGGGCAACGTGACATCCACACGCTCGGCAGCCAGACGGGCATTCATCGCAGCGCTTTCCATCTCGGACTTGCGTCCATTGAGCACGCTCTGAACCTGCTCTTTGGCCTGGTTGACCAGCGCGCCAACCTTGGGACGCTCCTCGGCCGGAATGTTGCCCAGGGTCTTCATCACCTGGGTCAGCTCGCCCTTCTTGCCAAGATACTGAACGCGGATATTCTCCAGCGCAGCCACATCAGCTGCCTGTTTGATTGCCTCAAGTGCTTGTGCGACCAGGGCGTCGAGGTTTTCCATCAACACGTACTCCAGAAACAAAAATAGGGGAAGAGCTTTGAGGCTCTTCCCCTATCATTGACGTTGCCAGCCGCGCCCGAAGGCACGGTGATTGTCGTAACGAGGGCTTAAGCCAGGCTAGCCTTTGCTTTTTCGACAATCGCGGTAAACGCCGCTTTTTCGTTCACGGCCAGATCGGCCAGAACCTTACGATCGATCTCGACGGACGCCT
>NZ_JBLWYX010000032.1:0-19985 GCF_048266785.1 Marinobacter sp.
ATCAGAATACGGCGTTCGGCGTCGCGAATCACCGCGGCCATGACATGAATGCGGCGCACTGTCATTGCTCCGGCAGGTCGTCAGAGAACAGATCCTGCTCTTCATTCTCGCCGCCGGGGATGACATGTTCTTCGGCGGCCCAGGCGCCCAGATCGATCAGCCGGCAGCGCTCGCTGCAGAACGGCCGCTGGGGGAAGGTTTCATTCCAGGACACCGGTGCCTGGCAGGTGGGGCAGTTGACGGTCAGCGTCATCAGGGGCGCTCCAGTAATTGCATATAGCGAGCGTGCAGTGCGTCAACCTGGGCATGCAGGGCGGCAAGGTCGCTGTCGTTGGTCAATACATCGTGGGCGTGGCGCAGGCGCTCTTCGCGCTGTGCCTGGGCCTGCATGATGGCGCGTACCTGTGCCTCGGGCACCGCATCGCGCTGCACGGTGCGCGCCAACTGCATGGTCTCAGGCACATCGACAACGATTACCCGGCTGGTCAGGCTGTTTTGTCCGGATTCGACCAGCAAGGGGGAAACCAATAGCGCGTATGGGGAAGTGGCGGAGTGCAGGTCGGTGATGATCTCATCGCGGATCAGCGGGTGCAGCAATTGCTCCAGCCACTGCCGTTGTTTCGGAGCGGCAAAGACTGTTTCGCGCAGAGCGGCTCTGTTCAGTGTCCCGTCGTCGAGCAGCATGGCTTCGCCAAAGCGGTCGACGATGTGCGCCAACGCCGGGCGTCCCGGCTCAACCACGACACGAGACTTCTGGTCGGCATCCACAACATGAATGCCGTGGGCGGCGGCAAAGCGGTTGGCGGCAGCGGTTTTGCCGCTGCCAATGCCGCCGGTCAGGCCTATGATCATCCGGTGTTCCTTCGTTCAGGGCGCCGATCGTTATGGCCCCGGACAGGAGCGAGTCAGAAACCGGCGAAACGCAAATAATGGCCGGTAATTGTCTCACCCCAGATCAGAGCGATCCAGCCGGCGATGGCCAGGTAGGGGCCAAAGGGCAGGGGCGTACTGTTGTTGGCGCCGCGCGCCTTGAGAATGATCAGGCCCAAAATGGCGCCGACCAGAGAAGACAGCAGGATGGTCAGCGGCAGCACCTGCCAGCCACCCCAGGCGCCCAGCATGGCCAGCAGCTTGAAATCGCCGTAACCCATGCCTTCCTTGCCGGTAACCAGCTTGAATAGCCAGTAGACCGACCACAGACTCAGGTAACCAGCAACGGCGCCCCAGAGCGCGGTGTTGAGGTCTGTGTACACGCCAAAGCTGTTGAGGATTAGGCCCAGCCACAGCAGTGGCAGGACGATGATGTCCGGCAGTAGCTGGGTATCGGCGTCAATCATGCTCAGGCAGACCAGCGCCCAGGTGAGCACCAGCATGCCCGCGGTTGCCAGGCCAAAGCCCATTTGCCAGGCGACCAGCATGGAAAGCCCGGCAGTCAGTAGCTCGATTGCCGGGTAGCGCAGGCTGATCGGCTCCTTGCAGTTGCCGCAACGGCCGCGCAGCAGGAGGTAGCTGATGACCGGTATGTTCTGCCAAGGTTTGATCTCGGTCTTGCACTTGGGGCAATGCGAGTGGGGCAGAATGAGGTTGTAGGTCGCCGGCGGCGTGTGCTCGCGATCCGGCTCAAGAATCTCCCGCGCCTGCTGCTGCCACTCAATTTCCAGCATGCGTGGCACGCGCAGAATGACCACGTTGAGAAAGCTGCCAATGATCAGGCCCAGGAGGCCGGCGAGCAAAATAAAGGCCAGCGGGGTGCTGGCCATAAGACTGGCGGCTGTCATTAACCTACTACGTTACCCAGCTGGAAGATTGGCAGGTACATGGCAACAATCAGGCCACCGACAAGGACGCCGAGCACGCACATGATCATGGGCTCAAGCAGTGTGGTGAGGTTATCAACCTTGTTGTCGACTTCTGCTTCGTAGTAGTCGGCGACCTTTTCAAGCATGCCGTCAAGGTTACCCGACTCCTCGCCGATGCCGGCCATCTGGGTGGCCAGCGACGGAAACACGTTGGTGGTGCGCATGGAGAAGCTCAGCTGTGAACCAGCCGATACATCCTCTTTGATCTTCATGACGGCGTCATAGAACACCACGTTGCCGGCTGCACCGGCTACCGAGTCCAGCGCATCGACCAGTGGTACACCAGCGGCAAAGGTAGTTGCCAAGGTGCGAGCGTAGCGTGCAACGGCAGCCTGATAGACAATATCGCCGACCACGGGAGCTTTCAGCAGTGCCCGGTCTTGATAGTCACGGAAGGGCTTGGATCGCCGGTGGACCTGCGTATAGGTGTAGCCGGCCGCGATTAGCAGGATAAGCCCTACGAACCACCATGCTTGCAGCCACTCGGATAGCCCGATAACGAACATGGTAAACGCCGGCAGGTCTGCACCGAAGCTGTCGAATACATCCTGAAAGCTTGGCACTACTTTGAGCAGCATGATGACCGTCACTACCACCGCAACCACGATAACGGCAATGGGGTAGGTCATGGCTTTTCTGATTTTGGCCTTGAGCGCTTCGGTCTTTTCTTTGTAGGTCGCGATGCGATCAAGCAAGGATTCGAGGCGACCGGACTGCTCACCCGACTCAACCAGGTTGCAGAACAGGTCGTCAAAATACTTGGGGTGCTGGCGCAGTGATTCTGCCAGCGAGCTGCCGGAGGCTACGTTGTTCTTGATGTCAGTGACGAGCTTGGCAACGTTGGGGTTCTCTGCGCCTTCGGCAATAATCTCGAAGGCCTGAATAATAGGTACACCGGAAGCCATCATGGTTGCCAGCTGGCGTGTAAAGAATGCGATGTCCAGCGGTTTGATCGGCTTGGCACGCTTGCCAAACAGTGTCGACTGGCGGCCGATTTTGGTAACCAGAATACCCTGCTTGCGCAGTTGGTTCTTGACCAGGGCTGCATTGCTGCCCTGCTGGACGCCGGTTATCTTGGTACCCTTGCGGTCCTTGCCCTCCCACTTGAAGGGGTAGAGCTTTTCTTCCTTGGCCTTTTTGGCTTTGGCAGCGGCAGGGTTCTTTTTAAGTGCTGCTTGTTGCGCCATGACTTAGTCCTTGGTCACTCGGTTTACTTCCGCCAGGCTGGTCACACCCTCTACTACCTTCATTAGGGCTGACTGGCGCAAGTTTCTGAAGCCCTCGCTCTGGGCTACGTCAGATATCTGAATAGAGTTGCCGTCTTCCATGATGATGCGTTGCATTGCTGGAGTGATCTTGACGACTTCATAAATCCCAACACGTCCTTTATAACCGTCTTTACAATTTTCGCAACCCACGGGGCCGTAAATTGTAATCCCGGCATCAATTTTTTCCGCTGAAAAGCCTTCCTCAAGCAAGGTTTCGCGCGGTACATCGATTGTGGTTTTGCAGCTCTTGCAGAGCCGGCGCGCCAGGCGTTGGGCGATGATCAGGTTTACCGACGTAGCAATGTTGAAGGAGGGCACACCCATGTTGCGCATCCGGGTCAGGGTTTCCGCTGCGCTGTTGGTGTGCAGGGTGGACATAACCATGTGGCCGGTCTGTGCAGCCTTGATGGCAATCTCGGCCGTTTCCAGGTCGCGAATCTCACCGACCATGATGATGTCCGGGTCCTGACGCAGGAACGCGCGCAGGGCCTGGGCGAAGTCCAGGCCCTGTTTGGGGTTCACGTTAACCTGGTTGATGCCTTCCAGGTTGATCTCGACCGGATCCTCGGCGGTGGAGATGTTGCGCTCCTCGGTATTCAGAATGTTCAGGCCGGTATACAGCGAGACGGTTTTACCGGAACCCGTCGGGCCTGTTACCAGGATCATGCCCTGCGGGCGGGCCAGGGCCGCCAGGTACATCTCTTTCTGATCGTCTTCATACCCCAGCGCATCGATGCCCATTTTGGCGCTTTCTGAGTCGAGAATACGCAGCACCACCTTTTCGCCCCAGAGGGTGGGCAGAGTGTTGACCCGGAAGTCGATGGCTTTGCTTTTGGATATCTTCAGCTTGATGCGACCGTCTTGTGGTTTGCGGCGCTCGGCGAGGTCCATCGACGACATGACTTTCAAGCGAGCAGCGATGCGTACACCCAGCTGCTGTGGCGGCTTGGCTACTTCATGCAGCACGCCGTCGGTACGGAAGCGTACCCGGTAGGCCTTCTCGTATGGCTCAAAGTGCAAGTCGGATGAGCCCATGCGCACGGCGTCAAGAAGCATCTTGTTGACGAAGCGGACAATGGGGGCGTCGTCCGCGTCGGAGCCGGCGTCCTGCTTGTCGTCGTCTTTCACGGCCTGGACATCCAGTTCGTCCAGTTCGGCGTCACCTATGTCGCCGAGGCCGCCGGTCGGGCTGTCCAAGTACTTGTCGATGGCGCCATGCAGCTTGTCGTCTTCAACAATGACGGCGTCTGTCATCAAACCGGTGTTGAACTGGATGTCGCTGAGCGCTTGCTGGTTGGTCGGGTCGGAAATAGCCAGATACAAGCGTGATCCGCGCTTGAACAGCGGCATGACGTTGTGCTGGCGAACCAGCTTTTCGCTGACCAGCTCTTTAGGTTGTGCCTCTTTGTCCAAGGCAGCCAGATCGAAGAAGGGGTAGCCGAACTCGTCAGCACACACCATTGCAAGCGATTTGGCATCGGCCAGCTTGCGTTGCACCAGATGCGTGATAAAAGGGATCTTGTCCTGGGTGGCTTGTTGGGATGCTTTTGAGGCGGTTTCGGCGGTGAGAATTCCTTCTTGCACAATACGCCGTGCCAGCCCGGACAGAGCAGGGGTTTCCATGAGGCTTTCGTTCTCGAATTGCGGGTCCGTTATTTCTGGTGACTATAGTACAGGCGCGCGCCTCATTGCACGGTCTGATCGGTGTTGGTTAACGGTGGTGACAAAAAATGTCACATTCTGGCGGAGTGCGGCAGCAATTCTATTTTGAACAACCTCTTTAGTGTCAGGTTCGGTTGTGTTTGGTGGGCTTTTCGAGCTTGGTACAAAGCTTGCTTGAGGAATTGCAGCCGAACGGCTATTTCACATTAAAGGAGTTAATCATGAAAGCTCAAAAGGGTTTCACCTTGATCGAACTGATGATCGTTGTTGCGATCATCGGTATTCTGGCCGCCATCGCTCTGCCGGCTTATCGCGACTACACCCAGCGCTCCGCCAACGGCGCTTGCCTAGCTGAAGCCAAGGCCTATATGGGCACTGCTGTTGCTGATGCTGCTGACAACCGTACTCCCACTGCTTTTGAGCCGTCTGCGTGCGATGACACCACCACTGTCAGCATGACTATTGCTAATTACAATGCTGATACCCCGCTGACTTTCACTGCTCAGGATCGTGGTAACACTACTCTGAAGCAGAATACTGTATGCCAATCTGGTACTGGTTCCTGCGAACTGCAGTAATACCGGTTCCTTCTGAACAAAAAGCGCCTGAAAGGCGCTTTTTGTTTTTAAGGTGCTCTTTTATATTGTCTGCTGATAGTTGCGTGCGTTTCAGGAGTTGGGGTTTTGACGTTTCCTTTTAGGTACTTTGTTTTTTTTTCCTTGCTCGTCGCAGTCGCCGCATCCTTAGTTTTTTTTCCTGCTCTGAGCGGTGATTTTGTTCTGGACGACGGGTTTAATATCCTGCAAAACCACTTGCTTTATGTTGACGTGCTAAGTGTTGAGGGGCTGAGAAACGCTGCATTCAGCTTTCATGATGGTGTGGGTGGTCGGCCGCTTCCGATGCTGAGCTTCGCCCTCGATTACTGGCGCGCAGGGAGCATGGATGCAACTGCGTTCAAGGCGACTAACCTGTTTGTTCACGGGGCTACTGTATTCTTCCTGGCGCTGTGTCTGCGTCGTTTGCTGTTGCTGGCGGAGTGGGCTCCACCACAAGCCGCTCTAGGGGCTCTGGTTTTTGCGTTAGCTTGGGGAGTTCACCCCCTGCAAGTCTCCTCTGTCATGTATGTTGTTCAGCGCATGCAGACTATGGAAACCCTGTTTCTGGTACTGGCCTTATGGGCTTACTTGAGCATGCGCCAGATCCAGATTGCCGGCACGGGGCGTGGACGCGTTCAAGGCTTGGCAGTGCTCTTCTTCTGGTTGCTCGCCCTGGGCTGCAAAGAGGATGCGCCGCTGCTGTTCGCCTTCTGCTTGGCCCTGGAGCTGACGGTTTTGCGTTTTCGCGCAGCGCGGCAAGATGTCGCCAAGGGTTGGCGGCAAACCTATACCCTGCTAAGCGTGCTGGGTTTGCTTGTATATTTCTTTGTGGTTGTACCCCATTACTGGTCGTGGGATGCGTACGGAGGTAGAAACTTTTCCAGCCTTGAGCGCCTGATGACCCAGGCGCGGGTGTTGTGCCTTTACCTTTGGCAGATTGTTTTTCCCTACCCTGATCACATGACGTTTATCTACGATGACCTTCCGGTCTCGCGCAGCCTCTGGTCGCCCTGGACGACGCTGCCGTCGCTGGTCGCGGTGATTGGCTTGCTGGTCTGGGCGTGGTGTTGGCGCAATGTACGCCCGGTATTTGCTCTTGGCGTGCTGCTTTTCTTCTCCGGTCACTTCATTACCAGCAATGTCATCGCGCTGGAGCTGGTATTCGAACATCGCAACCACTTTCCTCTTATTGGTGCGGTACTCGCTGTAGGTGACCTGTTGACGCTGGCTTGGCAACGCCTGCCGCTTGGCAAATCTGCTGCTGTTGCGACACTCTGCGCAGGGCTGGCAGCCCTTGGTGTCACGACGTTGTCGCATGCCTACACGTGGGGCGACCCCGTCCGCCATGCGGAGAAATTAGTAGAGTTGTTGCCAGGGTCAACTCGCGCCTGGACACAACTGGGTGGCGCGCACTTTGATCTTTATAAAGCGACTGGCGAGAAGATTCATCTGGAACATGCTATCGATGCGAACGAGGCGGGGTTGCAGCAGGTGGAAGCCAGCCCTCTGGCATCCAATCTGGTCATTTACAAAACCCTGCTAGGAACGGTGGAGGACGATGACTGGCAGCGCTTCTTCATCGTGCTGCTAGAGGTGCCGCCCAGCTGGCAAGATAAATTTGTTGTCTGGACCATGATGAATAATGTGGATCGGGGGTTTGCCATTGATGCTGGCAAGGTGGTCCAGGCGATAGGCATTCTGGTAGATAAGGTGCCCCTGAGTAGCAATGAGTATTTGCGGGTGGCCGTATTTGTTTACAAGCACGGGCAACAGGATGAGGCGTTACCCTATTTTATTCGCTTTGCGGAAAGGTCCTCTTCATCCAGTGCAAGCTTCCAGCGAATGCTTGCCGAGCTTGAAGATGCCGGGCTTGCAGAATGGAGTGACATGATGCGCAGTGCACAAGCAGGAAACGCCCAATGAGCCTTAGCGTGGTTTTGCCCGCCAAAAATGAAGCAGCGACAATTGCAGACGTTATTAAAGGCGTACTCGAGTACTGCGCTCAGGCGCAAGTCGTGGTTGTGGACGATGGTTCAACCGACAATACTGCCGCGCTAGCTGCGGAGGCCGGCGCGATGGTTATCTCGCACCCCTATAGCAAGGGTAATGGTGCCGCTATCAAAACTGGTGCGCGGGCCGCGACCGGTGATGTAATTGTGTTCATGGACGGCGATGGACAGCATGCTGCAAGCGATATACCGCGGTTGCTCGCGCGTCTTGAGGAGGGCTATGACCTGGTGGTTGGGGCGCGCCAGCAAGGGTCCCAAGCCAGCGTCGGACGTGGCTTGGCTAACGGCTTCTACAATCGGCTTGCCTCCTATATGACTGGGCACAGTGTCGAGGACCTGACATCGGGCTTTCGTGCGGTGCGAGCAGAGAAGTTTCGAGAGTTTTTATACCTCCTTCCCAACGGGTTTTCTTATCCGACTACGTCAACTATGGCTTTTTTTCGAGCGGGTTATTCGGTCGCTTACGAGCCGATCCATGCTGCTCAACGTATCGGCAAGAGCCATATCAAGCCCTTCAAAGATGGCGTGCGATTCTTGCTTATCATCTTCAAGATCGGAACACTTTATTCTCCGTTAAAACTTTTTGCGCCGATCGCTATGCTGGCCTTCCTTGTGGCTACAGGGTGGTATGGCTACACCCTTGGTGCATTTGGGCGTTTTACGAATATGAGTGCTCTGCTCTATACCGGCAGCGTCATGGTGTTTCTGATGGGGCTGATTTCGGAGCAGATTACCGCGTTAATGTATAGGGGTGGGCAGTAATGGGCTCGGCGAAAGTCGGGTTGATTAGATGAAGTCAGATTTGATTAAAGTTTGGCATGTCCTAACTCAAGAGGAGCGTAAAAAGTCCGTCTTGATGATGGTGCTTGTCGTGCTGATGGCCTTTGTGGAAACGATTGGTGTTGTATCCATTATGCCATTTCTGTCTGTGCTTTCTAGGCCAGATATCGTGCATGAAGTTGTACTCCTTAACTGGCTGTACGAGTCACTAAATCCTGAAAGTGAACGCGAATTCATTGTGGTGCTGGGCGGTATTTCTATTGCCTTGGTGGTCGGATCGTCACTGTTTAAGACATTGACTCTTCACGCGATCAACCGGTTTGCCTATATGTTGCGCCACGGGATAAGCTCGCGCCTGCTTTCGCGGTATTTGGCTCAGCCATATGAGTTTTTTCTAATCCATAACTCTGCTGAGCTCGCGCGTAACGCTCTTTCCGAGATAGACCA
Source organism: Marinobacter sp. (assembly GCF_048266785.1). Taxonomy (GTDB): domain Bacteria; phylum Pseudomonadota; class Gammaproteobacteria; order Pseudomonadales; family Oleiphilaceae; genus Marinobacter. The sequence goes on from NZ_JBLWYX010000032.1 coordinate 8,622, forward strand.
GTTACTCGTTGGGCTGATCAAGCCGTTGTCCCAGTTAGTGGCACAGGGGGCTGTTGTCCTGGCGATGGTTATTGTCCTTCTTCTATATGATCCTTGGATCGCGGTAGCTGCGGTTGCCGTAGTGCTAGTGTTATACGCTGTCATCTACGTGCTGGTGCGTAAGCGGCTGGTCGAAACTGGCAGGACGCGGCAGCTAGAGAATGGCGCACGTTTCAAGGCTTGTAACGAGGTGCTTGGGGGAATTAAAGACGTAAAAGTGACAAATGCTGCTGACGCGTACTTAGGCCGATTTACGTCAGCCTCGCGTGGGTACTCACGTCACCAAGCTAACGCGGAAACACTGAGCCAGTCGCCGCTATATATTGTAGAGGCTGTTGGTTACACCGGGCTGATTTGTCTATCACTGATCCTTATGGAGCGAAGTGAGGATATCGCTCAGGTACTGCCAGTGTTGGGGTTGTATGGTTTCGCAGCCTATCGAATTTTACCCTCTGTTCAGATTATGTATCGTGGCTTTGCCCAGCTGAAATTTTCTTCCGCCGCGCTTGATGTTATAGCCCAGCATCTGTCGCTACCTGTGAACTCGGGCTTAAGAGCTGCAGGCAAGCTGCGTCCGCAACGCGGTATTCGGTTGAAGAATGTTACCTTCGCATACCCTGCTTCGCCTGATAAGCCTATCTTCTCTGGTTTTAGTCTGGAAATCCATGCGAATAGATGCGTCGGTATTGTAGGCGCAAGCGGAGCCGGGAAGAGCACATTGATGGACCTGCTATTGGGGCTGCTGGAGCCGCAAGCTGGGCGTTTGCTGATTGACGATACTGCAGTGGACAGCTCAAATGTAACGAATTGGCAAGGGTCCATAGGCTACGTGCCCCAGCATATTTATCTGGCGGACCTAACTGTTGCTGAGAATATCGCGTTTGGTGTGCCGAGCAATCAAGTCGACATGAATGCAGTGCAGCGCGCAGCTCGAGTGGCCCAGATACATGACTTTGTGACCACAGAGCTGCCCTTGGGTTATCTCACTGTTATTGGCGAGCGTGGTGTGCGCTTATCGGGGGGGCAGCGGCAGCGAATAGGTATTGCTCGTGCACTTTATCGCGATCCACCGGTTTTGCTCATGGATGAGGCTACTAGTGCGTTGGATGTGAACACAGAGCAGCGATTAAGTAGCGCTCTGCGCGAGCTGTCAAGCAGGAAAACTATCTTAATTGTTTCTCACAATGCAGAGTCGCTGCGCTATTGCGATGAAATCATCTCAATAGCGCCTGGGCCATAAGGGGGCATATATGATGGCTCGGCAGGTTAAGGATGGTCATTACCAGTTCGGACGCTACATGAGTCGTGGTAGATGGATGAGTGTTTGGCACCAAGTCTCAGAGCTGCTCGCTCTTGATCCGAAGAAGGTCCTGGAGGTGGGGCCTGGCCCTGGTGTACTCAAGTCTGTGATTAATGGCTTTGGGTGCCGGCTTGAAACGCTTGATATTGATGAGACGCTGTGTCCGGATTATCTGGCTTCGGCAGAGGAGATGCCGTTCAATAACGGAAGCTTCGATGTCGTCTGTGCTTTCCAGGTACTTGAGCACATGCCGTTCGATGTTTCCTTGAGTGTGCTTAGAGAAATGTGGAGGGTTTGCTCTGGTGGTGTGGTTATTAGTCTTCCTGATGCAAGGCCGTGTTGGTCCTCTTCGGTGCGAATTCCTTATGTGCGGCCTTTAAATATCATGTTCGAGCGTCCATTTTATCGGGGTGATGTACACGTGTTCGATGGCGAGCACTACTGGGAGATCAATAAGAAAGATTATGCTCTCAGCGACGTATCTAGCCTGCTCCTTAACTGTGTGCCTGGTGCTGCAATGAGTACCTATCGAGTCCGGGAAAACCCATATCATCGCTTCTTTGTGTTCAAGAAGTAGCTCGGGTATAGAGATACAATATGTCTGAACCGGTCGTTTCGATCGTCATTCCAACCTTTAGGCGTGCCGAATACTTAGGCCGGGCGATTAATAGCGCGTTGCAGTCCGCCGGCGATTATGAGGTGGAAGTTATAGTCGTCCCCAATGGGCCGGATGACTCTTGGCGTAGGATAGCTCGTGATTTTGCGAGAGACTTTCGCGTAAAGTGGTTGCCGCTAACGATGGCTGGTGCGCCGCAGGCTAGGAACCATGGGTTGATAAATGCTTCAGGGGGTTATGTCCGGTTCCTTGATGATGATGACTATTTATACCCTGACAGTTGTATGAGGCAGCTAGTCAAGATTGTAGAGGAAAATCTTGACATATGCTCAGGTTCAATAGATGTCGTAAATTCTAAGCTGAACTGCGTGAAGAGATTGTCTCCGCCTAATACAAGTGATCTCGTCGTTGCCGCGTTGGGGCCTGCTAGGATGACGGTGACCCATGCGCACCTCTATCGAAGAGAGATGCTATCGGCTGCCAGGTGGGATATTGATTTGCCCGTTGGGCAAGACGTTTTCTGGTTTATGAAGCTTTCTGTGAGCCCGGGTCTTCGCTGGGCATGCGTTGATGAAACAGTTGGCGCTTGGGTCCAGCATACGGGTGCAAGGGTTTCTCGGGGCAGGGATCCCGGTCAGCAGGCTCTGTCTGCTAGAGCTGAACTCATACTGCAATTGGTCTGCGCGCTTCAGGTTGCAGGCGGGCTAAGCCATAATAGAAAAATTGCTGCTTCGGATGGTCTTTGGGCTTGTATACAGAAGGGGCTTCGGTATGACTATCAGTATTGGGTGAAAATGGCTCAAGCAGCCGATAATCTTGTTGTCGGTCGGCGCCCACCCTCCAGGATCCATTCTTTACCTTTGCTTAGAGACATCCCGCCTTTATGGGTTGAGAGTGCTCTGATCCCTGTTCGTTGGTTGTATCATCCTGTTCGTTTGATTCTCGATAAACTTGGCGTTGGTAGAGTGTGATGCACGAGAGCATGGACAAGCCCATCGTATCAGTGATTATGCCAGCCTATAACACTGCAGGCACTCTGATGCAGTCCATAAACTCCGTTCTATCGCAAAGTATGCGGGATTTGGAGCTTATAGTTTGTGACGATGCTTCATCTGATGCCTCCGGCCAGGTGTTGGGCTCCATCGAGGACCCGCGATTCAGATATATTCGAAATCCAGTCAATGTGGGGCCTGGTGCGAGCCGAGACCGAGCAATAGCGCTAGCATGCGCTCCCTGGGTCGCTTTTATTGATGCTGACGATACTTGGTTGCCTGAGCGCTTGGAGCGCCTGCTGTCTGTCGCGACCACTGTGCCAAGTCGTATGGTGTTCGACGATATCATGACGTGTCATTCCTCTCCGGAAGGGCTAGTGCCTTGGCGTAGACTACATGGAGATATCGCCTTCGGTGGCTCTGGGCAGAGCCCCTATGACTTTGGGCTTGAAGGCTACTTGGGATCGTCTCGATTGCTTATAAAACCACTGATTCCTATGTCCGCTATTCGCGACGCAGGGGTGCAGCACTCATTCCGATCGTTTGGAGAGGACGCTGAGTATGTGATTCGTTTGGCGCATGCAGGGCTTGAATTTCGCTATCTTCCGGAGGCGCTATATCTGTATCGCGTCCAACCGGGGTCGCTCACTGCGTTGGCAGGGCCGCACGACATGCGTTTATGTATTGAGTCGTGTGCCGTACTCGAGGGGTGGCCAGACAATATAAAAGTGGCCTTTCACCGTAAGATCATCTCATTGAGACGAAATGAGGCCTTGTACGCGTTGGCGGATGCTCTAAAAGGTTGGCACTTTTTCAAGGCTGCGACGCTTGTTTTGGCTAACCCTGGAGTACTGATTGCTCTCCCCAGGCGAGCACTAATTTACTTTAGCTACCAGTTTCACCGCAGGCGTCATCGCGGTGCCAGTCGTGCGGATTAGTGGTGGGGCCTTTGATGACTAGATCAGTGTCTACGGTGCTGACATTTGGAACCTTTGACGTCTTTCATGTTGGGCACTTGCGTATCCTGGAGCGCGCTGCGGAATTAGGCGACCGTTTGGTGGTTGGCGTGTCAAGTGATGCGTTGAATGTCAGCAAGAAGGGGAGGGCCCCCGTGTTTTGCCAGGACGAGCGCTTGAGGCTGGTTGCCGCCCTCCGCTGTGTAGACGAGGTTTTTTTAGAGGAGTCTTTGGAGTTGAAAAGGCACTACTTGCAGCATCACGGTGCGAAGGTCCTAGCAATGGGGGATGACTGGAAGGGGCGCTTTGACGAGTTCAATGATATCTGCCGCGTAGTTTATTTCGAGAGAACCCCTGCTATTTCAACCACAGCGATTATTGAAAAAATTCGATTTTAGGTTGAGCAGGCTCTTGCCAACTGGGCCAAGCAGCGCTGCGTCGCTTGGCCATCGGCCCAGTCTTCATAGATTGTTGTTTTCACTTCCTGGTGTTTCTCTGAATGGCTTCGCCAGTAGTGGTCGGGACTCTGCATTGCGCAGACTAGCGCCTCAGTCAACGCCGGCATGCAATCCACTATGGGGCCAAACCGGAACTCGGGGCCTAGTGAAAACCCTTTTCGAAACGGAGGGGGGACATCCAAGAAAATGGTCGGTCTATCCAGTAGTAAGAAGTCAAACGCAATAGATGACCAGTCGCAGATGAGGATGTCGCTGATCTGAAGGATGCTCTCGGTGTCGGGCCAGTCGCTGCTTGGCATCCGCTTTATATTGGGGTGCTCCTGCTCTGCGCTTGCGTCGCTATTGAGATGAGTGCGCAATATCACTGTCGCATCATGCTGCTCAGCGATAGAGGAAAGTGCGGCTAGAAAGTTTGCCTCGGAGTAGCCGAAGGGGTAAAGGCTTCGGCCGGCTGCATCCTGTGACCATGTTGGAGCAAATAATACAACTGCACCGGTTTCCGGTAGTCCAAGCTCTTTTCGTATGTCTAAGTTGCATGCCTGTTGCTCGACAAGGGCATCGGTGCGTGCGTATCCGGTAACTACTACTCGGTCGGGCTCGAAACCGAAGCGCTCTATATACAGCTTTCGAACCAGGGGAGATGCAACCCAGGTGGCATCATATCGATGCTGTAGGCGAAAGTCGTCTGCATCAAAGCCTTTGAAAGGAATACCGTGCCACACGTCGAAGCATTTAAGTCCGGTTTTCTGATAGCAGGTTAAAATTAGCTCCAAGCTATGTAGACCATGGTCGCTAATGAGCGCCTTGGAGCGGGCTAGTAATAGCGCTGCTCCGATGCCACAAGCCCATTGCGCCCGTATGCCTTGTGCGTGCAAAGAGCGGCAGTAGGCTAGATCCATACTGAGGAATGTGGACTTATCACAGCTCTGGTAAAGCGCTAACAGGTTGCCGTTTAGCTTGTGTCCGTAGAGAGTTATGGCTGACCTTTCTGTCACTAGACGTAGTATAAGCCCCAGTGTCGCCTGGCACGTAAACGCAAGGAGGTAAAGCCAATGAGATGGGCGTGATTTGTTGATTTTCATTAGGCTGCGTTGTTTTGAGTAGTTGTTCGGTGTTAAAGCTTTTTAGCTCTAGCTTTTAGTGTTAATAGCGCTCAGTTTTACAGCCTCTCTGGTTTTTCCTTAAAGCCTGTATTTGAAGTCTTTTTTAGAATGTAGATTAGTGTTGGTATTGCAGGCTTAAAAATGTTCAGTAGCCAATCGGGAGTGTGGCATATTAGCGTTGTGAGGAGGGAGTCTGGTTGCTCTATCACAAAGGTCGTCTTCGCTGCACGGACGCTGATATTTTCATAAACAAACCCTGATTGCTTCAGGAAACTCTCGGTTTCTGCCAGTTGAAGCGGTTTGCAATCATAGAATTCGCCCTTTCCCCTCCATCGTAGGTATGGTGTGCGCCAACTTCGGGGAAGCCAGCTTAAAAAGAGAAGCTTGTAGTGAGGCTCTGTGATCATCCAACGGTTCGGTACTGCAAAGTAGCAGGTACCGGTCGGAGCCATCACGCGTTGTATTTCGCGCAAATGCTCAAGCTGGGCTTTTTTTTCTCCGACATGCTCGATGACGTGGTTGGTGATGACGACGTCGAAGGAGGAGTCGGGAAACGGAAGCTCTACGCTGCTTACTTTAAAGAACTTATATCCATCCCGTACCATGCGATTGTCATTTACATCCACGCCGACCACCTCGCAATTAATGGATTTATGCGTTGCAAAATAATGGGTGATTCCTCCTGAGCCGCAGCCTACCTCTAGCATGCGAATATTTTGCTGTGAAAATCGCTCTCTTATATTCAGTAAAATCTCAATTTTTTTTGCTTTTGGTATTCGCGATGCGAGGTCTATAGAGGCGTGAGCTTTCCGAGCACCGGTTGCAAGGGGCTTGACTATCAAAGATTGCCAGACGGCACTACCAAATATCGACCATTCAAATCGCCTCGCATACTTGGTACTGGTGTCCGGTTTAGGGTTGGTAATAATTGAGACTATTTTTCTGCTAAATTGCGGGTAATTATTGATCTCTGCGAGCTCTCCGGATTCCCCGCTCTTGACTGCATCGATCACTCCCCCCGTTGCAAACGCCACCGTCGGTAACCCGTGTGCAGCAGCTTCAATAGCTACCATTCCAAAGCCCTCAGGGTCATCCGGGATGTGGCGGACAGGGAACACATGCACGTCAGCCGCTTCATAAGCCGTGGCCAGCTCGGTTGGGTCGGTAATAACACCAAGGAAAATAATATTCTCACCAACGCCGGCCTTGGCCGCGGCCGCTTGGATGCTTTCGACAGTCTGTATACCCGCACCCAGTGAGTTTTTGGGGGCTTCCCCAACCACCACCAGTATTGCATCAGGCTGAGCCTGCACAATGCTGGGCAGGCTCAGCTCAACAAATTCACGCAGTCCTTTTCTCGTGGTTAGGCGGCCTACCGATAGCAGGATTTTCCTGCCTGTCAGGCCGTGTTTTTCCCGGAATGCGGCGATGCACTCGGGGGGCTGTGGCGCTGCGGGAAGGCTGACACCAGGAAAGACTATGCTTAGCTGTGCGTCGGTTACGCCTGCCTCTAACGCCAATTGCTTTGTGGGTGTGCTGTTGACAATAACGTGATTGAGCCGCTTAAACGTCGGATGCCAAAGCTTGCGGTAAACAGCGTGATTCACGCTGATGTCAAAACCATGCAAATAGGCCGCAGATCTCGCGCCGCACAGCTTGCCCAGCAGCCATGCGATGGGGGCGGTAAGGCCGCTGCCAGCTAGGATTACTTGGGGGCGCCAGGTGATGGCGGTCCATAGCCCCCTGAGGAAAGCGACTGCCAGGAACAGTGGCAGCGGCTTCAGAGGTGCCTCTGCCACTGATACGTCTCGTGGTTTTTGAGCCGCAGCCCCCTTGGGGCCGACAACACGAACCTGGGCGTACTTAGTCAGTTCATCGGCCATGTGCCAGTTGAGTCGCTCCATGCCTCCGACCAGAGGGGGCAGGTTGCGAGTAATAATCAGGATTCTGGGGTTTTCGTTATTCTTCATTTTGGCTACGGCTTCGCGGGCTGCGCTGCTTGGTTGTCGGGTTTGGCGCTGATAGCCTGCTCCAGCTTCTCGCGTAGAGTCGGATGCAGGCTGGCCGCAAAGGTTGCAGTCAGGTGTTCATTGTCTCTGTAAACAAATACTCCCTTCATGCGGGCTCGGCACACACCGTCTGGGCAAACCTGGTCATTCAGGTCGATCAGGGTGGTTGCTGGTGTCATCTGCGCTGCTTGGCTCAGCCCGCTGATGGCCCCTGCTCGGTTCTGATTCTCGGCTGTGGTAGTGCAGGCTGTTGCACTAGGCTGCGATGAGGTCGCGGGGTCGTGCTGTTCCAGGCAGGTTATGCCGTTGAAGCCCAGAGCATAGGTTGGCGCAATGAGCACTTTTTGCTGTGCGGTACCGGTATGTTCGTTGAGTATGCGTTGCATCCCTTGTGCCCATTGCGCGCTATCCAATGCGTAGCTTCCTGAAGAGCCAATGATCAGTAAATCCGGGTTTAGCCGTTTGATGTAATCAGATGCGCTGGCCCGCCAGTCGCTGCACTCCGTATAGAGTCGGCCGAGTCGCTCGTAAAATAGCGGCTGGTCCACAATCGGACAAGCGGCTTTGGTCAGGACTGTGATTCTCCATTTGCCTGCTTCCAGGTCGAGTGCACGCTTCAGCGCAGGAAGCCACTGCGCGCCAATACTGTCGCCCCAGAGCACGGCATGTCTTGGGGCCGTGTTATTGCCAAACTCGCAGGGTTTAACCTGCGCCGACAGGTACCATTCGTCGCAGCCCAGCTGATAGGTTTCTGGAAGGTCTTTTCGGGCTAGGGCGTAGGGTGATGGGGGCTGGGCTTTGATCTCCCGGGTTGCGCTGTTGTGCCACTTGATCAATTCCACGTTGCTCAGGGCAACAGCAACAAGGCATGCGAGCAACTGCCACTTTGCCGGGAAGTGGTTGCTGTTGTATCTGCGGATCGGGTTCTCAACCAGTCGGTATGACAGATGGGCCAGTACAAATGATGTGGCGAGTAACACCAGTTGAGAGTAAAGCGTTGTTTCCGGGAGTAGGTGTTGGCCTACGACCAGCACCGGCCAGTGCCAAAGGTAGAGGGAGTAGGATATGTCACCTATGTACTTGAGCGGCCCCCAGCCCAGCAGAGAAGCTGGCGTCTTTTCGCTGGCTTGAAGATCTAGTGTTAGCAGGCAGAGTGCAGCGCCTAATGTTGGCAGCAGGCTGACCCAGTCAGGATAGCGTGTGGACTTATCAATCCAGCAGGCAGCGCCCACGATGGCCAGTAACCCTGCTGGTAACAGGAAGCGCCCGGCAGGAAGTGTGCGCCAGGGAGAATGGCTGGCAACCAGCCAGACAATCGCGCCAATACTGAATTGCCAGATCCGGGCTGGCATAAGGTAGAACGCTAGCGTGGGGTTTTCGTGGGTAAGCCAGAGGCACCAGGTGAAACTCGCCAGCGCAATGCAGACGAGTAAGGGAAGGCGCAGGTTGTCGGTGGTTTTGTAAATCAGCAGGATCAACAGTGGCCATAGCAGGTAAAACTGTTCTTCAACACCGAGTGACCACGTGTGCAGAAAAGCGTTGGCAAGGGTCGTGCTCTCAAAATAGCTTTGTTCCGTCAGGATGAAATGGATATTGCTTATCCACAGCGCTGCGCTGGCGGCTGCCGAGGCTTGTGCCGGGTGTTCCGGCAGGGGAATAAAGGCTGCGATTGCAAATGCTGTTCCGCACAGCATTAGCAGTAAAGCGGGTAGCAGGCGCTTCAGACGACGGGCATAGAACTGCAACAGATCCAGCTTGCCCCTATTGTTGATCTCCGTTACCAGCAGGCCGGTGATCAGGTAGCCCGAGATGACAAAAAAAACGTCGACACCAATAAGGCCGCCGTACAGGTTGGGCACCCCTGCGTGCGCAGCCAAGACCAGCAGGACGGCAATTGCCCGCAGTCCCTGAATAGCTGGCTGGTAGCGCAGTTGCAATGTGGGCTCCAAGACTGATCCTTGTTGTGGTGCGGCTTTATCCGTAGTGAAAGGCTAACGATTGCTGTCAGCGTAGACGGTCGTGGCAGCAGGGCGAGCTACGGCCCATCACGCATCTACCACATTCTCCCCCTGCACGCGCCCGCGGGTGTCGATGATGATCTGCCCATGTTCTATCAACGCTGCGTAATCAAACCCATCGTGATCAGTTGCGAGCACCAGGCAGTCGTAACTCGCGATGTTCTCGCTTGTCAGTTCGACGGACTGGAGGTCGAAGTGATAGTCCCGTTTTTGCGGGAAGCTGGGCACGTGCGGGTCTGAGTAGGCAACCTGGGCGCCCTTGTCCTGCAGTAGTGACATGATCTCGACGGCGGGCGACTCGCGGGTGTCGTCGATGTTCTTTTTGTAGGCCAGCCCCAGTACCAGAATGCGGCTGCCTTTGACGGCCTTGCCGTGGTCGTTGAGGGCGTCGGCAACCTTCTGTACCACCCAGTGGGGCATATAGTGGTTGATTTCACCTGCCAGTTCGATAAAGCGGGTGTTGACGCCGTACTCCTTGGCCTTCCAGGTGAGATAGAAGGGGTCGATGGGGATACAGTGGCCGCCAAGGCCGGGGCCGGGGCTGTAGGGAACAAAGCCGAAGGGTTTGGTCGCAGCCGCCTGAATGACTTCGTGGATATTGATGCCCATGCGGTCGGCAACGATCTTCATCTCGTTGACCAGTCCGATGTTGACGGCGCGGTGAATATTTTCGAGCAGCTTGGTCATCTCTGCCACGCGCGGGCTGCTGACCGGCACCATGGTTTCGATGGCGTGGGCGTACAGGGCTTCGCCGAGCTGCAGGCAGCGTGGTGTTGCGCCACCGATAACCTTGGGGATCTGTGCGGTGCTGTACTGCGCATTGCCCGGATCTTCGCGCTCAGGCGAGTAGACGAGCGCACAGTTGTCGCCCGGCGTGAAGCCAGCGCGCTGCAGGCGCGGCGCCAGAACCTCCTCGGTTGTGCCGGGCCAGGTCGTGCTTTCAAGGCTCATCAGCTGGCCTGGGCGCAGGTGCGGCAGGATGCTGTCGACGGTTCTCTCGACAAAGCCGAGATCAGGCTGGTGATGGCTGTCGAGTGGTGTGGGCACGCAGATGATCTGTGCGTCCACCTCGGTGCTGCGTGCAAAGTCGCAGGTTGCCTCGAAGCCGGCCTCGCGGATGCGCGCGATGGTGTCGGGCTCAATGCGTTCGATGTAGCTGAGGTTGCGGTTTAGCTTGTCTACCTTGACCGGGTCGACATCAAAGCCGATCACCTTGATACCAACGTCGGCAAAACGAATGGCCAGCGGCAGGCCGACATAGCCCAGACCGTAAATGCCAACAACGCAGCTACCGTCGCGAATACGTTGCGCGAGGGTGTCCAGTGAGGCTGTGGCGGTGGTTGGCTGGGACATTGAGCAGGCGATCCTTGAGTCTCATGGTGGGCGCAAGAATCATTGCAAATGGCAGCACTACTAGCAAGGCGCGGGTATGAGTATTGGGAGCCTGCTTACGCTTTTGGCAGGTGTCCGCACAGCATGGTTTCACCCTTCTCCCACAACCGCCACTCCCCAGTCTCATACGCCTGCCACTGCTCATTGCTGGTCAGCGGTTCTGTCGCGATCACGGTCACCACGTCGTTGCGGGTGGTGTGCTGCTGAAAGTCGATTTCCAGGTCAATGTCACTGAGCACGGCTGGGCCGAAGGGCGCGCGGCGGGTGATCCGGTGGAGTTTGCTGGTACACAGGGTAAACAGCCAGTCGCCGTTGCTCAGCATCAGGTTGCACACCCCCAGTTCGCGCAGCGGGGCGCAGCATTGGCTGAGGGTGTCGGCGATCTCGGCAAGGCTTGGGGGCTTGCTGTAGCGGCGGGCGAGGTTATTCAGCAGGTGGCAGAAGATGGCTTCGCTGTCGGTGTCGCCGACCGGCGTGTAGT
>NZ_JBLWYX010000033.1:0-18672 GCF_048266785.1 Marinobacter sp.
GGTGATAACACTCGATGATGGCCAGGTCGAAGTTGATGTTTTGCAGAACATCCTGGTTGGCAAACGCCAGGCGAACCTGTTCCCGGGCACCAACATTTTTCAGATTCACTTTGTTCGGTGGCAGGTTCCCCCTCTGTCAGGGTAGTTGGAACCCCACCCGATGTTAGACTCTCTCAATAAAGTGGGGCGAGAGACAGAGGTTTTCATGAAATATTCACCGGAACGCCGCGACGCCATTATACGCAAGCTACTGCCACCGAATAACCGGCCGGTTGCCGTAGTGGCGGAGGAAGAAGGTATTTCCGATGCCACCTTGTACAACTGGCGAAACGAAGCCCGAAAAAACGGACAGTTGCTGCCAGATCATGGCTCAGATCCGGAAGGCTGGAGCTCCCGCGATAAGTTCAATGCCGTACTTGAGACCGCCGCGCTGAGCGAGTCCGAATTGAGTGAATATTGCCGCAAACGGGGTGTTTACCCTGAACAAATACATCGCTGGCGTCAAAGCTGTGAAACGGCCAACGATCGTGATGAAAAGGTCGAAAAACGCTCTCGTGAAGCGGTCAAGCATGAGCAAAAACGCACCCGACAACTTGAACGTGAACTGAAGCGTAAAAATGCCGCCTTGGCTGAAACGGCCGCCTTGCTGACCCTGCGAAAAAAGGCCCAGGCGATCTGGGGGGACGAGGACGACTGACCAGCACCCGAGATCGCCAGCATGCTATAGAGCTGGTTGATAAGGCGCGTGCGGATGGCGCGCGCCTGAAAAGCGCTTGTGCCGAGCTGGGCATTGGTACCAACACCTATCGCCGCTGGAAAACCGGTGATGAGGATGGCCGGCCAAACGCCCCCAAACACAAGCCGTCTCATGCACTGACCGCTCTGGAGAAAGTCATGATCCTGGCCGTTTGCCACCAGTCCGATTACGCCAGTCTGCCACCGTCTCAGGTCGTGCCGCTGTTGCTGGATGACCATGGCTGGTACATCGCCTCAGAATCGTCGTTTTATCGCGTTCTGACCGAACACAACGAGAACCATCGCCGGGGCACACGATCATCCGGACGAGTGGGCCCGCCACGCCGGCACGAGGCGACCAGACCGAATCAGGTCTGGTGCTGGGACGTGACTTACTTAAAGTCTATGGTTCGGGGCCAGTTCTTTTATCTGTATTTTATGCTCGATGTCTACAGCCGCAAGATCGTGGGTGCCGAAGTCTTCGATGCAGAAAGCGCCGCCAATAGTGAAATCGTGCTGCGCAAAGCGCTGCTCCGTGAAGGCTGTATCAACAACCCACCGGTGGTGCATTCGGACAACGGAGCGCCGATGACATCGTACACGCTCAAGGCCCGGCTGGCCGATCTGGGCATGTTGATGTCTCACAGCAGGCCGAGAGTCAGCAACGACAATCCTTACTCGGAGTCGTTGTTCCGGACCGTCAAATACTGCCCGGAGTGGCCCTCAAAAGGCTTTAAATCGCTCACGGCGGTGCGCGACTGGATGCTGGCGTTCGAGCATGCCTACAACGAACGGCACCTGCACAGTGGCATCAACTTCGTGACACCGGCAGCTCGGCATCGGGGCGTTGACAACCAGCGCTTGGCACTTCGAAAACGGGTTTATGAAAGAGCAAAGCGCCGGAATCCACAGCGCTGGTCAGGAAACATACGGAACTGGGAAGTCACTGGACCGGTATCGCTCAACCCTGGAAAACTGCAGGAAGTTGAGCTTAATAAATTAGCTGCTTAGGTGCAGCTATTTGGACAACTGGGTTGAAAATCGCCGCTTTTCTCCGCTTCGCTACGTAAAGGCCGCCGCTGAATTTTTGCGTTAAGCTCTATTGTTGCGTGGTGCGCAACGTGCTATAGTTCCCTCATGATTAAATCATTCCGTCACAAAGGACTGAAGCGGTTCTACTCAACAGGCAGTATGGCTGGCATACAGTCTGATCACGCCAAGAAGCTGCGTGTGCAGCTTGCTGCTCTAGATACTGCCACTACAGTGGAAGACATGGATATCCCTGGTTTTCGGTTTCATCCGTTGAAGGGCAAAGACAAAGGGCGGTGGTCGATTTGGGTAAACGGAAACTGGCGCATGACGTTCGAATTTCAGGACGGCAACGCTTACATTCTTGATTACGAGGATTATCACTAATGAATATGCATAATCCGCCGCATCCTGGCGAGTTCATTCGGGAGGTGTACCTGGAGCCTTTCGGTATCAGCTCTCGTCAGCTTGCTTCCAGTTTGGGCGTTTCACCTTCCACTTTGTCTCGGCTGCTCAAAGGGGACAGTGGCATTAGCCCTGAAATGTCTCTGCGGCTGTCCAAGGTTCTCGGACGTACTCCTGAGAGCTGGTTGGCGATGCAAGATATGTACGACCTCTGGGTGGCTCGCGGCACAGTCAATCTGGACGGTATTCATCGCCTGGACTTCGAAGCAGCTTAACCAGTGGCTGTTGTCGGACGCGCCTACGCTGCGCTCCGGCACGTCGCAAAGCAAGGCGTTAGGCTTCAGAAACAAGGCACATTCTGCTATGGCAGAGTTATTAGAATTTGAGAGCGAGCGGCTGCGTTTGCGGCAATGGCGAGAAAGCGATTTCGAGCCGTTCGCTGCTCTTAACGCTGACCCACAGGTTATGGAGTTCTTTCCCGAACCGCTGGGTCGTCAGGCAAGTAATGAGATGGCGGACAAAATTCGCTCGCTCATTGAGCAGCGCGGTTGGGGGTTCTGGGCAGTAGAGGTTAAGGGTGTCGAGCCCTTTATTGGTTTTTGTGGGCTACACGTACCCACAGCAACGTTGCCTTTTTCTCCGTGTGTCGAGATTGGTTGGCGTTTATCGTCAGCCCACTGGGGGAAAGGCTATACATCAGAGGCTGCATTTGGTTCACTAAATGTTGCGTTTCAACGGCTGGAGTTACCGGAGATTATCTCCTTTACCACAGTTGGCAATCGGCGGTCGCGTCGTGTCATGGAGCGCATCGGCATGAAGTACAGTGGCGAGTTTGAGCATCCCAGTTTACCCGAGGATAGCCTGTTGCGGCCGCATGTACTTTACCGGTTACGACGAGAGCAGTGGGACGTAAAAGCCTAACAATTAGCTCCAGTTCGTTCCGGCCCTACGGGCCTCCACCGGACGCCCTTTTCATTGCGGCTTCGCCTTCATTACAAGGTCGCCGTTGAGCACAGCGTTAAATGCCGATGACAGCAAGGTCCAGAGCTCCGACAATCTGGTCTCTGAAATGCGAGAGGGAACCAACCGGGTTTTTGAGATGCTGTTCTGGCACAGACGAAATTTGCGGGGTTAGCAGTAAAAGCTCTTGGTCGGCAAAGCTGATTTCCGGCGTGAGTCCTTGCATGGATACGCCACCAAAGGCGGAGCGTTTGCCCAAAGGGATGACGATTCGAGTTGCCAATTCGCTCAGGAGGCTGCTCTGAATATCGACAAGGTAGGGATAATGAGCTTTGCTAACTTTGCTCGGGTTGGGGTACACATCGAACTGTGACATTAAAACTCCCTGAATTCGTCGCCGAAGCATCCATGTTGTTCGACAAAATCGTTGTAACTTTTTATCGCAGCGTGATTTTCTTCAACCCATTGTGCTGCTTCGCGTTTGGAAAGTTCTTCTTTCAGGGCTCGCTCCAGAGTAGCAGACAGGTTGATGTTGAGCTCCCGAGTCTTGCGCAGTAGATCGCTATTGATTGAGAGGTTAGCTGCTTTTTTGGGTGCGGCTGCATTGTAGAGTTCGGCCATCAGAGCCTCCAGGTGGCTGTTTAATGCACGGCCTTAGTTTATGCGCACGCCAATGCGCATTCAAGCATTTGGCCAACGGCTGTTGTCGGACGCGCCTGAGCTAGCGCTCCGGCACGCCGCAAAGCCACGGCGTTGATATGACTCTCCACGTCAAGAGGCACGCACCATTCAGCCTTTCAGTTTCGCTTCAAGGTGATTCATAAGTTCGCCCATTTGGTCGCTTGGGCTGAACTCAATTGCCTCGTAATCCTCGTCAACTCTGACCGTGTGTCCGGGCGGCCAGTAGTAAACCTCGCCGGCGTTTACCGTCTCTTCAGTGCCGTCTGCATAGGTCACATGAATGGATCCTTTGACCACGGTTCCCCAGTGCGGGCACTGGCACAGATTGTTCGGTAACCCCTCGAGCAGCGGGGTGGCGTCTGCACCCGCAGGGAACCGGACGCGAGAGACGTTAATATCGCCCCAATCCTGGCCCTGAAAGCAGACACCGCCCGCTTCGAGACGAGTCGGTAGTTCGTTCTTTGCTTTCTTCATGTGCATTCCTCTCTTCATGTTCTGGCGGGACACCCGCCGGGACTTGGCAGATCAGAGCAAGCGCCGGCGACTAGACACTCCCGCCTATCGAAGCCACGGATCGACGATTCTGTCGTACTCACCCGTTGTTTTGGCAAGGTGAAGCCACTGGTCAATCCAGGCCTTGAAGACCACATCACCCCGGGGCAGCAACCACGCCATTTCTCCATACTGCAGAGGCTTATCAGGGTTGACTGCACACAATCCGGGGCGCAACTTCTCCTGAACGATTGTCTCAACCGATTCGGAAATCATTACGTCCGCATTGCCCTTTAGAATTTCATCGAAAATGGTCGTATTGTCATTAAAGATAACGATCTTGGCCTGCTTGAAGTTTGCCCGTGCGAACCGCTCATTGCTGCCGCCTGGGTTCTCAATCACTGTCACGTTTGACTGGTCGATGTCGGCCACGGTTTGAAACCGTTCGACGTTCTCACATTTTGTGATCGGTGCCTTGCCATTGACCATGTAAGGTGACGAGAAGAACGCGGTCTTTTGACGGTCGACGGTCACCGATATTCCGCCGACAGCCACATCACACTTCTCGATGAAGTCTGTCATGAGGGTGGGCCACGATGATTTGACGAACTGTGCTTCGACGCCCAACGCTTTGGCTGCCGCCTGCACCAGATCGATATCAAGGCCTTCGTAGCCACCGTCGGGGCGATGCAGGCTGAACGGCTTGTAATCGCCGGGAGTGCACACCCGTAACTTGCCCTGCGACTGAGCGACATCTAACCGCGAGGTTGCTGAATCCTGCGCAGCTGCAAAAGAAGAAACGAAAAGCGACAATGCGAATATGAAAAGACGGGGCAACATGGCGATCCCTTTCAGTGACCAAGGCTGCTATGCAGCCGTTTGGTGTTATTAGAATCTTAAATATAGCTGTTTATTTGCTTTCGTCATTGGCACAGTGTCACGAAGTCGGCCGCCTTGATCAGCCTTGCCATTTCTCGATAGGTGTCGCTGTGGCATATCATGCGTCCTAGTGGGTCCCTGGCATTGGCGTCCCGTCCGCTTGCCACCAAGATGACATCGGGGCAGAAAGGCCGCGGGGCCGGAAATTGACTGTGTGCTGGGTCAGGTACAACCAGTCAGTCAACCGGACACCAAAAACCTTCTGCTTTTGGTTCTCTCCGCTGGCGCTCCCGTGCCGGTTACCTCGGCGTTATGTTTTTCGCAGGGCAGGCTCAAGTCCAAGGTGATCGACAAAAGGGAGAAAGTCGCGATCCAAAAACAGCAGGGGTAGCTGTTTTTCTATGCAGAACGTAGCGATTATCACGTCGGCGGTTTTTCTGATCGTGATGCCTTTTTTACGTAGCGCCCGATAGTTGTCGGCGCACTTAGCTGCCATTTCTTTGCCAAACATTTCATGCTGATCCAGTGCGAGCAGGCTTTGCTTGGTTTGGCGATAGTGTTTGTCGTTGCGGATGCCTTGCAGGATTTCCAGAAATATGAGGTCGCCGATAGCAACTGAACCTTGAACTATCGAGGCATCCAGCAGATCAGTTTGCGGGTTTTCGACCCCATTGAAATAGTCGACCCAGACGCTGGTATCTACCAGGATCATCGGCCACTCCGCATTTCGTCCAAGTCGCCTTCCCACTTGATCTTGCCACGCAACTTCCGAATTTCCTGCTGTTTGCTAAGCTGGACCAGAAGTTTCAGGCCTTGCTCAACGGCCTCTTTTTTGGTTTCGTAACCGGAGGCTTTGAGGGCTTCGGCCATTAACTGGTCGTCAATGACGATGTTTGTTCTCATGATGCACCTATGTGTATGATCTACTGATTCTATACACAATCTAGCATGTCGTGGAGAACATAACAATCGGCTGCCAAGCGGCCGATTTTCCGCCGCTTGGCGGCTCCAAACCGGCGCGTGAGCCAGGCGTTGAGGCTGTAGTAAAACCCCAAACGAGTCCGGTTTTGGTAGCATTGAGCAAACAGACAAGGAGCCGTCGGCATGCCTCGTTTCAAGCACTACAACTACGACCAGGATGCCATGGTCGTCATCAACTATCAGGAACAGCTCCAGCCCGGCGAATCACCGCAAAGACAGAGGGCGGCAGGTCTCTTATACCCTGGAAATCAGGCGAGCCCCGACCTATACCGACTGGGTGAAGCACCGGGTGGATAGCCAGCAAGGCAAAGAAATCTGCAGCCACCGCATGTCAGTGGTGGAACCCGTGTTCGGCAACATCGGCGGTAACAAAGGTCTGAACCGCTTTAGCCTACGGAGCAAAAAGAAGGTGCAGGGTCGGTGGCAATTGTATTGCCTGGTGCACAACATTCACAAACTGGCGCCAGTTAATCGCAGATGATGAAAAACAACAAAGCGGCTGTGGATCAGGCTCCGTAAAGGGTTTTTCTACAGCCTTGTTAGGCAAAAATTAGATAGGCGAGAGGATCTTCTAGAATGAGTGAAAGTTGGGATGAATACGCAGCTGGGTGGGATAGCAATGAAGCCGTCATTGCTTATGCCGATAATGCCTACCTTGCCTTGAAAAATACTGTGGAGCTAGAGGGGTGTCGCATTTTTGATTTTGGTTGCGGCACAGGCTTGCTTACCGAAAGGTTGTCTAACACAGCAAGCTCAGTGGTAGCTCTTGACCCTTCGCAAAAGATGATTTCAGTACTCGAAAATAAGCGCCTGAAAAATGTTGCAACAATCGCATCAGAACTAGACCAAAATCTGATCAACGATAATAGTCTCTTGTCACCAAAATTTGATCTTGTCGTGGCTTCCTCAGCACTGGCCTTTGTGCCCGATTACGCAAAAGCGCTAATGCTTTTGAAACAACTGCTTAACAAAGGTGGTTGCTTGGTGCAGTGGGATTGGCTCAAAGGAGAGCGAGATGAAGGATATGGATTTACAGAGCAACAGATTAAATCGGCACTGACAGAGGCTGGATTTGCTGAGTGTTCCACATCGGTTCCCTTTTCTCTGCAAAGTGACGGTAGCGCGCTGGATGTACTCATGGGTATCGCCAGAAATGCCTAACCAGCAATGAAAAATCCAGTGAAAAATGGACATGCACTGATTAGATCGTATCAACGATGCGGTTGCCTGGTTTTAGATAGCGGTTAGGTAACCAGTGAGAAGGGCATGGACACGAACGCCGGTTCCGGCATTTTGTTTAAATGGCCCAGGCAAACGGCCATTTTCCGTCCATTCGAGACGAGCGAATACCTCCGGCAGGTCAGAGTTTCTCAAGGGCGTGCCTGTCCCTGTCTCATGCTGTTCATTCTTTAGCTCATTTCTCGTAAAAAGCCCCTTGTGGGCCATACTGCTAAGAGTGTCGCCAGGGTTCTGCCCTAAGTACTTTAGATGGGTGCCTGTTGGCATCAAAAACATAACCGGTCGTAGCAGTACGCGGCCGGTGGCCGCCGGGCGCCCTTTCCATGGCTCCTTCGTCGCTGTTCCAAGGTCGCCGCTGTGCTCAGCGTTGGGCGGACCAAGAGTTTTGTTCTCCATGAGGTTCAGTGATCATCAGGCTAAACGCCTTTGTACCTGCCTGAGAAATAGATTTCTCCGCCTCTGAGCTATAGAGACAGGTGGTTATGTTTCACTACTCAAACTCAGCGATTTGAAAGGAGACTAACTATGGAAGAGCTATTTCGGTACCAGCAACTTCGACAATCTCAAAAACTTTCTGAAGAAGAAAAAAAATTCATTGGACTGCTTCTGTATCCTGGCGACGATTATTCGCCGCTGGCCAGGGGGCTTATTGAGATCAACAGCAGAAACGCTGCAAACGACTCGTTGGCCGCTCTATTGGAAGAATACAGCCGCGCTGAGAAACTCGTTGAAGACCCAGTTGATCTTCAACCAACAATCCGAGCGGTATACAACTGGCTGAATTTCAAAGCACGCCCTATCAAAACGACCGACTTTGCAGATTTCATCTTATCGCTGAATCCCGTTGAACCGTTCGATCTCAAGAATGATTGGAGCATTTATGCCGACAACCTGTTGATCGCGATTTATGAGGGAAACATCAGCATTAATTATTGCGTGGATTTTCAATTGCTCATCCGGATTTGCTACTTGTTCGAACTCTGCGTCCTGATCACGGATGGCAAAGCGCAGATGAGGGAAAATGCCAGTGCCGCCCTGCTCAATGTCATCCTGACTCAACCAATACTCCTCCCCCCAAGAGTCCTTCGAGGGAGGTGTACCCTCAATTGCCGCCAAAAAGGGCGGGTTGAGTTGCCTCGCATTCCGTCGGTGTCCGATAGCAGGTCTAAGAATTCTTGTGAATGCAAATGCGACGAGTCGTGCCAGAAGCCAAACGGCCACTGTGTATGCATTACTCCCTACATTGCCGATCTCTTCATCATCAAGGAAGAGCTCGCTCGGTATGAAGAAGGAGACATTGCCTACATCGAGAACATCCTTGCAGGCGAGAAGAAGGTGCGACGCCACCGCAACCTATATCGTACGGAAGAGACCAGCGAAACGGAAACAGAAACCATCACTTCCGAAGAAAGGGATCACCAAGTTTCTGAGAAATTCTCGCTTCAAGAAGAAGTGAAGTCCACTATTGAATCGAAAGTAGGGGTCGATGCAGGCGTAACCTCTACCCTGAAATACGGTAGTGCCATTACAGTGACACCACATGCAAATGTCACCGCCGATTTTTCCAAGTCACAGGCTGAGAGCATTGCTCGTTCTTATGCGAAGGAGATCGTCGACCGCTCTGTGACCAAGATTCAGGAGAAGGTCCGGAAGCTCCAGGTCAGCAAAATCATTAATGAACTTGAGGAAAGGAACAAGCACACGATAGACAATACAGAGGCGGGCACCAGTCACAGGGCCGGAGTCTATTACTGGGTAAATAAAGTCACGCATGCTCAAGTATTCAATCATGGAAAGCACTTAATGTTTGATGTGATTGTTCCGGAGCCGGCAGCTACGTTTAAAAAGTTATTTGAACTGAAGAATAAAAAAGACAACGAACACATTGCCCCGCAGAGATCTACTATAACGCTTGACAGTATCAGTAGAGATAACTACCTGAAAATTCTGCATAACCAAGGGCTTTCTGGAGCAATAGAACCACCAGATGAACGCACCGCCATTCAAATTGCTTTTCATCAAAATCTTACTGAGCCTAAGGATTATGTTACTACTGGCTTTTCTTCGGCCGAGTTTAAGTCGGAACAAATTCCGGATGGATATAAGGCCGAAAGTTTAGATTATAGTATCAACTGTTTTGTTGGTGATCCAGCTGCACAAAAAGGAGCAGATGAAGCGTCTGTTTCTGTCAATGTAGGCACTACCTCTTTGCTAGCTAATGTTGCTCCTGCAGGAGGACTTCAGAATACGAATAACTGGAGCACAGGAAATACCAACGTACTCATGAATGGCGAAACTGGAGTGATCACTGCTTCTGTCGCAGGGTATTCTAGTGTTGCATTATCATTGAGCGGTACGATAAGCATTAAGTGTAAGTTAACTGATGAAGCGTTTGATAAGTGGCGAGTCAAGATTTATAACCTTGTGATGGACGATTACAAAAACAAGCAGGAGGCTTTTGAATCAATTAAGAAAGAAGAACCATTGATACAGATTAATGGAAGAAATCCTTTTCTGAACCGAGAGGTCGAGAAAAACGAAATCAAACGCCACGTCATCGCCATTTTGCTTTGCAACTACTTCAATGGCATTGGAGCTATGATGGAAACGGTGGCACCTTGCGGGTATCCGGAAATCGATTTTGCTAAATTGGAAAAGGATGCGCCGATTATCCTGTTCTTTGAACAGGTCTTCGAATGGGAGTATTGTAATTACCTCTTTTATCACAGCATGTGGTCACGCAAATGTAAGTGGGCTGAACTAATAGATGAGGATTCTGGAGATCCCCTGTTCGATAAATTTCTGATGGCCGGCGCAGCGCGGGTACAAGTGCCGATTCGCGATGGAATGGAAAGTCTTTTTACTTGGTTCCTGAAGACTGGACAGATTTGGGGTGCCAGCGGCATACCGCCTGTATCCGGCGATGACGAATATGTTTCCATGATTCAGGAATTAAAGGAAGCGAAACAGTGCGATTATACGGATCGCCCGGGTCTGATAGAAGCCACAAACAGCAGTGATGTCTTGAAGTTGAGGGATAGCACTTTCTATTGGGATCCTGTAATTGACCAGATCAACATGCTCACACTTGATAATGACAAGGATCGCGAATTACTGATCAACTTTGAGCCGTATCGCATTGTCAAGGTGGAACAAGCCGCGGCGGGAGATCCAACTGCTTGGCTCATTACAATCGACAGACCATATGACGATGTCAGTGCCAAGAATCTCAAGCACGCAGTAGGTGCATTGTATGTAGGAGCACCCTGGGAAGTTGTGATACCGACCAAGCTGGTTTACTTGCGGAACATCACAGATAAGCTACCTACGTATCCCTTGAGCTGAACGTGAAGGCGTGGATTTGACTCATCTACACGGGATTGGAGATCGCTTGCCGACCAGTTCACAGAGATTTGGAGTGCGGATACAGAGTACGTAGAGGCCAAGTGGTCAAGTTACAGGAAGTCTTTGACTATGAGCGAACAGGACAACTATAGCGATTGGCAAAAACCACAGGGAGGCTACAGCGGTAGCCAGAAGCCGGGGGCGTCGTACACTGGTGGAGGTACGGCCGCATCTAAACCTACTGTCGCTACCAACACACCAAAGCTGGGCCCTGGTAAAATTGGCTCCAAGGTCCTGAGCAAAGGGGTGATTATTTGGTCACTGCGCTCCGCCAAACCTGCCAATTACGCCGCTGTCATTATTATTTTCTCGCCAGACATTACTTACCGAGGCAAGACAATCACCTTTCTGCAGGCCGTAAGTGGAAAGAGCCGCACAGAAATTGACGTTCTCACAGTTGGTCGTAGAGGTAACACGAAAGACGATTTTGAACCGTTTTATGGTGCGGATTGGGATAATACCAAGCGGATATGGGTGCCTGAATCTACCACTTCAGGTGCCCGTAACCAACCGGGCGGGAAAAACGATCCTAACGCGTATCTATATGATGAACCCGTCGTCTTTCCTGGCCAGATAAAAATGTTCGAATCAGTGGTCGTCATTCCGGAAACCATGGAAATACTGGGTGCGATTAGCTGGGGCTTAAAGGGTCGCAAGAATGGCGTCAAGTTGATATTGCCTGATCAGACTAAGGATGTTTCCGACGGACCGACAGCGGGGTTTCTAGTCGCGCTCGATAAGTTCTACAAAGAAGCCTCAACGCCTGGTCCGAAACCTAGTCGTGTAGAACGTTACGATGCGATCCTAGATGGCTTTCCCGCCCACGTAGGAGGAGCTGAGAATGCTGTCGTGCTGACAGACGCCCATAAAAAAAAGCTTGATGCAGTTGCATTGAATCTCAAGGAGACAAAAATCCCAAGAGTACGGGTGTCGATAGGTGGGTTTGCTGATGCCACCGAAATGGATCCGAGCGGTACTTCCGAAGCGCGCGCTCGTGCGGTCTACGATTATCTTGTCGTGGCAGGCGTGCCGAAAGAAAAAATTATCATCGCGGGGTTCTTTGGTGCTGCTTGGGCATGGTATCCCCCGACAGAGAGCCGCAATCGACGCGCACAGGTGCGTGTGCATCTGATCAACTGATTGGCACCCGGTATTGCCATTATGATTTAGCATTGTAAAGCCTGAAGGGGAAATAATGCCACTTTCAATCGAATTCAAAGGCCTATTGACCGATGTCTAGGTTGTTTTTAGATCGTCGTAATTCTCCATTCTCTAGGGGGCACCAGGCAAGCCCAGAAAGACGCAAAGAAGTTGTCCTCCAGCGGCCTCAAGTCAAAAGCCCAGGAATTGCTGGCACTGATCGCGGAAGATCCTTACCGCAAGCCGCCCCCATCTGGAAAGCTCATTGGTGATCTTGCGGGGGCCTATTCACGACGTATTAATATTCAGCATCGTCTGGCCTATCAAGTGCTCGAGGACAAGCGAGTGGTGAAAGTTCTCAGGCTCTGGAGCCACTACAAATAATGCATAACCAGCCACTGTTTCCGCAATTTTCCCATCGCATTGCGGCTCCAAAATTGCCTCAAAGCTCTGCGTTGGCCATACAAATGCAGGCACGGCGGCGCCCTTTACATTACGCCTTCGGCAGCATTCCAAGGGCGCGCATGTTGCACGCGTTAGCAAGCCGGAAGCCAGATGCATACTGAGCTATTCAGCGACGCAAAGATTGTTGAGTCATGGGGTATAAACGCCCTGCCGTGGACTGCTGCAGTACGTGAGGGGCAGATTGAGAGCCGCAAGCAGATTACGGATCAAGCCATCATCGACGCCATTCTCAGCTGTCTGCCACGTTCCGCCCTCGATATTGGCTGTGGCGAAGGGTGGCTTGTTTGTGAACTTGCCGCAAGAAATATGCATGTTGTAGGTACCGACGTGGTACAAAAACTTGTTGAAGAAGCCACTCCCTAAGGTCGCCGCGTCCTTTTCGTGCTGACTAAAAATTGACCATTCTCAAAGTAGATCTACACTCATCTCATGACGTAACAACATGTAACGACAACAACAAGCAAAGGATAATCATCATGAGTCAAAAATCATCCCTTCGTTCACTCAGTGTGGCGGCGGCCTCGGTCGTTCTGGTGAGTTTGCCGCTGGCCCTACAGGCCAAAGCGCCTGAGGTAAGCCAGGCTGTGTATGTAGACGGGCTGGAAAGCCCTTGGGATCTGGCCTTCCTGCCCGACGGCACCATGTTCTTCACTGAAAAGTGCAAAGGCCTCTCGGTTCAGTTGCCCGATGGCACGGTGAATAACCTGCTGGGTATGAACGGCTCCGAAGGCTATGCCATGACCGCTGACGATCTGTTCTGCTCCGGTCAGGCCGGCATGAACGGCGTCACGCTGGACCCAAATTTCGCGGACAACGGTACCATCTACGTCTATTCCGCGCATCGCGTAGGCGACAACCCCGCTTCCAATCGGGTGTTGCGACTGAATGTGGGCGGTGACCTGGCCACCGTGTCTGATCGCACAGACATCGTGACAGACATTCCCTACAAACAGGCGCCCACGGATCATCCATTCGGTGACGCCGGCGCCCACAACGGGGGGCGTATTCGCTTCAGCCCGGATGATGGCTTCCTGTACGTAACCACCGGCGACAACCACAACAGCAGTCTGCCGCAGTTTGGGGACAACCTGGGTGCCAAGGTTTTGCGCATTGACGGTAATGGCGATGCTGCCCCCGCCAATGCCGATGCCACACCGGAGGGTTTCGACCCGCGCATCTTTACCTACGGTCACCGCAATGTTCAGGGCATCGCATTCCACCCGGAAAGCCACCAGCCGATCGTCACCGAACACGGCCCCTGGCATTCCGATGAAGTAAACGCCCTGGTGCCAGGTGGCAACAGCGGTTGGGACCCGCGCCCGAACATGGCAGGCCGGGGAGATTGCCCGGATAATTACTGCGGTTACCAGCCCAACCAGAATGAGGGAATGGACCCGAAGGAGCGCGCGGCCTACATGCCCATGACCGACCTTGAAACGTATCCGGATGCCATGAAGCCGCTGTGGAATAACAACGGCTACTCCCAGGGCATCAGCAGTGCCGCCTTCCTGGAAGGTGAGCAGTGGGGTGACTGGAACGGCCGCCTGGTGGTCAGCTTCATGGGGATCGGTTTCGGTGGTACACCGTTAGGCCAGCGTATCAACGTGATTGACCTGGCGGCCGATGGACCAACCATTGGGGACATCACCGAAATGCCGCTATCGATGGGATCTTCCCGTTTCCGTGGCCTGGTGATGGGGCCGGATGGCGCGCTTTACGTCGCCACTGATGAAGGCCAGATTCAGCGCTTTACCGCTGAGTAATCACCTGACTGACGGCACTGCCCTTGGGCAGTGCCGTACCCACCGGAATCTGAAGGACACTTTATGAGACGAACAGTACTGTTTACGATGACTCTTACTCTGGGCCTGACCCAAGCCCAAGCCCAAGCGGCAGATACGGCAGTAGGCAAGAGCCTCTACGCCAGCAACTGTGCCCAGTGCCATGGGCCGACCGCCAAGGGTATGGCCAGCTTTCCGTCTCTGGCCGGACGCGATGCGGACTACATCCAGTCGCGGTTGAAAACCTACCGCGCGGGCGAGAAAGTTGGGCCGAACTCCAGCCTGATGATTCCCAACGCCCGAAACCTGAGCGACGACGACATCGCTAACCTTTCGGCTTTCCTCTCTAACAACGCCCAGTAGTTCCTGCTTTGTTAAAACCGCGCTGTAACCATCCCCTGAAATCGGTGCATGCGTAACACGATTAACTGTGCAAAAAATGCCTCAGGGATCGAGGCTGGTGATCTGTAGCGCCAGAGTGAAATTCAGATAAATGTCCAGGCCAATATTCTCGTGATCTTGTTTCCGTGCTTCATTTCTATCTCACGAATATCAATTGCGCCAAGCTTGCGAATCATTTTTTTCGCAGGCTTCACGTTCTCGGTTTTCGAAACCAGGCTCGTAAACCAGCGGCATTGAGTTGAAAACATCTGGCTTTCTTTTATTAATTTTTTAAGGAACAGTCGTTCGCCACCCTTGCACCAAAGCTCTGCTTCGAGGCCGCCAAAATTCAGAGTGGGAGATCTGGGTATTGGTTTTTGCTCACCGCGATTGCGGGCAAGGTTGGTGAGTTTAAGCTGGTTGACTTTCAGTGCTTCATCTTGCGAAGCATGGAAGGGCGGGTTGCATACGCTGACATCAAAGAATTCTCCGGCCTGGATGATCCCGTCAAAAATTCGATTTTTATCGTGTTGGGTACGCAGCGTAAAACGGCCTTTCAGTGTGGGATTGTTGGCGATAATCGAGGCTACGTTCTCGAGCGATTGCGGGTTGATATCACTGCCAACACAGTGCCAACCGTATATTTGGCAGGCCAATAGCGGATATATTCCATTTGCCCCGGTTCCTATATCGAGCAGGGTGATTTTGGGCTCGGTATTAGCCAGATTCGTAGCAGAATCGCCAAGCCCAGGCAGCTCGGCTATGTAATGGATATAGTCGGCTCTGCCCGGGATGGGTGGGCAAAGCGCACCGTCTGGAATATCCCAATCATTAATGTTGTAGTATCGCTTCAATAACGCGGCGTTCAGAGCTTTTACTGCCAGTGGGTCTGCGAACGCGATGGAGAGGTTGCCGTGAGCGTTTGTTATCAAATGTGGGGCCAGTGGCGCGTAACTTTTCACGAGCGAGGGGAGATCATAGCCCTGCTTGTGCAGATTCCTCGGGTGCAGGCCTTTGAGATCAGGCCTGGTTTGATGTTTTTTGCTTCGATGGAATGTGCTCACAATAACGTACCCGAGGTTTGGAATTCATCCTGGTGTTTTGCGTGAGTTATCGTCGTATCAGTGAACGCCGGTAACTTGTGCCGAATTGGTCATAAACGTTTATTATCAGCGCATATGCAGGCGTCAACAACTGCAGGCACGGCGACGTTCTTTTCGCTGCGCTCATTCAAATCATCCCTGGATTGGAAGTGGAGTTTATTCATGCAGCCGAAACACCTTGTGGCGCAGTTCATTGCAGATATTCATGCTCAGCGTTTTGATGAGGCGAAGACCTTGCTGGTTGCCGAAGGGTTTGAATACGTGGGGCCAAATATGCGGTTCCTCAGCCGGGACGACATGATGTCCTACCAATTCGGTATGGCGGCTATCCAGAAAGATTTGATTGTCCGTCAACTCGGTGTCGACGGAGAGCACGTGTTCGCTATCCTGGATTACCGGACCAACTTTGAACCGATCGGTGATGTGCGGCTTGCACTCTGGTTTCGTGTCCGGGACGACAAAATCCAGACGGTTGAGGCCTTCTACAATGCCGCTGTGGTTGAAAACATGCTGGGGGGCAACCTTCCTTCAGTCAGTTGAAGTGCAGCTGAAAAAAAACCGGCGCCCGCAGTTATGCGGGCGCCGGTTTTTTACTTTGACGGCTGCGAGAATCTAGAAGTTGGAAAGCTTTTCCCATTCCTTTTCAGCTTCATCTTTCTTCATGCCGTACTTCTCTTGGACTTTGCCAATAAAGTGGTCGCGGCGGCCGGCGATTTCGTCCAAATCGTCGTCTGTTAGCTTGCCCCAATTCTCGCGTACCTTACCTTTAAGTTGTTTCCAGTTACCTTCAATGATGTCGTTATTCATCGCAATTTCCTCGCTTTGTCAGGGCGGCGCATAGTAAAAATGCCGCCTAAGTGAAAGAAATATCCGGTTTGCCATTCCTGCAGCAATCCGTGAATCGCCATCTACGTTGTCATAGGGATCTTTGTTTGACAATGCTTCCCGTATTGCGGTTAATTCATACTGTAATGCCGATAATCCCCGAGATCCGCAATGTGTATGGGCTCAGTTGGTTAATAATGTGCAGCAATGAAGCGTCCTGAATGACACCAGGCAATTGCGTGAGGGGCGTTTTTCGCTCCTGTGCTTCTCTTAATTCCCTAGAACGTTTGTTTCATTCTTCTTTGATTTCTTGGCTGCTTTCTTTTCCTTTGCGGTTAAAAGCGGTTGTTTTTTCGTGTCCTTTTTTTTGTCTTGTCCTTTGCTCATTACATGTACCCCTGTTTAATGCGTGCGCTGGCATCAAAGGAGATTACAATGTCAACCACGCAGAATTATCAGTATGGCCCCAATTACGAGCAACGGGAAGGTCTTGTTGTTTTGTATAAAAACACCGCGGTTGTTTTTATCCCTCCAGATTACGCACGCGCTGGGCCAATATGGAAAAATCGAAAAGCTTTCTTTTGGGTAGCAACAGGAGCAGTAGCGAAACGGCTATGGGTACCAATGATGCCAGCAGGAAGGATTCCAGCAGGTAAGTGGTGGGAGCACCCGGCGCAGGAAACACTGAAAGCCCGGTGACCAGGCCGGCCAAAGTGCTGAGGGCGGCGTTGTAGTTTTGATAGCGAGCGTTGTAGAAGCCAAAAAATACCGGGAAGGCCGCGGCGCAACACAGCAAGTCTGCCAGCAGAAACAGGTAGAGCACGCTGTAGCCCTGGGCAGCAACGAACAGCACCGGTACCGACAGCAGCACAATCAGCCAGCGCGACAACGACAGCAGGTTTTGGTTATTCAATTTCGGCAGTAGCCGACGCAGGTCTACCACCATGATGCTGGTCAGTCCGCTGATGGTGGAGTCGGCGCTGCTCATAATCAGGGCCAGCCCGAAGGGCAAAAGGCCAATCGCAAACCACAGTGGTACATCTGCCAGCAGCACGCTGAACAGCGCAACCGAGCCGTCCCCAGGCAAGCCCAGCCCCACAAAAGCCAGCCCGAACAAACCCATGGTGAAAATAATGGGAAAGCTGAGCAGGCCGCTAATAATAAATCCGTTGCGAATTACCTTGCTATCGCGCGCGGCAAAAATACGTTGCCAGGTTCCCTGATAAAACAGCCCGGTCAGCACCACGGCGATAAAGAAAGTGAGGCCGGATTTCAGACCGTTGATGTCGAACGGGTCCAGCAGGTGGGGCGCTTTTGCCTGCAATCCCTGCAGTGCCGGGGCCAGGCCACCGGTAGCTTGCCAGCCGAAGGCGATCAGCAGAACCAGAAAGGGCAGAATGACGAGCATCTGCACCCGGTCGGTAAAGATGGTCACACGCAGCCCACCGTAAAGGGTGTAGAGCAGGGTGGAAGCCATCACAATACTGGCGGTAAGCCATAGTGGTACCGGCGCCAGAAGGGAGACCATTTTCGCGATGGCGGTCAGGCCCGCCGTCAGGCTGATAAACAGGTAGAAAATCATGATGACCAGTACGAAACCGTACATCACCCGGCCGTAGCGGCCGAGTACAAATTCGGTGAGGGTATGGCCCTCGGGCATGAGTGTGCGAATGCGATTGCCCAAGGGAATCATAATCAGGCGTGGTGCCAGTGCACCCAGGGCGTAACCGGTAACAGCGCCGATGCCGCCCCAGGTTGCGGCCTGCGCCGGGCCAAACAGAATCCAGGTTCCCAGAGTGGTGGCCAGCAGCGTTATTAGAGTGGCGGAGCTGCTCTGGCTGTTGCGGGCGACCAGAAAGTCGTCCAGCTTATCCTGCTTGTGGCGGGCGTACATCATGCCGGGTATGGCAAACAGAGCAGCAAATAAAACCAGCCACACAAGTGCGGTAGAGGAGCTTAACATCGCTTGTCTTCCTTGCTCTGCAGGCGGATAACGCAATCACCAGAAGTGGTTTGGCACCGGGACAGTCGCGAAGGAAGAAAAAGACACACAGGCATGACTACAGCGGGCGTTTTCCTTCCCTTCGCCGGCATTACCCGGATCAGGTTCGAAGGGTTACCGCACAGCATGCGGAGTCTCAGCCGGTACGCCGGCCCCCCCAGGAGTGTCT
>NZ_JBLWYX010000034.1:0-17265 GCF_048266785.1 Marinobacter sp.
CCCAAGGTTCTGATAATCCGCCCCCAGCAGCAGGGTATTTTCTGTACGATCGGTGTACCAAGTGCCCACCATACGGTTATCAACCGTCAAACTATCAATGGTGCCATCCCGGTACACATGCCCGCGTGCCGCCTGACGTTCATCAGCCATAAAGAAGGCGTACGTACTGCGCAGCTCTAAATCCAGTTCGCTGTAGCGTAAATCCTGCTCGAAGCGCCACGTATCATTAAGCTGATGGCGTAGTTCATAGCCTAACGCCCACTGGGTACGGTTATCCTTATCGTAACCCGGCTCACTCAGGTTAGTCTGGGGGTCGACACGGCCAAAGGGAGTGTCTTGGACCGTACCATAGGGCAGTTTGAAGGAGTTGACTGGAACACCGTCATCTTTCTGCACACTGGCCAAAAAGGTAACCGTTGTATCGTCGCTAACATCCACCGCCAAACTCGGCGCAAAGTAGTAACGCTCGTTGTTAGTCGCGTTCAGATCACCATCACGTTCTTTATAAAGGCCGACCAAACGGTAACGAACATTATCACTCTCGCCTACCGGACCGCTGGTATCAATGCCCACTTGACGATGATCGCGATTGCCAAACTGTATATTCACCTCGCCCTGAGGCGTTTCTGTTGGGCGCTTGCTAACCGCATTAATCAAGCCCCCAGGAGGCGCTTCGCCATAAAGAATAGACGATGGACCTTTGAACACATCCACACGCTCCAAGCCAAATGGCTCCGGCAGCCATTGGTAGAAGCCTTCACGATAGATCCGCAGGCCATCTTGGTAAGTGGACTGATCAAACCCACGCACCTTAAACCAATCAGTGTTGTTATCACTGCCGAAATGCCCCGAGAGTACACCGGCACGATAACGGAAGGTTTCATCGAGTTGCTGAACGTTGCGCGTTTCTAACTCCTCACGATCAACGCTGGATACAGGGCGCGGCGTTTCCACCAGCGGCGTTTCCACTTTTAGTGCAGTTGCGGTTACCACGACAGGATCGTTAGCAATACGCTCTTCTTGAGCAAGTACCGCCAAAGGCGCAACGCTGAGCACTCCACTCAGCGATACCAACAGCGACCGGCGAACCGCCACAGGCAGCGGCGCGACAGAAAACGACATGGACGTAGGGAGCATAGGAAGGTCTCACGGGCATGAGGAGAAACATCATTATAGTAAGACGAATGATACGGATTTTTATTTGCATGCACAATAACGACAACGGTGCACGCCAATCACGCTTTTAAGCGAATGTTCCGTAGCAATCTAAAACAGCTAGAGATGCGGGAATAATCAATGAAGGCATTCTGAAATGTATTGTTAACCGACAGTTGTGCCAAGACGACTGGACACTATCATCGCTGCTGATTTATAGGCTGTTACACAGCCTCGGGCAGGAGCGCTGTTTTAGCCAACATTGATGCAACTTTTAAGCTAACCGGCGGCAATGGAACACAGCGGAATTGCCATCCGGTGCAAAGCCTTGTTCAGCATTTTCCTTGTTGGACATTGCAAGCATCGAACACGCCTGCATTAGTACTCATCCGAAAATATGAAACCCTTGCTGCAGCCTTCCGATGATTGCGAACAAACCGCTTCCCATTACCAGAGCGAGAAGGAACACTCCTGCAATGAGACACACATAAAGTAATGTCCAAGAACTGGCGGAGGCTGAATTCAGCTGCTCGTTGGAAGCTTTAGTGGAGCAACGGTGGATTCGGCTCAAACTTCGCTCCACGCCAAGAGCAATGCCACCAATAACGCCAAACAGCAGCGCGACCGCAAAAGTGATGGCTCGGTACTGCTCATTAATACAACCATCCCACACCAAAATAGCACCGTTAGTCCAAGCTAATGCGGTGCCACCCCATGAGACAAGTTGATAGATAAACCTAAGCGTATGGGTCATTGCTTGCTCGTACTATTGGTTTGCCTGCCAAATATTAATGATACACCTGTCTACATAAGCAGAATGACCCCGACGATGCCAGTCAGATAGTTGTCACGACATTTCTCAACGAAAACCTGGTGGATCAACTGCTTCTCACGAGCTAATATAGGCCTCTTCAAAGGAGGACGACCTCCCCCATCTTGGGCAATAATGACCAGGACGACCTGGCCCCGTTAGATTCCGGAGGGGTCAATGCCTTGGTTCTATCTTCTCGTTGCCGGTGTTCTTGAAGTTGTATGGGCTTACGCAATGAAGCAATCTCATGGCTTCAGTCGACTCATACCATCACTCATTACAATCTCAGCGATGGTGGCCAGCTTCTGGCTGTTAGCCGTTGCCATGCGAACTATTCCGCTCGGAACGGCCTATACGATCTGGACTGGAATAGGGGCTGTCGGGGCGTTTCTGGTCGGAATTGCCTTTTTGGCTGAGCCGGTTAGTACATCAAGAATCATTGCTATGATTCTGATTGTTTCAGGATTGGTGTTGATGAAGCTATCAAGCGCCTAAGTCGCGGGTTGATCACTTCGTTCAAGGGCCTGGGATGCCCCAGCAGATAGACCAGGAAGCCTTCGAATACGCTTCGATCGAGGCCGCCCTGGTTTAGAAGCAGCTTCACATCGAAAAGGTCCCGGGGGTGCTGGCGATCCAGCGCAGCGCAAATCTTGCCGCCGTACAGGTCCGGCAGCGACACCACCTGCACCGCCGCAAAGCCGTACTCGTCCTCAACGGATTCAACGACACCGCGCTCCTGGGTCGGGTGCAGAGTGCCACGTAGTACCGGCGATACCTCCACCTTCACCTGGCTACGCCCTCGGCGCACCAGGATTCTCAGCTCGTCTCGGCGATTATCCTGAAGCTCGGCCCGCACGCCTGGCAGCCGAGAGTTGAAGGCCTCTGCGAGGCGCTGCAGCGCCTCGCGACAGCGTCGTAGTGCCTCGTCACGGGGCTCCAACGGCAGGTAGGCCAGGTCGATATCGACCGATAGACGGGGTAATGGCTGCACGAAGAGGTTGATGGCCGTACCGCCCTTCAGGGCGAAGCACGGCTCGTCATTGAGGAAAGGCAGCAGCGAGACCAACAGCCTGACCTGTTCATGGTAGCGAGCTTCAATCGGCATGCAGGAACGCCTCCGGCACCGTCACGTGATATTCCCTATCCAACTTGCCGCCCTGGCAGAGCTGCCGCTTGCCTCTGCCGAGGTCCAGTCGGTCTGGTGCCAGCCGACCGTACCAGGCATGCCCGGCGTGGCGAGCCAGCACCAGGAAGGCCCGCTTGGTTCTCACCGAACGACACCCCTCTAGCAATGCCTGCAGCCGGCGCGGGCGCAGCGTGTTAAGCCCGCCGAAGGTGTCCACCAGCTCACTGCTGAACAGCAGCGCATTCGGCGTCACGGCGATCCACTCCAAGACCGCTCGCTCGGGGGTCGATACCTGCAAGTTGAAGGCCCTGCCATCCGGCGCGTAGTCCGTGAAGCTGCCGGGAAGCTGCACCGGCAGGCCCTTTTCGGAGTGGAGCACCATCCGCCCTGCCCACTCGGCATCATTCAACCAACGGGGCAGCCGAACGGCTTCCTTGCCATACAGATACGTTGTGCTCTCCCCCATGGGCAGATAGTGGGCAAAGCCATGCAGTGCCAGGGCCGTTTGGCCACCGGGCCAAAGCGGTGTAAGCCCGTGTGGTCGCTCGTCTGCAGGGCGAAGACAGCGCTCTCCCAGGTAAGAGGCTCCCCCGCTTGGCAGTAGGCGCCGTGCCCCACGCGCTGCAGCCAGCCACTGCTGGCCAGCTTACGCGCCTGATCTGAAGTGACGCCGTGTGAGGCCAGCCAAGCGGTCGTCACCACGGCACCATACGGGTTGTGCAGTAAATGGTTTATCTTCAAGTACAGAAACGCCATTAAAGGACGTTTTTAGCGAAGAATTTAAACCGAAAGCTGAGTCTCCGACCCTGCTTGAATCCAAGTTTAGCCGGATCAGATAGAGCTGAACATCGGCAATTTCGTCACGCACGGCGGCCAGTTGCTGCTCATCCAGTTGCACTCCTGCAGCTTTACGCGTGTAGTAAACGATGCCAGAGCCTGCTACCGGACCAAGCCACTCCACTGCCTATGCCAACGCCAGAGCGTGAAGCAAAAATGTACTCGGGTCGATACACCACACACCAATGACAAGGCAGAGCGGTTCATTCAAACCGCTCTGCCTGAGAGTGGGCCTAAGCCTAGCACTATGAAAGTTCGGAAGCGCCAAGCGAGCCTCTGCCCGCTTGGCTTTACCAGTACAACTGGCATCGGCCCCATATCAGCCTGAATGATCAGCTTCCTGTTAGCAGGCCAATTATTTCAGTGAAAAAACCTAGTGGGTTGACACACTTAGTGCGCTGCTTGCTCAGGCATTGGCTCGCCTCCCACCAGTGTGTCCAACTGTCTCTTCGAGCTTTCCCGAATGGCAATGAATCCGATGATAAAGGCGCCGATGGGAATCACAGCAAGTACCGAGCTGACAGCCACGCTGAGTCCAGTCACCTGAGTGAAGTTGCCAAGTACTAGGTACAGGATAAAGGTCAATAGCAGACAGGCAACAACGGGGACCACACGGGTCGCCACCACCCGGCCTTGGGCGAGGGAGGGAGAGCGGTAAAAGAACACGACCGTCGCCACCGAGGTTAGCAGCATGAGAAGCACCATGCCGACCGTGGCAATGCCAGCCATGGAGCCGAATACTCCGACCAGCGGGCTGGCACCACTGAGCGCGCACAGCGCCACCAACACCAGGGCGCTCGCAGACTGGATCAGCGACGACACATGTGGCGAGCCATGCGAGTGGTGAACCTTCGAGAAGATACTGGGCAAGATATCGAAGTTCGCCAGCACGAACTGGTAACGCGCCACGATATTGTGGAACGACAGGATGCAGGCGACGAGGCTGGTCAACAGCAACACTTCCATGATGTCGGTAAGAACACGGCCGGTATAGAAACGTGCGGTATCCAGCACCATGTTGCCGCCGTTGCCAAGGTAGTCGTTGGCGACGGCATGTACGGTATCCGGGCCCCAAGCGTACACTAGGCACCAGCACGATACGGTATAGAAGCCGCCGATGATGAAGACCGCCCAGTAGGTTGCCCGGGGAATAGTACGATCCGGGTCATGCGCTTCATCGCGAAACACGGCGGTGGCTTCGAAGCCGATGAACCCCGTCACGCTGAACAGTACCGCGATGCCAAACGGCCCCCAGTCGCCGGTCGCGGCAGGCACCGCAGGCAGAATGCCCAGGGCACTGCCACTGGGTTCAAGCACAATGAACGCGTTCATGACAATGACCACCCCGATTTCCAGGATGAGCGCTACCGCCAGCACCTTCGAACTAAGCTCGATATCGCGATACCCTAGGGCGGCGACCACCACAAGCGCTCCACCGGCATAGAGCCACCAGGGCAGCGACGGCCCCCCGATAGTGGTCATCGCCTCGGCGGCGGCCCAACCAAAGAACCCATAGATGCCTAACTGAATGGCCGTATAGGTGATCAGAGCCACAAAGGCGGTTGCCTGGCCCGCTCGCGGCCCCAGCCCGGTACCCACATAGGTAAAAAAGGCGCCAGCCTCCTTCACGTGGGGTGTCATCGCGACAAATCCTACCGAAAATAGGAACAGCACGAGGGAGGCAAACAGAAAGCCCAGCGGTGCCATCGCGCCATTGCCGAGTCCGAGCGCCAGCGGAGTATTGCCGTTGACGACTGTCAACGGAGCGGCGGCGGCAACGACCATAAACACGATGCCCGCGGTGCCGAGTTTCCCCGACAGCCGATTGTGCTGGCTCGAGAGAGCCGTGGAACAAGCTTGAGAAGTCTTCATGAGTAGGTGGTTTCCTTATTGTTGTTGGTCGGAAAACATCAGTTGCACGTTTTAGGCAGGCATCGGCGGCTTCGCCTCCATACCCAATCCGGCCCGACGCATGAGCGGCGCCAGCCGCTGTAGATCCAGTGCGGGGCACCATCCCTGGGGCTTGGCCATCGGTGCGCCTTCGGCCATAAACATGGCGTTGAGAACGGCCTCGTCGGTGGCTTGCACTACTGCCATATAAAGGTCGTCGAAGCACTCGTCGTTGAGGTGGCACATCTGCTGTCGGGCTTTCCCCAGTTGAGGCAAGGGCCCGTCATTTGCGGTGCTGAAGGCCAGGAAGATGTCGCCCGAATCATTGCCACCGGGACTGCCGGTGCGCGAGATGCCGAGCCCGGCACGCTGGGCCAGGCGCTTCAGCTGGTGTGGCAGCATGGGGGCGTCCGTTGCGATAATGGCGACGATGGAACCGCGCTCACGGTTGAGTTCCTTGGGCCAGTTGCCGTCATCCAGAGACTTGCCGACAGGAACCCCTAGCACGTTGAGCCAGTCGCGCTTGCCATGGTTGGCCTGGACCAGCACACCGACGGTATACGCCTGGTCATCGATGACGACTCGCCGCGACGAAGTCCCCGTTCCGCCCTTGAAGCCATAGCAGATCATGCCGTTGCCGCCGCCGACGTTGCCTTCTTCGAGGTTGCCAGCATGGGCGCTGGCCAGGGCCGCGTGGACATGGTGAGCCTCAACGTGCTGGCCGTTGATGTCGTTGAGCACACCATCGTAGGTTTCTGCGACCACCGGCATCGCCCACAGGTGGTGTGACTCGAAGGTTGCGGCGTACTGCTCCAGCATCCAGCGCGTGGTGGCATGGTGGACGATGCCCACGCTATGCGAATTCGTCAGACAGACCGGGCCGACAAAGTAGCCGCCATGCTCAATCCAGTGGGTACCGGTCATTTCGCCGTTGCCATTGAGCGCGTGAAACCCTGCCCAGACGGGGCGCGGTGTGCGACTTCTCCCGTGGGGCAGAATGGCGGTCACACCGGTCTTGACCGGCCGCCCGTTGGCAGCCTTGCCATCGAGCGTCTCATAGCCGACCAGCACACCGGGGACGTCGGTGATGGCGTTGTACACGCCTGGCTCCCCGGGCGGTGACAAGCCTGCTTCGCGTACTCGCATTCTCTGCATAGACATAACCTCCCCATCATCGGTGGTAGAATCCCATCGCCGACGCAAGCTTCGCGTGGCCTTGAAGCGGTCGGGCACTCTCCTGTTCGGGAAGCCGACGGTATTCGTGCTCGACTTCGCTGCCCCAGACTTACTTTTCTACGACATTAAAATACCAAAATCAATAAAGGTGACATTAAAATGTCAGAATCGCGAGCTTCAGCTCATCTGAAACAGGACGTCGACGCGCTAGAAGGCGAGCTTTCGCGGGCGGAGCGAGCGCTCTATGCAACGCTACAGGCCAACCTGGAAAATCTGGCATTTGAGACCGGCGCAAGCCTTGCCCAGAAAAGTGGCGTGAGCCCAAACACGGTGAGTCGGTTCATGCGACGCCTTGGTTACAAGGGGCTGAACGGTCTGAAGGATGCATTGCGCGACGAACTGCGCTCCGGTTCACTGCTGAACGCCACCCTAATCGAGCGGATGGAACACCAGTCTGCGGACTTAGTAAGGCATTTCAGCGCCGAGATTGAAGCGCTCAAAGTCTTCGCCGAACAGCTTTCTGGCCAACACTGGCAAGACATCGTGGAGCGCGTCAGCGCTGCCGAGCGCGTCTTCGTCTGTGGGTTCCAGACCGTGCGGGGGCTGGCCGAGGATTTTGCTAACCGCCTGGCGTTGGTCAGACCTGGCGTGGAATTCATCGACCTCTACAGCGGCGTCCTGGGGCAATGGATGGACAGCCAGAACAGTCGGTGCTGCGTTATCCTGATCGATATCACGCCCTACGCCGAGGCCGGCATCACCTTTGCCAACGAGTGTCTGGCCAACGATACCGATCTGGTGGTGTTCAGTGACGAGTACGGTATCGCTCGCTATATCGATACCCCCTACATCGTCAGCATGACTACCGAAACCAGTCTTATTCTGGAGTCCACTGGGGGGCTGACGAGCGCCTTGAATGTACTGCTGCACTATGTGGCAAAAGCACACAAGAGCAATTTGCGCGAACGCCTAGAAGCATACCGCGCCCGGGTACAGCAGCTGCGGCTATATGCAAACTGAAGGAATAGGTACGACGTCGTAAAGCGACATGACGATGGAAGCTAACCTAGTTCTGTGATCGACCAGAACTCGCTGATCGCCCCCTTTCTTAGGTTGTTCGACGCGAACATTGTTGGCTGCGAACGTGCAGGTCGGGTAGCTGTCGACGTCATCAACTAATTCGCCGTTGGCGCTGAATGACAAAGGCCCGCGCTTGGCGGGCCCAGTGCACAAT
Source organism: Marinobacter sp. (assembly GCF_048266785.1). Taxonomy (GTDB): domain Bacteria; phylum Pseudomonadota; class Gammaproteobacteria; order Pseudomonadales; family Oleiphilaceae; genus Marinobacter. The sequence continues at coordinate 8,230 of NZ_JBLWYX010000034.1, forward strand.
AGCAACTACCTTATCTTACTCAGGACAGAATTGAGCGACCCCATCCTGGAATGACCAATCGATATCTCGGTTTTCAGTGATAGTAATCATCACGTTACCAGGATCGATGCCGGGATTTCGAGCGAGTGATTCGACCACTCTGGCGTAGAACGCTTTTTTGGCATGATCCGGTCGTCCAGCTCTCATCACTAGATGCATCATGACGCGATCTTCAGCGCGTGTTTGAAGCTGAAGATGATCAGCTTCGCACTCATTGATCACCTGATAGCGATCATCTTCAGGAAAATCCATGGTATCGATCACCGCGGCGTTGACCTCATCGGCAATCGCTTTGATGTAGTCTCTCGACTTTCCTTTAAGCACATTGATAGTGACAAACGGCATCATTAACTCCAGTAGCAACCAGGACATTGGTTGTCATCGATTCATAGAAAAATAAAAATACGCTATCCATGGCAGTCTTCACGTCGGGAGATACTCTCGGCTCCAGCTCTCCGACACGACGCCATCTTCTATCAGGCGATCAATCTCGTCGGTGGAGTGGCCAAGTTCTTCGAGCACGCTGCGGGTCGAGGCTCCATACTTTTCAGATGGCGCCAAGGGATAGATCCTTCCCCTTTTGGGACGAATGGCATAGGGGTCGAGCTGAGTGATCACGTGCCCACTCGGGTGATCCTCGTAGACTGAGAATGAATAGCTGCCACGGTCAACACCTGTACTGTCATCAGCCGGATAGGCATTGTAGGAGCGTAGCGTCTCAAGGTTTTCACAGACGGCAGCGGCGATGTCGGCAGCCTGCAAGCGCTCTACCCAGTCCAGAGCACGCATGGTCAAAAAGCGGGGTGCCAAGAAGGCGGCGCGCTCCTCCTTTGGTAGCTCGACCAGATCTTCCAAACCCTCTACATTGGCGAATTTGGGCAGATCATACTCATAGGCGCTGATCAGCAGGATGCCATCTGAAGCGGAATAGAAACGCGACAGATCATCGTAACCATTGACCTCACGGCCCGCCGGTTCATCGAATAGCCCGCGACGCTCGTAGTCGTAACAGAACGGCAGTTGAGCCAGACCGCTCAGGGCCGACAGCGAGGTCTTTACCCGGTCAACCTTGCCGGTCTTGAGCTTTTGGTACAGCGCCGTGGCGATACCGAGCGAGGCACCAAAGCCACACATGACATCGATGGTGCCGACGTGGGCGTGTTCTTCAGGCGTGTCCATGCTGCCGCCGAAGCGCAGCATGATGCCAGTTGTCGCCTGCACCAGGTCGTCGTAACCCAGGTAATTGGTTCGCGGGCCCGGTAGCACACCGCTGAAACAGTCCAATTGACAGAAGATAGCCTGGGGATTTAGGCGCTTCATGCCCTCTTCGGTCAGGCCCATACGCTCCACCTGCTTGTCGGTGGCATTCCAGACCACCACATCGCTCTGGCGAATGAGTTCGTCGAGAATTTCCCGGCCTCTCGGCTGCGTGATATCGGTCAGCACGGATTGCTTGGAGCGCATATGAGACAGGCCGAAGATGACCGTATTCCAGCAGTCATAGAAGGGTTTGGCCGGATCAATCTTGATGATTTCCGCACCGAAGCGAGCCAGATACGCCACGGAATGGGGTCCAGCGATCACATTGCACAGATCAAGGACACGAACTCCCTCTAGCCAACCATCGCGGGCATTCTTGGCGCGCACCCGCGGCAGTTTGGTCTCGATTCTGAGCAGTGCGTTCAGCGCATCCTGATAGCCCACCCAACGGCGTGGAGAAGGAGACAGCATCTCCGTGCCACTGCCCTGCAGCCATATCATCGGACCCGGTTGTATCATCAGGCCAAATTCTGGATCGTCCACCTCGACCATCAGGCCGGCAGTCTCGGCATGGTCGTCGTGGATCCACTCTTGCAACCAGCGCTGGGGGGCACCGGGAAACTTGCCACGGCCGAAAATCTTCTCCCACTCCTTCGAGGTGCGGGTCATGAAGACATCTTTCATGCGGGCGGCGATATGGTCGGCCCAATGCTTGGGCAAAGGGTAGACCCCAAGCGACATATCGGAAGACCATTCGCTGGTCGGACGATAGGTATCCGGTTCCTCGTTCATACCTTCGGCAACTAGGTCATCGTAGATACCTAATACCTTCAGACAGCGTTTGGCATGCTGATTGTGGCTCGGACAGACCACATAGAACATGCGCCCATCCTTGCACTTATAGCTACGATAAAAGGGATCCAGCAGTTCCTGGAGCTCATCGTAGCTGAGATTCATGGGCAGGCCTTCGATACGCCGACGCTCGATTTCCTTCTCGCGCTGCGTCTTGTAGCGCTCCGGCAAGTCATCGATCTTGATCGAGTTGTACGTCAGGCCTTCCATCAAGGCGCAGACCAGCGGGACTTCGATTTCATCCCCCAACCCCGTGCGCTCACGGGCCTGCAGTGCCAGCATGGCCGACGATGCCGCCAGCATGGTGCCGTAAGCAGAGCCCAGTGGCAGCGGTGAGAACGACGGATTGATCCCCATCAGTACCCGGTTGAGACCCATATCCGTGAAGACACCGGAATTGGCCGCGATGACGCTCTCAAAGGCATGCCAGTCACGCCGAAGTTGGTCGTTGGAGGCAAAGCCGGGAATCGATAGCGTGATCAGCTCCGGACGCTCCTCACGCAAGGCGGAGAAGTCGATACCGAGACGCGCCATCACGCCGGGACGGAAGCTCTCGATGACAATATCGGCTTCCTCGATCAGCGCCAGGGCCTGGTCACGCCCCTCTTGCTGTTTGAGGTCGATAGATACGATCAGCTTGTTGCGATTAAGCGTTGCATTGGCAGGTGACGTCCAAAGGGGCCCCCCGGGGGGATCGACGTGGACGACCGTGGCGCCAAGATCCGCCAGAATCATGGCCACCGCAGGACCAGCAATGAACTGACCAAAATCGATAACCTTGACATCTTTCAATGGCAGGTTTGAATGGGGGTTTAATGCCATTATAGGGCTCCTTATCATGCCGATTTGTTGCTTGTTTGGATCGTAAGGAGGCATCCCTGCCTCCTGAAATGGGCAATTACTTGCGGTGATCTTCGATGACTAGGTGCGGCTCCAGAACCTTCTTGGCAAAGTCCTGACGCAGCCAACGAATAAGTGACCACGTCAGAATGCCCAATACCGGGATCATGGGGAGAGCCACGACGATGGTCGATGTCTGGACAGCCTTGAGTCCGCCCAACTGAATCAGAGCCACCCCCACTCCCGCTATCAAGAAGGCCCAGGTTAAGCGAATGGATCGCTTGGGTTCCTGATAACCAGACAGTTTTCGAGAGGTAACCGATGCCAAGACATAAGCGGAGCTGTCCAGCGTGGTTGCCAGAAAAATGAAACACAGCAGGATAAATACGCCCGTGACCACCTCTGACATGGGCAGCGTATTGAGAATGGCTTCTACGGCTGCGGGTATACCGCCTTCATCGAGAATACCGGCCACATCCAGCACACCACTGATCTGCAGGTCAAGCGCATAGCCTCCCCAGATAGCGAAGAAGACCCAGCATCCCAGCGCACCAAACACCATCTCCGCGATGATCAGCTCACGAATGGTACGTCCGCGAGAGATACGCGCCACGAACAACCCCATCATGGGCGCGTAGGCGATCCACCAGGCCCAATAGAAGACAGTCCAGTCTTGCCAGAAGGTCGAGCCGCCGACTGGATCGGTCCAGAGGCTCATTTCCACGAAGTGAGAGGTCATATTGCCAAGACTGTTCACCCAGCCTTCAATCATGAACAGCGAATCACCTACCAAAAAGGTGAACGCGAGTAGGAAGATGGCCAGCCAGACATTGATGTCGGACAAGATACGAATCCCCTTCGCCAGCCCGAACCATACGCTGGCCGAAAAAATCGCTGTCCAGACCAACAATATTCCAACATCGAGCATGAAAGACGGCGCGATACCAAACAACCCACTGACCAGCTGAGACACCAGTGGTACCGCCAAACCCAGCGACGTCCCCACACCGCCCACGATACCAAACACGACAACCGCATCGAGTATCGAGCCTATCCAGCCATCAGAGTGACGGCCTAGAACGCCACGCGAGGCGACAGAGAGCCTGACACCGGGACGATTGTGGACATACATCGAATAGGCAATCGGAATCGCGGGCAGGCAATAGATTGCCCAGGGAGTGAAGCCCCAATGGAACTGGCCGTAGCTGAGGGCCCACTCAGCGGCAGCATTACTCGAAGGCTCTACACCAAAGGGAGGGCTCGTAAAATAGTAAATGGGTTCAACCCATGCCCAGTTGACGATTGCAATACCGATACCACCGGCAAAGATCATCGCCACCCAGCTAAAATAGGAAAACTCAGGCTTGTCGTCCGGCCCACCTAGACGCACATTGCCAAACCGACTTAACGCCAACCCTATAAGAAACAGGACGATGCTAAGCCCAGCAAGCATATATAACCAACCGAAATTTCCGGTTGCAAAGGCGAAAGCGGCATTAACCAGGAGAGTCCCCGAGTCTGGGAACATTATAAGAGGAACTATCAGCCCAAGGATAACAAGGACCGAAGGTATAAAAACCCTTAAATCCATGCTATCGCCAGGCTTGTTTGGCGTGTTCATGTTATCTACCTATTAGTTGTTGATATTTGTTTTTTCTAGGTTTATTGACAGGGCTTTGAATATATCTAACGGTGACGAAAAACCGGAGCACGCTTCTTGACGAAGGCACTCATACCCTCCTTCTGCCCCTCGGTCGCGAAAGCCGCCTGAAAGAGCAGGCGCTCCTGACGTAAGCCTTCAGCAAGGGGAGTTTCAAAGGCAGCGTTAACGGCAGACTTGGCCATCTTGACGGCCGGTTCGTTGTAGCCGGCGATGGTATGAGCCGCCTCAAGCGCGTGTTGCATCAAATCATTCTTTGGCACCACCCGAGCAACCAAGCCAATCTCCTTGGCTTCCTGGGCGCCGATGTTGCGACCTGTTAGTACCAGATCCATTGTCATCGCTTTACCGATGGAGCGAGCCAAACGCTGCGAACCACCAATACCTGGTAGTATGCCCAGCTTGATTTCCGGCTGGCCGAACTGTGCATCGTCCGAGGCGATGATAAAGTCGCACAACAAGGCCAGCTCACAGCCGCCACCTAGCGCGAACCCACCCACCGCAGCAATGATGGGTTTGGAGATCTGCCGTACCTGATCCCAAGGCGATAGGAAGTCATCCATATAAAAGTCGGTGAAGGACTTCTCAGCCATCTCCTCGATATCCGCACCAGCCGCGAACGCTCTTGGGTTGCCGGTGACGACAATCGCACCGATGCCCGGATCCGCATCCATCTCGCGAAGCACGGCGAGTGTTTCTTCCGCCAATTGCCGATTGAGTGCATTCAGACTCTTCGGACGGTTGAGGATGATGAGGCCAACCCGTTCGCGCCGCTCAACAACGATCATCTCGGGATCGTTGTTGCTCGACTTATCTGAAGAGGCGGGCGCAGCGTGCTTCGTTTGTGTTTGCAATTTCTTATCCATTTTCCATCTCCGATTTACTTTTGGCGGTCGACTTGGGTTGTGGCTCAGAGTTTGACGATCGGCCCCGCTCGTTTTCAGACGCTACTTGGGCGTTCTTACTCTTCGGCTCGTTTCTCGAAAGAGCGGCCCCTGAATCACCGGATGCGACAGGACGAAACGCCCATGGAGTGTCCGTTCCAGATTCCGGTAACGAGCCCTGAATGTCCGGCTGTGTTGGCAAATGATAGGAACCATGACGAGCCATCAACTCCGTCAAGATGGCTTCTCGATGTTGCCCAAGACCCGGCGCACTCATTGGGACGCCACTATCAAAGTCCTCGCGCCCGGTCAGCTTGATCGGATTACCCGCTGTTTTGAAAGGCTTACCGGCCTTACCCTGAACCTGAACGATCATATTTCGAGCTTTCAGCTGCGGATGATCGAATAGCTTGTCGATGGTGTTGATCGGCGAACAAGGCACCCCCTCCTCGTTCAGCAGATCCACCCAGTGCTGCACGGGCTGCTCCAGTAGGATCTTTTCCATTTCAGCGACCAACTCGGGCCGGTTGTGACAACGCAAGTCGTTACTGATAAACCGAGGATCGAAGGCGAGCCTTGCCGCACCGATGGCATCGGCCATTAATAGGAAAAGGGTATCGTTGCCAGCGGCGATGACGAGCTTGCCGTCCTTGGCATTGAAGCTTTCGAAGGGCGCCAGTGAGGGGTGGCAATCGCCGGTTCGGTTCGGCACTTTCCCCTCGATGTCATAGCGAGCCAATGCGGTTTCCATCAGTGCCGCCTGGCAGTCGAGCATGCCGATATCGACACGGGTTCCCTGAGCATCCTTGGTTCGGCTATAGAGCGATGCGATGATACCGATCGCCGCGAACAGTGCCGCACTCAGGTCACCGAAGCTGGTTCCCACGCGAGCCGGCTCACCATCGGGCCACCCCGTCAGGCTCATAATTCCCCCCATGGCCTGCACCACCATGTCGTAGCCGGGTAACTCACTGAAGGGGCCGGTATGACCGAAGCCAGAGATCGATGAGTAGATTAAGTGAGGGTGCGTCATGGCCAAGCGTTCCGGGCCATACCCCAGACGGTCCATCACTCCAGGCCGAAAGTTTTCGACTAGCACATCAGACTCGTCCAATAATCGTTCCAGCAGCTCGCGGTCGCGCGGCGACTTAATATCCAGGACAATGCTTTCCTTGTTCCTGTTGAAGCAGCTGAAATACGCGCTCTCGCCCTCGACGAACGGTCCAAACTCCCGCGTGTCATCGCCGGTTCCGATCTTTTCAATCTTAATGACACGGGCGCCTAAATCGGCCAGCACCATGGTGCAATAGGGCCCGGCGAGTACCCGAGAAAAATCAAGCACGGTAATCCCGTTGAGAGGGCCCTTCTTAAGTTCCGTTTGCGTTGAGGTGGTCATCGGTGTTCTCCCAAATTTCTGTCAGTTTTATTGTGATTTTAGGATCCAGCCCGCTGCCTTCTCGGCGATCATCAGTGTCGGTGAGTTGGTATTGCCGCTGGTGATAGTCGGCATGATGCTGGCATCCACCACGCGCAGGCCGGTCACGCCCCTCACCCGAAGGTGGGAATCCACTACCGCCATGGGGTCATCGTCGCGCCCCATCTTGGCGGTGCCTACCGGATGGAAGATGGTGGTACCGATATCACCAGCCAGCCGAGCGAGGTCTTCGTCGCTCTGGTACTGCACCCCAGGCTTGAACTCTTCGGGATCGTACTTGGCGAAGGCTGGCTGGGAGGCGATGTGGCGTGTGACCCGCAGGGAGTCAGCGGCGACCTGGCGATCCTCCTCCGTGCTCAGATAGTTGGGAGAGATAGCGGGCGCCTGGCGGGGGTTGCCACTCTTGATGCGCACCGTGCCACGGCTGGTCGGATTGAGGTTGCACACACTCGCCGTGATGGCTGGAAAGTCATGCAGCGGCTGTCCGAAGGCCTCAAGGCTCAGCGGTTGAACGTGATATTCGAGATTAGGATGCTCATACTCCTTGGAGCTTCGAGTGAAGATACACAGCTGGGAGGGCGCCATGCTCATTGGACCGGAGCGTTTTAGGATGTATTCCAGTCCGATCTTCGCTTTCCCTACCAACGAATTGGCCATGGTATTGAGTGTTTTGGCACCCTTGACCTTGTAGATCGAGCGAATCTGCAGATGATCCTGCAGGTTCTCGCCCACACCGGGCAGATCGGCCACCACCGGGATGGCGTGCTCGGCAAGCAGCGCTGTCGGACCGATCCCCGAGAGTTGCAGCAGTTGCGGCGAGCCGATGGCACCGGCAGAAAGTACCACCTCGCAACGGGCTGTCGTCACGACCTTCTTACCCGCACGTTCGACCGTGACACCACAGCAGCGAGGCTCGCTGCCCTCGCCCGAAGCGAAGTCGAGTTTCAGTACCTGGGTGGAGTGCCAAACCGTCAGGTTACCGCGCTGCTCAACGCCCCGCAGGAACGCCTTGGAGGCATTCCAGCGCCAGCCCGAGCGCTGGTTGACCTCGAAAGCGTCCACCCCCTCGTTGTCACCTCGGTTGAAGTCGCGGGTGCGTGGGACGCCGGCCTCCACCGCCGCGGTTGCGAAGTCGGCCAATACCTGCCACTTCAGGCGCTGCTTCTCGATGCGCCACTCGCCACCATGACCATGGAATTTATAGTGGTCAGGATCGGCGTCGCCCCCTTCGTCCAAGCGATAATGATCCTCGTGCCGCATGAAGTCGGGCAGGCAGTTATCCCAACGCCAGGCATCGTCACCGGTTAGCTCGGCCCAACCATCATAGTCGCGAGCTTGGCCACGCAGGTAGAGCATGCCATTGATGCTGGAGCAGCCACCCAGGGTTTTACCCCGCGGATAAATCAACGAGCGACCGTTCAGGCCCGGGTCGGGCTCGGTACGGAATCGCCAGTCAGTCCGCGGATTGTTGATGCAGTACAGGTAGCCCACCGGAATGTGGATCCAGTGATAGTTGTCACGGCCGCCGGCCTCGATCAGCAGCACCCGGTTGGCCGGGTCCGCGCTGAGTCGGTTGGCAAGCAGGCAGCCGGCAGTGCCGGCGCCCACCACGATATAGTCAAAGGCATGGGTATTGTTGGTCTGATCAGCCATGGCGTGCTCTCGCTGGGCATGCCGACCCGCCTGCGGGCGATCTCCGATCGGGGACTCGCCCCGATCGGCCGGCATACCGGTCAGTCAGTGAAGGGAGGAATTATTTTGCCGTCGGCATGGCGAACTCGGCGCCTGCGTCGATGGAGTCTGACCAACGCTGCATGATCGACTTCTGCTTGGTGTAGAAGCGTACCCCTTCTTCACCATAGGCATGGGTATCGCCGAACATCGAACGCTTCCAGCCACCGAAGCCGTGCCAAGCCATGGGCACCGGAATCGGCACGTTGATGCCAACCATGCCGACCTGAATGCGCCGACCGAACTCGCGAGCCACGCTGCCGCTCTCGGTGAAACAGCTAACGCCGTTGCCAAATTCGTGATCGTTGATTAGCTGAATGGCGGTGGCGACGTCC
>NZ_JBLWYX010000035.1:0-17033 GCF_048266785.1 Marinobacter sp.
TACATTTAATGCATGCATGTAATGCATGCATGGCCTAATCGAGCGTGGGATGGTCTACAAAAACGATGAGTTTAAAACAGAGCCGAATCGGCAGAAAGCGATGGTTAATTACTGCTTTGTAATGCGAAGAACATTGAATCGCCCCTGTTTTTGTAGTCACCAGATGACCGCTTTTGGCCGATAGCGGACAGACGCAGACGCGTTGCTTGGTGCTGCTTTTTCTCCGTTTTGGGAGTCCGTATCCGAAGCATGTCGCTTGGGTGCTTAACGTGCGCTGGCGCCGAGTCCTTGGCGCCGTGTAGATTTTTGTTAAACAGTGCGACGCTTAGTCTGTCAGTGCGTTTTTTTGGGGCTTGCGCCCTTAGCCGCAGGTTCTGCCGAATACCACGCTGGTTTACTTTTCCTGCTGACTCTAACTTTCGAGAGGTCTGCATTGGGTGCTGCCTTCGGTAAGGAGAAACGGCGCTTGGTGGCGGTGCGCCTGTCTCCATAGCGCTCAATTGAGCGCGTAGACTGATGTCCCATGATGTAAGCCATGAGCTTGGGGGAGATGCCAGAGGCTTTGAGATTTGAGCCCATCTGGTGACGCAGGCTTTTTAGCGTGGGCTGGACTTTGCGTCTAGGCCAGATCTGTCTGCATTGTTCTCGCAGGGTATCTCTGATGGCTGCAAGGCTGCGATGCGATTTCTGATATAGGCCTACCGCGGCAGCTGCAATCTCAAAGTCCGTTTGGTACGGGAACTTTATGACTCGGTCGGCGCCCCTGATGCCTCGGTCGTCCTTTTTTGCGCCGGTAATATGGAACTCTTTGCCCACTACCCGAATTGAGTGCATCTCGCTGGGCCGGACGCCGAGTAGCCAAGCTAGAGTGACGGCAGCAAAAACGTCGTAGTGCCGTGTGTTTTCGAGGTGACGCAGAAGTGCGAGAACATCATCCTCACTAATGGCTTTGACTGCGTGGCGCTTCGCTTTAGGGGGGATGGTGCTGTCAGCTAAGGTGGTTGGATTGGTTGTTAGTAGGATCCGCTTGGCTGCTTTTAGGTAGCCACGTTCACGAACGTCGAATGCCAGTGCATTTTTCAGCACTCGGAAGTAGTCGGGTCTATAGTCTGCTGCACACGCAGTCAGTGCTTTGCATATCGCGCTTGTTGAGAGTGGTGTGTCTGGCAGTCTCGTTTTGTAGAAGTGTCTTGCAAGCTTTCGGTAGCGCTCTTCAGTGCTTTTTAGCATGTTGCCATCCTTATAATTATTATTGTTTTTTTGATGTCAAAAGCAGCCGCTTCGCGAAGGGGCGCTTGTTTTTTCACTCCTGGTCGGAGCGAAAAACCATGTCGGCATGGTGTTGGCTGGGCCTCACCTCACCGTTGTTCGTGATGCCCTCGCCAATCCCATGCCGCCACTGCGCCCCCATACCCGAAGCGCGGGTATGGTGTGTGCGCACGTACCCATGCGCATGAGCACGTCCCGCGGGTACGTGCTCCGGCAGCGAGCTGCCCGATTGGTTTGACATCAAAATCGGTAGCCGTCCTGCGGACGAAGCAAGGCGAGATGTGGAGTGCATGTCAGGTCGCCTTTGGACGTCGCCCGCGCGGGCGTCGCCCTTTCTGGGCTTGCATGAGCAGCTTGTAGTTTTCCCATTTCACATGTGACAGCTGGGCGCCATATTTGAGACCTTGCTCGATGGCCTCCTGCAACACCTGGCTGTAGGGCTTGTCGAGGTAGTGTTTCTGTGTAACCTCGCAGGTGTTGCGTCGATGCCCCAGCAAATGCGCGATGGTGCTCTCGGAGACGCCTGAGGCTTGGAGTCGCTGAGCAAAGCTCCGGCGACAGCTTTTAAAATTGAGTGCACCGTCGCTGGCGCGTGCACAGCGAGAGCCGATGTAGCCTTTTCCTGTTGCGTGGCCGCAGAAGAAGCGACTGGCCATTCTGGAATACAGGTGTTCTCTGGTGAATGTTAACTCCGCAAATAGCTGAGCATCGTTGCCTGACGCAGCTCTGCGTTCCTCAACAAACGCCATAAACCCCATATCGACAAGTGCTGAGCAGATAGGAATCTCCCGGCGAGACTGTTCATTCTTCAGGCTCTTGTTGTACCCGTTGTCATTCACGCTCATGACGTTGATGCCATGTCCATCGCGCCGAATGTCATGAACCCGAAGTTGGCACAGTTCGTTCAGGCGGGCGCCGGTAAACAGGCCAAGTGGCAGTAGCCAGAATCGATAGGCATGGGCGTCTCGGACGAGTTTGCGCGCCTGCTCCTTGTCGTTAAGTGAATAAGGCCAGCCTTGGAGTAGAGAGCTGATCTCATCGGTGCTGAATGGCCTGGTGTTGTCAGCCTTTTTGGTCGCTGGATTGCTCAGCTTTAGCGGTGTGCTGATGAAGCTGTCATTCAGAGCTTCGACCATGACGCGGTTAAACAGCTGGTAGTAGGTCTGGATGTTTTCACCCTGACTTTTTGAACGCTTCTGCCGTGCCAGTGCTTTCGGAAGCTCACGCTTAATCCGCGGAATGTCATGTGGGGACAGGTCAGCCATAACGCGCTTTGGATTGCTGTCGCTGACGACCTTCTTCAGCTTGGCCATGCGCGAGGTCAGCATATTTCGGCCTTTTACTGAATAGCCGTTGGCGTCGATGAAGCGTTGGCATACTTCGTCGAAGTAGTCGTGAATACTTGGCGAGTTATCCAGCTGCAGGAGCAACTCCGTGATTGGTAAAAGTTGCTTCAGCAAGATCGGGCGAAATTTCTCGTACTTGCTGTCGTACTGAAGGTGAAATCCCTCAAGAATCGGAATCAGTTTTATTGTCGGAGTTAGTGCTGTCATCTGCGTCCTTATGTGTTTTGTATGCGCAAATGTTAGCAATATTGTTTTATAAGTAAATAGAAAAAATTAATTGATATCTTGTCAAGATTCAATTTTTCGCATATTTACTTTCCTCGGCTGTGTGTTCTTGACGCCTTGTCAATTCTTTATTTGGTCGCTTTTTATTAATGTTTGCGAGGGTTTTTGTCTTTGCGGTGGAGGATTTTTGTTCTTGTTATTTCTGCTTTATTGTTTTGTTGTGTAAATAAATTTCTGCGGAGAAAATTTTGCATTTGCACCCTGCCCAGATGCCGATTTTGGGTGGGCAGGGTGCTGTTCTGGGGTTACTTGGCTGGTCTGCCGATTTGTCGTCCGGCTTGCTTGGCTCGCAGTGATTGGTAGCGAGCATGAGAGATGTGATCGAGGTTGAGCTCAAAGTCGAGCCGATCGATCTCTTCCTTCAGTACGCGCAGAGGATAGATGTCGCCGTAACCGCCGGTGGTGCTGGTGTCGACATGGCCTACCAGCGCCTTGGCGATCAGAATGTCTAATCGCTGCATGCGGAACTGCTGGATGAAGGTGTGTCGGAGGCCGTGAAAGGTGGCTTTCTCTTGGGTGAGGTCGCATTGCTTGACATAGGATCTGAACCATTTGCTGGCGACATGGCTTACCGGTACTTGGGTGTACTGCCGGTGTGAGCTGAAGAGCGGTGCGTCAGGGCGGGTGTTGCCGTGTTTCTGGTCGTCAATGAAGTCCAGAAATCCCAATTTGATGAGCTGGTGGTGCAGTGGAACCTGACGTATCGATTGGGTGTTCTTGATTTGCTTGCCGTTGCTGTTGTCGATATTGATAAGCCAGATGCCGTTGCTACAGCGCACATCGCTCAGCTGCAGTTGGCAAAGCTCTCCCAGGCGTGCTCCGGTGTAGAGACCGAGCAGCGGTAGCCAGAACTTGTATTCATCCATTCGCCAAGAGGTCTGGCGTGTCGCTGTATACACCGGCCCGTTGATCAGTTTGAGAAGCATCTCGTGACTGTAGGTGCGCCTCGCTGGTGGGGCTGCATTGCGCGTTTTGAAGGTGAGGTTGGCGGTGATGTCATGTTCAATCCACTCCTGATCTTGCGCGTAGCGGATGAGTGATTTGGCGAGCTCAAAGTACACTTTGGCTATTCGTGGGTGGATGGCTGGCGCTGTCTTTTCAGTAACGAGTTGCCTGACTGATATTCGTTGCCGGGCGACAAGCTGATGAGCCTTGACAGGCAGAAAACGCAGTTGATCGCGCAGTGTCAGAAAGTCTGCGCGGCGCAGTGTTCTCAGGCGTCTGTGCGCACCAATGAGCTCGGTGACCACCTTTAGGCGGGCCTTTCGCTGAGGTGTTGTTTTTAGGTGTGTCCAGCTCCCTTCGTCCACTTGCGCCTGCTGGTAACGCTCTGCCAGTTCACCGAAGGTGATGCCGTCGAGTTGCTCTGCGTTGCTGTCGATAGCAGTGCCTTGAGTGTTGCTGACCAATGCTTCGAGCTGGCCGCGCTTTTCTTCTGGAAGTAGTGCTGCGAGTGCGGTTGCGAGTGCTTGCTTCGCTGGATCCACAGGTGCGGACTCGGTGTTGGTGAGAGGTCGAGCACTGGGTAAGCTGGGTAACGAGGATTGCTCAAGCATGCTGCCCATGAAGCCACGGGTCAGGGCTTCAATTTCCAGCCTTGCTTGCTCTAGTGCAGCCTCCGTTGATGTGCGGCGAAGGTGAGCTTGAAGTGTGCTTTCGACGGCAGAGGTCAGGCGCTCTTTCAGCAGGGTGGCCATGATCGCAGAGGTGGTCGGCAGGGTCAGCGAAAAACCTCTGCTAGCCAAGATCGGGTGTTTGTACTTCAGGGTGCATGACGCAAGCTCAAGGGTGTAGAGCCCGGATGCAAGCTGTTGGGTGGTAAATGCTGAATATCGGGGCTTGGGCCAGCTAAGTGAAGTGAGTGTGCTGTGGAGGCGATACGCGGCGAGCGAGCCGGGTAGGTCGGGCGGGATGTCGGCAAGGTGGGCGCCACAGTCAGGTCGGGCGTGGCAAAGGTACTCATGCAGTGCGAGTGCATTGAAGGTGGCGGGGTGTCGTAGCGTTTTGTCTGGAATGTGCTGCTCAAGCTGGGTGATGGCGGCGAATGCATAGATGGCGGCGTCTTGGGCTTTGTCGTGTTCTGATGTGCCCAGAGGCCAGTCGAGGCGTTGGAAGCGCAGATCCAGTGCGGACTGAAGAGCGTCGCTGGGTGCTATCGACAGAATCAGTTCGTCGCCCGGCATGGTGCTGTAGAGGGTAGTGTATTTTGCGCTTTCTTCGGTCAGTCGCTGTTTGGCGGCAGATAAGTCCTGCTTGCCGAGCTCAGCCGGACTAGGTAGAGCGCCCCAAGGATTGGCGGCGTTATCGAGGGTGCGCTTGAGCCAGGCTTTGGCTTGCTTGAGTCGCTCGCTTACCAGTTCGGGTGTCACCAGTGTGGCACCGGGTTTGATGACGAGCGAGAGTTCGGCGTCTAGCAGCTGTGCGAGGGTGCGGGCGACGGATGCGTCGCGACCGAGAGACCAGCGAACCTGAGCGGGCAAGCGAGGGTCGCTGCTCAGGTGTGCCGGTAGAGTGAGGTAGTACTGAAACACCCCGTTAGAAGAGGTGATAAGGTGTTGCTGCTTGCTTGAGTTGGACATGGTGGAGCGCCTTTTTTAAGTCCTAGATGGACTTTGTGCGATCTACCAAACCCTTCCTTCGCTGAAACCCGCGTTCTAGACGGGTTCCTTTTCAAATTGGTGGAGCCGGGGGGATTTGAACCCGTTGTAGCTGCCCTGCACTGTAACGCAATCTTCCGCTTTACCTTTCGAATCAAAGCGTTGGTCTAGCCATACTTTGCAGTTTCTCGCAATGCTTAGCTATATCTTCGACACTATATCGACACCTGCGGTGCATCCAAATTTTCGGAGCTAGAACGATTGATGCTCAAATTTGTCTGGCTCCATCGCTTTCAGTTTGCGATGTAGTGTCCAAATGTGCGTTGGCCACCGCTTCAATCGCTCTGTATAGCTAGCTTTAAGCTTCCTAGCGGTATCAATAGTCGTACAGTCAGTTAACCCAAGTCCTTGCCTAATGCTCGTTTTGTAATCGTTACACAGCTCTGGAAGTCTGGCGATTCCGTGTGTTTCGAAGTCGTCCATGTCTCCAGGAATAATTATAAATGGCACCTTTTCATGCCACGACGTCAGTACCATTTCTGTAAATTTCTCTGCAATGGATCGCTGTGCCTCATGACTTTTTATGTCAACTATATGGTTAGCAAGCTCGTATAGTACGCTGACGGGGCAGTATATGTCGTACTTGTTCCTAATTGCATCTTCGAGCAGCACTATTGCTTGATCGTGAAGTTGCTGATTGGAATCCATTGGAATTTTAAATAATTCTATTAAGAAGCTGGTGTCTAAGACTATTATTTTTGACATTACTTCAGCCCCTCCAGCCATTTGAGAGCTTTCTCTTTGCGGCGCTCTTCAAACTCTGGCTGCAGATGCTCCTCAAATACTGAGCGCGTTACCAAATCCCCTATTCCGGCACTCGACTCTAATAGGGTGTCTATCTTTGGTATGTCTAGCAGGCGTGCAAGTTTTGCGCTCTTCTCTAGTGCATCCCAGTAGCAGACTCGGACGTTTTCTAGCGTATCTTTCTCAAGAGAGTTCATTGTTGCCGGGTTGTGTGTTGTCAGCAATACATTAAGATTTCTTCTTTTTACTATCTCTTTTATAGCGTCCATTAATATTTCTGCTCGACTTGGATGGAGTCCGTTATCGAACTCTTCGATTACTACCCTTGAACCTTTTGTAATCGTTTCCAGTGCAGAAATGACCGCTATCACCCGCAGCGTTCCATCCGAAATGATTCGCGCATCAACGAACTTATCTTCAGAGTTTATTCCAAATAGCACGTCATGTTGGCGTGTCTCTGAAAAGTTGAAACTGGCGAAAGGCTCCTCTGGTACTTGTCGGATCACCTTAAGGATATTTTCTAGAGCTTCATTGTTCTCGCCCATACTTGTCAGGGAATACAGGACAGCCGAAATATTTGATCCGTCTTTCAATAGTGTATTTTGCCCTAGTCGGGCGTAATTTCTCATAAGCTTTGGATTTGGATCAAATACAAATGCGGATTGTAAGTGTTTTCTAACTCCATACGCGGCTTTGATCGCAGAAAGCTTTTTTGATTTGTCTCCGGCTGCTGAGTCAGAAACTATTTCTTCATAGCGAGATAGAAGAGAGCGATCTCCAAACATATTCTTGTGGGGTTTTTGTCCGCCTCTCGCAAAGTTGTCAAACTTCACGTCTAGTAGCCCGTCGTTCCTTTCTCCGCTGCAGGCTCCATGAAATATGGTTCTTCTACCTAGAGTTAGTTTTTCTTCCATAACCCTAGGGAAAGGGTTGCAGGTTATCGTTATGCTGTAGTTAAAGCTTTCTTGCTTCTTCAGGAAGCCGATATATGCTTTGAAACCAAGAGTGAATGAAGACTTCCCAAATCTTATGCAGTTGTGCAGCCCGCCTCGTAAGCCGTCGTTGTGCGAATAGTTGTTTCCATCGACTAGTTCGTAAAGGGGTTTGCCTTCTGCTAGTGCAGCCAGTAGCTCAACGCCCTCAATGAGATTGGACTTTCCTGCGCCGTTTTTTCCAATCAAAAGCGTTAGGCTTGTAAAAAGGTCAAGTTCTGCGTACGCAAAATTTTTGAAGTCTACGAAGTAATGCATCTTTTCCTCGAATCTATTAAGCGCAGATAAATATTTTTGTCATCTCAGAGGAATAGCTTGATTGCCCCGGTTTCCATCCCTGCGTTCCCATTCGATCTTCGATTTCTATAATTTTTAGCGTTGCATCTAGCTTCCATTTGTCCATGTATCCGCTCCTTCACTCTTCCTTGACCCTGTGAAACCGGGAAAACCAGCGCCTAGCAGCTTCTTTTGTGATCGCTATCCCGCGTTGTGACTGGGTAACTTTGAGTTGGCATCGTCGTAGTCTGGGCTAGTCTGTCCCACCTCGGGCATCACTTCGCCGGTCATCAGCCACCACCGGTACGCGGGAAAGAACGACCCGAGAATCTCTATTTCTTCTGCCCCAACACGTGCCCGTCCACGCTTGATGTTAGTCCAGCGCGTGTAGTCAGTATCCCCAGCCTTAGCAAGCTCTGTAGGGCCTGTCATGCCAATCAATAGCATTGCTCTATCGGTAATGCCTTTTCCCATTAAATAATTTCAACCTCTGCACTATGTACAAGTACATATTACCGGCATAGTATTGATCCTGTATCTTGTACATAGTACAGGTACTAAAGATTGCCCATTGCCAAACATAGTGGAACAAAGCGTATGGATATGGAAGGCGTAGGACCCGAAAACCTAATTGGCGCACCGCCAATCATGCCGTGGCCCAAGTTTGCCGACTGGATCGGCATGGGCGATGAACCCCGCGTGGTTGAGTCTTGGATTCAACGTGGCTACCTCCCGACCAAGAAAATTGGCAAGCGCCAGATGGTCAACGTCGCTTTGCTCGTCCGCCAGTTGCTGGAAGAGGAATAGGCCGTGACTCCCATTCAAGCTTTTCTCAATGAACTTGATGCTGTTTTTGCTCGTGTTGCCAAGGCTCCCGACCTCCAGCAACGCAATCTTTGTGCGCAGTACGTTGACGGCATGCTCTACGGGGCTTTGCTGGCAGGTTTGATCAGTTACGACCAATGGGAAGTGCTAAACAAGCGTTCACAGGAATATAAGGCCGCTGCTTTCGGAGTTGCGTCGTGAACAGCCTGCAGCGCTACAAGCCCAAGCATGAACCCGGCTGCGCCTGCGTCGTCTGCTGGACTGCTTCGTTCTGCGACCGCATGCACCAACGCAACGATGCACGGCAAAAGCGCTGCAATGAAATCCTCGCCAACCCGGAAGCGGCCCTGCAGCTAGTGCAGACCGACTTTCTGTCGTCACTGGACGAGGTCACCAGATGAAACCGCTGCAGCTCACCGACAGCTATGTCCTTTGCCAAGAGTGCGGCCACGTCGAGGAATACTCCGAGGCCCGCGCCAATCGGCAGGAACGCTGCTCGCGCTGCAACTCTGGTTTCTTCTGCGGTTGTCACTGCTGCGACGGTCTGGCCCGTATGAACCTGCAGCTGCGTATTCACGAACAGTTTGATCAGAAGGAAAACGACCAATGACCGTCCGTTTCCGTACTGCTCGTTATCTGGTGGCGTTGCTCTGGCACTGGTCGGTGCCGTTCATGCTGGGCGCTGTGACCGCTTCGATTGTGGCTGCTCAAGGCATCCTCTCAACCGTTGAACTGATTGATCAGTCTTTTGATGGCGCCCTACAGCGGACAGTCGCCAGTTGTTCAACCGCAGCGCCCGAGACGGCGGAAATTAGCGGAGCAACGCGGAGTCTGTTTCCGCTGGCTCGGGGGCCAACAAGCCCTCCGGGCGCGTTAGTCCTGGCATTACCACGTGATACCCGGCCCTAGGCCAACAACCTAAAACCACTGCATTCCGATAACAACACCTCGGGCGACTGCGCATATTTACGCCCGTGCGGGTTTGCTCGGCCTGCAGAAAGGCAAAACCGCGCAATCAAGCGCTTAACAAGTGAGGTAACACCAATGGCACGTTCAACTATGGAAGTCGCGTTTCTCGGCACTCAGAAAACTGAAATGGAAGGCGCTAAGTACGTGAAGGTCTTCTACGGCGACGAACCGGACGGCAAGACCGAACACGGCCTTTCGATCATCGGCATGGCGGTAGCGGATGACGTAGCCGACGAAGTATTCGCAGCCGGTGCCCAATTCGCCCCGCTGGAAACCGTCCGCATCACCTTCGACGTGGCCCGAGGCGGGCAGAACAAGGGCAAGAATCTGTGCCTGCATATCGAAGCCGTGAAGCCCAAGGCTGACAAGCCTGCGACCCCCGCCCAACCCCAGAACACACCGGCGAAAGCCTGAACCGCTAGTTGAAAGGGGTAGGCCATGGGACCGCAAGTTTACGTTCAGGTGTGTTCCACCTTTGACCAGTCCGGCCAATGCAGTCAGGCCGTCTGGCAACTGGCCTACCTCGCTTCGGACTCCACGGAGTTTGAGGCCTTCACCGCATTCGACCCCGAGGCATTTTGGTTCGGGTTCGGAACGACAGTGACCTGTTTCTTCGTTGGATTTGGCATCGGGTTGCTGGCGGCACTACTGCGCAAGATGCGTGGATAACTTAACCCTGTAAGAGGTACTACCCATGAAAGATATGAATGTTGTGCGTCGCTTCGGCGGCAAGTTCGGCACTGCTACTCGCAATGCCGCCATTGCTCTGACCGTTCCGGTCATGGCGTCCCCGGCCTTCGCGGCTCTGCCTGAAAGTGTGCAGACCGAAGTAGACACTGCCGTCGCTGACCTCCGCGATGGCGGTGGTCTGATCATCGGTGCCATTGCTGTGCTGGCCGGTCTGGCTCTGGTTATCGCCATCTTCCGTAAGGCGTAACCGTGCTCTGGTCATTGCTGCTGGGCGTCGTGTTGGCCTCGGCGTTCATCGCAGGCATCAAGGTTGGCCAGTATCAATGACTTCTAGGGGCCTTCGGGCCCCTTTCTTGTTTGGGTGGTGTGGTTATGCGTCAGGTTCTCGGGATCGTGCTTGGTGTTTTGCTCTCTGCGGTGCTGCTGCCCTCGATGGCGCAGGCGGAGGACGATTACTACTACTGGTATATCTCTGATAATGGTGGTTCTACCGGTTCTACGCCTAACGAAGCCTGTGCTGCTAGGTTTGCAGCACGCGGCTATGTCCTAGACTCAGTCAGTTTCGACTCAACCACCAGATTTAAGTGTGTTGGTAGTACTCCTCCCTCGTCCGGCAACGTCATTCGATATGTCTATCGTTATGGCAAATCCTGTCCTCCTGATACTACCTACAATTCTCAAACCGGCGGCTGTGAGGCTGGCTGTGCCGACACCGTAGGAACCCCGCTATTTGTTCGGGGCGACAATGCCATTGTGATCAACAGCAACGGGACCAACTACGTTGCCTCGCAAGCTCCTGCATCTATCTGCTCGATGGGCTGCAGCTTTGAGCCGGCCTCAAGCTTTGCGTCTAGCTGCTATCTCGTCTCCGGTTCCACTGATACCGGCTATTGCAACTACATCGTTGAAGGCACTGGCGACAGTTGCTCCGGCTCCAACCTGGTCCCCGGCGATACCTCTGGAGACCCGCTTAATCCGCCCCCTGAGCCTACCGATCCCAACGAACCCGCACCCGAACCAGACCCCTGTCATGGCGTCCCCGGCTATGAGTGGAACGGCACTACCTGCGTCAAGTCCGAAACCGGCGGCGGTGATGACGGCTCTGGAGACGGTGGTGACGGTTCTGGTGATGGTTCCGGCGATGGTGGCGGTGACGGATCGGGTGGCGGCTCTGGCGGTGGCTCGTCCGGTGGTGATGGATCGGGCGGCGATGGCTCTGGAGGCGACGGCGATGGCAGCGGCTCGGGTGACGGCAGTGGTTCAGGCGGCGGTGGCTCTAGTGGTGGCGGCTGTACTGGTGATGAGTGCGGTGGAGGCGAAGGCGGCGGCCTTAACCAGCCAGAGAAGGGCAATTTTGATGAGGCTATCGCCGAGTACGACCAAAAGATCACCGACACGCTTGCGGAGATTAAAGACCAGTCCGGTCAGTTCGGTTCCCTGATCGAGCAAAAACTGGCTATCCAGCTCAATTCAGGAAACGCCCTCTTGCCTTGTTTTGAAGCTGATATCGCTGGCCGGACGGTCGGTTTCTGCCTGTCTGATAACGCCGAGCAACTGGCCCTGCTGCGCAACATCATCCTGTTTCTTGCAACCGTGATTGCCCTTTTCATCATCTTCCGGGAGGACAAGTAATGGATTTCCCGTTCATCGGTGACATTTTGGAGTTCTTTCAGTCGGTCTGGGATTGGATCTACTCCGGCATATATGACTTTGTGAAAGAGGCGTTCGTCCTGGCCACCAAGGTCGCGATCTATAGCTACTATCAGGCGCTGCTTTTCGCCCTGCAGGTTGCCTACCAGACCTTTCAAGAGCTGGTGAGCGAGATTGGTATCGGTGACAAGGTTCAGCAGTACTACAACATGCTGGATGCTGACGTTCGCTCCGTGCTGTCGTTCTTCGGTATACCTGATGCCCTGATGATCATTTTCTCGGCCATCGGTACCCGTTGGACGCTTAAGTTCGTTCCGTTCGTGGGGCGCTGATCATGGCTATCAAAATCCACCACGGCCCGAATGGCTCCTACAAAACCTCCGGCGCAATTCAGGATGACTTAATTCCTGCTCTCAAGGCTGGACGCCACATCATCACCAACATTCGCGGCCTGACACGCGAACGGGTGTTTCAGGTGTTTCCTGACCTGCCGTCGAGCGTCGAGATCGAAAACCTCGATCTGGAAAACCTTGACGACCTCGAGAAGATGCGCACCTTCCCCCAATGGGCACCGCGGGGCGCGTTCATCATCTTCGATGAAACCCAGCTGATCTTTCTCAAGTCGTGGCGCGATACCGACTTGCGCAAGTTCGATTTCCCCGGTGGCCCGCAAGCTGCCAAGGAAGCCGACCGGCCGATCAACTGGCTCGATGGCTGGACCCGTCACCGGCATTGGAACTGGGACATCATTCTGACCACTCCGAACATCGGCTACATCCGCGAAGACATTCGTCTGACTGCCGAGAAAGCCTACTTGCATTCGAATCTGGCCGTCATCGGTATCAAGGGCCGCTACAAGGAATCACAGCACGCCGCCACCGAAAACAAGCCCGCCATGAAAGGCTCGATGGTCACCGTTAAGAAGATCAACAAGAGGACTTTTCAGCTCTATGAATCCACAGCAACCGGCACAGTCACCGACACCATCGCGGGCAAGAGCATTTTTCGAGACCCTAAAGTACTTCTGCTTCTCGGTTTGCCGGCCCTTTTTTTTGGGAATTTTTTACTTGGTGATGGATTCAGCTTTAGCCAGCGTAATGCTGATCCTGCGCCTGCTTCGCTGCCTGTGGCGGATGGTGTGGCCGATCATCCGACTCGTCATTCAATACCTGTTAATCCGCCTGGTCGTTCTGGTGCTGTTCCTGTATCTGGGCAGCAAGTTAATCAGCTGGCTGCTGTAGGCCATCCGTTCGAGGGGTATTTGATCCAGATTCGCGGGTCAGTCCTGGGTGAGCAAGATCCCTTCCGGCTGTACCTGTTCGATGTGATCGGCTCCACCGGT
The DNA here is from genome assembly GCF_048266785.1 of Marinobacter sp. GTDB lineage: Bacteria > Pseudomonadota > Gammaproteobacteria > Pseudomonadales > Oleiphilaceae > Marinobacter. Next base: position 13,046 of record NZ_JBLWYX010000035.1, read on the forward strand.
GAGCGCTTCCAGATCAACAGCCGACAGCTCCGACAGAGTGGCTATTCCCTTTCAGAAACGGCCGATTGTTCTGTGCGGCTTACCTTCGCCGATCAGTCCTTTTATGCCGTATGCGCCGGGGCTGCGCAGCGCGCCGCCGAGCGGCTCGTCTCGGAGCGTAGCGGCGCGCCTAGCAGCGAACCCGCGCGCGCCTATGTCCGCGTCATCGAGAACAGCGCGCCCCGCTGACGTCCCTGTAACACGTCAGATAAACAGTTCTAACTAACCTCAATATTACGCATTGGAGCTAATTTTATGGCCCGTCTGATTGACCAAAAGCGACTTAACAAACAGACCGCTGAGGATGATGTTAGAGGTCGTCTTTTCATTGATCCGACCACCTGCAAACTGACTGACCTGTCAGGTGTTCGGTTGCTTCGTTGTGGGGTGGATACTGTCCGCCAGCTTTACCGGGGCATGATCCGGCTGGGTGTTCTGGCCCTGTTTGAGAAACCCGGCACTATCGTTGAGTTTGCCGGTCAGCGTTGGCACACCGGACGGGTAGGGCGTGACTCCGGTTATCAGTTCAAGCTGCAGAATGCTGACCTTGGGTTCGTTCTGCTGATCAAGAATTTCAACGCCAAAGCCGACAGCATCGGCCCACACCTGAAAATCGAGGTGTCGCCCCACGCGATCGACAACCTGTCGCCCGATCGGCTTCAAGCTCGTATGGATTTCTACGCCTCCGAGATTCTGGAACACGTCGAGGTGAACCAGTGTGCTGTCCATCTGGCGCTAGACCTGCAGGGCTGGCAACCGCCTGCTGATCTGGTCGCACGTATGCACTGCCGTGCTCGGAATCATCGGGACGTGTCCGGCATTAACTCCATTGAATGGGCCATGAAGTCCAGCGTCTATGGTCGCGGCGAAACCTCCATGTTCGGTTCTGCCAACGGCGTGCAGCTGTGTATCTACAACAAGACCGAGCAGGCCAAGGCTACCGACAAGCTGGATTACTGGCAGTCGGTCTGGATGCGGTCGGATGATCCCTTTGATGCGGAGTGCCAGGACAACTACAACCCTGAACAGGATGTGTGGCGCATCGAGCTTCGCTACCACCACTCGGTAATCCAGCAGTTCGCCAGCGGCTCTACCCAGCTGAGCACCGGGGAGCTGATCGACACGCGCACCTTTGAGGCATTCTGTCCGCATCTGGACGGGCTGTGGCGCTATGGCCTGCAGCAATTCAAGCTGCTGACCCGACCGGGTTGCTATGACGCGTTCTGGACTCTTATTCGTGATGATGTGCGGGTGGAACTGCCGGTTGATTCCCTCTTGGACGATACTGCATACAAACGCTACTACAAGACGGCCAAGGGCTTCTCCGGCAAGAACGTGGAGTTGTTCTTGGGAAACTTCGTTAGCCTGCTGGCACGGGAGCGAGTGGGCGCGACCAAAGCGTTTGACCGTCTGAGGGAATGGGAATGTTGGCCTGTGATTCGTGACCACTACGCGGCTAAGGAAATGGGCGAACGGGATATTTACCGCCATATCCGCGACCTGCTGGAAGAGCGGCACGTTAGATGGGGCAGGGCGGTCTGATGGCGATCACCAAGCAACCTGATGGTCGTTGGAAAGCGGACGTTGAACCCATCAAGGGAAAGCGCTTCCGCAAGATATTCAAAACCAAGGCTGAGGCCCTGCGCTTTGAGGCTGCTTGCCGAGCCAAGCTAACCCAGCAACCAGACTGGTCACCTAAACCTGCTGATCGTCGTCGGCTGTCTGAATTGGTTGAAGCTTGGTATGACTTGCACGGCCATGGCCTGCGTGATGGTGTGCGACGTAAAAGCAAACTCTTGCTGCTATGCCAGCGCCTGCGCAATCCAGTCGCACGGCTACTGACTCCGGAATCCTATTCCAGTGATCGACGTGCTCGCATGGAACAGGGCACCTCGGCAAAGACGCTGAACAATGAGCTTGGTTACCTGCGGGCCGTTTTTAACGAACTGCGGGGCTTGGGTGTCATTGAGTATGAAAACCCGTTGGCACTGGTGAAGCCGCTGCGCCTGCAGGAACGCGAGTTGTCCTGGCTGACTGAGGATCAGATTGCCGAGCTGATGGAAGCGATCAGAGAAGGCTGCGATAACCCGCACGTTGAGCCGGTTGTGATGATCTGTCTGTCTACCGGGGCACGTTGGTCAGAGGCCGAGAAGTCTGGCCCGACTTCGGTCAGGAATGGTGTGATCACTTTCAGCGGCACGAAAAGCGGCAAGGTCAGAGCTGTTCCTATCTCTGCCGATCTGGAAACGTTCCTGCTCAAGCACTGGCGTCAGCATGGCCCGTTTACCTCCGCGATCACCTCATTCAGGCGAGCACTGGCGAGAACCACGATCAAACTACCGAAAGGGCAGGCCGCACACGTGTTGCGGCATACCTTCGCTAGTCACTTCATGCAGAACGGCGGGAATATCCTGACCCTGCAAAAGATCCTCGGACATTCCACCGTGGTCGTCACCATGCGCTATTCGCATCTTGCGCCAGAGCATCTGCAGTACGCTGTAAGGCTTGGGCCGAATCTACCCTGTTGAGTTTCTCAGTTTCGCTGGCCTGTCGCGACTCAGGTTGCAGTCCGGTGGCAAGCTCCACCATTTGCCCTTATTGACTCGCTTCTGAACGTGCTGCTGATACTCGCTCGGCGTGGGAGCTTTTGAGCGTTTCTGGTGCCTCAGCCTGTTGCACCTTATGCATGCCGCTACGATGTTCTCAGCTGTGTCAGGTCCGCCGTCCTTTCTCGCATGCAGGTGTTCTGCAGTGCATTGAAAGTGTCTGGCTTGCTTGACTGATATCTGGTGTTTTTGCGCGAACGATTCAGCAGAATCGGTCCACATTTCGAAGCCGCAGTAGCAGCAATAGCCTTTCTGCGATTGGAATGCCCTTGTGCGGGCTGACTTGATCGTCATGGTCGATAGACCCCTGTTTAGAAGATTTCTAAAGTGGAAGTCCGTCTACCCATAACGGGAATCGAGCGGCACCAGCGTGTCGTGATACTGGTGTTTCGCTGACCAAATAACGTGATGCAGCTCAGCTTGATAACCAAGACTGTGTTGGGAATTTAGCCTCGCTGCAGGTGCGTTGCAAGCCGCTAAAGCAAGGCTTTTTTACTCGCTAGCTTTCCTTGGAACTGGTAACGGCGCTGGATCTACTACGACATCGTTCCAGTATTCATCGTCGTGTGTGAGGCGATGCAGGCCAGCGGATAACCCTATTAGTGGAGTGCGCTCCTCTACATCCAGCCAGAACGAAGCCAGCTTCTTGCCCGGCCTAGTGCTACTAAATCGGCAGAACATCACGTACGTCATATCGGAGCGGCGAATCTGCTTAAATCGATTCTCGCTGAATTGGAGGCTTTTGATGCATTGGGAATTAAGGATGATCGATGGCGCGTAACCAGCCTCGCGAGCGCTTTGAATGAAAGAGGTTGCCTGCGCTAGGTCGTATTTGCTCATTAGCAAAACAGCCTTTTTTTGAGCGTTGTTCAGCGCGTCGCATTTCAGTACGGTCTCGTCTGGTTCTACTTCCCAGCCGTCTAACGAGTGGTAGTGGTTTAGCCACTTATAGTGCCAGCGGGAGGTGCCCGCTCGGTAATCACAGGATTTGCCTGGGCGATGGGCCCAGTGCCATTCGTAAACGTCACCCTGTTTGGCTACTAGAGGGTCATTGCACTTGGGGCAATAACCTTGCTCGTCTCGGGTAGAGGTAATACGTCTACCATCCTCGGCTCTCGCTAGGAACATGCCGTATCGCTCCTTTCCGTGGAACTACGTTTTCGACACTTCTTCGACACCCATAAAGAAAAACCCCCGAAAACTTCAACGTTTTCAGGGGTTTGTTTGGTGGAGCCGGGGGGATTTGAACCCCCGTCCGCCAGTCCGCCGCTATCGGTTCTACATGCTTAGCCATCTCTACTTAGTTAACTCCGCGCCGCCCGAGTGGCAGGGTGCTTGGAGCG
>NZ_JBLWYX010000036.1:0-14562 GCF_048266785.1 Marinobacter sp.
TGCCCAGCGCCAGGTAAACCGCCTTCACCCGCACGGCACCCTCACGCACCTTGGTGTGGATGCAGTCGAGGTAGACGATGGGATAGACCGCGTCGAGCGGCCGTGACTGCCAGGCCTTCACCTCATCGGTTGCGGCAGATGGCTATCGATGATCTCTAGGCATTCCCTTTTCACGCGCCCTTGTCCTGATACCTCTCCAATTACAATCACAGCAGGTGACTTAAGTCTGAAAGTTTGGGCGACGTTACTCATGTTGGCCAAATCACTTCGACACTCGCGCTGATGGGGTAGAGAGGCGTTTTCAATCATGGCGACCGGGGTGCTGGCAGTCAGCCCGCCGGCAAGCAATTCCCGTTGCACTTCTTCCAGCTTGGCCACACCCATGTAAACCACCAGGGTGGTGCCCGTCTGCGCTAGGGCCTGCCAGTTTAGGCTGCTGTCGTCCTGGGTGTGGGCAGTGACCAAGGTGACGCCTCGCGCCACGCCTCGCAAGGTCAGAGGAATGCCACATTGTGTGGCACCGGCTAAACCTGCAGTGATGCCGTTCACCAGTTCCACTTCAATACCTCGGGCGCCTAGCCATTCGGCCTCTTCGCTGCCACGGCCAAATATGCACGGATCGCCGCCCTTTAGACGCACCACACACTTGCCTTGACGCGCGTAGCGCAGCATCAAACGGTGAATGAAATCCTGCGGGGTAGAGCGGCAACCGCCACGTTTGCCGACGCCAATCACCTTTGCGCTTACACAGTGTTCGAGCACAGCTGGATTAACCAGGTCATCAATCATGACAATGTCGGCACTTTTAAGGGCGCGCACGGCCTTGAGGGTGAGCAATTCAGGGTCACCGGGACCGGCACCCACTAACCAGACTTTTGCGATCACAGGATCTTCCTTATCAGGGCTGTGTATGCGTCGCAGAGAGCTTTCACGCTTGCTGCGCTCTTGTGTTGTTTGAAGTCATGCGTGCAGCAACCAAATCAACAACAGGCCATTGACCAATAGCGAGGTCATTGCCACAACTCGCCACACTTTCAGCGGCTCTCGTTCAAGCAATGGCCGGGATCGAGTGCTAGGTTGGTGTTCGCCATGATGCAGAGCCAATAGCCACTCTTCGGCGGTTTCAAAACGCTTGGCGGGGTCGCTGGTCAAGGCTTTTTCGAGGTTGTGCACCAGCCATTCTGGAAGGTCCGGGCGGTAGCGATTAGCGGCCACAGGATTACCAAAGCGCGGGTGCTGAAACGCCTCTATTTCGCCGTAGGGGTAGTGCCCAGTAAGCAGGTAATACAGCGTAACGCCGGCGCTATAGATGTCTTGCGCAGCACTGGGCTGCGCGCCCGCATAGGCTTCCGGGGCAATAAAACTGGGCGTGCCGGGCAACTCACCCACTGCCTGATTGGAAAGTCCAGGGCAATAAGCCAAACCGAAATCCAGGATTCGCAGCTCGCCATCAGCACTGAGCAGCAGATTCTCCGGCTTGATATCCCGATGGACTATGTTACGTCGATGCAGCATGCCCAGCGCCTTTATAAGGCGCTGGGCGATTTCCAGCCATTGATTAAGGCCGAAGGTGCCGTGCATGTGATAGTGCTCGGCCAGGGTGATGCCGGAGTATTCGCGCATCAGGTAGTAAAGGTGCTGACGCTGGTTGGCGTGGTGCACTTCGGGAAAGTAACGCCCGGCCACCCGCCGCAGAAACCACTCTTCCTGCAATAGGGCATTCCCTGCTGTGCTGTCACTTTCCCTGCTGGCTGGTAGGGTTTTTAACAGCCAGGGTTGTTGCTGTTTGTCATACACCCGGTACAGCACTGACTGCCGGCTTTGTCCCAAGAGGGCTTCCACCTGCCAACCTTCAAATAGCTGCCCGGGTTTTAAAACTGGTGGAACTGGCCATTGCTCCAGCTGCCCCAGAGTGTCGCTCAAGCTGATCTCTCCCAGCTCATCGACCCGCACCAACACAGCACTTGCGTTGTCCTGGCTGCCAGCATGATGGGCAGCGCTAACCAGAGCCTGGGTGGCTGCTTGCAGTTGCTGTTCATCACACAGAATACTGGCAATCGAGGCCTCACTTAAGGTGGCCCAAACGCCATCGCTGACTAGCAGGAAACTCTCGCCAGGGCGTAACTCACCATTCAGGTAATCCACTACTACATGCTGCTCCAAGCCCATGGCTCGCTTGAGCACATGCTGCATACCCGGTTGGCCCCAGACGTGGTCTTCACTGATGCGCTGTAACTGCCCGCAAAACCAGCGGTACACCCGGCAGTCGCCGATATGCGCGAGCGTAAAGTACCTGCCGCGCAGCACCAAAGCGCTGAGGGTTGTGAGCAGCGGCTGGCCGCCGCCATTGGCATGTAACCAGCGGTTTTGTGCCAGCAGCAGACGGTCCAGGGCTTGCGCCACGCCCCAGGTTTCGGGGGTTGCGTAATAGTCGTGAGCCAGGGCTTGCAAAGTTGAACGTGCAGCCAGGCCGCCGTCTGCGCATTGGCTTACGCCGTCAGCCAAGGCAAATAAAAACCCCTTGCTGCCAGCCAGCGAAGGCGCCGGAGTGACCAAGCGCACCGCGTCCTGGTTTTCCGCGCGCGGTCCGCTGGCGCTGTACTCGGCGCAGCTCAGTCGTAGGCCCATGATGGTTTACTCAGACCCTTGCAGCAGTCAAAGCAGCCGAACCCCACGTGGTTCTCCAGCGATTTTTCACGCCGTGCAAACCAAACCAAGCAATTAGACCCAAGCTGGCAAATAACCACAGTCCGATTTGGTAGTCGCCGGTATTCTGTTTGATTGCTCCGAGGCCAGCAGCCAGGAGGAAACCGCCTATACCGCCGGCCATACCGATAAGACCGGTCATCACGCCAATCTCTTTACGAAAGCGCTGTGGCACCAGTTGGAACACGGCACCGTTACCTGCACCCAATCCCAACATGGCGCTAACGAACAAGGCCAATGCCGCCACTGAACTGGAAAGATGGAAGCCCACCGCCGCAATACAAATGGACGCCACTGCATACATACCAAGTAAGGTGCGAATACCGCCGAAGCGGTCAGCGAGGGCTCCGCCCAATGGGCGCATCAAGCTACCACCAAACACGCAGGCCGCAGTGTAGTAACCGGCTGTGACCGGGCTAAGGCCGTATTGGTCGTGGAAATAACCAGGCAGAGCGCTGGCAAGGCCGATAAAGCCGCCAAAGGTGACGCTGTAGAAGAACATAAACCACCAGCTATCACGGTCGCCCAGAGCCTTGAAGTAATCGGCCATGGATTTTGCTTTGCTTCGATTGGGTGCGTTGCGCGCCATCAAGGCGAAGGCTATCAGGGTCAGTAGCAGCGGGATCAGAGCCAAGCCAAACACATTGTTCCAGCCAAAGGCGGTGGCTAACACGGGGGCAGCCAAGGCGGCGATAACAGTTCCAGAGTTACCCGCCCCGGCAATGCCCATAGCTTTGCCTTGGTGCTCTGCAGGGTACCACTGCGAAGCCAGCGGCAAGGCCACGGCAAAAGACGCACCTGCCATGCCGAGGAATACGCCCAGCAGCAACGCTTGTTCATAGCTATGGATGCCCAGTTGCCAAGCTGCCAGCAGTGCACCGATGACCACCACCTGACCGAAGATGCCTGCAGTTTTTGGCGACAACTGATCCGCCAGCATGCCCATAAAAAAACGCAATAGAGCGCCAGCAAGGATCGGCGTAGCCACCATAAATCCGCGTTGCTGAGTGGTTAATTGCAGGTCTGTAGCAATCTGAACTGCCATTGGGCCTAACAGGTACCAAACCATAAAGCTCAAATCGAAATACAAGAAGGCGGCAAACAACGTTGGGGTGTGACCGGCTTTCCAGAAACTGTTGGTGTTCATTCCCAGCACCTCATCTGCAAATAGGTAGTTATGTTTGCAGGTGGGTAGCTTGGAAAGCTGCCCACCAAGCCCCGTTTCCAAGGCCATAAACGCAAAAACGCCGCAGTCCCAAGTTCGCTTTAGCGAGGGGAGTGCGACGTCATTGTCGTGATGGGGCAACCGCCGTTGGCTACCTGTAAGAATAGTAAGCAGCTTCTATGCCATTATGTATTGGGGTCTCTAGATCAATGGTTTCGCTTCTGTTTACAGAGCCTTTCAGGCTGAACGCCATCGCTCTTGGTGCAGTGTGCTGTGTTATGGAGCAGGCGCAGCGTTTGGTTTTCTTAGAGGCCTATCGGGCAGTTACTGTTTTTACGGTTAACCCAGCAACTCATTCATCGCGATAATCTGCTCTGCCACCTGAATCAGCTTCTGTTGTTTGCTCATGGCTTGGCGACGCATCAGGGTGTACGCATCCTCTTCGTTGCAGTCTTTCATCTTCATCAACATGCCTTTGGCTAATTCAATCCGTTTGCGTTCAGCCAACTGCTGGTCTCGGGCGTGCAGTTGCGAACGCAGCATCTGGTCGCTTTCAAAGCGCGCCATGGCCACGTCCATGATCGGCTGCAGGCGCTGGGCATGAATGCCTTCGACGATATAGGCGCTCACCCCAGACTTAATCGCCTGGCGCATGACACCGGGATCGTGTTCGTCTGTAAACATCACAATCGGCCGTGGCTGATCGCGGGTCACAAGCACCACCTGTTCCATCACATCGCGGCTTGGTGACTCAGTGTCGATCAAAACCACATCCGGCCGCACGGATTCAACACGGGTGGGCAAGTCGATGGTCAGCCCAGATTCGTCGATCACTTCAAAGCCCGCTTCGCTCAAGGCAGTGCGCAAACGTCCAACTTTTTTGGATGTGTCGTTGATCAGCAAGATACGTAGCATGGCGGCCATCTTCAGTCAGTGGTCATTGAGGGCATGCAGGGTAAAACTGCGGGCATAGCCGGCAGGGTCGGCACCATTCCATACGCTTCCATCAAGCAGGCGGCTGCTGCGTATTGCGGTATCAGGCACAGGAATGTTCAGGGCGGTTGCGGCGGCGCTGTACAGCTCAGTTTGCTGTACCTGGCTAGTGACGGCGAGATAGTCAGGGTCCTCGCGCAGCAAACCCCAACGACGGAATTGAGTGAGAAACCACATCCCGTCCGACAGGTAGGGAAAGTTAGTGGCACCGTTGTTATGAAAGCGCAAGGAGTGAGCATCATGCCATCGATGGCCCAGGCCATCGCAGTACTCGCCTAGCAGGCGCGGTTCGACACTCGATAACGGTGCATCGAGGTACTCACTGCAGCTCAAAAGTTGTGCTGTGCTACGGCGGTTTTCGAGGCTTTTCTCAATAAACCGGCTGGCATCCAATACCGACATCACCAAAGCGCGGGCGGCATTGGGGTTTTGCTCAACAAATTCGCGTGTGCAGGCCAAGACTTTTTCCGGATGGTCCGGCCAGATTGCTTGGCTGGTGGTTAGGGTAAAGCCCTGGCCATGCTCCACGGCATGGGCAGACCAAGGCTCGCCCACGCAAAAGCCATCAATGCGTCCGGCTTCCAAATGCGCGAGCATTTGCGGCGGCGGCACTACCACGCTGTTTACATCCTGCAGCGGGTGAATGCCCTGGCTGGCCAACCAGTAATAAAGCCACATGGCATGGGTGCCGGTTGGGAAAGTCTGGGCGAAGGTAAGTTTTGTGCCTTTTTGGTGCGCGTGCTGTTGCAGTGCACTGGCGCTGGTCACGCCAGCTTCTTTCAGTGGCTGTGACAGATTGATGCTCTGGCCATTCTGGTTCAAACCCATAAGTATGGCCATATCAGTTGCAGCGGCGCCGCTGATACCCAACTGAATGGCATAGATCATACCGTACAGGCTGTGGGCAGCGTCCAGTTCGCCGCTAAGCAGCTTGTCATTTATGCCTGCCCAGGAGGTCTGGCGTCTGAGATTGAGGGTTAAGCCGTAGGGCTGGCCAAACCCCTGTGTGGCTGCCACGACCATGGAGGCGCAGTCCGTCAGCGGCATATAGCCGATATTAAGGGCATTCTTTTCTGGAGCATCGCTGCCCCCAACCCAGGCCAGAGAGTGCATATGCAGGCCATCGCTCATAGGGGTATTCCTGAAAACCTAGACCGCAAAAAGCACAGCAATTGCTGTGCCGTGGTCGTGTTAGGTGGGTTCACTTTTTGATCTGTGTAGGAGCGGTTTCAGTCGCAATCCCAGCAAACACGGGCATCAATACACATCGCGCAAATACCGCCGCTCTTTGCTCATACCGCTTACGTACAGGGCGGCAGCGCCACTGCTCATTTTCCCATGTACATGCACGATCTTTTTTAGGGCGGCGTCGACGTCTTTGGCCATGCGTGCGGCGTCACCGCAGACGCATACCGATGCACCTTGTTGCAGCCAGCTCCACAGCAACGCGCCATGTTCGAGCATGCGTTGTTGCACATAGATTTTTTCTGCCTGGTCCCGGGAGAAGGCAGTGTCTAGACGAGTGAGTAGACCGCTAAGTTGCCAGTTACGCAGTTCATCGTGATAGTAAAAGTCGCTTTCGGCGCGTTGTTCGCCAAAGAACAACCAGTTTTTGCCAATTCCGCCTTGGGCTTGTCGCTCCTGCAGAAAGGCGCGGAACGGGGCAATTCCGGTTCCTGGGCCAATCATGATCAGCGGCATCTGCGGATCTTGCGGGGGGCGAAAGTGTGCCGAGCGTTGCAGAAATATCCTTGCGCCTTGGCTCTCTGCACGGTCGGCTAGAAAGGTTGAACAAACGCCGCCACGCTCCTTGTTCTGGTGCCGGTAGCGCACGGTAGAAACGGTGATATGCACTTGGTTCGGATGCGCTTTAGGGCTCGATGAAATGGAATATAGGCGCGGCTGCAGAGGTTTGAGAAAGCTCAGCAGTTCGTTGTTGTTGAGGTGTATGGGGAACTCCAACAACAGGTCGAGCAATTGACGTCCCCAGAGCCAATCCTTGAGGTCGTTTTGTTCGCCGCTGCGCAGCAGCTCCGCCAAGAGCGGACTGGCCGAGCGCTCGCATAACCATTGCAGTTGCTGAGGGGTGATTCGGGCGATTTCCAAATGCTCCTCAAGGGCTATGCGCAAGGGCATGGGTGGTTGTTCTTTCAGTTCAACGCTGCAATTACCATCAAGCTGCAAGGCCTCCAGAAAGGCGTTGACCTGCTCTGGGCAATTTTTTGGCCATACACCCAGGGCATCCCCGGCTTGGTAGGGGAAATCGTGGTCGCCGAGATCGAAGACGATATGGCGGGTTTCCTTCTGCGCCCCCGGGCTGTTGAGAATGCGGTTTTCTAGCAATCGACTGGTCAGCGGGCTGTGACGGTTATAGCGACTGCTCTCGACGGAGGCTTGCAGCACGTTGTAGTTTTTTTCCATTGTGGCAATGGACCCGCTTGGCATGGTTGTACAGATTTTTTCCAGCCATTGCTCAGCGACTTGTTGAAAGTCTGGTTCGCAATCTTGTCGCGGGTGCAGGCGTTCGCCGCCAAGGGCTGCTAGGCGCTCATCCAGCTTGCGACCAAAACCACAGAATTGGTCGTAATTGGAGTCGCCTAGCGCCAACACGCTGTAACGGATGTTTGCCAAGGCTTGGGCTTCGGCATTTTCTAGGCTGGCCCAAAAACTGATGGCATTGTCCGGTGGCTCGCCATCGCCAAAGGTGCTGGTCACCAAAAGTACGCAGGCAGCGCCTCGCAGGTCCTCCAGCTCGGCGTTATCCATAGCCAACATGCGCGCGCGTTGGCCTTTACTGACTAGGCGTTGTGTGAAGGCTTCGGCCAAGCCTTCGCTATTGCCGGTTTGTGAGGCCCACAGCACCAACCACTGCGGGCTCATCAGGTCAGCTTGTGTTGCGCTAAGCAGTCCTGACGTATCGCTGGTCATAGTCACACCGGCGCTTTGGCGAGAAAACAATCCTGCCAACATGCCGTCCAGCAAGAGGCGTTTGTTTTCCGTTAGCGGTGCACTGGTGGGTAGGGTAGGTACGCCACTTAAACACCCTTCAACGCTACTGAGACCCAACAGATAACCCTGCATATAAAGCTGCTCGGCAGCGTTTAGTTGCAAATTTGCCGGGGGGTCGAGGTTTAGCAGGCGAGCAAAGGCATTGGTCTGCATGGGGTGGGGCTCCTCGGAAACAGTTGTCCCTAGAATGGACAGCGCAGATCTGACGGCTTTTAGATTGACTGCGCAGAACTTGAATGCCGGCTGAAAGGATATGGGGTCTATGTCGTCGCTGGTCACAGCGTTAATGGCCAGCTGTTCACCAAACACATCGTTCCAGTGGAAGGGCGCAAAGCAGTTGCCTGGGCGCACACGGTCGCTGATTAGAGCTGGTAGTACCGCGACGCCATGGCGGGAGCGAATTTCCACGTCGTCGCGTTCATTAATGGCCAGGCGGGTGGCGTCGCTCGGGTGAATTTCTACAAAGGGGCCGGGATGGAGTTTGTTCAGCGTGGGCACTTTGCCGGTCTTGGTTAGGGTGTGCCAATGATGCTGCAAGCGACCTGTATTGAGCACCAGAGGGAATGCCTCATCGGGCAGTTCTGCAGGCAGCAAATGGGGGCGTGCAAAGAACTGCGCTTTGCCGCTTTCTGTTGCAAACACTAGTGCAGGTTGGCTGCCATCTGCAGCCAGTTTCAAGCATTGACTGACATTGTTATTCAAGTAACGGATTGGATTGCGCGTGACCGCATTGCTATCGGCAATAGGCCATTGAAGCGGTTGCTCGCGTAGGCGTTCATAGCTGGCACCACGAATGTCATAGCCGGTTTGGGGGTTCCAGCAGCGTTTGATTTCTTCAAATACTTCGCTTGCGCTGGTGTAGCTAAACGCCTCGCTGTAGCCCATGGCGCAGGCTACACGGGCGATAATTTCCCAGTCAGGCAAGGTATCGCCTGGCGGCATTACGGCTTCCTGCATTAGCGTAAGGTTGCGCTCGGAGTTGATCATCACCCCCTCGGCTTCCGCCCACAGCGCCCCTGGTAGCAGGATGTCGGCGTAGCGATTGGTTTCGGTATCCAGGTAAGCGTCCTGAGTGATTACCAGTTCTGCCTTTTGCAATGCCTCAATCACGGTTTTGCGATTGGGCACACTGGCCACCGGATTGGTACAAATAATCCAACAGGCTTTAACTTCACCAGCGGCCATGGCCTCGAATAGGGCCACCGTGCCATCGCCACCCTCACTGCGCAAACTGCCGGGCTTGAGGGCCCAAATTCGTTCAATGAACGCACGGTCCTCTGCTATCAAGGCAGAGCGTTGTCCTGGTAGGCCTGGGCCCATATAGCCCATCTCGCGCCCACCCATGGCATTAGGTTGGCCGGTAAGGGAGAACGGCCCGCTGCCTGGACGGCAAATGGCGCCGGTGGCAAGGTGCAAGTTACATAGGGCGTTGGTGTGCCAGGTTCCTTGTATGCTTTGGTTAAGGCCCATGGTCCAGCAGCTCATCCAGTTTTTTGCTTCACCTAGCCATTGCGCAGTCTGGCGAATATCAGCCTCGTTCAGGCCGGTGATGGCGGCGACTTTTTCGGGCGAGTAGTCCTCAAGAAAACTCGGCATTACATCCCAGCCTTCGGTGAATTCAGCTATAAACGCTGGGTCGGTATGGCCGTTTTTCATCAGTAAATGAAGCAAACCATTGAGCAGCGCCAGATCTGTGCCCGGGGCGATTTGTAGGTACAGACTGGCCTTTTCTGCAGTGGCAGTGCGCCTCGGGTCGATGACGATCAGCTTGGCCCCGGTCTTAACTCGGTCGAGCAAGCGCAGAAATAGGATTGGATGGCAGTCGGCCATATTGGAACCGATCACTAAAAACACATCGCTGTGTTCAAAGTCGCTGTACGCGCCGGGTGGGCCATCGGCACCGAGGGATTGTTTGTAGCCGCTGCCGGCGCTGGCCATACACAGCCGAGAGTTGGATTCGATATGGCTGCTGCGAATAAAACCCTTGGTAAGTTTGTTGGCCAGGTACTGCGCCTCCAAGGACATTTGCCCACTGACATACAGGGCCACGGCATCCGGACCATGCGCGTCAATGATGTCGCGCAGGCGCCTGGCGGTAGTATCGATGGCTTCGTCGATGGCCACGCGCATCGGGTCGCAGCTGCGCGCCTGGCGCACAAACGCGTACTCCATACGTCCACTGTTAGCGACGGCTTGGCCGCAGGTAGTGCCCTTGGTGCACAGGCGACCGAAGTTACTAGGGTGCTGTTTATCTCCGGAAACTTTGACGATTAGGTTGTCTTCTACCTGCATAACAATGCCACAGCCCACCCCACAGTAAGGGCATACGCTTCGCACTGTTTTGCTGACCGTCGGTTTTGCTGACATCGTCGTATCCATCTGTGGAAACGACAAAGGCGCCATGCTGCTCCTCGTCTTTTAACGGGAACTGCACGGCGCCTTTGTCGTGTGTATTGCTTGAATGTTTCGACCATCTTCGTTGACGGCCTTTGCGTATACGAAGCAATGGTTGGGCCAAAAGCATCGCAAACTCTTACGCGGCACAGTGTGAGCGGCTTAAGTTGCGAATTCTTGACTTTAAAAGCATCGAAGCTGAAACCACTTAAACGAGTACTTTGTGATGTCTAAATTGCGTCACATTGGGGCGATAGATCGAAAACTGCACTGTTTTAGTTCTGAATTGGTACGTGAGCTAATTCCCCTGTCTGGCAGGAAGCCCGTAAATGTGGCGTTTGCAGAAGGCTAATAAATTTCTGGCACAGCCACTGCATAGTCTCGATCAGCTCACTGCCATTGCGTAGGTGAGGCACCCCGTCGATCAATGGCGATCGTTGACTGAGAAAAGTCCGGGTGACAAGGACTGCATCAGGCGTATAGGCCGGCAGTACGAACAGGCAAAGGCGCCTGGAACCTCTTGGTTCCAGGCGTTTTTTTTTGCTCAAAACAAACCGTAGCGGCGTGGGCGGATTTACACATGAACAGTACAGATCTTCAGCAATTGGTCATCATTGGCAACGGCATGGTTGGTCATCACTGCTTAGAACAGTTAGTTCAACGCGGTGCGTTGAGCCGCTACCAGATTCATGTGTTCAGCGAAGAGCCGCTGCGCGCCTACGACCGTGTGCACCTGTCCGAATACTTCGGTGGCCGCGATGCAGAATCCCTCGCCCTTGGCGACTCGGCGCTTTATCAAACCCCAGGTGTCACTCTGCACCTGAGTGTGCCGGTGCTGGAAATCGACCGCGACAGCCGCAAGATAATTACCGCAAATGGTTGCGTGCTCTATGACCAGCTTGTACTGGCAACCGGCTCGTTCCCCTTTGTGCCGCCGATTGAAGGTGCCGCCGGTAACTCTCGATTGGTCTACCGTACTCTGGCCGACCTCGATACCATCCAAGCAGCCGCCAAGAACGCCCGCCGTGGCGTAGTGGTGGGGGGCGGTTTACTCGGTCTGGAAGCGGCCAACGCCCTTAAGAGTTTGGGCCTGGAAGCCCATGTGGTGGAGTTCGCTCCACGTTTGATGCCTGTGCAGTTGGATGACCACGGTGGCCATGCCCTGAAGTCGCGTATAGAAGCCCTTGGCGTTAGCGTGCATTTATCTCGCAGTACCCAGTCGATTTCAGCCGGCTGCGAATATCGCTACCGAATGAACTTCGCCAACGATGAGTTCTTGGAAACAGACCTGATCGTTTTCTCCGCAGGCATTCGCCCTCAGGATGCCCTGGCCAAACAATGCGAATTAGAGCTAGGACCACGTGGCGGTATCGCCATCGACAGCCAATGTCGCAGCAGCGACGCTAACATCTACGCTATCGGCGAATGTGCGGCATGGAATGGCAGCATCTTTGGTTTGGTTGCGCCGGGTTACCAAATGGCCCGCAGCGTAGCCGCGCAGCTATGTAACGAAGCAGCTGACCCGTTTATGGGGGCTGATATGTCGACAAAGCTCAAACTACTTGGGGTCGATGTCGGTTCCATTGGCGATGCCCAGGGCACCATTGCCGGATCGCGCAGCTACCGCTTTATTGATGAGGCCAGCGGCAGCTATCGTCGCTTGGTGGTTTCTGCCGACGGCAAGCAAGCCCTGGGAGCGGTTTTGGTAGGAGATAACAGCTACTACGACACCTTGCTGCAATATGTACAAAACGGCATTACTCTTCCTGCCGATCCCTCGTCGTTGATTTTGCCCCGGAGCGAAGCCGCACCTACGCTAGGCGTCGATGCCCTGCCAGCCACTGCCACCGTATGCTCCTGCCATAACGTCAGTAAAGGGGCGATCTGCAGCGCTATCGACGCTGGTTGTGACGACCTTGCCGGCCTCAAAACACAGACCAAAGCCGCCACTGGTTGCGGTGGTTGCGCCAGCTTGCTTAAGCAGGTGTTCGAGCATGAGCTTACTGCTCGTGGCGTTAGCGTTGACAAGAGCTTGTGCGAGCACTTTGCATTCACCCGTCAGGAGCTTTACTCCGTGGTTCGTGTTGAAGGCATCGAAACCTTTGACGAACTGCTGGCCCGCCATGGCAAAGGCCAACTGGGTTGTGATATCTGCAAACCGGTCGTGGGCTCCATTCTGGCGTCGTGCTGGAACCGCCAAATTCAAGAGCCCTGGCTGGTACCACTGCAAGACACCAACGACACCTTTATGGCCAACATGCAGAAGAACGGTACCTACTCAGTGGTGCCGCGGATTCCCGGTGGCGAGATCAGCCCAGATGGTTTGATTGCAATTGGTGCAGTGGCGAAAAAGTACGACCTGTATACCAAGATCACTGGCGGCCAGCGTATCGACCTGTTCGGCGCGCAACTGCACGAACTGCCAGATATCTGGGGGGAGCTGATTGCTGCCGGCTTTGAAACTGGTCACGCCTATGGCAAGTCCACCCGCACAGTGAAAAGTTGCGTGGGCAGTACCTGGTGCCGTTATGGCGTGCAAGATAGTGTCCAAATGGCTTTGAGGATTGAGGACCGCTACAAGGGTCTGCGCTCACCGCACAAGCTTAAATTTGCGGTATCTGGTTGTACCCGCGAATGCGCAGAAGCGCAAAGCAAAGACGTTGGCGTAATCGCTACTGAGAAGGGCTGGAACTTGTACATCAGTGGCAACGGCGGTATGCGCCCGCGCCACGCCGAATTGTTCGCCACCGACCTCGATGACGACACTTTGATCCGCTACATCGACCGCTTCCTGATGTTCTATATCCGCACAGCCGACAAGCTGCAACGCACGTCTGTATGGCGCGAAAGCCTGGAGGGCGGTTTGGACTATCTGAAGGCCGTGATTATCGACGACAGCTTGGGGCTGGTTGCCGAGTTGGAAGGGCAGATGCAGTTAGTGGTTGACCGCTATGAATGCGAATGGGCCAACGCCCTAAAAGACCCAGAAAAGCTCAAACGCTTCCGTACCTTCGTCAACAATAACGGCGCTGACCCAGATATTCAGTTCGTCAAAGAACGCGGCCAACGCCGCCCGATTCGTGCAGAAGAGCTGCACCTAGTAGCCGCAGAGGAGATTGTCTGATGAGCCAAGCTAATACTGCCGCTGTTGCCCAATACACCTACTGGCAAACCTTATGTGGCCGTCAGGACTTGGTCGCTAATTCCGGCGTGGTGGCTTGGTTGAATGGCGTCCAAGTGGCGCTGTTCTATCTGCCCAATGAGCCGGAAGGTAATCGCTTGTTCGCAATTGAAAACCGCGATCCGAAGTCGGGCGCAAATGTGATTGGTCGTGGTTTGGTGGGTAGCTTGGCTGGAGATTTAGTGGTGGCTGCGCCGCTTTATAAACAGCACTTTCGCTTACAAGACGGCACTTGCCTCGAATATCCTGAACAAACGTTAAACGTCTGGCCGGTGCGCTTTAATGGAGACGCCGTTGAGGTGCAGCTCCCCTCAAAGCAAAAAGTCGAGGGTGCAATTTGGGGTTGATTAACCCACAAATTATTATAAAAGCCTGATCTTGCTGACCCCTGCCAGCCATGACTGGCAGAGGTCGGACATTAGCGTTCGTCACATGTTTAAATCGACATGGCCACAAAATTTTGGTTGCCGGCAATCACGACGATGCAATCGAAAAGCACCCCGAGCTGATTCCAGAACTGCTTCCGACCACCCATTACCTTCAGGACAGCGGAGTAGAAATCGGGGGAGTTAAGTTCTGGGGATCACCGTGGACTGTAGTGGTCAACAATTTCCGGACAGTGATTTAAGTTTTTCTTCTACAACAGCCGGCGGCACGAGGCCGTTGTGCTGATGTGGTCTTGTCCAGTTGTAGCATTGCATTAGGTAGCGACCTATATCCTGCTCAGCCAGTGCAGCGGTCATGTAGCCTACCGTCGGAACCCACTCCGTTTTCAGGCTACGGAACAGGCGCTCCATCGGTGCATTATCCCAACAGTTTCCGCGCCGACTCATGCTCTGGGTCATCCGGTATCGCCATAGCCTCTGGCGGAAATGGCGACTGCTGTATTGGCTACCTTGATCGCTGTGGAACAAGACACCACTTGGGCGCCCACGCATCTCGTAGGCTCTGTCGAGCGCCTTTACGACCAGATCAGCATCCGGCTTGGCAGACATCGCCCAGCCCACCACTCTGCGACTGAACAAGTCCAATACTGCGGCGAGGTAATGCCATTTGCCCTGCGCCCAGATATAGGTAATGTCGCCACACCAAACCGTATTGGGGGCCTCGACAG
>NZ_JBLWYX010000037.1:0-12491 GCF_048266785.1 Marinobacter sp.
AAAGTACCGCGAACAGTGTGATAGCGCACACCCGGAAGGTCTTTTACTCGACCGCCACGGATCAGCACAACACTGTGCTCCTGAAGGTTGTGACCTTCACCACCAATGTATGAGGAAACCTCGAAGCCGTTGGTCAGACGAACACGACACACTTTACGCAGTGCTGAGTTCGGCTTCTTCGGCGTTGTGGTGTAAACACGAGTGCACACACCACGGCGCTGAGGACATGCCTGAAGAGCAGGAACATCGCTCTTGGCCACCTTGCGCTTACGAGGCTTACGCACCAACTGATTAATCGTTGCCATGTAAGCAAACTCCAAAAAACCATATCAATGAAACTTACCCCCAGTGAAGGGGGTAAAATTTAAGGGACGCAAGTTTAAGCCCGCGCCCCCCGACAGTCAAGATGACTGATCTCTTTTTAACCACCTCCGCATAAGTAACTACACGGAGATGGCCCACCCAGCTCAACCTCCGCGGTTGAGTTCGGCGCTCAGAGCTTCTTCAACGTCTGCAGCAGTAACACCCTGCTCTTCAAGCTCGCGCTTGCGTCGACGCTCGGCGTGATAAGCCAAACCAGTTCCCGCAGGAATCAGTCGACCAACCACAACGTTTTCCTTCAGGCCGCGCAGGTAGTCACGCTTACCTGTGACCGCGCCTTCAGTGAGTACGCGGGTCGTTTCCTGGAACGAAGCCGCCGAGATGAACGACTCAGTCGCCAGGGAAGCCTTGGTGATACCCAACAGCAAACGCTCGAACCGTGCTGGCTCTTTATCAGCAGCATCGGCCGCTTCGTTAGCTTCCAGCACCCGGTTGATCTCCACAGAATCGCCAGAAATCATCTGGGTGTCACCGGGGTCAGTGATTTCCACTTTGCGCAGCATCTGACGCACGATCACTTCGATGTGCTTGTCGTTGATCACTACGCCCTGCAGACGGTAGACGTCCTGGATTTCGTTGGTAATGTACTTCGCCAACGCTACCACACCCAGCAGACGCAAAATGTCATGTGGGTTGGACGGGCCATCGGAAATCACCTCGCCTTTCTCTACCGTTTCGCCTTCAAATACGTTCATTTGGCGATGCTTCGGAATCAGAACCTCATAAGGATCTGCGTCTTTCGGAGTAATCACCAGGCGCTTCTTGCCCTTGGTTTCCTTGCCGAACGAGATCATGCCGCTGATCTCGGCCAGGATTGACGATTCCTTCGGACGACGCGCTTCAAACAAATCAGCAACCCGCGGCAGACCACCGGTAATGTCACGCGTTTTAGAGCTTGCCTGAGGAATACGCGCAACCACGTCACCCAGCTCGATACGCGCGCCATTGGCCATAGTCACCAGGGCGTTTGCCGGCATGAAGAAAATCGCCGCGCCGCCGCCTGGCAAATCAACGTCGTTACCTGCTTCGTCAACCATCTGGATGGCCGGGCGAATGTCTTTACCAGCCGCCGGACGTTCCTTCGGATCGATGATTTCCATGGTCGACAGACCAGTCAGCTCGTCGGTCTGGGTACGCACGGTAATGCCTTGGTCCATGTTGACGAACTTGGCTGTACCTTCGGCTTCCGCAATGATCGGGTGAGTGTGTGGATCCCACTTGGCCACCACAACGCCCGCCTCAACGTTGTCGCCGTGCTTCACAGAAAGCACCGCACCATAAGGCAGTTTGTACCACTCACGCTCACGACCCTGATCATCCGCAATAGCCAGAGCAGAGGAGCGGGAAATAACAACCAGTGAGCCGTCTGTTTTCTCAAGCGACTTCAGGTTATGCAGGCGAACTGTGCCACCATGCTTGACCTGAATATTATCTACCGCAGAAGCTCGGCTCGCAGCACCACCAATGTGGAACGTACGCATGGTCAGCTGGGTTCCCGGCTCACCAATAGACTGGGCAGCGATAACACCCACTGCTTCGCCAACGTTCACACGATGGCCACGGGCCAGATCGCGACCGTAACACTTGGAGCAGATACCATGACGAGTCTCACAGGTGATCGCAGAGCGCACCCAGACTTCGTCCACACCGGCACCTTCAAGCGCCTCAATCGTTTTCTCATCCAGCAAGGTGCCGGAAGGAACAACGGCATTATCCTTATCGATCGGAGTAAACGCATCCCGGGCAGTAACACGGCCCAACACACGAGCACCCAGAGGCACAACCACGTCGCCGCCTTCGATGTGCGGTGTCATCAGCAGGCCTTCTTCGGTACCGCAATCTTCTTCGGTAACCACCAGGTCCTGCGAAACGTCAACCAGACGACGAGTCAGATAACCGGAGTTCGCGGTCTTCAACGCCGTGTCAGCCAGACCCTTCCGGGCACCGTGAGTCGAGATAAAGTACTGAAGTACGTTCAGGCCTTCACGGAAGTTGGCGGTAATCGGCGTCTCGATAATAGAGCCATCCGGCTTCGCCATCAGACCACGCATACCGGCCAGCTGACGAATCTGCGCAGCAGAACCCCGAGCGCCGGAGTCAGCCATCATGTAGACAGAGTTAAAAGACTCCTGCATCAGGTCTTCGCCGTCTTCACCCTTGATAGGCTTGCCATCAGCACCAATGACTTTTTCTTTGGCCAGGCGCTCCATCATGGCTTTGGAGACCTTGTCGTTGGCGCGCGACCAGATGTCGATAACCTTGTTGTACTTCTCGCCCTGGGTCAGCAGACCGGACGCGTACTGGGTTTCGATATCTTTTACTTCCTGGGAAGCCGCGTCCACGAGCTCGTACTTCTCCGGGGGAATTTCGAAGTCGTTAAAGCCGATCGAAATACCGGAAACCGTCGCGTAGTGATAACCCATATACATGAGCTGATCCGCAAAGATAACCGTTTCTTTCAGCCCGGCATCCCGGTAGCACGTGTTGATCAGGTTCGAGATTGCCTTCTTGACCATCGGCTTGTTAACCAGGTCGTAGGAAAGGCCGTCCGGAACAATATCAAACAGCAAAGCGCGACCAACCGTGGTATCCACGATCTTGTACTCTTCAGTACGCTCGCCGCTTTCAAGAATGGCAACTTCCTTTACGCGCACCTTGACGATGGCCTGGAGGTCTACCTGGCCCGCACCATACGCACGATGAGCTTCCTTGACGTCTGCAAACACCATGCCCTCGCCAGGCGCACTCTTGCGCTCACGGGTCATGTAGTAGAGGCCAAGTACAACGTCCTGGGATGGCACGATGATCGGCTCACCGTTGGCTGGCGACAGGATGTTGTTGGTCGACATCATCAGCGCACGCGCTTCAAGCTGAGCTTCCAGCGTCAGCGGCACGTGTACCGCCATCTGGTCACCGTCAAAGTCAGCGTTGTAGGCCGCACAAACCAACGGGTGCAACTGGATCGCCTTACCTTCGATCAGTACCGGCTCAAACGCCTGGATACCCAAACGGTGCAGTGTCGGCGCACGGTTAAGCATGATGGGATGCTGACGAATCACTTCGTCCAGAATATCCCAGACCACGCCTTCTTCACGCTCAACCATTTTCTTGGCGGCTTTGATAGTGGTGGCCAGGCCACGATGCTCAAGCTTGGAAAAAATAAACGGCTTGAACAGCTCAAGCGCCATCTTCTTGGGCAGACCGCACTGGTGCAGGCGCAGATAGGGACCTACAACAATTACAGAACGGCCGGAATAGTCCACCCGTTTACCCAACAGGTTCTGACGGAAACGACCTTGTTTACCCTTGATCATGTCTGCCAGAGACTTCAGCGGACGCTTGTTGGTGCCGGTGATGGCACGACCGCGACGGCCGTTGTCCAGCAGTGCGTCTACCGCTTCCTGCAGCATGCGTTTTTCGTTACGCACGATGATATCCGGAGCGTTCAGCTCAAGCAGGCGCTTGAGACGGTTATTCCGGTTGATCACCCGACGATACAGATCGTTCAGGTCAGATGTAGCAAAACGGCCACCATCCAACGGCACCAGCGGGCGCAGGTCGGGCGGCAGAACCGGCAACACGGTCATCACCATGTCGCCCGGCTTGTTGCCAGAATACAGGAAGGCCTCAAGTATTTTCAGGCGCTTGCTGAATTTCTTGATCTTGGTTTCAGAGTTGGTCTGGGGAATTTCTTCCCGCAGCCCATCAACTTGCTCCTGAAGATCAATACCTTCGAGTAGCTCTTTGACGGCCTCAGCACCCATTCGGGCATCAAACTCGTCGCCGAACTCTTCCAGGGCCTCATAATACTGCTCATCGTTCAGCAGTTGACCGCGTTCGAGAGTGGTCATACCCGGGTCGATCACAATGAACGACTCAAAGTAGAGCACGCGCTCGATATCACGCAGCGTCATATCCAGCATCAGACCGATGCGGGACGGGAGTGATTTCAGGAACCATATATGAGCGACCGGGCTGGCCAGCTCAATGTGTCCCATGCGTTCACGGCGAACGCTTGCCAGTGCGACTTCAACTCCGCACTTTTCGCAGATAACACCACGGTGCTTGAGGCGCTTGTACTTGCCGCACAGGCACTCGTAGTCCTTGATCGGGCCGAAGATTTTGGCGCAGAAAAGGCCGTCACGCTCTGGCTTGAACGTACGGTAGTTAATGGTCTCAGGCTTCTTAACTTCACCAAAGGACCAGGAACGGATCATGTCCGGTGACGCCAATCCAATACGGATAGCATCAAATTCCTTGCTTTGGTTCTGGCTCTTGAGAAGATTCAGCAAATCTTTCATCAGTAAAAGCTCCGCATGGCGTTAATCTCGGGCGGGCACACGAAGTGCCCGCTCACGCTGCCAAAAACAATTCGGCTCACTCAGATTCCAGCTCGATGTCGATACCCAGCGAACGGATTTCCTTGACGAGAACGTTGAAGGATTCCGGCATGCCGGGCTCCATACGATGATCACCATCCACAATGTTCTTGTACATCTTGGTCCGGCCGTTCACATCATCAGACTTGACGGTGAGCATTTCCTGCAGCGTATACGCTGCACCGTAAGCTTCAAGGGCCCACACTTCCATCTCACCGAAACGCTGACCACCGAACTGTGCCTTACCACCCAGCGGCTGCTGGGTCACAAGACTGTACGAACCGGTGGAACGGGCGTGCATCTTGTCATCGATCAGGTGGTTGAGCTTGAGGATATACATATACCCCACAGTCACCGGGCGATCGAAGGCGTCACCTGTACGGCCATCGTATAGCTTGGTCTGGCCGGTCGTGCTCAACCCTGCAAGCTCAAGCATGTGCTTGACCTCGGATTCCTTGGCGCCATCAAACACTGGTGTGGCCATAGGAACGCCACCACGCAGGTTGTGACACATCTCCTGAATTTCCTTGTCATTCAGGGAATCCAGATCCACTTTGAACACTTCGTCAGAGTGGTTGTAGATCTCATCAAGCAACTTGCGAAGCTCGGCAACCTTACGTTGCTCATCGAGCATTTTGCCGATGCGCTCACCGAGGCCTTTGGCAGCCGCACCCAGATGGGTTTCGAGCACCTGACCAACGTTCATCCGCGAAGGGACGCCCAGCGGGTTCAGGACGATGTCAACGGTATTACCGTGCACATCGTACGGCATGTCCTCAATCGGCATGACCGCGGAGATAACACCCTTGTTACCGTGACGGCCGGCCATCTTGTCGCCAGGCTGGATACGACGCTTGATAGCAAGATAGACCTTAACGATTTTCAGGACACCCGGTGCAAGATCATCACCTTGCTGGAGCTTGCCTTTTTTGTCGTCAAAGCGCGCATCGTGTTCTTTCTTGCGCTCCTCAAGGCCCTGCTCGGATTTCTCCAGCAACTCATTGAGACCTTCATCCTGCATGCGCAGTTTGAACCAGTCTGAACGCGGAAGATCTGTAAGATAGCCTTCCTCCAAGCTGGCGCCTTTTTTCAGGCCCGGACCACTGATTACGGACTGGCCTTTCAGCGCGCTCAGCAGACGCTCGAACGTTGCACCTTCAACAATACGGTACTCGTCCTTCAGGTCTTTGCGGTACTGATCCAGCTGCTCTTTTTCAATTGCCTTGGCACGCTGATCTTTTTCAATACCGTCACGGGTAAAGACCTGTACATCGATAACGGTACCGCGGGTGCCAGTCGGCACGCGGGAGGAGGTGTCTTTTACGTCAGACGCCTTCTCACCGAAGATTGCCCTCAGCAGCTTTTCCTCCGGGGTCAGCTGTGTTTCACCTTTCGGTGTCACCTTGCCGACCAGAATATCGCCAGGGCCTACTTCAGCACCGATGTAAACAATACCGGACTCATCCAGTTTGGATAGCGCGCTCTCACCAACGTTGGGAATATCCGCAGTGATTTCTTCACTACCCAGCTTGGTATCCCGAGCCACACAGGTCAGTTCCTGAATGTGGATAGTGGTCAGGCGATCTTCCTGAACCACCTTCTCGGAGATCAGGATGGAGTCTTCAAAGTTGTAACCGTTCCAGGGCATGAATGCGATGCGCATGTTCTGCCCCAGAGCCAGCTCACCAAGATCCACAGAGGGACCGTCAGCCAGCACGTCACCGCGGGCAATGGCATCACCCTGGCGAACGATGGAACGCTGGTTGATACAGGTATTCTGGTTCGAGCGGGTGTACTTGGTGAGGTTGTAAATATCCACACCTGCATCACCAGCCTCGGTTTCCTCATTGTTGACGCGCACCACGATACGGGCCGCATCAACACTTTCGATCACACCACCGCGGCGTGCAGTCACACAGACGCCAGAATCCTGAGCTACTGTGCGCTCAACACCGGTACCAACCAAAGGCACTTGGGAACGCAGTGTCGGCACCGCCTGACGCTGCATGTTCGCGCCCATCAGAGCCCGGTTAGCATCGTCATGTTCCAAGAACGGAATCAGCGATGCGGCAACAGACACAACCTGACGCGGAGACACATCCATGAAGTTAACGCTTTCAGGAGGCATGACCGTTGTTTCGTTCTGGTGACGCACCGTAACCAACTCGTCCATCAGACGCTTTCCATCGTCCATCGCGGCGCTTGCCTGTGCGATAACGTAGGTGCTTTCTTCTATGGCCGACAGATACACCAGCTCATCCGTTACAACGCCATCCACAACCTTCCGGTAGGGGCTCTCAAGGAAGCCATAAGAGTTGGCGCGCGCGTATGTCGCAAGCGAGTTGATCAGACCGATATTCGGGCCTTCTGGCGTCTCGATCGGGCACACACGACCATAATGTGTCGGGTGAACGTCTCGAACCTCGAAACCTGCGCGCTCACGAGTCAGACCACCTGGTCCAAGCGCCGAGATCCGACGCTTGTGAGTTACTTCAGACAGCGGGTTGTTCTGGTCCATGAACTGGGACAACTGGCTGGAACCGAAGAATTCTTTGACCGCGGCCGCAACAGGCTTGGCGTTGATCAGGTCCTGAGGCATCAGGCCTTCACTTTCGGCCAGACTGAGGCGCTCACGAACCGCACGCTCCACACGAACCAGTCCCACGCGGAACTGGTTTTCAGCCATCTCACCCACGCAACGCACACGGCGGTTACCCAGGTTATCAATGTCATCCACGTTGCCCTGACCATTACGAATGTCGATCAACGTCTTAAGAACATCGATTATGTCGTCGTGAGTCAGAGTACCTTCACCGGTGCTTTCTTCACGGCGCAGGCGACGGTTGAGTTTCATCCGGCCAACCGCAGACAAGTCGTAACGCTCTTCAGAGAAAAACAGGTTGTTAAACAGGTTCTCTGCTGAATCCTTTGTTGGCGGCTCTCCCGGACGCATCATCCGATAAATTTCAACCAAGGCCTCAAGCGGGCTACGGGTCGGGTCGATACGCAGGGTATCGGACATGAACGGACCGCAATCCAGGTCGTTGGTATAGAGCGTCTCAATGTCGGTGACACCAGAATCCAGGATTTTGGTGACAATCTCTTCGCTCAGCTCAGCATTACACTCAACCAGGATCTCGCCAGTGGATTGATCCACCATATCCTTGGCCAAAACGCGGCCATAAAGGTACTCGGTAGGCACCTCGAGCTCATTGATCCCGGCTTTTTCCAGCTGCTTGATATGACGGGCCGTGATACGACGACCTTCTTCAACAATCAGCTTGCCTTCGTTATCCTTGATATCGAATGTCGCAATATCGCCACGAAGACGGCTCGGAACCAACTCCAGCTTGCAAGTTTCCGCTCCCAGCGTGAACTTACTGGTGTCGAAGAACATTTCCAGCATTTGCTCGGAGGTGTAACCGAGCGCACGCAGAAGAATTGACGCGGGCAGCTTGCGCCGACGGTCAATACGAACGAAAACGGAGTCTTTTGGATCGAACTCGAAATCGAGCCACGAACCACGGTAAGGAATCACCCGGGCCGAATACAGCAGCTTGCCGGACGAATGGGTCTTACCTTTGTCATGATCAAAGAACACACCGGGAGAGCGGTGGAGCTGGGAAACAATAACGCGCTCGGTACCGTTAATGACGAAGGTACCATTCTCGGTCATCAGGGGCATTTCGCCCATGTAGACTTCTTGTTCCTTGATGTCCTTGATCGCCTTATTGGACGACTCCCTATCATAAATGATAAGGCGGACTTTAACTCTCAGCGGCGCCGCATAAGTCACGCCCCTAAGCTGGCATTCCTTGACATCGAATACTGGCTCACCAATGCGGTAGCTCACGTATTCGAGCGCAGCATTGCCAGAGTAGCTGGCAATCGGGAATACGGATTTGAATGCTGCGTGAAGACCGGTTTCCCGACGGTCCACAGGGGCGGCTTCCATTTGCAGGAAGTCCCGGAACGAATCCAGCTGAATAGACAGCAAATAGGGGACATCCATCACGGAAGGCAATTTACTAAAATCTTTGCGAATCCGCTTTTTTTCAGTGTAGGAGTAAGTCATCTGCATTCCCCAGCTTTAGACCTGATACCTGGTATCAAGAAGCAACCAATGTTTTGCTTCGGGGCCGAATTGCTCGGCTTATCGCGCCGTCTTGAACAAAGACTCTGGTATACGGTTAAAGATCTGACACCAACCTGAAAACGCATACCAGACTCCATAGCATATACAACAGAAAAAGGCCGGTGGCACAAAGCCACCAGCCTGTCTACGCTTGAAGCGCAGTTTCGATCAACAGCCGACTCTTACTTAAGCTCAACAGAAGCGCCTGCTTCCTCGAGCTTCTTCTTGGCTGCTTCTGCGTCGTCTTTGCTCGCAGCTTCCTTGACAGTAGTGGGCGCACCATCAACCATCTCTTTCGCTTCTTTCAGACCCAGGCCGGTCAGTTCACGAACAGCCTTGATGACGTTAACTTTCTTCTCACCGACACCGGTCAGAACAACGTCAAATTCGGTCTTTTCTTCGGCAGCAGCAGCTTCGCCAGCAGCTGCAGGAGCAGCAGCAACAGCGGCAGCGGCAGATACGCCGAATTTCTCTTCCATTGCTTCAACCAGCGCTACAACGTCCATTACGCTCATTTCTGCAATTGCGTTCAAAATGTCTTCGTTAGACAGAGCCATGACTTTCTCCCAAAAATATAAAAATGGTGTTCAACAGAATCAAGCAGCTTCTTGCTTCTGGTCGCGAACTGCCGCTACAGCGCGGGTCACTTTCGAAGGAACTTCGTTCAGTGTCCGTGCCAGCTTGGTGATTGGTGCCTGTGTTACGGCGGCCAACATGGTCAACGCTTCGTGACGTGTTGGCAGCTTGGCAAGACGATCGATCTGGTCTGCGCCCATCAGCTCACCGCCGACTGCCAGTCCTTTAATCTCGAATGCGTCTTTCTCTTTTGCAAAATCCTTCAGCAGGCGCGCGGCCGCTCCCGGATCTTCCATTGAGAATGCCAGTATCGTCGGGCCGACCAAAGCCTCGTCAATGCACTCAAACTCGGTGCCACGAATAGCAATCTTCGCAAGGTTGTTACGAACAACCCTGAGATGCACATTCTCAGCACGAGCTTTGGCACGAAGAGCCGTCATATCACCAGAGGTAACACCACGGTAGTCAGCCAGAACCACAGACAGAGCACCACCGGCAGTCTCGTTGACTTCAGCGACGATCGCTTTCTTGTCTTCGAGTCTAATTGCCACTGGATTTCTCCTCGATTTCGCCAGGGGTATTCCCGGCAAACCCATCATTGCCCTGGAAGCGACTACAATTTGCTTCCTACGGGCGCCTTAACGGTGTTTGGGTTCAGAGAGAACGTCTTCACACCGTCTGCGCAGGCGTTGCTTTAACCCTTATAGCCCGAGGACTTCGGGGGCCTGCGGTCTTTGACAGCCTTGGCTTCCGCCCAGACTACAAAGTAACTACCGATCAGGAAGTCAGATATCCAGACCGCTCTGATCGATAGTCAGGCCAGGACCCATGGTCGAAGAAATCGTGATCTTTTTCAGATACACGCCTTTCGCCGACGATGGCTTGGCCTTTTTCAGATCTGCGATCAGAGACTCAAGGTTTTCCTTGATGTTCTGTGCAGAGAATTCAACGTTACCCAGCGGAGAATGGATAATGCCGTTCTTGTCTGTGCGGTAACGCACTTGACCGGCCTTGGCATTTTTAACCGCAGTCTCTACGTCTGGAGTAACCGTACCTACTTTGGGGTTCGGCATCAGTCCACGCGGACCAAGAATCTGACCCAGCTGGCCAACAACGCGCATGGCATCCGGAGTGGCAATCACCACATCGAAGTCCATGTTGCCCTTCTTGACCTCATCAGCAAGATCATCCATACCCACAATATCAGCACCGGCCGCAGTTGCTTTTTCAGCGTTTGCACCCTGAGTGAAAACTGCAACGCGGACTGTTTTGCCCGTGCCATGCGGCAGGACGGTGCTGCTACGTACAACCTGGTCAGATTTACGCGCATCAACACCCAGGTTAACTGCAACGTCCAACGACTCCTTGAACTTTACACTCTGGCCCAACTCAACCAGCAGTGATACCGCCTCATCAACGGAGTAAGAACGGGTAGAGTCTGTCTTTTCCAGAATCAGCTTCTGGCGCTTGCTCAGCTTCGACATGTTACACGCCCTCCACGGTCAGGCCCATACTGCGGGCGGTTCCGGCAATGGTACGAACCGCAGCATCCATATCGGCAGCAGTCAGGTCCGGCTCTTTGGTCTTGGCAATTTCTTCAAGTTGCTCACGGGTCACTTTGCCCACTTTTTCAGTGTTAGGGCGACCGGAACCACTCTTCACACCAGCAGCCTTCTTAAGAAGAACAGGCGCAGGCGGGGTTTTGGTGATAAATGTGAAGCTGCGATCACTGTAAACTGTGATAACAGTAGGAATCGGCAAGCCGGCTTCCATATCCTGGGTCTGGGCATTAAACGCCTTACAGAACTCCATGATGTTAACGCCGCGCTGGCCCAGTGCAGGGCCAACGGGGGGGCTCGGGTTGGCCTTACCGGCAGCAACCTGAAGCTTGATATATGCTTCTATCTTTTTAGCCATACTATTACTCCTATGGGTCCAAACGCCTCGCGGCTCCCCGTTGCAGACACAAAAAGCCCGCGACGCCTGAGCGCGCGAGCCTTCCGGTTAAAAGCCACTGATCAGTCTTTCTCGACCTGACCAAACTCCAGCTCTACCGGAGTTGAACGACCAAAAATCAGAACAGCGACCTTGACCCGACTCTTGTCGTAGTCAACTTCCTCTACCACGCCGTTAAAGTCCGCAAACGGGCCTTCAACAACACGGACGACTTCGCCTGGCTCAAACAAGGTCTTCGGCTTCGGCTTATCCACACCGCTTTCAACGCGACGCAAAATGGCCTCAGCTTCACGCTCCGTGATCGGAGCCGGCTTGTCCTTCGTTCCACCGATAAAGCCAAGCACTCGTGGTGTATTCTTCACAAGGTGCCAGGTGCCGTCATCCATTTCCATCTGGACGAGCACGTATCCGGGATAAAACTTGCGCTCACTCTTGCGCTTTTTCCCGTCACGCATCTCCACAACTTCTTCGGTAGGAACAAGAATTTCACCAAACCTGTCTTCCATACCTTCAAGCGCGATGCGCTCAGCTAGAGTGCGCATTACGTGCTTTTCGAAGCCAGAATACGCATGAACCACGTACCAGCGCTTAGCCATTGCCCACTCCTGTTAGCCGATAAATCCGGCGACCAGCCAACTGATTATCGAATCCATACCCCACAACAACAAGGACACAACCAGCACAAAAACTACAACGATAACTGTAGTCTGAACCAGCTCTGGCCTGGTGGGCCACACCACTTTCCGGATCTCAACGCGCGCCTCTTTAAGCAACGTCGCAAAACGGCGCCCACGCTCGGTCTGCAGGGCGACCAAAGCCGCAACTATAGCAAGACCAACAAGAGCCAGAACCCGATACAGCAAAGATTCGGCGCTGAAATACTGATTACCAACTACACCAACGGCAATCAGTAAAAAAACAACTAGCCATTTCACTACGTCGAAACGACTGTTTGACTGAACGGCTTTTGACTCCATGGGAATCAACTTATGTATCCGGATGTTAAAAAAATGGCAGGCCAGGAGGGAATCGAACCCCCAACCTGCGGTTTTGGAGACCGCTGC
>NZ_JBLWYX010000038.1:0-11025 GCF_048266785.1 Marinobacter sp.
CACCCACGTCGACACTTTCAATCCCGGCTGGGATCCAACCTTCATCGCAGAACGCCTAGAACTCGAAATCTAACGTCCGTTCGGGCATCGAGGTCCATGTCGGGGTGGGACGGGCCCGTGGCTTCAAGATCACTTGCAGTCCGACCGCGATGTCTTGGTTGCGCGAGAGGTTGTCGATATCCTCCACTTCCATCATCAACCCTGGATAATGCCGCCGCCGTCATCGCCGCCGACGCCCGTGCCGGGCTTTTCGGGCCTGTCAGGCTTGCTCGGCCTTCAGCCTGCCTGGGCGAGATCTCCGGCGGACGGATTAACGGCGGAGCTTCGCCGCCTTTCGTGCGTGTGAAGGCCGAAGATAGTTCTCTCAAAAACATCCGTTTATGAGAGATACCAAATGTCATTTTCAGAAGACGACTGCACCAGTTGATTGGGCGTAATGGCTGTTGTGCAGCCAGCTCCTGACAGTTCAATATCAGAAGTGATCTGCACCAATCTCGACTATGCTCAATACTCGTGTGGGCTCTGTTGCAAAAATCGTGAAGCTTGAGCATGCTTGGCGGAGATTGGACGGACGGAACGATGACGGATTTCAAGTGGCGCCATTTCCAGGGTGATGTGATCCTGTGGGCGGTGCGCTGGTATTGTCGCTATCCGATCAGCTATCGCGACCTTGAGGAAATGCTGGCGGAACGCGGCATTTCGGTCGACCATACGACGATCTATCGCTGGGTCCAGTGCTACGCCCCGGAGATGGAGAAGCGGCTGCGCTGGTTCTGGCGGCGTGGCTTTGATCCGAGCTGGCGCCTGGATGAAACCTACGTCAAGGTGCGGGGCAAGTGGACCTACCTGTACCGGGCAGTCGACAAGCGGGGCGACACGATCGATTTCTACCTGTCGCCGACCCGCAGCGCCAAGGCAGCGAAGCGGTTCCTGGGCAAGGCCCTGCGAGGCCTGAAGCACTGGGAAAAGCCTGCCACGCTCAATACCGACAAAGCGCCGAGCTATGGTGCAGCGATCACCGAATTGAAGCGCGAAGGAAAGCTGGACCGGGAGACGGCCCACCGGCAGGTGAAGTATCTCAATAACGTGATCGAGGCCGATCACGGAAAGCTCAAGATACTGATCAAGCCGGTGCGCGGTTTCAAATCGATCCCCACGGCCTATGCCACGATCAAGGGATTCGAAGTCATGCGAGCCCTGCGCAAAGGACAGGCTCGCCCCTGGTGCCTGCAGCCCGGCATCAGGGGCGAGGTGCGCCTTGTGGAGAGAGCTTTTGGCATTGGGCCCTCGGCGCTGACGGAGGCCATGGGCATGCTCAACCACCATTTCGCAGCAGCCGCCTGATCGGCGCAGAGCGACAGCCTACCTCTGACTGCCGCCAATCTTTGCAACAGAGCCCCAGAATTTACCAGTGACGGGTCGAAACTTAGAACTCCCAAAAGATGCCAATATTCTTTCGACTACCTCCCCTCAAAGCCATATCACGTACGTTAATCCTGACTTCATTAAAATCAGTGGTTTCACTGAGGAAGAACTATTAGGCCAGCCTCACAACATCGTAAGACACCCAGATATGCCGCCTGCTGCATTTGAGCATATGTGGAGTACATTAAAATCTGGCCGCTCATGGATGGGGCTAGTAAAAAATCGCTGTAAAAATGGCGACCACTATTGGGTAAGTGCTTATGTAACGCCAATAGCTAAGAATGGTTCGATTGTTGAATACCAGTCTGTAAGGACCAAGCCTGAACCTGAGCAGGTTTTGGCTGCGGAAAAATTATATGCTCAACTGAGAAGCGGGAAGGCCGCGAGGCCGAAATGGGCTGCTAGCTTTTCCGTGAAAATACTCTTGCTCATATGGGGTAGTATTATATCAAGCGCAATGGCTGCCGGCATGCTTACTGATACATCAATAAGCAGCTTATTGTTAGCTACTTTAATGTCAGGAAGCTTAAGCTCTGTTAGTGTTTTGGCTATTCTCTCTCCTCTTGGAAGACTGGTTGAAAGAGCCAGGAATATTTCCAATAACCCATTAAGTCAATCCCTCTACACTGGGCGCACCGATGAGTTTGGCCAAATAGAGTTTGCTTTACGAATGATGCAAGCTGAAACAGGCGCCGTAGTAGGTCGCATAGGTGATGCATCAAATCGGCTTAGCGAACACACCCGAGGCCTACTAAAGGATATTGAGTCAAGCAATGTACTTACAGTTGAGCAGCAGGCAGAGACAGATCAAATAGCAACGGCAGTAAAGCAAATGGCGGCAAGCATTCAAGAGGTTGCGAGCAATGCACAGCATGCTGCAGATGCGGCCGGAAGAGCAGACACTGAGACGGCATCTGGCCAGCGTCTGGTAGCCCACACAAGCCAGTCAATCACTGCCCTTGAAGGTGAAATTAGGCAAGCCGCTCAGGTTATTCATGAGCTTGAAGGTCAAAGTAACGAGATATCAAAAGTTCTTGACGTTATACGAGGGATCGCCGAGCAAACGAATTTGTTGGCACTCAACGCAGCAATTGAGGCCGCGCGTGCTGGTGAGCAGGGGCGTGGTTTTGCTGTTGTCGCCGATGAGGTTCGCAGTCTTGCTGCTCGCACACAGCAATCGACAACGGATATTCAAAGCATGATCAGCGCTCTACAAGAGCGAGCGCAATCCGCTGTTACAGTCATGGAGCAAAGTAGTCGGCAAGCGCACACGAGTGTAGCTCACGCAGAGGAAGCAGCTACAGCTCTTGATGGAATTGGCCAACGCGTTAACGAAATTACCGACATGAACGCGCAAATAGCGACTGCGGTCGAGCAGCAGGGAGCAGTAAGTGAAGACATCAACCGCAGTATTAACAATATACGCGATGCTGCTGATACCAATGTACAGACCGGGCAGAATAATTTGCAAAGTGCGAAATCTGTCGCTCAGTTAACTAGCGCTCTGAGCGAACTGGCAAAACAGTTTTGGGAAAAACGAGGATAACGCTTTTCAGTATCTCGACAGGGATAACTTATTTTACCATCGGTTATCCCTTTTAGCCGCACAAATTTTAGCCTTGGCTTTTCAGGAAGTCAGGGCTATCAGAATGGCCTTAGAAAGCCTAGTCAAAGAGCTGTCACGAGAACACCGTTAGCTTAGCGTACGATTTTTTCCGAATTCTGCGGTTCCCCCATGGATAACGTGACTGACGGTGAGGGGGAATGACCAGTCAATTTCTGCGTCGAGCCATTTCTGAAATTCTTCGTGCTCCAGCACCTTGGTGACATCAAGCAGAAGCAGCTTATTCTTCGTTGCGATTTGGGTGTTGAAGGGGTGAATCGAGAAACCAAAGTATTCATGAAATTCAGCCAGGGCTTTCGGAGTATGCGGCTGTCCGATAACGACTGGTCGAGGAGGCTTCGCTTTGGACGAGAAGTTCTCGCCGATGATCTCAATCAGAGTACCGTCGTTGACTTTCAAATCAGGGAAGGAGACCCCCATGCTGTCAAGCGCGACCATCACGTCGCCAGCTCGCCCATGGGACGTCACGTCGACGATGGTGGCGATTCGCTGGGGATCCCACACGCTGCCTGCCATCTTCCTTGCCATGCTGCCGGAGGTGGAGGCGGAGATAATGCAGAAGTAGGGTTCCGATGGCGGGTTGACCTTCTCCAGCTCATCATACGAGTGGAAACTCACGATTTCTGCTTCGGAGCGGCACAGGACCAAGGCGCACTTGATGTAAGCATAGATGCCCATTGTATCTATGAAGACCTTGGTGCTCCCATTTAGGGCGTTCCCGTGGCATAGAGCGATCAGGTAGGCGACGACATACAGCTCTGCCTCGCCTGAGGCGATCTCCCTTGCTTGGATGAATACCTTGTTCCGTCTCTGAGAAGGATGCTTAAACACATGCCCGGAGGGAGCTTGGTGGACGGCATTGTTTTTCTCGATGAGGCTGTGTACTCCACGACTCATCAGATGCTTCAGATCCACCTCGTAAGAGCTGGGATGGTGTCCAAGGGCATGGTGTCGGAAATTTGCGCCATCCCATTCGACGAATGTGTACTGCTTCACGAAGTCAAAGCCAGCTTTCATGCCGCGTTTGATCATGGTTTGCAGGTGTGTATTGGCCGGATTCCAGGCTGCCTTGAAGGTGTTGCACTGATCGGTAGAGCCCACGATGTATACGCAATCTGGAAGATTGGCATCGCTCTTGAGGGCGGTCTCTACATCTGTATATACGTTCCCTTCAGTCAGTTGGCAGCGTTTGTAGCAGAGCACCAGGGTTTCAATGGTTCCGTGAGAAGGGCAGTGTTTCAGGTACCGCCAGGAGTAGAAGCGTTCCATCACTGAGCCCTCAGCGGTACGAGAATGGAGATAACCGCACCTTGAACGGGTGAAAGGCTGGTTTCAGTCCAGTCATTGAAGGCAAACAGGTCACGGTTGTCGCCAGGCGTGAAGGCGTTGAACATCGACAGCCGCCCTGTGCGGACCCTCATCAGCCCGCCTATCTGCCTCAGTTCTTGCAAGACCGAAGGCAAGCCCTCACCTGCTGCTGCCTGGGATTTCGACGTCGATTTGTGCTGCAGGCATCGGAGAAGCGCCCCTCGTTCATCTTCGAGTGTCATCTCCTGAACTGGCTTGCCGGTGTAGCGGCTGACTAACCCTGGCCCTGAGTCAAAATAGCTGACCTCGAATGCGCGAAGGCTTTTGGCTCCGGTTTCTGTTTTGGCGGCCTCTTCATTCCAGTATTTCTTGAGCTCGGGGTGACCGGAGAAGTCCTCTCTGAAGGTCGACTCGTAAAACCGTGTCCAACCCATCAGCATGCCCTCGACATGTGAGAGATAGGGCCTGCCGGCATGGTCTGTGACCGCATGCTCTTGAGTATTTTGGATAAGCTCCGCAGAGAACAAGGCGAGCGCATGAACAAGGGATTCAGGCACTCCGGCCCTGCTTTGCTGCGTTGTACGATCAACCAGCTTGCGCATGACCGGTGCCATGTCGTCTTTCTCTTTGGCCTTGCCTCGCGAGGAAAACAGCGGCTTCAGATACTGAATTTTGGAGCCTCCGACGCACAGGAGGTCGATGCAGCGCCCTTTGACGACCAGGTCAAAGTTTTGGGAGTCCATCGCTTTCATTCTGCTGGTTGCGAAGGTAAGGACATCTCGGCGATCAATTTCCTTGCTGCCAATCCGTATTCCCTTGGATAGCCGGACACCCGCAATCCCCGGAGAGTAATCACAAACGGCCTGCTGAGCGTCCAGTTCTTGAGCGTTCGGATGAATGTCCAAGTAATCATCTTCGAGCTTTTGGCGAGCTAGGGTAACGACCATCTGCAGTCGAGATGCATCATGCATAGGACTGTGTCGAGCGCCGAGGGTGTCTATGGGGAAGCGAAAGACCGTTTTGCTGTCGGAGGACTCGATCTGGGAGATGATCTCCTCAATCTCAACCAGGCTCCGGCACTTCCCCACGTGTTTAACGGTTGACAAGCTATCACCTCAGGATTGTGGGGTTACTTTTGTGCCGGCAGGCTTGCCAAGAGTTTTTTGATTTGGGGCTCTGGCTTCCAATAATTGGGTCCCTTGAGAAACTTCCCATTCTCATCGTAGATAGGCTTGCCATCGGCTCCAAGCTTGCTCTCGTTGCTGTCCATGATCAGATCCAAAACGGCTTCAAGAGGGATGCCGTACTTCATGGCCTCGGAGCGGCAGTACACGATGATGTCGCCGAGAATGTCTGCAATCGCGACCTGAACATCGATGGCATGGTCCCCTCGGCGAATCTGCTCAACAATGCCATCTATTTCGGCGACCTCATCGAGCAGCGTCCTCTTGAATTTCAGAAGACGATCCTCTGCATCTGGGAAGAGGTGCGGGGTCTCGTAGATGGGAAGTTTATACATCTCATTCATTGCCTGGATGCGGTCGCGAAAACTTTTGCTCATTGATCCATCTCCGTTGGTGAGGCTTTCGCAGCAAACACTACGCTTCTTTTTCAGGGCTGATCAATTCAAAGGCTACACCGAGAATGCGCTTCCGCCTTTAATGCCGCCCCGTTCGCCCCTACACTGCCTTTCCTAGGACCGCTCGCTGACGCGAGCTTTAGGAGCTGTTAAGCAAACCAGGGATGGAGACACCGACATGTATCTGGCTGAACTCAATATCCGCAACTTTCGAAAGCTGCGTGACGTCCAGCTGCGTTTTAGGCCCGGCCTGAATGTTCTGGTTGGTGCGAATAACGTAGGCAAGAGTGCTGTAGTCGATGCGCTACGAGCCCTGCTGGCTGGTTATGAAGAGCCATACCCTCGGTTTGGAGCTGAAGATCGGCACCGTTCACCGCAGGGAGAGCAGGCAGGGGACATTGAGTTCCACTACGTCTTCCGAGGGTTGGGGCCCGATGACGAGGCTGATTTTCTGGCCGCGCTCAATCCTATCGCCGGTGGCCAAGCAGAAGCGCATTTCCATGTGTGTTATTCAGATGCCGACCAAGGGGGGCGCTTACGAGTACGTCGCTGGTGTGGTGATCACCAAGAGGTGTCGCTGACTGCGGACATGATCGAGAACCTGCGAGGGGTCTATCTGCAGCCCCTTCGTGATGCAGCGCAAGGGCTGCGCCCAGGGCGGAACAGTCAGCTTTCGCGCCTGCTGCACCTACTGACAGATGATGCGGGGCGTCAAGGCATCAACGAAGCATTGCAGCGACTGGACGATGAGCTTCGGGATCACCCGCCTATTCGAGGTACGCAGACGGCAATTGCTGATCGCCACAATGCGATGCTCGGAGCGCAGCTACGCCAAGCCCTCAACGTAGGACTGAGTGCTTCCGACTTTCAGCGCCTGTCTACCAGGTTGACGCTTTCTGTGGACGACTTCGAGCTCGAGCAGAATGGCCTGGGCTTCAACAACCTGATCTTTATGGCTGTGGTACTCAGTGAGCTGGCCCGAAACTCTGATGCTGCATACCGTGGCCTGATCGTGGAGGAGCCGGAAGCTCACCTTCATCCTCAACTGCAGGCCGTGCTTTTGAGATATCTGGCGAGCTTGCAAGAGGTGGAGGGGGAGCAGCCTGTTCAGCTCTTCGTGACGAGCCATTCACCCAACTTTGCCAGCAACGCAAATCTTGATTGCCTGGTTTGCTTGGTGGAGTCGGAGGGGCGCGTCGAGACGTTCTTCCCGCGCGAAGTAAGGTTTGGGAACGGCAAGCGGGAGAAGCTGGAGCGCTATCTCGATGTCACCCGCGCGGAGCTGTTCTTTGCCCGTCGGGTTATTTTTGTTGAAGGGGCCGCAGAGATGATGCTCGTCGATGCCTTGGCCACCGCAGCAGGTTTCGACTTACGTGGGCATGGAGTGAGTCTGATCAGCGTCGAGGGGCTCAATTTTGATTCCTTCCTTCCGCTGTTTGGTGAGAACGCTCTGAAGATTCCTGTCGCGTTGATCACAGACGCCGACCCATCGGGAGTAGTGGTTGCCGGTCAACCAGCCCAGCCCTTGTATCCTGCCTTGGGGGCTGCCGTTCAGGTTTCCGACAACACCGCGAACATGCTTGAGCTAGAGGACAGGTACGTCCGCGTTTTCCATGGCGTTAAAACCTTGGAATACGACTTGGCTCTGCACCCAAACAATCGCACAGCCATGTTGAGTGCGTTGAGTGAGTTTCACCCTCAGATTGCTGAGGATCTTAGGGGCGTCGTCAATGCAGCCGCTGACGATGCAGCCAAAGCGCGAGCATTATTCTGTGGAATGTTTGAACGTCCATCCACCCAGAAAAATGTGCAGAAAGGCCGCTTTGGTCAGAGCCTGGCCTATGTAATTGGGGAGGGAGCCGCCTGTGAGGTTCCGCCCTACATCCTCGATGCCATCGCTCATGTGTGCCAGATACCGGGGCAGGAGCGGAGGCATGAATGATTGAGCCATCCCCTGAACAGCGGCTCGTAATTGATGCCCCTCTGGTGCCGCTAGCCGTTACGGCATGTGCGGGAAGTGGCAAGACGGCTACAGCGATTCAGCGTCTAGTTGAAATGCGTCGGCGCCTTGCTGGGGCGAAGGGGCGCATAGCGCTGCTGTCATTCTCTAATGTGGCCGTAGAGACTTTTCGTCAGGGTTACCAAGAGCTTTCTCAGACACTGCCGAGCGGCTCCGGTCGAAACAGGGTTGATATCGATACTCTGGATGGCTTCATCACGGCCCAAATCATGAGGGCCCATGCTCATCGAACTATGGGGGCTAACCAGACAGCTTTCCTAGTGACCGGTGGGGAGCCGTTTCTGGTTGGGTTCAATTGCCCAACGCGGGATCACCCGATACCTGCAAGCGATATCAAGGTTCGATTCAACGCAGGTCAACCGCTCTTCTACTACACGGTCCATGGCAACGAGATGCCGCTCAACCAGGTGGATGCCAGCCGAGTGGTTGATCGATTGGGGCGCGTTGGTGCTTATACGCACGATCTGGGGCGCTATTGGTGCTACCGCGTCCTAAGCGAGCAGCCTGTGGTACTAAGAGCTTTGGCTCGACGTTACCCCCATATCATCGTCGATGAGGCCCAGGACATTGGAGTCCTGCACCAAGAGCTTCTGGAGCTTCTGATCGGTGCTGGCGTGCAGGTGTCGCTGATTGGCGATCCAAATCAGGCGATCTACGAGTTCGCTGATGCCGATGGTCTCTTCTTGCGGAACTACCATGAGCGGGGTGGCGTTGCTCCCTACAACCTGACTCGCAACTATCGCTCCTTGCCTTCGATTCTGAGCGTCGCAAATTACCTTTCGGGAAGGGCAGATGATCCTGATCGTGATGACGAACCCCCACCCCTAGGGGCTTACTTCATTGGCTATGGTGAGCAGGCGCTTCCACCGCTGCTGGATGCTTTCCATGCAGAACTTGGTCGGCAATCAATCAACCCAGATAAAGCTGCTGTCGTATGTCGCGCGGCTGCAATGGCCTCCAGGTTGTCGGGGGACATATATCCTGAGGGACGGGGAGCAGTAAAGCTGTTTGCTGAAGCTGCAGTACTTCGAGATCAGCGCTCCGATTTCCTGGGGGCATTCAGGATGGTCGCGCGTGGCATTGTCAGCCAGTTGGATGGCCCACCTCCTGGGCTGCTCAATAGGTTGAGTGGCGTCGCTCATGACCGTGAGTTGCGTGAGCTGCGACGTCGACTGTGGTTGTTCACCAGAGATCCTGCTCAAGGCTTACCGGCTTCAAGTCTGCCAGCCTCAGGTCAATGGCTTCCTCTGCTACAAGAACGAGTTGCTCAGCTACTTCGTGAAATCCAGCGTGATTTTGGTCTGGCCACATTGGATGGGCTGACACGCCGGTTAACACGTGCCTTGCTGCCTTCCGGGCCTCTTAGCGCGGAGCTCGAGGTG
Organism: Marinobacter sp.; assembly: GCF_048266785.1. GTDB lineage: Bacteria > Pseudomonadota > Gammaproteobacteria > Pseudomonadales > Oleiphilaceae > Marinobacter. The sequence continues at coordinate 9,339 of NZ_JBLWYX010000038.1, forward strand.
GAGGTTGAGCAGGAGCCTAAGGCCCGGGTGAGAACCGTTCACCAAGTTAAGGGCGAAAGTATTGATGCCGTCTTGTATGTGGCCAATCGGGCCAACATCGAAGCCATGCTGAACGGCATGGATACTGAGGTAGGGCGTATTGGCTACGTCGCTGTGACTCGCGCTCGCAATCTGCTTTGGTTGGCAGTTCCGACGGCTGCGTTGGCTGCCCTGAGGCCACGACTGGAACAGGCCGGCTTTCTCGAGGTGGGCCTAGCTCCAAGGGAATAACGAGTGACGCCGCTTGCGCTTCTGTGCTCATCATTTTCAGGGCGTGCTGCTAGTCAGCAAGTCAGAAGCCACAACAGTGCTAACAGCACCAATAGCTCCACGGCTCTCGTAGAGACGGGATGGCCGCTTATGGCCGGATAGCGACGGTCTGACTCCAGCCTGTTGCCGCCGATGATTTTTTGACCCGGGTGCCGACGCTATGCAGACCCAACCCAGCAGTCTTAAAAGTTGAAATGCAACAGCGAGTTCAGCGTTCGAAACTGGGGCAATGAAATACCGGCATGTGGGTCAAAAATGCATCGGCAGCAACAGTTCGGAGAATCACGCTGCCCTGATCCTTTGAGAATGCAAGGGTTTTGGATGCTGCATGCATGGTGGTAGCTCCTGTATCTACGCAACATGGCGGTCGAGTCAGGTCATGCGCAACGGGGGGAAGTATTTCGCTAAACCGTGACCGCCTGTTTCGAAGTAGGCTGGAAATTGGTCACGTTGTTAGCGAAATGAGTGGTCATGCGTTAGCGAAAAGGCCGGTCACGATGGGCCGAAATACGCACCTAGCCTCGCAGATGCAATGCCGCAGAGAAGATCACGTGGGTACTCATCCGAGTATCGAGAGGCTGACTCGCTGAGGTTGAGTACGTGCGATCGCCTTCCACTCTGTACTGATGCCCAAGCACATTACCTTGAGCGTCTCGAATGGAGCTAATCTCCAGCAATGGCTCCATCATCCAACGACCAGCCTTGTTCATGTGCCCTGGATTCACAAGATACGCCTGCTCCAGCCAGGCGTGCTCAGTCTGCGCAGCTATGACCTGTTCCAGCAATGGAACCGACGGGACCATTAGCATGCTTCGAAAGGCCTCGTTTCCATCGTCCTCAACGATCTGCAAATAGAACCAGAGCCAGGTCACCTCTAGCTCGACATATGACCAGAACTGGACGCCATCTGGCGCTGTTGAGAGTCCGGGGAGCAGCTCCGCATTTCGGCTGGTCTTGAACACGCGGCAATCACCTAATGAGAATTGTGTTTGATTGGTGCACAATATATTTTGTAGTCATATATTGTTCAATCGCGCTTCATCTTTCCATTTTGCGGAGCAGCAAAATGGAAGTCCGGGATTCGTTCGGGAAAGCGTTGAGATTCGTGCGGCACCGTAGGGGGCTGGCGCAGGAAGATTTCTCGCTCGTTAGCAGCCGTACCTTCGTCAGCATGCTGGAGCGCGGGGCAACGAGCCCGACTCTCGAAAAGCTCGATAGCCTCTGCACGGTGCTCGACACTCACCCTGTCACCCTCTTGGCCCTGACCTACTTGCTTGGATCCGAAGCTCCTGAAAGTTTTGAGCAGCTCCTGGAGAAGGTTGGTGAGGAGTTGAGAGCTCTAGTCGAACCTGACTGATTACTCAGCGAGGCTGTGTGA
>NZ_JBLWYX010000039.1:0-7946 GCF_048266785.1 Marinobacter sp.
AGCGGCCGGATATCGGGTGGTGCTGTCCCGTGGGCCGGACCGACGGCCGCTGTGCTGTGGTCGTACCTGGCTGGCGGCTGGGCAGGTAGACCGTGCTCGTGACGAGGCAGAACGTACCCTCGAAGCGCTGATGCCATACGTTGAGCGCGGGGCTGCGGTGGTCGGGCTGGAACCCTCCTGCCTATTGACCCTGCGCGACGAATTTCTCGGCTACGGGCTGGGTGAGCCCGCCCGTAGGCTGGCCGAGGCCTGCCTGCTGCTGGAGGAGTTCCTCGTGCGAGAGCAGGAGGCCGGACGCCTTGAGCTGAAGCTCAAGGCGCTGCCGCAGTCGAAAGTGCTGTTGCATGGTCATTGTCATCAAAAGGCTTTTGACGCGCTGCGACCGGTGGAGCAGGTGCTGTCGTGGATTCCTGATCTGGAGGTCGAGACCATCAATGCTTCCTGTTGTGGCATGGCCGGCAGTTTCGGGTACGAGCGCGAGCATTACGAAGCGTCAATGCAGATGGCGGAAGTCGCGTTGTTGCCGGCAGTCCGTCGGGCGGAAGAAGGCGCCCTGATCGTTGCCGATGGCACCAGTTGCCGCCATCAGATCAAGGATGGCGCCCAGCGCGAGGCTGAGCATGTGGTGCAGTTGCTGGCTCGGGCATTGGTGTAAACGCAGGTGATCTTGACGATGTACTCGGATTGTCGCTCCATGGAAAAGGCTGATGCTTGCGGATTATGCTGTCAGCCACGACAACCCGTCTCTGTCACAAGACCAGTGTTACAAGACCAGGGAGAACCGATGGCATGATCGATCTACGCAGCGATACCGTGACTCGGCCCACCGAGGCCATGCTCGAGGCAATGGCCATTGCGCCGGTGGGAGATGATGTCTGGGGCGATGACCCGAGTGTACGGGCGCTGGAGGCCGATGTGGCGGATCGAGCCGGCTTCGCTGCTGCGGCCTTCTTCTCCACCGCCACCCAGAGCAATCTGACCGCGTTGCTGGTGCACTGTGGGCGTGGTGATGAGTACATTGCCGGGCAGTTGTCACATATCTACCACGATGAAGGCGGCGGTGCCGCTGTGCTGGGTGGTATCCAGCCCCAGCCGCTGTGCCAGGACAGCCTGGGCCGAATGGCGCTGGAGGATATCGCCGGAGCGATCAAGGCCGATGACATTCATCATGCCCGTACGCGGTTGATCACGCTGGAGAACACCTTTCATGGCAAGGTCATGCCGCAGGACTACATCAGTACGGTGACAGGGCTTGCCGCTGAGCGTGGTCTCTCCAGCCATCTGGATGGGGCGCGACTGTTCAATGCGGCGGTGGCCACAGGCAAGTCGCTGGCAGAGCTGTGCGCCGGTTTCGACTCGGTCACACTGTGTTTCTCCAAGGGCCTGGGGGCCCCGGTGGGCGCCATACTGCTGGGAGGTGAGCGCTTCATCACCAACGCACGGCGCTGGCGCAAGACACTCGGTGGTGGAATGCGTCAGTCCGGGCTGCTGGCCGCCGCCTGCCGCTATGCGCTGGATCACCATGTCGAGCGTCTGGCCGATGATCACCGTCATGCACGCCTGCTGGGAGAGTGGCTGGCACGTATTCCGGGGATCTCGGTGGAGGGGCAGGCGACCAACATGGTCTACATCAATGTGCCTCAGCCATATTGCGCACCCCTCGAGGCCTGGCTGGCAGAGCGTGACATCCTTGTGGCGGTCCGCCCACGTACCCGGATGGTGACCCATCTCGATATCGGTGAAGCCGATGTCCGTCGAGTGGCCAGTGAGATCGGTATCTGGTGCAGGGCAAACATGTGAAGGTATCCAGATACTGTCCAGTGCGGTGACTGGCTCATGCAGACATTTCGTGAGTGTTTCCCTGAGCAGATACGCGCCTGAGCAGCCATACTTCAACTGATCAGTGAGTGTGCAAGGAAGGAGCATAGGATGGCCATCTATCGACTGGGTAATCATTCCCCACAGATTCACCGTAGCGTGTTGGTTGCCGAGAGCGCAGAAGTCATCGGTCGGGTTCGCATATTCGAGGACGCCAGCATCTGGTACCAGGCGGTGGTGCGTGGCGACACCGAGAGTATTGAAATTCAGCAGTGCAGTAATATCCAGGACGGCGCGGTATTGCACGCCGATCCAGGATATCCCTTGTGTATCGGCCAGGGCGTCACCGTAGGGCATCAGGCGATGCTGCACGGCTGCACCATCGGTGACGACAGCCTTGTCGGTATTCAGGCGGTGATCCTCAATGGTGCCGTGATTGGTCGTAATTGTCTGGTAGGGGCGGGGGCACTGGTCAAGGAAGGTGCCGAGTTTCCCGACAACAGTCTGATCATCGGTGCACCGGCAAAGGTGGTCCGGCAACTGGATGACAGGGCTGTCGAAGCGCTCAAGGCCAATGCCGAAGGGTACGTGGAGAAGGCCAGGCTGCATCGCAGCCGTCTGGCCAGGATTGGTTGATCGTTCTTTCTTCATGAACCGGCCACCACCCGATGGTGGTGGCCGATATTCAGTTTGTCTATTGATTCACCATTGTTTCCGGGAATGATCTCGACGACTTGGCCTGACTTGTGTGGTCGAGAGTGAAGTTTTTCCGGTGATAATATTTATTTTGAAGTGTTTTTTGCTGTTTTGGTAATGAGATTTTTCCTACCTGCTGGTGGGAATGTTCCTACTTTTCTTGCTTTGATGTTGTGGAAGACTCGGATGAGAAAGAAGAGTTCTTCCTGGTTGCCTTGTTTAATATGGATGTGTATTGAATGGTTCCATGTTGAAAATGGTGCAAAGAGGTAATGAATTCTCTTTTGTTGCATGCCGTGATATCTGGTTTTTTGGATAAATATGTTTAAATCGAAGGAATGATATCCCCATGAAAAAGGCAATTGAGATTATCTCGCGTGAGCACCAGACCCATCAGACAGTCAACCTTGGCAATGGCGCCAACAGTTCTTTGAAACTCGCCGAGCCCAGTATCGTACAAATGCAGGCAAGCCCTGCCGATATCATGAGCTACGAGCGGGTAGGCGATGATCTGGTCCTGCATATGAAGGATGGCAGTACCGTTGATTACTCCGAGTTCTTTACGAAGGATGCCGCAGGCAAGCACAGCGAGTTGGTGCTCAACGAAGCAGGTAAGCAGCCTACACATGTTGCCTTCGATGAAGCAGCGATGGCTGATGCGAGTGCACAAGGTGGCGCAACCGAACTGTCGGCAGAGTTCGAGTCCCTGACCAGTACCGATTCGCTGCTATCCAGCAATGCCACTGCAGGCGCCGCCGGGGGGACATCGCTGGGGGCACTGGCTGGCATTGGTCTTGCGGCTGCCGCAGTTGTCGGTGCAGGTGCGGCCGTCGTGGCTCACAACAACAAGGATGACGATGACCATGACCATGGAAGCAATGCAGACGCTGCTGACATCGTGGTCAATCCAATCACTGGAGACAATGTAGTCGACGCGACTGAAGCGGCGAATGGCATTACCGTCGACGGGACTTCGTCGGCACCCGGTGCCGGTTGTGAAGTGGTCGTCAAGGTCGGGGGTATGGAGTTCAAGACCGTTACTGATGAGAATGGCGACTGGTCTGTGGATGTTCCTGCGGAGGCATGGAGTGCGCAAGGTGGTGCCACAGAGATTGTAGTGGTCATGACCAATGAGACAGGGGAGGTTACTGAAATCAAGCATCCGCTGGAGATCGATGGCCCCCTTATCGCCGTCAATCCGATTGCTGGTGACGATATTGTTACTACCTCTGAAGCGGCCAGTGGAGTCACTGTCGATGGGTATACCACGCCGGGATCCGATGTGGTGGTAACGGTAGGGGATAAAGAGTTCACGACTACCGCAGGTGACGACGGAAAATGGTCAGTGGAAGTGACTCCTGAGGCGCTGGAGTCGGCCAGTGGCGAAGACCTCATCTCTGTCAAGGTGACTGACCCGAATGGTGATGTCACAGCAAACGATTACCCGGTCATTATCGATGCCGCTGATGTAAAGATAAGTATTGATCCCATTGCAGGGGATGATGCCATCAATATGCGGGATGCGGCAGCGGGCGTCACTATCAGTGGTGGTTCGTCTGCACAGGGTGCTGGTTGCGACATCGTGGTCAAGGTAGGCGGGAAGGACTATGAGACAACAACCGATGAGAACGGCAACTGGTCGGTAAACGTCCCGAAAGGTGCATGGAGTGGTATAGAGGGCGATGCCGAGATCGTGGTGATCATGACCAATGAGTCTGGAACCACCGGCGCCGTAAAGCGTATTGTGTCAGTGGATACAACTGCCTTGGAAGTCAAGGTGGATCCGATCACCGGAGATGATGTTATCGATTCAGCCGACGTGCTGAACGGTATTGCCGTTAACGGTACGTCGTCAGCCGGCGCAGGGCAGGAGGTGGTCGTCAAGGTTGGTAATAAGGAATTTTCCACATTTACTGATGAAAATGGTGACTGGTCAGCGGACATCCCGGCGGAAGCATTCAGTGTTCTCGATGGAAAAACCGATATTGTCGTCACCACGGTCGACGAATCCGGTAATGTAACCGAGGTAGATCATCCAGTAGATATCCACGGGCCATTGATCGCCATCGATCCGATTGCTGGTGATGATATCGTTACCACTCGTGAGGCGGCAGAGGGTGTCACCATCGATGGCTATACCACACCGGGGGCTGATGTGGTGGTGACAGTCGGGGGTAAGGAGTTTACTACCACCGCTGGTAGCAATGGGAAATGGGCTGTGAAGGTTCCTCCAGCGGCATTGGAGGCGGCCAGTAAAGACGACCTCGTCACGGTAGAAGTAACCAACTCGGATGGAGAAACCTCAGCGATAGATCATCACGTCATCATCGATGCTGCTGATGTAAAGATAAATGTCGACCCAGTCGCTGGAGATAATGCTGTCAATGCAAAAGAGGCAGAAGCAGGCGTTGTCATCAGAGGTTCTTCTTCAGCAACCAGTGCTGGTTGTGAAATCGTTGTCAAGATAGATGGAAAGGACTACAGGACCACTACCGATGAGAATGGTAATTGGTCAGTGAGTGTTCCTGAGCGTGCCTGGAATGACATCGAGGGTGAGACAGAAGTTGTTGTGGTAATGACCAATGTGAATGGCATTACTGGTGCCGTTAAACATATCGTGACGGTAGGTACAACGGAACCATTCCTTTCAGTCGATGTGGCTGGCGATGATGTTCTGAATGCACTTGAAGTCAAGAACGGAGCGACCATCAGCGGAGTTGCAACGGCAGGTAGTACTATTGCAGTCAAGCTGGGTGGTGAAGAGTTGGTAGCGATTGCTGACGAGAATGGAAAATGGTCCTTGAACGTCGAGCCAGAGGCGTTAGCCTCCATTGCTGACGGCGACACTATCCAGGTGAGTGCGACTGACGAGGTGGGCAATACGACGATAATTGATCATCGTGTTGCGGTAGACACTGGTGTGCCGGGCCTGGTCATTGATCCTCTTGATGGAGGCAATATCCTTGATATCGATAACATCACTGATGCCCTGACTATCAGTGGCAAGGCGACTGGCCTGTCTGGTGATGAGATCCTGGAGGTCACGCTGAATGGCAAGCAGTATGCTGGGACGATAGCAGAAGATGGAACCTGGTCGCTGGATATTCCTGAAAAGGATCTTCTCGCCCTTGAGCTTGGCAACAAGGAAGTTACTGTTTCCATCAGTGATGCTGCGGGCAACTCCACAGTAGAGACCATCGATCTTGCTCTGAAGACTTTTGTCAAGGGTAGCGAAGACTTTACAGATAGCTCAATGCCTGATGCTGTAAAAATTGATGAATCATACACGTTTGACTCGGGCTTGACATTAACCGGTATTGAAAATGGATGGGATTCCGGGGAAAGAGAAGAAAGGGTGTTTGATATAGTAGAAGGCCGTCTGAGTGTTGGCTGGGACGCTATTGGTGATATATCGTTCGGTGAAAAGATCGATAAGCTTTCGTTTAATTATCAAAACGTTAACAACGATGCTTATGTATATGTCTATGATGACAATGGTAATGTTATCCATGAAGAGAGGTTGAAAGATGGCGGGGATTCAGGTAGTAGTGGCCCGTTCGATTTTTCATATGAGACATCTGATGGCGTGAAGATTGACCACATTCGTATTGATACTCGAGACGAGTATGCTGGTTTTTCCATAGACGATTTCCAGTGGGGATATTATTCCAGTGAGCCTGCCGTCCAGAATCATCTCATGGCCGTTAATCCTGTCGAATATGATAGTGGATCCCTTTCGGAAGTTGCCGTGGATGATAATTCTGTAACGGGCCTGGAAGGTAATAACCACTTCACCTTCGGCCATGGCGGCGGTGATCTATTGACTTACCACGTGCTGAATGCCGCTGATGCTACTGGTGGCAATGGCGTCGATCGTATCAGTGGCTTTACCATCGGTAATGGCGATGATGCAGATCGTATTGACCTGCATGAGCTGTTGGCTGACTCAGGATATCGCGGAGCCTCTGAAGGGACTGCCGATGCGGAGGCACTTGCCGACTTCATCAAGGTAACGGTAAAAGGCAATGATACCGAGATTGCCATTGACCGTGACGGCTCAGCTCGTAGCCATGAGCTGGCTACCGTTGTGACGCTTTCCGATGTGCAGACAGATCTGGCGACTCTGCTGGCCAACCACCAACTGATTGTCTAGGTCACCAGGGATCTCCGGATTCCGCGAGAGATGAAAGCTCCTCGTCGATAATCCAACCTTGCTCGTCATGGCAGGAACTGCCCTGATGAGCAAGGTTGGTCAACAATAGCTCATCCTGATCGATTTGATTTTCGTCCGCACCCCACTGGCGCAGATGCGCGGATCTGCGCCAGTGGGGTGCGGTCTCGCGTCGGCCTGATGGCCGACGGCGGCACGTCCCTGTGCCGCTATTAACCCAACATAAAAGCATGCCGTATTAGTAGCTACAGGTTGTACCTGTCTGTGGTTGATCATTGACATGGTTGCATCATCACCAGGATCACCAGGTAGCGAACGAGGATGCAGCATATCGACTGGCCCGTTCATTGTTCATGATGCCGGCGGCCAGCAGAAGAATGATTTCTTCATGAAAATATGTCATGAAAATAATTGTTATATAATAAGCGTTTTTATAGTTTTTCATATTTTGTCAGTGAGACAATGCTTACGTATTGTAAGGAAATTTCCTACTTGCATTGTTTTTTGATTATGCAAGACTCGGATGAGAAAGAAGAGTTCTTCCTGGTTGCCTTGTTTAATATGGATGTGTATTGAATGGTTCCATGTTGAAAATGGTGCAAAGGGGTAATGAATTCTCTTTTGTTGCATGTTGTGATATCTGAATTTTTTCAAAAAAAATATCTAAAGCAAAGGAATGATATCTCCCATGAAAAAAGCAATTGAGATTATCTCGCGTGAGCACCAGACCCATCAGACAGTCAACCTTGGCAACAGCGCCAATAGCACTCTGCGACTCTCCGAGTCCAGCATTGTCGAGATGCAGGCCAGCTCTGCAGACATCCTGAGTTATGAGCGGATGGGGGACGATCTTGTCCTTCATATGAAGGATGGCAGCACCGTCGATTACTCTGAGTTCTTCGTCAAGGACGCAGCAGGTAAGCATAGTGAGTTGGTGCTCAGTGAGGCTGGCAAGAAGCCTGTGCATGTCGCTTTCGATGAGCAGGCGATGGCAGATGCCAGTGCACAAGGTGGTACAAGCGAGCTGTCGGCAGAACTCGAACCTCTGGACAGTACCGATTCACTGCTGTCCAAAAGTGCCGGTGCTGCAGGCCTCCTGGCGACACTGGTGGGTGCTGGCATTGCAACCGCTGCCATTGGCGGTGCCGCTATCGCAGCTCACAACAACAGCAAGGACGACCATGGCCATGGAAGGAATACTGATGGTCCCACCATCAAGGTCAACCCCATCACCGGCGATGATGTCATCACGGCCGAGGAA
>NZ_JBLWYX010000040.1:0-5859 GCF_048266785.1 Marinobacter sp.
CAGAAGTGAAACAGGCCTGCGCCGATGGTAGTGTGGCATTTGCCCATGTGAGAGTAGGTCATCGTCAGACTCTTAATTAGAATCGCCCCGACAGCGTTGCTGCCGGGGCTTTTTTTTGTCTGAAAATCGACTCGCCAGGCAGCGGAACGCTGCTCCTCATACCTCCCGGTGATATACTGTTTTCCATAAAACCAAATGCGATATGGAGCACCTCAATGTCTGGCAACGATCATCTGGTCATATTTGATACGACACTCCGGGATGGCGAGCAAAGCCCTGGTGCCACCATGAACAAGGCGGAGAAGCTTCGGATCGCCAAAGCACTTGAGAAGCTTCGCGTGGACGTCATAGAGGCCGGGTTTGCAATTGCAAGCCAGGGTGATTTTGAAGCCGTTAAATCCATTGCTGAAACCATCAAAGGCTCAACGATTTGCAGCCTTGCAAGGGCCTTGGATAAAGACATTGATCGAGCGGCTGAGGCGATTCGACCGGCGGAACGCGGCCGTATCCATACGTTTATTGCTACATCGCCTATTCATATGCAGCACAAGCTACAAATGCAACCGGACGAGGTTATTGAGCAGGCTGTCCGGTCTGTGAAGCGCGCGCGCAGCCATGTTGATGACGTTGAGTTCTCCTGTGAGGATGCTGGTCGCTCTGAACTGGATTTTCTCTGTCGAATCATTGAAGCAGCGATTGACGCTGGCGCCAATACAATCAACATTCCTGACACCGTCGGTTATGCGATTCCGGAGCAGTTTGCTGAAACTGTTCATCAGTTGCTCAACCGCATTCCCAATGCGGATAAAGCCATATTTTCTGTACATTGCCACAATGATCTGGGGCTTGCCGTTGCCAACTCACTCGCCGCGGTAGCCCGTGGAGCCCGACAGGTAGAGTGTACAATTAACGGCTTGGGCGAGCGTGCCGGCAATGCCTCTCTGGAAGAGATCGTGATGGCAGTTCGTACCCGGCAGGACCTGTTCAACATTGATACCCGGATAGACGCCCGTCACATAGTTCCGTCTTCACGACTCGTCTCTACTATTACCGGTTTTCCGGTGCAGCCGAACAAGGCCATTGTTGGAGCGAACGCTTTTGCCCACGAATCCGGTATTCATCAGGATGGCGTGCTCAAGCATCGCGAAACCTACGAAATAATGCGAGCGGAGGATGTCGGCTGGCATACCAATAGCCTGGTGTTGGGCAAGCATTCCGGGCGCAACGCATTCCGGACACGCTTGCTTGAGCTGGGTATTCAGTTTGAAACCGAGACCGAACTTAACGAGGCGTTCACCCGCTTCAAGGCTCTGGCTGACCTGAAGCATGAAATCTTTGATGAAGACCTGCAGGCGATTGCCAGCGACACTCGGCAAAAGGATGAAGACGGTCGGTATGGGCTGGTTTGCCTCCAGGTTTGCTCTGAAACCGGGGTAGTGCCCAAGGCAAACATGACACTTACGATGGATGGAAAAGAACACCAAGTAGGGGCTGAGGGCAGTGGTCCAGTCGATGCAACATTCAAGGCCATCGAGTCGCTTGTCGATTCGGGTTGTAATCTGCAGCTCTACTCGGTGAACAACATCACCAGTGGCACAGACGCGCAAGGCGAGGTAACTGTCCGGCTGGAGCGTGGTGGCCGAATCGTAAACGGGGTGGGCGCCGATACAGATATTATTATTGCGTCGGCCAAAGCCTACATCGAAGCCCTTAACCTGATCAGTCGCAGTGGTATCCGGCAGCATCCCCAGGTGGCGGATGTTTGAATTATTCGGAGCCTTCCGCCCATATCGCGGGTCGGTGGGTGGTTTGAATGATGCACACTGAAGCGCAGAGACAGTTCTATCTCGGTGTTGCAGGCATTCGCATGTGGTATGCCCGTGAAGCCCTGCCGGGTGCCGCACCCAGCCCTGGGTTCAAGTTTCCGGAACCGGATGAGCTGATTCAGCCGTTAGTCGAGATTCACGGCCCGGTTGCTTCAACTCCTGCAAACGCAGTCCCCTCCCGCTCGGCGCCCTTGCCATCCCAACCCGATCAGCGCGGAGCGCGGCGAATTGCCAGCCTTCAGGCGTTGATGGAGGATAAAAATGGGGACATATCGGACAAGGAACTGCCAGTTCAGAAGCCTTCGGTAGACGCAGAGTTGAAGTTGGGTGATGAGCAAGACAATGCTGTGCCGACTCAGGCTCCTCATGTACAGCCAGGTAAGGCGTTCAGCCTGAACGTTGGGGTATTTTCCGGTGAACGTCACATCCTGATAGCCGCTATATCCAAGGAAGCGAGCCTTCGTTTGCAGGAGACGCTCGCTGTGAACATATTGAAGAGCCTTGGGGAGGTGCAGACAAAATCTGCGGAATGGGTCCAGTGGCCGGTCTTCAATAATCGCCTTGTGGCAGGTGGCTCTGTTGCTGACCTGATGTCCGTTATGAAACATGTGCTGGGAGGCTCTGCCCACAAGAAAGTGATTATTCTGGGCCGTATCGGGAGTGCTGACCTGGAAGCCGGGCGTGATGGCTGGTTGGCAGATGCACTTGAGCGTTCTCCCGATATAGAGTTTGAGTATTCTCTGGCCGAGCTTGCCAGTAATCCAGGCTCCAAGCGCTCTCTATGGGAACAGCTGAAACCGTTGGTCAGAGCCTGATGCGGAAAAAGGAGGGCTCATACCGCGATGCCTCGGGGGCGGGTTTGATAATACGGCCTTTGGAGCCGGAGGATTTACCCGAAATTTTGGATATTGAACGGCAGGGGTACTCCCATCCCTGGACCGAAGGAATCTTTCTGGACTGTTTCAAGCCGAGCTACCGTTTATGGGGAGCTTGCCAGGGCGGTTCGTTAATTGGATATGTCGTAGTGTCCTATGTGCTGGATGAGGTGCAGCTCCTGAACCTTTGTGTTCATCCCGGATATCGTGGCCTGGGGGCGGGAAGGTTCCTGTTGCGTCACCTTCGTACAGAGGCAGCCCGCGAGAGTATGAATCAGGTTATCCTCGAAGTGCGGTTGAGCAACAAAGTTGCAAGCAAGCTCTATCGCGCGGAAGGCTTTGAGGAAACAGGTCGTCGCCCAGGGTACTATCCCGCTGCTTCCGGGCGTGAAGATGCCCGAATAATGACGCTGTTGCTGCAGTCTTGACGGTTGTCGCTTCTGTTCGCGTAATGACCCCTTAGCCCCTATAATGGCTGCCTTTTACGAACATCTGACGCAGGTTTCTTTTAGACTATGTCTCACCTTTCCCAGGAAGTGGCTAAACGCCGCACCTTTGCAATCATCTCTCACCCGGACGCTGGTAAAACCACGATTACCGAGAAAGTCCTTCTGTTTGGGCACGCTATACAGAGGGCGGGTACGGTCAAGGGGAAAAAATCCGGTCAGCATGCGAAGTCTGACTGGATGGAGATGGAGAAGGAGCGAGGTATCTCGGTAACCACATCCGTGATGCAATTTCCTTACGGTGGCAAACTGGTGAACCTGCTGGATACTCCGGGCCACGAGGATTTCTCTGAGGACACCTATCGCACACTGACGGCAGTCGACTCCTGCCTGATGGTTATCGATAGCGCAAAAGGTGTTGAGGAGCGCACGATCAAACTGATGGAGGTGACCCGGCTCCGGGACACACCTATTCTGACCTTCATGAACAAGCTGGATCGTGAGACCCGTGATCCGGTAGAGCTTATGGATGAAGTGGAAGATGTTCTGAAAATTGCCTGCGCGCCTATTACCTGGCCTATTGGTATGGGTAAAAGCTTCAAAGGCGTTTACCACCTGCTACGTGATGAGGTAATTCTGTATCAGGGCGGCCAGGGCCACGCTATTCAGGACGTTCGGGTAATTAGCGGACTGGACAATCCCGAGCTCGATACTGCCCTCGGTGGTTACGCGAGTGATTTGCGGGATGAAGTTGAGCTGGTGAAGGGTGCGTCCCATGAGTTTGATCTTGAGGCGTTTTTGGCGGGTGAGCTGACTCCGGTGTTCTTTGGTACGGCGCTAGGTAACTTTGGCGTCGATCACATGCTGGATGGGCTTATTGATTGGGCTCCCGCGCCTCAGCCTCGGGAAACGGACCAGAGGCTGGTACAGCCTGATGATGAAGCTTTCACTGGCTTTGTTTTTAAAATTCAGGCCAACATGGACCCTCAACATCGGGACAGAGTTGCGTTTATGCGCATTGTGTCTGGTAAATATGCCCAAGGCATGAAGGCCCGACATGTGCGGATCGCAAAGGAAGTGCGCTTCTCTGACGCCTTGACGTTTATGGCCGGTGATCGTGCGCATGCTGAGGAAGCCTATGCAGGCGATATTATTGGCCTGCACAATCACGGCACGATTCAGTTAGGGGATACGTTTACTGCCGGCGAAGACATGAAATTTACCGGCATTCCCAATTTTGCGCCGGAGCTGTTCCGCCGTATACGGCTGAAAGACCCGCTGAAGGCGAAGCAGCTTCAGAAGGGCTTGATACAGCTTTCTGAGGAGGGCGCCGTGCAGGTCTTCCGGCCAGTGCGCAACAACGATCTGATTGTTGGGGCGGTTGGTGTCCTGCAGTTCGATGTAGTGGTCAGTCGCCTCAAGACCGAGTACAAGGTCGAAGCTGTTTATGAGCCTATCAATGTCGCAACCGCACGCTGGGTAACCTGCCCGGATGATCGCAAGCTGGATGAATTCCAGCGAAAGAATAACGACAATCTGGCGCTCGATGGCGGTGACCGACTCGCGTATATCGCACCAACCATGGTAAACCTGAATCTTGCTCAGGAGCGATATCCCGACGTGGAGTTCCACAAAACCCGGGAGCATTGATCCGGTAGTGGAAGGAGGTAGCTTTGAAACTGGTTGATGCCCATTGTCACTTTGACTTTCCAGGGTTCGAAGGTCGCCGGGTCAGCGAGCTTGAGGCTGCTTCACAGGCTGGGGTTGTCGGCCTGGTTATCCCCGGTGTACGTCGCCCGGACTGGGAGCGCATCAGCAATACCGCTCTGGCACACTCGGGGCTGTTCTATTGTCTGGGCATTCATCCGTGGTTTGTCGCCGAACATTCCACCGAAGATCTCGACGCTTTGGAGCAGCTATTAAGCCGCCAGCCCGACCGCTGCATAGCCGTTGGCGAATGTGGGCTGGATCGGTTGCATGGTGAGTTGACCGCTCAGCGCCCTTGGTTTGAAGCGCAGATTGAGTTGGCATCGAAGTTCGACTATCCACTGGTTATCCACTCGGTGAGGACCCACGATGAGATTCATGCCACGCTCAGGCGCACGAGCTGGAGCGGCAAGGCTCTGCTGCATGGTTTCTCCGGTAGTTACCAGCAGGCAACAAAGCTGATCGATCAAGGGTGCTTTATCGGGGTAGGTGGGGTAATTACGCACCCACGAGCACGCAAAACACGGGAGGCCGTTGCACGCTTGCCTCTCGAGAGTCTGGTGCTTGAAACGGATGCACCAGACATGGCACCGCTAGGCGTCGCAGTTGGCGATAACTCACCGGTTTATTTGCGTCAGATACTCGAATGTCTTGCGGAAATCCGGGGTGAACAACCGGAATATCTGGCCTCTGCGTTATTTTCAAACACGGAGGCGCTATACGGTGCGGCGTTATGGCAGTAAAGGAATCATAAAACAGTGCAGTGCGGGGTTGGATTTAAAAAATCGTTCGAGTATACTTCGCGCCCTGGCTTTTCAAGGCGATGCCACTATCTCAGCCCCGAATAGTGTCACTGCCGATCAAATTACAGGTACAGAACCTCCTCCGGGTGTACTACACTTTCCGGTGGCGGTTTTTAACGTTTCTTTTTATAGCGTTCAAGGCGGAATCAATGAAGACTCTGAGTGCGAAACCAGAAACCGTAAAACGTGACTGGTACGTTGT
>NZ_JBLWYX010000041.1:0-5818 GCF_048266785.1 Marinobacter sp.
GGAAATCAAGCGCGAGTTTGTCGACGGACGGCTCAACACGTGGGATCGCCGGCGGCTGCCGGTAGTCGCCGCAGCCGCAGGGATGGTTGTTCCGGCGCTGATCTATCTGTTCGTCGTCAAGGATGTGCCGCTGCTCTACAATGGCTGGGCGATTCCGGCGGCCACCGATATTGCCTTTGCGATCGGCGTACTCGCCCTGCTTGGTCCCCGCGCACCGACCTCGCTCAAGCTGTTTCTGGTCACCGTCGCGATTGTCGACGATATGGGCGCGGTGGCGATTATCGCTCTGGTCTATACGGCCGAAATCAACGGCGCCGCCCTGCTCGCCAGTGCCGCCATATTGGCGATCATGTACACGATGAACCGCAACGGCGTGCTCAAGCTGTGGCCCTATCTGATTTTCGCCGGATTGCTCTGGTATGCGGTGTTGATGTCCGGGGTCCATGCGACGATCGCCGGGGTGTTGGCGGCGATGGTGATCCCGATTGTGATCACGCCGACCTCACCGGATGCTGAACACTCACCGCTCCACCGGCTCGAACACGCGATATCGCCGTGGAGCGCTTTTCTGATCGTGCCGATATTCGGCTTTGCCAACGCCGGCGTATCGCTCGAAGGCATAGGTATGGAGCATGTTTTCGCGCCCTTGCCGCTGGGTATTGCCGCTGGCCTGTTCTTCGGCAAGCAGATCGGTATTTTCGCCAGCGTCTGGATCGCGGTCAAAACCGGTTTTGCCGGACGGCTTGGCGGTGCCAGCTGGCTGCAGGTCTATGGCGTGGCGATGCTCTGCGGTATCGGCTTCACGATGAGCCTGTTCATCGGCGCGCTGGCCTTCCCCGGTAACCAGCTGCTGATCGAGGAGGCCAAGATCGGTGTGCTCGGCGGATCGTTGCTTTCCGCGGTCGTCGGCTATTGCGTCTTGCGCTTTGCGCCGCAGGATCGGCATCTGGATTCACTCGATGAAGCGGAGGCGGAGGAATTGCTCGAAGCCTTGCCGAATGGTGAAGTGGAAAAACTGAAAGATGCCCTGTGAAAAGCTCTTGGCTCGTTGCTGCTGTGTGCTTGGCGATTTCTGCCTGTACATCCGCCGTTGAGCCATTGCCTGCCCCGCTCGTCACCGATACGGTCGGCTTGAAAGCATCGAATGAGCTTGGCTCAATTGCCACTGATTACGTAAAGCTCACGCTCGCGCTGGGCGAAAAAGAAGCGGGCTATGTCGACGCCTATTACGGACCAGCCAATTGGGCGGAGGCGGCAAAAACCGATCCGCGCGACATGCGCGAGCTGGGCAATGCGATTGTCGATCTGATGCTGCGGCTCGACGCCGCGCCGACCAGCGATGATCCACTGGTCCGAGCGCGCAAACGCTTTCTGTCCGCACAGCTGGAAGCCGCGCTCACCCGCCATGCGATGATCCAGGGGGAGGTCTTCCCCTTTGCCGTGGAGGCCAGGGGACTGTTCGGGGTCACGCCGGAACTCAAGCCGCTGGCAGAATTTGATCCGGTGCTCGAGGAGATTGAAAAAATCGTCCCCGGCGAAGGACCGCTGAGCGAGCGGGTGGCGGCTTTTGAAAAGAACCATATTATCCCCAGGGACCGGCTGCAGACCGTGTTCGACACCGCGATTGCCGAGTGCAAGGCACGGACCGAGGCCCGTTTTGATCTGCCCGACGGCGAGAATTTCAGGATGGAATTTGTCACCGGCAAAAGCTGGAGCGGCTATAATTATTATCAAGGAGGCTATCAGAGCCTGATCCAGATCAACACCGACCTGCCGATCTTCATCGGCCGCGCGGTCGATCTTGGCTGCCACGAGGGCTATCCTGGCCATCATGTCTACAACATGCTGCTCGAGCGCAATCTGACCCGGGGACGGGACTGGCAGGAATTTTCTGTCTATCCGCTCTACAGCCCGCAAAGCCTGATCGCCGAGGGCTCGGCCAATTACGGCATTGAACTGGCCTTCAGCGGACAGCAGCGGCTGGACTACGAGCGCGATGTGCTCTACCCGCTCGCCGGCCTCGATCCCGACACCGCGGCGGCCTACTGGGCGCTGCAGATCGCCAAGCAGGCGCTCAGCGGCGCGCGGATGACCATTGCGCAGCAATATCTGGATGGTGAAATCACCCGCGAGGAAGCGATCGCGCTCACGCAGAAATATCAGCTGGTCTCGCCAGAGCGCGCGGCGCAGATGACCGATTTCAACGATCAGTATCGCAGCTATGTGATTAACTATGGCCTCGGGCTGGACATGGTCCGCGACTGGATCGAAGCGCAGGGCGATGCGCCGGTGTGGCGGTGGAAGGCGATGGAGCGATTGCTGAGCGAGCCTATGCTGCCGGGGGATTTGGTGGGCGAGTGAACAAACACTATTGATCAATTTTCAACACTGGTTCATGAGGAACATATAGGGTACAAAAATTATGAAGACTGAGAAAATAATGAAGCCAAAGCAGTTGATTCTATCGGGAAACACGATCTTTGTAGGTGATGCCCTCATGACGTTGCAAAGATTACCCGATAATAGTGTACAGTGTGCTGTTACATCTCCTCCATACTGGGGTCTTAGAGATTACGATAATCCAGATCAAATAGGATTGGAGGAAACTTTGCCTCAGTTTATCAATAAGTTAACAACTATTTTTTCAGAACTCAGGCGAGTACTAAAAGACGATGGCCTCTTTTGGCTGAATCTTGGCGATGGATATACCAGCGGGAATAGAAGATGGCGAGCGCCGGATAGAAAGAACCCGGCTCGAGCGATGTCTGTTCGTCCCGAAACGCCTGAAGGTTTGAAACCGAAGGATTTGTTGGGGATACCTTGGAGAGTTGCCTTCGCGCTTCAGGACGATGGTTGGTTTCTGCGTTCAGACATTGTATGGCACAAGCCTAATTGTATGCCCGAAAGTGTCAAAGATCGACCGACGAGATCCCATGAGTATCTTTTCATGTTCTCAAAATCACCAAAATATTCCTATCAGCGCGAAAGAATATTGGAGGAGAATGGGCGTAATTGCAGATCAGTTTGGAATGTGAATACTCAAGGCTTTAGTGGCGCTCACTTCGCAACTTTTCCGTCCAAACTCATCGAACCCTGCATCTTATCGTCGTCCGAACCCGGGGACTTTATTCTTGATCCGTTTTTTGGGTCAGGCACAGTGGGGTTGGTGGCCTCGGATAACGATCGAAAGTTTGTAGGAGTAGAGCTGAATCCTGATTACGTTCAAATCGCTTTTGACCGCTTGTCAGATGCTAATTCAACGGTGTCTAAGGTGGCTGCCTAGTGTTTTCCTTAGGTCCACCCGAGTTGCAAATTGGTTTTGCCAGCATATTGTCAGATATAAGAACTAAGAATTTGCAAGGGGCATTGAAAGAGACCACCGGTTCTTTGAGCATTTCCAAAGTCGACCGAGAATTGGCCATGCTTGTACCTGAGAACCATTTAGCCACTCTCGCTGGGCATGGCTTGAGAGGTGAACTGGTTTTTCCAGTCCCTCAAATCTTGAATGCGAATCCATACTTGTTGACATATTACCGTCTTTTGTACGGCTACAGTCAAAAGGAATTTTATGATGGAGAATCCGGACTGTCTCGCTTTAAATCCATGGAAAATAAAGGAATAATTACCAAGGCGAATGATTTATTGATAGTTGACCTTTCGAAAACGCTGTGTGTGGCTGGAGGCCAGCTGCTGGACGGGATCGAAAAAATTGATTTATCGGCAGCGTTTCTGGATGACCTAACTCTATTGACTCTGGGTCCTCAACTTCGTGGCGGTGCAAATGTCCGCAAAGGGGCATCTGCGATTGTGTCGGTTTTCAATGCCGTGCATTCGATAGTGGAGCCTGCCGTTATTAAGAAAACCAAATCGAACATTGAAATGAAGAATGCCGCTGGCCGAAACGTCTGGATCGAATTTGCCGCCGATCCCGACATCATTATTCGTGAGCAGATGGCTGAAAATGTTTTTAGCAAGAAAATAGCGATTGAAGTGAAGGGTGGGTCAGATTTTTCTAATATTCACAATCGGATAGGAGAGGCGGAAAAAAGTCACAGGAAAGCAAAGCGCGCTGGCTATACCGAATGTTGGACGGTTGTGAATGTAGATCGGATAGATATGGACATGGCTCGGCATGAATCTCCGAGCACGAACCAATTCTATCGAATTTCAGACATTATTTCTGGGACGGGTCCGCAGTTTGAGGATTTTCGACATCGGATTATATCGCTGACGGGTATCAAATTATAGTCAAGTCTATTTAACTAGGAAATTTACTAGACATATTGTCCAACCGCCATTCGATTGACCTTTACCGAATCTCGTTTTCCTGGGTTTCCAGCCAAGAAATCGCACTGTACTCCGGCCCTTAACAACTGCAAATCCTCCAAACGAATCCCACTTGTGTATCCCAAAAACGAGTGCTGCCAGTTTGGGGTAGCATGGGGCTGCTGCTCTATTTCGCTTACGGCTACCAAAAGAGCCACGTCGGGCGCGGCCATATCGAGGTGCACGAAGTGGATGCCGATGCACCGCTCCAGCCCGTACCGCCGATCAGCGAAGTGTGAAATACTTCGAAGGTCCGCTAAATTCACTCCCTCCATTAACTATCTGCTAACCAATTTCGTTCAGTCCGGTTTCTGAAACATGAAACGCGCCCGCAAATGGCGCTTTCTGGACGGGGAACGGACTTTATGACCAGGCAGGGAACGCCCGCAGATTCACCGGTCGATGTCGCGATTATCGGTGCCGGGCCGGCCGGTCTGACCGCTGCCTATCTGCTCAGCAAGAAGGGCCTCAAAGTCACCGTCATCGAGAAAGACCCGAAATATGTCGGCGGTATCAGCCGGACGGTGGAGCATGAAGGCTTCCGCTTTGATATTGGCGGGCACCGCTTTTTCTCGAAATCGCAGGAAGTGGTCGATCTGTGGAATGAAATCCTGCCCGATGACTTTATCCAGCGTCCGCGGATGAGCCGGATCTATTATGAGGGCAAATTTTACAGCTATCCGCTACGCGCCTTTGAAGCCTTGTGGAATCTCGGTATCTGGCGCTCGATGCTGTGCATGCTGAGCTATGCCAAGGCGAAGGTGTTCCCGAACAGGAATGTGAAGAGTTTTGAAGACTGGACGGTCAACCAGTTCGGATACAAGCTCTATTCGATTTTCTTCAAGACCTATACCGAGAAGGTCTGGGGCATGCCGTGCGACGAAATGTCGGCGGACTGGGCGGCGCAGCGGATCAAGGGCCTGAGCCTGTGGAACGCGGTGACCGATGGCCTGAAACGCTCGCTCGGGCTGAACAGGAAGCCCAATGACGGGCAGGAAGTCAAAACCCTGCTCGAAACCTTCCGCTATCCCCGCCTCGGCCCCGGCATGATGTGGGATGCCGCCAAGCGCCACGTCGAGGCCAGGGGCAATCAGGTGCTGATGGGCCATAGCCTCAAACAGCTCGCACAGGATGCAAACGGTGATTGGCGAGTGAGTGCGTCGAGCGCTGACGGCGACACCATCATTACCGCGAAACATGTGATTTCGAGCGCGCCGATGCGCGAGCTCGCAACCCGTATCCACCCCCTGCCGCAATCGCTGCCGCAGGCGCAGGAGTTGAACTATCGCGATTTCCTGACCGTGGCGGTCATGGTCCAATCGAAAGACCTGTTCCCCGACAACTGGATCTATATCCATGATGATCGCGTGCAGGTTGGCCGGGTGCAGAATTTCCGCAGCTGGTCGCCGGAAATGGTACCGGACGAGAATATTGCCTGTGTCGGCCTGGAATATTTCTGTTTTGAAAATGACGGCCTGTGGTCCTCGTCGGA
>NZ_JBLWYX010000042.1:0-5419 GCF_048266785.1 Marinobacter sp.
GCCAAAAACGGAGAACTGAGCGGGTTACCTGGTCGATTTTGATCGACGGCCCGCTTTCAAAAGCAGCGAGGGCTGAAGTCGACCGGAAATACAGGGTTACTTCAGACCTTCCTTAGCGCTTCATTGAAAGAGAGAGCAACGCTTATGCATAAAGAATCTGGCCACACGGCCCTTGACGAGATGCGCTCCCAGTGGCGGTTGATGACGGTTTACGAGCGCTTCGAGCAGGTCGTCGCCCTCGTTCTGTCGGCGGTAATTGCCGTCATCATCGTGGTGTCGCTGTTCCAGCTCATCGCCATCGTCTTCACGCTGCTGGTTCTCGATGCCTTCAATCCCCTGGATCACAAGGTATTCCAGAGTGTGTTCGGCATGATCATGACGCTCTTGATCGCGATGGAGTTCAAGCATTCCATCGTGCGCGTGGCGCTGCGTAAGGAAAGCATCATCCAGGTCAAGACCGTCATTCTGATCGCGATCCTGGCACTGGCCCGCAAGTTCATCATCCTTGACCCCGACGTTGATCCTGCCAAATTGGCCGCCCTGGCGGGGACGATACTGGCCTTGGGTCTGACCTATTGGCTCATGCGTGAACGCGACGACCGGAAGAGCGAGTGATTGGACCTTCCGTACTGGACGCAGAGGGCGTTGAAGCCAATCAGCGAGTTGGACGGTTGCGCGGAGATTGCCGCGCATGCCTATGAGCGACTCGATGGCAGTGGCTATTTTCGGGGTGCTTCGGCTTCAGCGCTACGCCCGGAGCATCGACTTCTTGCTGCCGCTGTCGCCTGGGTCGCCCTGAGAGGAAGTAGGCCGTGGCGGCCGGCCTATGGTGAGTTGGAAGCGGCAAAGCTTCTCAAGCAAGATGCTGATCGCGGGCTTTTCGACACAGGCGCGTGCGAAGCGGTGATCGCTGCCGCACGGGGTGAACGCACGCTCGCTCAGGCAAGGGGGGCAGTACTGTCGGAGCGCGAGTGCCGCATTCTCCTGGAAATCAGTCGTGGCGCGAGCAACAAACAAGTGGCGCGCATGCTGGATATCAGCCCGAGTACGGTACGTACCCATGTCGAGAGCATCTTTCGCAAGCTGGAATGCTCGACGCGCGCGGCTGCGACCTTGAAGGGCCTGACACTTGGGCTGATTTACTAATGGCAATTATGCCACTTACTTGGGCTTGGTTTCAGCGCCTCCGGAATGGGGCGCATTAGGCGAGGGCGCTTTGCCGGTCAGGTTGGCTCGGGCAAGCGACGTGAACGCCTTGAATGCACCGGACGGATTGTGGCGGTTCGGATAGTACAGGCACAGCTCGTCCCTGGGCGGGGTCCAATCCGCCAGAATCCGCAGAATGAGCGTAAGCGGTCCGGTTACATCAATTCTCATGACTTGACCGTCTCTTAAGTGCCAAGGGAAGATCGCCCCGTTTGGCAGGCGAATCCGAAGACAGCAATGTCGCAGAAGATCCGCTGGCGTTTGCGGCCGTCCGTGCCTATGGATATACGCCGGCGTGCCGACCACCGCATAGCACTGCCGCTGGCCGAGCGGGATTCCGATCATGTCGCTGCGTACCAGATTCGCAGCACGCACTCCGACGTCGAACCCGTCGGCGACGTTATCTATCAGGCGCTCCTCGGTGACGAGGTCGACATGTACCTTGGGGTACTGGCGGATGAACTCCAGCACGAGCGGAAGCAGCGCGACCCGGGCCGCGCTCGCGTTGATCCTCAACGTGCCGCTTGGTGCTGCCGCGTGTGATCGAACGGCTTCCAGATTGGATTGCAAGTCTCGCAAGGCCGGCGCGACTTGTTCGACGTAGACCCGGCCCGCCGCGGTCAGCGAGACAGTGCGAGTCGTACGATTGAACAGACGGGTCTCGAGGCTCGCCACCGCTGGCACCGAACGCTTTGATAGCGCTGGTGTACAGCGCGAGATCAGGCCCGATCTGCTTGCTGAGGTGCGCCTGGATCGCGCCCTGCTACCCGAAATGCTCGAGAGAGGAGGGTGTCGCCTTCCACGTGACTTCGATCCAGAGCCGTTTGATGCCTCCACCTATGCGGCGGTCGAGGCAGCGTTGTCGTCATACACGGACAGTCGCGACTCGCACACTAGTTCGGTGTGCTGGTGCTAAGGCGAAGAAATTTCGAAATTACTCATTCTAGGGCGAGGTTGTTTCAGATTTGTGCTCAATTGACAGGGAGCAGTGAGAGTTTCGCAGGAAAAGTCTCAAATTTCTGCAGTCGCATGGGTGCAGGTGGTTCATCGATGCAGGTTGCAACTGGCGGCGCAGCCTCCGGCCCCTGTGGGGGCCGTTCGGTATCAGGGGTGCCGAGCAGTGCCAGCAGGGCGTCGACGCTATCGGCAGCGGGCGCAGCAGACGGCGCAGGTGCGGCGTTCGCCGCCTGTGAGGTGTCACCGCTATCGTTGGATGGTTCTGCGGGGGCGTCGCTGGGCTCCACCTCTATCACGACGGTGCCGGTACCAGCAGGTATCCGACAGTTGGTAAAGGGGCAGGGGAGCGGACCCCCAGCAAACCCCACAGATGTGCAACACTGAGTGCAGGGTCTTTAGCGCAGGCGCCCGACCATGAACCAGGAATTGCTAAAGCTCGTCACTGAGAAGGTGCTGTTGGCAGGCAAGCTCCTTGCAGCCGAGTGGGATCTTCCAGGCGGGCCGCGTGGCTACGGCGACAAGGCAGAAATAGACGCCGAAATCGAAGTGGTACTGCGCAGGGGGCTCCTTGACCTTCTGCCATGCGATTTCTGGGGAGAAGAAACAGGCACCAGCCTGGCTGGCCACGAGTATTGTTGGGTTGTAGACCCCAACGATGGAACCAGCGATTTTCTACAAGGGCGTAAAGGATCTGCAGTTTCAGTAGGGCTTCTGCGCAATGCGACGCCCGTTCTCGGTGTGGTCTACGCACCAGTCACTCCAGATCTGGGGCCCGATTGCATCTCATGGGCGGAAGGCAGCGGAAGCGTTATCCGCAATAACCGCAAAGTGACCGCTCAGCTTGCGCATCGAGCTCTGGACGCGGGCTGCCAGGTCCTAGTGAGCACAGCGGCAGTAAACAAGCCAGAACTCAACGCCGAGTTGTGCGCGCCCGCAGCTTTTGTTCCTTCCCCCAGTATTGCGTATCGCTTGGCTCGCGTAGCCGCCGGCGACGCTATCGCGGGAATCTCTCTCGTGCCGGTCTCGGCACATGACGTCGTTGGTGGCCATGCTCTGCTGATCGGGGCTGGCGGTGTGTTGCTTAACCAAGATGGCGTGCCAGTGATTTACGACTCAGAGGCCCGGATGAAAAGAGTGTCGCTACGTTGCTTCGGTGGAGCACCCAGTGCGTGTAGCGCGTTAGCCCATAGAGATTGGGGAAAGCTCTTTTGAAGGCTCGGCGGAACGATGCTTACTGGTGAATATGCGTATTTTTTTGCACCTTTACCAATGACCGCTTAAGGCCTCTAGAATGGGCACTTCAGAGATGGCAGATGTGCTGTTTTGCAGATTTATTTGCAGATTTCGACGGGCAGCAGACCCCTTTAGCTGTCACTCTCTTCACCGGGTACCGTGGCGGTGTAGCGTGCTATATCACGTATCCGAAGAGCGGCTTGTAACTCAAAAGTATTGAGGTTCGGTGAGGCAAGCCTGGCAGAGGTGTTGCGGATCCACTGGAGCGATGCCGATCGCAACTGATCAACCTCCATTTCACTCCACCCGTCCTGCCGCATTCGAACAAGGGCCAAATCAAACACCGGCTGGAGGAGTCCGCGGATGTGGTGGTCGGACAATCCTGGTCGCCCTCCCAGGGTACATAGCAGAGGTACGGCCTCGTCGTCGGAGGGCAGGGGAGGTAGGTTTAAAATGCGCCGGTAACGTGCAAGGTAAACATCCAGGTACTCCTGCGGCGCACGAACTCTGTCTACCAACCGGGCGCCTTTACGCAGATAGAGCCACCAGAGACCAGCAGCGTCCCTGCGAAAATCCTTCATCGCCGGAGCGTCGCGCCCTTTGCCTGATAAATCGGATACGTTCAGGTACATGGCGTAAACGGTGGCGAGGATGAACAGCGTCCGCTCATGTCGGACGTCTTCTGAAGCCATACCAGCTGCTGTATCAATCACGTATAGCCATTGATCCTTGCTCAGCGAACGCGCTCCATTGCTCCCTGGAATACGTCTTCCCCGTGAAGGAAGGCGGTTAGAGGCGAATGGGTTGACCTCGGTTAGATCCTCACCAACGGCATAGACAAAGAGGCATTTGCATACAGATATGCACTTATTAAGGGTCGCCTGAGATAGGCCCAATGGTGGGCCGGATAGCGGAGGAGGGGTGCATCCTGAGGAGGTAGATCGATCGCTTTTGGGATTGTGCCAATTGAAAGGCCGCCAGTCGGCATTGACCATGTAGCTGTCTGACTCATGCGCCATCCGACTGCCAATGCGAGTGAACCTGTCCCTTACAACCGGCCCAACCCAGCTGCTCGGCGGCTTAAGGCAGAATGCTACGAAGCTCTCGCTATCCGAGTGGTTGAGCTCTAGGAGCGGCTTCTGGGCCTCCAGGAGCGACCAAAGGAGTAAGCGCTCTGCATGAGTGCGGTAGCTGTTGAATGTTGTCTCGTTATCGCTGCAGGTTTTTAGGAAAGCACGTACTGCAACGTATCCCTCCTTGGCGCGAAACGCCGCTGGAAACCCTTCCAGAAATGCGCGCACCTCAGGTAGCTCATATCGCAGCTCTGGGGATTGAAACTCGAGCTTTTTGAAGCGAGTAAGCACCTCAAAAAGAGGTTGTGGCGCGATCTTCATGACGTTGATCCCGGCTCTAAGCCCTAAGAGCCATCGGCGTGCGTACCCGAGCGCGACGTGCGTTGTACTCATTCAGGCTAGTACCGGGTGCTTAGGGGATCAACTGATCGAGAGATGCGTGACCGAATCGAATGGACGCTCCGGTGAACTGAAGATTAGAAACGGCGAAGCACGTGAACCAAAGATTCGAAATGGAACGGCAATCCATGAACTGAAGATTAGAAATCGGATTTTTTCGTGAACCAAAGATTGGAAACGGGAGGGCACAGAGTGAACCGAAGGTTAGAAACGGAGAGCTCAATCCCGTTTCGAATCTGTAGTTACCAGAAATTCGAATCTTTAGTTCAGATCACTGGAATGGACCTAAAGGTGGCGATGGCAACGCACAGCCATTATCACAAACGTAATTTAACATAATATAGATTATGCGAAATACAACCTTACGCCTTAGGCGTTACCCACCACCAGATCACCTCCAGCTTGTCGCCTCAAAATCTCCAAAGCGCTGATGATGCCTCGAGTTTCATCGACCGTATCGCCCAGCTGCTGCCACGCCTGGCTCAGCTGGATGACGATCGCCTGGCGCTGAATGACGCCACGCGCGAGCTGCGTGTCGGTTTTCGCCTGCT